>NZ_LJCO01000097.1 GCF_001399675.1 Paenalicyclobacillus ferrooxydans
TCTTGTCTGTAGAAGCCATCGACGTGCCTCCTCTACTATTTGCTCGTCACCTTTAGTAGATTGCACTCGATGGCTTTCTCGTCAAGATCCAGCCTTGGAATTTACACCACTACATGAGACTCTAACTTGCCTTCCCTAAGCTTTGCATGGTTTCTCCTCCTCAACATTTCTACCGCCCCAACAACTTAAATCCATCCAACTGATACCCAACTTGTTATACGAATCCTCTGGTGAAACGGTTTTAAAAAATTCGTGTGCAGGGGAAATTTTTCTCCGATCACTGTAACCAACGATGCTGGCTTCTGCGTCAGTAGGAGAAAGCAAGTGTTGTAAGTCAGGGAGGAATAGTGTTGAGAACTAGGTGGAGAGGTTGGCGTCTGAACTTTGCAACACGGTTACGAGGAAATTCGAGAGTAGCTCAAGTCATAGGAATCGTCATTGGAATCATGGTATTGGCAGCATTATTTTCTTACGCCGCACACGCTCCGCGCTCCGGTGGCATTGCGGCATCTTCAAGCCAATCTTCCAGCACATCTATGTCGGCTGGCACAACGACTTCAGCGACATCGGGTGCCACAGAGGCGAGTGGCAGTGCCGCTGCGGATTCCAGTGCTTCATACGCTGCACCGTCTGTCGCCCCATCGACCAAGTTTGCAGTCCCCACGAGGGCTTCAGGTCGTCTTGTAATCAAAACAGCGAATATCGATCTTTCGTCCGCGCATCTCAGTGACACGGCAAACGCCATTACCCAGATAACCTCTGCTACCGGGGGCTATGTTCAGTCCATCCAGTCATCTACTCCAAGCCAAGGCCAAGATTTTGAAAGTATGACTGTGAGGGTGCCGGAGCGTCAGTTTCAAGGTGTCATCATCAAGATCCAGTCACTTGGCACGGTGCGCTCGGTTACACAGTCAGGACAAGATGTCACGTCCAATCACAATAACCTGCAGGCGCAGATTTCGGAACTTCAGAGTGAAGCTAAGGCCTACACCGAGTTGTTTGGTAAAGCTGCAAAAATGTCTGACATGCTCCAAATTCAACAGGCTCTGTCTCAAGTTAACAGTCAGGTCTCAAACCTAAACCAGCAACTGCACCAGTTAGACGGCAGTGTTCAATATGCCACAATCAATGTGTCTCTGTACCCTTCCGCCACAGTAATACCCAAGACACCTCAGCCATTTTGGATGGCAGCAGTAAATTCTTTCCACTTCATGATGCGTGTCGGATTTGATTTGCTGAGTGCTCTTGCATGGCTTTTGCCGTGGGTAGTCCCGGTTGGAGTGATTTGGTTCATCGTGCACCTGATTCGACGCAACAACCACCAAAAAGCACAACTCAAGTAAGCCTTCTCTTAAAACACAGGCCTGGGGCTTTAACAGATATGCCCCAGGCCGTTGCTCTTCAACCATGTTTTACAGTGCCGTGATGATGCCGTCGCCCGCGAGAATGGTTTGTCCCGTCATGTATATATTGGCGGATGACCACAGCATCGTAACGAGTCTCTCTACTTCGGCCTACTCACCGCAGCGCCCCGCCCAAGTTAAAAATGAAGCGGCAAGTCGAGTGTCGTCCATGCCCGTAACTCGACTGTCCGTGCACCGGACGTTACAGCTGGATCCGCATTCGCCAGTCGCTTTGCCTCGTCATCTGAATCACAGTCATAGATGACCAACCCGCCTTTTCCATCTGGGAACGGACCTGCTGCAAAGACCTTGCGCTGCTCATACAACTCGCTCACGTACTTGAGGTGTGCCGGGCGAGACGCTTGGTGTTTTTCCTGGTCAATGATGGTCAACGTCGCTAAGTATTTCACATTCCCGCCTCCTTTTGCTTGTCCATCAGTTCCTTGAACGCTTCGCACGGCGGCGAAAAGACATCGATACAGACGCAGCCTTCTGCAGTAGCAGTGTTGGCTTTGGACGAGTCTGCCACTGCCCCGCTTAGGCGTAGACGGGCGTCACCCAGTCCGCATACCTCTCATCCATACCGCGCACAGCCCGGTAATACAGTTCCTGCAGTTGTCTAGTGATGGGGCCGGTCTCCCCGGTACCGACCTGACGGCGATCGACTGAGGTAATCGATGCAATCTGTGCCCCCGTGCCAGCCAAGAAGATCTCATCTGCGATGTACAGCTCCGTGCGGTCAATCGGACGCACATCATAGGCAATTCCAAGGTCTTTCGCAAGCTGAATCACAGCTCGACGCGTGACCCCTTCAAGGATGTCTGAAGTGACCGGTGTTGTTATCAAGACATTGTCTCGTACCATGAAAAAATTAGAAGAGCTCGCTTCGGAAAGTTGTCCGTCGACTGAGAGCATCAGTGCCTCATCGTACCCATCTGCTGTTGCGGCATCGTTTGCCAGTGCGGCGTTGATGTACGCCCCAGTCACTTTCGCGCGGGAAGGAATGATATTATCTGCGATCCGTTGCCAATTTGACACCACAGCAGACAGGCCCTCTGTCTTCACATAGTCACCCATTGCGACCGTAAAGATTGCGACCTCATCCCGTAAACCTGAAAGGGTAACTTTGATGACACGGGCTGCTTTAAAGGCTAGTGGTCGGATGTATACATCCTCTCGATAATTGTTCTTTTCAAGGATCTGTTTGGTGTACGCAAGCAGCTCTTCTGCCGTATATGGGCAAGTAATCTTCAAAATGCGGCAAGAGTTTACAAAGCGTTTGTAGTGTTCGAGGCCTTTCAAAATGTAAAGCTGCTCTGTTTCCCCATTCCAGTAGGCCCGAATACCCTCGAAACAACCTGTCCCATAGTTAAGCGCGTGTGTGGAGATGTTTACATTCGCGTCCTCAAGCGGCATGATCTGGCCTTGAAAAAAACAATAGCCACCTTGAATCTCCTGTTTTGGTGACGGACCCTGTGCTGAATTTTTGGGGTTTGTCTCGCTCATTCCTGGTCATCTTCTTTCTCTGCTTGTTTTTTCAGTGCTTCATCCATCATCACACGGTACCCGCTGCGGGGTGGCGAGAATATATCAAGAGCCAAGCAGGGCTTGTCATAAGTTCTCGCACCATGAGGTACACCTGGCGGAACGATGTAGACATCTCCCTTGCGGATCATTCGTTTCTCTCCGTTGAGCTCAAACTCGTACTCGCCCTCAATCATCGTCCCAATCTGTTCTTCGGGATGTGAGTGAACCGGAGCAACACTGTTCGGCTCCATGTGGACAAAACTCAAGAGAATTTTCTCCCCGAATACAGGTTTCAAGCCGAGCCCTTCCACCACATCAAGTAATGGTACGTCTTTAATGTTCAGAAACTGCGGCTGAAAATCCCCCTGAACTTCCACCACATTTTCGCCAATCTTGAAGTATCCGCCTGTACCTTCTGCCTTATTTTCTTCGTCAGCCATGCGATTACCTCCTATTTGTGTGATCGGCCATGCAGTCCGACGCGCGCTCTCAACACCAATAGCATGCGGGAACCCACGGTTAACCCCCATCGCCACGCGTGTACGGACAGCACTCTGTCTATGTACACGATGAAGTTGCCGATGCCTGTTTCAAACTGGGCTGTAGCTCCCCCAGTTCACTCTTGTATTGTATATTGAATTCTAATTGACATGTTAGACTTTTCTCACTTCATCAAACCACCAATGGTTGAATCTAAAGAAGGCCCTCGATGCATCGTATTGCCTCTTCGCTCAAGGTTGTTTCGTTTTACGAAAGTCTTTCCGGTACATACGAGCGAAGGCAAGGGGTGTGCCCACGGTGATGACACCTGACACAAGCAGTACTCCGCCGACAATCCCCTTCACCACACCGCCGCTCGTCAAACTTTGGTAGACAAGGTTCATGCCGATGATGCCCACAAATGACAGGACGAGGGCGAGCCAGATGGGCGGCATCAAGATAGAACGGTTTTTCAATGTTTGTTCCCTCCTTTGCGGGTCTCTTGGTAGTAACTGCGCCAGATCAACCGGTAGACGCCCAGCATTCTTGGTATCGATCGCAGCCCTGGAATAAACGGGACCAAGATGAGAACGAATGTCACTAAGAAAACGGTCAAAACGACTAGTAAGTCCGCTGCGCTCGAGTTGTTAAACGGCGGAATCTGATAGAGGAGGGTATAGTACCAGAGCCAAACGGCACCAGGGTAGTTCCCCGTCTCCTTGATAATCCCCCACTCGTCGCCAGTCATATCAAGCTTATCCGCGTACAGGGCATCTGGCTGACCTTGCAACAACAACAGCGACGTCGTTCGATCTGTTGACGGCATTGGCCCCCCTGCCCCGTCAATGGCAGATTCCAAAAGTCCGCTGTTCGCCAACGACAAGTAGGCGTCCATCAGTTGTGGAAGCGGTCCGTACTGGGACGGATTGCCCGGCCACTGAATACTCGTTGACGTAACCACTGCTTTTTGCAATTGCTTCGACGCTGCGCCTGTCCAAGCTGTCTGCTGTTTCGCAGAGGCGTTGTTCCAAGCTTCGATGGATTGCTTCAAGACAGGGTCAATGGGCAGGATCTTCTCAAGTGGAGCAATGACCTCTTCTTGTGCAGGGTTCATCGGCAACTGTACCCCGGCCCACGATTGCGGAGAGAAGAACCCCAAACTTTGTGCCGCACCAGGTGTATTGGTGTAGGGAGGGCCGTACGTTGAAATCGGGTCTTGCTTTGACAGGTCATCCAGCGCCGTCTGCACCAGCAAGGAAGGTGCTTGCTGCGATACTTGCTTGGCTGTCAGAGGTGGAACGTCGGGTGTTGAGAACACCACAGCCAAAATAATGACAAGTACACCAATAATGCCGAGAGCAACCAGCATCTCTCGAACGAGATCGTACGGCTTCTGTGGATATCGGTCATTGGCGTAGTCACGAACGGGGTGATTCATTCGGGCCAGCTCCTTCCTCATTGGGGAGCGGTTCTACAACCCCGTGCTTGCGAACAAGCAGAATGTGAAACGCCAAAAAGAAGACGAGAACCAGCGGAATGACAAAGATATGCAACCCATACATCTGACCGAAATTCAAGAGATTAAAGAAACCGCCAACCCCGGTCGCGTTAATCGCATCCTTCCCCTGCACCCCAATCCACTGGGAGTCGAAGTTGTTTTGCGACAGATACCCGGTCAGCCCGGCAACAATCGATACCAAGAACAGGACCCAACCGCCAATCCAAGTCCAGTGTCGCCCCCCGCGCCACGCAGCCATCATAAACTGGGCCCAAAGGTGCAACACCATAAAGAAAAAAAACGCCTGCACAGACCAAAAGTGCATACTGTTGAAAAAATGCCCGACAGGCGAAACATGCCACCACTGTGGTCCAAAAATGGCCAGAACGGTACCTGTGACAATCAACCAGACGAATGACCCAAGCGTCAGGATGCCAAACATGTACACATAAGAATTAACGTAGATCGGAAGCGTATCGGGTAAGAGATGGTCCATCGGAACGTTGTTCTCAATCCAGTCTCGCATGGTTCGAGTCAAGTTTTTACTCATTTATCTCGACCTCCCGGGAATGGGATGACAAGAGCAAGGACAAAAACAATGACCATCAAGGCAACGACAATTAAATCCGCTGCCGATAGGTTCAGCCAGTCAAAATGCCATGCCCATCCGGCATGAATAGGAGGTTGCAGCTGATTCACGCGGTTCTCTCCTTTCAAACTGTCAGAAAGTCAACCCAGAAAATAGAATGAAGAGTTAAATCACACGTCTAGGAGTGGAGTTCTCAGATGGAGAGATGAGCATGTGCGAAACCGACACAATAGGTTTTGGTATCGTGGGAACAATGCGTTAGGTCTCTTTGACATGTCAGCTGATGATTTCGTGGGAGCTGTCACAAGCGGAATAGAGCACGGTATTATGGAACCTGGCCTGGCAATAAGTCGCTCTGACAGACTTATCGCCAGAATTTCAGCCTTGGCAGGCGTTGACTAGCAAACACGATAATTGTCGTAACCAATTGATATTGGTAAGTTACTGTCGTTATACCAGTTATTATAATGGGAAGTTCACAAAAACGCGAGGATTATACGAACTATTTTAAAACTTTCGCCGAACTAGGAAGCGCTATGCATTTACTGCAACGTTCGTTTGCTCCACTTGACCGACCGACTCCTCCCCGGTCTGCGTCAACATCATGATCGCAAAGAACCAGAACAAAATCCCTAGGAAGAGGTCTGCCCCAAACAGCGATTGAAGCGAAACGTGTTTCAGGAAAACACTGAGTGCAAAGAACACGGTACCGACTATGGCAAACCCGATACCTAACCATCTCTTTATACGCTCCTGACTCAATCGAATGTTGCCGCGGTTCTCGAGTAGTGTTCCTGCAATAATGACCAACATGGAGATACCGGTACCCACCCACATTGGGTTTATGTCGAGGGCAAACCGGGTCGCGGAAAAGTCTGTCACGGCATTCCAGCCAAGCCCACTCGCAACACCAAGGATCATCGATGCAAAGACCGTTCTTTCTCGGACGGCGGGCCATAGCAAGAAGGAGATGGTGGGGCCGACAACGGCAGCATTTCTCAAGGTCAGACCAAAGACTGCCCACCACGCCAACTGACCGGGTCTGGCAAGAGCGTAGACAACGATAAAGACGCCCTGAATGAGCATCGATAAGCGCGTAAAGTTACGGACTGCCACCGCATTATGAGACAGTCCTTTACGGTTAAAGAAATCAAGGCCAAAACTCGAAGCACCGGAAAACATCAGAGGGGCACACCAGATGAGTGCTGCCGCCCAAAAGCCGAGACCAACCACAACAACAGCCCAGTGTGGTGCAACGAGTCGCAAATACACCGGAAACGCAAGTAAGCCGCTGTTCGTAAATTCAACGTGTTCTCGTGCAGCCATTCCAAGCAGTGCAGGAACAATCGCGAAAACGAGCAGGGCTCCTGACGACAGGTAAACACCCAGTTTTCCTTTGCGAACGTCTTTAGCGGCTGCAATCGTCTGAAATTCTGCTTGAGCGCTGACCGAATTCAAGATATTCATGCCAAACCAAACGAGAATCGTGCCAACGCCCGCCCCCATCAGTCCATGAAATTGCGATTGATGCGGTACAGGAATAGACATGACCGAGTGGTTCTTCAAACCGTAATACGCAGCTACAGCAAGGCCAAGCGTAAATATTGCCAGATTTGCGACCTGCACATAGGCGAGTGACCAGAGCCCACCGAGGGATACATAGATAATGACCAACACCGTCGTGGCAATCAGGACGGTAGCCAAGTTCCACCCTGCCATCACGTGCAGAAACGACGCAGCTGCCAGCACATTCTTCATGGCAAAAATCGGGAACGTAAGACCAATTACGAGGGCCGCGAAGTCGCGGGCTTTTGTGCCGTACCGACGCCCTATCAGATTTGAATTGGTCAAATAACCGATTTTACGAAAGGGACGCAACCAGATAGATGCCACCAACAATGACGATACAATCGTTGAGATACCATACCAGATCGCGGACAAACCGGATACGTATCCGGTATCAAGTTCAACCGAGAACATCGATGCTCCCCACATGGCAGTCATCATCAAAAAGACATTCCACACTCCGAATCGTCGCCCTCCGTCCAGAAACTGCCCCGCCGACTGCTGCTTGCGCTTGGAGTGCTGACTCAGAAGCAATAACACCAAGGTATAACTCAATATTAATCCGAGAAACCACACTGCATTTATCTCCTTTATATACATCGGAATAATAACGTTAAGATGACTATACAATTTATATCCGAGTTTGTAAATCGGTAAACAGAGTTTTCTGGAACAGAAGACGATAAAAAGGCCGACTCATCGGGTCGGCCTCATGCTTAACGCATCCTGCATCCGGTTGGTGTAGATTTGCCAATCGCGCTGTGGCGGTTAACGGGCGAAATGCCTGTAATCTTTCACTGTTCCAAAATCCTCTGTAGTGTTGTATTTCTCTTGGTGAGACTGAAAATGGACTCGTATGTCAGCATCCTCTAAAACGGGGTGTTTCCGCAAAAGATACTCTTCCGCGTAAGTAATCCCTTCAAGAACAAGTGGCATTTCTCGATGTAAAATCTTGTTTCTCCACTTTGCACTCCCGATGACACGCCCACCGCTGACATGCACATAAATCTCCAGGAGATAAGAGTCCCCCACCTCTTTCCACTCACCGAGCACTTCATCGCGCATCAACCGAGCGTAGATCCCCTTCAGTTGGTCGTGGTTATAATCAGGCCCGATGGTTAAGTACAGGTCACCGGTTCGATCCGAATGGGTCAGCGTATATCGACGTGGCACAATCGGCCCTTCAGGTGTTGAGCCTGTCATGAAACGGACATGCAATTTCTCTGGTTTTAGCCGTGGCACAAGTTCCCCTCCAAATGGAAGTCTCGAGATATTGTATCCGCAGTTGCGGAGATCGGTGAAAAAACGGACGCTCAACTGCATTGTCTAAAGAACGTCTCTCAGCGCTCTTATATTTCACGTGAGGATACCCGGTTTCTTGTTCAGGAAAAATCGAAGTGATATGCTTTTTTGGAATCCTACTCCATTACCTCTCTCGAGTTACTTACTTCTGGTTGCGAGTCAACAGCGCAACAAACTTTAATATTGGAGATGATGATTGGTGGCAAATCCACTCACGAAGGAACAAATCGCAGAACGGGTACGCAACGTAGTAGTGAACTACCTGCAGGTCACAGCAGAATCTGTGACACCCGACAGTCACTTTGTTGATGACCTCGGTGCAGACTCTCTTGATTTGACTGAACTAGCCGTGGCCTTTGAGGACGAGTTTGATCTGGAAATACCAGATGCCGACTTTGGGCAGTTAGCCACTGTTGCTGGTGTAGTGGCATATCTAGATAAACGCCTCCATTAAGGAGATGACAGAAAATGATATATTTTCCAGGTATGATTCTGACCGAACAGCGGGCCAAGTCGTATCTGGAGCAAAAGGTATGGACGGAAGAGTCCTTTATCGATGTGCTTCAGGCGGACGTACGGAAGTATCCGCATTACCTGCATAAGGATGAAAAGCGGAGTCTTACATACGAAGAGCTATGGCAAGAGGTCAACTCCACTGCGGCCTCCCTGTACCAACTGGGTGTCAGAAAGGGCGATAAGGTCGCCATTCAATTGCCAAACTGTCTGGACTACGTCGTGGCAGTCTTTGCAGCCGGAAGGATTGGTGCAGTGGCTGTTTTACTGCAGGTCGATCTAGGGCTGCAAGCCTTGCAGTATAGTTTATCGAAAGCTGAAGTTTCGGTCTGGATTGGACCCGACAGTTTTCGGGGCGAACCCGTGTTTGAAACCGCGAAGACCATTCAACCCGACCTGCCCCATTTAAAGCACCTCGTCCTTCAAGGAAATCAGACTGCTGCGCCTTCCGATGTTTTGACCTTCGAACAGCTGCGCTCGACAAACGCCTATCTTTCCCCAGCAGAACTAAGCGCGAATCAGCCATCAGCACTCGATCCGTTCATCATGGTGTTTACCTCAGGAACCACGGGTTCGCCTAAAGGTGTTGTTCAATTGCATGCAAACTACTTGTGGGCATCCCGTGCGTATGCAAGTGTATTTAGATTCCGATCCGGTGAGGCCACGCTTGACGTCGCCCCCATCTGTCATCAAACCGGAATGCTCGCCGGCGTCATGATGCCGATTGCAACCGGGGGACGAGTATTGCTTCTCGACCGATTCTCTGCACCGCGCTTGCTCAAATGGGTTTCAGACGAGCGCCCCTCGTACATTGTCGGTGCCCCGCCCCACGTGATACACGTCGCAAATGCACCAGGGCTGACAGATACAGATACTTCATCGGTAAAGCTGTTCATCTACGCTGGAGCCCCCGTACCAAGTGCCATCTTGCAGAGGCTTCAGGAAAACACGGGGATTACGGTCGGTGCCATGTTTGGCTGGACAGAAGGGTTTCTCGCCACCAGTACGCGGCCTGATGATCCGATTGAAGCCATCAGCAGCACAGTCGGTTTCGCAATTCCCGGGACAGAAGTGAAACTCGTAGACGAGCATGGAAACGAGGTTGCACAGGGTATGCCAGGGGAGATGTGGAGCCGTGGGCCAAACTTCAGTGCCGGCTACTACCACAATCCCGAGGCCGCTGCCAGACAGTGGGATACCGATGGATGGTTTCACTCCGGAGATTTGCTGCGACAAGACGAAAACGGGCGGTACGTGTTCATGGGCCGTGCGGACGACATCATTAACCGGGGCGGCACAAAGGTCGATCCGAAGGCAGTTGAAGATGCATGTGCCCTCCATCCATCGATTGAAAACGTAGCTGTTGTCGGCGCGCCGGATGAAACACTCGGACAACAAACCGTTGCGTGTATTGTTCTAAAGGAAGGTTTCAAGCCGTTTCAAGCAGCTGAATTGCGCAATTTCCTCAGTCAACACGGGCTGGCAAAGTTTCAATTTCCCGATCGTCTTATATTCCTCGATGCGTTGCCTTTAACCCATTCAGGAAAAATCAAAAAGAAAGATTTACGCCGACAACTTCAAGACGACGAACTTTTTGGAGGAGAACATCGTGGCTGATTCGGAGGAGTTCCCTTTCGACAATACATCGTCGCAGGGTCTTGCGTTACAGGAACGTGCAGAGGCCATTCGTCAGCGCGTTATTCAGTTTCGAGCCGAAGAGGCTGCCGACTTTGCGGAACAAATTGAGCGTACGGGTGAGATTCCCTCCTCACTGTGGGCCAGGTTACGGGAACTCGGATTCTGCCGCCTGACTCTGCCAAAATGGGCAGGCGGTGAGGGGCTGCCATTGTCTCTTTACTTCCCCATCTTAGAGGAGGTTTCCCACTGTCACGGTTCCATCCGCATGATTGTCCATGTGTCAAACAGCATCTGGCGTGCGCTCGAACACGGGCGGGAGACACAGCAGAGATACTGGCTGCCTGCCCTGGCGAGAGGCGATGCACTTGTGGCATTTGCCTTAACTGAGCCAGACAACGGCACAGGGATTGACCTCAAGACCACCGCCACGTACGAGTCTGGAAAGTTTGTTTTACAGGGCAAAAAACACCTCATCACTTTCGCGAAGGAAGCGGATGTCATCATCGTGATCGCGAAAACCGACGCTGAGTTGGGCCGTCAGGGACTTACGGCATTTCTCGTCCCAAAAGGGCGTGAGGGAATGGTCCTAACCTCGATGCCTGAAATGATGGGTGACAAGGGTTGCACCCATGCAGTCATCACGTTTGAAGACTGTGTCGTGACGGAAGATGAAGTACTTGGCGAAGTAGGAAGTGGATTCGATGTTGCAGTACATGGATTTCTGGATCAAAGCCGTGCATGTATTGCCCAGAGCGGCGTTGGGCTCGCACAGGAAGCGCTTGATGTCGCCACAGATTATGTGCGGCATCGCATCACCTTTGGCAAGCCTTTGTCAAGCCGACAAGCGGTACAGATGCGCCTGGCAGAGATGGCGATTGCAGTTCAAGCAGCCCGACTTTTATGCCTTGATGCCGCGGCCAAATTCGATGCGGGCGAAGACATATCCGTCGCGGCTGCGATTGCCAAGGCGAACGCCATTAAAATGGTTGGTGAGGTTACAGATGCTGCCTTATCCTTATTTGGCGGTATTGGATACGCGGTTGGCAGCCCTATCGAACGGCTGTACCGGGATGCCCGCTCACTATGGTTTGAAGAGGGAACCATCGAGACACAAAAAATGACCATCGTCGAGAAACTCCTTGCAGAAGCACGAAAGCGCGAACGGCGGGCTAAGGCAACGAAAGTCGAGGAGTCATGAGGGATGCGGGCCGCCGTCTTCCATCCTGACACAGGAATCACCGTGGGGCCTGTTCCGGAACCGATCCTTCAACCGGGTGAGGCGTTAATTGCCATTGAGGCCTGTGGGGTGTGCGGTTCGGACAAGCAAGTTGTGGCTGGTGAACCCGCCCCAAAAGGCACGGTGTTTCCAGTCATCCTTGGGCATGAAATTGCGGGGAGAATCGTTGCACTGGGAGATCCACTGGATCTCCCAGCTCCCGAGGGTAAATCCGCCACAATACACGATACTCGCGGCCAACGTGATGCTCCCGCCGATCGAACATCTCCTGGGCATATCACACCTGTGCGCTCTACGATTGGGGACGAGGTGCTGGTGTTCCCATTTATCCCCTGCGGCACCTGTCGGCAGTGTGAACGGGGGTCTGAAAACTTATGTACTCGCCAGATACTCGTCGGCTACCAACGTTCGGGTGGCTACGCAGAACGGATCGTCGTTCCAAGCAAGGTGCTGTTAAAGCGGCCCCCGAGTATCCCTGCAGCCGCGGCAGCGCTGCTCGTGGATGCGTTTGCAACCCCTTTTCACGCGTTATCCAACCACGGTGGAATTCAGGACACTGACTACGTGATTGTGATAGGTACGGGGGGAACGGGTTTAGCGGGCTTGATGTTGGCCAAGGCGATGGGAAGCCGATCAGTAGGAGCTGTCACACGAAGAGACAGCGCCTCCGACGCGGCCATAAATGCCGGCGCGGAAATGGTTTGGGTCCATCGCGATGAACGACGCGTTGCACGCGAAATTCGGCGTTGGTCAGAGGGCGGCGCAGACATCGTACTCGATACGGTTGGCAGCCGTGAGTCCGTAGAGTTTGGCCTCAGCTTTGTACGTCCGGGGGGCAGACTGTGTGTTATTGGAATGGGGCCTGGCGAAGCAAGTGTCCTTATCGCGAAGGCGGTAAGGCTCGCGGTCACAATCGCTGGCAGTTTCGGATCCACAAAGAGAGATGTAGAGCAGTTGATTGCTCTCACAGAAAGCGGACGGTTGAATCCTGGGAGGCTCGTTGGCGAAACCTTTTCACTCCAGCAGATAAAGCAGGCCTTTTTGCCAAACACACTATCTGGCCGGGCGGTCATTGTTCCCGGACAAGCATAAACAGAACACCTGCGTCCATGATAACTTGATTCTTTTTTAGGAGGTGAGCGTTTATGGCCAGTGAGCACACCGAAGTGCATAACCCAGCAGCTGCGCCACTGCAACGCTATCTAGGTAAAGTGGTCTGCGTGACGGGGAGTTCACGCGGCATCGGTCGTCGAATGGCGCTGCGCTTCGCAGCGGAAGGTGCGGATGTCATCATCCATTACTTCCGAAACGGTGATGCTGCACGTGAAGTTGTGGCGGAAATTGAAAAGATGGGTCGGACCGCACTTCTCGTTCGAGCAAACCTTGCGCAGGAGGAGAAGGTACATCAGCTTTTCCAGACTATCGAAGAACACTACGGACGGCTCGATGTGTACGTTCACAATGCAGCATCGGGGCGAAATCGGCCCGCTCTTGATGTGGATTCCAAAGGATGGGATTGGACTGTCAATGTCAATGCTCGCTCTTTTCTGCTTGGAGCGCAACATGCAGCCCGCTTAATGCCTCCGACAGGCGGGGCCATGTTAGCCATCTCGTCATTTGGGTCAGACCGGGTCTTCCCATACTACACATCCGTTGGAGCCACAAAGGCAGCCATTGAATCGTTGGTTCGTTACTTCGCCATTGAACTAGCAGACAGAAAAATTAATGTAAATGCCATTTCAGCGGGTGCTGTGGTGACGGGTGCTTTAGAGCACTTTCCCGAAATTGAAAAAACCTGGGCGAAAATTGAGGAAAAGATCCCGTATCATCGAATGGTCAATGCGGATGACGTAGCCAATCTCGCTTTGTTTCTCTGTTCCAGGGAAGCTGAGATGATCCGTGGGCAGACCATTAAGCTCGACGGCGGCCTGACGCTGTTAGTTCCATAAACGCGATGCCGGATAGTGTCTCCCTGAGTTCCCAGAGAGACGCTGTCCGGCATCGGTCTTTAACACAAGGTATTGTGCAACATACTCATACGTCAGTCAGGTTATTACATCAACCTCACATCAAACCTCTAACCTCGCATTACGCTCACAGCTTAAACGAAAGTTTTGAAGGCAGCTTCATACCTCTCAGCACTTTCCACTTTAACGAAGGTTTCTGCGTTGCCGCGGATTGTTGCAACGGGATGCTCATCTGCTGATCACCCACTTGCATTTCAAGCTCATACTGTGTGCCATTTTTCGTTTGTGTGCTGATGAGTTTTCGGTGAATCGGCAATCCTGGAAAGCTGAGATAGGACACTGATTTTGCGGTAACAAGTGGAATCGACCCTTGCCAAGGCACGTTCACTTGTCCCACCACGGTTCCTTGAGCAACAGAACCGACTGTGACCTCCTTTGAAGCGTCTTGCAAAATCGAGCGACTGGCATTGAGTGCTGACATCAACATGGGAGTCCCTTGTTGTCCCAAGACACTGCCAATTAACAAAACCTTTTTGCCGCCGACTTTGTCATAGGTTGCAGATACAAAACAACCTCCGGCTTGCGGCGTGCTGCCCGTCTTAATACCGACGATGCCGTAATGCCCCACATAGTAGTCGACGTTGAACACTGGCCCTGTGGAGCCTGGCAACGTCGCCTGTGCAGTGTCAACAATGCTTCGAAAAACTGGGTTTTGCATCGCAACTTCTGCAAGCTTGAGTTCATCTTTTGCCGTGCTGACCGTGCTCGCACTGACACCGGATGCATCAGCGTATGTGGTGTGCGTCATTCCGAGCTTCTTCGCTGTCTGATTCATCTCATTGACAAACGCCTGTTCACTGCCATCCGTCCAAACCGCGAGCGTGTGTGCCATATTGTCTCCCGAAGGAAGCAAGAGACCTTGGAGCATCTGCACTTCCGTCCACTTTTGTCCTGCGACAACCTTTACGTATGAATCACCAATGGCTTTGTCATGAACGTACGTGGCAACGTCACTTTGCGTAATCGTATATGTCGGCCCTGACTGGTACATGGTCAACGGATGGTGCTGCAAGACGAGATACGCGGTCATGATTTTCGCTACGCTGCCAATCGGAATTGGCGACTCATTTGCGGTGTCTTTCATAAGTCCGATTCCTTGTACCGCAATTCCCGACTGACCAGCATTCGGCAGTTGAAACGATAGATTGCCAGGAACAGCCGATGTCTGAGGTAGACTCATGGCAACATCGATGTTTGGCAGCGGCCTGAAATAGAGTGCAACGGGTGTGGCAATGATCAGCAGTAAAACGACCAAGCTGATGATTTTAACCTTCATGTAAGTTCCAGTCCTCCTCGAAGCTTTCACAGGGCTGACCTGTACAGTGATAACCATACAATTCTACGAGGGAAATGTTAAGAATATCTTAAGGCATCATGGCAAGGTCGTGGCAATTCTTGCATACCGAAAGATTAAAGAACATGAAATGCAACGAGATTCTTGTACAACATATAACACGCTACCAGAATGATGACCAATGAAAAAATTACCTGTAAGGCGCGTTTCTGTTTCGATATCCGGGTTGCGAGCATCGCACCACCCACGCCTCCGACCAGTCCTCCGATAATGTACAGAACAACCACATACCAATCTACGAGTCCAGATATCGCGTAGGATACGGCTGTTGTCAGACCAAACGTGCCGACAGAAAATAACGAGTTGGCAATCGCTTCGATGAGGCCGATTCCAGCTGAAAAGACCAGCCCCGGAACAATGAGAAATCCGCCTCCGATACCGAAGAAACCGGCGATGGCACCCGTGGAAAACCCGACTGGAATCACCCTTCCAGGCTTGACTTGGCCGCTGTTTTCAGCGCTTTGGGCCGTCTCTTTCCGAGGTCGTAACATGAGAAGTGCAATCACAATCATCAAGATGGCAAACAAGAACAGGATGGCGTTGTCGTTCACCATTTTTCCAAAAATCGACCCGACGTACGCACCGATAGCTCCCGGGACTGCAAACAAGATCGCGAGCTTCCAGCGCACATGCCCCGCACGCCAGTGAGGGATGAGATTCATAAACGCATTGACGGACACGGCTAGAGCAGTGCTGCCAATGACCACATGCGGATCGTGAAGACCAACCAGATACAACAAAAGCGGGACTGCAAGAATAGACCCGCCTCCCCCAATCAATCCAAGTGTGAACCCAACCACACCGCCGGAGAGAATGGACAAGAGAGACTGAACGATGGACAAGTGGGGCACTGACGAATCACCCTTTCAACGTTAATGACAAAATACCTCTACCGGTATATTGTAAAACGAAAATGTCGCTTTGGAACCTGTGAAAAAAAGAAAGTTAATTCTACAGGTTTCCAAAGCGACAATCGTTACAACCGATATCAAGTTAACCTAGTGTTTACGACTCCTTCGAGTGAGAAGCAGGACCTGAATGCGTGCCGTTCGGTACCTGAATTGGCCCGGTCCACTTCCTCATTCCCTCCACAACATTAAACACTCGATGAAACCCGTGTTCATGCAGAATTTTACAGGCTGTGTCACTCCGGTTCCCCGAATGACAAACAACAAAAATCTTCTGTTGTGCCAGGTGTTGGTGCTCTGTAATCCAATTTTTAATTTGGCCCAAGGGAACAGAAACTGCGGATGGGATGTGACCCGCTGCATACTCCAACGGTTCACGGACATCCAAAAGCTGCACATCCTGCTCCATGGCAGCAAGCAGGGTCTCGTGCGATGCGGTCAGTGGGTGCTTTTTGTCCGGCTCTGTCTGCTCCAACGCTGCTCGCCGAATATAGTGTTTGAAAGTAGGACCATCTTCAACCGTTCCGAGATACTCGTGACCGGTTCGCCGCGTCCAGCTTTGTACGTCTGCCACTGACCCAGGATCCGTTGCCAGCACTTCCAGCACTTGACCTGGGTGTATTTCAGTAATTGCACGCTTTGTCTTTACAATCGGCATTGGGCACGAGAGCCCTTGGCAGTCGACAGTCTTGTTGGCTTCTTGCAAGAAATCTATATTCACGTCTATCCCTCCGTCTGTCAGAATTAAAACGTGAGTGACACGTCAGCGTCATAGGCAAAGTCAAGGAATGTCATTGCTCCCGCCACATCTATGCCATCCATCAAATCTTCCTTGGTTAATCCGAGTACATCCATCGTCATCTGACAGGCGATAAACCTGACACCACTCTCTTGAGCCATTTGAATCATGTCTGTAATTGGCGGTACATTTGCCTTTTGAAGTCCTTCGACATAATGTTGTTTCTCTGCAGGCAGAGTCAATTTTTCGGCAGCGTTGACGTGAATGATGTCGAGCCCGTCAAAAGTGAAAAAAACCTGTACTTCAGCATCAGTGGCTGCTCCAGCTAGAGCAATATTCATGACCTTAAACGCTGTTTCCATACCACCCTGTGATGCAATAATCGCGATCCGCTTACTCATGTCCTTTCCACTCTCCTACTCCGATGTATGTTCTCTTCTTGGATTCTTACCTTTGTATATACCGTATGGCGTATCGCGTTATTTGTACAATTAATGATACAAATCGTCTCAATAAGTAGTTGTTATCCTCGCTGCTTGAGGTGTGCACAATCACTGGCTTGGTCCATCCGCACAATATGGTAAATACTCATATATCCAAGATGATCCTAGATTGGAATTTTGTTTAATTACTGGACTTTAGTTTTTACAATCCGTTCTACGAAAGGGGGAAGCCAGAGAGATGGAAGGCGGGACATGAGAACTTTTGGAGGTTTTCAGACATTACAGATGGTAGTCATATTTTCATTTTTGGAGGGTGTTTCCGACATAATGCAAAAACTGTCCACAGGTCCGGTCCGAAACCGCACTGTGGACAGCTAGAGCATCTCTTACTCAAGAATCAAAATGTGCAGTACTCAAGATACCGCTGATTTAAATGTCATGACCCATATCGTACCCACGACGACCACTGCCGCGAAGAACACACCCGTATAGATAAATATCTTCTGAAACGTGTCTCCGTGAATTCGTTCCGTTAAGTGCATAAACATGAAAAGCTGAACCAACATCTGCAGCACAGCGAGGAAGACAATAATGGTGAGTGTCATCGTCGTCGACAAGTGCAACCTTAATGCTGTTCCGAACGCCAGTGCGGTCAGAACCAAAGAAATGATATAGCCGACGATGTGTTTCCACGGGAACGTCTCGTGATGATGGTTCTGTGGTGATGGTTTTTTGTGCAATTCGGCACTTGACTGCGCCATCTTCAAATCACCTTCCCCGTCAGATATACGGCTGTGAAGATGAAAATCCACACAACATCCAAGAAGTGCCAGTAGAGGCTGACGATGAACATTTTTCGTGAAGTCATTGAATCAATACCCCGACGAGCGATCTGGATAACTACGGATGTCATCCACAGAATACCCATCGACACGTGCGCACCGTGTGTTCCTACCAACGTGAAGAATGCTGTCAGGAACCCTGAGCGTTGCATGGTGGCACCAGCATGAACGTCTGCAACAAACTCCTGTATTTCAAAACCCAAGAACCCGAGACCGAATGCGATGGTGACCAAGAGCCAGGCGATGACTCCTTTTTTGTTACCCCGTCTCATCTCAAAGGTCGCGATTCCACACGTAAATGAAGAGGTTAACAGGAAGAAAGTCTCCCAAGCGAATCCTTTCACATCGTACAACTGCTTCGATGTAGGACCACCCGCCGTCATTCCGTGCATAATAATGTATGTTGCAAATAGACAGGAGAAGAGTACTACTTCAGCAGCCAAGAAAACCCAAAAACCAAGAACGCGCAGGCTTCCGTCTTCTGTGGCAAACTCTAAAGGTACATCGTGCTGAAGTTCGTGCTCGGCTATCATAGCGTGATTCACAGCTGATTCCATCGTCACAGCCTCCCGAGCGCTTTCTCGGTCTTCTCGACAACTGAGACCGGAATGTGATGATAGTAATCAAACTCAAACGAGCGCCAAGCCATGAGGACCAATACGGCCAACAGGCCAAGAACCACTAAGACATACCACTCGAACACAAAACCGAAACCAGCGACGAACATGAATAACCCAATAAGGAATGGGCGTCCGGAACTTTTAGGCATATGGATCGGTTGAATTGTTGGTTCCACAAACTCTTGCTCGAATTTACCGCGTTTGATGTACCACCACTCATCACGACCATGGATGATCGGAGTACGTGCAAAATTGTACTCAGGTGCCGGGGACGGAAGAGACCATTCGAGGGTACGAGCATCCCACGGATCATCAGCCACTCCACGCGGCATGTGACGAACACTCCATACAATTTGATACACCAAGAGAAGAAAACCTACACCCATCATGAAACCGCCAATGGTGGAGATAAAGTTTGGAATCCACCAGCCGAGACCGGACGGATAGGTGTACATTCTCCGTGTCATACCCATGAGTCCGAGTAAGAACTGAGGCAGGAAACAGACGTTAAAGCCAATCACAAACCACCAGAACGCATGTCTACCGCGCCGTTCGTCCAACTGAAAGCCAAACATTTTTGGCCACCAGTAGTAAAGCCCCGCCAACATACCGAAGACGGTGCCACCGACGAGCGTGTAGTGGAAGTGAGCGACGAGAAAGTAACTGTTATGGAACTGGTAGTCAGCAGGCGCAACGGCCAGCATAACACCTGTCACACCACCGCCAAGTACAAATGACGGGATAAACGCGGATGTCCACATCATAGGCAGTGTAAATCGAATTCTTCCTTTATACATAGTAGACAGCCAGTTAAAGATCTTCACACCAGTTGGAATCGCGATGGCCATCGTCGAGATTCCAAAGAAAGAGTTAACCGCAGCGCCGGCACCCATGGTAAAGAAGTGGTGAACCCAGACGCCAAAACTAAGGAACGTGATTGCAACCATCGAGCCCACCATGGCGGAATAGCCAAAGAGACGCTTGCTCGAGAAAGTGCTGACGACTTCCGAGAACACCCCGAACGCCGGCAAGATGACGATATACACCTCCGGATGCCCCCATATCCAGAACTCATTGATGAAGTTCATGGGCATGCCACCGGCTGTGGTAGAAAAGAAGTGAGCACCCGCTATTCGGTCAATCAGCAATTGTGCCAAGACGACCGTTAAGGCCGGAAATGCGAAGACAATCAGTGCTGACGTAATGAGAATTGACCACACAAACATCGGCATCTTCATCAGCGTCATACCAGGCGCCCGCATTTTAAGAATCGTCACAATGAAATTGACACCCGTTGCAATCGTTCCAATACCGGCGATTTGGAGTGCCATGATGTAATAGTTTTCTCCCGGACCTGGATCAAACATCTTCTCAACATATGGCGGATACGATGTCCACCCACCATCTGGAGAACCACCGAAAACAAAAGACACGTTCAACAACATGGCGCCAAAAAAGAACATCCAAAACGAAATAGCATTTAAGTAAGGAAAAGCAACGTCACGAGCACCAATCATGAGTGGCACTGCAACGTTCATCAATCCAATGACAAGTGGCATCGCCATAAAGAGAATCATGATTGTTCCGTGCGTAGTGAAAATTTCATCGTAGTGCTGTGCCGTAAGAAAGTGCTCGTTTGGAAACGCCAGCTGAGTGCGCATCAGGAGAGCATCGACACCACCGCGGAAAAGCATCAGCAGGGCTGCGATGATATACATGATCCCGATTTTTTTATGGTCTACTGTGGTTAACCACTCTTTCCAAAGCCACTTGAACGCTTTGAAGTAGACGAGCACGGCAATGATGCCGATTGATGTGAGACCAATCAGCACATCCGAAATCCAGATGAGCGGCCCTTCTTTCCACATGAGAAAGGTATTCGCAAAGTTCATGAACTGACTCATCAAAACGGGTACCCTCCTTTACATTTAAATCCCTGAAAGTTCACCGACGAAATGTGACTCAAATCACACTCGATTTCTTCTGAATCCATTAAACTCATCACAAGAAGTAGAGCTTTGGAACGACACAAAAGTTGGTTACGAGCCCGACTTACCAGACGATGATCCAGACCCAGTCGATGAGTCACCGGTGCTTTTTATGTCGCTAGGTATGGGCATACCTGCTCGAACCCCTGGCATACCAGTCTTGGACATCGATCCGTTGTATCCGTTCGGGTTCACAAAACCAGCAAAATCCATCGTCCCCACAGTCGAAGGCTGAAGCAGTTTTTTATACTCGGTTGCGGTCAACTTAGGTGAATTTGCCTTAACTTGCTTGACCCACTGTTCAAAGTCAGTTTGTGATTGAGCGGTGACGTTGAATGTCATGTGGGCGAAGCCCTTACCGGAATATTGAGCACTACGACCGAGATAAGTACCTGGAGAATCCGCCTGCAACCATAGACCCAAGTCCTTTCCAGGCATATCCATCTCCATACCGCCTAACGCAGGAATCCAGAAAGAGTTCATAGGACCGATAGCAGTTAACTGAAAATCCACTGGTTGCCCAACCGGAATCTCCAGGTGATTAACCGTCTCAATTCCGTACTGCGGATACGCGAAAAGCCATTTCCACTCGGAGGATGCAACATAAATCACAACAGTTTGTTTCGATGGATTTGGATTCGTGTTGGACTTTGCCGCAACAGTCGGTGTTGGTGGCTTCAGCAGTTTAAATGTGACTATCACTGTAGGAATAGCGATTGCAACAACAATGATAATCGGAATAACAGTCCAAATTGTCTCCAACAACGTGTTCCCATCTGTCTCAGGCGGGACATACCCCTCGTTCTCGGGCTTAGCGCGGTACTTGACCATGATCCACGCAAAAAGCGCGAACACGATGAATGCAACAATCGCCATCAGAATGAACGGAAACACTATCAACTTGAGTTCTTCTTGTCCTACTGGTCCCTTTGGTTGTAAAACTGGGACTTGGACTCCACAGCCGGTCAATAGAACAACCAGGATAGCCGACGTGATCCCGGTCTTGAGCCAGCGTCTCGTTCGACGCATATATTCTCCCCCCTGTTCCCTCAGCAAAACTTAATGCACACACCGCACCTTTGCCTAGTGCCCCCGTAAGGTACGGTCTGTGCCCAAGGAACAGTATACAGGTTGAGTAACTGCGTTTGTCGAGGGCTCAAGGGGTGTGTTCATGATTCGTTCATCTAGTGTTCACAATCCGTTCACACAATTTATGGCTGCGCGAAGCAGATCAGGGGATGTGCGAAGCACCCTATCCTTCTCATCTCAATACTCCATCCGCTATAAAAAACGAACCACCACAGATTTGCAGCAATCTGCAGTAGTTCGTATCCCGACTTATTATGACTTGTTCCAGTGTAACCTCATATTTGAAGTTTTCTCTCTCTACGCTTCATTGAGATAAGCACGCTGTGATAAGTACGCTTCTTGAAAGGCAAACGTTTACGACGGTTGGATAGTCGGACGAACCAGTATTTCATTGACCGACAGCCGTTCAATCGTCGCACCAGACTTTCCGTTTCTCCAGGACCCATTCCAAGGATCAATGTGTGATCTTCATCAATGTTGGCGGTTCCGGTCTTTGAGATAGTCCATGCTTGCCACTTCAAGATCGGTATCTATCCATGTATCCCATTCATTGAGGAACTCTCGTAAATATTCTAGCTCATGAATTCCCTCATACCTTCCCTGGCCATGACGACCCCTGGAAGGTAGTCCGTCTCAAGCACCTCAGCGGCGATAGCCTGCGCTACGGACAAAAGCAACCGCCCCACACTGCTGCGACAAACAACCACCTGTTCTGGATAAATTTCATGTTGCTCCATTGCTGCAACAAACTGCTCTACAAAATCGGATGAATCTACGTCGTGTTCTCCCGGATAAGCAGCTAAAACCATACCCGATCCATGGTGAACACATAGCATCAGGCGAGGAAAATAAGGCCTTTCCCCTTCATAAACGGAAAACGGAGCATACGAGATGTCCACCTCCCACGCACCTGAAGGTTTTGCCTCTTTCGTAACCCGCTTCAAACGAATCTCGCTCACCTGACTAATTGGTTGCAAAAAGTCGGTTTTCATCTCATCTTCAAGGCATGGCCATGTCCGCCACTCATCGGTCCATGTACCAACTTTTCCATCGTGGATATGCACTCGTGTCAGAATGCAGCCTGGTTTTTCGTCGAGAAGCTCTGGATTATCCTTGATCCGCTGACCGACACGTGCAGCTTGTTCCAGGGCTTGAGTCAAAAAGCGACACTCCCCAGAATCTAGAAACCAAGGCACACACCCCGGCTCATGGCTTCTTACGACAGGCCACGACTGCTTTCCACGGAAACGCAGTCCAAGCGACTGAAATATTTTTTTGTCTCGTTTGTCTACATCCCTACTGCCTTCAAAGGAAGCCATAAGAGCCTTTTGGCCTAAGAACACGTCCGGATCATCGGCCAATCCCAGCCCGTCTCCCTCCATATCCCGGACGCTAATACGCCGATATGACAGAAGCCCCTTTGCCCCACGATACACACCCAGGGCGTGAAATTCGCCCCCGGCACCCATCACGCTGCAGTACCCTACTTCTCCGGACTCAGGGTCAACCACTGCGAACATCTGATCCTCGAACATCCAATGCCATGGTGCCAAGTCACGAAAAGCTATTGCCGCCGCATAGAGATGTTTCCACTCATTCAGTGTCGGCTGAGAACCCGAGGAACTCACAGAGCTTACATGACCACCATGAATCGAATTCGGTCGTGCTTCTATTTCTGTAGCCTTCTCGTCGGATTCCTCTATACTACCCTTCGTTTCCTCATCAAACAGAGGGCGTGTACCGAAGTCACGTTCGGAGTTCTTATCATCAGATTTTTTTCGCACGCTCTCACCCCACTCAGCTACCGCCTAATATACCTTTTTTCTACCACAACATGTCGTACCAATCTACAGTCTTAAACAGGCGCTCAAATACTCTATTGTATAACACAAAACCGCCTTAGCTGTTGTCAGTCTAAGACGGCTTACCGTTATCTATGGAGCGGGTGATGGGAATCGAACCCACGCGACCAGCTTGGAAGGCTGGAGTTCTACCATTGAACTACACCCGCATGCGGCCGTGTCAATCACCACTAGCAATTCGATACAAAGTGTATTTTACACACTTTCCAGGCAGACCGCAACTGTTAATTTAACCCGGTTTCTACTACAGACTGAATCGACCAACTGAAGAGACCAACTGAAGAGACCAACTGAAGAGACCAACTGAAGAGACCAGCGAAGTAAGGTTAGCCATGGCGAGATCTTGAGGCGAGCATTTCAATATTAATCCCGCGTGCACCAGCCCAATCCTGACTATCCCCAGTCACCACAATGGGCATTGTTCGTAAGTCATCGACGGACTGTGCGCCGAGTGCAAGCATAACGCTCCGCAGGTCGTGGAGCCATGTCCCAATGGTATCCGACACGGCCTGTTTTCCGCCTTTATAGAAGACTCTCAATACAGCGCCAGCAACGCCAACCGCATGTGCTCCCAGTGCCAGTGCTTTCGCCATATCGAGTGCCGTTCGTATGCCGCCCGAGGCTAAAAACTCGATACTGTTCATAAATCGCTGCGCTTCGAGCAAGGAAATGGGTGTAGTTTGGCCCCAATCTTCAAACACAGAGCGCTGGTCCTTACGGCGCCGGCTTTCGATCCAAGCAAAGTTGGTTCCTCCGCGCCCGCTAACGTCAATTACTTTGACCCCAGCGGCTGCAAGTTCCGCGTAGAGTTCCATCGACATTCCGAAACCGACTTCTTTTACGATAACAGGGACCGGACTATCGTTAAGGATCTCTATAATATTCGCGCGAACGCCCTTAAAATTGCGATCTCCTTCAGGCATGACGATTTCCTGTGGGAAATTTAAATGGAGTTGAAGGTAATCGGCTTGGATCATCTCAACAGCTCGAAATGCCTCGTTGGCAGGTACGGCGCCACTGACGTTCGCGAGAACAAGCCCATCTTGCATTATTTCGCGAACGATTCGATATGTATCAACCACTTTCGTGTCAGCCAATGCCGCGCTTTGAGAGCCCACAGCAATGGCTAAGCCATGTTTACGGGCGACTTCCGCCAAGTTTTGATTAATCACCTTTGCTTCGTCTATGCCTCCTGTCATCGCATTGATATAAAGCGGTACAGACCACGTGTGATCGGCTACACGAGTCGTCAAGTCGATGTCCTGCTCGTTTAGTTCCGGCAAGGAATGATGCACAAACCGAATGTCCTTCCACGCATCCGTCTGCGACTGCTCATTGTACTGCACAGCAAGGTCAATATGATGGGCTTTGCGTGTTTTACGCAGACGCAGTTCACTGTCTGACTGACCCTCGTTTACTTCATTCTGGTAATTATCTCTCGTCATAAAAGTCACCTCAAATCACATCAACAATCTGACTCTCAGGATACTTTTGAATCGCAAACAGAGCATCCTATGGTTCTGCGAGACGGCTAAAAGAACGGGACCGGAGTTCCGGTCCCGTTCAGAAGTTGCGCGGAACTTATTCCATTTAAGCCAGTACTGACTTTTTCCTGGTCTGTTGACCCCGCTGTTCCTGGCCCCCTGTTGCCCGTTGACGCTGTGGCTCAGGCAAAACCTGAATCGCCATATAACCAACAACCGCAAACAGAGTGGTTACGAGTAAAACATGAATGATAAATGCCCACATGGCTAGCAGCGAGTATATCAGCAGTGCGCCGCTGACGGCTTGCATCAATGTCAATATGAGTGCTAACAGGCTGCTTTTGAATATTTCTGGCCGGTTCTTCTGTTTCCGGGCTCCGGCGACCAAACCAATCAGCAACACAACAAGTCCTAACGCGATGGACCGGTGCATCACATCAATCCAGAAGTAGTGCCCGTAAATTGCAGGATTCTCGGTCGGAAACGGCCACCCCTGCAAAGCTCCACCAGCGCCGGTGGCAGCCACATAGGAACCAAAATAGATAGCCGCAAGTACATAAATCAGGGCGAACCAAGTCCAGCGTGCATACGTCTTGCCGACAGGATATGCACGGAGTGGTTGTCCACTGATCAGCAACCCGCGCCTGTCAATTCCACCTACAACAGCTGTCAGCATCGTGACAGCACAAAACGCGATCAATGCGACACCCATGTGTGTTGCGACAACGGCTGGCGGACTGACCATCAATACAGCGAGTGCTCCCAAGACTGCTTCCGCGAACACGAACACGATCGCGATTGAGCTCAAGACTTTCACTTCAATGTACCGACGATACTTCACCCATGTGATAATTGTCAGCGCTATCAGGAGAAACAAGAGTACAGAGACCAATACACGATGCGTGTATTCAATAAACTTGGCGGCGTCCCATGACGCGGGGAACAATCCATGTTGCGTGAAGGGCCAGGTTCTTCCAAGTGACAGAGATGAGTTTGTAAACGTGTCTACAAAACCAAACATATTCACAAGGAGCATCCATACTGTAGTGACCGCTGAGAGCCAATAGGTCTTACTGCGGCGCCCTTCAGCTTGTTGTATCACATCTTCTCTCATTCGCCTCACCTCACTGAATACGAATATCACGCCCTCACCGAGTGATTGTGAACCGTATGAGATCCAGCTATACAGCATGTTATTGTGTGAAGCACTGGTGGAAGTGGATCGTTCATTCATTTGCTCACTCTAGTGCAGGCAAGTCATGGTTCCCATAGATATTTGCCTTGGAGTTTAGTCTACTACAAAACACGAGCTGTATGCACCTGGGGGTACTTGGAGTTTGGCGTGGTTTGTGAAGTGTAGTGTTTCGCCCTTTGGGCAGTACTTCTACTCTTCCGCAGCACCTTCACAGATTGTTAAAGTGAGAGTTGAACGTGTCGTTGAGTCGTGCTACAATCAGTAAGCCGTGATGATAAATTTGCGGAAGTGGCTCAGGGGTAGAGCATCGCCTTGCCAAGGCGAGGGTCGCGGGTTCGAATCCCGTCTTCCGCTCCATAGGTTTTCATGAGGGCCCATAGCTCAGTTGGTCAGAGCGGCCGGCTCATAACCGGTTGGTCCTAGGTTCGAGTCCTAGTGGGCCCACCATAATAGAAATCTTGTGAATCGGCCCTGATGGGCCGATTTTTTTTATGTCATTTCAATACAATAAGCTATCACTTCACAATAAGCGATGACTTCGTCCTGAAACCGAGATGATTTTTTTGATGATTGAAATACACCTTTGCCAATGACGCGAAGTGGGTATAATAACCTCATGAAAATTTACGAAGTCACGTATCTTGTAGACAACCTGCATGTCAAAGGCTACCTCGGTCTGCCCGCAGCCTACGTGGAGTGGCAAGTTGCGAGCCATGTACCATTACAACACCTAGAAGAGGCCGTTCGCCGCGCCGCAGGCGCACCATCTTGTTTGCCGATGGAGGAAGTCACACCGGAGCCTGATTTGAATCATCTCGAAACGACTGAGGAGTCACCAGTCACCGGCCCCGCCTTGACCCCGACCGACTTAGGAACGCGTGTTCAACCGCATGAAAGTGAAGATAGGCTCGGGAGTCCCCCATTCCCGGCACTCCTCTACTGTCGCGGCGGCATCAACAGGGTCGGCATGTCTAGATTAGAGTGGATCGAAACGTTTTGTCACCTTGGATTCGTTGTATTTGCTCCGTGGTACCGCGGAACGCTCGGAACAGACGGGCGAGATGAATTCGGCGGAGCCGACAAAAACGACTCCATCATTGGGTTTCGTATCTTGCAGCAACTTCCCGGCGTCGATGAATTCGATGTGACCATCTTGGGATTCTCACGCGGGGCTATCAACGCCACCTTGACGGCAGTGGCGGAACCAGCTGCACGTGCGTTGATTCTTTGGGGCGGTGTGGCTGACCTTGCTGCGACGTACGAGGAACGTGTGGATCTGAGGCGCATGATGCGAAGAGTCATTGGCGGTACACCGCGGAAGGTGCCAGAAGCATACCAAGAAAGATCGCCCATTTATTCTGTCGAGAGCATTCCGTGCCGCACACTGGTCGTACACAGCACCGAGGACCCGCAAGTCAATATCCACCACGGCAGGGACATGTACGAGGCTCTCGTGCGTGCGGGAAAGGAAGTGGCGTGGCACGGTTATCAAGGATATGCCCACCACTTCGATCCGCTGGTCCGCCACGCTGTCATGGAGCGAATGTTAGCGTGGACCCGAGTTGCTGTGCGGGGTCGATCCAGAGACGGTAGTGATATGAACCCTGCCAGTGGTTCGGTCCGTACCGCGAATGCAGACAGTTCCAGCGGATTGGGTTTCACGCAGCAAAGCAACTTCCTTCCCCGAGTGAATGGCCCGGACATCCTTAACAAGCAGTGAAATCATCAGCCCGAGTTCCAAGACTGCCATCAGGAAGTCAACCGGGATCCCTTCATCAAACGGATCAGACGGTGTAATAAAGAAATGCCCCGCCTGAAAGAAAAAGAAGTTCATATTTAGGAACGCAGCGGAAAAAGCAGCAACCGCACCCAAAACACCGACGAACCGAGGGACAACCCCACGGATATAGAAAATAGCCAAGGTGCTGAAAAACAGTCCGAGAAGCAACTCACCAACCATCACGAGCCACGCGAAGATGACCGCGTGTGGAATAATCCAGGCGTGCAGAATGCTTTTGTAAAATCCATACGGAATCATTGACAAAGACCCTTTGAGGGTGCTGTGCAGCCCTGTTACAAACTGACCGCTGAGGACTTTGTCCAGTCCAGAGACCAACCATTCATAGGCCAAAACCAGTGACACAAACGCTTCAAAACCCCTACGATGGGTATTCACCATGCTCCCCTCCACTCAAGGTTGGATTCACATGGGTATACGCAGAGCGCAGACGGATGGATCACTGTAGAGAAAACTCGAGGCAAAGACTAGGTCTCTGCCTCAAATACGACGGGGCCAAGGGGTTTGGCATCAATTGCTTTTGGTTCAAGGGTAACCGCCACGACCTGGTAGGAGCCTTGCGGCATGATCGAGGCAAACACCGCGTTTCCTTGGCTGTCTGGTGTAAAGACGCCCGCCGAATATGGAACTGAGGAACCACTGTTAATCAACCAGACCTGATATACCTGTGTACCGCCGACTGGCTTCAGGTGAGTAAAATGTATGACCATCTGCGAGGCGCTCTCCGTCTTCGTGACCCACATGGTCGCCGTAGCCCCCGGCATCTTGGAGTTCAAAGCCATAGACTTCTGGACATGCCCAAAAGGTGATGCACCGGTCCGATTAGCCACGGAGTACGTCACACCGGAAGCAATCACCATCAAGACGATCGCTGCAGCAGTGAACGACATCCACGAACGGGTTCTAGATACACTGCGCTGCGCCCGCGGCGGAGTCAGTTTCGCAGTGTCAAGCTTCATCGTTCGCTCCGTAGAATGTACGGTAGAATATACCGCAGAATCTAAAGCGCTCGGACCTGCAAAAGCACCTATGTTTGGTTCTGCAGACGCATCAGCCTTTGGCCCTGTTGACCCTCTATCATCGTCAGTTGCGCCAAGGATGTTATCCAGTACTCGCTGCCGCATCCCGGTTGGGGGTGAAACTGGCTCCATGTCAAACAACAAAGCCTCAGTCACGGCTTCTAGCGCCTTCACTTCTCGTTGGCATTCGGTACAGGTGAGCAGGTGCGTTTTAAATGCACTGCGTTCAGCATCACTTAAGCCGCCGAGTGCATACAACTCTCGCAGAGAACACAAGCTGTCAGACACTGCTGTTCACCCCCGTTTCCGATTGCAACTGCGTGCGAAGTTTAGTCATTGCGAGTCGTACTCGGCTTTTCACCGTGCCCGTTGAAAGCCCCAGTTCATCTGCCACTTCCTGCTGCGTCTGTCCAAGAAAGTATATGTGTTCAATAACCTGTCGCTGTTCAGACGGCAAAGATGATATTGCCCGTTTGATATGCTGCCGAGTGCTGGCTGCTTCAGCGAGATCGTCCGGTCCAGGAGACGGATCCAAAACCTGAACGAGAGCTTCGTCTCCCGAATCTGTATGCTGATGACGCTTTGTGCGCCTGTGATAATCTATCGCAGCATGTCGTGTAATAGATAGCAACCATGTGCTAACCTTGCCTTGCGTCGGCTGGTATCGAGCCGTCGTTCTCCATATTTTCGTGAATACATCCTGAACAACCTCTTCCGCAGCACTCGCATCCCCAGTGCAACGATAAGCAAAACTGTACACCAAACGCTCGTACATGTCATACAAAGCAGCGAGTGCATCCTTCTCTCCCGCCAAAATCCGCTCCAAAATCAGCTCTGCAGACATTTCGTCGTTCATAGGCACCCCCCCCGTAGCGTGTGCGGCAACATTCGACGCCTATTATACCAGTGCGTTTAATTTTGGCATACGCTCGTGTCCGAGGCGACAGAATGCCGCCCTCGTTATCACGAAGGGGCGGCATCCACTGAGCTGAAAGGTGCTGTTCTCCAGGGGATCTGACGCTGAACTGATTCGTTCCCCGATGTTCCATGGTCACTTAATGTTTAGTGTCGATCCACTCCATGAGGATTGAATTCCAGCGTCCGAAAGGACTTTCATCACGTCACTTGCAGCCATGTATGTTGTTTGCGTGCGTCCATACGGATCGGGCGCTATCAAAGCATCTACATGCCCGATTGTTTTACCGTGAATGACGATGGTGTCTGTCGATCCGTTAAAAGATGAATTCATATTGCTCTGGTACGGCGTGGTCAGCCACCATGCAGAGCCGTTCCACTTACTCATCACACCTTCCTGACTGAGCGCCTTCATAACATACCAAATGGGTACATATTCTTCGCTCTTGTTTGTTTCAGGATTGATACCCCATACGCCAAGCGGCATTGATACACTCCGACCTGTTACGTCAACGGAAATAGCTGTCCAGTTCCACATATCGGACGAGCTTGCGAACTTCTGAGGCACCTGAGATACAATGCCTGACGCTAAGGCCCCGCCAACATCAAACATGTGGTTATAGGAGGTAACGTACTCACTCCACTGATTCTGGTAGTCATGGTTGACGAAGTCAGTAAAGGAGGCGATCAACTGCTGAACGTGGATCTGGAGGTTATCTGCGATGGCACTCGATGGAAGGCCCGTCGCACTCGACATGAAAGCTGAGAACTTGGCTCTGTATTGAGCGAGGTTATCGAGAGCCTGCTGTTGACCTGCACCATCCTGCTTTGTTGTTGCCTGTACATAGGCCACAAAGTCATTGATATGCTGCTGCCACATCGCTTTGAACTGACTGGCTGCGGCATCTCCGTAGATAGACTGGATGGCACTGGTCAATTGGTTGGTATCCGTTGACAGCTGTCCTGCCAATGCACTAAAGTCAGCTGACCCAGCGTATCCCGCATACATGGACAACAACGCTAAATCAGCGTGCTCTCCGAGCAGTTCGTCTAGTTGAACACGCAGGTTTGCAGCTGGCGTATCCGGATTGACCTTACCAAACTTCTGGGGGAACTCCTTGACGATTCCGCCTGAAATCGCGTCGCCGACTTGGAACATGTGATTATAGGCTGCAGCAAATTCTTGTTCTGAAGCGGCGTAGTCCTTGTTCTTGTAATCGTTAAACGTGGTGAGTAGTTGATTTACGTGTATTTGCAGGTTGTTCGCCACGGCTGTCTGTGGTAACCCTGTGGCACTGCTCATGAAGCTCGAAAAGTGTTCGCGATACTGCGCGAGTGCATTGAGGGCTTGTTGTTCTCCGGCTGGATCACTGTTCTTTGCTGCCATTACATAAGCCACGAAGTCATTGATATGGCCCTGCCACATGGTCTTAAACTCCGCCGCAGCTGATGCACCAAAGACAGACTGAATGGCTGAGGTCAATTGATCTGTGTTCTGATTTAAAGCCGCAACTTCAGCGTTGGCGTCCGGCGATCCGCTGTAGATCTTCTCCATCGCCAGAATGGCTAAGACAGCATGCTCACCAAGGAGGTTGTCGAGATTGACGCGGAGTTGAATGGCCGCGTTTTGCGTCGTCGGAGTTGGCAACACTTGCGTGCCCATGTTCGACTGGGCTGCCCAAGCTGGAGCGGCAGTGACACTCAGCACAACTGCTGACGTCGCAATGCCAGATAGAAGCTTTGCTTTGTTCCCGAGCTTCATGGATATGTTCCTCCTCGTTTCCTTGTATCGTTGTAAACTTCAACTTTAGATACGATGGAAACGAGAGAATGGATCACAACCAAACACAAATAAATCTGTCTTACTTAAATGAATCCATCTTACTCAAATGTGAATCCATCTTACTCAAATGAATCCGTCTTACACTTATGCACATCAGTCTGACTTACGCCAATAGACCTAACTTACGCCAATAATCCACCTTCCAGTATTGCTCCTAACTTCATGTAAAGTACTCCAACTCGGCTTCAGGGAAATGAGTGTTGATCAAAGACCCCAGAAGCTCCCGAATACGGTCCTGTTCTGTATGGGGATATACGTATTTGTAGATTCCGTAACGTCCCCATTTCATCTTTCGCTTCGTTTCATCTAAATCGAGCTTTGTTTTTGGATAGTGCTTTTCTATCACGCGTTTCGCCGGCTTGGTGAATCGATGTTGAATGAGCTCAAAACTGACATTGGCATGAACCGACGTTGGAATGGCGTCCGCAAGGCGTTTGACCAGGGTTGTGTATCCCTCTTCCCAACCATCGTACAGGTAGATGGGAGCGATAATGAAGCCGAGTGGATAACCTGCCAGAGCCACTTTTCGTGCCGCGGTGATTCGTTCGTCTAAGCGCGCGGTTGACGGTTCGAAGTTTTTGATGACATAATCCGCATTCACTGAAAAGCGAAACCGTGTGTGGCCATTGTGTCGAATTCCGAGGAGAGAGTCCACTTGATCGTACTTGGTCACAAAGCGCAACCGACCGTACTCTTGATCAGCCATAAACTCAATCAATCGTTTCAGGTTGCCGGTGATGTGCTCTAAACTGAGCGGATCCGATGTACAAGCCGCTTCAAACCTTGTGATCTCAGGTTTTCTCTCTTCGATATATTGTGCCGCCTGGGCAAGGATGTCTTCGATATTCACATATACACGAACATACGGCTTTGCACCGAGTGTGGTTTGGAGGTAACAGTAATGGCAATGCCCGAGGCATCCGGTCGAGATGGGAATCGCGTACTCCGCGGACGGTTTTGACGAGTCAAACTTCAGGGTCTTACGCACGCCAACAACCAGCGTCCGCTTTGAGTTGGCGTAGACCTGTAGTTCTGTATTGCCAGGAATCCCGGTGATCCGATTGTGAGAGGTCGTGGTCAAAATCTCCACGTCCATATCTTGAAGTCGTTGTCGAATTTCCTGACCCAGTGAATATTCCATAGCAGCTGGCTCGAAATACGCCCTGTCCGGCACCCAAACTCGCATACGATGTCCCCCCTCGTGCGTCTACCATATCATCTACATTACAGTTTCTTGAGCAGCAACATCCTCAGTCAGGCTCTGGGGCAGCATCAGCCCACCCTCACCATCCCCGGCACCATCCCCGCCACCACCTCTGGCACCATCCCCGGCACCACCTCTGGCACCACCTCTGGCACCACCTCTGGCACCACCTCTGGCACCATCCCCGGCACCATCCCCGGCACCAGCTATGGTCTCAGCCAGCCCTTCAGATGGCTGACGGCCTACTGCCTCTTCAGGTTGACCTGTTTCCGCAACTGAATGTTCTCCAGCCTGCTTCACGGTGCCCGTTGCCTTCACCACCGCCACTGAGGAGAATTCTTCCCACAATATCCTGGTACAAGTCGAACTCACTGTGTTGTGTTTGAAGGCATCTATTCCCGCAACTCACAAAGCTTTCCTTGTGACGTCAAGAGCGGGGCGACAATGGGGTATTGATCGACTAGGGGCCTCGACTCCAGTGGGGAATGAAGTTGAACGGACTAACCTTCCTTTGTTTCGTCTATAGCGAACAAAAGTGCCGCATCGCTCGAACGGGAACGAACAAATCTTCCTCTCTTGCTTCATTTTTGCATGGTAGGTGACATTTAGCGCACAGGATTCCCCTTGTTGCGTCAGTTCACCTACTTTTGAGGGTAGCGAACCCCTACAAGGGAAGTCCTGTTCGTTGTTTCGTCAGTACCTGCCTGGATTCAGCCATCAACGAACATTCTTTCGCTTATCTGCCTAGCCTAGGGAACCCGCTGTATCGCCATTTAACCCGCGCGTGCATCGGGCAGGCCACAGGCCTGCCTTCCACATCCTCTTTTCAAAGTATCGAACAAAAGAATAGAAGGTGCGCGCCTTCGCGCGCCAATCAGTGAGGACAGGGGACGAGCGAGGTCTCCGGCGCAGCACGGCCCGGCGGTACAAACGGAGCCAAGACACAAAAGTTCCTTTGTTAGATGTATAGCGGACAAAAGTGCCGCATCGCCTTAATGGGAACGAACAAATCTTCCTCTCTGGCTCCCTTTGCACATAGTGGCTGACATTTAGCGCACAGGACTTCCCCTGTTGCCTCGATTCACCTACTTTTGAGGCCGGCGAACCCCTACAAGGGAAGTTGTGTTCGTTGTTTCGTCCGTATCCGCCTGGATTCAGCTATCAACGAACATTCTTTCCCTTATCTCCCTAGCCTAGGGGCCCCCCGTGCAACGCCACTTAACCCACGCGTGCAGCGGGCAGGCCGCAGGACTGCCTTCCACATCCTCTTTTTGCTTTGCGTTACTTCCCTGCCTCTCATTCTCTGTTGTCCTTTGCCTTACATTTTCGATGACATCACAGCTTTCAAATTCAAAGTAAAATGCAAAAGACAATGCGTAGAAGGTGCGCGCCTTCGCGCGCGAATCAGTCAGGACAGTGCGCACCGAGCGAGGTCGCCGGCGCAGCCCGGCCCGGCGGTACAAACGAATCTTCCTCTGTATGGTCCATAACGAACAAAAGTGCCGCATCGCCCAAATGGGAACGAACAAATCTTCCTCTCTTGCTCCCTTTGCACATGGTGGCTGACATTTAGCGCACAGGATTCCCCTTGTTGCGTCAGTTCACCTACTTTTGAGGGTAGCGAACCCATACAAGAGAAGTTGTGCTCGTTGTTTCGTCAGTACCTGCCTGGATTCAGCCATCAACGAACATTCTTTCGCTTATCTGCCTAGCCTAGGGAACCCGCTGTATCGCCATTTAACCCGCGCGTGCATCGGGCAGGCCACAGGCCTGCCTTCCACATCCTCTTTTCAAAGTATCGAACAAAAGAATAGAAGGTGCGCGCCTTCGCGCGCCAATCAGTGAGGACAGGGGACGAGCGAGGTCTCCGGCGCAGCACGGCCCGGCGGTACAAACGGAGCCAAGACACAAAAGTTCCTTTGTTAGGCGCATAACGAGCAAAAGTGCTGCATCGCCCAAATGGGAACGAACAAATCTTCCCCTCTGGCTCCCTTTTCACATGGTGGCTGACATTTTAGCGCACAGGACTTCCCTTGTTGCCTCCGTTCACCTACTTTTGAGGGCTGCGAACCCCTACAAGGGAAGTCCTGTTCGTTGTTTCGTCCGTATCCGCCTGGATTCAGCCATCAACGAACATTCTTTCGCTTATCTGCCTAGCCTAGGGAACCCGCTGTATCGCCATTTAGCCCGCGCGTGCGTCGGGCAGGCCACAGGCCTGCCTTCCACATCCTCTTTTCAAAGTATCGAACAAAAGAATAGAAGGTGCGCGCCTTCGCGCGCGAATCAATCAAGACACAACACAAAAAGAGCCCAGCATCTCTGCTGTGCCCTCTGTGTTACTCACTTGCCTGGCAACGTCCTACCTTCCCAGGAACTCGCGCTCCAAGTATTATCGGCGCTGGAGGTCTTAACGGTCGTGTTCGGCATGGGTACGCGTGTGTCCCCTCCGCCAT
>NZ_LJCO01000083.1 GCF_001399675.1 Paenalicyclobacillus ferrooxydans
AAGTCTTCTCCCAGACGCTGCAGCAGTACGTAGACGGAGATATTGAACACTTGGATGACCTGGAGTACGACCCAGTCTAAATACGCCAAAATCTGGAATGTAGGCTATCTGTCTAAGAGGTGTAATCTCTTTAGGCCATACACATCCAGCTAAACTAACCGAACATTCCGACTACGTACTGTTGCCATGCAGTGTGATGCTCTTGACACCCCAACGACTATTTAATGCAACGTTAGTGGCTTTGACCGACTTAACTCGGCAGAATTCCGGGTTTAGTAGGCTGAGACCGACTAAGCCTGTCGCGATGAGGTGACTTAAGTCGGTCTGGCCGACTAAGTGGAGGTTGGTCTGGGTCTGGGCGGCGGAATAAGTCGCTCTGAGCGACTTAACTGGTCAGAATTCCGGGTTTAGTAGGCTGGGACCGACTAAGGCTGTCGCGATGAGGTGACTTAAGTCGGTCTGGCCGACTAAGTGGAGGTTGGTTTGGGTTTGGGCAGCGGAATAAGTCGCTCTGAGCGACTTAACTGGTCAGAATTCCGGGTTTAGTAGGCTGAGACCGACTAAGGCTGTCGCGATGAGGTGACTTAAGTCGGTCTGGTCGACTAAGTGGAGGTTGGTTTGGGTCTGGGCGGCTGAATAAGTCGCTCTGAGCGACTTAACTCGGTCGAATTCCGGGTTTAGTAGGCTGAGACCGACTAAGGGTGTCGCGATGAGGTGACTTAAGTCGGTCTGGCCGACTAAGTGGAGGTTGGTCTGGGTTCGGGCGGCGGAATAAGTCGCTTTGACCGACTTAAGTCGGCAGAATTCCGGGTTTAGTAGGCTGGGACCGACTAAGGGTGTCGCGATGAGGTGACTTAAGTCGGTCTGGCCGACTAAGTGGGGGTTGGTTTGGGTTTGGACAGCGGAATAAGTCGCTTTGACCGACTTAACTCGGCAGAATTCCGGGTTTAGTAGGCTGGGACCGACTAAGGGTGTCGCGATGAGGTGACTTAAGTCGGTCTGGCCGACTAAGTGGAGGTTGGTCTGGGTCTGGGCGGCTGAATAAGTCGCTCAGAGCGACTTAACTCGGCAGAATTCCGGGTTTAGTAGGCTGAGACCGACTAAGGCTGTCGCGATGAGGTGACTTAAGTCGGTCTGGCCGACTAAGTGGGGGTTGGTTTGGGTCTGGGCGTTCTGTAAATATCGCCTTATCAACTTTTGTTCCGATGTGACATGTTTTATAGCATACCGAAGCTTGACCTTGTACAATGTCAAAGAGTGCTTGCCTTCATGGTGAAGGGGAGGTGAACTGAGTGAGTGTGGAACCCGGGTACGTGATGAACTGGATCGCCGCATGGATTCCCATACTGGTCATCATTGTTAGCTTTTTACTTTATACGCTCATGCGCGGAGGAACCGCTCCTGTGCTGATTTCCACTGTTCTGTCCTTCGGCGTTCCGTTCGCGGTCATGAAGTTTTTTCTAACGATGAATTTTTGGCCGTGGTTGTTGCTCTATGTGTTTCTCAGTTGGACAGCATGCTGGGCAGCAAATTTTGTCTCGAAGCGTCGTCGTCAGCGCTGAATGGGTGTAGTGGGGCAATAGAACAGCTTGGGAGGCACGCCCAACTGGGGCAGTTCTCCTCTCTAAGCTGAGTCAACGACTGGTATCCTATGGACTCAACGAAAGGAGATCAATTAAAGGAAAAAAGGTAGCCCCAGGCGCAATGCCTGGGGCTCTCCAATATGCATTCATCTAATGTGTATTCAAATGAATCAACAGCGACTCAACAGGGTTACCTAAGGGGCTCACACCCTGACCTTAGCCGCTGGAACGGGTTACCTAAGGGGCTCACACCCTGACCTTAGCCGCTGGAGCGGGTACCTAAGGGGCTCACACCCCGACCTCAGCGGGTGGCATGAGTCAAAGTAGGCGCCCACACACAGACCTCAGCACTGGCCTCAGCACTGGCCTCAGCACTGTGGCCTCAGCACTGTGGCCTCAGCCGCTCGCAGAGTCATTTGAAAAGCCCCTTAGCTCGCGGGAAATGGAAACCAGTTCGGCAGAATATAGACGGGAACCTGCTGGCGAACACCAAAATCCACGGCCGTCGTCAAGTCGTTGTAGAACACGTCAATATGGTCCCCGATGATCGCTCCGCCCGTATCTTGTGCAACTCGAAACCCGACTCCCGGAATAAACAGTTTGGTGCCTAGTGGGATGACTGACGGATCGACAGCAACGGTAACGCCTTGCACGGCTCGTGCTCCACTGGCTGTGATGTCGTATCCGGGGTCGCCGGGCACTTTACCGGTTGACTCCGGCCCTGCTGTGTAGGCTGTCAATTTGCAGTCTATAACCTTTCCAAGGCCTGAAACAGATGCCGGCACACCAGCATTCGGTCCTGATATTGTTGATACAGGTTGGACGATCCCGCTTGACGTGCCCGACTGACCGCCGACTTGTTGGACGTTCGACTGCACCTCTCTCTGTGAACTAGATGTCGTATAAGTGATAGACTGCCCCGGCAGTAACAAGTTCGGATTCGTAATATCGTTCCACGCTATCAAATCTGACAGGCTGACACCTAGTTTTTGAGAGATTCCGCAGAGTGTATCTCCCGGTTGTACGGTGTACGTCTGTGTGGTCTGCAAATTCATTGAATTGGAAGTCGCGTGTGACCACATCGAGTTGTTTGCCGCTGCATATGCAACGATTGGGGTGAGTAACAGAAACGTCACCGTGGTGAACCATTGAAGTCCATGGCGGTGCATAGGTAACCTCTCCTTTTTCTCCCAGTTGACTGTCACATCAATCAGCTTGGCCGAGAAAATTGAGAGATATACCAGATACGAAAAGCCGCCAATGCACTAAGCATGGCGGCTGGTTCAGCATTAGCCAACACGAGCAGATGATTTATGGTAGTTGATTTACGATTGGCTGATTCATTTCTTTGCGTACAACTCAGGCATCAAGCCGGAACCATAAGCCCAGGCGCCCACAACAGACCAAGACTCCCAAGCAGGGAAATCAGAAGAGCTGGGCGCCCAGGCAATCAGATCAGGTACCGCGCCTGGTCCCTTAGGCCTGGCGGTCGAGCAGAAGGTCAATCTCCGCACGATACTTCCCGGCCGGCGTCTCGAGGATCTGCGGAATGCCGCGCAGGGCATCGTGATGAACGATCCGTTTGATAGCCTCGAGCCCAAGCGATCCTTCTCCGATGTTTGCGTGCCGGTCTTTCTTCGAGTCAAATGGGTTCTTTGAATCGTTAATGTGCGCGCACTTTAATCTGTCGAGGCCGATAATCTCGTTAAACTGATGCAGGAATCCGTCAAAGTCGTTCACCACATCGTATCCGTAACTGTAGTTATGGCAGGTGTCGATGCAAACACCGAGAACATGATTGTGCTTCACTCGGGAGATAATGTCGGCGATCTCGTCAAGCGAATTTCCAACCTTTGATCCGTCGCCAGCCATCGTCTCCAAGCAGATGGTCAGTTTCTCGTCGCCGGTTAGAATCTGATTCAGTGCTTCGGCGATCCGTTCGAGCGCGTACGGCACTCCTTCACCGACGTGACTCCCGGGATGCATGACAATATAGCGAAAGCCGAGGTATTCCACGCGCGCGATCTCTTCGGTGAGGACTGAGATGCCGTACTCCCACGTCTCTTCCTTCGGACTCGCTAAGTTGACGAGGTAGGAGAGGTGTACGACCGGATCGTAAATCCCATGATCCCTCATCAGTCCAAGGGCCTCATCGCGGTTGAAGTCGGTAATCGGCCGAGCCTTGCCGCCTCGGTTACTGCGGGTGTAGATCATGTAGGTATTTGCATCGTACTCTATCGTCTCGTTGACGGCAGCAAGCAGGCCGGTTTTCGCGATAGACACGTTCGCGCCAAGCAGGATGGAAGAGGTGTTTTCTGACTTCATCTCGGAATTCGTTTCGGACATTGTTTACGCTCCTTTACAGCATGTCCTACTCAGGATATCAGGAAATCCGGCGCGCGCAAAACACGCCAATTTTCGGGCTCAGCCCATGCCCTTAGTCGACAAACGGCGAGCACTTCGCAGACACCGCGGGCCAAGCCCTCTCAAATCGACAGCCGGGTCTTGACGATATGCAAAGTAGAACCTACACTGATACTGAGCGAGCGCTCAGTCAGTTCGAGAGGAGGGCATTCATGGGGGTGCAGATCGAATCTACGGTGAAAGACCCTGAACGAATCCGCGAGCGCCGGAAACAGATTGTCCGAGCCTCGGTAGAGTTGTTTATTGAGAAGGGATTTCATAAGACAACCACCCGTGAAATCGCCAAGGCGAGCGGCCTTTCGAACGGTGCGCTCTATGAGTACGTGAAGTCAAAAGAAGACATCTTGTACCTAGTCTGTCAGCATATTCACCAGGAGATCCACGAGCGACTGGCAGACAGCCTGTCCAGTCATGAAACCGCGCTTGAACGATTGCGTCATGCGATGACTTCGTTTCTCAGCGTGATCCGCGATATGGAAGACGAAGTCTTGCTCATCTATCAGGAAAGCAAATCCTTGCCGCCGCATCATCTCCACGACGTATTGCAAAACGAACAAGTTATCACGGACGTGTTTGTACAGCTTTTGCAGGATGGCTTGGAAGATAAAAGCCTCGAGCTGACCGAGGAGACGATCCCCTTGGTCGCGCATGACATCATTGTCCTCGGGCAGATGTGGGCCTTTCGACGTTGGGCCATCAGAGATATGGACTTTTCCGAGTTTGTCCGTCAGCAAATCAACATGATTCTCCGAACCGAACCAGATCATTCTTCCATTCTTCGCACCTAACCAGACTTCGCTTTGAGAGGAGCGGTTCCTACAATGTCCACCAAAATCAATGACAGCGCTTCCGGACAGCACCAACACAGTACGCTGAACACCACCCAGACCGCCGCGAACCAGGCCACTGCAAGTCAGGCCACGGCGAATCAGACGGCTGAGAACCAGGCCACCGCAAGTCAGGCCAACGAGGCTCCACGCAGCGCAGACTTTTCCGCTACACAGGAGACGAAGCCTTATTTTCCATCCCGCCCGATCCGATTTGTGACGGCATCCAGCCTGTTCGACGGCCATGATGCGTCTATCAACATCATGCGCCGGATTCTTCAGGCAAGCGGCTGCGAGGTCATTCACCTCGGCCACAACCGGTCCGTCGACGAAATCGTGACGGCTGCGATTGCGGAGGACGCGAACGGGATCGCCATCAGTTCATACCAAGGTGGTCACGTGGAGTTCTTCAAATACATGGTCGACCTGCTGAAAGAACGGGGCGCTGAGCACATCCTCGTCTTCGGGGGCGGCGGTGGTGTGATTGTGCAGGACGAGATCCGCACGCTCGAATCGTACGGCGTGGCGAAGATTTACTCCCCAGATGATGGACGGCGCCTGGGGCTGCAGGGGATGATCAACCACATGATCCGCTCCTGCGAAGCGAAAGCCGCTGCGCGCGATGCGGAGGAAGCTGCGGAAGCGGGCCTCCCTGATCCGAGTCTGCTCTCAGCCAACAATCCGAACGTCGTCGCGCGGTTTGTCACTTTGGTCGAGGACCACACAGACATCTCCGAGGGTGACTACCTGAACCTGCTTGCACGCCTGAAGGAACGGGCGAACAGTGCTCCGGTGCTTGGTATCACCGGGACCGGCGGTGCAGGCAAGTCTTCTTTGACGGATGAGCTCATCCGTCGCTTCCTTGAGGACTTTCCGGAGAAGCGGATCGCCGTGTTTTCCATCGATCCGTCCCGCCAAAAGACAGGCGGCGCACTCCTTGGTGACCGCATCCGCATGAATGCGATTCACCATCCAAACGTGTATATGCGAAGCCTCGCGACCCGGCACTCGAAGACGGAACTATCGGACGCAGTCGGCGAGGCTGTCGTGGTGGCGAAAGCGGCCGGGTTTGACTGGATCATCATTGAGACGAGCGGCATTGGCCAAGGCGATGCGGACATCGTCTCGGTGTCGGACGTGTCGCTGTACGTGATGACCGCGGAGTACGGCGCTCCGTCGCAGCTTGAGAAGATTGACATGCTCGACTATGCTGATCTCGTTGCCATCAACAAGTTTGACCGCCGCGGCTCGGAGGATGCGCTTCGTCATGTGCGAAAGCAGGTGCAGCGCAACCGCAACGCCTTTCACGATCCGGTGGAGTCGATGCCGGTCTACGGCACTGTTGCGAGCCAGTTTCATGATCCGGGCACAAACCGCCTGTACCGCGCAGTGGTAGACGTGCTGCGTGAGAAGACAGGCGTCGAGTGGGAGAGCCACTTGACGGTTGGCGAGGTCGGGGAGCGCCGCCCGGCGATTATCCCTGGTGAGCGCAGTCAGTACCTGCTCGACGTCGTGCGCACAGTGCGTGACTACCGGAAACACGCGGAAGACCAAGCGAAGCTGGCGCGCCAGGCATACCAGGTTGCGGGGGCGAAGGAGCAGGTTGCGGGCGGCGGAAGTGTGGGCGGCACATCGGCCACCGGATCGGCCAGCGGGTCTTTCAGCGTTGGCAGTGGAGCGGCCAGTGGAGTGGCAAGTGCAGGCTCCGGATCGGCCAGCGTAGGCACCGGATCGCCCGCGAATGAGGAGGCGCTCGTCGCGCAGGTCTTACAAGGCCGCTACGATGCCTTGTGGGCGAAGCTTGACGAGTCGACCCGCAAGATTGTGGATACTTGGGCGGCGAAAAAGCAACGGTACACCGCGGACACCTTTGTCACGAAGGTGCGCGATAAAGAGATTCATACAGACCTGTACACTACATCATTGTCCGGTACTCGGATTCCGAAGGTCGTGCTGCCTCGGTTTGAAGACTGGGGCGACATTGTCCGGTGGTCGATGCTCGAGAACGTACCAGGTGAGTTTCCGTTTACGGCTGGTGTGTTCCCGTTCAAGCGGACTGAGGAGGAGCCAAAGCGCCAGTTTGCTGGTGAGGGCACGCCAGAGCGGACGAATCGCAGGTTCCACTACCTGTCGCAAAACGATCCGGCGAAGCGCTTGTCCACCGCCTTCGACAGTGTGACGTTGTATGGTGAAGATCCTGATTACCGTCCAGACATCTACGGCAAGGTCGGCGAGAGCGGCGTCAGCATCTGTACGCTCGAAGACATGGGTAAATTGTATGCGGGCTTTGACCTTTGCGCACCGAATACCAGCGTGTCGATGACCATCAATGGACCGGCACCGACCATCCTGGCGATGTATCTGAACACAGCGATTCAGCAGCAAACAGCTGCCTTTGAGAAGAAGGAAGGCCGCAAGCCAACCGAAGACGAGCGTGCTGTCATCTTCGAACGTACACTGCAGACGGTTCGCGGCACGGTCCAGGCAGATATCCTGAAAGAGGACCAGGGTCAGAACACCTGCATCTTCTCGACCGAGTTTGCGCTCAGGATGATGGGGGATATCCAGCAGTACTTCATCGATCACCGCGTGCGCAACTACTACTCAGTCAGCATCAGCGGCTACCATATCGCCGAGGCGGGGGCGAACCCGATTACCCAGTTGGCCTTCACGCTCGCCAATGCGTTCACGTATGTCGAGTACTATCTCAGTCGCGGGATGAACATCGACGACTTTGCACCGAACCTGTCGTTCTTCTTCAGCAACGGCATGGATCCGGAGTACACCGTCATCGGACGTGTTGCCCGCCGCATCTGGGCTGTTGCGATGAAGAACCGTTACGGCGCGAACGAACGCAGCCAGAAGCTGAAGTACCACATTCAGACGTCTGGTCGCTCTTTGCACGCACAGGAGGTCGACTTCAACGATATCCGTACGACCTTGCAGGCGCTCATCGCGATTTATGACAACTGCAATTCGCTGCACACAAACGCCTACGATGAGGCCATCACGACCCCGACAGAGGCGTCTGTGCGACGGGCCATGGCGATTCAGATGATCATCAATCGTGAGTTTGGTCTCGCCAAAAATGAGAACCCGCTGCAAGGTGCGTTCATTATTGATGAGTTGACCGATCTCGTTGAAGAAGCGGTCCTCGAAGAGTTCATGCGCCTAAACGATCGCGGTGGCGTCCTTGGCGCCATGGAGACGCAGTACCAGCGCAGCAAGATCCAGGAGGAGTCGCTCTACTACGAGAGCCTCAAGCACTCTGGTCAGCTGCCCATCATTGGGGTGAACACCTACATCAATCCGGAGACTCTCCGTGAGGATTACAATGCGCCGAAGCTTGAACTCGCCCGTGCCACGAAGGAAGAGAAGGAGCAGCAGATTCACAACCTGCGCGTCTTCCAAAGCGCGCACGAGACCGAGACGGAAGCGGCGCTGCGCCGCCTGAAAGAGGTCGCCAAGTCCGGCGGCAACCTGTTCGCCGAGCTGATGGAGACCGTAAAGGTGGCGAGTCTCGGGCAGATCACGCATGCGCTTTACGAGGTGGGCGGCCGGTACCGTCGGAACATGTAAGGTAAGGCGGGCCGGGTTGTTGAGCCAGGCAGTTGATCAGGCCGTTGGGGCTGTTGAGCTACGCCGCTGGTCCTGAGGTGGGTTGAGGCTGTTAAGCCAGGCCCATGGTCCTGCCGCTGGTAGAGGCTGTTTAAACCAAGGCAGTTAAGCCAAGCAAGCTGACCTAGTAATGCAAAGACCAAATTAGGGAAGCCCCGGCGATTCGCCGGGGCTTTACCTTGCTTCAAGTCACGCAGCTTTCGTTTGCTTTTCAGTTTCATCGCGCATCAGCGATCCTTATGTGGCCTTTCGTCGTCGACGGGGGAACGCCTAGGGGAGGCTTAACGATCGTATGATGTGTCAGCCCCACAGCCCCACAGCTGGCATGGCAGGTCTCGACCTGGGCAAACTACCGGAGAGGGTTTGACGAGCTGCATCATGTCACCGGCGACGTACAAACGGAGGTGATGCTGTGGCACGGGAGCGCGTTCCACTGAGCCGGGAGGCCTGGTGGCTCTTGTTTATCAGCGGACTGTTCGCGCTGTCCGTATCCCTGTCGAACACATTTGTAAACGTCTATCTTTGGAAAGTGGACAAAGACTTTCGGGCGATTGGCATGTACAACTTCGCAGTGTACCTCCTGGTGCCGGTGATGTTCTTCGTCGCTGGCTGGATTGCCAAGCGAAGGAGTTCAGTATTGACGTTGCGTTCCGGAGTCCTGTTACATGCCGGGTTCTACGCCCTGACCCTGTGGGGTGGAAAATGGCTCGCCGGCTACCCGTTTATCCTTGGCATGCTGATGGGAACTGCCGCAGGTTTTTATTGGTGCTCGTTCAATGACTTGAGCCTCAGGTTTACGTCTTCCGGATCGAGAGATCGATTCTATGGCATGAACGGGGTGGCTGGTTCCATCGCAGGAATGGCTGCACCGCCAGTCGCCGGTTTTCTGATCTCGTTTGAGGATCGACTCGGGGGATTAAGTGGCTATCACCTTGTGTTTGGACTCTCGTTGGGACTGTTCATCCTGGCATCCTTTGTCAGCGTGAAGCTGTCGCAGCCACCGCTTGGTCTGAAGTTTCAATTCTCGACCATGTTTCAAGGTGTTCGCGATCCGTCCTGGCGCCGCGTGTTAATCGGGTCCTCCATCTATGGGTTGCGTGAAGGTGTGTTCCTGTTTCTGATTGCACTGCTGCTATACATTGCCACTGGAAGTGAAATGGAACTCGGTGAGTTCTTTTTACTGCAAAGCGCATTGTCATTTGGCGCGTTTTTTCTCGTCAGTCGATTCGTTCATCCGCATAACCGTAAAGTGTTCATGGGTATCGGTGCTGCGCTCATGGCGTGCTGCGCAGCCTTGTTTCTGTTCCCGCTGCGCACGACGACGCTGGTATGGTACGGTGCAGCGATTGCTGTTTGCCTGCCCTTGTTTCTCGTACCGTTGCAAGGTACCGTATTTGACACCATTGGACGGTTGGACAACGAAGATGAAAGCGACGTGCGGATGGAACACATCGTCATGCGCGAAGCCTTCACGAATGCCGGGCGCGTGGTCGGTGTGGGGAGTTTCGTCATCTGGATCATGTTCGATCCGGTGGGGAAAACCATCCCGTACCTTGCCTTTGCAATGGGACTTGTTCAACTGGTGACGTGGTGGGTGTTGCACCGGATTCCAGACCTGCAAGGGACTCGGAAAGGGGAGACCAGGGTAACCACACCCGTGGATGGTCTTTCGTTGACGCGGCGCAAGGCGAGGTAATCGGCATCGCATCAAAGGCGTGCCTGCCACATTCATGTCACGGGGATGCTCACCCAGGCGTGGAAATGAGGCTTACATCGGTACCGCATAAAAAGGCGTATCTTGGCATATAAATAGGGAAACCCATACGGGTTTCCCTTTGTGCCCTTCGATTGTGCATGAAAACAATAAAACGAATTACTTCTGGAAGAATTCCCGGTTTTTCGCAATGAAAGACTTCTCGTCGTCAGGCACAAAGTCTTCCTGGAAAATTGCGGATACTGGGCAAACTGCTTCGCAAGCACCGCAGTCGATGCATGTGTCTGGATCGATGTAGTATTGATCCTCTCCTTCGTGGATGCAATCCACTGGACACGTTTCGACGCAGTCAGCAGCCTTTTCGTCGATGCATGGAGATGTAATGACGAATGCCACGATTCTCTCCTCCTCTAGCGATAGAGATGAACTTCGAACACTAGAATTATGATACAGCAGGCTATAACCGTTTTCAACAGTGCCTAAGTTACATTTCGTAAAGCTGTCACTTTATATCAGACGCTCTTAGAAATTCTATCCACGAATAACGCTTGAAAATCGCATATTTTTCGAAGGCTGCATAAATGATCTTGATCCAATCAATGGCCTACTCAATGTCCCAATCAATGTCCACCTCAATAGCCCTCTCAATGGCCTACTCAATGTCGACCTCAATAGCCTACGCAAGTTCCGAGAATGCACGCTCTTTGACGGTCGGTTGGTGTTTGGGTGAGGTTGCCAGACCTGAAGCCCAGTCGTGTAGTGCAGCCCAGCCCTTCACCCACTGTGGAGATAACTGGGTCATGGCGATAGAGAGTCCGGTTCCCGCAAAGACATCAAGGGCGTAGTGTACGCGTAGATAGATCGTAGAGAAAATGATAAGGATCGTGATGGGAATGTAAAACCACGAAAATCGGCGATGGTGCCGCCAGACGGAAACCATCATGACAATCGCGATCCCGGTGTGGAGGCTCGGGAAACAGTCTCTCGATATGAGCGCCTGTGTGTTCGCAAACAACGCGTCTACTCCGCCGATTGGAGTTGCATAAGGCACTGTAAAGACAGGGCCGATGACTGGGACCAGAAAATACGTAAAGTATCCGATGTAAAACGTGGACAATGCCATCGACATGTACTGGCGAATGGCCTCACGATCCCGACGGGCCATGACGAGCACTGTGCCGTAGCTCAGAACGAACCAGGAGAGATACGCGGCACTAAACAGCCACGTGAGTGGTCGAGATACCCAAGGTTCCATCCACTCGGACGGAAGCTTGCCAAAAAACAACACCCGGTCGATGTGTTGAATGGCAGCATCGCGATCGAACGGATTGTAAACTGCGATGTAAAAGTTGGTGATTTTATAGATGGCCATTAACACGACGAAAGCAATGATAACCCGGATGAGATACAGCCTCATGGGCGCGTTTTTCGGTTGCTGTTTGCGAATTCGGATGTACGCTCCCAAAAGAATGCTGACAACGCCTAGAAATACCCAAGGCATCGGGCTCTCGAGGACCCCGACTGTCTCATTCACAATCGGCGATGCGTACGCGTGGATGCCGTAATAGTCATCAAGGCGATGGGCTGACAAGAGAAAGATCATCGTTGCCGCGAATGATGCAACAAGCCCAAAGACCTCAAACAGCTCGAGGCGAAACGCCAATTGTACAAGTCTTTTGATTTGAAGCATCGGAAGCTTCCTTCAGGTTGTGACATCGTCGCCAAATCTTCGACGAACTTTTCTCACGCTACTATACCACACATCCAGCTAGCGCTTTGAGAGTCACCTGGTGTCGTCTCTCATATGCACAACAGGTCGGCGGGACGAATACATTACTACCAGAGTGAAGGTGCAGAACGGACTTCCAGGTAAGGGATTCTATGTGAATTGAAGAGGTATAGGTTCCCACCCCTTAACGGGTGTTCACATAGAGCTGAGGGGTAGCCCAAGATGAAAAGATGCTTGGGCTACTTCTCAAACTTGCGAAAATGTGAGAAAATTTCATGTATAGGGAAATTTCTGTGTGATTGGTACGGAGCCTGCATATTGCGCGCGAAATCCCCATATGAATTCAAAAAAAGTGAAAGAAGGGATTTCATTGTTCCAGTGTCCGCTCTGCGGAGAGCTTTTGGAAGCCCTCACAAATGTGCATTGTGTCACAAAACATCAATTGAGCAAGCGCGAATTGATTGCGCGTCACGGGTCCGCTAAGTATGTTGCGCCGCGTATTACGCGAGAGGTGCAGGAGTGGATCCGTGACGCGCAAATCATTTCCAAGGCTGACTTCGAAGTGGCGCAGGCTGCAGCTAGAAACCAGTTTAGTCGGGGCCTTGCTCGATAAAAGCTTGCTTCTGAGCGAAAAAAGCGCTGGAAATGATGCTCTCGCCGCCGTTTTATAGCGGCTTCTCGCAGCCACTTTGTCGCCGCTGCCCTGTCGTAGCTGCCGTGTCATAGCCGTGTCATAATGGAAAGTGAATCCGTTCATACTGTAGGATAGGGGGCGAAAGCCCCTTTTTCCATGAACGCAGCGTAGTGTATCCAGGCTGTTACACCTTCCGTTGTTTATCTCGGCCATCAGGTGTTTACCTCGGGCCATCAGGTTGTTGTTCGGGATACGAGGGAGTCAGTCTGGTCATTGCTTGATTACAAAACGACATCCAAGAAACCCACGAAGGAAATAAAGGAGAGGTTGCCCATGGGTGAATTTCTGGCCTTGCAGCGCGGGCGGTTGCACGTGCACATTCTGCCAACATCGCAGTTTCGCACGCGCCACCTATCGCTGAAGTTGGCACGGCCGCTGACGAGAGAGCATGTGACGCCGACTGCCATTATTCCATATCTGTGGCCGGACGGTACATCGCGCCTGCCGTCACCGCTCGAGTTTGCGCGCTACTGTGATGAGCAATTTGGCGCTGCCGTGCGGACCAACAGCGGGAAACGCGGACCGTTGCAACTCGCCGAGGTGTACGCGTCGATCCCGGAAGAATCGCGATCGGACGAAGCCAAAGGCGTATTCGAAAACATCGTGGATTTGTGCCTTGAATTGGTGACCGATCCGATGCACGACGACCACGGCTTCAACCCGGAGTTCGTCAAACGGGAGAAGTCACTGCATCAAAAGCGGATCGCGAGCCTCACCGACGACAAAATCGCCTACGCAATGGAACAGTGCACCTTACATGTCTGCCGAGGGCTGCCGGAAGGACTGCCCAGGCTTGGCTACGAAGAGGACATCGAGGGTCTCACGCCACAAAGCCTATGGACCACCTACGAACAGTTCCTCGCGGAATCTGAGGTGTATCTGTATGTCGTGGGCGACATCAAGCAGCCGGATGATGTGGGACAACGCCTGCTCGACCAATTTGAGAAGCACCTGCCGGAGTTTCGCGGTTCTGGGGAGAAGACCCTCATCCAACCGATTCCTGCGCGCAAGCGGAATAATGGCGATCCCGATTTCATCGTCGAGCGGGAGAAAGTGCAGCAAGGGAAATTGAATCTTGGATTCAAAACAGGCGTCTCATACGGAGACGAAGACTATCCTGCCTTGCTCGTCGCAAATGGCATACTCGGCGGCTTCCCGCACTCGAAGCTGTTTCGCAATGTCCGCGAGAAAGCGAGCCTTGCCTACTATGCCTCAAGCCGCCTCGACGGACTCAGCGGGCTGGTGGCGATTCAGACCGGGATCGAACCAGGTGTGATGGAGCAGGCGCGGGAAATCATCCTCGAGCAGGTCGAAGCCATGCGCAAAGGCGACGTCACAGCCGAGGAGCTGACTCTCACGCAAGGGGCCCTGACCAACCAGTACAAACAGGTCATGGATCAACCGGTCTCAAGCCTCGAGATCCATTTCAGCGGGACACTTTGCGGGATTGATCGCGATGTGGAAACGCTCATGAACAACATGAACCGCGTGACGGTTGACGACGTGGTCCGCGTGAGTGACAAACTCGTCCTCGACACGGTTTATTTCTTGAGCAGCCAGGAGGGGGAGACACATGGAAACTAATACATTTCCAATGGGAGAATCCGTCTACCAGGAACGGTTGCCAAATGGACTGCAGGTTGTCTTGCTGCCAAAGCCCGGATTTGCACAGACCTTCGTGACCTTCAGCACGCATTACGGGTCGATTGACCGCGTCTTTCGAACCAGTGCCTCGAAGGACTACACGACGGTGCCAGACGGCATTGCCCACTTTCTCGAGCACAAGATGTTCGAATCAGAGGCTGGGGACGTGTTCCCCGAGTTTTCGCGTTACGGCGCCTCGGCGAATGCATTCACAACCTTTGATCTGACGAGTTATCTCTTTTCCTGCACCGACAACCTCCATGAGAACCTTGATCTCCTGCTCAACTTCGTTCAGGACCCGTACTTTACGGATGCCAACGTGGAGAAAGAGAAAGGGATCATCGGCCAGGAAATTCAGATGTACAACGACAATCCGGACGCAAGGGTGTTTTACGAACTCCTGAAGGCCTTGTATCACGAGCACCCGGTGCGTATCGAGATCGCCGGTACAGTTGAAAGTATTTCCCACATCACCAAAGAAACCTTGTACGAGTGTTACGACACCTTCTATCACCCGGGGAACATGGTTTTGATGGCAGTCGGCGGCTTTGATCCTGAAACGGTCATGGGTTGGATTAAGGATAATCAGGGTAAAAAGACGTTCAAGCCGATCCCGGTGATTGATCGCAAAGCCTTCTCTGAACCGCCAACCGTGTACGCCCCAGAGGTCACCGTGAACCTTGCGGTCAGTCAGCCGAAGTGCCTGATTGCCTGGAAGGACGCCGTCAATGAGATGTCCGGCCCAGAGCTCCTTCGCCGTGAACTGGCTCTTGGCGTGGCCCTTGATGCGCTCTTTGGACGCAGCAGCAGCGCTTATCAGGAACTGATTGATGAAGGTCTCATCGACCAAGGGTTCTCCTGGGAGTTCGAACGCGCTGAGACGTACGGCTTTGCCGTCATCGGTGGAAACACGCCGGATCCGCGTCGGCTAACAGATCGCGTGCAACAGGTGATTGACGAAGCCTTGCAAAACGGCATCGGCGAAGCGGAGTTTGAACGCTGCCGCAAAAAGGCACTCGGCCGGTTTCTGACCACGCTCGACTCCCCTGGATACATCGCCCGGGGATACATCTCGTACCTGTTCCGCGGTGCCCAGTTGCTCGACACATCGACTGTGCTCGGGGAGATCACGGTCGACGAAGCCAACCGGGAGTTTCGGGCTTATTTCGATCCGTCGCGCCGTGCCGTCTCGATTGTCAGGTCGTAGGCCGGGGACTGCGGATGTGGCCGGGGACGGCAGACGTGGCCAGGGACTGCGGATGTAGCCGGGGACTGCGGATGCGGCGAGTAAGCGATGCGCTTGCCGGAGTCCACCTCGGACGAGGTGCACTGGTCGAGGGCATAGTGGCGAAGCCGTTGAAATCGGATATGGAAAGGGGGCGCAGATGCTTGCGCCCCCAAATTGTTGAGAAAGAAAGTTCACCGGCTGAAAAATCCCTTTTTTTCAATGCCTCTCCAGGACCTGTAGCGACTCGGCTCGATTTAGAGGAACTGAGTTCCTCTGCAGCCGGAGGCCTGTGGACTCGGCGCGATTTAGAGGAACTGAGTTCCTCTGCAGCCGGACGCCTGTGGACTCGGCGCGATTTAGAGGAACTGAGTTCCTCTCCAGTTGGACGCCTGTGGACTCGGCGCGATTTAGAGGAACTGAGTTCCTCTGCAGCCGGAGGCCTGGCGACTGGACGGGATTTAGAGGAACTGAGTTCCTCTGCAGCCGGACGCCTGTGGACTCGGCGCGATTTAGAGGAACTGAGTTCCTCTCCAGCCGAACGCCAGGCGACTGGACGGGATTTAGAGGAACTGAGTTCCTCTGCAGCCGGAGGCCTGTCGACTGGACAGGATTTAGAGGAACTGAGTTCCTCTGCAGCCGGACGCCGTGCGACTGGACGGGATTTAGAGGAACTGAGTTCCTCTGCAGTTGGACGCCTGTGGACTCGGCGCGATTTAGAGGAACTGAGTTCCTCTCCAGCCGAACGCCAGGCGACTGGACGGGATTTAGAGGAACTGAGTTCCTCTAAATCCCGGGAGCGTAGACCTCTGCGCCACGTTTGTTTTTAGATTGGGTTCCACGATAGGCTTTTTAAGACCGCCCGAAGTTCTCCGACCCCGTGCACCGGGATGGATGCTGATATGCAGGATGGCTGCCGAGCGGAGCGGTTACTTGTCCAGGTTGACGTCGAGGAGGTCGTGAATCACGACGCTTGCCAGAATCAGCCCGGCAACAGATGGGACGTATGCCACACTTGCGGGTGGCATCTTCGCTTTACGTACGGGCGAATTCGCCTCCGTTTCTGGGCTCACGATTGCCTTCCGGACCTCTTCCCGCGCTTCGCGCGGCTTCTCAAACGAGCAGACCGTCTTAACACCGCTGTAGATGCCGAACTTTTTCAGTTCCCGGCGCATCACCTTTGCAATCGGATCGACGCGGGTATCAGCGATGTCGACGACGCGAAAGCGGGTCGGATCGAGCTTATTGGCAGCCCCCATGCTGGAAACAATCGGGATCCCACGCTCGACGCACTCCTTCACGAGCAGTATTTTCGCGGAAATGGTATCTATGGCATCCACCACATAGTCCGGGTTTTGCGAAAACAGCACATCCATGTTGTCTTCGAGGAAAAAGGTCTGCAGTGCCACGACCTCGCAGGCCGGATTAATCTCGGCGATCCGCTCCTTCATGACCTCGACCTTTGACCTCCCCACGGTGGTCGTGAGCGCAGGAATTTGGCGGTTGATATTCGTGACATCGACGACGTCTTTGTCGATCAGAATCAGTCGCCCGATTCCAACTCGTGCCAATGCCTCCATTGCAAACGACCCGACGCCCCCAGCGCCAAGGACAGCGACGGAGAGTCCTTTTAATTTTTCGATTCCTTCCGCCCCAAAGACGAGTTCAGTGCGGGAAAACTGCGTCAGCATCATGGACACCTCTTCCAGTACAAGCCTGTGTGGTGCCATTATAGAGGCTCACTCGCGCTGGGTCAAAGAAAAGGCGGATCGAAGTCAAGACCTACCAACGAGAAGATGTGTCAAAGTGAAGGTGTGCCAACGAGATGCCTTACCAAAGCCAAGATATGTCAAAGAGATGACTTATCAAACTGAAGGTGTGTTAACGCGAAGACATGTCAAAGCGAAGACGTGTTCATTGTTGGAACAGGAGTCCACAGATGACAAGCAACACGACAGTCAGCAGGATATCCTCGTTGGAGGATATAGAGCGGGATGACAGCGGGGGCCGGAGACGAGATGGAAGCAAGGTGCAAACCTCCTGAATGAAAGCCTATGAGGAGCTGAATGACCAGGAATATGAAAGCTGAGTGTGAAAAAAAAGAAGGCACCACTTGAATCTGTTAGCCTAAAAGATGTATTTCCAGCATAGGGCACAGTTGATGCAGAATCTGTCAAAAGCGCGGGGTGAAGTTGAAAAACATTTCTACAGCATTCGACTTCTAAAGGGACAGCTGTTATGAAAGGTGGTCCGTCCTGAAGATCACGAGTTTCATTCGGGAGCACAGGCTGGCAAGCGTACGAAATGGGCGTTTATTTGGTACAATTTAAGGGATAACGACGGTTGGGGGTGAGCATTTGACAACACTGACTGGGACGCATCAGAACCGTCCTCGACTGTCAGAGATGATTTTTGGCACCTTGCAGTGGTTTGTGTTTATTGTGGCGAGTGTCATCACAGTGCCGATTGTCCTTGGGCCTGCCTTGGGACTCAGTCCGCACGAAACAGCGCTCTTCATTGATCGCACCTTGTTTGTATCTGGTCTCATTGGACTTTTGCAGGTGACGTTTGGGCACCGCTATCCCATTGTGGAAGGGCCGGCAGGGATGTGGTGGGGTGTCTTCCTCGTGCTCATCCAAATGACGGACGACACAGGAAGCAGCCTATCGAATCTGCGACCGGAGCTGGAGCTCGGCCTGATTCTCGCCGGGGTGCTGTATATTTTGCTCGGCGCACTGAACTGGATTGAGCCCATCAAACGCTTGTTTACGCCGATCGTCACAGGGACGTTCATGGTCCTGCTGTCCCTCCAACTTTCAGAGTCGCTCATCCGCGGCATTCTCGGGATTGGCAGTGGGAACGGGACGGTCAATGGCCGGATTGCACTGGCATCGATTTTCCTCGTCGGACTTACGGTCTCATTGATGATGTGGGGACGCGGTCTGTTCAAGAACATGGCTGTCTTGATTGCCCTTTTGGCTGGATGGATCCTCTACGCGGTAATGGGCATGGTTCACCTTGGGCCCGATCCGACGAAGGCACCCATTCTGTTGCCGCAGCTGCTGCCTTTCGGGATGCCGAAGTTTTCAAGCGGTGTAGTCGTAACAACACTGTTTACGGCGATGATCCTGCTCTCAAACCTCATCACGAGCGTACAGGCGATGTCGATGGCAACGGAGACCGAAGCGACACCGCCGCGGTTTCGCCGAGGCACCTTCATCACAGGTGTCGGGACCGTTCTTGCAGGTCTGTTTGGAACGGTTGGGAACGTCCCGCTAGCGACCTCTGCAAGTTTGGTTGCGCTCACAAAGATGTCCGCGAGATTGCCGTATATCATTGCGTCGGTCATCTTTGCGCTGTTGGGCCTGATTCCGAGTGTGGGGAGACTGCTTGTCACGTTACCTGCACCGGTGGGGTACGCTGTACTGTTTACCGTCTTCGGTCAACTGCTCGGGTTCGGGTTGCATGACTTTAAACGCCTGGCCCTTGACCAGAGAGACTTGTTTGTTATTAGCCTGTCCTTGTTGTCTGGGGTTGGGATGTTCTTCGTTCCGAGCTCAGCGTGGATCCACATGCCAAATATGGTTGGTTACCTGGTCGACAACGGCCTGATTTTGGGCGTGGCTCTTGTTCTGATTTTGGAGCACGTGGTGTTCCGTCGGAAGGCGAAGGCAGCAGTGCCGAGCCCCCAGACCGGCATGGTTCCGGAGCAGGCCACAGGGAGTGGTGCGGCGAGGAGCAAGGGCGCGAGGAGCGGTAGCGTGGAGTTAAGACCACAGACGGGGCAGGTCAGGACTGCAGAGGTCTTCCACACACAACGTGTACCAGAGTCATCCGAGCCTGTGCCTCCCGCAAAGTTGCAATCGGATGAAGAGTAAAACACGAGTCATGGAGGTGGCACATGAGCAGGGATAGTGGACTGTCCGGCCCGAAGGTTCTTGTTTATCAAGCCTCGCATCCAGAGAAGTTTGCAGACGTTTTGAAAGACCTCGGCATTACGAACGTGATCACGGCGAAAAGTTCTGGCGCAGCGCCGCCCGACCTGTCGGAGGTAGAGGTCATGTTCGGCTGGAACATCCCCGTGGACTGGTTCGCGCGGGCTCCCAAGCTGAAGTGGGTGCAGTGGAGCGGGGCAGGGGTGGATTCCGTGGCTATGCGGCGCGATCAAATCCCGGAAGGGGTGCGACTGACTCGGATTCTCGATCAATTCTCGGCGCCCATCGCGGAGTACGTGTTTACCTACCTGCTCTACATTACAAAAGATGTTCGGCGGCAACAGAAGTCTCAGGAACAGAAACGCTGGGATCCGTTCAGAGCTGAACTCCTGGCTGGCAAGACCATCGGGGTGGCCGGGCTGGGATCGATTGGGGCCGAGATTGTACGCAAGGCACGCGCCTTTGACATGAAGGTGACGGGGCTCAGTGCGACAGGACGCAACCGCCACCTTGTGGATGTTCACTACACAGCAGATGAGTGGAATGATTTCGTAGCACCGCTTGATGTGCTCGTGTTGACGCTGCCCTTAACGGATCGCACGAGGCATGTCATCCATGCCCCTGTGCTGGAGCGGATGAAACGGGAGGCCATCATCGTCAACATTGGCCGCGGTGCCTTGATCCGTGAAACAGACCTGATTCCGCGCCTTGCTGCAGGGCGGATCCGTGCAGCGGTGCTCGACGTGTTTGAGCGTGAGCCGCTGCCGACGGACAGTCCACTGTGGACCCTGCATAACGCATTTGTTTCGCCGCACATGTCGGGACCAAGCGAAGTGGATAAAACCTGCGCGTTTTTTGCCGAGAACATGCGGCGGTTTGTACAAGGCGATCCGCTGATTGGCTTGGTAGACTTAACTCGTCAGTACTAGAATTAGATGCAGGTTACATACCAAACTTAGGTATCTGGATTTACAATTCGGACGGGTAAGGCTGGACGGGTAAGGCTGGACGGGTAAGGCTGGACGGGTAAGGCTAGACGGGTAAGGCTAGACGGGTAAGGCTAGATAGGAAGAGTAAGAGGTTACCACGTTAGGGGGAGTTATCCGTGGAACAGATCGAGCATGAGAAGACGATGATGCATGCGCTCGGCATTGAAACGAAGGAATTGACCAAAGACCGCGTCGTGATGACAATGCCGGTGGCAGATGCCACTAGGCAGCCATACGGGATCTTGCATGGCGGTGCGTCGGTGGCGCTGGCGGAGACGGCGGCCAGTATCGGATCGTGGATCAACTGCGATCAGGAACGTCAAATTGCAGTCGGCCTCGAGATCAACGCAAACCACATCCGTCCGAAAGCAGAAGGCATCGTTACAGCGGTTGCTACGCCCGTTCACAGAGGCCGGACGACCATGGTGTGGGATATTCGGATCACGGATGAACAGGATAAGTTGGTCTGCATCTCACGGTGCACAGTCGCCATCGTGGATCGGCCGGATCAGTCGGGTAAGTCGGATAAGTAGAGAAAATAAGGCTGGGAGATAGAAAATGAGACACAAGATGGAAATCACAACAAGGTTTAGCGACATCGACCTGTTGGGGCATATCAACAACGCTTCCTACTTCACCTACATGGAGGAGGCACGGCTGTATTTTATGCAGTCTATCGGGATCACCGGCGGATCGCTCATTATCGCATCCGCCAAAGTGGACTGGCGGGCGCAGACTTATTTTCCGGACACTCTGGACGCGGAGTCGTTCGTCACCAGAATCGGCAACAGCAGTTTCGATGTGAAGACGACACTCACCAGCCAGAGCAGTTCGAAAGTCGTCTTCGAGGGCGTCGCGACCCTTGTTCATTTTGACTATGAGTTGCAAAAGTCAGCGCCGGTTCCACCGGAATACAGGGCCCGTCTTGAGGAATACATGGACGGGCAGGCCAACTGACGGTTTGCTATAAAGGCTTGCTTGTCTGATAAGTTGCTGGCATCATGGTTTGCTTGCCCAATATTGTAGGCTTCGTGGTGTGCTTGCACCAAGGTTTGCTTGTTTCATCGTTGCTGGCATCATGGTTTGCTTGCTTCATAGTTGTTCGCTCATGGTTTGCTGATTCGTCCCTATGGTTATACCGAGAGTAGTCGGACTCTCGGCATAGGGAGAGTGAATGATGCAGATACCATTTGTTTTTATGACCCTCAGCGCTGTCATTACATTTGTTGTGCTGTTGGTTCTCGTTCGGTGGCTCGGAGCCACACAGTTAACCCAGTTGACGTTTTTTAACTGGGTGGCAGGGGCCAGTATGGGGAACGTAGCTGCGAACATGATTGGGTCTACCTCCGTAAACGAGTTCGTCGGCAACACGTACTCATTGGTTGTGTTTACCGCAGCCTGTCTGTTTGCAGCTTACGTCGCCCTGAAAAGCCGCCCGTTCCGGCGGGTCGCGAACGGCGAACCGACAGTGCTCATCCATCGTGGGATCATCTTGCGCCACAACCTTGCCAAAACCAAGGTCAACCTGGATGTCTTGATGATGATGTTGCGGGAAAAGGGCTACTTTGCCTACAACGATATCCAGTATGCGATTCTCGAACCTACCGGGAATCTCAGTATTCTTCCATCACAGGCTTCCCAATCTGTATCGAAGGCCGATCTCGTTAACGGACCCGACTTGTCCGACGAAGGTCAGGGGCCCTATACGGAGATTGTGGTCGACGGAGAGATAGATAAGGATAAGCTCGTGAACACAGGACACGACGAGGCATGGCTCGATGCGCAGATCCGTAAACGCGGTGCTCGCTCTATCGAGGACGTCATGTTTCTGGCGGTCAACAAGGATGGACATGTGCTCGCGGACTTCTCGCGCCGGATGCAAGACTCGAAACAGGTGGAGAAGGACGCAGAGTTTTAATTTGGGGTGAAACCTCGAGTGCTCAGGTTTCGGGCAGGGGCCAGGAATGTCGCGGAAGCGGGGGCACGATTTCGAATGCTCTGAGTTTGGGCAGGGCCCTAGAATGCCGCGGTGGTTTTGAAATGTTGGGAGGGAGCGCGTTGTTCGAAAGAAAAGTTGTCGTACGTTTTGGCGAATGTGATGGCCTTGGCCATGTGAATAACGGTACATATTTCACCTACATGGAAGACGCTCGAATGGACATCTTCCGGTTGTTTAATCCATCGCTGAACCTGGATACCTGGAATCTGATTGTGGCCTCTACGCGTTGTGACTTTCTTGCACAGGTTTCATACGCGGAGGAGCTCACCATCTCCACCTGGATCAGCAAACTCGGCAATTCCAGTTTCGTGGTCGATCACGCTCTCCAAAAGTCCGACGGCACGTATGCTGCCAGAGGACAAGCTGTGATGCTCGCTTACGACTACGATCAGCAGAAACCCGCCAGCTTATGGCCTGAAGTGCGGGCTGCACTGTCCGAACACATGAATGCTCCTGCCGGCGTGCCGGAGCTTCGATAACGTTGATAACGGGGGAATGAGTCACGATGGGGAATAACGAAGAAGCAAACCGCAACAGCGGATCAGGCATGAGCGCTGCCACCGGGGCCGGTTTATTTTCGCTGAGCGGAAAGCGGGTCATGATTACGGGCGCGAGCCGCGGCATTGGACGCGGTCTGGCACTTGGACTCGCTGAAGCCGGTGCCGATCTCGTTTTGGTCGCCCGCGACGTCTCAGCACTGTCGACCGTCAGAGAGGAGTGCCTTGCACTCCGTAGCGATGCCTCCGTGTCTGTTCTGAGCTGTGACATTCGCGAACCCGAGCAGGTGAAAGAGACCGTGAAGTCGGCGGTTGCGGAGGGGAACATCGATGTCCTCGTCAACAACGCAGGACTGAATATCCGGACACCGGCGCTTGAGGTCACGGAAGAACAATGGCAGACCGTCATCGACACAGACCTTCGCGGCGCGTTCTTTTTTGCACAGCAGGTAGGTCAGCATATGGTTGATCGCCAGCAGGGGAGCATCATCAACGTATCCTCAGTCGGGGGACATGTGGCACTTCGCACAGGTGTTGCGTACGCTGCCGCGAAGGCAGGCGTGATTCAGATGACCAAGGTGCTCGCACTCGAATGGGGCAAGTCAAAGGTCCGCGTGAATTGCATTGCGCCTTGGTACTTCCGCACCCCGCTGACGGAGAAGCTCCTCGATGATCCCGCGTACCTCGGTGAAATCGTTGCACGGACACCGCTGCGCCGCGTCGGTGAGGTCTCTGAACTGGTTGGGCCGGCGGTGTTTCTCGCCTCGGACGCCTCGAGTTACGTTACAGGTCACACCCTGTTTGTGGACGGCGGCATGAGCATCTACGGGTTCTAATCCAAGAGGACCGCGTCACGAGGGGGTTTTTGAGACACAAGCCCTTCTAGGACGCGGGGGATTCTGCACCAGGGGCAAATGGCCTGCGAGAGTAAAAGGTCCAGCGAAAGGCAAGGTTTAAGGGTTCTGCCCGTGGGAAGGGTCCAGCGAAAGGGAAAGGTCCCACGACAGCGAAAGGTCCCACGACAGTGAAAGCTACAACGAAAGTGCAAGGTCCACGGAAAGTGAAAGCTACAGCGCACGGAGCGTTTAAAGTATTAAAGCGTATAAGGTTGGAACGGTTCCCGTTCCATACCAAATATCAGTTTAGATTCGGAAACGGCCAGCGAGGAAGCACTCTCGCTGGCCGTCTGTCTGATGGGTTTGAAGGAACCACACCGGAACCACACCGGAGCTCCGATTTACGCACGTTTTTTCCCTTAAACTCTATTTTCGTTGGCCGCGCAGCGGAACAACGAACCTTTTTTCCCTTCCGTCCTAGAAGTAGCCCAGTTTCGAAGGGTTTTGACCGTATAGGGGAAAAGTGGTTTGCTATGTTGGGGGGAAATGGCCAATATGGCCGAACAAGGGAAGAAATTGACCTTAATGTAGCGTCGCGTCTCGCAATGGGCGTCGCGTCGCGGTGGCATTCATGGCTCGCAGTGGGTGCCATGTCTCAGAGGGGCAGACATCCCGCGGGCTCCAATGACCAGGGCGCAATGCCCGGGCCGCCGGTGCACACCGCGTGCGGCGGCAGGCACATACACCCAGCGGGGATGACACGATGCACCGAACCGCTGCCACGCCCGAACCGCTGCCACGCCCGAACTGCCACGCCCGAACTGCCACGCCCAAACCGCTTTTATGCTTGGGCTGCGGGGACAGATTCCTCTGGCAACTGTATGCGACGCTCAAGAAACGCCTTGCGAGCCGCCGTCTCGAACCTGTCATCCAGCGGCTCCAACTCCACAGTATTACCAGAGGCGTGTTCGAGGGCGGTCTTGAGAACGAGATCGGCCAGAGCAGGATTCTTTGGCAACAGCGGGCCGTGGATGTAGGTGCCGAACACGTTTTTGTAGCGCACGCCTTCTCCGCCGTCCGTGCCGTTGTTGCCAAAGCCCTTCTTAACCCTACCGAGCACGTCGTGGCTGTGGGTGGTGCGGCCGCCGTGATTCTCAAACCCGATGATCATGCCGCACTCCTCACTGGAGATGGCCACGTTACCGATGAGGCGTGGCTCCCCTGCTTCCGTGATAAGGTCGAGGAGGGACAGGCCTGGTACCTTCGCTTTATTCGGAAGCTGATAGTATTCCCCAAGCAATTGGTATCCTCCGCAGATGGCAAGGAGAGGCAGTCCGTCTTCCACAGCGGCTTTCCACTCGGGCTGACTGGAGAGCAATGTCCTTCCGACAAGGGCCTGTTCCCTGTCCGATCCGCCGCCAAGCAAAACGAGATCGTAATCGGAAAGCCGAGGCGTCGTGCCTGCGGGTACGGATACAACTTCGACATCAATGCCGCGCCACTGGCACCGGGAGACGAGCGTCTGGATGTTGCCTTTGTCGGCGTAGAGGTTGAGCAGATCAGGATACAGATGTGCGATACAAAGGGGTCTTTGCATCCAATGTCACCTTCTTCTCCAGCCAAGCTGCTGTCGGGTAGAGTGCAGTATAGGTGGAAAGCACGTAGAGATCGAGCTCGCCGAGGCTCTCCGCCTGTTCAAATGCCAGTTGCAGACCGGCGTCCAAGTCAGCGGCAGTCAGGATTTTATCCGTCGGATACCCTGCATACTTCAGCCGCAGGGCCATGTCCTCTGCGCGTAAGCCGGTTGTGATGCAGACCCTGATGTCGGGGCTTTGTGTCAGTTGTTCAAAGCCGGCATCCCACAGCCACGAGACATCTTTGCCGTCGGCAGCGAGATCGTTGATGGCGATACACACTGCCTTCTGCCCTGGCTCGCTCAAAATCGCCTGCAGGACTGTGTCGCAGCCGGTTGGGTTCTTGATGAGATTGAGCGTTGACGGCGGGGTGGTCTGGAACCCTTGCATCCGTCCAAGCGGTGCTTCGTAGGCGGCAAGTCCGACGGCGATCCCGTTGGCGTTCATCCCACAAAGCCTGGCCGCACTGATGGCAGCGAGGGTGTTGTAAACATTGTAGAGGCCGCGCGACGGAAGGACGAATTCGACTTGCGGAAGCTCATCTTCGTCGATCGCGATGGTGTGGCCGTTGTAAGTACCAGCAAAGTCCGGCGTCGTACGAGAAAAGCCGCACTCAGGGCAATGGTAGAGTCCAAGCTGTCCATAGAAGAAGCCTGAATATGTGAGCTCATGGCCACATTGCATGCAAAAGGCGCCGTCCCGCATCTGATCGTGGTGCGTGATCTCAGCGTGGTGCGTCGACAGCCCATATGTACGGTAGCGCAAGCCGCTGTGGAGGGCGATGTGTTTGGCAAGCGGATCGTCACCGTTCACGACCAGAACCGCGTCCGTCTGGCGAATACCCTCGAGGAGCTTTGTCACCGTGGTGTCGAGCTCGCCGTAACGGTCGAGTTGATCGCGAAACACGTTCGTCACAACCAACACTTTCACAGGCAGGTGACGGGTCACAAGCGGCAACGTGGCTTCGTCGATTTCAAACAAGGCTGTCTTACGGCGAAGCGTTCCAAACCAAGTGGTGTGCTGCAGCACGGCCGTCGTCAGACCTTGGGGGAGATTTGCACCTTCCCGGTTGTGGATGATGGGCTCGTCCGCATTCAGGATACCGGCGAGCAGCGATGAGGTGGTCGTTTTGCCGTTCGTTCCCGTCACCACCACACACCGATCCAGTTTCGCTCCCAGAACCGACAACAGTTTTGGCGACAGTCGAAGGGCCATTTTGCCTGGGAGACTGGTTGCGTTTCGTCCCGCGAGTCGAAGTAGGATAGACAACAGTTTGCCAAGCCAGATTGCAGGTAAAACCAAGGAAGTCAACTCCAATTCCCAAAGTCTATGCCGATCCGTTGGACACGTTGTATCTTCGATTATACTATATGGTAGATCCCGTGTTTGTACAGACTGCTGTTTCGATTGATGGCGATACCGTATGTTGGCCCGGTAGGCCGCGGGGTTCTGGCTAGGTGGCCGTGGTGTGGCCGTGGTGTGGCTGTGGCTGTGGCTGTGGCTAGGTGGCTGTGGCTGTGGCTAGGTGGCTGTGGCCAGGTGGCTGTGGCCATGTGGCTGTGGCCAGGTGGTGTGAGCTGGGTGTGGCCAGGTGGGTGTGGCCAGGTGGGTGGCCGGGTGTGGCTGTGGCCAGGTGGCTGTGGCCAGGTGGGTGTGGCCAGGTGGGTGGCCGGGTGTGAGCTACGTGTGGCCGGGTGTGGCTGTGGCCAGGTGGTTGTCATTCCCGAGGGCTGTCCCAACTTCTACGGCCGTGTAACCAAGAGAGGAGCCTTTTCAATGTTTGAACATACAGCGATCGATACAGCCTCCAAGGAGGCATTTTACGATCAGATTACTCAACAGGCGATGCACCTTGTCGATGGTGAACCGAATTGGGTGGCAAACCTTAGCAATATCTCTTCATTGCTGAACGTTCACCTTGAAAACATCAATTGGGTAGGGTTTTATCTTTGGGATGCGCCAGCGAATGAGTTAGTTCTTGGGCCATTCCAGGGGAAGCCAGCATGCATCCGGATCCCGCTTGGCAAAGGTGTATGCGGGACTGCCATCGAGTCTGGTCAGTCGATTGTGGTTGAAGATGTCTTCGCGTTTCCCGGCCATATTGCCTGTGACGCCGCTTCACGCTCAGAAGTGGTTGTTCCAATTGTTCGGGATGGTGTGAAACTTGGCGTTCTCGATATCGACGCACCAATTCCGAGCCGCTTTGACGAAGCTGACGCTCGTGGTCTCGAGAAGGTCGTTCAGGTCATCGTCGAGCACGCCGGACTGTAAAGCGATTTTGCGACGGCCCGCCTCGTCTTCCGAATCGCCTAGTGTGAATCCCGGCAGTTGTCGTAAAGGAACTGAGTTCCGCTGCGGAGTCGGGGGTCTCGGTTGCGGCGAGGTGCCCGCTATGGTTGTCTACAATCATGGGGTTCAGCCGCCCTTCATAAAGGAACTTTTGTTTCCTGTTCGCCACTTTTCAATCGTGAGAGGGAAACAGGGGACAAAATGTCCCCTGTTCACCGAATTTACCTAAAAACGGAGTGCATATAGGGCTCGAAGGGAAGAAAGGTTCGTTGTTCCGCTTCGCGGACAACGAAAATTGAGTATAAGGGAAAAAACGGACGCTGAAGGTGAGCTTGATGCAGACAAGGTCGAGCTTAATTACAGTTCAAGTAGAGTTCAAGCTCCGTCACAGGATACATAGGAGGACTAGCCATGGAGTTTTACGGGTACAAGAAATGCTCAACCTGCCGAAACGCACATAACCACCTGAAGAACGGTGGAATCGAACTGGATTTTCATGACTTTGTTGTCAGTCCGCCGAGTGTCGACACAATTAAGTCGTGGGTGGAGGCTTATGGTGAAGGTGTCATGCCTTTTGTCAATACGAAGGGGACGCGGTACCGTGAACTGGGCTTGGCTCAGAAAAACCTCAGCGACGAAGAGTGGCTAACCATGTTGTCGAACGACGGAAAACTCCTAAAACGGCCTGTCTTGGTGACTGACAACGGCGTTCTCGTCGGATATGACAAGGCCAAGTATGACAAACTGATAAGCAACCAGTAGTCGGGAAAGCTCGTGGGTTGACGTCCTACGTAGTTGAAGTGCGATGAAGCGCCCTAAGGACAAGGACGTCAGGCAGCTTATCGTTGTTGAAGGAGGCATGGGGCGGTGCGGCTGTTTTTTGGTTTTGATGTCACATCGGAGATCCGAAGCCAGCTCTCAACTGTGCAAACGTGGCTTCAGTCACAAGGTGTAAGAGCAGGAAACTGGTCGAGACCAGAGTTATTTCACCTCACATTGCTATTTATCGGCGACACGAGTGAGGAGAATGTTTCGGTTCTGTCCGAGATGGGGAAGGCAACAGCCGCACAGGCTTCACCGTTTGAGATTCACTTTGACCTGCCTGGGATGTTTGAGCGCAATCGGATTCTTTGGTATGGAATTCAAGAAGACAGTGGCATGACGCTTATGAGCGAGGTCCATCGGCGAATCACCGGTCTCGCAAAAAAGGAAGCATTCATCAAAGTCGATGAACGGCCGTTTCGCCCTCATTTGACATTGGCGCGAAAGTTGGACACGGCGTCTATTCCATTGATGCGAGACATATTAGCGCAGTGTAGGCCACGGGACCTTGCGAGGAGCTCTACGAACGTTCCCAGCAGCGATGGTTTGTCCTCGGCGAGTAAAGGTGTGTTCGGTTCGGGGGACGATGCATCCAGTCAGCAGGGTGTGAAAATGATCCCACCCGTGAGCACTCTCCACGTCAATTCCATCTGTCTATTTGAATCCCGACAAATCAATGGACGCCTCATGTATCCGATTGTCGAGCGGTACGAGTTTGGTTCTTAACTCAGAAAGTCCATCGCAGGAATGCGTGAACTTCTTGTACCGCCGAGACAGGATGTGTGCTGCATCCCTCATCCCTCGTCCGTGGGGTGTGGAGGTGCCAAATACACAGGCAAAGAAGTCCAAACATAAAGGCCAAGTTGAGCACCACCGCTCCGCTTGGCCTTCTAACTCGAATATCTTACGGCCCGGCACGGTCCCTAAGGAGTAGGCGCGTCCCTTACGGCTCCGTGCTCGCTAAGGAGTCCGCTCGTCCCTAAGGGGTTGGCGTGTGCCTAAGGAGTAGGCTCGTCCCTTACAGGGTTGAGGCGTAGTGCATGAGGCCCATGGAATCGATCACGACATCGATATCCAGCACCCGAATGTCTGACCCTGCCTGAAAGCCCCGCTTGGCCAAATCTTGTACAATCCAAGACCGCAGCGCGGTCTCCACCTCTTCAATCTCTATTCCGGGTCGGTAAATCGAAGTGATGAGTTGACCCATCTCCTGTGCACACCTGTCGGTCTCCCGAAGTGCTTCTGCCTTCGGTGAGCGTCCGAAGTGGGTGTGGTAGATCCACTGGAATGGCAGACTTTCGAGCAGTTGGGCGGTCTCGTGGACGGCGACCGGATCGAAATCGACTGGAGAAGTAGACGGCATCACCCACTCGAAGTCCCAGCCAGTGAAGCAGGTGCGATAGCGGATGCCTGCGGCATCGCCGGCGAAGACGGCGTCAGAAACCGGATCGTGAATGCTGAAATGGTGCTTCGCATGACCTGGCGTGTCGTAAAAGGTGAGCGTTCTGTCACCGATGTCGAGCGTTTCCCCGTGGTTCCGGATGAGCACCTGTTCCTCTGGTACCGGCATGATTTCGCCAAACAGCTCCGGAAGTTTGTCTCCGTAGACAGCCTTGGCGCCGCCCCACAAGCGGGAAGGGTCAATCATGTGCCGCGCACCCCGCCGCTGAACGACAAGCTTGGCGTTTTTCGCCTTGGCCATCATGTGGCCGGCGCCGCCAGCGTGATCGAGATGGACATGCGTCACGATGACGTACGCGAGGTCCTCCGGGCTGTAACCAATTTTGGAGAGCGACTCCACTAAGATTTCATGTGACAGTGACGATCCGGTCTCAATCAGCGTCGGTTTCTCGGTTGCCAGAAAGTAGGCAGCGGATCGGCAAGGGAGACCCTGTTCCATTAAGTCTATCTGCCACAGCTTACCTTCAATGTGTACCGGATCTTTGGCGAGTGACATAAGTCATCGCTCCTTTCGAGAAAATCGTGATGTCTTCTTATCCTTCGACTCGGTCGGGCGCGCAGTTTGTGATCCGGATTGGCGATTAATCCAGGACTTTGAGGTTGGTATGGGCTGCCGTGTGGACCGGGTACTTGAGCTGCGTGAACCAGAGTCGCTGCGCGCACCAGTTCCCCGTGTACCAGATCCCCGTGTACCAGCCTCACGTGTAGTGCCTGCGCTGCCACCGCGAGATGTGGCTGCTGTCTCTTGGCGAGCGCGCCAGCTGTCGTTTTGAGCGGATCGACTGCGCCATCCACCACCAGAGCTTGTCCGACCGGCATCGGCCTGTTTGCGCGAGTCGCGGGCGTCGCGGAGGCGATGAACCTCTGCACGGTGGCGACTCTCTGCCTTACGATGTGACTCGGCTTTTCGGCGCAAAGCTTCGGCTTCCCGGCGTTGAGCAACGATGTCGAGCCCGGCAACAGGGGGCTTCGAAACCGGAGCACGGCGTTCACGACGCTCTTCCATATCTTCGACAGATACAATGTCTGCTAACTCATCTGCCTCTGGCTCCTCAGCCAATGTGACCCGTGAGATACTCAGCAGGATGCCCATCGCGGCCATGTTCACAATCAAGTCCGTGCCCCCGTAGCTCATAAAGGGCAGTGGGATACCTGTAACGGGAAGGAGGCCTGTAACAGCCCCGAGGTTGATGATGGAGCTGATGATAATCATGCAGGTCAGGCCGACGGCAAGCAGGGAGCCGAACCTGTCGGGCGAGCGCCTTGCAATGCGAAACCCGCGCCACACGAGAAAAGCAAACGTCGCGATGAGCGCGATGGCGCCCACAAATCCCCACTCCTCAACGAACACAGGGAAGATAAAGTCCGTCTGGGGATAGGGGAGGTAGCCAGCTTTCTCAAGGCTCATATCAAAACCTCGGCCAAACCAACCACCGGCAGAAATGGCCGTCATACCTTGAATCAATTGGTAAGACGCACTGTCCATGTGTTGAAAGGGGTGAAGCCAGGAAGCGAGTCGAGCGGATCGATAGGAGGCCTTCATCGCCGCAATCACCAAGACGGGCGTAACAATCAGCATGGTGATGACGAGGCGCTTAACCCGGGCTCCCGACGCGAAAACAATCACCAAACTCGTGCCGAGCAACGTCATGGCGGTACCCATGTCTGGCTCGACGAAGATAAGGACGACGTTGATGCCGGCTACAACCAGTGCAGGCATCAGACCGCGCTTGAAGTTGTCCATCATCGTGACCTGTTTTGTGAAGAAAAAGGACAGGTAGACCACGGTTGCAATAATCGCAAGTTCAGAAGGCTGAAGGTGAAAGCTGCCATGACCGATCCAGCGCCGGCCGCCGTTCGTTGACCAGCCGACATGTGGTATCAGAACAATGAGCAGCAAGAATAATCCGATTCCCATCACGGGCGCCGCATACCGATACCATATGCGGTGTGGCACCCAGCTCAGCCCGATCATCCCGGCGAGTCCGACCGCCGCAGAGATGAGCTGACGCAACGCATAGGAATCAGCAGGTGCGTTGCTTTGCAGTGCAATATAGGTACTCGCGGAGAAAACCGTGATGACCCCTGCAGCTGTAAGCAGGATAACCGTCGTAAACAGTAAGTAGTCGATTGGATGTCGTTGAATCTGCAAGCGCGTCACCTTCTTGTGGCCGAGTTCCCAAAGGTCAACTTTTCGACATGCGGCTTGGGTTTACCTGCTTGACAACAGGGAAATTCCAAGTCGATGACGGCTTTTGGATGACCTTTCCCTGATGACCGGTTTTTGGGGCAGCATCACCCGGCGTTCACCTGGCGCTCAGCCGATGGTCACCCGATGGTCACCCGATGGTCAGCCGATGGTCAGCCGATGGTGGGACGGGGTTCGGTGCCACCCGATGTTCACTCGGTGGCTGATTATGATGACGTCTCCTCGGTGACGGCTTGCAGAACAACTCACCACCAGTGCATGCCGACAGCTGTGATACCAAGTATGGCAGCGAGCGGGATCGCGAAGTGCCATCCACCGCCGCCTCCCGGCCCTCCAGGTCCCCCTGGCCCTCCCGGACCGCCTGGGATGGGACCACCAGGGCCTGCCGGTGTAGGGCCTCCTGGCCCTGGTCCCATGCCCCAGCCAAACGGACGATACTCGCTCGCATACATATCATCGTCCATTGATCGGTTCGTCGGTTGCATAACAGGCATGAGGATCACGTGCTCTTTAGTACAATGCACCACAACCCCCTGAAATGTTCCGAAATGGGTGTGGCATTGTACATGTTTTCCGATGTACGGACGGATATGGCGGTGTGTGTACATATTTACCCCTCCCCTTCGCCTACAGTCTATGGGGCGTATATCTCGAGAGACCCGGCGAACGCACAGATCGCGTAGGATTTTACCCAGTGTGACCAGAATGGGCGTGAGGGGGCGCGAGGTGTGAGGTGTGAGGGGTGTGGGGGTGTGGGGGTGTGTGGGTGTGAGGGTGTGAGGGTGTGAGGGTGTGAGGGTGTGAGGGTGTGAGGGTGTGAG
>NZ_LJCO01000070.1 GCF_001399675.1 Paenalicyclobacillus ferrooxydans
GGATCGTAAAAGCCTATAGCAAAAAATGGATGATGCTACCTGCTTATTCACCAGTTGTCTTGTTTCAGCGTTCATGCCGAAAATGATAAAAACTAAATATTCAGACCGCGTTAATGCAACGCTAGTGCTTCCATATACTAGAATACACCAAAATCAAACGCGATACCTGAAAGTTTGCCTTTCAGTTGTTTCTGCGTTTCTTCGGCATGTCGTCCGTCCGACGCTTTCGTCGATTCATGGTGCTCTTCGATTCATGGTGCTCTTCGATTCAAGGTTTCCTTTTGTTGGCCTCTTTACTTCTGTTGGCCACTATATCGAAAATAATTATACTTGATGTTAAATATAAAATTAAGACCCCGAGGTGGGGTCCTAACGGTGTCGAACTTGGCGAATGCAAACTTGACGGTGCCAACAGACGGTGCCAACAGACGGTGCCAACAGACGGTGCCAACAGACGGTTCCAACAGATGGAAAACTAGGCTTTGCGCGGCAGTTTACACTTTTACAACGACGCGGCCCCGCATCTGCCCCTGCAACACCAGCGGGAATGCATCGGGTATCCCTTCCAGTCCGATCTCACGGTTGGTCATAGCTTCAAAAAGCTCTGCCTTTGGTTTCCACTCTGTGGCGAGTTTGGCCCAGACTTCACGGCGCACGTCCATTGGGCAAAAGACAGAATCAATCCCAAGCAGGTTGACGCCGCGCAGGATGAACGGGAATACGCTGGTGTGAACGTCAGTTCCGCCGGTCAAGCCGCTGACAGCCACTGCGCCGCCGTAACGGGTCGTGCGCAGGAGATAGGAAAGAGTGGATCCCCCCACCGGATCGACCGCACCAGCCCAGAGCTCTTTTTCGAGAGGTTTGGGACTCTCTGCAGATGTTTCCGATCTCGATTTCATCTCCTTCACCCCAAGCTGCCTCAGGTACTCGGCCTCGCTCATCTTGCCCGTGCTCGCGACGACTTCGTATCCCTGATGGGCTAGAAGAGCGACCGCAACGCTCCCGACGCCACCGGTTGCACCGGTCACGAGGACTGGGCCTTTGTCCGGTGTAACACCGACGGATTGGAGTCGATAGACGGACAGTGCGGCTGTAAACCCGGCGGTACCGAAGACCATGGCCTCCTTGGCGGAAAGTCCGCTCGGCAATGGGACAACCCAATCAGCAGGCACGCGGGCGTACTCACTGAAGCCGCCGAAATGGCTGACGCCGAGGTTGTAGCCGGTGACGAGAACTGGATCGCCATCGTGAAAACGTGCATCAGTGGAGTGGGCGACGGTGCCGGCCAAGTCGATACCGGGGATGAACGGATACGACCGCACGATTTTGCCATTCGGCGTGCAAGCCAGGCCATCCTTGTAGTTGATGCTGGAGTACTCGACGTGAATCAGAACTTCTCCCTCCGGGAGTGCGTCAAGGGTCATTTCTTCGACTTGGACGGAAAAAGAGGTGTCATCCTTACGAACAACGAGGGAATGGAAGGTATCTGGGTATGACATGCGATGACCTCCTTAGGCGAATTGATATAGATAAAGTTTACAAAAAAACGATGCCCATGTCTTCAACGGTAGACATGGGCATCGTCGATAAGAGCTAACTTTCAAATTGCAAACATATGTTGACGAAGATCATTGTGGGAGTTTCGTGAACGACCCCTAATTGATTTTGAATGCTGACACATACCCATTCAGTTCTTCAGCCAGGCTGGCCAGAGACTGTGAGGATGAGGCTGTTTCTTCACTGCTGGCAGCAGATTCTTGGGCTGCCGCAGCAATCGTCTCGACGGATAACAGGACTTCAGACGCTTGAGCAGACTGTTGCTCACTTGCAGCCGCAATTTCATTGACCCTGTCTGACGACTGGGCAACCATACTTGCAATCTCGGAGAACGCTTCTCCGCTCTTCGCAGTAGATTCAACACCGTTGTCGACGGCTTCCACACTTGCCTTCATGTTCTCTTGCATGGTTTTGATGATGTTCGTAATCTGTTTCGTCGCTTCACCGCTTCGTTCGGCCAGCTTTCTAACCTCATCCGCGACAACTGCGAATCCGCGGCCTTGATCGCCTGCACGCGCAGCTTCAATCGCAGCATTGAGTGCCAAGAGATTGGTTTGTTCAGCGATATCGTCAATCACCTCAACGATCTCCCCGACTCGGTTCGAGTCCTCACTCAGCTTAGCCATCTGCTGACTGACCTTACTCATTCCGTTCACTGAATTCGTAACTATAGACTGTCCCCGCTGTGCCACGTCGACTGTTCTCGCCGACAAGTCGGCAGCTTGTTCCGCATTCTGTGCGACAGAATGAATGGCTGTAGAGAGATCCTTGAACAACTGATTCACTGTCTCTGCCGACTCGGCTTGAGTGGTGCTTCCAGACGCAATCTGTTCCGTTGCCGCCGATATCTCTTCCGATGCCGCAGCAAGTTGACCCGCACTTTGCCCGACTCTGCTGATTAGACTCCGAAGATTCGCGACCATTTCGTTTAGGTTCTCTGACAAGTGCCCGATCTCATCCTTGCGCTTAAGCTGCAGTCCTTCTCTCGTCAAGTCTCCAGTTGCAACGGCCTGTACCTCATCGGATATCAGCGGGATAACGGCTATCATCTTACGGATAAACATCATCATTCCCAAACCAAAAATAATGAGTGCAATGCCAACAACCCATGCAATCGTTCTGTCAATACTTGCCGAAGCCTGCACATTTCCCGAGTCTTTGGCTATCAGCTGTTGCGAAACACTCACGAGTTTTTCCAGGTCAGTTTGAAGATTATTAGAGGCTTGTGAATTCCCCACATACATAATATAAGCGGCTTGTTTGGGATTACTGTTGTAATCCTGTTGGATTTGCGAGAAATATCCTTCGTAACTCTGAGTGGCTGACTCCGCTTGTGATAGGAGTTGCTTTTGAGATGGCGTCGCAGCTAGCGATGTTAAATTAGACAGCGCGTCATTCAGCTGTTGTTTTCCTTGCATAATCTGCTGCAAGGTCTGCTGTGTGAGCGAAGGGTTCCCGAAATTTTTAAGCCCCAGCCACATATTCGACTGGTCGTCCATCATTAAAAATCCAGTGTAGGCACTGACTGCAGCGGCATTAAATTGAACGTCATGTACCTTGATTCCTGTGAGGTGCTGGTCCAATCTGCTGGACAGGATCACGGTTGTAGCCGACGCTCCTGCTCCAAGGAGTACAAAAACACTGAGTAATACGGTCACTCTTCCCACAAAACTGTTCCAAAAATGCATCTTTTTCTTTGTCAACTGCTTATACCCCGTCTCCGTGAAGTCAATGCCAATGAACCCCAGGTACCCGTGCCGGAACACAAAAAGGCACCCACTGAATACGGATGCCATTGATGATGAATATAGCAACCCGGCGATCATAGGTCAAACCCGTAGACCCGTAGCTTTGCGACCCAAAGTTTCCTTTGGTGTGCCCGTACTCCATTATGTATTTGTTAAGGTTCTGTGACAGTATTCTACTCTATTCGACACATTACTTGTCAAGACAGTTTTCGAACGGGAGGGAGTTGACCTCATTTTCAGATAGCGTATAACCCGCTGTCATAGTTTAGAAGTCCCGCTTCCTTAACCCACTCAAAATACTCATCCGTCTGTATACTAATGTCATTTAGGCTTACCCAAGCATCCACACATACGGGATCGAACAGTACAAATCGATTCTCGATTAAATACCTCATCGCTTGTTGATGAGACCAAGCACTCCGATAAGCCCTAGTGGATGTGAGCGCATCGTACACATCTGCCACTGCCGTTAAACGTGCAATCAGCGGAATCTCACTGCCAGACAAGCGTGCTGGATACCCATTTCCATCCCAACGCTCATGGTGAAAGCGGATGATATCTAATTCATCTTGAGAAAAGCCTAGTTTACGGCACATCTCATACCCCGTCACCGGATGCTGTTGAATAATCCGCAGCTCATCATCGGACAACTTTCCCTGTTTGTTCAGAATCGCATCCGGCACACCAATTTTGCCTACGTCATGCACTAACCCTGCGCGAAACACCGTCTGTAACACATGCGCTTCTAACCGCATGTGCGATGCCAACTTGCGTGCATAAAAAGCTACTCTTAGGCTGTGCCCAGATGTATAGGCATCGCGAGATTCGGTCGCTAATACTAAGCTCAGAATACTTGCTGGAATTCCAAAATCTAATCCCGACTTCGTATAGCGCACCTTTCTTTTGTCTTCGTACATCCGTTTGTCACCAATAACCAAAAGTTCGCTGAGAAGTTCTCCATCCTCGGGTGCGACAGCTTCTCCGACACTAATATTGATTGCTTCATGGTTCTCCGTGAAATGCTCAAACTGCTTCACGGATTCGTAGCGGATCGCTCTGTCTAAATCTGCATCGTTGGCGCCGGATGAAGCTAAGTAAACGAGAAACTCGTCCCCACCGACGCGAAAGATCCTTGCGTTCTCCGGCACGCAGTTTCGAAGCGCATGAGCCAGCTCACGTAAGACCTGATCGCCAACCACATGGCCGTAGCGGTCGTTAATGTCCTTGAAGTTGTTGATGTCGATGACGTACAGCCGGGCTCCGAGTTGCTCCTTCTCATGTCCCTTGACAAGCGCCTCCCATGCTGCTCTGTTTTCCAAAGAGGTTAGCCCATCAGTCCACACCGAGTTCTGGAGTGTCTTAATGGTGCTGAAGTTCGATACTGCGACAAATATACCAGCTTGGATGAGTGCCACAGCAGCAACACCGACGAGCATGTATCTTGGTTCAAACATGGAGGCCATAACAATTAACAGGTATGCGTTGAAATAACCCCAGTGTAATTCGCGTATGGTGAGTTTAACCTGAAACCATAGAGCCCGATGTTCCCGATGTGCCACAATCACGGCCGAGATGAGCCGATTGACCATCAGATGCACGACTAGTGCGAGCACTACCGCAAAAATATGCCCAAATGTGTTCTCCTCAAAGACCCTGTTGAGATAAGTATAGACAATCGCTCCTGTGTACAATCCGAGGCCAACATGCGCAATGGTTTCGAAATACTTCCACCATTTAGCCCGCGCTCTAGCGGTGATCAAGACAAGCCCTGGGATAGGTACGACAACGACCAACTCAGGACGTAACAGAAAAATACTTAACATCATTAACGGAACCCCAGGTCTCCATGCGGCACGACTAGGCATCTTGATAGACCAGGGTGTCAGAACCAAGCCAATCAAACCAAGCTCCAGCAGTACTAAAAGCTGATCAATTCCAGTACCTTTGCCCAATATCACGATGGCACGCAAAGCAAGCCCATTCCCGAGGATAGAAATCACCAACAGCGACCAAAACAGCGTTCCCTTTTTCAACGCCCCGGTTGAAGTAGATGGATGGCGTGGACGAATCAGGTTATGGTTTTTCAAGTGGATTCCTCATCGAGAAAATATTGTTGTTTTGAACCAATTCTCCAACATAGCTGTCGGGCTTGAATGACTGCAACTTACCCGATAATTAGTTGCAACACCGCATCTTGCGCTTCTTGCGCTTCTACAGGTTCAATCCACACGAATGGATTCAGTTCCAGGAGAAGATCTCCCACTTTTTCCGACTGCGTCGTAACATAACGTTGTGATAGCATCAGACTTCTTTTTACTTCTATTCGTTTGAGTCTCATCTAAATTGGTCCCCTTCCCCAGTAACACCCTTCAACTGACACCATGCGACAGCAAGCGACACGAAGTGTCTATCGGGTCTTGAAATTGTCTTACTGGGTGCCAAATAACATGGCGACCGTGATCTTGGGGCACCTTGTTCCGCTGTGTTTTAGAGCGGTAAGATTGGCAACCCGGCGATCGTAGACAAACGTCCTTAGACCCGTGGCTTTGCGTCCCACCGTTTCCGATGGTTTGCTATGAGCAATCTAATGCAGTTAAGGTTCTTAAGAGCAACTTACAATCAACGTGAAATATGTAAATGCAGATATATCCATATTTGATAGTAATACAAAGTTCAGCTGTTACGCAAGATACCCCATTTCAGAACAAGACTGTTCGTATTCAGAAAAGACGACAGTAGAAACGGCTCCTCTTTGATGTGCACACTTGCCGCACCACGAAAACGATAGGAGAACTGGCTTGAAACGATAACGGTTTGGCAGACTCACAAATAGACGTCACAAATAGACGTCTCGAACCGACCATCAGTTGAGATAAATAAAAAGCGTTCCCTGCGTGGGAACGCTTGCGATGTTCCATATGGTGTTCCATATGGTGTTCCATATGGTGTTCCATATGGCGTTACATATGGTGTTACACATGGTGTTCCATATGGTGTTCCATATGGCGTTACATATGGTGTTACACATGGTGTTCCATATGATGTGCCTGATGTGCCATATGATGAGGCGCCTTGTTACTCTGTGACGACATTCGCCCTGGTAACTTGACCACTGCCCCGTTCATGCCACCCACCATCGAATGCCCCTACGGCTTCAAGACCACCTTAATACACCCATGCGATCTCGAATCGAACAACTCATACCCATACGCCGCCTGATCAATCGGGAGTACGTGGGTGATGACGTCACCGGGATCGACCTTACCTTCTGCAATCAATTGATACATGGTCGGCATGTAGTGAATGACGGGGGCCTGGCCGGATCGGATGTTGATGTTCCGGTTCATGATGTGCCCGAGCGGGAACCCGTTGTAGCGCGATCCGTACACGCCGGTAATTTGAATGGTGCCTCCTCTTCGTACTGCTTCCACGGCGATCTCGATAGCCCCCAGCGTCCCCCCCTGCAACTTCATGGCCGTCTGCAGCACCTCGACAGGACTCATCCTGCCGTCCATTCCGACGCAGTCGATGACGACGTCTGCCCCGCCTTTGGTCAGCTCGTTGATATAGGTTCCGGTGTCCTCCTGCTGTTCGAAGTTGATGGTCTCGACGTGGTTGGTCCGTCGCGCATGCTCGAGGCGGTAATCGAGGTAGTCCACGGCGATGACGCGCTTGGCACCCCTGAGCCAGGCAAACTTCTGCGTGAGGAGCCCAATGGGCCCGCAGCCAAGGACCACGACGGTGTCACCTTCCCGAATTCCGGCATTGTCAGCGGACCAATAAGCCGTCGTCATCGCATCTGCGATGAGGGCCAGCTTCTCGTCTTCCACCTCACAGTCGTCAGGGATGCGCCAGGATGTGAAGTTGGCGAACGGTACGCGGAGGTACTCGGCTTGCCCACCTGCATATCCGCCGGTCGTGTGGGAGTAGCCGAAGAATCCGCCCATGTCTTCATATGGGTTGGCTCGCTCACACTGGCTCTCGAGGTTGTGTGTGCAATAAAAACACTCGCCGCAGGCTACATTGAAGGGGATGACAACGCGATCGCCCTTCTTCAGCTTTGTCACCTCGGGCCCAACCTCCTCAACGATGCCCATCGGCTCATGCCCGATGACATAGCCCTTTGGCAGGTTGGGGATGAGACCGTGGATGAGGTGGAGATCGGATCCGCAGATGGCTGAAGTAGTCACCTTGATGATCATGTCGTCGGGCTTTTCAATCTTGGGCTCCGGTACATTGCTGACTTCGACGTGCTTCATGCCTTGATATGTAACGGCCTTCATGGCGATCTCGCTCCTTACTGTGATGCGTTCCACGTGCAGGTTGTGCAGACTGGCTGTGACCATGGCACCTTGGGGCGCCGAGTGGTATGGGGAGCCGGGCGCTCTGGGGAGCCGGGTGTTCTGGGACGTCAGGTGCTCTGGGGAGCCGGGTGTTCTGGGACGTCAGGTGCTCTGGGGAGCCGGGTGCTCTGGGACGTCAGGTGCTCTGAGACGTCGGGCTATTTGCTGCCAAGAGCTCAGTTCGGTGTGTCAAAGGTTTCGAGTACCTTTGTGCGGTCCTTAAACAGGGGCATTCTCGCGATGTTCCCTGTCATTTCAGCGGCTGTGAGGTCCACCCGTGATTGCTCGATGGGGTCATAGGGGTGTAGCCAAGCGCGATCGACCATCAACTGATATACCTTTTCATGCATGTTCAACCCGGCAAACAGCTGCTTTTTGAGCCACTCTCGAACTTCCGGCGTGGACGCCTCAGTGAGGGCGAACGCCATATCCTTGACGCCGGACTTCACACTGAGCAAAAACTCCATTGCAGCGGATTGATTGGCAAAGCCAATCATGTTGGTAAAGTCGGCGATGTCGAGCGGATCGCCTAAATTGGGATTCGCGAATGCGCTTGGGTCGGTATGCGTGTGAGTCTGGGAGGCGGCGGCGGGCATGCCGGTATGCGTGCGAGTCTGGGAGGCGGCAGCGCCGTGCATGCGATTGTGCGTGTGAGTTTGCGCTTCAACGTCGGCGGGCCTATCCGTGTGCGTTTTATTCTGCATTCGGGTCACCTCACTTCGTGCGGTTCTGGTTGTGATTCGTACAGGGCGCCGGCGCTGGCGGCGAGGTTGGCTTCGTCGGAGACGTTAGCATTGTTCGGCAGGTTGGCCCGGGATCGGCGGAAGAAATCCTCCAGCTCGGTCATCGCCTGCAGGGATTGCTGTAGTTCCTGTTGAATCAACGCTTTGAGGTCGCGATCGGTAACCATACCATCGAGGGCCTTGGCCTTCGCCGTAGCGGTGGTCTTAAAGTTGAGGATCTCGTGGAGGTCCATCCACTCGTGTGGTGTTAGTACGAACGGTTCTTCTGGCACATAGATCACCTCGGTCATTCGATGTATGCGTGAGCTGTGTTTGGTTGAGGCGTACCGCTGTTTTGGTTCGCTGGAGCGATGGCTGGCGATGAGCCCCGGCCTGTGTGTAGCTCGCGCGGGCAGTTCGGACTGTGTGGCGGGTGGCCCTTCGTTTACATTTACAGCATCTGCTTGTGTTTACAGTGTCCAATCTTGGGTGGAAATAGACGGCGGCATAGTTGAGGTGGGCTCAGGTGAGGTCTGACCTGGCTAGCAGGCTAGCTCGCGATGGTACTCGTGGTGTTACCCGTGATGGTACTCGTGATGTTACGGGCGATGTTACCCGTGATGGTAGAGGAAAAAACGTTCGCTATACGGGTTGATTTCGTCTTCGCTACCGAAATAAGGGAATAATTTTCCCCTCTCAGCCCAGATCGCATCGAAAAGAGACTCCGCTCAGCCCATAAGGGAAATAGTTGGTCTTATTCAGTTGACGCTACCCCAACTTCACCCAATAAGGGAACTTCTGTACGTTAGCATTACATACCCACACGGGTATTATGTTCACTTTAGGGAAGTTGTTGCCGTTGTTTTATGCATAACGCCCAGTGACAGACTTCATTGCGCATGGCAGACGCTCCGGTAACCTGGATTGTCTCTGCATCATGAATTCAAGAATGTTATTACGACGACACTGCGCGGGGCGAGGCAGCTTTAGCCTACTTGGGGGATAGAGGGAACTGTATGGATGATGAGAGCCGAAGTGAGCAAGTCCAGAACGAGCAGGCCCAGGATAAGCAAACCCAGAACCAACGGGTTCACAATAAGAACTTACACAGCGATGAACTCCGCGACAACTCCGTCCAACCTTACGTAGACAGGGTTGCCGAAACGTTGAGTCGGTACGCAAACGCTGAATTGGCGGGGCCCACTGCAAAATACATGAAAGACCAGTTCAGCTTCCTCGGCATGCGAGCACCACAACTGCAGGCAGCTACCAAGGAAATCAATCATATCCTTGGTGTGCCGGACAAGTCGCTACTGCACCCAGTCATTGAAGCATTATGGGAGATGCCAGAGCGAGAGTATCAGTATCTCGGAACCTCTCTGCTTGGCAACAGTGCGAAGATGTTTGATGAAGCAGACATTGAACTGCTGGAGTTCTCCATTACCCATAAACCATGGTGGGACACCATCGACGTGATTGCTAAGTATCCAGTTGGCGACTACTTTATAAAGTTCCCACACCTGATGGAGAATCGGCTCAACCAGTGGTTGGATTCCGGGAATATGTGGCTGCAGAGAACGGCGATTCTCTGCCAGTTGGGATGGAAAGGTAAAACGTGCGAGGATGTTCTGTATAAGGTGATCGAATACTGTATCGACCCAGCACAGTGCACCAACGCGGACGAGTTCTTTGTTCGCAAGGCAATCGGATGGGCACTTCGGGAATACTCGAAGACGAATCCGCAGAGTGTCGAAGCATTTGCGGAGGCTCATCCAGAGATGTCGGGACTGAGCAAGCGCGAAGCCATGAAGGTCATCTTGAAGCAGCGGAATCAATAAGTTCAGTACCTTTATTCAGTCCCTTTATAATGAAGGGCTGAGCAGTGCTCAGCCCACCGAATTAATTTTCCCCTGCATCGCACGCCAGTCGTCAAGAATGAACATTCAGTGCTAAAGAATCGCGCTCCACCGACGGCCCCCTCTGCAGCAAGGCCCCCTCTGCGGCAAGGCCCACCGCAAGCTACTTAAACATCCGCGTGGCCGCGACAGCCTTTTGCCAGCCCTCGTAGAGCCGATTGCGATCCTCGTCTGCCATCCCACTTTCGAAGCTATGGTTGATGGACCAGTTCTCGGCGATCTCGTCCCGCGTCTCCCAAAACCCGACCGCGAGGCCTGCCAGGTACGCCGCACCGAGGGCCGTCGTCTCCAGGCACTTCGGCCGCTCGACTGGGACACCGAGGATGTCACTCTGGAACTGCATCAGAAAGTCGTTCGCCGTTGCCCCACCGTCGACGCGCAGTGTGCGAAGCCCCAGGCCCGCGTCCGCCTCCATCGCAGCCAGCACATCTTTCGTTTGATACGCCAAGGACTCGAGCGTTGCACGCACGAAGTGTTCCTTTTGCGTGCCGCGGGTAAGGCCGAAGATGGCACCGCGCGCATCGCTGTCCCAATACGGTGTGCCAAGCCCAACGAACGCCGGCACCATGTAGACCCCGTCCGTTGAGGCTACCTTGACCGCATACGATTCCGAGTCGGATGCCTTTTGCAGCATTCGCAGTCCGTCACGGAGCCATTGGATGGCCGATCCCGCTACAAAGATACTCCCCTCGAGCGCATAGTCCACCTTGCCGTCGACACCCCAGGCGATAGTGGTAAGCAGTCCATGGTTCGATCTGACCGGCTTATCCCCCGTATTCATCAGCATGAAGCAGCCCGTGCCGTAGGTGTTCTTGGCCATACCAGGCTCAAAGCAGGCCTGACCGAACAAAGCCGCTTGTTGGTCGCCTGCGATGCCGGAAATCGGGATCGACTGACTGAAGAAAAGTTCCGGCTTCGTGTGCCCGTAGACCTCGGAAGACGCACGCACCTCTGGCAGGATGCTCGCTGGGACGCCCAGCATTTCCAAAAGGTCATCATCCCACTTGAGATCGAAGATATTGTACATCAGCGTGCGCGACGCGTTCGTGTAGTCGGTGACATGGGCCGCGCCGCCGGTGAGCTTCCAAATGAGCCAGGTATCGATGGTGCCAAACAGGAGATCTCCCGTCTCGGCCTTCTCGCGTGCCCCGTCCACATTGTCGAGGATCCACTTCACTTTGGTGCCGGAGAAATAGGCATCAATCAGGAGACCCGTCTTACTGCGGACCATGTCGTCATAGCCCTGCTCTCTCAATTCATCGCAAATCGGCGCAGTCTGGCGAGACTGCCAGACGATGGCGTTATAGACCGGATCGCCGGTCGTCTTGTCCCATATGACTGTCGTCTCACGTTGATTGGTGATCCCGATAGCCGCAATGTCCTGCGCCGCCACGCGGTGTGTGGCAAGCATCTCGGCGATCACGCTCTGGACAGAGCCCCAGATCTCCATCGGATCGTGCTCGACCCATCCGGCCTGCGGGAAAATCTGCGTGAACTCGCGCTGCGCGACGGCGGCAATGTTCCCCGCCCGGTCGAACAGGATGGCGCGGGAACTCGTCGTCCCCTGATCGATGGCCAACACGTACTGTTTCTCCATCTGCACACGGCTCCTTTGTTCTCTATGAGAATGATTATAACGAAAAAGAACCCCGCGTCCGGCATTCGCTAATGCCAACACTGGGGTTCTCCGATTCTCACCCAAAGATTAACTTTTTGACGATCGCGTTGACGCTGGCGACGACGTGGAGGCTTACGGCTCTTACTCTTACGCCTGTGGCGGCTACTTTACGCGTACAGCTGAACAGGCTACAACACCAACGTCCGACACCTAAATCCGGACCTTGGCAGGCCAGCACTTAGCCCACTCTCTGGATAAGCTGCAGGACTTCGTCGTAGTCGGCATGGGTCGCGGCCAAGCTGCCGTTGGTCAGGGTATCGCGCTGGTTAAAGGCGAACGGCTTCCCGGTTTTGTCGGTCGCCCTGCCGCCGGCTGCGTGGATGATGGCTACGCCCCCCGCGAGGTCCCACTCATTTTTCGGAACCAGGCTGAACGTGGTATGCGCCCTGCCCGCTGCTACAAGGGCGAGCTTATAGGCGATTGAACCGACGGCCTCAACCTCAAGCAATCCCTCAAACGGTTGGAACTCACCGCGTTTAATTTCGGATCGGCTGCCGAGAGCCACAAGACGCGGTACCTCGCTAGAGCTCTCCCTCAGCCCCATTTTGTATTCCGCTGTGATGGGCGATCCGTTCAGCCACGCCCCCTCCCCGACCAATGCGTAGAAACACTCATCTTTGGCTGGGTTATATACCACGCCAAGGATGACCTCGCCGTCTTTCGCAAGCGCGACCGAGACGGCATAGTGCGGAATACGTTCAACGAACTCGCGGGTACCGTCAATCGGATCGACAATCCAGACATACTGTTTCGTCAGGCGGTCTTCCGTGTCGCGTGTTTCCTCCGAGAGCCATCCTGCCTCTGGAAGCAACTCGAGCAGGTGGGATTGAAGGTAGGTGTTGGCGGCGTGGTCGGCTGTGGTGACCGGATCGTCACCTGTTTTGAAGCTGGTCTCAAACCCGGATTGCGCGATGTCTTCAACGATCCGACCTGCTTGTTTTGTAATCTCGGCTACGGTGTCAAGAAAGGTCTGATCAATCTGCAAAATGTGTCACATCCTAGTGTAGGGTTTTGTCTACGTTTGGCAGTATGTATGGCTGCGTGTCTGGAACAATTCCGACGATGTGCCCCGCAGGAAGACACCCCACAGGAAGTTCGCCAGTATGCCTGGAACAACCCCAGCCGCGGGCCTGGCAGCGCGTCCGCCGGTATGCCCGGAACAACCCCAACCGCGGGCCTGGCAGCGCGTCTAGAAGAGCGTGGTGAGCACAAGTCTGGATCCAGCCTTAATTATCGATGCACTATGTTGAGCCTACCACAGTCTATCACGACAAGGGGCACTCGTGGAATCAACCCTTGCTCGCTGTAGAGGAACTCAGTTCCGCTAAAACCAAGCCGACCTATGCCCGACCCACTTTAGAGGAACTCAGTTCCGCTAAATCCTGCGGTCTCGCTCACCTCGCCTCCACAGAGGAACTCAGTTCCGCTAAATCCTGTGGTCACGCTCATCTCGCTACCACAGAGGAACTCAGTTCCGCTAAATCCTGCGGTTACCCACACCTCGCCTCCACAGAGGAACTCAGTTCCGCTAAATCCTGCGGTTCCGCACACCTCGCCTCCACAGAGGAACTCAGTTCCGCTATAGCAAAGCCAATCTCGTGCTCGGCCATCCCAACGTCGCCTTGCTCCAGTAGGAAGCAACCCGCCAGGGGGCGGGTTGCGCGTGGCAAATGGAATGGTTTGATTTAAATCTACCTATGGAACTGCCGGTCAGCCTTCAACTTACGCATTACCCACATCGCTTGCGCATATGAGCGGTACGCACAAATCGGAGCGATACCAACTCTCCCATATCCGAGCGGCGCCAACTCTCCCATATCCGAGCGGGAGTGGCTCTCACTCATACCTCGGGCATCTAATCTCACTCATACCTCGGGCATCGACTCTCATGCCTGCCAGCGGGCAGCCTCCAGCTCTTACACATACCTCGCGGTCAGCATTTTGCGCCGTGTGTAGAACTCGACGCCGTCGCGGCCGTTCGCGTGGAGATCGCCGTAGAACGACTTCTTCCACCCGGAGAACGGGAAGAACGCCATCGGGGCCGGGACACCGACGTTGACGCCGAGCATGCCCGCGTCCATCTCCTGGCGGAACTTGCGCACGGCTGCTGCACTGTCCGTGAACAGGCAGGCGCCATTTGCGAAGTCCGACTTGTTCGATGTCGCGATGGCCTCGTCAAGGCTTTCTACGCGAACGACCGACAGCACAGGTGCGAAGATCTCATCCTGCCAGATCTTCATGCCAGCCTGAACGTGATCGAAAATGGTCGGCCCTACAAAGTAACCGTTGCCGGCGGCTTGCAAGTCATCCTTGCGGCCGTCGCGGACCAACTTTGCACCTTCCGCCTCGCCCTTCTCAATGTACCCGACCGTGCGTGCCAAGTGCGTGTCGCGGATGACAGGCCCGAGGAAGACGCCCTCGTCGAGGCCATTCCCCATCCGGATCTCGTCCGACGCCTTCACCAACCGCGCCACGAGCTCGTCCGCTACGTCGCCAACTGCGACGACCACGGAGCAGGCCATGCAGCGTTCCCCAGCCGATCCGAAGGCGGCGCCGATGATCTCCTTGACGGCGAGATCGAGATTGGCATCCGGCATGACAATTGTGTGGTTCTTCGCCCCCGCCAGGGCCTGGACGCGCTTGCCGTTTGCGGCGGCGGTGCGGTAGACGTGTTCGGCAACCGGTTGCGATCCGACGAACGACACCGCCACGACATCCGGATGCTCGAGGATGCCATTGACCGCCTCATGGGCCCCGTGCACGATATTCAGCACCCCGTCCGGTAGGCCGGCTTCGGCGAACAGTTCGGCTAAGCGGATCGCGCTCAGAGGTGTCCGCTCAGACGGCTTCATCACGAAGGTGTTGCCGCACGCGATGGCGAGCGGGTACATCCAGGCCGGCACCATCATCGGGAAGTTGAACGGCGTGATACCGCCGACGACGCCGACCGGATAGCGATACACGCCGGACTCCATGTCGGTCGCGATGTCGGGGAGCTGCGTGCCCATCATCAGAGTCGGGGCCCCCGCGGCGAACTCGACACACTCGATGCCGCGCTGCACTTCACCATAGGCCTCTTTGTAGCTCTTGCCGTTCTCGAGGGTGATGAGCTCCGCGAGCTCCTCCCAGTGTTCGACGAGCAGTTGCTGGTATTTGAACAAGATGCGCGCGCGTTTTGGCACGGGCGTCTGACTCCACATCGGGAATGCCGCTTTCGCTGCGGCGACGGCTGCGTTGAGATCGTCGAGATTCGAGAGCGGCGCGTAGGCGATGACCTCGCCCGTCGCCGGGTTCGGGACTTCGACGGACTTGTCGGAGGTCGCATCGATCCACTTCCCGCCGACCAGGTTCTTTACGGTTTTGACTCCAGTTGGTGCTGCCATGTGGGCATTCCTCCTCTCAGATGTTGCCGATCCGGTGATGCGGGCAGCCCACGGTGACCCGGCTGCCCCCTCCGCGTATGCGGGGCACCGCGTTATCCGATATTCTGCACGGCCTTAACGACGGTGTCTGCGATGAACTCAAGCTCATCGTCGGTTACGACGAGCGGCGGGCAGAGCGTCAGGACGTTGTTAAATCCGCGGACACTCTCACCGTTCTTACTAATAATAAGCCCATTCCGCTTGCACTCGCCAATGACTTGGCCGAGCATCTCAGCGGGCGCAGGTATTCTGGACTCTTTGTCTGTCACGAGTTCGATCCCGGCGAGGAACCCAAAGTGCCTGATGTTCCCAACGTTCGGGTGGTCTTTCAGCACGGCGAGGCGCTCTTGCAGACGCTTCCCCAGCTCTGCAGACCGGGCGACCAGGTTCCGTTCTTCCATAATGGTGAGGGTCTCAAGTCCGACGGCACATGCGACCGGGTTGCCACCGAACGTGGTGACATGGCGGAAGTGTCCGTATTCGCTGTCGTCGCGGAAGACGTCAAACAGGTCGGCGCGGACGGCCGTCGCAGACAGCGGCAGGTAACCGCTGGTCAGGCCCTTCGCCATCGTCACGATGTCCGGCTGTACGCCAAAGTTGTGGTGGCCGAAGTTTTGACCGGATCGGCCAAAACCATTAATGACCTCGTCCACAATCAGCAGTACGCCGTACTTGTCGCAGATTTCGCGGACGCGCTTGAGGTACCCTTCGGGCGGGGTCAGGATGCCGCCGCCGGAGATGACAGGCTCGAGGATGACGGCCGCGACCGTCTCCGGGATCTCCCAGTTGATGATCTGCTCATAATACTCCGCACACTCCATACCGCACTGGCCTTCCTTCTGGCCAAACGGGCAGTGGTAGCAATCCGGGGGTGGCACGTGCAGGAACCCAGGGGCAAGCGGCTCATACTTCACCTTGCGCATGAACTGGCCGGTCGCGGCGAGCGCGCCTGAGGTGCTGCCGTGGTAGCCGCGATAGCGGGCGATGACTTTGTAGCGGCTGGGTTCGCCGTTTTGCTGGTGGTACTGGCGGGCAATCTTAAGGGCGACTTCGTTCGCTTCCGATCCGCTGTTCGAATAGAAGATCCGATAGTCGGAGGGGTGCTTGAATGCCTGCTCATGCTCATGCTCATGTTCGTGTTCGTGTTCGTGTTCGTGCTTTCTCGCACGCTGGCCCTCTTGCGCGGGCGCGGGCTCGCGCTCATGGGGCCCCTTGAGCCAGGAGTTGAGCTTTTCGGCTAAGCGGATCGCCGGCTTATGAGTCTGACTGAGCGGGTAATATGGCATCTCCGTCATCTGGGCGTAGGCTGCGTCGGCCAACCGTTTTTCAGAGTAGCCAAGGTTGACACACCAGAGCCCAGACATGGCATCGAGGTAGCGGTTGCCCGCTTCATCGGTCAGCCACGGTCCGTCGCCCTTGCTGATGACCATTGGATTCTGACTCGCTTTGTAGGGGACGAGTCCGTGCCACACATACTGCCGATCCTTCTCGACCCACTCCTCCGCTGATGAGTTGGCGGACAAGTCTGAGGCTGTGGCTAGGTGGGAGGCTGTGGCTGAGTTTGAGGTTGTGGACTGGTCCTGAGCTAGGGCTGCTGCATTGGCGCGTTCGGCGCTCTCTGGATTGGCCCCCTGAAGTAGATTGTCTTGAGCCAGGTGTGTGGCCTCGTCGCGAATTTGGTCGTGGGCTTGGTCTTGAGCCGTGACAGTGGCCTGATTCACAGAAGGTTTGTTGAATTCGATCGACATGATCGGCATCCCTCTCTATCGGTTCTGAACATTAAGATACTGAAGTCAGCGTACAGGATAAAGCCGCATAGTGTCTATCCTTATTACGTGGGTTTTCGCTTAGCACCGGTAATAACGTGGGATTCGCAGTACATCGAGAGTTATGGGGTGTTGACCTAGCTCCGAGGTTATGCTGTATTCACTACCGCGCTAGGTGGTTATAGGGCGTCTCATTTAGTATTTGGTAGTCATATCCCGCCATTTTAGCGCCCGAAATTTCCCTTAATCGCCTAAATCCGTGGTCGGCGCCTAGATTAACGCTCAAAACTTCCCCTATGCCCTTATTTCTTCCCTTATTTTTCTTTGAATTGGTGAACAAGGGAACTTTGTTCCCTTGTTTCCGACTTCAATTTTAAAACTGTCGAACAGCGAACTATTTTTCCCTTAACGAGGCTTGGGATGAGGCTTGGGATGAGGCTTGGGATGAGGCTTGGGATGAGGATGGAATGAGCCTAGGATGAGGCTGCAATCAGGCTACGGGGCAATGGGCAGGTAACGCTGGGTGACCCTCGCCTGACCCTCGCCTGAACCCCGGCTGTCGAACGGCCATCGGCCAGCTGCAGCCGCATCCCCTCTCAACCGGCCCTACATACTGTGCGCAGCTCAACGTTTTAAATCTCGAGCGGCAGGCAGGCCTCCAGCGCCTTCTGCAGCACGGACCGCACGAATGACAGCTTGCGCGAGCACCTCAGCAGAGAGCGCGCCAACGACATCCACCATCGCATCAACATGGCCGGTAGCCACTGCGAATACGGTGTCGCCGTCGTGCATCGTGTGGACAGGGTAAATCGTGCGGGCAAGTCCATCATGTGCCATTTGTGCAACCTTTTTCGCTTGTGTCTTGTTCAGCCTGGCATTGCTGGCAACCACAGCGATGGTCGTATTGGTCCCAGGGAAGAGGTCTTCGGTTCGGACGGCCCCATCACTGATTCCGGGCGGTTCGCTACTGGAGGTTAACAAACGCTCACGTGGGGCGGTGCTAGATCCAGAGGGCGGACTCCCTGCGCCAGGCCACGGACTGGCAAAACGGCTGAGCAACTCCGCAGGGGATATGATAGCCCCCTGTTCATCGCGGGCGCCGGCGATCCATGCTCCTGAATCGGGATCGCGCACGTTTCCAACCGCGTTCACCGCCACAATGGCACCGACCACCAAGCCGTTTGGAAGCTTCACCGAGGCTGATCCGATTCCGCTCTTCATCGCAGATCTCATCCCGGCGAGCTTACCAACGGTGGCCCCACAGCCGGCGCCGACATTGCCTTCAGCAACCGACTCGGCAGAGCCTGCGGAAGCACGGGCTGCTGCCTCATAACCCATGGCAGCGTTGGGGCGTGCAGTGGGATCGCCCAGGGAGAGATCAAACAAGACAGCGGCAGGAACAATGGGGACAACCCCCACTCCAACGTCGAGGCCAATGCCTCGCTCCTCGAGGTAGCGCATCACGCCGGTTGCTGCGTCAAGACCGTACGCGCTGCCGCCGGAAAGGCAGATGGCGTGCACTTCACTGACAAGGTTGATGGGAGATAAGAGGTCTGTTTCTCGGGTACCTGGTGCCGATCCACGTACGTCGACACCTGCCACGGCACCTCCGTCCATCAGGAGAACCGTGCAGCCGGTAAGCCCCATCTTATCGTGCGCGTGGCCTACTCGAATTCCCGGCACATCCACAATCGAGCCATTTGGGTTTTGCGAGGAGCTTGTCATGGGCGGTCCTCCCTGATGTGTCACTAGGTCAATGCAGAGATACAAACCAGATTCGAGTGGTACCATTTCAAGTGGTATGATGTATGGGAATGACGATAAAGGAGTGTAGACAAAGATGTCCGTATTCGACGCAACCGAGTGCCCAAAGTGCGGCCAGACCGCTTTTCACCGTTTCCCGATGGCAGTTGCCATGCCGGGCGTCATTAAACCGAAACACGGTGAGTTGAAGTTTGAATACAACCAATCCTTCATCGTGCGCCCATATTACTGCGAAAGTTGCCAGTATGTAGAGTTTAAGCACGAACATCAGCACGACATCGAGGTTTGAGGCCAGGATCGACGAATGCCTGACACGATAGAAGTCGAGGCTGACAGCTGAGGGGAGCGACCTTCGCGAAATCAGGTCGGTCCCCTTTCACGCAGACGGTGGGCCATGAGAGGACGTGCGTGCAATGGGCGCGTCCCTTTTGAATCGGTTTGGTGCTTAGCGGTTCATCCGCTTGAATCCTTCGTCGATCTCGTCCCTCGACGCCCTGCGCCCCCGCTCGGACGTTCCGTAGCCGATCTCGTCGTCTCCCCGCTCGAGTCCCGCCATGACCGCCGATACAAACTCTTCCGCAGTCGTCCCGGTGCTCGTCATGCCGCGCTTAATTCGCCCTTCCTGGTTCAGCTCGGAATCCACTGCTGGCGGAATCACCTCAATGACGCGGATCCCAGCCTTCGCAAGCTGATGTCGCATGGTCATGGAAATCGAATGGAGTGCGGCCTTTGTTGCACAGTAGATGGGGAACAGAGACATCGGCATAAAGGCAAGGCCGGAAGAAACATTGATAATGGATGAGTCTGGCACAGCCTTAAAGTGCTCTGCAAAGAGCGTCGCCAAGTGGATGGGCGCCTCGACGTTGATGACAATCTCCTGACGCGTAACCTCCCAAGGTTCCGCCGGATTGAGGAAGTCGAAGTCCCTTTGGATCCCCGCGTTGTTGATCAGCACGTTGAGTTTCGGAAAGTTTGTCGTCGCCCACTTGTACAAGTCCTCTCGTTCCGCTTGGCTGGCCACATCGCAGACACGGATATGTAATCCTGCGATCCGTTCTTGTGCCTCCTTCAACCGCGCCTCACGCCGACCGCAGATGATGACTTCGTTCCCTTTTGCAGCGAGCTGCTCGGCGAGTTCCAAGCCAATACCCGTTGCGCCTCCCGTGATTAAAATCGTGTTTCCAGACATGTTCAATGCCGTGTTCCCCTTTCAACTTGTGAAAATCGTATGTACTCCGTTCATCGAACGTTAGTCCTAACTGCGTTCATGATACCACTTCACGAGCATTCGACCGAAGGTCCGCCTCACTACGGGTCTCGTTAACCGAAGGCCCTCGCTTCACCAAGGGCTCCTTGAACCGAAGGTCCGGTTTACCCACACAGTTTTATATAAGCGCATTCATTTAAAGCACACTTATATAAAGCGCATTGATTTAAAGCGCAGATCGAAATAGAAGGAGGTTGCCTAAGGCAACCTCCAACCTTCTTAACAACGAATATACCATGGTGATATGGTCACAGTGTTCCACAAACACCCTATAACCTCTGAATGCTGCAGGCGAGGCGTACCCGGAAGACTGGCGCACCAGTGAGAGTGTCAGTTGCCGTCCCATATAGACTTCAGCTACTGCCCAGTACCATTGGTGGTCGAGTTCCCGCTTCCCGCACTGCCGGTCGTATTCGAGGTTCCACTACCCCCAGTGCCGCCTCCACTGCCACCACCACTGCCCGTGCCGCTGCCGCCCGAACCAGTGCCGCCGCCAGACCCACCACTGCCGGTACCACCTGAGCCCGATCCTCCTACGAGGTTTCCGATCATGTTGCCAATTGTATTACCAATCTGTCCTGGTCCGCCGCCACCATTTCCGGTGCTATTGGTGGTTGCGCCCGTGTTGCCCGGTCCGCCATTCGGACCACCACCACCGGTATTACCACCGCCATTCACAGAGAGCGTAATGCTGGCAGGCTGACCAATCGCTTGACCGGTATTCGGGTCAATGGCCTGCACTGTGTAGGTGTATGTGCTCCCCACGCTGACCGTTGTGTCCACAAAGCTCAGGTTCGGGGTCTGCCCCAGTTGGACGGCGCCCGGACCACCGGCCGCAATGTTGATAAAGCGGGCGCCTGTAGCGGTGCCGGTGTTGCCGGTGTTGCCATCATAGGTGCTGCCATAGCCGTTGCCGCCGAGCACCAAGCCGGTGTTACGCCCCTGACCAGGACCGCCTTGCCCCTGACCTTGGCCTTGGTTCCCGGCACCTGTGCCACCCGCGCCTTGTCCTTGGCCTTGACCCTGGTTGCCCGCACCTGGCCCACCTGGACCGCCCGCACCACCCTCGCCTTGTCCTTGGCCTTGGTTACCTACACCTGGACCGCCCGCACCCTGACCCGGGCCAGCAGCGACATCCTGCCGGGTAATCACAAACTGCGCCTGCCCAGCCACATCAGACTGCCAGGAGAGTTGCACGCCACCCTGGGACTGGTTCCATGACGCTTGCAGGTTTGTTACCGCTGCAGAGTCATTGGTGTTCAGTTGCGGCGCGGGGCCTTGGAACGTCTGCGGTGTCTGACCTTGCTCCGCCAAGCGGACGATGTCGCCGAAAATCTGAGAGCACTGATACGAAGGCGCCCCTGTCATGTGGTAAGCCGGGGAACTTCCGTCGTAGTTCCACCCCATGTAAATCGATCCGACCATGTTTGGCGTATATCCATCAAACCAAGCGATGCGGATCCAGCCCGGGTGACTGCCAGTCAGACCCTCGTCGTACTGGACCGTCCCGGTCTTCCCTGCGACACCCCAACCTGGCAATTGTGCCCCGGTGCCGGTGCCGTAGCCCACGACGTCCTGCATCATGCTCGTCAGCGTAGCAGCAGTCTGGGCGGACATCACGCGTTTTGCTGCAGGGCTGAAGTTGTAGATCTCCTGCCCCTGCGCATTGACGATCCGGCTGACGAGGTGCTCCTGTTGCTGAATGCCTTGATTGTCGAACGCCTCGTAGGCCTGAGCCATCTGTACCGCGTTGACGCCGTTTTGCATGCCGCCAATGGCGATACCAAGGTGCGTGGCGTCCTTCGCCGTAAACTGGATGCCGTTTTGTTCCGCAAACTTTATGGCGTTGTTGATGCCAACCTTTTGCATCAACGAGACCGCTGCCACGTTTTCCGAATAGGCCAGTGCGTACCTGGCTGTCACTGCGGTCGGTTGGTTTGGTGCATCGTTTTGCGGGATGTACCCGCCGCCAAAGTCGTGCGGCTGATTGTCCAGAATGGAGTTTGGCGTAATCAACCCTTCCTCCACGGCTGCACCGTATTCAAGGACAGGTTTGATGGACGATCCCGGTTGTGCATTCTCATACGCCCGATCAAGCCCGTGTGCTGCCGATGGGTCCCTTGCGCCTGCTGCGCCAAGGATGCCGCCTGTCGACGGATCGACAAAGACTGCGGCTGCAGGAACTGGTTCACCATTTACGGGTGCGGCAAAATGGTTGCCGTATTCCATCACCTGTTCAATCGCTGACTGAACCTGCGGGTCAATCGTCGTGTAAACCTTCAGACCGCCTTGAGCCAAGGTTTGATAGTTGATCCCATTTTTATCCGCATAATCCATTAAAAACTGCGCAAACAGCGGATGTGACGACCAGATGTCGCCAGGCAGCCGATGCGGTGATACGCCAAGCGGGAGCTTCTCCGTGGCCTTCGCCTTGGCTTCCGTGATGTAGCCGTACTTCGCCATGTTCTCAAGCACCTGATTGCGGCGGATAAGAGCCGCCTTCGGGTGTTGCAGCGGATCGTACGCGCTCGGTGCCTGCGGCAATCCTGCGAGCAGCGCGGCCTGTGCAAGGGTCAGGCTGTTCGGGTTTTTAGCGAGATCGACACCAAAGTATTTGATGGCAGCCTGATGGACCCCTGTCGTGCCCTCGCCGAGATACACTCGGTTCAGGTACATCGTCAGAATCTGCTGCTTACTGAAGTAACGATTAATCTGAACCCCAAGCAAAATCTGGTCGAACTTGCGGCTGAATGTCTTCTGATCGGTCAGATACACAATCTTCGCAAGCTGCTCCTGAATCGTACTGCCGCCTTGGGCCAGCTGGCGGGACCATAGATCGACGAAGGCAGCACGGAAAATACCTTTGATGTCAAGGCTCGATCCCTTCCAGTAGTTATGGTCCTCCGTCGCCACAAGCGCATTCTGCAGGTCTTGCGGGATATTGCTATACTGCAAATCGGATCCGCCTGGTGCCGCGATGGTCGCGTACTGGTGGCCGTTTTTGTCATAGATGACGGTCGGGCTGGTTGACGGCGTCAGCTTCGCAGCATCAAACGGTGTCAGCTCGACGAGCGCAAAAAACACGCCTGTGAAAACAATGACTGCAGCGACAAACAACAGTAGAATGCGTAGGGCATATCTCATAGGTGTCCTCGCTTTCCTTGCGTTTGTGGATTTCGACCGCGTGGTTCTCTTGGCCGATCTCGATGAGCCCTGCCTCGCAGACTGACTAGACGTGGTATTGCCGGTTATTCCCCCGGATTTCGCTGACTTTCCGCTGCGTCCGGATGACTTGGTGCCCCGAGGCCCATCGGATCGCCCCGGTCTCTTGGATGTCATTTTATGATCACCTGGTGGTATGACGTTGTCCTTATGATGTTCTACGGTCAAGACGTAACATTAGCGGACTTTGTGTCGTCTGACAACTTTAGGTTCATAGTCAAACAGACTCCGTTATCATAGCCAACCAGACTGTCTATAGGATACGAACGAGTGATACAGATTGAGGGGGGATCGCGGACAAAAGCCGCGAACGAAGGTGTTTTAAGCGGGATAAACGTACCAGAGGTCCGTTTCTGGTACCTAATTCGAGCTTTTTCGACTGCAGTTTCAGGGGCGAATACACATTTTGTGTATTCATACATATTACGGGTTTTAAAATGGCTCTATCGACCAATCATTGCGGCTGTATGCACAGAAAGCCAGGTGATGCACGATGCAAGCGTTGCTGCAAACCACGATAAATACTGCCCACCACAATAAGTACCGCAAACACCACAAACACTATCACACAAACTTCTACAAACCATCATAAGTACTGCAGGCATCGCAAGCATGGCTACACTTTTGGCTCATACACTTTGTAAACTTGGAAACTGGGGTCCCACTGATACTTGCTTCCGACTGCATCCATGAGGATGGGGCGTATATTCGCCAACGACGTCATCAGGTCTTCTTCGGTCTCCCAGAAGGATACGGATTTATATTCCCCGTTGTCATAGTCGGCGAGATATGTAATACCTCGAAACCCCTTCTGTTCCTTCAAGAGGATTGAAAACAGGTCTGCAATACGTTCTGCTTCCCACTGTGTGTCAGGGCCGAGAACAACCTTGGTAACGCGTGCGTACACTGAACCTCACCTCGTTTGAGATCATTGGTATAGTCACTATGATTCACGGTGCGGTTACTATTATTTACACGATAGCGCCGGTTACAAACCTCTGGTTTTCGTCGGGTGCTGGACAATGATGGTGGTTAGAAACACGAACTGGCTGCACGATGACGATAGTTAGAAACAAAAGCTAGCTGCAAGGTGGCGCCAGTTAGAAACAAAAGCTGGCTGCAAGATGGCGCTGTCGATAACGTCAATCGTCGGTTTCATGTGGGCGGCTATTTGTGGCAATCAATTCTGTAACCCTCGCCACATCCCGTGGGGATAGCTGCTTATGTGTAGCGTGATCGCGAATCACACCATTCAACTGATGCAATCGCGTTACGACATATGACGCATTTTTTCCGCGGACGTCTGCATTGCGGTTCGTGAAACAAAGAATTCCTACGACATCCGTGGATACACCGTTGTCCTGCAGGAGCGTCTCAAGAAGACTGTGGTGCCGGCTCATCTGAATCGTTGGGCTGTGAAACTCGCCTTGTACACTTCGTTCCACTCCACTGTTCGAGATCCGAATCTGACCCGCCCAGTTCTTCGACTCCACGTGAAAGACGCCGTTCGGGCCAATCACAACGTGATCGAACTCGTGTACACGTCCGCGGTGGTGCAGATAAAACCGATTCAGCGTCCGGTACCGAGGGCCCAGTTTCTCAAGTTCCTCCGCCGTCATCCTCTCGCCGCGAAGTCCGGCTGCGTCCTTGGCTTTCTCAACGACTGCGGACTGACGGCGCAAGTAGATGGTGCGCAGGACACCGATAATGAGCACAATCCAGCCGAGTGTGCTGATGCCTTGCCACAGATCGTGGCGCAGCATGCCTCTACCGCCGGCTGTTGTACTGGGTGCCGCTGCGTTGCCTAATGCGCTCCCGATGCCGGAGACGCCGCCTGGGGCTGTAACGATGCCCCCGCCCGCACCAGTCTGCACGTGACTTGCAAGAGGAAGGATGGGAAGCTCAAGGCTTAGAAATAGGATAACAATGCCGAGGACAACTAACTTTGATACAGGGCGTGATGTGGGTCTGCGGTTGGTCATAGCCTCTCTCCTTCCAATAACAAAGATGAAAAAGCTCGGGTTCACATGACACAAAAAAATTGCAGGCTCGAGCTTATGTTGAGCAGAAGATATACAGGATCCAACTCATGTTGCATGCCGGATGACAGGCTTTTGTTTACTTTACCACGAGGTGATGTGAAGTTCAGAAGCGTTGAGAGACAAACCACATAAAAGAAGGCCTGCCATCAGCAGACCTTCGTGGGATGTTTGTGTTTGTACAATGAATGAACTGGAGGCAGCCGATTGCTTAGCTGTGATTGCTTAGCTGTGATTGCTTAGCTGTGATTGCTTAGCTGTGATTGATAAGCTGGCTGCAACTGATTGGCAAGCTGACGACAGTCGCTACTTGTAGAGGGCTAGATGTCCTGTGTTACCCCTCGTTCAGCAGCCTGTTGGTCTGCAGGTTGCGCTCAGCCTCTCTTCGGAACAGCCCGTTCAAAAGCAGGATCACAATGATATTCACTAAGAGGCCCCAGAATCCATCGTATCCTGCAAGTTTAAAGACAAAGTGGTTGAGAAACACCATCGCGATCCCGGCGATAAGCCCGATCGTCACAGCCGAGTTCGACAGCCTCCTCCAGAACAAGCTGAGACCAATGGCCGGGATAATCTGTACCATACCACTGACCCCTTCGAGCTGAAGGGAAATGAGCTGGGTTGGAAACAGCACACCGAACAGGAGTGCAAGAAACGTCATGACAAAGACAAACCATCTCGCTGTCAACGTTCGTGCGCTGTCCGACATGTGCGGTATGAGCCAATCCTTCAGGACGTTCGTTGCAAACAGGTTGCTCGCGGCGAGAACCATAATGGACGCAGGCACCAAACTCGCCAAGGCCACCGTTGCATACATGAGTCCTTGCACCACTCCGTTGTGATAGGTGTGCTGGATGAGGTACAAGAGAATGACATTCGAATACCCCGGCGTCTTCAAGTGAGGCAGAACCATGTAAGCCACAATGCCGAGGAACGTGATGAAGAACAAAAGGATGTTGTAAAACGGAAGAAACACAGCATTTTTCCGCAAGTTGTTTGCATTTCGGGAGCTAAGGGCGCCCGTCGAAGCATGCGGCCACATAAACAGCGCAAGCGCTGAAATCAGGGCTGATGTCATAAACCAGAAGTCACCGTGCGGACCCGGATGCAGCGTTAACGTCTTCGGGAACTGTGTCACCGCGGTGTGGTACATGTTGCCCCAGCTGCCAAAGAGGATGAACGGTACCGTGATCACCATGATGATCATGATGATCCACACCAACGCATCCTTAATCATGGATGTCCACGCGGGTGCTCTGAGCCCACTGAAAAACGTGTAAAGTGCAACAAGGATGAACGAGATCACAAGCGCTATTGTACCGACGGCCTTGGGATTTGCGAAACTGCCTTTACCTGCGACAGCGACGACGCCAGTGATACCGCTCAGTTGCAGGTCAATATAGGGGATGAGAAAGATGATCCCGGTCAGAGCCACCAGCACGCCGAGCGTCCGGCTTTGAAATCTCTCCCGCGCATAGTCTGCCAACGTAGTGAGCTTATACCGCGCGGCATACTCCCAAAGACGGGGCAAGATGTAGTAGGCGATTGGATAAGCCAAAACGACGTAAGGAACTGCAAAAAACGCTGCGGCTCCGAGGCTGTATCCGTATCCGGTTAACCCGAGAAAGGTGTAGGCGGTGTAAACGTCTGCACCAATGAGAAACCAGATCAGCAGGCCGCCAAAATTGCGTCCACCTACGCTCCATTCTTCAATGTTGCTGCGTGAGGCTTTATCTCGGCCGGCAATAAAACCGACGAAGACGACAAGTAATACAACAATGGCTGTAGTGACAAGTGCGGTCAACCAAATACCTCCTTCATTCTCTTGCCTGATCCATGGCGTAAATCCACCACGTCAAGAGCGGGGTGATAATCATCCAAATCAGCAACCAAAACAAAAAGAAGGGCATACCGAGTACAAGTGGATGAATGGAGTTCACAAACGGAACGGCGAGGATGTTGCCAATGAGCATGATGATCAAGAGCAAAGTACGCACCGTACTCCTCCTCTCTTGCGGTTGTTAAGTTCTCAAGCGTCTTACAGGTCCTAACGCCTTTCAGGTCTTAACGTCTTACAGGTCTTACAGGTCTTACAGGTCTTAACGTCTTTCGTCTCTCAATGTATTACATTTTTTTACATGTCTTAACTTTTTCCAATTCTGAACGTCTTGCTGTTCTTAACGTCCTGCTATTCTCGACTTCTTACGGTTGTTATTCTTCCGATTGCTAAATGTTGGATTCCAAACGCCATTCCATCAGGCAGTTACATAGCATGCCCCAAGATGGCAAAAAGCATGAATGGTCGTGCACATCTGAGACGTGACCGTATGCGAGCAAGCTCCTCGACGTGTCGACAAATAACGGTTGACTTTGACAGCACCGTCTTCTACAGCGCCTTTGGCAGCGCTTTTGACAACGTCTTGGCGACACTTGGACAGCGCCTTAACGGTCCCTTCGACAGTTACCTTCACATACTTCCAAATCGTCTGCTATGATTGACTAAGGCAGCTCGTCCTCATTATTAAAACTAGATTTACAAGAGAGTGATCGACATTCACACGACATTCATTAGACATTCACACGAGAGTCAATCGAGAGTCTGGGAGCGACGATGATAGAACAATACCTCGCACATGTCGCAATCATTTTGCTTCCGTTGTTTGCACTCCAGGTTTGGGTTTTCCGTAGGTCATTTTACGAATTGCCGTGGCGACTATCCTTCATGACGTTGTACGGTGTGATCGCTTCAGTGTGGGACCAACTGTATCCGTTGGTCGTATTGGACATTCGATCGAGTTTCTCATCCGTTCCACTCATTGTGAGCTTCTTATATGGCAAACGCTTGGCTGGCTCAGCAGCTGTTTTTATGTTTTTGATTTGGAATCTAGGGTTCCACCCGCACACTTTTATCCCTGTCGCTATCTCAACCGTGCTCTATTGTGCACTACCGTTTTACATATCCAAACGATACGATGGGATGTCCAGAGCATCCCGCCTGCGTTGGGGTATCTTCTTATCGCTCCAAACGGTCGTCATTCACTGCATAGCGAAATTTGTGTTTACGCGTGTATCTAATACAGCTTCTCCGGCTCATACCACCACAACTCAGATGGTTTTTCATAAACTGATTCCGTTTTTCGGTCTGTCTTTTGTTGAAGAGTCCGTGATGATCTGTGTGGCTATCATGCTGATCGATAACGTGATCGAATACGGAAAATTGCGCTTATCCATGGTAGACAACGACTATCGCTACCGTTCACTACTCGAATTCAGTCCGCTTGGGATCTCGATTTTCGACAGACAGGACAGGTTCGTACTGGTGAACTCAGCGTATCAACGGATCACAGGGTATTCCTCAGCCGAACTGATTGGAAGGACAAGGTTCGAAATATGGTTTCCTGATGATATTGGGATCGCCAAGAAGTTCAGCAGCACGGTTCATACGGGCGAGGTATTCGTGGACGAGGAGGCACGATTTCGACATAAAACTGGCAGACCCATGAACGTGCGGTTTACCGTGGTTCCAATCATGGCCCATGGCAAGATCGAAGGCTACTTCAGTATCATGACTGACATCACGGAATCCGTTGAGCTTGAGAAGCACGTTCGCGAGACCGAAAAGTTATCGATTGTGGGGCAGCTCGCAGCGAGCATCGCCCATGAGATAAGAAACCCTCTGACAGCCTTGTCTGGATTCCTGCAGTTAATGGACGAGGGCAGGCTGTCGACGAAGGGTCCGCACCTTGGTGTCATGAAGGACGAATTGAACCGGATCAACCTGATTGCAGGACAACTGCTGCTGCTCGGCAAACCGCAAGCTGAGCACTTTGATAAGCACGATGTTGGCCAGCTTATTCAGGACGTCGTTGCGCTGCTAGAACCACAGATGCATATGTCCAATATTGAATGTGACGTAGAAACCGACGTTCAATCCAACGCAGAAACCGGCGTTCAATCCGACGCAGAAACCGGCGTAAAATCCGGCGTAAAATCCAACATCAGAACTCTGACCATTCTTTGCGACGCAAACCAAGTGAAACAAGCCCTCATCAACATCGTGAAGAATGCCATTGAGGCAATGGAGAATGCGGGCAAGTTGACAATCAGGGTTCAGCGGGAGCCGAACGACCGGATCGGGCTGACGATCCAAGACACAGGTATCGGGTTTGACTCAGACGTGATGAAGCGGATCGGGGAGCCGTTCTACACGACAAAGGGTGAAGGTACAGGGCTCGGCTTACTTGTCACGAGGCGGATTGTTCAGGCGCACGCCGGCACGATTGAGTTTCGCAGCAAACCCGGTCAGGGCACTCGGGTGACGCTCACCTTTCCCGCGGCTTCAGCTTCAGGCATCGGGGCGGAATCCGAGGTGCCGGCCGCCAGTGGGAGTCGGGCGGGCGGTGGCATGGGTGCTGCGGCGGAGGCTGGGGCCAGCGGTGACATGGGGGCTGCGGCGGAGGCTCGGGGCGACAGCGGGCGTGTAACGGCGGGAAGCCAGGCGGTTGATACGGCAACGATGCCACACGATGTCGCCCATGCGGTGGAACTTGCATCAGCCGCGGGCCAGCCGTGAGCTGCGCCGTGATTTAGTCGCTGCCACCGACTTAGGAGGCGCCGCACGGCTGTGACATGGGGATGTTAAGTCGGTCGCAGCGACTTAACTCCCGAATTTTAAGGTATTAAGTCGCCACGGGCGACTTAATGATCCGAATCCAAGGCTATTAAGTGGCTGCCACCCACTAGCGTTGCATTAACTTTTTAGTGGTTTGTCAACGGGTACCCGTTGACAAATTAAATATTTTAAACCTTATGAAGATTCATGATTCTGTAACCCCTATACATATAAAGATTCCTTAGAATAGATGTACAGGTAGCCCTGTCCAAATCTAATCTAAGGAACCCAAGCATGAATAAGGGTATCATG
>NZ_LJCO01000061.1 GCF_001399675.1 Paenalicyclobacillus ferrooxydans
GTAATTTGACACCAGCATGGGTCGGAAGATACAGGGCCCAAGGGTATTGGGACAAACACAGCGTTATGGTGGAAGAGTCGACTAGGTTAATGCGACCTAATTGCTTCGTGGCCTTTTTCAGTCCAATTCTGCGAACAAGTTGCGCAATGCAATGTTGAAGAACAGAGTCTAAAAATGCCTGTTCCAAATGACGCAGCTTTCGTGACAACTGTGATGCACTGATGGACTGAATTCCGATTTCCGACTGTAGTTCCTTTGTCTCGTTCAACTTACGGCTGAGTGATGTTAGTGACGAAATCTGATTGACCTGGGCAAAGAGCAGTAGCTGAGTGAGCTTGATAGAATCGAGCTTTTTCGTGTACTTGTCCAGGTGTAGTAACTGAATTTGTTTCAACATTAATTTCGTATCTAGAGAAACTAGGTATTCCGCCAAAGTGGATTTCATGATACCCTTATTCATGCTTGGGTTCCTTAGATTAGATTTGGACAGGGCTACCTGTACATCTATTCTAAGGAATCTTTATATGTATAGGGGTTACACAATCATGAATCTTCATAAGGTTTAAAATATTTAATTTGTCAACGGGTACCCGTTGACAAACCACTAAAAAGTTAATGCAACGCTAGTGGCTATGACCGACTTAGCCCCCGCGTTCAACTGCCACTCGGACAAATTAAGTCGCTGTCACCGACTTAGCTCCGAATAACAGCGCGGCTAAGTCGCTATGGCCGACTTAACTCGCAGAAATCGCAAGGTTAAGTGGCTATGACCGACTTAGCCCCTGCTTGGAATTCCCCAACAGAGATACACCAATCCACATTTTTCCACCCCAATCCACATAATCGCAACACTATCAGGACGTCTGGTCAACATCAGATTGATAGACTCGTCGCCGTGTTGTTTCATAGCATCCACGCGAACCGAGAAAGGAGAATTCAATTGTCAAGCCAGAGTACGAATCGAAAAGCGAAGCACAAACTCAAAGACTATGACCCGAACCATTCAGAGCGTCGGACATCGCACTGGGTTTGGCCTGCCCTTGCAGGCACTCTCGTTGGAGCTGCGGTTGTTGGGGCCGCTTGGGGCGTAGCTGGACATGGACACCCGAACGATCCGCTCGTAGCGTCGGTGGGGGCCTACAGGATTCACCAATCAGACTTTGTACAACAAATGCAGACCCTCTCTGGAAAGCAAACGTTGCAGCAGATGATAGACAACCAGTTGATTAAGGACGGAGCGAAGGCACATCATATTTCCGCCAGCAAGACGGATTTAAACAACGCCGTAAAGAACCTAGAGGCACAGTATCACATTACAAACAGTACCCAGTTTCAACAATTCCTTCAATCAAACGGTCTGACTCAGAGTAGTCTGGACAACATCCTGACCGTGAACATCCTTGAGAAAAAATTGTCCGAACAGGGCATCACGGTGACCGAAAAGGAAATTCAGGATTACTACAACAAAAACAAACAAACATTCATACCAAAGGGCAAGAAAACGCCCGAGCCATTAAGTGCTGTAAAGAGTCAAATCAAGTCACAGATCATGCAGTCCAAAGCCACACCACAAGCTACACTGTTAGCAAACCTGGCAAAAAAGAATAAAGTCACCATCTATGACTCAACGTACGCCAGCATCAAGACGAGTTTGGAGACCCCTCCGCAGACGGCAGCAGCGCCATAGAAAAATATAAGCCTCTGTCTGTGGCTGGCCCCCAGATGGAGGTTGACTCTGTGCCGTCCGATTGAGCATCCCTGACCACCAGAAATATTTCGGTATTTATGGACCACCGAAAGAGGATTGGATTAACTTAGGGGTACAAAACCCTCCACTTGAAAAGTCTCTCTCTTCTTGAAAAGTCTCTCTCTTATTCAAAAATCTCTCTCAAAATCCTTGTAGGTATGCCATGTACTATGATAGAAGACCGTCGGCCTCGTGATGAGGAAGGCGGTCTTCTTGTATATTTCGGCAATCCATCTTGTATGTTTTGGCAATGCATCAGGCGTGCAAAAAGTGTAACCTTTTTGAAACCCATTTCGTCATTCGGCTGAAGGGAGGTTGGTGGCATGCATGAGAACACGATTGAGACCTGGTTCGACTCGTACGGCCAGGACGTGTTCAATTATCTGGTCTATTATACGTCTTCTATTGATGTAGAAGATCTAGTCCAAGAAACGTTTACAAAAGCATGGATCAAGCTGCGCAATTATGGCGAGATAGAAAATCCCAAAGCATGGCTATTTTCCATCGCTAGAAACACAGCGACGGATGCAATACGGAAGAAGAAACGGCCGATTGAAAACACAGTTCGTAACAACGACCTGTTGAATTCGCTTGAGAGCCACCTCTCCGTGGAAGATAAGGTCCAATCCAATGAGGAAAAGCGGCGACTGAGCGCGGCGCTGTTTGCCTTGAAGCAGAGTTACCGGGAGGTTTTGATTCTGCGAGGCATTGAAGATTTGTCCGTAAGCACGACAGCTCAAATCTTAGGTTGGTCCGAGTCGAAGGTGAAAACCACCTATTTTCGCGCCATTCGTGAAATCCAACAGCACCTACAAGGAGGAAACTACAATGGACTGGTCCGGTGAGGAAGATATTCAATCAAAGCTGAAGGAGATACCGAAATTCAAAATGAGTGAGTGGTCCGCAGAACAAATCAAGTCCAACTTAAAAACCGTTTCAGTGAAACCGCAAAAGAGCCGCAAAGGGATAACTGCGCTCAAATCGGTCGGTGTAGCTCTTTCTGGGGCCGCTGTTGCGGCTATAGTATTGACCAATCTCCCGTCGCATCACTTGTCAAATGTACAAATGACAACCGGTGCAGGTGGTTCGTCTTCTTCCACCGCCAATGCAACTTCCAGCCCAAGCACCGTGTCAGGTATAAACACGACGTCCGGTACACAGAACACCCAGAGCACGCACAACACGCAGAGTGGGGCCACTGCCAGTAATGCCCCGACACCGTATTCATATTTCGGGATCAAGACAAGTCTAAAGCCGATGATACCGGCGGCACTGGCAAAAGGGTACCAGACGAAGGCGTCCGAGATATCCGTCATTAATCGCGACCCAAGCTCCACCTTCTTCCGCGGAGACAGATATTCCGCCCTCTATGTCGATCCGACGAGTCAGGCCAAGGTCCAAGTCTCAGAAGTCGTCGGTAACTCCATCTCCGATTACACGGAGGGAGCCAATAACACGACAGTTTCTTGGCAGACGACAAAGCAGATCAATGGCCAAATGTACTATATTCACCCTGCTTCTTCGCAGCCGGCCGACAATAGCAATATCGTCGGATTCGTGCGAGACAACGTGGTATATGAGTTCGCGAGTACGCAGTTGTCGACGGATGCCTTGTTGACACTTGTGCAAGGGGAACTGCAGCCGGCGCAAGTCAATGTTGCTTATCGCTATGCGGGACAAACCTACAGTCTTGCGGTAAACAACATCACGTTTAAGCCGCTCATGTTACCAAACTCGTTGTCTTCACAGTGGCAGCTCTATACAATCGGAAGCGGCCTGACAAAAACCTCTGATCATTCCGGCTTTCAGGACGTCGTCATCGAATATCATCTTGCAAACAACAGCAACCAACTGATTGACGTGATGGAAACGCCTCTTCAAGATGCCGGCCAAGCGGGACTAGGCCACCCGATGTACAGCGCCAATAAGACATGGAACGACTACAATCATGGCTTGGAAATCCAAGTTTCAGGAAACATCCCGCAGGCCCAACTTGATCAGATTGTGAGTGCGATGCAAGCGAGTAAGTGATACTCACCAGCCAGACCACACCATGCGGTGCAAGGCAACCGAAGCAGGTTCTCGATATATATATCACTATATATAAAGGAAAAAGACCGTCAGCCTCGTGATGAGGAAGGCGGTCTTGTTTCACGCTGCACATTCAACAACTCTCTCATCTCTCATCTCTCATTCGGCAGTGTTATGACTGCTTTGAACAAATCCCCGTCGATATGAATATCGAGTGAGCCGTCGTGGAGATCTACAATGGATTTCGCAATCGCCAGCCCAAGACCCGAACCCTCTGTATGCCGCGATTCGTCTCCACGCTTAAAGCGCTCAAACAGTTCGTCGATATCTCCGTTCAACTCATACCTGGAAACGTTCTTGAAGGTCAGTGTCGTCATCGCCGGACCTTGTTCGATGGACAGGTAAACCCGTGTGTGCTCGAGTGAATACTTCAGGATGTTGCCAATGAGGTTGTCGAACACGCGCCACATCTTTTGGCCGTCAACCACGCAGTATATCGGTTCCGCGGTCTTTGTGATCCGGAAGTCGAGTTCAGATGCAGAGACGGCCTCATCCCGCTCAGCCAACGCCTGCTGTAGCAACTGCGCGATGTCTACACGTTCTTTCTTCAATTCTACATTGCCGCTCGCCATCTTTGACGCTTCAAACAAATCGTCGATCAGGGCCTTCAGGCGCTGGGATTTCTGATCGATGACCTCGATATATTGCGCCTTATCCTCGTCATTCAGATCCGGTTTCTTCAGCAGTTCCGTGTACGTGATGATGGATGTCAGCGGCGTGCGCAGGTCGTGGCTGACGTTTGTAATGAGATCGGTCTTGAAACGTTCACTTTTCGCCTGTGCTGCCTGTGACAATTCAACGCCGTGCTTCATCCTGTTGATGCTCTCAGCCAGCTTGGCGTGCGGAGATCTGCCCTTCACCGGCAAGTCAGGCACCGTATAGCCTTCGACAATCTCAGAGGCTGTCGCTGCCATTCGATTTAAATCGCCTGTTTTTCTGGAAACCGCATACAGCGTTGGGACGGTCACAATCAGGAGCAGCGGCACATATAGAACCACCGCGCCGTGATACAAAAAGACAACCATCAGGCCAAAACCGGATGCAAAGAAGACAAGCAGTGTCCAAAATAACTGGAAGCCAGTATGTCGAAAAAAGAACGATTCGCGAAATGCGGATGCAAAGCGATGGAGGATGCTTTCTTGCCAGGCCAACGTGCGTGCATCTTTATCACGCAGAACGTCAGCCATGAACAAGACCTGAACAAGTGTGAGTGTGACCAAAATCGTCGTCACAACCAGCGATTGGGCAAAGTAGACACCATTGAACGGGGCACCTGGCGCAATCTCTCCAATCTTAACCAGGCTCATCATCAGAAAAATGAATGCTGCGAAAGCGCGAATGTCGAACGGAACGCGATTGTACCATTCCTGCCAGGGTCCGTCCCGAAGCGTTTCGAAGACTTCTACTTTCTTCACGGTAAAGGCGCAAGCCGTGAGGGCCGCAATCCCGCACGAGATGTAGACGTACATGAGGCTTGGGTACCCGTAATAGCCGTTTAGAATCAACGGATGCACGCCACCGAGACCGAACGTGAAGAGCAACAGCCAGCCAATCAGTTTCGTGTTATTTTTCCATCTTATATCCAACGCCCCACACCACCTTTAAGTATCGTGGATTCTTCGGATCGATCTCGATTTTCTCCCGAATCTTTCGCACGTGCACGGCCACCGTGTTGTCGGAGGTATCATAGTACGGCTCTTTCCACACCCGTTCATAAATCTCCTGAATCGAGAATACCCGCCCAGCGTTTGTAATGAGCAATTCAAAGATCTTATACTCCATCGGTGTAAAGTGGACAGGTTCACCACTGACCGTGACTTCTCGGGCAACGGGATCGAGAACCAATTCACGGAGTTTGACCACTTTGTCGTTTCCTTCGAACGTACCGAGTGTAACGTAGCGCCGCAGCTGTGATTTGACACGGGCAATCAGTTCGAGCGGATTAAATGGTTTCGTCACGTAGTCATCCGCACCAATCTGCAGCCCGAGTATCTTGTCTGTGTCTTCACTTTTGGCACTAAGCAAGATGATGGGGATGTTCATCTTTTTACGAATTTGAAACGTTGCTTTGATGCCGTCCAAGTTTGGCATCATGATATCAAGAATGATCAGGTGTATGGTGTGACCGCGCAGCACCTCAATCGCCTCGAGACCATCATGTGCGTGTATGACCTGAAGACCTTCATTTCGGAGGTAAATCTCTATCGCGTCGCGAATCTCCTTGTCATCATCCACCACCAGGACACATTGTGACTCCACAAAATCACCTCTTGTTAAACGCATTCCAAATCCGCCGGCATGACTGGATACATCCAAGTGTACAAGAAGTCTCTTAAATCCAAGGCAGGAAAAATCTTAAAAATTTCTGAAGAAGTAGGTGCAACAAATAACCCGCCCCTGGGTCACCATCCAGATTAGGGCGGGTCATAGCGATTTGTTTTACGAATGATTTACTAGTGGTGTACGAACGAATGGTATACAGACGGTATACGACTGGTGTACGAACGAATGATTTACGACTGGTATATACGACTGGTGTACGAATGATTAAGGAGCTACAATTTGCAACGCCTGAATCGGATTTCCTGTTTGCTGCAGTTCGTTAACCTTTGTACCTTCTTGCCAGGCGATTGTGGTCTTTGGCTGAAAGCTTGTTGTGTTGGGATTGGTGCTTTCAATCACAATCACGCCATGGCTGTTCGGGACGGGTAGCATGTGCGTGTGCAGATAGGCAACCACGCTTTGCGCAACCTGTTTCACCGCAGTGTTCGAATTGATGGTGTAAAAACGGACCTGAATCGTCCAATTCCCTTCCTGCCACACATATCTTGCCTGACCCATGGCTGCACTTTCCTGCGCGATAATGCCATTCCCTAAGTTCACCGTTGGGCTGCCTGCGCCGACCCCATTCGATCCTTGAATACTCGCAATCTGATTTGCCGCTTGAGCGGAGGTTGAATAGGATGTCGTTGTAATCGAGTTTTGACCTTGACTTGTGGAACCGCCTGCTTGGAATTGCTTTGGATACGGTTTGTTCGGAACCAGCTTTGAGCCATTCCACGTGTACGTAATCGTGACAGGCGTACCGGTTGGGCTGGCAAGAGAATCATTGCTCAGGTAGACAGGGTACGTCACAGCAATGCCATTTCCAGCAGGCACAGCACTTGTGATTTGTAAGCTTGGTTTCGCCGTATCGGTACCTAAATATTGACCGTTCAGAAAGAAGAACACGAGTTGATTGTAACCATCCTGCGATTGCGTAGCCGTACCAATCCAGGCGGTAAGTGTATCACCTGAACTCGTCTGAACAGATGCATTAGGTTTTTGAGCAGTCACAGAATAACCCTTGCTCTGAATGACAGCCATCTCATTTGCGAAATCGGAGCTCGCATTATTGGAGGTCGCATTATTTGTATTGCCTTTCAACTGTGTTGGGTTTGTGCTATTCGTTAGTGTGTGATTCGATGCCGTTGTCAACCCGTTGGAAGCTGACAGGTGTTTATGCATTGCAAAACCAAATCCACCTGCGATAATGACGACGGCTGCGGCCGCTGCAGCAAATCCAGAAATTGCACCCCGATTGACTTTCCTCGCTGGTTTCTTTCGATTCATCTCCGCCCGCAATGCTTGCAAAATGTCAGCTCTATCTTCAGTACTGAGCTTTACGTCGTTGAGAACGGAAAATTTCTGAGTGGTCTCATCGTTGGTCTCCATTACCTTCACCTTCTTTCATCCGAATCATCATTGGCTGAGATTCTCCTAATAAGTTCCGCAATTCATGTACAGCCCGATAAAACGTTGTTTTCACTTTGGCTGGTGTCCAGTCGAGAATTTGTGCAGTCTCTTCAATGGATAAATCCTGAATACCTCTTAAGACAAATACCTGGCGTTTATCTGGGGTCAGCTCCGTCAATACCTCTTCAAGTTCAATCAATGTATCGAGTGGTACAGACACATCACTCAGATCCGGTTTGTGTCTTTCCAGATAGTTCATCTCAACTCGTTTCTTTCGTAACAAATCGTAGATGTAATTTCTCGCGATCGTAAACAGCCATGTCCTTGGACTTGAATCATCCCGAAAACTGTTCCATGAGCGGTATGCACGTAGAAACACTTCCTGAACAACATCTTTCGGATCAACGGATTTTGGCGCTGAGTAGCGAGCAAATCTATAAATTTCATCCGCATATAATTCGAACCATGTTTCAATGTCTTCGTTTGGCGATCCTTTAGAACGCATTTGGATGTACTCACCTCACTCGTAAACTAATGGGTTCCTTTTAGGTAGTCACTCAGGGGTAGACGAACAGTTCGATAAAAAGTTTCAACCCACATGGAGTGAGGCCTGGTATAGCTTTTATTGTTTATTGTTTATTGTTTATGGTTAACGACCGTTTGCAGCGCTTGAGTCGGATTGCCTGTCTGCTGCAGTTCGCTAACCTTTGTACCTTCTTGCCAAGCAATTGTTGTCTTTGGCTGAAAACTTGTTGTACTTTGGTTCGTGCTTTCAACCACAATCACTCCGCGGCTGTTCGGGGTAGGCAGCAAGTGCGTGTGCAGATAGGTAACCATGTTTTCTGCAACCTGTTTCACAGCAGCGTTAGAATTCCTGGTATAAAAACGGACCTGAATCGTCCAGTTCCCCTCTTGCCACACATATCTTGCCTGACCCGTGGCCGCACTTTCTTTCGCGATGATGCCATTCCCTAAGTTCACCGTTGGACTGCCTGCGCCGACCCCGTTCGCTCCTTGAATACTCGCAATCTGATTTGCTGCTTCAGCGAAAGTGGAATAGGAGGTCGTTGTAATCGTGTTTTGACCTTGACTTGTTGAACCGCTTGCTTGGAATTGCGTTGGATATGGCTTGTTCGGAACCAACTTTGAGCCATTCCAAGTGTACGTAATCGTGACAGGCCTTCCGGTTGGGTCGGCAAAAGAATCATTGCTCGTGTAGACAGGGTACGTCACAGCAATGCCATTTCCAGCAGGTACAGCACTTGTGATTTCTAAGCTTGGTTTCGCCGTGTCGGTTCCTATATATTGACCATTGAGAAAGAAGAACACGAGGTGATTGTAACCATCCTGTGATTGTGCAGCAGTTGCGATCCACGCAGTCAAAGTATCACCAGACGCGGTTTTCACATCCGCATTCGGCGTTGTTTCATCAACCACGTAACCCTTGTCCTTAATCAAGGCAATCACACTCGCATCCTCCTGTTGTGGAGTTGTTGTGCTATCCGTCGAGGCGTTGTTTACCGTACTGCCTGCAGCGGTATTACCGGTCGCAGTATTAGAGGCGGCAGTACTGCCTGCAGCCGTATTCCCAATCACGGAATTACCAGCACCGGTATAACCTGTACTTGAAGCTGTATTGTTTGTCGCGCCCATTGAATGGGTCGCAGCGTTAGCCCCAGATGTGCCTGTTGCAGAATTGGTAAATTGATGAGCAGCAGTTCCAGTCGTCGTTCCAGTTGCATTTGGAACCGTGCCACATCCCGCTAAAGTCAACAAAACCAGTCCTGTAATGGGTATGAAAGCAAAGTGCTTGTTCATGATAAACCTCCTCGTGTTTGCTTGCGACTGAACTGACGAACAAACACCGGTTGGAGTTTCATCAACATCAAAAGTTTCTTTATAAATAGGCAAACGCCAAAGCCGTTTACGGGACGACCGATGTAAAAAAGCCGTTCCCACGAGGAGAACGGCTTTCCCAGTCACAAACGTATCCTATTCGTCCATTTCAAAATTGCATTCTTGAAGTGGCACGACTTTTGTCTTCTTCGCAAACTTATAACCAAGCCACAGTACAATAAACAGCGGAATGCCGATATACATGGCCGTCAGACCTGCCCAATCAATCTTGCCCCCGGTAAAGGCTGTGTAGTCTTGTCCAAAGATGACAATCAGACACAATACGATGGCCAAAATCGGGCCGAACGGATACCACTTCGCCTTGTAAGGCAACTTGCTTAGGTCGCGTCCTTGTGCAACGTAGGCTTTACGGAACCGATAGTGGCTGATAGCAATACCAAACCACGCGATAAATCCAGTTAACGCCGCACAGTTTAAAAGCCAGTTGTACACCACACTGTTCCCAAACAGGGACGACAAGAATGCTGCAAATCCAATCGCGATATTGACATACAGAGCGTACGTTGGAACGCCTTTGCGGTTGACCTTGGCCAAAAAGCGCGGTGCTTTGCCACCATTTGCAAGGGCCCACAACATCCGTGTTGAAACATAAATCGAAGAATTTCCAGCAGATAGGACAGCCGTTAAAATCACTGCGTTCATGACAGCAGCTGCCGCAGCTAGTCCCGCGCGTTGGAAGACCAGGGTAAACGGACTGACGGCGATATTGTTTACGTTTGACTTTAACAAGTTTGGATCGGTGTACGGTATCAGCATCCCAATCACAAAGATAGCCAATACGTAGAACAGTAAAATTCTCCAGAAGATCTGTCGGATTGCCTTCGGCACGTTCTTGGCCGGATCCTCACTCTCACCAGCAGCGAGGCCGACGACTTCAGTGCCCTGAAAAGCATATCCTGCAATCAACACGGTGCCAAACACCGCTGTGAATCCGCCATGAATGGATGAGCCGCCAAGGTTAAAGTTATGAAATCCTGTCGGGTGCCCCGTGAACACACCAAAAATCATCGCCACACCGACAATCAGGAAGATGATAATCGTGGCCACTTTGATTCCAGCGAACCAGTACTCGCCTTCACCGTAACCCTTGACGGAAAAAACGTTGAGTAAAAACAAAATAACAAGGAAGATTGCACTCCACAGAATGGCAGGTGTATTTGGAAACCAGTACTTCATGACCAGTGCGCCCGCTGACAGTTCTGCGGGAATGACTGTCGCCCACGAAAACCAATAATTCCATCCAAAGGCGAAGCCAAGCGCTGGGTCAATAAATCGAGTTGCGTAAGTTTCAAACGATCCCGACACCGGCAACAACGTCGCCATTTCTCCCAAGCCCGTCATCACAAAATAAACCATGAGTCCGACGATGATGTAGGCAATGAGTGAGCCGCCAGCGCCAGCTGAGCTAATGGTCGATCCGCTGGCCACAAACAGCCCGGTGCCAATTGCGCCGCCAATCGCGATCATGGATAGATGTCGGGACTTCAAGTCCCGTCTAAGTTTACCTGAGCTGCCTGAGCCGTCTTTGTTCTCACTGGATGACGTCTGAAGTAAGTCTTTTGCTGCTTGTCCCATCTGTAATCATCCCTTATTTTTATACAAAATAGTGAATAACATTAACTACGTTTTATAGAATAGTCACGTTGACGATATTGTGCAATACAAAATCGGACTTTTTTCGACGTAATATATTCCACACTTGGATCTTGCCACAGAGATGACACATTTCAGTTTTTCGTATTTCCTGTACCGCATGGGAGGACTCATCACAGGCCTTTTATTAGGGATTAACCCTGTTCTCGGTGCCGCTGTCGGCATGATGGCGGTCGTTGCATCAGCCTCCAATACGCCGATTTCCGCGATCGTGATGGGCATGGAACTGTTCGGAAGTTATATCAGCGTCTTACGGATTACTGCGCAAGTTGAGCCGATACAGGCACAAGAAAGAAGCCTGAAATCGCCTGTCTATTCAGAGCAACCCGAAGACGCCGGTGTTGTTGCGGATTTGGCATCTTGGCATGCCCGCACGGTGAAGCGTGGGATGAAAATCTGTGCTAAGGGCCCTATCGAGAGGGCATAGAGGAGTGTTCCAAAGCCTACATTCCCGCCTAGAAACCAGCCTGCGACAAGTACTGTCACTTCAATGGATGTGCGGACAAGCCGAATGGACAGTCCGCGAGCCGCCAGACCGACCATCAGTCCGTCTCTCGGCCCAGGACCCAGGCCTGCTCCAATGTACAAGCCGGTTGCTAAACCGTTAATACCCACACCCAAAACCAGTAGGATAATCCGTGCCGCAAGCGCTGTCGGAGGCGCCACGTGTGAGAGGACGAGGTCCATCACGCCACCGACCACGACCACATTTAGTATCGTGCCGAGCCCTGGACGTTGTCGTAACGGGATCCAGAGGGCGAGGACCGCAATTCCGACGAGAATTGCCCATGTGCCAATCGGTATTCCCGTGTGCAGAGCGAGTCCCTGTTGGAAGACATCCCAGGGATCGATGCCAAGATGCGCCAGAACCAGGAACGAATCGCTGACGCCATAGAGTACAAGCCCTACCAGCAGTTGAGTCATGCGCAACACAAGCCGATTTCGTGCGCTCGGCGGTACCAACGCCCGAACGAGTGGCGTTAAAAACAGGAACATGAGAAGCCTCCTAACATGCAGTGCAAATCGCGTGATGTGGACTCAATCCGCCAGACGGCTTCGATTGTACGATGGGTATCAGCTGCGGTCACCCATTCTGCCCCCGTTCGACTTCCCCGCGAGGTTCCCTTTGTCTATTCGGCTACCTGACGAAGCTCAATCTGTCCTTCTCCAAGGCCATGCGGATCTGGCGCACGCATCGCCCACTCGATGGCTTCCTCGCGAGACTTCACATCGATGAACCAGTATCCACCAATCAATTCCTTGACCTCAGTGAAAGGGCCGTCTGTAACCACCGGCGGTCCTCCGGGCACAGGGTACGAAATGCGAATGCCGTTCGAACTTGGATGGAGTCCACCGACTGCCACCAGGACACCCGCTTTTCTCAGTTCGTCATTGTATTTCTTCATCGCGGCCATCATCTGCTCAAACTGTTCCCTCGGCATCGTCCCTGCTTCTGAATGCGTTGATGCCTTCACAATCATCATGAATCTCATTCGTAACTCCTCCTCCATACTTGCTGGCGTTATAGAGCCATTCTCATCCCTATACCCAAGTGGTGGATGAATGCTCCTATATGAGTCGACGAATGGGGTACGTCGAAATCGACACATCTTCAAATCAAATCACAAAATTCAGATCATAGCAACAATAGAGGACATGGATTCCGGCACTCTGCACTGCATGGCCACAGGCTCAGCGGCCGCCAGCAGTCCATGGTTACTGTCATGTTTTCGCAGCGTCCCATATACAAACACGTTCATCTGATTCACGTGGCCACCATCCCATCTGCAGTTGTTGTTACGGTTGCGGTAAGTCCATTAGAAGCCCGCCGATCCGCTGTCCCTCGCTATCTCTCCAGACGTATGGATTTTGCCGGACCAGTGTGAGAACACAGGCCATTAACCGGTTGTATGGCAAGCCGTTCATAAATTCGCGTTAAACAGACGGCACTAAAATGAAGTCTTGTCCTTCCTGATATCTGGACAAGTCCGGTAGTCCAGCGCTATCCGGACTAAACAACAGAGCAGGCTTGCCCTGATAAATGTGACCAGCGATGTACGCGCAGAACAGACCGTCCGTCAGGTCCTCAAACTCCTTATATCCCCGCCCAATGACACTCGGTGTTACATTCGCTTCTAAAATGGCAGGTGTCCAAGGGACAAGCCTTGCGGCAAGCGGATCGGCATCAGAAAGTCCAAGTATCTGTCGGCACACATCCGGGAACAGTTGCCACAGTCGTCGCCAATACTCGACCAGTTCATTGCGACACAACTCCCAGCTTCGGCCAGACTTCTTCTTGTATTTCCAAACTGTGGGCAGGTCGAACATGGCCAGATGTGCCGCATGGGGATAAGTTTCGAAGAAATGTACTGCGTCATGCTCCTTTGGCATCTGTGCCCCGGCCCAGACTCGAACACCCCTCGACTCAAGATAGGATAACAAACCTGGTCCCCGCGTCCCTGCCATGTTTCCCTGATGTCCTGGATATGCGGCGCACTGTCTCCCACCGTACGCTTTGGCCACATAGCGTTCGCAGGGTCGCATGCCTGTTTGATTTGGCACGACAAGGGGCGCATCAACGGCGACGACAGTCTGGCCCGGCACGAGATAGGGTCCGATGAACTGAGCGATGTCCTCATCGGATTTACACAGACGCGATCCGATGTACCGCGCCCCCGCCCAATCACCACTGCTTGTCCCCTCGATGATGGTCACGCCGGAGTTGTTTTTTGGTGAGAAGGCAAGGTCGATACCGATGAAGTAAATTGCAGTTCACCACTTTCCAGCGCAGGTTATAAATCAAATCGTCTTGTTTTATAAGACAGGTCGAGAACGCAGCCCCAAAGGTAGTTCACGCTGAGTGAATATTGATGTACACTTTTGCTAAACAGGAATATTTTAACACGATTGTGTTCTTTCTATTGTTATCTGAAAAGAGTGAACCCCATGCCAACATACAACAAACTTGTCCGCGATCTAATTCCAGATATCATTCGCAACTCTGGCAAGGAAGCCATGACCTCTATCCTCTCCGAGGACAACTTCAGAGCGGCGCTTCGAACCAAACTTTCCGAGGAAGTGCAGGAATACCTCACCGAAGGGTCGGACGAGCAAGCACTTGAGGAACTTGCTGACATCCTGGAGGTTGTCTCTGCACTGGCTAAATTGCACGGGTCTACGTTCGAAGAGACGCTATCGATACAAGCTAAAAAGGCAAGAGAACGCGGAGGATTTGGACGGAGGATCTTCCTCATCGAGGTTAATGATGAGTCGTGACATCAAGTTAATCACAAGTCACTTAGGGCAGGAATTGATTCACTGGTTAGAGCAGGCATCCAGCGTGAACGTCATCGTGTCGTTTGCGATGAAATCTGGAATTTTACTGCTTCTTCCCCACCTGCAGCAGGCACTCAACCGCGGTGCAGAGGTGAAGATTCTCGTCGGGGATTACCTCTATGTCTCTCAGGCAGAAGCCCTCGAGCAGTTGACATACCTGGACGGCAACATCGAGGCTCGTCTATGGCTGAGTCGTGGGATCTCGTTTCATCCGAAGGCGTACATCATCGAAGTCTCATCGGGTGTTGGAAAACTCGTTGTTGGTTCGTCTAACCTATCCAGGTCGGCGCTGACTTCTGGCTTTGAATGGAATTTGGCGATGAACTCAACTTTTTCTGACGAAACATATCAACTTGCGATAGAAGAGTTCAGTCGAGCGTTCTATGCAGATAATACAGTCCCCATCAATGCAGAGACGATTGCCGAATACACCCAACGCCAGCAAAAATTCGTCTTGGCAAATCCTCAAACGGCCCGTAAATGGACTGAGCGCGAGGAGATCGACTTGACGCTGCCAGTTCATACCCCGCCTCTGAATTCAACCTTGCCCGAGTTCGCCAACGAATCAAGTACATCTTACACCTATTTCACGCCGCGCTATGCACAAGTTGATGCCTTGGATGCGCTGAGACAAACCATGGGTGAGGGCTATGACAGAGCACTTGTTGTCATGGCCACCGGCCTCGGCAAAACATATTTGGCCGCATTTTTTGCTGAACAGTTTCAGAGGGTTTTGTTTGTGGCTCACCGCGAAGAGATCCTGCGCCAGGCTATGAATACATTTCGAAGTGTAATGCCAGACAGGTCTGTCGGTCTTTACAACGGATCTGAGAAGACGCTCAATGCGAAGAGCACCTTTGCCTCCATATTCACTCTTGCAACACATCGGCATCGCTCCCGGTTTCGGCCAGATGAATTTGACCTTATTGTCATCGATGAGTTCCATCATGCGGCCGCTCCGTCCTATCAGAAGTTACTCGGACATTTTCGTCCCAGGTTTCTGTTGGGTCTGACCGCTACACCGGATCGGGCTGATCAGAAGGATATCTACAGTCTCTGCGACGGTAATGTCGCATACCAGATTCATTTCATCGAAGCGATTCAACGAGGGTGGCTCTCTCCTTTTCAGTACTTCGGGGTGTATGACGATATCGATTATTCCCGGATTCGATGGCTAGGCACTCGTTATGATGAAGCTGAACTTGAGGAAATGCAACTGCACAAAGAGCACGCTGAGAGCATATTCGCAGCATGGAGCAGACACAAACAATCGAGGACGTTGGCGTTCTGTTCGTCGATCCGACAAGCAGACTTCCTACGTGACTTCTTTGAGTCCCAAGGGGTTTCATGTGTAAGCCTCCATTCCGAGACCGTGGCCATATCTCGTGTGGAGGCTGTTGAGCAACTAGCTGCAGGGACCATTGACGCTATATTCACTGTGGACCTATTTAACGAGGGTGTAGACATCCCATCCGTGGACACTCTGCTGTTTGTCCGTCCCACAGAGTCACTGACCGTCTTTACGCAGCAAATTGGAAGAGGACTGCGGCTATATGCAGAGAAAATGCACTGTACAATCATCGATTTAATTGGAAACTACCGCCATGCAGACAACAAACTAAAGGTCTTTGATTCTAGTGTCGAGGCAGCTTCACTCTCAGAACAAAGATGGACCATGCCGATCGTACCCGATTCATGTTCAATCAACCTTGATGTAAGGGTCATCGACCTTCTAAAAGAGTTGAACCGCAAACGGAGTCCCCGCAGAGAAAACCTGCTCAACGCATACAAAAACTTAAAGAGGGATTTGGGCCGACGCCCAACGTATCTGGAATTCCATCTTAACAGTGGTATTGACAGCAAGGTCGTGAAGCAGGAGTTTAAGTCTTATGTAGGGTTCTTGGAGTGGGCTGGGGATTTAACGGATGAAGAAACAGATGTTTTTCAGAAGTATATAGGATGGATTGAAGAGGTCGAGCGAACTGATATGACAAAGAGCTACAAGATGGTACTGCTGCAAGCCATGTTAAATCGTGGACCACTCGTCTGGACCCAGCCAATAACTCCAGAACAGGTGGCTCCATTCTTTCATCGATACCTCATGGAAAAAGACTACCGCCGAAGAATCGATTTTTCGGATGAATCATCTCAAGCGTTGTGGGAGTATAAAGAAAAAGCTGTTGCATCTCTTATTCGCAGAAATCCAATGACGAGATGGAGTGGCAGTGGAAACTGGACAGCCTTAAAGCAAGGACACTTCAGGATATTGATCGAGGGGTCAGCCGAGGAGTTACGATATCTACATCAATGGACACAGGAAGCCTGCGAATACCGACTGCACTGGCATTTCTTTAACAAGAAGCGAGGCGGGTAAGGCGGGTAATCTCCGTGATCGCTTCCCCGTTTTAATCAGAGGTGGTGCCCCTCTTAATCTGCAACTGGTCGTGTCATTGTCGTGTCATTATGGAAGCTCATAGTTTAACGGAGGTGTCCAAGGCTGTATGCTGAAGTCCGGGTTCTATGAACAGGTTGTCAACAAACTTATAAGAAGAGATCTTGAGCTATTAAGTGAAGACAACGACTTCTTTATTGATAGCCAGCGCATGGACATCGCCGAGTCAGTTGGTGTGCTAGCTCAATACATGGGAAATGTGATGAGGTCGGCTCTAGAAGTTGTCCAGTCGGATGACGCACTTCACCGCAGAGTCGAAATCTGTAACCGCCTCATACAACTGTTGTCTGCTGAGACCGGAGAACCCTTTTTAGAAGATTACTCCGTCACCTCAGAAGCCGAACTACTCTTGGCGCTGCTAGATAAGCGTAACACAGTGCGCGCCGTTGCCCGTAAATCCGAGACATCTGCACTAAGGCCGACGACGTCTATCTCACAAAGCTCTTTGTTTACTGGGGCAAAACATGAACCGAGTATGATTAACGAGCTGAAACGAGAGATCCTGACTAGCGACCGAGTTGATATGCTGGTCTCGTTCATCAAGTGGAGTGGTCTTCGCCTCATGATGGACGAGTTACGAGAGTTCACGCAAACACGGGAGTTGCGCATCATTACGACATCCTACATGGGTGCAACCGATATCAAGGCCATCGACGAACTGAGAGCCCTCCCCAATACCCATATTCGTGTATCTTACGACACCAACCGCACCCGCCTACATGCAAAGGCCTATGTATTTCACAGAGAAACGGGATTTTCAACCGCATACATCGGATCGTCCAATGTGTCAAATGCAGCATTGTCTACGGGGATGGAATGGAATGTGAAAGTGACCAAACAAGACCTGCCACATACGTACCAGAAGGTGGCGGCCACATTCGAGGGCTACTGGAACGACTACGAATTCACACCGTACGAGCAAAGTGAACGTCCAATGCTGGTGAGGGCGCTGAACTCTGAGCGCTACCAGTCAGGTGACACAGCACACTTTTCCTTCGACATTAAACCATACGGCTTCCAGAGAGAGATCCTTGAGAGGCTCGAAGCGGAACGAGTAGTACATGGACACTACAGAAACCTGGTCGTCGCCGCAACCGGGACGGGCAAGACGGTGATCTCGGCGTTCGACTATAAGCGGTTCCGTGAGCAAAATCGCACTCGCCCCAATCGACTGCTGTTTGTGGCCCATCGAGAGGAAATCCTAAAGCAGAGTATCGACTGCTTTCGAACCGTGCTCCGCGACGAAAACTTTGGTGAGCTCTTTGTTGGAGGACATGAGCCCAGCAGATTAGATCATTTATTTATCTCCATTCAGACGTTTAACTCACGTAATCTAGCGTCTGAAACCTCCCCGGACTACTTCGACTTCATTGTCGTCGACGAGTTCCATCATGCAGCTGCTGCATCTTATCAAAAACTTCTAGACCACTATCAACCATCTATTTTACTGGGGCTAACTGCAACACCTGAGCGCTTGGATGGTAAAGATGTGACAGACTACTTTGACCATCGAATAGCCGCTGAGATTCGCTTACCCGAAGCGATTGACAGAGAGTTACTTGCACCCTTTCAGTACTTCGGTGTGAGTGATAGCGCCGACTTGAGTCAACTGCATTGGCGCCGCGGTGGTTATGACCTCAATGAGTTAAGTAACCTCTACACGGGCAACAGGCACCGAGCAGAACTCATCATACAATCACTCCGGCGTTACGTAAGCGATCTCTCTAAGGTGATTGGACTTGGCTTTTGTGTCTCTGTGGAGCATGCCGAGTTTATGGCCAGCTTTATGAATCAAAATGGGGTTCCATCTCGGGCCTTGCATGCAAAGTCTCCTGCTGATGACCGAACATCAGCGAAACGAGAACTGGCGAGTGGACAGCTACGGTTCATCTTTGTTGTCGACCTCTACAATGAAGGTGTAGACATCCCAGAAGTAAATACCATCTTGTTCCTACGTCCTACAGAAAGTCTCACTGTATTTCTCCAACAACTGGGACGTGGCTTAAGAACAATTGAGGGAAAAGAGTGCCTAACTGTCTTAGACTTTATCGGCCAATCCCATAAAAATTATCGGTTTGAAGACAAGTTTGGTGCACTCCTTGCACGATCCCGAGGGTCGGTTCAAGACGAGGTTAAGCAAGGTTTCCAAAACGTGCCACGAGGCTGCTTTATTCAATTGGAGAAACAAGCCCGTGAGTACGTTCTAAGAAATATTGGACAGGGCATGAACACAAAACGCTCACTTATTGCTCGCATCAAAACTTTTGAGGAAGACTCGGGGCAGGCGCTGACACTCAGGAACTTTATCGATCATTACCATCTTTCACTTCGCGATCTATACCGAGGAAACTCGCCAGTCAGCTTCTCACGCTTGTTAAACCTGGCCGGGGTAATTCCCGACTTCACAAGCTCGGATGACCACGAAATGACCATCACAAAATCCCTTTTGCGTATCAGTGCCATCAACTCGCGCCGTTGGATCCAGTTGTTATTGGATGTTTTAGAGGGATCCCGTAACGGGGGTGAGTTAGCAATGGGTCATAGGCCAAGTATGCCCGGAACGACACACCAAGTAGACCTGGACGAATTATCATTCCTAGACCACCAAATGCTCCTTATGTTTCACTACACGGTTTGGCAAAAACCTCTTAATGACCGGGGGTTCGTGTCACTGTCTGACAGTTTAGAAGCAATCCAGAAGTGCCCGGAGCTTTGCACAGAAATCTGTGACATCCTACGATACAATCTCAGCCACATCGACTTCGTTGATGAACCGGTCGACTTAGGCTTTGACAACGTCCTTGACTTACACTGTTCGTACTCCAGAGACCAAGTGCTCGCTGCTCTGAATTATTACACGGAAGATAAAAAACCGGCCATGCGCGAGGGTGTTAAATATCTCGCGGAGAAGAACTTAGATGTTTTCTTCATTACCCTAAACAAATCGGAGAAGGACTACTCTCCTACAACGATGTACCAAGACTACTTCATCAACGATATTCTATTTCATTGGCAATCTCAGAGCACAACCCCTGCGGACTCTCCGACGGGCCAACGCTATATCCACCATAAAGAGAACGGCAGTCGGGTGGCATTATTTGTTCGGGAGTACAAGGGAGATTCCGCTGGCACCCTGCCTTACTTGTATCTAGGGACAGCTGAATACGTGTCGCATACGGGGTCGCGCCCAATCAATGTGACCTGGCGGCTGCATCGCCCAGTTCCAGCCGGGGTATTTAATGAAATTAATACACTGCTTGTCGTGTAAAAAGATACGACCACCGTCGCGCAAGCGATTAACCCCTACAGAATATTAGTCACTGTTGTGGAAGGGGGTGCCATGGGTTGACCCAACGGGTTCCGCTTCAGAGGTGCAAAACCCGAAACACCGGGTCAAATCGTAGACGATTTCACACTCTAAACAGCAACCAAATCGCAGTCTAATTCGTGAGAAACTGGCGCACCAAGTGATGGCACGCCAGTTATATTTTGCATGGTTTGATCTGGGACTAACGCCCCCATTCGTATTATGAGGTCAGCCAGTTATTACTGGTTGACCTCATTTTACTATAGAGGTTTACTGCGGTAGCCGGGTCGGACGTCCGCCCCCGTGGGTCCATGAACCCCGTGCGCTAAACTGTCCGCCCCCTACTTGCAGAAGCATGATTGAGGCTGGTTGGGACATCGATCTCGTATCACAAGCGAAGCTATGGTACTGCAAGATGGATAGGGGTCTTCCGGCAAGTACATGTGAAAGGGAGTAAGTTAATGAATCCTGTAGTCGGTCTGGATGTTGCCAAGGGAGAAACAGAAGGTCAGGTGTTTCTTGATAAAGGGAAACCCCAGGGTAGGCACTTCAGCATCGTCCATACCACCGATGGTTTTGCCAAGTTTCATGAGGTTTTGGAGGGTGTTGAAGCCCTGGCATGTGTAAAGCCAACTGTGATCTTGGAATCAACCGGACACTATCATGTCCCAGTGGTAAGGTTCCTTGAAGAGCACGGCTACGTCTATATTGTGGTAAACCCGCTCATCTCACACCAAGCCAAGAAATCCAGTCTGCGCAAAGTAAAAACCGATGCCATTGACGCCTATCGTCTCTGTGAGCTCTTTTACAAGGAAGAGTTTGAGCCACTGCGTAAGCGTGGGATGCACCTCTTGGATTTGCGGAGTTTAACCAGACAGCGTGATGCGGTCACCAGCCTGTTTATTCAAACTAAGCTGCAGTTTCATGCCGTGTTGGACCTTGTTTTTCCTGAGTACCGTGGCGTTTTCGGAGATTTATTTTCACAGGTGTCTTTGAAGACGCTTCTGGCTTTCCCAACTCCAGAGGCGGTGTTTGAAGTGTCAGAAGCAGAGCTAGCCGAAAAGATAAAAGCGCTATGTAAGAGTCGTTCGGAGCGCTGGGCGGCACAGAAGGCACAGGACATTATCCAGGCAGCAAACCGTAGTCCGTTTCGTACGGTGTTGCTGTCAAGTCACTTGTTCAGCCTGAAAATGTACATCCAGATGATCCTGGAATACAAAGAGCATCTATCCGACCTCGAAAACCAGATAGATGCCCTCGCCAAAGAGATTGAAGAATGTCAGATTATCCAATCTATCCCCGGAATCGGTGAAACAATCGCAGCCACGATTATTGCTGAAATCGGAGAGATAGAACGGTTTAATCACCCAAAGAAGCTTGTGGCATTTGCCGGTGTGGACCCGAGCGTCCATTCGTCAGGCAAGTTTACCGCCACCATTAACAGAATCACCAAACGTGGCTCAAGTCGGCTACGTCATGCTTTGTATCTGGCAGTCCTATGTAGCCTACGGAAAACCGGAAGCCAGAGACTACAGACGTTCTACAAAGCCAAGCGAGAAGAAGGCAAGGCGCACAAGGTCGCCCTTGTCGCATGCATTAACAAGCTGTTGCACTGGATTTGTGCAGTGCTGAAGAGCCAGGAACCCTTTGTAGACTTGGTATAACTGCCACAATTGCTGTGCTAAAGAAAAACCTTCCATGATCACATGGACGGTTCTTTGTCATGCTCATTTTCAATTTAACATTGCGCAGCAACTAATTTCACTGGAAATGTTGACAAGCTATTAGCTGGTTTAGCGCAATAAAATATCTACCACATTTCATGAGAGACTGACTCTTTATTGGAAGTTCCTTATCGAGGGTAGGCACAATGTCACTATCACAACCAAAAACATGGTGGCTGCTTCAGCCGACATTGTTAGAATGCCACCGATGCTTCGAAATAGTAAGCCAGTTAATAAATATCCAATGGGTTGCGCAATGGCTGCGGAAAACACCTCAAGGCTAATGACCCGTCCAAAGAATTCATCAGGAATCAACTCTTGCAAAATGCCCTCGTGTATGATTCCAAATAGCATGCTGCCTGCCGCACTTAAAGCCATCATAAGCATCAATCCAGGTAACCAATGCATAAAAGACATGACGAATAGAGCTAAACCTTCAATGGCAACTGCTCCGTATGCAATAATACCTCTGTGCCTCCACGTACGTACTGAACCTGCCACAATTCCTGCAAGGATCGCGCCAACTCCGGACATAGATACTAGCAGACCGTATGTGTAGTCTGGATATTTAAAATGAATTTTGATTAACCAAGGCAAGAGAATCGGAATGATACCACTATACGAAATAATAATAAATGTCCACGATAATATCCCAACCCAAACCCAAGGATGCCTAACTGTCTCTCTATACCCTGCAATCAAATCTCTGGTGAATGTATTTTGCTTGGACTTTTTCGGGTTAGTCTTTAGATTCAAATCGGTACTTCTAATGAATACTAGGCTGCCGATTGAAAAGGCAAAAGTAACCGCATCAAACACAAAACCTATAGCGGATGATGCAAAGGTCATAATTAGACCTCCAACTGATGGTCCGACCGAGCTGGTCACCTGTGAGCCGATTTGCGTCAATGAAATTGCAGGATTTCTGATTTCTGGTGTGAATATTTGTTTTCTTAATGCCATATAGGCAGGGCGAAACAAGACGGACATTACTCCATACACAAATACCGTAACATCTAATACAAAAATCGAAAGATGATGGAGTAGTCCAAGGATACCTAATAGCACGAGTAGAATAAGTCGCATCGAATCCGATATTAGCATCATGGATACTCGGGGAAGTCGGTCGACCAAAACTCCTGTAAACGGCTGAAGTATAATTTGAGGGACTGTCTTAAGCGTCACGAGTAGACTCATAGCCAGAACTGAACCAGTTAGTGAGTACACTACCATCGGCAAAATAACACTGAACACCTGATCACCAAATCCAGACAAGAATTGTCCACTCCACAATGCAGAGAACGAACGAGAAACTTTAAAAGGATGTAGCAGCTTGAATTTATCCATCACTCGCATGACCCTCCCTCATTGTTGCCTGCGCAGGTTCCATTATCATATAACACACAAAATGTCAAGTATAGACTTATAATTTTCTCTGATTTAAACTAATAATATGAAAATCGAGGTAACACACTTTTGATTTAACTGCTCCATAAAACGAACGTATGTTCGAATTATAAAAAGCTGCTCTCTATACCTCATAGAGAGCAGCTTTTTGTTGTCTATGTATCCGTAGTGCAATATATATTCAGCTTCCTTTTGTGCTAAACTGCCCAAGAGCGACGCTACAGTGTCGACAACGAGAACGAATATTCATGCAAGAAACGTGGCTGCCGCCTATTCAGTTCTTACCCCATTACCCGAAGAAGCCGTTATTATTCACTCTGGCTTTTGTTCTCCAGATACTCGTTGAATTTATTGATTGCAATGCTATTGCAATGAGCCAATACACCGACTGCCAGCCATACAAGGGACATTGCATTTACGAGTGCATAGTTGTAATTGGCGTCTGGATGATACATATGCCCTCTAATTACATCCACCACAAACCAGACATACGCAATAATCATAACTGCATTTAGAACGACTGGGATCGTCGTCGGAAGTAGTCTTTTAGGCACGGACTTTCCCCCCTCCACATTAACCCGTGTTCTGTATCTCTACTGCCCAAGTGTTCAATAACACCCAGGAAGCCGAACTGCATTTTCATGCAAAAGATCGCGATAACCGTGGTTCAAGACCCGCCCCATTGCGCCCATTGTCAAATAAGAAGCCCTCAACTAGGAGGACTTCAGTATTACGTCACTGCCGATGATGTCTGATACAGTCGAGAGCTGTCTCCACCAACTTAGGAAGCGCGGACTCCGGAAATGGATACACGGAACTGACATTAACTTCGCATAAAACATATGTATTTTCACCAGATTCCGTCTTCGATCCATAAAGAAAGTCTGCGTCCCAAATGACTGGCAGAGCATGTGTATCAATGTCGAGTACACGTTGCAACTTTGCAATCCACTCGGTCTCCATCTTGGCTTTTAGTTTCTGAAACTCTGGTTTTGTATTCGGGTGATAAATCCTCGGTTGTGGCTCTAGGGGTTCTGACCCAGGCTCTGGTCGGAGTAAAGCGGTGACATATTGGTGTCCGAATCCGACCACCTTGTCATGTGACATGTAGCACCGAACCATTCCATCAGGAACGGGACTGTGAAACGGTTGGTCAATCAGTTGTCCTGAACCATCGAAATACATTTCATATTCATTCATAAATTCGCTGATCGACATCTGTTTCTCTGTGCTATGTCGAAGTGCGTGGAGAACACGTACCACAGCATCATCTTCATGCGTTCCCTCAACCAGTTCCACCCGCCAAACACCGTTTCCACCGTTCCCGCGATTTTGCTTTAAGACCCGTGTTGCACCATTGGCGAGTCGTGAAGGCAGATGCTCACGGAGTTCCGCAATGTTTTTATAAAGATGTACGTCCCCGCCCCATTCCATTTCACGAGTCTGAAACAGAACTTCTTTCGTGCCCAGTTTTAGAATCACATCTGGATGAGTGCTGACAAAAACGCCTTGTGAGGCAACATCTCTGAGCATGTCATCCAAAACCGTCCGGTTCATTCCATCTTGAATGGGATTTACCCAGACAAGTACACCATCAACTTCATTCAATTGATGCCTTACTTCCTCAACAAATGCATCGTTATAGACTGCAGGTTCTGCGAGAACACCATGTTTTTTGAATTCCTCGAAAACCTTATTAAGCCTATGATTTTCACCAGTAGCGTTGTTGCGTGTTTCACGATCCCCGTGCCACAGAATTGCCACGCGCGGCTGTCTGTCCATCACCATGACTCCTTTATCGTGCAGGATATTGGGTAAGTTTCTTTAACTCTTATTGTAGAACAGATAGGAGGACACATCAGTGGCAAAAGACGTTTATCTTCAACCCGATGCACCCGACCCGATTCACAGCGATGAGGTTGTCCTTGAGATAGTACGCAAACATGTACCTGACGCCAAAGCAGTCACAGGTGTCGATGAATCCGGTGGGGAAGCGCGTACATACGCTGTAGATGACAATGTTATTTTGAAGGTTCAACGCCCGCAGCAGTTGCGTCCTCGTACAAGTTTGGAAAAGGAAGCTTTCTTCCTCAACCAATTGGACTCGGACGAGCGACTCAGCGTACCTAAAGTGCTTGGCTATGGACGCGAAGGCACCATTGAATATACCGTCATGACACGGATGCCCGGTATTGCAATCGTTAACACCACGCTGGAAGGCGCTGCGCGCAAAGAGACGCTCTTTAAACTTGGGCAAACGCTCGGGCGCATTCATTCAATTCATCAAGAACCATTTATCGCAAGCGCACAATTCCCAGGTGACAAGAGTTTTATCGATGTTAGGCGTCGTTTTGAAGAATCATTTGAGGAACTCATTGAACGCATTAAGGAAAAGAACATTGAGTGGGTACTGCCATATACACCTGAACATGTGGTAGAGAAGTCCCTCGCAGCTTTGCCAGAGTCAAATGAGCGTGTAGCCTTACACTCAAATCCGGGTCCAACACATACATTCGTCAACCCCTCCACAGGAATTTTCACGGGACTCATCGACTTTGGTGACGCGTATGTGAGTCATCCTGCATGGGATTTATGGCGGTGGAATCTACCCGAAGACAGGGAAGCAGTTCTTTCGGGTTACACTGAAGAGAAAGCTGTCGACACCGGCTTCATAGGCACGTGGAAAGTTGTGATGGTGATATCTGATATGATGGCAATTGCTTATCAGATGAAATCTAGAGCGGAATCCGAAGCAGATCTGAAGGATTTATTGGAACAACTGTAGGACGCTAACGGAGAAAATAGAGCAGACATAAGCGCTACTGTCCCACATGCACCTCCCCTTACGAAAGCCACACGGAAGTCACGTAATCTTCCGTGTGGCTTTATTTCATTACAGGTTCTTAAGATTGCCGGCTTAGGTAGTTAACCTGCCCAAGAACATTCCTGTATACGTTAGTGAATAGGGTTTGTAGAAATAATAGAGCCTCGCTACGATGAGTGTGTGCCGGGTCATTGCCCTAAAGAACTCATGTAGGAGGCGCTAATATGAAGTCTAGACTGGTT
>NZ_LJCO01000015.1 GCF_001399675.1 Paenalicyclobacillus ferrooxydans
TGTGAAGAGCAGAATCCCCAACTTGTGGGACTCCTTGTGAAAGAGACAGGTGAAGCCTAGACGGTTCACAAGCGAGGGCTTAATCAACTCCGGCACGAATCACACATCATCCCATCAACCATGTGGTTATGGTTGGGCAAGCATGGCGAACCTCCGTATGCGGACCCGCATGTACGGTGGTGTGGGGAGACGGGGGCTTCTTAGCCCCCTCTTACCCGATTATGGGCCTATTAGAACGAGAGTGACGTATAAGGTGTTTTTCCACCGGGGTTTTGCCGAATTCCGATCTACTTCGACGACTTGGCACCTTGACTTTTCAGCCAAGTGACCATGGTATCTCTGCGGGTGTCAATACCACCTGCGGCATCTAGAGGCGTCGAGCTCGTGTAGTCAGGAGTTCCATTAATGTCTGCCCCCCTGCTGAGCAGGTACTCGGCTAGTCTACGCTGGCCTCCATGGCACGCTTGCCAAAAAGCTGCATTAATTTCATCCGGGTTAGGTGAAGGATTTGAAGCCATAAGTTCCTCTACGCGAGACATCATCCCTAGAGCTGCTGCATGCCAGAGGACGTCGACACGAGCACCCCGCTGTACCAAAAGTCGAGCCACGTTCCAACATCCATAACCCACCGCATTGTCCAAAGGGGTGCCCCCAGAGATTGATCCACCCAGCACTTCAATGTCGGCTCCACCATCGATTAACGCAGCGGCAACATTCACATCATCACTGCTGGCCGCCCAGTGCAATGGGGTCTCTGAATGCCAACCGCCAATGATGGGTGCGTTTGGGTCAGCTCCGGCATCAATCAGCATCTTCACGATCATAGGTCCGTTTGGAAAGTATCCAGGCCAATCCGTAACAACGTGTAGAGCCGTTCGAGAATTGCCTTGCCTGTCTACGGCCCTGCCTGTAGCTAAGCCAGGGGACTCGTCTAGGAGACGACGCAATGCATCCAAGTTGCCCGTTTTGACCGCATGTACGAACGAAATTGCCAGTGGATCGTCATGTTTGATGAACTCCATGCTATCCGCTCCTTAGAATCTGATCGACATTAGTATATAACAGGTTACTGTCAAAGAACGTTGAAGCGGATGTTCGCACGATGCGTATACAGTCGCTTGATCATTGAATCGAAAGTCACGCTGTCATCATGAAGTTTATTTGTGTGAAGTGGCTTACCGACTGGAACAATTGTTCTCCGTAAGATGAGGGTAAGTCATTCATCTAGGAGGAATTTTCATGGTACGAGTCAAGATTGGCGTAATGTCGAGTCTAATTGCAGGTATCGTGTTCGGAATCATGATGACCATGATGGGCATGATGCCAATGATCGCTGGTCTGGTCGGAAGTCATTCCGTTGTAGTAGGGTGGGTTGTCCATCTCATCGTCAGCGCCATCTTCGGTGTAATATTTGGAACTTTCGTTCGCAATCCAAGGTCCGGGATCATAATGGGGCTGATTTATGGGGCCGTTCTTTGGTTTTTGTTTCCCTTCATCATGATGCCCATGATGATGCATATGCCCGCCATGCATTGGTCTCAATCGGCGATGATGAGCCTAATCGGGCACGTGGTCTACGGTTTGATTCTGGGCATCAGCTACCGGATGATGGGCAAGGCATGTATCCTGCCGAAGAGCGATTCAACGGCGCAATAAACGATGAGGGGGGCCAATGGTCATCGACCATTGGCCCCCTCGGTATTGCTCTTCTGCGTAAGAAAACCGTTTCAACGAACCCAGCGTCTGTAATTTACCTAACAGAACTCGGAATCACGAGGGAATATACTTCGGATTTAGAGTGTCCTATCTATTGAAGTGGTGAATCAACACTGTTCATCCGGCATTTTACGCAGAGTAAATCTGAATACGGATGGCATTCCGCAATCGAAAGGAGAGTCACATGAACAATACAGAGATCTTACGCCCGGACGAGAACACCGCCGCTGCTGCGTATCAAGAACGTGGCACCACGGAGAAGCTTCGTGAAGGGCGCCTGCACTTTTTTCGCACTATCGCCCAGTCGGTAGGCGTGCAAGGTCCAACGGGCGGGGCTGTGATCGGTGCAGCGATTTTGGCTGGTATCTCCGGTGGAGGCACTGCGTTGGTGCAGTTGATTGCCGCTATAGCGATGGGATTTGTAGCTTATGCATTCGTTCTCTTTACGAGAGGCTTCAACAGTGCGGGCTCGGTTTACGGTTTTACCGGTGCAGTAGTTGGCCCTATATTTGGATTTCTTTCGGCATGGTCTTTAATGTTGGTGTATATCAACTTTGCTGGTGGCGTGTATGCAAGCGTCGCCGATGAGGCACAGCCGGCCTTTGCTGCAATCGGACTCCATCTTCCATGGCAGATTTACGCTTTTGTGGCGTTTGTTCTCGTTGTTCTCTTCGCCTATCTCGATATCAAGACTTCATCCACCATTATCCTTGTGCTCGAAGGGGTGTCCATGCTTCTCGTCACGATTGTATGTATTGTCATCCTGGCGAAGGGCGGATATCACGGACACGCATTTAGTTCGGCACCATTCCGACCGAATGGAGCCTCTTTGGCAACCCTTGGACTCGGTATCGTCTACTCCTTTTCAGCTTTTTCAGGTTTTGAATCTGCAGCAACGCTCGGTGAAGAATCGGCACGACCACGCAAGATGATTCCGATGGCTGTAGCGGTATCACTTATTGTTGTCGCCATCTTTGAAATTGGCGTTGCTTATGTAGTCACCAATGCCTTCCCGAACACAAAACTCCTAGCTGCCTCGCCGGTGCCGCTTGTGTCGGTAACCAACCAATTCGTTGCGCCATGGGTTGGAACACTTGTGAACTTTGGAGCAGTCGTCAGTTCCTTCGGTGCGGCTCTCGCCTGTGTAAACGGGGGCACTAGAATGCTGTTTGCGCTGGGGAGAGATGGCATCGGTCCAAAGATGCTGAAGAGAGTGAGTAAGCGTACGGGATCTCCAGTTGGGGCCCTCGTAGTCGTCTCCATTGTGAGTCTGGCATTCCTTGTCGGTTTCTTGCATGATAAGGCAACTGATGCAGTCGGAATCATCCTCACCTATGGAGCGGACTTGATACTGGCGGCCTACGCTCTCGTTCTCATTGCTGCTGTGATCTATACCGTAAAACGCCGAATGTCACCTATCAAGACGCTCGTTCTGGTGATTGGCCTCGCCTTTCTCGTTTACGTGGTAAAAGATACTTTCATCCCATTTCCTGCGGCGCCGTATAACTGGGATGCGTACGGTGCATTGGCAACGCTGGTGATTGGTCTTGCGATTCCGCTCTTATCACGCAGAATCCGAAACAACTTGCGTAGATCACCTCTGCTGAAGGTCGGTGCTATGCAATTGTTAAAACGGGAATCACAACGGAGTTGAGTGTTCAAATGCATCGTCTTACGCCACTTTCAACTGATGAGGTCCTCGAATATGTTCAAGCGATACCCGGTCTCGTGCCGTCTGAAGTACGTCTGTCGGTTCGGGAAATTGGCGATGGAAACATGAACTATGTGTTTCGAGTGACGGGGCAGGGCAACTCTAAAATCACACGTATCATCGTGAAACAGGCCCTACCTTACATGCGATCCGTTGGCGCAGCTTGGCCGCTGACAGCGGATCGCATCCGGGTAGAATATGAAACTTTGAAAACCCACCACCAGCTATGTCCAGGTTCTGTCCCGAGAGTCCTCCATTATGATGATGAGCTTTCGTTGATTGTAATGGAGGATCTTTCGTCCCACATCGTATTGCGTGACGGTCTTATCTCCGGCAAACGCTTTCCGTCATTCGCTTCACAGATTGGTGTGTTTCTCGCCAGAACATTGTTTTTTACATCGAGTTACGCCCTTAACGCAACCGAATTGGAATTCAACCGCATCAAGTTCGCAAATCCTGACATGGTGAAGATCACGTCAGACTTCATCTTCACGTTTCCGTTTATGAATCATGAGATGAATCGGTATAACCCAGTGCTAGATTTAACGGTTCAACGCGTCTGGAACAACGGAAGACTTCACGACGAAATTGCAGGATTGAAGAGGGCATTCAACCATGATGCCCAAGCGCTGATTCACGGCGACTTACACACTGGAAGTATCATGGTCACTGGTCAGGACACCAAAGTGATCGATCCAGAGTTCGCATTTTATGGACCGATGGGATTTGATATTGGACTGCTGTTTGCGAATTTGCTATTGGCCTTTTGTGCATATTCAACTCGGCGGGATGCCGCAGACAGTAAGGTGTATCAAGCGTATCTGCTCCGGACTATTGAGTTGACGTGGCTACAATTCGAGGCAGAGTTTCAAAGGCTCTGGAATGAGTTTGCATCGCAAAACTTGGGTCTCTGTGAAGATGTGCTGATCCGCGTGTTGCAGGATTCGCTTGGATTTGCAGGCTGCGAGATGATTCGCCGAGTCATCGGAACCTCACATGTCACTGATTTAGAGAGAGTCGAAGACCCAGGGCAAAGAACGAATGGGGAGGCTATTGCACTCCATTTGGGGCAGCATCTGATTTTGTGGCGAAGTACCTTTCGAAACATCCTGGATTTCATCGAAACCGTAAGAGATTGCAAGAAACGTGATGACTCATAAACAATGTTGTTGTAGCCATCGGGATGTATTTGGAATAGGAATAGCAAATTCGGCTGATGTATAGTACACAAGGTCGTACCATTCATCCATGTCTCTGTGTACTGGCAATTGATTGTGCCGTAGCGAGGCTGAATCAAGCGTTTGGACGGTTTGTCGAAGAACTTTGTCAGTGCTCCAGTCGACGCCACAAAAAATCTCAGGTATCCGTCGGCACATCCCAATCAAGTAATACCCGCCGTCCGCTGCTGGTCCAATAACACAATCACACGTGTCCAAATGTCGTATCGCATCCATCAACATTCCCGATGTCATGAGTGGCATGTCACTGCCAATCAATATCACCTTGCCGTAGCCTTGCGAAAAGAGCTGGTCGGTAAGGTCCTTCATTTTCTCTCCTAGGTCATTTCCGCACTGAACCAATAACCGGCAGGTAAAACGCTGAAAATAGTTGAGACTTTCGAATGTAGGAGCAGCAACCCACAAATCGTATTCGTTTTCGGGCAGAATATTGCCAAAAATGTCCTCAATGAGTGCGGTCTGCAAGCCGTTCGCTTGTTGCTGCGTGAGTTTGCCCGTCAATCGAGTTTTGCAACAGTCAACGATTGGTGACTTCGAAAGCATGACAACGGCGGTGTTCATCTGGTTCTCATCCTTCCACGGGGATTCGAGTATTTACGCAGTATGTCCTCCGGGTCAACCCCAAGGAAATACTGTAGTTTCAGGGTCTGCATACGAGTAATGGTTCGCCACGTTCCATTTTCGATAAACCGACGAGCTGATGTCGTTGATATAGCGGGGAGTAAGACCAGCTTGCCTCGCTTCTTTAACAGACGTGAGATTTCGAGGTCTTCCATGATGGGAAGGTCCGGGAATCCGCCAATGGACTCAAAGTCACTGCGACGAACAAACATTGACTGATCACCAAAGATCCAGTGCAGATACCAAGCTCGGAAGTTCGATAGCTTCGCAATTAAACGCAGAGACCAGGAGTCCTCAGCGAAACGTAGCGTCAGTCCTCCGCCGACTACTTCTCCGGTTCGCAACACTTCCTGAATATAGATCAATGCTGTCTTGTCTATATACGAATCTGCATGGATAAACCACAGGATCTCACCTGAACACACTGAAGCGCCAGCGTTCATTTGGTGCGCACGGCCTCTTTCGCTCACGATAACACGTGCATATTGCTTTGCGATCTCGGCAGTGTTGTCCGAGCTACCGCCATCAACGACGATGATTTCGCATGCCGGAAACGAACTTCTCAGGTGGAATAACGACGCTGCTATCGTGTGTGCTTCATTCAATACAGGAACAATAAGGGAGATCGATGGCATGAATATCCCTCGTTTTTCTTAAAAGTGTCTCTTTAAGATTCAAGGTTAGCCGATGTTTCCGGGTTCATCGGTGAACTGGCTTACACAGTGAGGTGTTTTACAGAATTGAATGTTGTTTTGCCGTACAGTAGAAATAATCATTGTGACGGGATTCTGGAAGGATGACGGCAACATGTTGGATACACACGCACGAAAATATGTTCAACCCGTAATTCGTCGTACTGCACGAGAGTTCTTGAAACTTGGGCTAAGCGCCAATCAGGTGACATGGATCGCTTTTGTACTCGGGATCGCATCTGCCATCGTAGTTTATTTGGGATTTCCGGTCGTGGCGGTTGCTACATTATGGGTGTCAGGTTTTCTCGATGCCGTTGACGGTTCCATGGCGAGGGAACAAAATCGCATGAGTCCGTGGGGCACTGTTATGGATGTGACCTTTGATCGCATCGTAGAATTGGGGATTATCATCGCCCTTGCCATTCGGTTTCCACGCGCACAGCTTCTGTTGCTCCTTTTAACGGCTGGAATCGTCTTCTCGATGACCGTGTTTTTGACCGTTGGAGCACTGTCAGAAAAAAAAGGTATGAAGTCGTTCTATTATCAGGCAGGACTCGCCGAGCGAACCGAAGGGTTCATCTTGTTCTCAGTGATGGTATTGTTTCCACATTGGCTGTTGTGGAGCACGGGACTGTTCTTATTTGTTGAGGTATTTACAGGTCTTCAACGAATGCTCGAAGCGAGGCGGGTGCTCAAGTAAGACGTTGGACGGCGCAGCAATACGGCCATGCGGAACAATCCACTTGGCCGTATTGTCAATGCAGCACCTCACGAATATTGTCCTGCGTAACTTTCCAGTGGGACGTATCCCAGACTGCTTTTTTGCCACGGATCAGAATTACTTGAGGGGATTTGTGGTCTACGTGCAAATCGTTTGCGATTTGACTGGAAACTGGCCGTGATTCAATGACTTTGACCATCACGTACTCCGTATTGTTGTCGGGATTTCCATTCAGGTAAGACTGAAACTCTTTCAATGCCTTTGCGCTAATTGGGCAAGTTGTGCTGTGTTTGAAAACTAGAACCGATTTATCTACAGAAGTATCAAGCAACTCTTGCCAGTCATCAAGGGTCGTGATTTCTTTCCACTGTGCCATCTGTAAAGTGCACTCCTCTCCGAATCGCTGTCCGACTCTATATACAATGTAACTCCAAAAGCGTTCCTCAGTCTGTATTCCGCTTCACATACAAATTGAGCTGCGGGCACTACAATCGACAGAGTAAGACACGAAGGCACATAGATGAGGTGAATGACGTGACAAACGTAAGGGACCTAAACATAAGCTGTTTGACGATACAGCGAGGAAGGGAAGGTCCTAGTTGATTTTTGGGCATCCTGGTGTGGGCCATGCCGTATCCAGATGTCTATGTCCCAGGCGAGAATATGGGCATCAACCGATTGAGAGGTATCTTCGTGATGCAAGGGCGGGGTCGATCATGTCCCCGACCACGGAATTGTTGAAAGAGTGGATAGGGAAATCCGTAGCAGGTTTGTCACCATTTTAAGGACAGGAGATGAGGTTCATGAACTGTAAGGTCAGTGCGAGTGCAGCCAAGAAACTCAGTGAAATTCTAGATCAGGAAGATGACAAAAACCTCAAATTTCGTGTGTTTGTCGGGCATACGCATGGAAATCACGCTCATTATGGCCTTGGTTTGGACTATCAGAAAGATACCGATGAATTGATTACGACTGATACCGGAATTGACGTTCTGCTTGAGAAGGGACAAGGCTTTCTAGACGGAGTGGAAGTGGACTACGATGCTTCGACGGACGAGTGGAGCATTATCAATCCTGTAAAAGGGAACCACGGGGATCACTGAGTAGAACGAGAGTCTTCTCAGAGGAAAGAGATCTGAGTCACATGGGCCCGGGACACAAGTATAAAGGAGTCACAGGCCCTCGTTGTATGTGGAACCTACACAAAAGGGGTGACGAAATTTAGATGAAGCGGTTCCTGCGTAACCTCGTTCTTTTAGCTGGCGTGTCATTTGTCTTGCAATACATGTGGGAAGCTTGGCAGTCACCGATATTTTACGGGGGTCCGTCAGGGAAGCATGTTACGCCCCCAGCGCATCAGGGACCAGGCGTAGAAATCCTGATCCTTGCTACGATTGGCGACGTATTGATGAGTGTGGGTCTGTATGTGTTACTGTCACTTGTAAACCGAGATGCGAACTGGATCGCTAAGAAGTACGGTGCAAAAGATTGGACGATCATGGTGCTGTACGCATTGTTTTTTAGTTTTTATTTTGAAACAAGAGGATTGTCAACCCACCGATGGGGCTATTCTAGTTTGATGCCATTGTTTCCAGGAACAAATATTGGACTTGTACCCGTGGCCCAGCTTTTGATTCTGTTTCCTCTTTCCTTTGTGTTGAACAGGTTTATCATCAAGTTATTGGACAAAAGTTACTCTAGCAATTTGGGTGGGAGAATCAACGTTCCTCGATGATTTCTCCGGCCTTCCTCAAATCAACCGCTATCTCCTTTCGCCCCGTGGTAACAATGCCTTCCTTAGCTAACTGTGAAAGCGTCACAGAAACGGATTCTCGAGTGGCTCCAATCATGTTCGCCAGTTCTTGGTGGGATAGGTTTAGATCGAGCTTCGTATATGGACTCTTCTCACCGTCACTTGGCTGACCAAAGCTTTTAGCCAGTTTCGAAAGCAGATAAAGCAGTCTATAACGAACATCACGAAAAGCCAAGTTTTCGAGCATTTCCTCGGACTCACGAATTCTTTGTGTTAAAATGGAGACCATTTTCAGGGCTACCTGGGGCCGTTTCATGAGTAATCCTTCGAAATCCTTTTTTCCGAGTATGCAAACGAGGGCATCGTCCATCGCTTCGACATAGGCAGAGCCTGAACCCGTTGAAAATGTCTCAGTCTCACCGAAGATATTGCCTTTCCCCAATAACCCGATGGTGAGTTGTTTGCCGTCCTCATTGACCTTGAACAAACGCACCCGCCCTTGCTTCAGAAAGTAAAGACTGACGTTCTCGGTATCCGGGGTGATGATGAGTGTTCCCTTCGGGACTCTGCTCATCGGTGCCATGGCGTCGATCATCTGCAAATCCTCCATCGGCAATTCTTCTAAAAGGTTGATCTGCGAGAGATACCATACTTTATTCACTTTGATTTCCTCCTCCAATGGCGGATCATGAAAGCCGGGCTCGACCCAGCACCTGTTCAACTTCCTCTTCGTCAAAGCCCACGAATTTTTTTCCGTCTATCATGATGACAGGCGTTGCAAAACATCCATGTTCTCGGAATTCATTTAGTGCATCGGGATCGTTCACAATGTCTTTTATCTGAATTGGAATGTCATTTTCGTGAAAGTAGGAAATCGCACGTTCGCCTCCTGGGCAACCTTTATGCGTATAAAGAACAATGCTTTTTTTGGAATCCACATTGGCACCTCCATTCGAGCTTTTATGGATAGTAAATGTTGTAGCGCAACTTTAATGTAGCACGATATTCATGAAACAATCCGTGAAGCGGATTACAGATTCACTGTGAGTGTATTCCGCAGTTTCTTTTTGCAGAAAAACGCGGCGTTCATTTATACATCTTTACTGCGTACCTCATTCATTCATTTATTGGTGATTTGCCTATGTAAGTAATGAGCAGATTAGCGAAGCAACGGCTGCGTCTAATTACCGTCGTAATGGGTGACCTAAAGTAGAATGAGCCTACCCAAAACTGGGTAACATTATGAGAGCCGCCTGCTCACCCGACGGCTCTTTTCGTAGTTTATCCATCGCCATAGTATTTTGGACATGGCGGCAGATTAATCGGTGCCTGTACGACCACTGTAATTGTGACGGTGGGGAGTCCGACCGTTTATAGTCGTTACCCCTTCAAAAAAGTGGTAATGTCCACCCCCGGCAGCAGGAATTGCAGGTCCGGTCCGGCCACTAATCAGATGCTCATGTCCGTCGTTGAGGCTCGTAACAGTAGAATATACATGGGTATGCGGAACGCCAGTTGGAGCAGGGGACGTGACACCGGCATAGTAGTGACCGATGACCGACATCTTGTGAAGTGATGCCAGAGAAGCCATGGGTATGAAGTACCCTTCCATCCCGGGTCACAAGATATAGTTGATGCGAGTGAGTTTCGGATTGCGATTCGTCCGGTTCATACACGACCCCGTAAACCCGCTGTTCTTCCTCCATTCTGTCTGCCCTTCTACATGAGAAACCCCTTTTAGCGGAGGGGCTTAACATATCTGGTCTTCGCAACTGCCAACGCGTTTCAAAGATACTGTTAATAAACAGGGGTCGTCGTACAAGTTGTGGTAGTTCCATACGGAATTAGAAGCATAAACAAGACAAAAATGATCAGAAACACAACTGCCCACCGGGTGTATCCACCAAAACATCCACCATCGTACATAGTTCTACACCTCCCCTTTTCAACATGCTTTAGCCTACGACCACGCATACCGATGAATAGCGGCGTTTGTCCAATAATCGCCGACTTAACTGCTGTTGGCCCACCACCACCATCCCCAAGGACCAAGCGCGGCAAGTGCAAAGAATGGAAGAAAGAAGAATGGGAAAAACACCTCATGTACGTCTTCAGAACACTCTGGCATGTTCTGCAGAACGTCAGCCATAGGACTTCCGTCGGTGTTGTTAACCAGCCCCGCTCTCCTAGACGCCATTGGCCTCAAGTAGATTCCGTCGTTCGTAACGGAATGTAGGATGCCATCGTGTGTAGCCCCATCCCTCGTTTGGGCCACAACGCGTTGTCCGACAAGCGGTAGACAATGGGCGCGCGTAATCATTGTCAATGTCCCCCCCCTTTACACACAGTGAATGTGTAAGGACGGATACGTGTAACGGACAAGTGTCCAGGGCGAGTGTCGTGCAAAATGTGTGACAACCAACAGTGGTGAAAATCTGAACAAGAGTGCGCTGAGGACTCTTTGCCCTTTAGAAGGAATGGAGCGGTAGACGAATAAGTCGTTAACGGGGGCACTAGCCACACAAGAATGCTTATTGCAAACTGCATAAACATGAAAAACGCGGTACGTCGGAACGCCGCGTTTTTCTGTATTTTTCAACTGCGGAATACAACCGTGAGATGCCTTACAGACGAGGTAGTTGCAATCTTATAGAGTACGTGTATCGAGTTTGATACACGAAGGAGAAATTCACGTGGATAGATATGACTTGACAGTCATCGGTGGGGGTTCTGCTGGTTTAACGATTGCCAGTGGAGCGGCGAGTTTCGGAGCACGCGTGGCCTTAATTGAGAAGGCGGAGATGGGCGGAGACTGTCTGAACTATGGATGTGTTCCAACGAAAGCACTAATTCGCTCCGCAACGGTTGCGGCAACAGTCAGGCAAGCCGAACAGTACGGCGTCAAAACCGGTCGCATAGAGATTGATTTTCCGACCGTTATGAGGCGTATGAGGCATGTCGTAAATACAATCGCAGAGCATGATTCACCCGACCGATTTCGGAGTATGGGCGTTGATGTCCTGTTTGGGAGTGCCGAGTTCCAGAATGCAAATCACATGCGAATCGACGACAAAATGATTTCGTCGAAAAGAATCGTTATTGCAACGGGGTCACGTGCAGCAGTTCCACCAATCCCTGGTCTGTCAGAGACGGGATTCATCACCAATGTTGAAGCCTTGCAGCTTCAGGTGCTTCCTAAATCTTTGGCAATTTTGGGTGGAGGACCGATTGGGCTTGAGTTTGCTCAGGTGTTTGCACGGCTGGGAGTAAGTGTGACGGTTATCGAGATGTTTCCCCAGCTTTTGCCTCGGGAAGATACTGAAGCGGCAAAAATTGTCCAAAGGGCGCTTTTCAATGAGGGCATCCGTTTCATGTTGAACAGTAAGGTCATTCAGGCAAAGACCGGTAAGGATGGTAAGGTTGTCATCGTGGAACGGGATGGGAAGCAGGTTGAAGTGCCATGTGAGGAGATTTTCGTTGCAACAGGTAGGCGACCGAATGTAGAGATTCCGGGTCTTCACAACATCGGCATTGAAGCTGTAAAAGCGGGAATTGTAGTGGACCCGAAACTACGAACGACTGTACCCCACATCTTTGCAGCCGGTGATGTGAAAGGTGGACTACAGTTTACACATGTCGCCGGATATGAAGGCAAGGTCGTAGTCCGAAACGCCCTCTTTCCAGTCAAACAGCGAGTGGATTACCGAGTGGTTCCTTGGACCATCTACACCGACCCCGAGATCGCCCACGTGGGGTTGACCGAGAAAGAGGCAAAGGATCGTCACGGACAAGTTCATGTTTACACTGTGCCGTTTGAAGAGGTTGACCGTGCAGTGATTGACAGTCAGGATAAAGGATTCGTAAAGGTGATTGCAGACAGCAAGGGACAGATTCTTGGAGCGCATGTGGTTGGAGAGCACGCAGGAGAACTGATTCAGGAGCTAGTTTTTGCGATGCACCATGGGCTTCCGATTGGCAAGATTTCCGAGGTGATCCATGCTTATCCGACGAAAGTTGAGGGACTTCGTAGAACCGCAGACGTGTACTGGAAAGAGCGGCTATTTGAGGGTGGAATGGCTTCTGTGTTGAAGACGGTCAGTCGGCTTACTCGTTAAGGGGTGAAGAATGAAAAAGATATCCGTCCTATTCGCATTGCTCGTTGTTGGTGGTGATCGAATTCTAAAATTGTTATCAAACCGATCCATGTTGCACGGGTCATTTGAATTTATTCACTTTGCCCATCTTCATAACTATGGAGCAACAATGGGGATTCTGCGAGGCGACCGTTTCCTGCTCATTACCTTCGCCACTATTGCTTTAGCTGTTTTAGTCTTCGTATGGTTCAAAGCAAAGTCTTCGTCGATTTGGTTTTGGATTGGATGGGCATTACTGACGGGAGGAACAGTGGGAAACCTGTTGGATAGGCTGATCTACGGATACGTGACTGACATGCTTCAGATTCCCGGATATCCAGCCATATTCAACGTCGCGGATATTGGAATTCGATTGGGCGTGATCCTAATGTTGATTGGGTATTGGAGGTTATCAGACATACGATCCGTCAGAAGGAGACCTGGGTTCGAGCGAGGAGTTACGACGGACGTAGTTAATAATAAAAGTTCATCTCAATTGAACCAAAAATCCACAGTTTATCCACAATACAATGTGGATATTCATACCAACGTAGATTTCTTTTGAAAGGGTAGATGAATATCAGAGATGGTACTGAGGTTGTGAGGCCAAGCACATTCGAGTCGGCATCAATCTTAAAACCGTGTTCTTTTTCAATTAGAATAGTCAATTGACGAATACGAGGAGACGGTTGATGACTAAATCACTTGTCTCCTCGTAAATCAGTTGCGCCACATCGTATATGTTGACAGCTGGAATAGTGCTGTAACGGTTCCAAGCGACCAAAACCACATTGACCGCTAGTGGCAGCCATCAAGAATTCTGGATGGGAATGCCAGTGTCCGCGCGAATGGAAGGGATGTGTTTCCGTTTCCAGGCGAAGTATTCCCGGACCTGATTGAACCGGACCAATTGCCAACTGAAGTATCTTGCGGTGAGGTTGTGGTGTCCAACCCAGTTGTTCACAAACCTGATGGCAGCCACGACGGTACTTCTCTATCGGCACACACTGCTCGTGAATGGCACGATGCTACATCACCGGGCGTTTTTCGAGGCTCGTAAAGGTTGGATAAAGAACGAATCGGCGGTTGAGCAAATGTTGGAGGCCTCCATATGATTAAAGAAAGCAGAAAGATACGTACAGAAACAATTGATGTTCTATTGGATGCATAGGTAGATGGCATCGGAGAAGCCACACTCATTGGTAAAGTGGCTTCTCCTTTTGCATAAAACAGGGATTGGGGAAGAACTGAATATCCGCAGCTTATGCACAGCTTATACACAGCATGGTGTGGATAATTCCATCAGCAACAATATTTGGCCCTAATCCGTGTACTCGAACAGAGGCGTTTGAAAGGACTTCTGACATTACAAAACGGATCCCTGATAAATATGGGCAGCATTACACGGTTGCTTTAATCTTAGGATTAAGCGGTCGAACTTTAACGGAAGTAGAACAATCCCGCTTGAAGGAGGAGCTCAAGATGAACGATCTCGTAAAAGAAATTGCGGATGAAAGCCGATTGGAGGCTGTGCGTGATATTGCAAAGAAGCTACTCGCTCTTGGAGACGATGTCGAGAAGGTTGCCAAGGTAACCGGACTGCCACAAGATGACGTAGAGGAAATGCGTAGGAATTTACATTAAAATGATTTTAGCGGCCAAGGCAAATTGCTCTTGGCCGTTTCTTATCGACGCTCATTTTAGCGTGGAAGTCATGTTCAAAGCGACAGGGTTGAGTCGCGATACTATCAAGGAACTGTGGAAACAATTAACACGGATTTCGACGATTAGGTGATTGAGGTCATTGACTACCGCTTGTTTTCAAATATTTGGTGGATTTGTTAGCAAACACGTCGAAATCATGATGCGGAACTAGAACAACGGACACAATTCCCCCCTTCCCAAGCCGGGCTATGAACTCCACTTTTTCCGTTGGAAGAAAAGGCTACGTGGTGGCAGAAGCGTGATGAGCAACGACCGATGCTTTGCATACACGGGAAGTCAAACGCTCCACTGGCGTGCATGACGAACCAGAATCCCGGGTAGATGGAATAGTCTTCGTCTGAGCGGTCCGGAGGTCCACTGCCGCCCCCTGGTTGAAGCGCGACGTTTTTTTTTACAGCAGGAGGAGATTGTATGCCGGTAGCTCTAAACCTTGCAGCGCTTTGTTGGCATCGGAATTTTGGCTACAGAATTGGTCGATGGCGAATCCATATTTGGCTTCCTTGATGTGATTCTCAGCGTGACCACGAAAGTTATACAAGTGCCATCCATCCTCGCCGCTCCAGTCAAACGTTGTGGCAATTGCTTTGTATTCCCAGAGCCAATCTGCACATAGGCGCTCCTCTGGGTTAATGTCTAAGCGACGCAAAATCACGACCCGCCGCGGCTTGTCCCATGATGTTGCCTGATACATGATGGAGGCAACGTCGCAATGTTCCCGGTCACTCTGACTCGGCCGAAGGCGGTTTGATATGGCTTTACGAGAAAGGAATTGACCCATACATTGGAACAGGCCGTCAAGGAACAGGCCGTCAAAAAGCATCATGAAGTGCCTGAGTCATCGAGTGGGAGAGTCCCAATACACTACAACATTAAGCGACACATGACCCGCAAGCTGAAAACCAAGAAGGGTTACACCTTCTATGCAAGGGTGCAAGCTAAGTCAGCGTAGAACCTGTGTATGGTCAAATTAAGAGCGGCTGACGATTCAACCAATTCTCACTACGTGACCTCGAGAAGGTGAAGGGAGAATGGTTGTTGGTTGCTATGTGCTATAACCTGCTGAAGGTATTCAAATACGGTCATGTAAACTGGGAAGCGTGCTGAAATTAAAAACTACACCAGTTAGCCACCTCCCCTCAGAGCTTTCGTAGTACGGGAAGTTACATCTCCTCTGCCGCGCGATTTTTTGTGTGTATTTATTTTTGTTCTCTTGTGTTCTCTGGGCAGCCAGGTAGGTGACCGATAAACAAGCGACAGTTGACGATGGTGCGGTGCAGTCTAGCGCTCGACTGGATGGCGACACTCATGTCTCAAAAAATTTATTCAATTACGGTAACGGAGTTTGCGCTTACAGCCGACATGTTGGGGTTGCCTTATTTTCTTGGGCGTATTAAACTCTCAAATGCTGCTACATTGACGGGTCTACTCTCGGGTGCCGGGAGTTGTTGTTTACATTGCTGTCTCACTGGCCATTGCGGATGCCACTTTTATCTACCGTGACTCTCATGAGACTTGAGAGTCCAAAATATATTAAGCGAGGTGTTTCGTAATTCTGTACAACTTAAAAGAGGAATGGCTGTCAAACGCCCGAAAGGATTTATTGGCGGGCATGGCGGTGGCATTTGCACTAATTCCTGAGGCGATTGCATTTTCCATGATTGCGGGAGTAAACCCCATGATTGGGTTGTATGGAGCTTTCATTATTAGTGTAGTCGTGTCGATATTTGGCGGGCGCGTGGGAATGATATCTGGTGCGACTGGTTCAACGGCTCTGCTCATGGTGTTGTTGGTGAAGAACCATGGAGATCAGTACCTGTTTGCAGCGGGAATCTTGGCCGGTCTGATTCAGCTGTTAATCAGTGTCTTAAAGCTTGGTCGATTTATCTCATTTGTTTCGCATAGTGTGGTAATTGGCTTTGTGAATGCTTTAGCTATTTTGATTTTCTTGGCGCAGGTTCCGCATATCGTTGGGCAAGGTATCCTCGCTTATGTGGTTTGTGGCCTTACGGTCGCTATTGTTTGGGGCTTGCCGTATCTAACTAAGGCGATTCCTTCATCCCTCATCGCGATCGTTGTAATCACGGCTGTCAGCATGCTGTTTAGACTGCATTTACAAACTGTAGGAGACATTGGGCATCTGCAAGCAAAATTACCCGCTTTCCACATTCCGCTTGTTCCGTTTGATTTGCACACACTGTCGCTTATCCTCCCGTATTCGTTACCAATTGCTTTGGTCGGAAGTTTAGAGACACTCATGACGGCGACAGTTGTTGATGACATGACGAACTCGAAGAGTAATAAGGACACCGAAATTCGTGGGCAAGGTATCGCTAATATCGCCACAGGGTTGTTCGGCGCCATGGCTGGTTGTGCAATGATTGGTCAGTCGGTACTAAATATTGGATACGGTGGTCGTAAGCGGTTATCAACGTTTGTATCCGGTGCGTTTCTCATCGTGTTGATTGTCGGATTGCGTCCACTTGTAAGCCAAATCCCGGTTGCCGCACTTGTCGGTGTGATGTTTATGGTGTCGGTTTATACTTTTGAATGGAAATCGCTCCTTAACCTCCACAGGGTACCAGTGGCAGAATCGATTGCTATGATTCTCACTGTAGTAGCAGTTGTTGCTACAAATGATTTGGCCATCGGCGTTTTTGTTGGTGTGATGTTAAATTCCGTTTTCATTGCTTCGAAAATGGCACGTCTGCATGCTGTAACCATGACAAGCTCTAACGGAGTTAAAACCTACGTCATCAAAGGTCAGATGTTTTTTGCCACTATGACACACTTCGTTGACCTGTTTGACATACAGCATGATCCTGATGCAGTAGTCATTGATTTCACACATACGCACGTGTGGGATCACGCGTCGGTGACAGGAATTCAGAAGGTGGTTGAGAAATACGGTGATGTAGGGAAAGCGGTTCGTCTTATTGGTTTCAATGAAGAAAGTGAAGAATTACTCCGTAAATCAGGGCACACCATTCCTGCATAGAACGGCGCAACTGCAATTGAACGACACTGGAGGGATGAAACCATCATCCCTCCTCTTCGCGTTATGGGCGGGTGGAACTTAACTTTCGTACAATAGCCCTCACACCTTTTGGCATGACCCGATATAACTTTCAGTTGCGGAAACAAGTAAATAAGAATATACTTATTTTATGGGGAAGGAGGCGACATTCATGACGATACACAGAGTACTCATTTTGGGAACAGGACCTGCGGGCTACACAGCCGCCATATATACTGGGCGAGCTAATCTAGCCCCGGTTGTCATCGAAGGCAATCAGCCAGGAGGTCAACTCACCCTGACGACCGAAGTCGAAAACTTCCCCGGATTTCCGGAAGGAATATTGGGTCCCGAATTGATGGATAACATGCGCCAACAGGCAGAACATTTCGGTGCAACCTTTGTAAGCGGCTGGGTTACGTCTGTTGACCTATCGCAACGCCCGTTTCGAGTCGTGGTGGATGAATCAAAGGAATATCTCGCTGAGTCTGTCATCATTTCGACGGGTGCATCTGCCAAGATGCTTGGCATTCCCGGAGAGATTGAGATGATGGGCCGTGGCGTATCTGCGTGTGCAACTTGTGATGGGTTCTTCTTTCGAGGGAAAGCCATTCTCGTCGTAGGCGGCGGGGATTCTGCCATGGAGGAAGCGATTTTCTTGACCAAATTTGCTTCTGAAGTGACCATTGTCCATCGTCGCGAGGAACTTCGTGCATCCAAGGTGATGCAGGACCGGGCGCGTCAAAATCCGAAAATCAAGTGGCTCTTGAACGTGACGCCTTTGGAAGTTGCGTCTGACGGCTCAAAGGTGAGTAGGCTTGTGGTTAAGGACAATCAATCGGGCGAAGCTCGAACCATCCCTACAGAAGGTATTTTCGTTGCCATCGGTCATACACCCAATACCGACTTCCTTGTGAAACAGGTGGAGATTGATGACCGTGGATACATTGTCACCAAAGGGCAATCAACCGCTACGAGTGTCGAGGGCGTGTTCGCTTGTGGGGATGTTATGGATGCTCACTATCGACAGGCCATCACGGCGGCCGGAAGTGGTTGCAAAGCTGCCATGGATGTGGAAAAGTTCTTGGAGGAATGCGCCATACATGTTGAGTCGACTGGCGTGACATCATAACGGCAAGTGCGGTGCATCTCTTGAAGAGACGGTTGCTTCCTGGTAATATATAAGAAAATCATTATATTCTACTGAACGGATGTGGGAGAATGGATGATAAAGTGCGTGCGTTGATTGGAATGGGAGCAGCTTTCAGTGTCGGTGCGCTGTCAAACTTTGAAGAACAGGTTAAGGCCGCCAAAGAACATGGTGCCACAGTGGAGGAACTTGGGGAGGTACTGTCCATCGCACGGGCAACAAAACTTTCTGGCTCCATGGAAATGGATTCGCTTGCGGAGGAGAGAATTAAAACCAATTCAAAAACCGAGTTAAAAATTCTATCCACTTCTGACTCTGCATGCGGATGCGGGCCAGAAGGTTGCTGCTAAAAGGGAGGGACACTCATGAATATCGAGTTTTTTGACTCCGAGATGTGCTGTTCCACGGGAGTTTGTGGGCCGTCACCGGATCCAGAACTGATTCGTGTGAATGAGATGATTGAGCAGTTGAAAGCACAGGGCCATACAACGGTGCGTTACATGATGAGCCGTAATCCGATGGCGTTCTCGTCCAATAAGCAAGTGTACCAGGAACTCATTGGGAAAGGTGCCGGCGCATTGCCGATTGTCGTTGCAGATGGCGAGATTGTGGCAAAAGGGTGCTACCCGAGCCTGGATGATTTGATAGCGGAAAAGAGATGACCTCATGACGAAGTTTTTGTTTTTCTCTGGCAAGGGTGGCGTTGGGAAAACATCTCTGTCATCGTCAGCGGCAGTCATGCTTGCACAGCGGGGAGAGAAAACCCTTCTTGTGACGACAGACCCGGCTTCGAATCTGGGAGACGTATTCCACCAGAGCGTAGGTTTGCTTGCGACTCCCGTCGTGGGAGTTGATAACTTGTATATTCAAGAGATCGATCCAGTCGAGTCCCTTCGTTTGTACAAGGAACGGGCACTGGCGCCGCTCAGGGAGTTGTTTCCCGAAGACGTTGTGCGTTCTATTGAGGAGAAAATGAGCGGTCCCTGCACAGAGGAAATAGCGACATTCGACCAGTTCATTGCTTGTATGCATCAACCCGATTACGACTACGTGATATTTGATACGGCCCCGACGGGTCACACGCTTCGCTTGCTTGAGTTACCTGGGAGTTGGAGCGCCCACATCGAGATGAGTGCACAGGGAACAGGACAAACATGTATTGGCGGTGTCGAGGCATTAACCGCATCGAAAAAACAGTATGACCAAGCGGTACAGGCATTGCGAGATGGAAATCGCACACAGTTTGTATTTGTTACTCGCCCGGATCGAATCGCTATTCAAGAAATGATGCGTTCGTCCAAGGAGTTGCAAAAACTCAATATAGACAACCAGATGGCGATAGTGAACGGCGTGATTCCGGAAGAAGATAGGGACCATCCATACGCAGCGAGAAGATGGGCTGTGCAATCCAAGTACCTCGCCCAAGTGCAGGCTGTGTTTACTGGACGCATTGTGGAGATACCTCTTTATCCGGATGACGTTGTTGGTCTCGATAACATTTCGGAAGTCGGGAGGGACTTGGCTCATGTCCTTGCAGTCTAAATCGTTGCCCGAGTCGCTGATTCTTCCCGCCGAAGGAGACCACAAACGTATTTTTCTCGCCGGTAAGGGTGGCGTCGGGAAGACGACCATGGCGTGTGCAACTGCACTCTATACTGCGGATTGTGGATATAAAACATTGTTGGTAACTACGGATCCGGCAGCTCACCTTGCTGATGTACTGGGACAGGAAGTGTCCGCCAGTCCGAAGCAAATATTAAATTCTAAACTGTGGGCAGTGCGGATTGATCCGAAGGTTGCATTTGAGCGTTACAAAGAGCGAATTTTGCTTGGCGTCAAGGAAAGGTTTGGTTCCGAAGAGAGTCTTGCTGTGGTACAGGAAGAACTAGACTCTCCTTGCACGGAAGAAATCGCTGTGTTTCAGGAGTTCCTCGATGACTTACTAAGCGACGACTATGAGGTCCTGGTTTTTGATACAGCCCCCACTGGGCATACCCTGAGGTTGCTTCAGCTTGCGTGGGATTACGAGACGGAGCTCAGCCATAAGTCGTCATTCACAGCCGAGACCTCTGCCTTGGATAACACAGAGCTTTCAAGGATGCGAGAGGCGATTCGTGTCCTTCAAAGTAAACGTGAAACGACCATGGCGTTTGTCACATTAGCCGAATCCACGCCTATTGCAGAGATGGATAGAGCTATTGAGGACCTGGAGAGAGCAGACATCGAAACGCAAGCGATTATTGTGAATCAAATGCTACCTGAGGAAGCTTCCGGAAGTCGATTGTTTGGGCCACGGCGTGAACGACAGCAGGCATATCTGGTGGAACTTGAAAGACGACATGGCAAGCGTTTTGTCACAGAGTGCGAATTGTCGGATGATGACGTTTTAGGTGACGATGCGCTTCGACAAATTGCGGCACAGATTTTTGTGAACCATACCGTTCAGGGGGTGTAGGACAGCGTGTTTTCGATGGACCAGTGGGCGGAGATATACAAAGCACTGGCAGATAAAACGAGACTGCACATTCTTGCGTTGTTGAAGCATGATGAGATGTGTGTCTGTGAGCTGGTGGACGTGCTTGGTATGACTCAGCCTGCCATCTCTCAACATCTCCGGAAACTGAAGCAAGCGGGACTCGTGAAGGAACGGAAGACGGCACAGTGGGTCTATTACGGATTGGAAGGCTCGAATGTCCCGTTTTTCCATGAATGCATTTCTTTGCTGCCGGATGTGTCTGACGAAATTGAGCAGTTACAAGCGAAAGGGCTGCGTGTCTCTTGTGAGATGGGGCCTCGAAGAGGGGGCACCAAATGACGGTTCTTGCATTTTGTATTTTTGTTTTGACTTTGGTGTTTGTGATTTGGCAGCCCAAAGGGCTCTCAATTGGGTGGTCCGCACTCGGGGGAGCGGTTTTGGCGCTTGTCTTTCGAGTCGTCACGTTTCGTGATGTTTGGTCTGTGACCAAAATCGTCTGGGACGCTACACTCGCCTTTGTTGCCATCATTATCATTTCCACTATTTTGGACAAGATTGGCTTTTTTGAGTGGGCTGCCCTTAAGATGGCGCATGCTGCAAAAGGTGATGGACGGAAAGTGTTCCTATATGTCACGCTACTTGGGGCAGTTGTCGCAGCGTTTTTTGCGAATGATGGAGCGGCACTCATTTTGACGCCGATTGTGCTGGAGAAGGTCAAACTTCTCAAGTTTGACATGAAGAAGATGTTGCCGTTTATCATGGCGAGCGGTTTTATCGCAGACACGACATCGTTACCACTGATTGTGAGCAACTTGGTGAATATCGTATCGGCGGACTTTTTTCATGTTGGCTTCTTGACCTACGCCGCCCATATGATTGTGCCAGACTTGTTCTCATTGGCAGCGAGTATTGGCGTTCTGTACTTATTTTTTCGCAAGGATATCCCCAAGGAGTACAATCCCAAGGACTTGGCCAAACCGTCCGATGCGATTGCTCACCAAGGGATGTTTCGGATTTCCTGGATTATCTTGGTCGTGTTGCTCGTCGGTTATATTTTGACAGAACTCTTTCATATCCCGGTGTCCATTGTGGCGGGCCTGATTGCGGTTGTGTTTCTCGTTGCAGGTTCCAGAACCAGAGTGATTCGGCCATGGGGCATCATTCGGGAGGCACCATGGGCCATTGTGGTCTTTTCCATTGGCATGTATGTAGTCGTGTATGGGCTGCGGAATGTGGGCCTGACGAATGTTCTGGGGCGCCTCATTGAAAGTTCTACGCACGGCGGCTTGTACGCTGGCACAGTGGCGACTGGATTTATCGCCGCTATCCTTTCGAGCATTATGAACAACATGCCAACGGTGATGATTGACGCACTGGCCATTCACTCGACAAACGCTACGGGAGTCATGCATGAGGCGCTGGTGTATGCGAATGTTATCGGCAGCGACTTGGGTCCGAAAATCACACCGATTGGTTCACTGGCCACGCTCCTGTGGTTACATGTGCTGGGCAAGAAAGGGATCACGATTTCTTGGGGCAGGTACTTCAAAACGGGGATTGTTCTTACTGTCCCGACCCTCTTCGTGACACTGACGGGTTTGTATTTGTGGCTTTCACTTGTAGGATAAATGCTGATTCTGAAGGGAGCAAGAGTTGAATGACGAAGCCAATTGTATATTTTCTGTGTACCGGAAACTCCTGCCGCAGTCAAATCGCTGAAGGATTAGCCAGACACCTTGGTGCAGACAAGATTGACGTTCATAGCGCAGGCGTGGAGGCGCATGGCCTGAACCCCCGTGCCGTGGCCACCATGAAAGAGGCGGGAATCGATATTTCCCATCACGAATCGAAGTTGATCGATTCTGACTTGTTGAATCGAGCTGACTATGTAATTACATTATGCGGGGATGCCAATGACCGTTGTCCAGTCACGCCTCCTCATGTGAAACGATTGCATTGGGGATTTGAGGACCCTGCGAAGGCAACCGGGACGGAAGATGAGGTTCAGGCAAAGTTCCGTGAAGTTCGGGATGCCATTCGAGATAGGATTCAGGGTTTTTTGAACGAACTGCCACAGTGATGCGGATTTTGAAAGGGGAGAGTTCATTTGCAGATCACCGGGCAAGCCAAGCAGCAGCTAGAGGAGCTGTTCAAACAGAATCACGCCTCGGGGGTTCGGGTTGCGTTTGCGGGGATGGGATGTTGTTCACCGAAGATTGGACTGTCCTTGGATGAACCAGAGGAAGATGATGTCATTGATGTGGTGAATGGGATTCGGGTGGCTATCGAAAATCGGGTTGTCCCCCAGACCGTGCAGGTTACACTAGATTACCAGACCACGCCAACGGAGTCGGGATTTGTGTTGCGAGGATCCAGCAGTTGCTGCTAATCAATAGGTTCGATATGAGCCAGATCTTTGACCATTTTTGTTTTCAAGAAACAGTTTGAGAATGCAGTGTGCAAGTACAGCATTTTGTGTTGACATCGCTTGTATTCTGGAGGGATAATGAGGCGGCGAAAAGTCACGCCAGTGCTCGATGCCTAGCGGGAAATGAGGCAATCGCCGGGGCATGGGTGTGTGACAATGCATACCTTGAATTGAATACAACCAGTCCTCGTTAGGCGAGGCGTCTATGTAAACATAGGCCACTGCCCGGAAACGTCGAAAGACGCCAATGGGTCACCAGGTATTGCCGGATTAAGGCTTTACCTAATGTGGCTGAGTGCAAACTCTACGTTGCATAGTGCTAAAGCTCAACCAGGGGGATGTACGGAGACGCCGTATTTTGCGTGCGTAGTTCCAATCCCCTGAGCGTATGCCAGGGGATTTTCTATGGTGCGCCCGGCATGGGCGATAACTTGGCGGTGCAAGTCCGCTGCGGAGGTTGGCTGTTACCAACCGCTAGCCAAGAGCAAGGGTGCCGACCGTGAGGTGGGATCTGGAGGAAGCTGGAGGCAAA
>NZ_LJCO01000016.1 GCF_001399675.1 Paenalicyclobacillus ferrooxydans
CGGATACGAGCGGGGTTACAAACCCGCTATCAGGACAGCAAGGATCAATATCAAGTATTTTGAACACCATTATTAGTTGGATACTCGGGGCAGTATCTGCAGTAGCAGGCGCTTGGCTCTTATTTCATCTGTATAAGGCGGTCATGTCCTTTATGGCGGGTGCACATCACGCTCAAAGAAGAGAAGAAGCAAGGGCGCATTTGGTGCATGTTGTCATTGCGGGAGTGTTACTGGGAGCAGCAGGTGTGATTGCAGGAGCTCTCTATAATTTTGGGTCAAGTTTGCACTAAAACGATTTATGACATTTGTAGTTGAAGGAATGAGACGTCATGCTCGAGGTTCATTCTCCAATTCCGCTTACGGAAGGTGAAAACCTGATGTGGGGTATCAGTACAAAACACGTGACTCACTTTTTTATTGGACTGGCAGTATCGAGTCCGATCATCGCCCTGAGTGCCGCTTTGCTTCCATTTGTTCATACGCCCCGTTGGGTGAGTATGTTCTTTGGAATCGGTATAGGACTGATGTTTGCCGCTGTGCCGTACAGAGAGCGTCCATTGGCAGAGTTTTTATGGCTCAGAATGCGATTTTCATTTCGCCCAAAGAGTTTGCTATTTGATCGTGCCTATCGCATTCGAAAGCATCGGATTGTAGAGCAAAGAAATGGGAGAAGGACATGAGACTGTTTATCATTGCGGTGGTCGGCGTCGTTGTACTCGCTGTACTCATCGGAGTAGATCTTCGTAAACGGAAAGTGAAGGCAGGTAA
>NZ_LJCO01000088.1 GCF_001399675.1 Paenalicyclobacillus ferrooxydans
CGGATACGAGCGGGGTTACAAACCCGCTATCAGGACAGCAAGGATCAATATCAAGTATTTTGAACACCATTATTAGTTGGATACTCGGGGCAGTATCTGCAGTAGCAGGCGCTTGGCTCTTATTTCACCTGTATAAGGCGGTCATGTCCTTTATGGCGGGTGCACATCACGCCCAAAAGAGAGAAGAAGCAAGGGCACATTTGGTGCATGTTGTCATAGCAGGAGTGTTACTGGGAGCAGCAGGTGTGATTGCAGGAGCCCTCTATAATTTCGGGTCAAGTTTGCACTAAAACGATTAATGACATTTGTAGTTGAAGGAATGAGACGTCATGCTCGAGGTACATTCTCCAATTCCGCTTACGGAAGGTGAAAACCTGATTTGGGGTATCAGCACAAAACACATGACTCACTTTTTTATTGGACTGGCAGTATCGAGTCCGATCATTGCGCTGAGTGCCGCTTTGCTTCCACTTGTTCATACTCCCCGTTGGGTGAGTATGTTCTTTGGAATCGGTATAGGACTGATGTTTGCCGCTGTGCCGTACAGAGAGCGTCCATTGGCAGAGTTTTTATGGCTCAGAATGCGATTTTCATTTCGTCCAAAGAGTTTGCTATTTGATCGTGCCTATCGCATTCGAATCCATCGGATTGTAGAGCAAAGAAATGGGAGAAGGACATGAGACTGTTTATCATTGCGGTGGTCGGCGTCGTTGTACTCGCTGTACTCATCGGAGTAGATCTTCGTAAACGGAAAGTGAAGGCAGGTAA
>NZ_LJCO01000089.1 GCF_001399675.1 Paenalicyclobacillus ferrooxydans
GGTTTCCTAGCGGATCCAGATCGACGATGGCAACGGTGTAATTTCGTTGTGCCATCTGTCTTGCGATCATGGATACAAGCAGCGATTTCCCAACTCCGCCACGCGCGCTATGCACAGCGATCACGCGGCCACGCCCCACCATGGATGTTTCATCCACCTGCGTGCTTTCATGAACTGTGTTTGCCCTGGTGTATGTACGTTTCTTGTTGAGAGCGTTCTTCGATCGCAACACCTCATCAAGTGGTGTCAAAGGTTCCTCATCAAGTTTTTGCGGCACTTTAGAAACGTCCACAACAGGTGCCCAGCGTTTTAGGTAATCGATTGGCAAAGGGTAAGATACCGCATCCACACATCCCAGCCTACGAGCGGTCTCATAACTCTCGTCATTTAACTCGGAGGCAATATATACAGATGGACACGATGCGCCTTGCTCCCGCAGATGGTTTATCGTCGCTTCCTGCCAACCGGTACCAATAAGGAGCAGTTCAACATTGGAATATTTGATTTGTGCCAGTTGCTCTTCGTGATCGACTCCGATTGCCTGCAAACCACTTCGTTCCATCAGGGCTATCGCTTTGTTCTGAATGACTCGGTCATACTCCAACAGCATCCACATGAAGCGGTGTACCTCCTTTCGAGTTTTGAATGAACAGCTCGGAAATACGATCCGCGATGGGGCCAAACAGATTCGAAAATGCGTCATCTAGTTCAACCAAGGGTTTTTTCATGCGCATCGCCGCAAACTGGCGAGGTTCATGCGGTAACACGACATAATCACCATCCAACTTCACCGGAAGGGATAACGCTGAATCATGACGGTTGATAACCCAGCATACTTGGTCCGGTGAAATCATCTGTTGATGAAGCGCGAGTGCCATGCGTTCAATTCGGGTCTTGTCCGGCCAACATACCGCAACAACTAAGTCCGCCTCGGATGGAATACAATCTTCCCATGGCCTGGTGTCCAAAAGGACACGATACCCTTTCTTCGGCTTCTCTTGATACACATGTACACCGGTCTTGATGTCGGTCCAATCAATGAGTGGCAAGGAACTCTCCTCAATGACGGCAGCGGGTAATTCTCGACGGTTGCAGATGGCAGCCAAATTCCACGCTACGAAAGTTTTGCCGGATCCAGGCTCACCAAGAATGCGAACATGAACTGCCTTCGGGTTTGGCCATACAAACTTTTTTACGACGGGACGCATATCAGCGTCTTGACCATGATCCGTGAGCAATTCCGACGCGTCTTCATTCGTATTGCTGCGTCGTCGGAAGAGTTGTCCGATGCCCCCAAACCCTTTTGACGTATTTGTTTCTTCCTCTAACGCTGGTTCAGAGTCCGTTTCTTCCTCGTACACGTCCACTACAGGCGGAAGTTCTGTCAATGCATCACTGCCCTGATCCATGTACGCTTTGACATCCATCGGTGTCCGCGGATGCTCAATCAGTTCATCAATGGTGCCAAGCAGAATTTCGTCTCCGAAAAATGCAAAATCAAAGACACCCATCAGGCATAACTGACGCTTAAAGTCGTCCGTCTCACTCTGTGATGGGCCAACAAAAATGACCCTCGCCCCTTGTTCACGCACCCGGTACATGGTCTGTACCAGTTCCATGCGGTCTGGAACGGTCCACTCAGATAACACCAAAATGTCCTGTGGTGTGAACAAGGTTTCGCTCACCATTTTTCCGTATACCAGCCACTCACTCTTTTGATATCGGTCGCGCAAGTCAGTAGGAAATGCTAGATACAGCACAATGTTGACCTCCTTCCTGAACGATACGGTACAACATCAATGGATACGGTTTGTGCCAACATCATGCCAGCTCAATTTGTGCCTGCTGAGAGACTTGTGTTCGAGCCAAAATAGGAGGTTAGTGCGGGGATCCAGCTTGCCTGAATGTTTTGTACGTACTGTATGGTTTGCTCATTTTGAGCCACTTGATTGCCCTGTGCAAGTGCCGTTTCCTCTGCACCAGGTCCGGCATTGTACGCTGCTTCCGCCTCAGACGGATTATCACCAAACTGATGGTACAGCTCTGATAAATACATGGACCCAATCTCAATGTTCATGAACGGGTTCGCCAAATCTGCATACGCGTTTGGACCAATTGGCTTTCCATCGAACGTAAGTCCGGCTGCAGTAGAGGGTTCAACCTGCATGAGGCCAATCGCACCTGCGGACGAGATCTTCAGGCTGGCATCCGAAGAGTGTTGTCGACCACCAGATTCCTGATACATCACACCGGCAATGAGAACAGCTGGAACCTGATACTTCTTTGCGGCAGCATTAATCTCGTCTTTCCATCGCAGGATGTCGTGAATCGTGTTTCCATCTGCTGGTGACACATGCCCTGTCAGCGTCACATCTGAACCACTTGAGAAGAGAATGGTATTCACCATGGTTTGGACATATGGATCTGTTATGCCGTAATTGACAGAGCCAATGAGACCAGCCAGTGTATCTTGATTGGTCTGATTGGGCTTTATCGTAAACGACTCCCCATCGCTTTGGGCCCGAACGTGCGAAAAGAGATTCCAAATTCTTGACCAGTCATATGTTCTCTTCGTATTCGCCAACTCGATTTTCTTGGTATACGTGCCACTACATCCACTGCCTGTACGCGCCGTTACCCATTGATAGGAATTGACCAGCGTACCGTCCCAGGTGTTGGCTGTCATCAACATCGTCACGGGCGTTTTCTGTTCTGTGGCCTGACACGACGTTACCGTCTGGCCCCTAATTTGCTCCGTGACCTCGTGATAGGTAATGGTGATATCTGTAAACGTATGCCATGTGTACATGGGAGCTAGATAGCTGTAATACAGGTGGCCGTTGGTTGGAGAAAAGTTATTCACCATCTTGCCAACCCCAAGAAGGACGGCCCCGGGCAAATCAACCTGATCGGTTTGAACTTGTCCAATTTGGTTCTCACTGAGTCCTGACTCCCAGGTGGAGGCGACTTCATCGTAATGGGTAAGCAATGCCTTGTTTTGAGCCGTCGTTTCCGAATTAAGTGAGATACCGTACGCAGAATTGTCCAGTCCTCCAGAACCATTTCCATGATAGTCATCAACCAGAAAGCCAAAAAGCATCACTGCGGCGATAAACAAAGCTGCAAAGCCGAGAATCCATCCGGCGCCGAACGACAGAATGAGTTGGGAAATCAGCCAGCGGAACACATCTTTTGGGTCTCTGGGAATGCTCAAAATTTGTAGAAAACGTCTCAATGGAAATACCTCATAATGGGCAATGCGGTGGGACCAAACTCCTGCAGTTCAGTCACATTCCACTCTGGTTTAGATGACACTCGTTCAACCATCTTGATTGGATTCCTCCCACAGTACGATCGTATTTCGCCCTTGTGCCTTACCTCGGTACAGCCCCGAATCAGCTTTTGCAATCAGTTGTGCTAACTCAGTACCGTGACTCGGGTAACAAGCTGTCCCCAATGTAAGCGTCAGTCCGTATTTATTGAGAGGAAGTTGCCGGATGATTGTTGCTAGACGTGCCTTTATATTTGCATGGCAAGGTACTCCGTCAACGACGAAGACAAATTCATCTCCCCCTAAGCGCGCCACCACATCTGTACTTCGCAACATCCTTTGTAATACGGTTGTCACTTCTTTGAGTGCCTCATCCCCCTGATGATGTCCCTTAGTATCGTTGAGCTCCTTGAAGTGGTCAAAATCGAAAAACGCGAGAACAAAGCCACCTTCACTTCTCCGACGTTGTTCAAACCACTCGTTCAATCCACGGCGATTAAGTGCTCCGGTTAACGCATCGTGAATCGCACTCTCGTAAAGAAATTCACGGTCATGGAGCAACCAATCCAGTCCCTTAATGAATCGAATGGTGTCCGTTTCATTTACAAGTGGCGATCCCTTACAGCGATACAGCTTGTACGTCGCACTGGATAGTTCGACCTGAAGAACTTCCACATCCATCACTAGACCGGCTTCCACTGATAAATCTCTTGCCATCGCGAGATGACCTTCGACAAAGCGCTCCACCCTCGCAGCACCAACGTCGATCCAGAATGACGTCACGGCATCTTCCCACGAAACCCCAGATGAGAGTTGTTCAATTAGCACAATGTATGGGTGCATGGTATCCCCCCTTACATCGAAGCGTAGCAACCATAAAAGGGACATCCGTGCCATTGTCACGCCATGTTTGGCAGACAATTGCCTACTGAAAAACCTTCAGATTTCGGATAACGATGAACAAACTGAAAACAAACAAGCCTCTCCTCGAAAGGAGAAGCTCGTTTGTTTAATTCCATTATGGCGCTGGCGTTATATATGCAGGTAGCAACTGTCCATTCTCCTGAATCTGAGGAAGAGAGTACATAAAGTTACGTGTATAGTTCGGTTGAGTCTGCTCATACTGGGCGTCTGGTTCCGGAGTCTCATGGATGTAGTACCACGTTGGATACCCTAGCATTTGCGCTAAATCCGGATGGTGCCACGTGACTGTTGACCCCATACCCGTCGTGAAGGTCACATTTGCTTCAATATGAGCCGAACCGATCGAATCGCCTGTTAAATTCCAAGCCGTCAACTCTGAATAAGAACTCGGAGTGCCTGGACTTGCGTACTTTGGAATCGATGTGTATGCCCATCCGTATTCCGTCGCAGTTGGCGGGTACCCATTGCCGTAGGGATCCCAAACCGGAACGTCCCCTTGGTTGAATATCGTCTGTGGCAGTAACTCAAATGCCTTTGTCCAACTCCGTGTCTCACCATCCGGATTTACCAGGTTATACGTTACGTCAGCACTTGCAGGCATATCATGTGGGGAGCCTGTCCACATCAACCGGAATGAAAACCCACCACCGACTCTGGTATATACAACCGGGGACCCACCAGGATTTCCGTATGTCGGTAAACTTGGATTCCCGTCAACGGTGGACCCGTCTGAATATCCATCATTGTTCTCCTGAGAAGCAGATGGATTCGATGGAGACCATAAATCTCCCGGTCGACCGGGATCATAAAACAGTCCAGTAATCTGTAGGTTACTGATGTTGAGCGGATAGTCATGAGAATATGTCTTTGGCTGATCTACCCACTCATACATAAGACATCCGTCGGAATCCGTGGTGGTCTGAAGCACCCAATTGGTATCCGTCCAAGTTAAAATTTGCCCGCCAGACCCGTCAGGTGCCCAGTTGTAACTCAACACTTGATTCGCCGGTTCAGGTGGAACTGTTGCAGCGGGGCACGATGATCCACCACCTCCTCCTCCCCCAGGTGGTGGCGGCGGTGGTGTGGGTGGATTACCACCAGTCGGAGGTGGCGGATTATTACTTCCTGGTGTTACGGTGAACGTCGCCGTAGCAGCATTTGCAGAACGGTTAAACCAATCCTTCACATAAAGCGTAATTGTATAGTTACCCGGCGCAAGGTTGGATGTGTTGATAATATTCGGTTGGAAGCTCCCACCGTCTACAGTTTCCACGTAAGATGGTGGCTCACTTGTCGGCCCACCTCCGTTTACTTCCACCATAGCAGCACCATTCGGGGCATATATTGCCTCTCCGTTGTAAGGTGCTCTCCCTTGAAGAGAATTTTCACTGAAAGCCTGGTTTGTTACGTTTTGCCCACTAGAATTCGTGACCTCTACATATTCGAAATGATAGTTAGAATGGTATCCCTCGATATAGGCGTGGTTGTAGAATTCGACATTCTGACCCTGCTGGACGGTTTGCGTTGGTCCTACGACCCCAACTGTAGCTTTAGGCGGCTGTGTGGCGTACACCGTATAGTTATAGTCATCCGCGTTTGGTGCAAATTCTGCGCCCGATTCTTCAACAATTTGAGAGATGGACACTGTGTTAAATTGGTCGCCAGCCCGATCTCCCCAAGTCGTGTGCCACAACTGCGAGGTAACATACGACTGATCTCCGTTCAAGGCAGCGCTCCACTGGTCGATGGTTGATGTGTCATCATTAACTTCAAGATAGCCATTGTTCGAGTCAATGGGGATACCGTTGTGTGAAACACGATCGAAATGCCAAATACCACCTAGCGAATCTGTCCCTCCGACAATGGTGATTCCATCAGCCCCGTATCGAAATAAGTCTTCATTGCTCATCCCAGCTAAATCAGGCTCACTAGATTGGGCAACTTGAAAGTCTGCTCCACCTTGAATCATCATTCCATACTGGGTATTTGCAAAGTCACCTGCTGTGCTTGGCGGACTCCATCCGCGACTTATATATGCGAACGCGTAACTTGCGTCACTGAACACAACAGCTAAACAAGCCAAAGTCCCAACGGCGACCATGCGTAATGTAGGCTTAACCTGCAATTTCTCCCCTCCTTTCAGTTGGCATCCTGTTTATTGGTTTGCCGCCCCACTGGAATAGGAGAATTGCGGAACTCCATTTGCATCAAATGTGATATCTACCGATCCAAATGTAATTCCGTCGTATTGATTGATTTGAGCTGCATTGATTTTGGTTTCGCCAACGTCTTTCACAAGTACACTGCTTGGTGGATTTGGTGTTCCCCCGTTATCTGGGTCTCGTGAGTCGTAGCCAAAGAAGCCCTCCGCAAACCCCCAACTACCTCCGTGATTCAGACTGAAGTAGGTATTGCTTGTAGCAATACCAATGTTCCCAACTGTTAACTCTTCTGGAGCTTTACTTGACAAACCGGGAATTTGATAGACTTCATGGCTACCGGTATTGGTCATCGCAATGCCGTCTATGTTACGGACGGCATCTGCCTGCCCTAACGAAACAAAGGATTCTGTTACTACCCTGTTTGAGTGATAAATCGGATATGCATTGTACGGTTTGAACACCAAGTGATACGATCCTGAGCTGTCTTTGTAATACCCATTGAAGAGTCGAGTCAAGTTCCCAGTCATTTGTGCCACATCTGCCGTTGACATAGGAACTGAAGTACTGATGTCATTATTCAACCCAATGATATTCGCCCATTTTGCTAGGTCCCCACCAGCTTGCCATCCCATCTCGTTATCAGGTATACCAATGTACGCTTGATAAGCATGATCAACGGTGCTCATATTGATATCATCTAACGATCCAAAATGTGTTGAACTGGTTGGCTGGAAGTATCCATGTTCGATTGCAGCATGGACATAAGGCCAGTCACTATCGGGAACATCATCAAATGGATTTGTTCCATTAGAATCCGGCAAAATATGCAATGCTGTGATAAAGCCTTGTACAACATCGAGCTTGTCAGTGTTTGTAGCCTGATTCATTTTCCAGTCGGTTCCGTTCCAGGAATACTGAATGTCTACGCGCTTCAATACTTGCATGAGGTACCAAATGGGAGCGTAGCTTGTTACAACGTTCCCACCTGGGTCCTTATAAGCAATACGCGGTGCATACTGTACCACAGTTCCGTTTAGCGAAATTTCCATTTCGTTTACGTTCACTGTTTGTTGTGCTGGAATACTACCCAGGTCCGCGTTCATGCCTGAAGGTAATTGCAGATTCCACGTTTCCCCGTCCCAGGTCGATTGAATATTTAGCGATTTGAGTGCCTGAAACAGGTGCCAAATCGGGATCCAACTTGTCGGTTGCTGGGCCGTCGGATTTTCCTTGGCTACGATGTGATATGGATTGCTAATGTTCTTGCCATCCAGATAGATGTGTGTCACGTACGGTTTGTGACTGGGTGCTGCCAGGGCAGTTGAGGGAAATCCCATCACGACCCCAGCCACTATGGTGGTGCTCGAAGCGAGCGCAAGCGTTATTTTGTTCATCCATCAATCCCCCCCAAATTAGTCATCCATTGATGCGAAGTCTATCATCAACCAGCTTCGCGAAAGTGCCATTTTGGGACCAATTCCTTAGGGTGTGGGACTTAACCGGTGTGTGCCGATGCAGGAGAGATACAGCCCGTGCGGGGAGTGCTAAGAAAGAGAAATGAATAGAAATGTCGGATGTGATGTTTAAAGCCTCCAAACGAGATAAGCAGAAATCGTGCGGTGTCCTTTGAACTGTTCAAGGGCAAATCTCCAAGAATAATCTCCAAAATGCCCTATTGTTTACGTGGTTCACGAGTATGTTCCTCTTCTTCGGGCAATAATAGGGTTTTGGGGATTTAATTCTGCTTCAGGCCCGCCTCATTAGAACAATCAATCTGCTTACTATCACTGTTATTAGGTATTTGATTCTCTTTCAAGAATTGAATTGAGCGTTTTGCAGAATTACATTTTCACAGTCTCGGATCCTATATATAGCGTACGATCAACCATTTTTGCGCTATATACAGTGTTCTGAATATCGATGAAAACCATTCTGCAAAACGCTCAATTATATTAATATTCACACAAAACAAAGGGGTGAATATCTGGATGGCGAAATTTATAACCCCATTACTCGGCGAGGACTTCTAATCGATTAACTGATCTAGGCATTATCTGATTCATCATTGATTGGTTCCAGTTCTGAAAATAGAAATGTCCACGGGAATACGATGGAGTTTTGCGAAAAGGATGGGTTGTAAACAACCTCAACATCACATGTACTAAGACTGACAGTCACGATGTACCCATATAAACCAATAAAATAAGAGCCCGCAACAACTTTAACCTTCTGGCCCACACTGAACAATTGTACTCACCCCTTAACAACGACCAGGCTATAACCCGGCATAGCCGGGTTATATTCCACATAAATTAATAGTGTAGTGTGCAAATCAAGGGGATTAATCCGTGTTATTCATTTCCTGCAACATCTGTACGGTATTGGTTAAATTGTTCTGGAAGATTTCCTTGGCGATGTCGAGTAACTGGAATACTAGGGGGTCACGTACGGAGTACATGACTTTCGTTCCTTCCTTTACCCCTAAAACGATGTTTTTACTGCGTAATATCGCCAATTGTTGTGACACGACAGCATTGTCAACACCCATGTGTTCCTGCAACTCATGTACATACTTATCTCCATCTCGTAACAACTCTAAAATTCGAATACGAAATGGATTTGACAATGCCTTAAAAAACTCTGCCTTAAACGTTTGAAGTTCCTGTAGCATATGCACCATTTCCCTTTCGTGGGGATTCCAATTCGTGCGACCGCTCGATTGCGTGCAATATCCCTTCCAAAATTGCTTGGGGACGTGGTGGACACCCTGGAACATACACAGATACAGGGAAGATTTTATCGACGCCACCTAAATTCGCGTACGTGCTTCCAATCATTCCTCCCACACATGCACATGCACCGATGGCCACCAGCATTTTGGGATGTGCCACAGCCTCATATGTTTTTCGCAACGCTTCTTCTAAGTTTCGAGTTACGCCGCCTGTAACAAGAAGCATATCAGCATGCCTTGGAGACGCCACAAAGTCGATGCCAAATCGTTGAATGTCATACACCGGGTTCATAAGTGCCGTTGTCTCAAACTCACATCCATTACATGACCCGGAGTCTACATGTCGAATATGCAGAGAGCGCCCAAAACATTGCTTAATTCTTGAAGACAACTTCTCTTCGATTTCGATCATTTTGTATTTCCCCTTTCTGTTCCATTTGAGTACCGGTTATTGTGTAATGAGCGACCAGCTCATCTCGTTGTCGAACACTCGGTATGGGTTCATTCATTATCGAAAATGCACCTGTTGGGCAAACTTCTGTACACACACGACACGAAATGCAAGTGCCGTGTGCTATAGAGAATAAAAACCCGTTTTCGGTATCACGTAAAGACAACGCTTCAGTGGAACATTCTAGAGCGCAATCGCCGCAAGCATTGCACCGTGCGACATCAAATGATAATTTTCCTCTACCGACAACGCGCTGAATCTCATGTTTTGGAATCGTGCCAATCCCATGCTTCCAAAGCCTTTTTACCACTTCAATCAACTGTAAGATCTCCTCTCAATCTCAAGAGTGAATGGCAACTAACGATCGCAACATGCATAACACAGCTCAAAGCTTTTATTAATGAGCGGAAAATCCGGAATAATATTGCCGGGCACGCAAAGTGGTACGGCGGGCCAATTCGCATAGGGTGCAGAACGGACTCGGTAACGATAAATGGTGTTGTTCTCGCCGGTCATCACAAAATGGAGATTTTCTCCACGCGGAGATTCCGTAATCCCTATACCGAAGGAATAAGGATGTAAATCTCCAATTGGAACACAAATATCCCCTTTAGGCATATTTTTTATGACTTGCTCGATTATCTGAAAGGACTGCCTTGCTTCAAGAAATCTTTGTTTGAACCGAGCCAACACATCACCCTGTGTCAGGGTAGGCACATCAAAGGCGAGTTGGGAATATGCTGCATACGGCAGATCACGCCGAACGTCTACGTCGTAATTCGATGCACGAGCCGTCGGTCCCACCGTGAAAAGTTCCCGAGCAATTTGTTCAGATAAAACACCTGCGTTCGAAAAACGATTCACCACCGTGTCATGGGACAAAATCTGTCCGACAATCTCATTGAGATCTTTCTGAACTTGTTGTAACGTGACTTCAATAAACATCAGCTTCTCTTCCGTGATATTCTCTGTAATTCCCCCGAGAGCGATAGAACCTCTTAGAAACCGGTGTCCAATGACAAAGTCATTCATCTGCATGAGCTGTTCTTTTAAACGAGCGCCGTGATTGATTCCGTATGCGTAGCCGATCCCAGCACACATGTTCCCAATGTCGCCAACGTGATTATATAAGCGCTCCATTTCAGCAAATAGAACACGCAAGAAAGTGGCTCTTTCAGGAACCTCCGTTCCTGAAATGTTTTCAATCGCCTGAACGTAGGACAATGCATGAGAAACGCTGCACACACCGCAAATACGCTCAGCGAGATACAATCCCTTCTCCACGGGCATTCCCTCACTGCGTTTCTCAATACCGCGATGGGTGTAAAAAAGCTTCGCCTCTAGATGAAGCACGGAGTCCCCCATGACCTGAAATCTGAAATGGCCCGGCTCAATCACTCCTGCATGAATTGGTCCAACAGGAACTTCGAACACGCCTTCCCCTTCTACCTTCGGATACGACCACGAACGAGAGAAATCCTGTTCTTGCTTTTCTGTTAAAGCATAATCCTTTCGTAGTGGATACACACCTTCTGGCCAATGTTCATGTAAAACCAAGGGGCGTAAATCCGGGTGTCCAATTGGAAAAATGCCAAAGAGATCATGCGCTTCCCGTTCCGCCCACGATGCAGCCGGAATCATAGAAGATACCGAGGGATAAGTGGGGTCACTTTCCGGGACCACGCTTTCCACCACCGTCAGCATGGATTTCCCATCATGTGCAAAAATATAACGTACCACAAATCGGTCAATACCCATTCCGCACTCATCAGATGCAACCATCGTGATAAAACGGCCGTGATCATTGATGACTGTACAACATGCATTGAGCAGCTCTTGCGGGCCCACGATTACCCGAGTTGTTTTCATACGCGACTTCCTCCCGCAAGGACTAACGATGCTTGGTGGATCAGGTGTGTAAATGACGCGGGCATGTAAAGACCGAATATCACGACGAAAAACAAAGGTAAAACGAGCGGAATTGCAGTCCATCGACTGACCTCACCTTTTGTCATCCGCTCCCGAACGTCTTCTCCAAAAATCATCTTCATCATATGAAACATCAGGGCCGCAAAAATGAAAGCGATAAAGAGAATGAGAACACTTGTTGTCACTGCATGCCCCTGCCTAAATCCCGCGACAAAGATGGAAAATTCGCTGGTGAATATGTTGAAAGGCGGGACGCCTGTAATCGCCAGCGTGCCGACAAGAAATACGAATCCTGTAAAAGGCATGGCTCGAAGTACCCCAAACACCCGCGGCATCTGCTTAGACTTGTACTTCTGATTGACATTACCCGCAGTCAGAAAGAGCATCGATTTCCCCATCGAATGATTGAACATTTGAAGGAGTGCAGCAGCGTATCCTAAGGAACCGCCAATACCCAGCGCAACGGCGATAATCCCCATGTGTTCGACCGTTGAAAATGCCAGCATTCGTTTGAAATCTTTCTGCACGAGAATGAACGGGAAAGCAACCACAACGGAGAGCAAACCAAACCCAATGAACAGATGCTCAATCAATTGTCCATGAATGGTATTCTCAGCAACAATACCAAACCGAATTAACCCCAACATGGCACAATTGAGTAAAACGCCTGACAGCAGAGCACTGACTGGGGAAGGAGCTTGACTATGTGCATCTGGAAGCCAGAAATGCATCGGGGCCAGTCCAACCTTTGTTCCGAACCCAACCATGATAAAAACAAAAGACAGGGCAACGAGATCTGGTTGCAACACAAGATGGGAATTGGACAAAACCGTCCAATTCAAGACTTGATTATTTGATCCAAGTTTGGCAATAGATGACGCATAAAGGATAATGACTCCCAAAAGCGCGAAGGCGATGCCGGCACTACAAATCATGAGATACTTCCACGTTGCTTCAAGCGCTTCACCTTTTTTGTAAATGGCCACTAAGAAAGCCGATACCACAGTGGTCGCCTCGATACTGACCCAGAGAAGCCCCATGTTGTTGACGACGGCCACAAGTACCATCGTTGCAATAAACAAGTGGTACAACATGTAGTACTGCCTGGTCTGCCGTACATTCAAAAGCCCTTCCTGTTGTTCATGGCGAATGTAGCCGATAGAATGCAAGGAAGTGGTCAAACTCACAATCGAAATGATAGCCAGAATAACGGCACTGAGTGCATCAATGTGAAAAAATTGATTTTGACTTGTCATGGGGCCATGAAGGGTCACTTTCCAAACCAACAGAAATCCGATGAAAGTTGTGGCAATACTGCCAATCAGATGAATCATTTCACGCAACCATGCCCGCTGGATTAAGAGGGCGAGAACCCCAGTTGCTGTTGGCACTGCCACAGATAAAAATGCTACCATTTTCTCACCCCCGAAGCCTACGCAAGTTTTCTGTGTGTGTACTTTGGAACGTTTTGTCGATCCGGTAAGTCAGCATACTAATGAGAATCACCGCTACAAACACATCTAGAAAGACCCCGATATCTACGAGGAACGGCATCCCGTATGTCGTGACAAGTGCAACCATAAACAGACCATTCTCCATCACAACCAGGCCGATTCCTTGCATAATGGCTTTTTGATGCGTCATCATGATGAAAAGGCCAATGAGTAGCATCGAAATCGAAATGGGTAGATATTCTCGACCCAAGTTTAATGCCGAAAGATGCAATCTTGCTGTCACGATATAACCGATGGCCAGTAGTGCGCCCCCACAAAGTATGGAGAGTTCCCTCCCGACCAGTTTTTCAGTTTCTCGTTTCATTCCAACTTTCCGAAGGGTACACCAAAGGATCCATGGAATACCGATGGCCTTCATGAGGATGGTTAACCCGCCCATAATATATAAATCTGGAGTAGCTGTTCGCACCGCAATGAGTATGGCCATAAGCCCAAGAATCAGGGATTGAGCTGACAATATCTTGATGGCGGTGCCGATTGGCTTAATCCAGAGAAGAGCCAGGGTGCTCATCATTAACACAACCGATAACGCTTGTAAGAGTACCATGATACATTCTCCTTAAAGTAAATACTCCGTCACGATAGCAATCATGGACAAGGCAAACGCTGCCGACAACAGCCTCGGAATACGAAAGAACCGTATTTTCGCGTACGACATCTCTACAAACGCTACAACGATTGCCATCACAACGAGCTTCAAGAAAACGAATACGAAATCTGCAATGAGCATAGGTCCTTTACCTTCCAAAGAAATCCCCCACGGCAGGCAGAAATCCATCAGCAGAGTATACATGAGGGCTTGTTTCATCCACGCACTCCACATCATGAGGCCCAAACGTTTCCCGGAATACTCAAGCAGCATTCCTTCGTGAATCATGGTTAGTTCCAAATGCGTATCCGGATTATCGACTGGAATTCTACCGGTCTCTGTAATCACTAAAATGAAGAAAGCCAAAAACGCCAAGTAAAATGTCGGCGATAAAAGGAGTGCATGACCTGAAACAACACGTTCGGTTATCAGCGTGAGATTGGTGGTTTTCACTGGCAACGCGACTGCAAGTAATGTCGTAAAAAGGACTGGTTCAGCCAATGCAGATACAAACATATCTCGGCTCGATCCCATGGCTCCAAATGAACTTCCTGTATCGATTCCCGAAAGTGCTGTAAAGAATCGGGCCATGCCAAACAAATAGACGACGAGTACTAACTGTCCTGTAAAGGACAACAGCGTATGGGTCATGAACACAGGGAGCATGGCTACAACAGCAATCGTCGTTGCAAACACGACATAAGGAGTGATCAAAAAGAGCCACGATGCATGAACAGATACGACTTCATCTTTGTTCATATACTTGCGCAAATCATAATAAGGTTGCCAAATCGATGGACCCTGACGCCCCTGAAGGAAAGCCTTTGTCTTTTTCACAATCCCCTGGATAAGTGGTGAAACGCCAATAAGAAAAATAACTTGTAAAATCTCAAGAAGCACGGGTATCATGCCTGGTTTCACCTCACTTTACCAATATCAGAATCACGATTAGAGTGACAAACAAATACGCCAAATAACTTTGAACTTGTCCATTTTGAATGGCCCGTACAATACGAGCCATACGTAGAACTGTTTGAATGACAGGACGATACAAATAAGTCTCGGCAAACGAGGTGAATTTACTGACATACACGAATTTGGATGGAAAATATACACTTCCTTCCGTACGTTTTAATGTGCGAGAGGGTCGAAGAATTTGTTGAAACGCAACCCGAACTGGCTTGCTGTAGCCGCTCGCTGTGTATGTCATAAGTGGCGTCAACATGCCGCCACAGGCCCAAGTCTCTTGACGTACCATCGAAGTACGTCGCCCAACCAAACGAAGAATCCACCACAGAAAAATGAGTGCCAATACCGAAGTCATGAGGACCGAAATCAGTGAAAGGTGACCATTTGCGTGTTCAATATCGCTAAACCCAAATCGAAATGGGTTGATTATTAAGGTAACATCGGTAATTTCTCGTACTGGTCGACCTAACATCTCCACCCACCTGGTTGGGAATAGCCCGGTAAGCAAACATAACCCCGCCAAGCCAGCCATTCCGATTCGCATGGGCATATCCGCTTCATTCGCCAATTGCGCGGATTCACTCCTTGGTAGTGCCAAAAAAGTACTGCCAAACGAACGGACGAATGCCATCGCTACCAAAGCGCCAGTCATGGTGAATGCACCAACCATCAGCACAGCGAACACACTTATCCAAGGGGAATGTTCTGACGTGGCCAGTCCGAAGGCCGATTGAAGCAGCATCCACTCTCCGACGAATCCATTGAATGGAGGCATCGCTGAAATTGACAATGCACCCATCAGGGTAAAGCCGGCTGTCCATGGCATCTTTCGGATGATCCCACCGAGACGATCCATGTTCTTCGTGTGGGTTTTCGAAAGCACTGCACCGGCTCCTAAAAACAGAAGACTCTTAAACAGTGCGTGATTCAACGCATGAACCAAAGAAGCCAATAGGGAAAACGCTGCGAATATCGGAGCATGAAGAGACGTGAAAATCAAGCTTACACCAAGCCCCATAAAGATAATCCCCATGTTCTCAATGCTGCTATATGCCAACATTCGTTTTTGGTCCCGTTGTGCGAGCGCATGGAGAACCCCCAAAAGTGCCGTTATTGCGCCGATGCACGAAACGAGTATCCCCCACCAGACAGGTCCGACTCTCAGGAATTCAAAAACAACCAGAATAAACCCGTACATTGCCATTTTGATCATTACGCCGGACATAAGCGCCGAGACATGACTTGGTGCCACAGGATGTGCCCTTGGAAGCCAAATGTGGAGGGGAACCAGACCGGCCTTTGTACCAAATCCAATCAACGCGAACAAAAAGACAAGCGTCTTCATGCCGTCTGGCATGTGATTGGTATCCATGACATGGAAGGAGAGACTGCCAGAGTAATGAGCGATTATCAAAAAGGAAATCGTTAAAAATACCGTTCCGATGTGTGTCATGACAACATAAATGAATCCAGCGCTCTGAACTTCGTGCTGTTCATGTTCATATATCACTAATAGGAACGACACGATGGACATGCATTCCCACGAGACAAGAAACGTAAACACGTTTCCCGCCAGAACAACAGAAACCATGGTGCCCAGAAAAATAAGTACCCCCGATACTAAAAGCGATATGGACTTACGCCCGGCGTACTCCCTCACGTAACCGATACCATATACCGAAGCGAATAACCCCACGATGCCGATGACCAACACAAAAAATCCAGCAAGTGCGTTCATTCGAAAACTTAATGCTGTTAACGCAAAGGCACCGTGTGCGATAGACACATACTGAGGCGGAACGAACAACCCCACGACGGCACAGAACACAAATCCAAGCGACGTCACAACGCCAGCAGCATGGCCAATATATGTAAGTCGCCTTGTCACTGCAACGAACAGGCCAATTAAAATACAACTCATGACTAGAGCTACAGCGGTATCCAGAGCCATTGATGAAGACAAAATCAGTTCCTCCACTCCAAACCGTTTGAAATAATGTTACAATCTATATATATTACTATATATGAAGAACATAATATAAATCAACGACAAGATGATACATATTCAGACTCATGAAGGAATGGTGAAATATCATGCGAATTGGCATCGTCTGCTACCCAACCGTCGGAGGGTCTGGCGCGGTGGCGACGGAATTGGGAAAGGCACTTGCACGAAATGGACATGAGATTCACTTTATGGCAACGGATGTGCCATTTCGTCTAGGAACGTTTATAGAAAACGTGTATATCCATGAAATCGTTGCTGCCACGTATCCCGTCTTACGTACGCCCTCTTATGATTTTTCACTAGCTGCACTGATAGCAAAAGTCGTTGATGAATATAATCTGGACGTGGTTCATGCGCACTATGCGATGCCGTTTGCCGTTTGTGCATATCTTGCAAAACAAATGGCAGAACGAGATGTGAAAATTGTAACAACACTTCATGGGACGGATATCACCGTCCTCGCACAGGATGAGGGTTTAAAACAAGTCATACAACTCGGTATAGAAAAGAGTGACGCAGTCACCGCGGTGAGTCGCAGTCTGATCGGGCAAACGAAAGAATTATTTGAAACAGCTAAACCGATCGAGTGTGTCTACAACTTTGTTGACACTGATGTCTTCCATCCAGGAGCCGGGTCGCAAATTCGTCACTCCCTAGCTCACACTGGGGAGCGAGTGATACTCCACATGTCTAATTTCAGGGCAGTGAAACGCATGGATGATGTGATCGACATCTTTGCACGCATTGTGAAGAAGACTCCTGCAAAGCTTGTACTGGTCGGTGTTGGTCCTGAGTACAACCACGTTCGTCACCGCGTACAGGCACTTGGCTTAAATCCCTTTGTGCTATTTCTAGGGAAACAGGAAGAAGTAGCCTCACTTGTTGCAGCTGCAGACCTACTACTTTTGCCCTCAGAAAAAGAAAGCTTTGGTCTAGTTGCATTGGAAGCAATGGCGTGTGGAATCCCTGTTATCGGATCAACAGCGGGTGGTATACCTGAAGTGGTTGAAGACGGGGTTACTGGTTTCTTAGCCCCAATTGGAGATGTAGAGAAAATGGTGAGGGACTCGCTCCGACTACTGGGTGACGAGTCACGATATCAAGCGTTCTCTAAGAACGCCCGACACCGTGCAATCAAGCACTTTCACATTAGGGACAAGGTAAGTGAGTACGAGGCGAATTATGATCGGCTCTGTAAATAACATAAAAAACCGGCTACCTTTTAAAGTCAATTCTTTTTCGGATATTACCCTCGAGGAGATAATGATTATGAATATATTCTATGGTCTGATACCTATCGGTCTTTTTGGTTTCTGGGGTGTACATTTTTCCTTGGCACGATACTTCGAAACACAATCTAAAATAGACACACTGCTTCAAAAAATTCATTCCACAAAAACAGATATCGTACTCCAGCAGAATGCCCGTTCTCAATATCTAGGTATGCAGCAACAGTTGGATATCCTTGAAGAGAAATTAAAAGTTGCTCTATCGTCTAAAAACATTTTCACACGAGACGAGGTTTACAAGGTGTGCAGTACTAATTTTGAATGTATATTGAAGCATGTATGGTGAAGCAAAAGAACGAGTAAACTTGTTATTTTGTGTTAATGTTAGTGTTGAAGCAGCTGGTGGTGCAGGAACTTCAAAATATCAACAACGTGGTATGTAATCCGCATTGTTGATTATTCTTCGATTTAGCAAACCACAGGTCGCTTTTATGCTTTGTTCACCCATCCTTCCCCCCTTGTAAAAGTCGGAAACTGTTGTGCCATGTCTGTTTCGCTTGCTCAGCCCAGTCACCCCTTTCACCAACAACTCGGTTTTGGATCGGTGCGGTATTTAGAGGTAGGCGAACGAGCGAGAGAATACAGGTGGCGCCTGCGACACACAACCAGGCTATGCCACCCAGAGCCCCGCAAGCAACAATAAATAGTGCAATCTCACCAAAAGGAACCGCTGTCTTCGACAATGTGTACACCAAGTAAAATCCGACCAG
>NZ_LJCO01000090.1 GCF_001399675.1 Paenalicyclobacillus ferrooxydans
CCGAGAGTCCATGGCAAAACTCACCGGTACCGACGAACAGCAATTGCTGGCGCCAACGTCAGTGTTGCATAAATAGCCGACACTAAGGGGTTGCACTCAAATTTACACCACTTGACGGGACACTACCGAGTGAAATACATATTCACTCTAGTGTCATATTGAGCCGGAGTCCCAGCCATGGGATTTCGGCGTTTTTTTTGCTCAGTGATTGTAAAGGTTGAACGAAAGTGGATAAAAAAAGTGCCGCTGCAATGAGGCGCAGCGGCAAGGCAAGAGTGGTATGAAGCCAGGGGATGGCTTCGATTCGTTTTCTACTATAAACCGTGAATATGACACCTACATGATCGAGCTATTAAGGTTCTGTAAAAAACTCAACTTCAATTGGCGGTTATGAAATCCTCCCTGTTTCATAAACATTGTGTGTAAGGGGGACAACCACATGCAGGGCGTCGTAACCGCTACTATTGCAGCGCTTTGTTACGCATTGTCATATATTTTCATCCGTAAAGGCCAAGTTGACTCCAATCCCGGGGACCATGGACTATTCCCTGTACTCGTCGTAAGTGGGGCTACGCTGACGACTGCGCTGTTCATCAAGGTACAACGTAACCCGAGTCCACTTGTGATGGGGGCACACACAGGTCTGGCAATCCTTTTCTGCGTACTAGCAGGTGTACTTGGCACGTGTTTCGGACGGATGACATTATACGCTGCCATCGCACGTATTGGCGCAACTCGTGGTGTCATTATTGATATGTTGTCCGCCATGGTGACCCTGTCTATCGCTGTTTCATTTTTAGGGGAAAAGTTTCGCTTAACGAGTATTTATGGTATGGCATTGATTGTCCTGGGCCTTGTACTTGTTGTAATTGAGCGAGTATGGTTTCCTCTTCGGTCTCTGAAACACATTTACCGAAGCGGTGTCCTAATGTCGTTTGCCGCAGCAATGTTGCAGGGCGTGGGTCATGTCTTTCGAAAGCCTTCGGCCGGTACAGCTATCAGCCCAACATTTGCGGCCACACTAGACATTTTGTCCGCACTCGCTCTCTACACGTTGCTGCTTCTCTTCACCGGCCGGTTCAAACGATATGTTTCCCATTATATACGCCACATTAACCTATACTTTCTTACAGCTGGCTTTCTCAGTGCAGCTGGAGTTCTTCTCTTTTTCCAAGCGAGTTCTGCGATTCCAATCTCACAAGTCTCCATGATCATCAGCATACAGCCCGTCATCGTCGCTGTACTTTCCGGCTTTCTCTTGGCGAGATTGGAGGAAGTGACTTGGGTGACCATCGTCAGTTCCATCCTAGTTACACTTGGTGTTGTAACTATCAGCTTTTAGTGCAACAAGATTCCGGAGAGATGTGAGGAGATACAACACAACCGCTTGTGAGAAGATAACCGTCACTTCAGCCCACGGTCCGATAAATTGCAGCCTTCCGATGGTCATCAAACCATCGTTGAGGAGAAAAACCCCGATAATGACTGCCGCGTACCACCCGAAGCGAGCCTGACGCACCACGACGGCTGTGAAGAGACAAGAATCAAGCAGGACAATGAGCGTGGCGACGGCAACATGGCCTCTGATGGGATCACTAAACCAGTCTACCTGATAACGCAACAGGTGAAAGACTGCGGAGAGAACAAATACCGTAGTTGCCTGAACCACCATGTTACAGAGGTAAAGAACAATAAATTGCACCCACGAATATTGATATTTCTCTTTGAGTAAGTGCCAAATCCGCTTCCCAAGTTCAAAGCAAACAACCAGCCCTGCGAATGTGTAGCCAGTGTTCCACCACACGTGATGGTAGATGTTCAAATGGACGAAGCTCTCCTCGATACCCGCAAACAGCAAGGCAATCAACGTTATCCACCAGAAATTGAGATCAAAAACCGCGATACATATCCCTACGGACGGCACAATAAAGCCATCTGACACCGCGGCCCCCAAAATGTTGTCGAAATACGGATTATGCAGGATATGAGGCTGATATATGTAGCTCTCGAGCAGCACCAAAATCACATACTCAAATACATAAATTGTCCCTGAGATGGACAGGTAAAGCGGCACCAATTTTAAGTTTCTTGCGCGTCTTGCTGCTATAGTTGTAAGAACCGCGCTTACCATCACAAGGAAGAGATACGGAACAAAGTTCGGAATGTCCTTTTCCCTCACAATCCTAGAACCTTTACGCGACGAGTCTCGTACCGTGATATTTTACCCGCACTAACGTGCAAATATCACGGTGCGAGAGGCTTCCTTAAACGGATCGTCAAACGATTTCGTCAGCGGATCCAGTCATGCCATCCAAACGGTTGGCATTGGCAAGCGCCGTTAAGACTTCGCCTTTTTCCAGAGCATCATCCGCTCGCGCCGGCTCTGTGGATCAATGCCTTGCTGTACGATCCACTTTGCTGCCTGGACGCGTTCTTGCTGTGTCATCGCTACGTTGAACGCCTCGGACAACTCAGCAACCAGTTTTTCAGCCCCACTTTGTGAGGCCAGAGCAGCCTTCGTATATTTGGAGAGAATACTATTGGCTTTGCGCCAGTGTACTGGATTCATCATCTTGCGTCGGAATGTTTGCAGAGATGTCGACTCCACGGAATCCCTCTCCCTTGTCGTCAGATTTACGCATCCTCCCTCGTTGGTCTTGAAAGGTCACGATGGTTCACTGTATTCCGAACCCTGTCTAGGTACTTGCACGATGACCCAATATCACGAAAATCGGGCAACCGCCTGCCTTTCGCAAAGTGAACAACGGTCTCTCTAGGCGACCCACTGCGCACGGCCTCACTGTCACATGTTGTTGATGTCAATTCATCATACAGTCCATGCATATGTATGACAGTGACAACCTGCAGGGATGGTGACACATGAACACGTCAGACTTGCAACTTGCAGATTTAATTTTTGTGCGCGGTACACGCTGGCTCGACTTCCCAGTGAAGCTCGCTACACGCAGTCAATATACACATGTCGGGGGCTATGTCGGCAAAGGACAACTGATTGAGGCTCAGGGACTAAGGAAAACGGGATACGAACCGGTCGCAACGTATGAGAGAGCGGCCGATGTTTACCGTTGCACGTCACTCACACCCGTCCAGATCAATCGAATTATGGACTACGTCCATCATGAAATTGGCGGCAGATACGACTACCTGCTGATTGGATGGGAAGCTTTCCGGCATATCTTTGGCCTTATGCTGCCATATTTCAAAAATCAGCGCCGTATCTGCTCGACTCTTTGGGCTGACGCATACCGGGCAGCAGGCATCAATTTGTGTCCACAGCACCAATACCCTACCCCAGCAGACCTTGTCATGTCACGCTATTTACGCAAGATAGGCTCAATCTAATCCCCATTGGTCCGGGAATGTTGATGTATGGATAGCCCTTTTCAGCGATGCAGACGACAACTGAGATTGACTCGTCCAATGAGTCGTTCGTCACCTCACTGATCCGAGAGAACTTTGGCCAATCATAGGGTTGCTTTGTCCACTCACTCCCCCCGTAACCTCCATATCCTGACAAGGACCGAAAGGCGGAGGCGTAGGGAAATGATGGGTTGGTTAAACGGGTTTATTATAGCCAATTGGATCGGGATTGGTTCGAATCTCGACAACTGTGGTACAGGGCTCGCATACGGCAGCGAGAAAATTAAGTTCCCACACTGGGTCAATGCAATTGCAAACGGCGTCGGTTGTTGCACTGCACTTCTTGGAGCATACGCAGGTGAAGTCATCTCTCATTACCTGACGCTTTACCAAGCACAATGGGCGGCATGCATTATCCTCGTCTGCATCGGTCTGTTTTTCTGGTATGTCGGATACATCCATCCCCTGACTTCACGCCACAAACAGAAAATGAAGATCAAAAAACCCGGGTGGAGAGAGGGCATCATTCTTGGATTGGCGTTGTCTTTTACCAACGTGGCTGGTGGATTCGGCGCAACCGTATCCAACGCATCCACTGTTTGGGCGACAACAGCAGCCATCACCATCTGGGGCTACATTATGATCTGGCTTGGAAATGTGATTGGCATTGGCGTGATAGCACGGTTGCTTGGTAGATACTCCTCCTTTGCCGCCGGACTGTTACTCATCTTAGTTGGCATACACCAAGTTCTGGGATAACACCATCCGAAGAGCTTCAAGCAAGGATTCCCGTAGCCCTGACAGTAACCAACTTTGACACCGGAGACCACAGCATGTTCTCAGCCGGCCTCCGGCTCAGCCAAGTCTGGAAGGGTGCAAGCAAAGAAGGCGTTCCGACAGTGCACGTACACCTTTACCCTCAACTAAGACAGTGCACAAGACGGTCCCCCAGCTTCAGGCTGTATAAAGCTGCTATAGCAAAGTTCGAACCTTCCAGAGCTCAGGGAAAAAGCGATGGTCCAGGCGTCCCCGTAAGTAATGAACACCCGACGAACCACCTGTTCCCTGTTTGTACCCGATGATCCGCTCGACCGTGATCATATGGGAGAATCTCCACTGCTGTTGCCTGTCCTCGAGGTCAACCAATTTCTCGGCAAGCTCGTAGAAGTCCCAGTAAGTCTCAACATCTCGATATACAGTCAGCCAAGCCTCCACCACACTTGGGTGTTCCTCATAATCTTGCGACCAGTCCCGGTTCAGGCACGATGGGTCGATCGGCATGCCTCGCGCCGACAATGCTCGAATGGCTTCGTCGTAGATACTCGGTGCATGAAGGGCTTCCCGCAGCCGTTCGTGTAACTCCGGCTGATGCCTGAAGACCTTTAACACCTCCGCATTTTTGTACCCTAAGGAGAATTCAATCAAGCGATTCTGGTACGATTGAAATCCCGAAGAGTGACCGAGTTTCCCGCGAAACTCTGTATACTCCGAAGGTGTTAATGTCGACAATACGTCCCAGGACTGAATGAGTTGCTGCTGTATGCGTGAAACCCGAGCCAGCATCTTGAAGGAAGCGTCAAGGTTTCCGCGTCCGATGCAGTCGATTGCCGCCGTCAGTTCGTGTAGAATCAGCTTCATCCACAATTCGCTGGTCTGATGAACGATGATAAACAGCATTTCGTCATGATGTTCTGAAAGCCTGTCTTGGCTATTGAGCAACTGATCAAGTTTCAAATACTCTCCGTACGTCATTTGCCCCTGGAAATCCATGTGGATCCCCTGCTCCATCGACTGGTGTTTGGTGTCACCCGGCTTTGACAATCTACTCATCCTCTCGCAAAGGAGTAGTCCTGAACGGTCTCGATGCGTTACAATTTCCTTGTTGCGAAGCCATTGTACCAAACATCCGTGAGCAAAAAGGGGCGATCTTCATGCCAAACAGTCATGTAGCGATACAGGTAGTACCGATGGTTCCTGATGATATACAGATGTATGAGGTCATCGACAAAGCCATTGAAGTGATTGCAAATTCGGGGGTACGGTACGAAGTTGGGGCAATGCAAACCGTGATGGAGGGCGAACTCGACACCCTGCTTGAAATCGTGAAACAGGCCCAAACAGCGTGCATCGATGCAGGCGCAACGGAGGTCGTCACACAGATCGCTGTGCACTATCGCCCAGGTGGGGTAACCATTGAGGAGAAGCTCGACAAGTACCGCGACTAGAACGGTGTGGTCATGCGAGCATGAAACAGCGAAGAGCCCCCTCGTGACAGGGGGCTTTAGGGCTTCATCCATCGGCGTCTACAGTTGGTACTGGTCGCATACAAACGGCAAGATGCCCACTCTTTGCAGACGCTCGACGGGTGCCAAGAAAGTGGCCGTAACTACACCTGGATGCCTGCCGATTTGAATGGAACCGGTAATCGTTGCACGATTCTTGACCTCCGGCACCGTCATTTCCAAAAGCTGCACTACCCTCTCTAAGGCATTGTCTGTCGCTGCATTGAGGTTTTCCCCGGTTCCAATGAAGGAAACAGGTGCCGTCTTCTCGATTTCTTGCAGTCCCCATTTTGCTGCTTCTGCCTGTGCAAGTCGCTTCTCCTCTTGAGAGAGTGGTTTCGCTAGATAGGGTAGGTCCTCTTCGTTTGGCAACAGAATTGGACCATCAATCTGCAGCCCTTTAATGACATGAACCTGCAGTGTGACCATGCCAGCCACATCACACGTATGCCCGGCAATTTCGCCATCTCCTTGCAGGGCGTGCATATCACCTACATACACCCCTCCGCCCGGAACCTTCACTGGACAAATGAGAATGGCGCCTTCGCGGACCCGACTAATGTCCATATGACCGTCGGTCTTTGCTTGATTCAATTCCTCTTTAGTAACCGCGTATTCGTGCGGAGCTCCAATGAGAAAAAAGCCGAAGTCTCCGGCATTGTGTGAGTCGGGAATCGGTCTCGAGGGAGTCGTTCCAATCTGTCCAAGAAACGGTCGCAACCTTGCCACGGCGCCTACGATGTCATGCGGCGCAAAGGTGACAATTGGATTCTGAATCGAATTGTCCGGTGTTGCCATGTAATTGCGTCCGTCATGGGCAATCTGCTGAGCCGCATCTTGCGGTAGCGTCACTACTTGCGCTATGACCATCCCTTAGCCATGGAAAAGATGTTCGTGAAACTAAAAAGCCGCTCTTCTCGGAGCGGCTCAATGCTTGTCTGTCGTGTGTGCGGATTCATATGTCAACGCAGAGAGGCTGCAACACCCGAAATCACTTCATCTTGCGGTCTGAGGTACTACTTTTGACGGCTTTTTTGCGTCAGACATGGCCTCAATGGACTTATTTGCCGGCTCTGGCAACACCAGTGTCAACAACGTCCCAAGCACTGCGAAGACAAACGTGATAATAAAGGTTCCGTGGAGGCCCAGTGATTTCGTGATAATCGGGAACAGGAACACACCGATAAAAGCACCAATCTTTGCAACCCCTGCCGAGATTCCGTGAGCAGTGGTTCTGACACTGACAGGATACAACTCCGCTGACAAGATAAACGTGGTCGTATTTGGACCAAATTCGGCAAAGAAATAACTGATTCCGTAGAGCACCAAGAATGGGATAATCATCGACGTGACCCCTGGAATCACGCCCATGCCCAAGAATGCAAGGCCCATAATTGCGAAGCCAATCAACTGCAGGCGTTTATGCCCGATCCGGTCAATCTTCAACACCGACAGTGCGTACCCTGGTACTGCAGCGATGGCAAACACGATTAACGTCCATGCTTCGCTCTGAATCAAGCTGGCATGCGGTGCGACATTCTTCATGATAAGCGGCGTCGAAATGGAGTTGCCATAATACGCGTAGTCAAACAGAAACCACGTCCCTGCAGTTCCAAGCAGCGTGACGAGCATCTTCCGGTTGCGAATAAACTGCCGGAAGCTGATCAATGCGGGCTTGGCCGCATGGGAAGCCGCCTGTTCTTCCGAAACGCTGACTTGGCCGCTCGTGTAATTGCGCAACTGTTGGACTGCATCTGTGGTTTTCCCGAGTACTTGGGATTGAAAGCGCGGGGATTCGGGCATCTTCCGACGTGCGTATATCACGCTTAAAGCCGGTAATGCGCCGAGCCCCAACATAATTCTCCACGCAAGGTCGTGGCTGATGCCACTCGCCAACAACGTGATGGCAACCATTGGTCCGGCAATCAGTCCAAGTGCCTGCATGGAGAACACCATTCCAACAAGCTTCCCGCGGTCACGAACATTCGCATACTCACTCATGATGACGGCACTGATGGGGTAATCTCCCCCAATTCCAAGACCGAGGAAGAAGCGAAATGCTATCAACCAGTATATGTTCGGCGAAAAAGCTGTAAGTATTGCCCCAATGGACATGATGGTCGCGACGAGACCGTATAACTTCTTACGTCCCAAAATATCTGCAAGGCGACCAAATATAATGGCTCCAAGAAAATTAGCAAGCAAGGTTGTACTTCCGACTAACCCTACCATTGTTCCACTGAGGTGCCACTCATTCTTAATCAGAACAAGAGCTGCCCCAATAATAAACAGGTCGTATGCATCCGTAAAAAAACCTAGGCCTGAGATAATCATGGCACGCAGATGAAACAGGCTAAGCGGTGCATCGTCTAAGGCTTCTCCGATGGAACTGTTTGTCATACGCCTTGATTCCTGTGTATTATGTTGTAACACAGAGAATCAGCACCTTCTTTCCCTTGACATAGATGGACTGCCGCAGAAATTATCTCATGTCTGCAGGAACACCGCACTAATGTTTTGTTAAGTTTTTGTAAACCCTATGTAAATTTTTTGTTGTCTCTGTCGAAATATTTATGATTGCGTCGCATGTGCGATGAATACTAAACAGTTTACGTCTGTGATGGGATGCCTGGCGGCGTATAGAGCGCTGGAACTTTAATCCATCCGCGCTTTCTCATTAACGTCTTAATCAGCATTCCATACGTCATTGCCTCCGTTTGGAACTCAAAGAACATGGCACCTACATCATTTCGAATCGATTCGGAGACCCCCGTGGCACAAGCTGTCACAGCCGTGGCAAGCTTAATTGAGGCCCCGTTTGCAATCTCATCATCAGTCATCTTGGCTCCAGGTGGTATCGCATTCGGATCCGACGCCGGCCTAGGCTCGGAGGTCGGTGGTAAAGGCACCCCTTCACCTTGTAAGAAGTCCTTCAGACGGCGGCTTTGCGAGCTTGCACCCTCCATCATCTTTTCAATCGTCTTTTTCAGTTCAGTATCCATTGTGTGGTTGAGACCCATCTGCTCGAACGTGATGGATTCGTCAAGAATAGTTAGATACGTCCACAGGGCCATGACTTCTCCCACGTGCAAAGGCACTTTAGGTTCATCGTCATGAAGTGATTGAATGTAGTCTTTGAGCGCCTCAATAACGTGTTTTGGCATGCGTCTGCCCCCTCACCCTGTATTCTTCACGGCAAAGGGACCGATTATGTGCAGTCGGTTCACGAGATGCAAAGGGCTGCCACGAGTATGAGGCGTATGGTCCGTTCTCCCGTTCTTTACGTAACATGTGGCTGCGTGAAATCCTCACGCAGTCACATGTCGCTTACGTATCTGTCCGCATCGCTCCTTGAGACTAGCCCACACGGAGGATATCTGTCCCGCGTAAGTGGCAAGAGGAAACGGAGGTGGTTGTCTGCCTTGCCACTCTCAAAGATACGGATTTGGGAGCGTAGAGACGATCGTGTACTCCGACGGATGGTAAGGAAGACCAACCAACTGGAATCCCTTCAATCCATCACCAGTCGACAGTCCTATATTTATCCGTTCCTGGTTTGATTCGGCACCTCGGCTTGTAGTTACGTCGATAATAATCTCTTTCAAAACTCGTTGGTTTCCCATGTTTGCAGTCCCTCGCATCCGTTTTGTAAGTTACAACGAGCCCATGTTATGAGGGGAGAAGAGACTTTGTGCAAGTACACCCGACCGTACAATTTATCGTTTATTTTGAACCTTGAAGCGGCGAAAGCCGTCTGTTTGGATGGGTATCTTAGACGGATATCTTATTGGATCAGGGCATGTTAAGACAGGAAAGCAACACACTTCGAAGCAATACACCGCAAAGCAACAAAATGGAGGGCTTACATTTGCACGTTCAACAGCTGATTTCCCACTATGGTTACGTCGGCGTCTTCTCTATTCTGTTGATGGAGAACATCGGGATCCCGTTTCCGGCTGAAACCACCTTGACCATCTCAGGATTCGAATGGATGAGAGGCGTATTCGCGCTCATTCCCTTACTTTTGAGCGCTGCGCTTGGAAACATTGTTGGATCAACGATCGGATACGGGATCGGCTACTTTCTCGGACGCCCTGTCATCGTGCGATTTGGAAGATACGTCGGTATCACGTCAGAGCGCCTTGATGCCGCGGACAAGAAGTTTGCAAAATACCGAGGTACAGTAGTTTTGTTTGGGAAGTTTATCGCTGGAATCCGTGTCTTGATTCCCTATCTTGCCGGCATTAACAGGATGCCTTTTGTCCTGTTCAGTATTTATAATGCTGTCAGTGCTTTGGTCTGGGCTGGCTTTTTTATCGTCGTAGGACGGTATGTGGAAGTGGCATGGGCACACTACCATAAGGTCATGCACCAGTATCTGTTACCGACCATCATCGTAGCTATCGTCGTCATTGGCATCGTTGCAGCTGTCAAAATCCGGAACCGTAAACGGATCAAAGGCGCCTCCGAATCATAAAACTCCTCCCATTCGTCCTCGTCGGACAGCCAGTCCGACGGACATACACATTTACGTGTATCACTCCGTGTTGATCAACCGCTTTTAGGTCCTCGCGCAATTAGGTTTCACTAATTTCAAAATTTGCACTACCAAACAATGTGGAGAGCATGTTAAAATGTTGACTATAAAAGTCAGGTTTTAGTCCTGAAGCTGACAACGGGGGTGCCATATGGTCGCATCGTTTTTGATATTTTTCCGTGAATCCCTCGAAGCCTCGATGATTTGCTCTATTATGTTGGCCTACTTAAGGCAAATTGGTCGACGGGATCGATTCAAAGATGTCTGGTTCGGTGTTGCTTCTGCCATTGCTGTCGCTGTTGTCGGTGGCGTGGTAGTGTTCCTGACGCTCCGAAACTATGATGGTTCCAGTCTGCAAAATAAGATTGAAGGTACGACGTACTTCGTCGCTGCGGCTGTGCTTACCTACATGACGTTCTGGATGAAGAAACAGAGCAGGAACATGAAACATGAATTACAGGCAAAGATGGAGGCTGCGCTTTCGACCGGTTCACTCTTTGCTATCTCATTCATCGCATTTCTAACGGTCGGACGTGAGGGCTTGGAAACCGTGGTTTTCATGATCGCGATCGCGTTTCACACAAGTCCATGGCTGCTCAGCGTCGGTGCCGCCATAGGAATCATCGCGGGTTTGACGCTAAGTTACATCATCTACGTGTTAGGACGACGGATTAACCTGAAGCGCTTTTTCGACACCATGGGCGCACTCTTAATGCTCTTTGCCGCAGGCCTGTTGGCAAACGGCGTCGAGGCCTTTCAAGAACTAGGTTGGCTGCCGTTTGGACACCGGGCACTTTGGAATACGGCCTCAATGCTCAGCGAAGACAGCACCTTTGGAGACATCCTCCATTCGTTCTTCGGGTACGCGGATAAACCAACTACATTACAGGTTTTACTGTATGTCGCTTATCTGGTCCTAGCGCTCGTTTTCTTTCTCAAGCGACCGACAAGAAAATCTATGATAACCACGAGTCGCTAAGCGATCCATCCTTTTTTCTCTGTATCATACGCCCTCGCCATTGATGGATGAGAGAATAGAAAGTTCAGTCCGCGTCACATCTATGGGGTCTGCGTGAGTATTCTCGAACCAAGACGCCAACCGGCACACAAATTAGATGTGCCGGTTTCTGTAGAAGGAACGATAGATGGGGTGTTTGCGTGACCACCACTTGAGGTTGGTTTACCACCATAACACTAGCCCTTACCACCAAAACCAAGGCCAAAACGCCCCAATCCAAAACCATGGGAAAAACAAAAAAGGCAACCATGCTTCTTCGGCATCAGTGCCTTTGTCGGGAAGCTGGCCAAGCAATTGCATTCTATCACCGTTCATATCACCCGATGCAAGTCTTCCATTTACTGGTCGGACATAGATCCCATCGTTTGAAACCGAATGCAGAACACCACGGTGAACGGCACCATCCCTGGTCCGAACAACAACGTATTGCCCGACATAAGGCATTACATGAGCACGTGTAATCATCTCATCTCACACCTCCCTGTCTCCTGAACTGGCGATGACCTTTAGACTGCTGGCACACTGAACTGTGGGCCACACCTTCCCCCTCCTCTCCCATAGCAGACTTATGAGCAAATCAGGACAAAAGGAATGGACAAAATCCCAATAGGCCAATAAGTCGTGATAACTGATACGGGTACTTGGCGGCATCTTTGGTTGTTGGACTAGCATCGAAAGTCGTGATCAAGACGAGCCCCAACCATGCTTAGAAGCCTGCAGACTCCACCAAATGAATCAACCAACATCAATCCAAAGGGACGGATGCTCATCCGTCCCTTGTCCGTGCCAACCCTTTGGGCGTTATGTGGTTTTGATGGCGCAAGCCATAGACTCATGAGTTTTTTGGGGGGGCACTCTTGTCTTTCACTCTCTACCGACTAGTGTTTAGCGTACTGCGCCGTGGCCCGCAGTGTACAAAGAGCATCCACATAATACACGATACCTTCGCTCAAACTGTACTTGACTTGTAAATACAACTGAAATTGGAGGTCATCTTGTGAGATGAAGCTCCCTTGACAGTTACTGAGATCAGTCACCTGGGATGTTGGCATATCTCAACGGTTACATTCCCCCCTGAATTTTAACGGTATGGAAAAGAGCTGTCTGGAACAATTCGTTCAAATTGGTTTGACAATCTTGAAAAACCAAAAAGGCAGTCACTTTTCCGGTTGGGTTAAGACGGCACAGCCGACCAAAATCGGGGTGTCGTTGGACTAATGATTCGACTGTAGGAGGATTTTTATGTCCATCGCGGTATGTGTGTTCATCACGTGGTGCACAATTGTCGCACTTGCACTTATTCCGAAGAAGTTGACCTCACTTGAGATGGTTTTCCTGTTTTTCGTGTGTACCATTTTTGAACTCAGTGTTTTTAACATTTTTAACTTAAACCTTCAGTGGATGATGGTCAGCAAAAATGTCGAAAAATCACTTGCAGATCTGGTCATGCGTCTCATTTGCATTCCTGTCGCACTGTTAATGGCGTCGAATTTCATACTCTATTCATCAAAGTTCCTGAAGTGGGGTTTGACAGCAGCCATGGTGTTACTGGGGGTACTGATGCAAAAAACAATAGAATGGCTGGGAATCCTGTCCACGCCTAACTGGAACATCGGATATACGGCCCTCTTGTTTTGCAGCTACATTGTGTTCACTGGACTCATGACGATTTTCATTACTCGCCTCAAACAGGCAGAAGGTCAACTAGCGTGATCGTTTACGACACTCGCTTTAATGCGAATGAGTGGTTTGTTATTGTTGGATTATGCGTTGGAGTCGTGTTGACTGTTGTATTCCCAAAACGATTCTCGAGGCAAGTGGCTGCAGTCTTTTTCATGTGTGGGGTGTACAGCGGCTTCTTTTTTGACCATTCGTTAAGCGTGGAACCCGTTAGCTTTTATGATGTGAATGACGTGTCAAAGTTTCAGATGATGGACTTCATATCCTACTGGATGTACGGAGCAGTCAGCTATTTCTTCTTTTACATTTACGACCGTCTGCAACCGAAGGCCTCATACATACCACTCTACATCTTGGTTTGGTCGTTGGCGTGCATGGGAGCTGAGTGGATTGCCGTATTGTGTGGCGTATATCACTACAGCCATGGATATAAATTCATCTATTGTTTCCCCATTTATTTACTCGTCCAGAGTGCTTGGATGGCATTGTACTACACGTTTAAGAGGAAAGGGTTCGTGTAATGAACATCAGTGGTATCCACAAACATCTACTGAATCACCCCGGCGGGGTATCATGCCTCCTGATGACGTGTACGACGAGGTATCCTCCTACTTTTTCGATAGGGTGAAACTCTCTCGGCGCCGCTGCTACATACTTATACTCCTTGTCTGCACTCGCTGCCATCAGGTAATTTATTCTGTCTTGCGATACCTCTCTATAGAATTTCTGTCCATTACTTGCATGGATTTCTAGAACACGGTTTTGTGCATGTTGCCCAAAGAAGAGGTATGGATAAGGGACGTTTGGCGTATACGCAATGGTTACCGGAGATGCCAATTGATCCACAAAGCGATACGGTGGATAGAATAGTCTCGCTGAAGTGCGCTTGGCAGGCGACAGGCTGAGAGACAGTTCCAATAACGACATTGGAGACCTATGGGTAGTGATCGATGAGTACGCACTAGAACTCACATTCATAGACTTTACCTTCGTTACAATTGCCGCACCCGCACCATAGGTCCCAACCACGCCAACGAGCGCCAGACCCGGCAAGAGTTTTCCAACCCATCGCCAATGTGGACGAGTACCGATTTGTTCCGCTATCCACGCGAACGCTATGACACCGAATGCCCCGAAGGAAAGAGTGTACCTGCCCCACCAGTTCGCAGGCTGAAACACAAAAATCAGCCATAGGGGAAGTGTAAGCCCTAAAAACAGGCGTCGTCTCCGTAAAGCCGTCCACAATGTGAAGGCAAAGAGACCGGGCATCTCGAGATAAGTCCAAACTGGCCCGAATGCACCTACATGCATGTCGGTTGTCATCTCCTGAGGCAACGAGGTCCATGCCACCCAAGTCTTCATGAATTCGGGCGAGCCCCGAAATTTAACGGGCTCATTCGGTTGAATCACCTGGTTCTGTAACGTATAGAGTCCTGGAAAAACCGTATGCCCAAACAGTCGAAAAGTGAATGGGTAAAGAGGACTGCCGTAAGTCATCCAGACCTTGACGTACCAATACAGTCCAAACACAAGCAGCGCCGCTGTGAAAACACCCGCGTCACAGAGCACGAGCACAGCCGTTGAATTTGCTTGTGCCCTCCTGCGACGCTCAATTGCAAAACCGAGCATGACCAGCGCGAGAATTCCAACATAGAGGGCACCATCAGCCTTAATCCCGAGGGACATCCCGGCCCCAACACCAGCCGCCAAAGCGTACTTCCAGGATGGCGTTTTCAAATATGCTAACGCAAAATATAGGCCTAGAAGGAAGCACGTAGCGAAGGCGAGATCGACATAGGCCGTCGTGGCCTGCATGAGGACGTTCGGCATTCCGACGAATAAGGTTGCAGCCACGAGGCCCCCGGTGCGGGACAACCCAATTCTTCGTGCGCACCCTATGATTGCAACCGCGGCGCCCAGGGCGAAAAACCACTGACTCAAGTGAATGAATACCGTTCCACCCGACAACGTGTAAATAAAGGAATAGAATAGTTCCGCATCACGTGGATATACGTTCGGCCAAAGACCGGGCGCCCCCTCGGCAATGGCGTGCTGATGCGCCCAGTATGCGACCGACACCAAGTGATAGCCCAGTTCGTCACCAAAGTATGGAGGTAGCAAGTAGCCCAGCCACAGGGCGAAAAGGAGCAATACAATGAGCAAGACGATGGCCGCATAGCCCGTCCGTTCGATTTTCATTGGCGCTGCCATCGGCAGTTGGCGAGGAGTGGCGTTAGTATCCGGCTTGAACCTCGTTGCGTTGTGTCGGGTCGCCCTATACGTCACCAACGCGAGGGCAGCGAAGACGGCACTGACAACGAGCACTGTACCTGTGTAGAGTGCGTGCAAAGGGACCCCTGAAATCCAGACGACCATCATCGTCTGCGCAAAAAAGAAGACCATTGCACCAGTCAACGCATCCAGTCGTCCAATAAACAAGGAGCGCGACCACACATACGCGGAGGCCACCGTCAGCGCGAGACCGAGTATAAGAACCAAACCGAATTCAACTCCTTACGAGCAACCAGGCAATTTGCTACCTGCAGAATGCTTCGCTAGTTTAATGTTCTCATCACGTTGATTAGAGTCACGCTATACTGCATAGGCACGTGCCATTGCTTCATAGGCAAAGCCCAAGTCGATAGCCAGTGTCTTATGAACTTCGGTTTCCACATTCGTCTTTCGTGCCGTCATATCTATTTCACTTCTCAAGCCATGCTTGATATAAATACTAGCGAATTATGCAGGATTATCCCAGATCTGTTTCTTCCAAATCATCGTTATCGCTGAGTCGATCATCAAGATTGTAAGGTGTCTTTGGAGTAAATCTCTTAGCGGTGATGGTCAGCACAAGTCAGCCAAATAAGTGTTTAACCGTCATCACTTATGGTACGAGTGGTTGGATAAGGACATGCCGCCACGAGGCAAAAACCAAGCTGTGGCTGGTATAGATGTAGGTGTGAATCGACTTAACCGTAGCTGCGACTTCGGGGAACTGGTTCAGTGGGCACAAGCGAGAGCTCCTGACGCTGTCGGTACGGTCGTGGACATGCCCTCCCTACGGTGCACACCACGACCGGGACCAAACGCAACCATGAATTGAATATTCGCCTCAGTACGTCAATATTCCGATACTGGGTGCTATCTCTGTACTATCTCCACTCGAGGAGGCAAATCAACAACCCCTCCCGGCGTAACGGCAACACGCCGCCCAGATTTAAACTTCATTACGACTTTTTTAACAAGCCGAAAATGCGGATCAAAATAGGTAATTGTAATCGTTGCTTGATCCGACGTAGCCGTATACGTGGTCCTCCCCATTTCCGGAGATACCTTCCAATATTCGTTGAAGTTCATCACTTCTGTCGTAAGGGAGAATACGGATCTCGCCTTTTTAATTTGGTTGTTCATCATTGGACACCTCCATTTTACGGCAGTATATGGCTATCAAAAAACTCTGGTTGTACCTTTGTCCTATTGAAGATGATTCTGTTACACCCAAAAGGCTGATGCCTTGCATCCCTGTTCAATTTTTCTCGTCCATAAATTGATTACCCATTCTAAATTAACAGAATTTAAAGTATAATTTATTTGACGATTCAGCATTGTGCGGCCAAACTGCCCCTTCCCGCGATATGCTCCCTGGGACAGTACCGCACACTGTTCCCGCCTTGTCTGGGTTCAGCTGCCGAATTGACTTAGCACACCGGATTATGGGATGGAGGCGAAGGTGATGTGGTTCCTTATCGGCGGAGTTATCGTGGTATTCGTTGTGGGGGTTGCGTCCATTTTTATGTTGTCACGTGGCTGGGACTAATGGCTCACGTACTGGGAGGGTTGCATGGGCACGCAATAGCCCTCAACACGCATGTAGCCTCATCGCGGCAGGGCAGGGTAATGGTCCCTGCCCTGCCGAATGTCGTTTGCGGTCACAAAGCGGATCGCCAGAGGTGCAAGGCGTTCAACTTACAACACCCTTCTTGCAAACACAAGGGAACGCCCGAACCATGCACGTCTGTTGTTCAAAGATTCGATTGTGACCTTACCCCGTCCACCGCCTTCTTGAATCATCAACCCGCCGCCGATGTACATTCCAACGTGGCCTTGACCATTGGGCTCTGAGGCATTCGCAAAAAATATCAAGTCACCAGCTTGTAAGCTGTGCAAGGATACTGGCGTACCAACGTGGAAGCGCTGATAGACGGACGAACCCGAAAAGTCAATTCCAACAGCAGTCTTGTACGTCCAAGCAACGAAGTTTGAACAGTCAAACCCGTCACGCCCGTTTACCGGTGCATAGTTTGGAACTTGGTGTCCCCACCAGTACGGGGCGCCCAACTGCGTTAATGCTGTTTGAATCAACTTCTGCTGTTGGGGCGTGTCATTCGTCAGGTTGATTGTTGCATGGACGCCATCTCCTTCAACCACATGAATGACCTCTTGCGACCGTAACAGCGTGTTAGCTGACGTCGTGGGTATTAAGGGTACTGTTTGTCTAGTAATCGCGATTGAACCTGTTGTATTGCTGGGGGATTTTGTTTCGGCAGTGTAATACCTGTTTTTCGTCACGTAACCTGTTCTGCCGTTTGTGTCTTTTACGTACCACCAGTAGCGGTTTGCCCCTGACTCCAGGGTCAACGTAGCACCTAATTTCTCAAGTACGATCGCATGTGAATGAAGATAGGGCGCACTCCGTAAATATACGTTGTGGTTGACGTGGATTGTACTTGTGGACGCGAACGCAGTGGTCATGCAAAGGGAAGAAAATGAGATGCCTGCTGCGATAGAAGCAAAAAGCTTTTTGTTCATCGTATTCCTCCTACAGCCTCCGAGGTTAGTTGTCGGGTTCGGGAAGGAAGATTTCCCGTATAGACTATCATTCGCCTATATTCACCCCAAGATTGATGTCCCCCGTACCTACTTGTGCAGGATTCGGCTTAATAGAACTACCGTAACATGCGTCCGCATCGGTTTCATTGCCAAATACTTGGAAAATCCGAGGATGAATTGTCCATTGTCAGTCACCAAAATACGAACTCCAACCACCATAGGAAGCTGACCGTGATCGTCCATCTCGAACTCCTAGATTGTCACCTTCTCCATTGCGTTACGACATAAAGTTCCGTACCGATCGCCTGAACCATGCCGTTCGGTGAACGGAGCCGGTCCTGTTTGCAAAAGCCGCATAACGGGGATCACTTCCCGCTACATAGGTCTAGCATCAATGTTCATTTTCGTGAATGATGATGCAGTCTCGAGAGGCATCCCTTATTGCACATTTGCCCCCGTTACCTGAAGAAGAGGGCAAAGCTGTTTAAGAGCCGCCGCCCCTCGAACACTTGTTTACAAATGCAACTTTAGACCTTCGTGTGAAGCTGTAAAACCGAGTCGTTCGTAAAACCGCAAGG
>NZ_LJCO01000105.1 GCF_001399675.1 Paenalicyclobacillus ferrooxydans
GCAGCATATCAGGTGTTTCACAACGAACTTGAATCTGTGATGCGTCAGCAATATGCGATCGGAAACGCGAATGCATTCGCGAAATTTATCCCTTCCGTGGTGAACGCAGCCAATCAACCGCATGTCTCTACAACGGTAACGCTGGGAGATGACACGGTCACCTTCTATGCCCCAAACCATGAACGTATGTTGTCCGCTAAGGAAGGGAAGTTGCTCAAAGATATCCAATCCGAATTGGACCAAAACAGGCGTTGTGTGGTGTATGTCCGCTATAGTGGTGAGGCTGAGCAAGACAGGCGAATTGCGAGCGTATTAAAGCAAAACGGCATACGCGTACAAACCCTTCAAGCAAGCGTATCACCTGAGGAGCGCATCGAGTGGCTTGAACAGGCGGTAGACAAAGGGACAGAAGTCGTTGTCTGTAACGCCAAACTGGTAGAGGTCGGACTTGATTTGATGTTTTTCCCGACTTTGCTGTTTTACCAGTTCACGGACGAGATCGCGACCATGCGTCAAGCAAGTCGTAGGGCGTGGCGCATTGGACAGCATCGGGCGTGCAAGGTGTTTTACTACGTCTACAATGGCTCGTACGAGATGGTTCAATTTCGACGAATGCTGCAAAAGCGCAGTCATGCGATGTTGCTTGAAGGAAGACTTGATAAGTCTGAGGTGTCGCAGTTTGCAGTACAAGACGACAAGTCCGCATCTACCTTCGCCATTGCAAGTTGCCTAGGGGACGTCGAAGACCTTTC
>NZ_LJCO01000030.1 GCF_001399675.1 Paenalicyclobacillus ferrooxydans
ATGGCGGAGGGGACACACGCGTACCCATGCCGAACACGACCGTTAAGACCTCCAGCGCCGATAATACTTGGAGCGCGAGTTCCTGGGAAGGTAGGACGTTGCCAGGCAAGTGAGTAACACAGAGGGCACAGCAGAGATGCTGGGCTCTTTTTGTGTTGTGTCTTGATTGATTCGCGCGCGAAGGCGCGCACCTTCTACGCACTGTCTTTTGCATTTTACTTTGAATTTGAAAGCTGTGATGTCATCGAAAATGATAAGGCAAAGGACAACAGAGAATGAGAGGCAGGGAAGTAACGCAAAACAAAAAGAGGATGTGGAAGGCAGGCCTGCAGCCTGCCCAATGCACTCACGGATTAAGTGACGTTGCAGGGGTTCCCCAGGCTAGGCAGATAAGGGAAAGAATGTTCGTTGATGGCTGATTCCTGGGGGATACGGACGAAACAACGAACACAACTTCCCTTGTAGGGGGTCGCAGCCCTCAAAAGTAGGTGAACCGAGGCAACAGGGGAAGTCCTGTACGCTAAAATGTCACCCACCATGTGAAAATGCAGCCAGAGAGGAAGATTTGTTCGTTCTCATCTGGGCGTTGCGGCACTTTTGTTCGTTATATGCCCAACAGAGGAAGATTCGTTTGTACCGCCGGGCCGGAGACCTCGCTCGGTACGTCCTGTCCTGATTGATTCGCGCGCGAAGGCGCGCACCGCCTATTCTTCGGTTCGATACTTTGAAAAGAGGATGTGGAAGGCAGGCCTGAGGCCTGCCCGCTGCAACCGGAAGTTAAGTGGCGTTGCAGGGGCTTCCATAGGCTGGGGAGATAGGGGAAGGAATGTTCGTTGATGGCTGAATCCAGGCGGCTGCGGACGAAATAACGAACAAAACTTCCCTTGTAGGGGTTCGCCGGCCTCAAAAGTAGGTGAACCGAGGCAACAAGGGAAGTCCTGTGCGCTAAATGTCAGCCACCATGTGCAAAGGGAGCCAGAGAGGAAGATTTGTTCGTTCCCATTAAGGTGATGCGGCACTTTTGTTCGCTATGGGCCATACAGAGGAAGATTCGTTTGTACCGCAAGGCCGGGCTGCGCCGGAGACTTCCTTCGGTGCGTCCCCTGTCCTGGTTGATTCGCGCGCGAAGGCGCGCACCTTCTACGCTTTGTTTTTTGCATTTTACTTTGAATTTGAAAGCTGTGAGGTCATCGAAACAGGACGAAAAGAGGATGTGGAAGGCAGTCCTGCGGCCTGCCCGTTGTAACCGGAAGCTAAGCGGTGTTGCAGGGGGTTCCCTAGGCTGCGGAGATAAGGGAAGGAATGTTCGTTGATGGCTGAATCCAGCCGGATACGGACGAAACAACGAACAGAACTTCGCTTGTAGGGGTTCGCCGGCCTCAAAAGTAGGTGAACGGAGGCAACAAGGGAAGTCCTGTGCGCTAAATGTCAGCCACCATGTGAAAACGGAGCAAGAGAGGAAGATTTGTTCGTTCCCATCAAGGCAGTGCGGCACTTTTGTTCGCTAAGAGCACAACAAAGGAAATTTTGTTCGTTACGGCCAGACGAATGCCAGAGGAATGCCAGGCCGACATCACACGACCTCCGGGCCAACACCAGACGACCAACTACGGAACTGCTCCAGACCTATGTGTTTGCCGTGTCAGTCAAGGGTCCCAGAGGTTATCGCATGCCCTTCAGTTTGAAACTCTACTTCCTTAGTTGTCACCATTGCACGAAACAGCTCTGCAAGGTTGAGTCGCATGTGCGAAGGTGCATGACACAGATAGGTCTCAATGAGGAGAGCATCAGGCTCGTTGTGCCAGCGTAGAATATCAGACCACTCCAAGGGATTGTATCGAACGAGCGCGGATAAGCAATAAAGCACGATAAAGTGCAACATCCAACCAGCTAGAGGGGCCCGGTTTGCCAACACTAAGCGGGTATCTGTCGCCAAGGTGTGACTTTCCGTGGCGTTAACAGAAGGCAGTGCTCTAATTCCTTGAGCGAAACCAGACGCAGCTTCTATTTTGAACATCCATGGATGCTGTAAAATGCTGCGTGGCAGGCGCAGATATCCGAGAGGTGCTTGACGTACAGATCGTACGAAGGATGTAAACTCATCTAGAGATTCATCGGCTGCAGTATCTTGCGAGGCTAATGCTTGCCCCATGTGCCCTTCGCTGTCAGACCGGAGCAAGTCGGTTATCCACTCCTCAACGGTTTGTCCATTGTTAGCCGCGATTGTACGTGGCACAAGGATGCCGTTGCGCCAAGCTATCTTATTCTCTTCTGCTTGAATGGGATAGAGATGCTGAAACTTCGGATAGAACTCTGTCATGAGATGTTGTATTGGCGTAAGCATTCCCAACACGTCACCGAGCAAGAGGCGCTGGGGAAGTTTTATCCCTGCCCGCTCTGCTGCACTTTGTAACACCCCTTGTTTGTAGATATAGACCATCTCGGATGGTAGATGGTAGCTCACACGCTTTGTACGTCGAACCGAGACACCGTGCTGCAGTACTGCTGCTTCTGACGGGTATGACACGTCTATCGCATGAAGGAGAGCTTTTATCCAATTCAGGTAGGCATAATACAGAAGCAGAGGGCGAACAGAAATATCAGCAGTCATTGCAGACGCCTCATATGCGGACGCCTGTCTCGCACAGGCAGAACTGTTCGATGCTGCAGTGTAGACCCGATGATTCGGTTCATCTGGATGAAACTTGGAAATTACTTTTGCCATGTAATTTTCGCTTCGCCAGTATTCAACAAATGACCAAAGTTCGTCTGCAACTTCTCCCCAATCGGCCATCACCAACAAAGACTCACCTCGCTGTCAACATGCAACATTGGTGTTTTGATTCCACAATCAAACCGTCCTTAATGCGTGAATATTCGGCCTATATTTACAGGTGACAAAACCCTAAATCAGTGTATTTGCTAAATTGACACGTTCTGAGCCGGTTGTTATACTACCCGATAATATCCGCGGACCGAGCCGCATGTATGCGGTATAAATTGGGGAGGAATTAACCAAATGTCTGATCTATGGGAGAACAAATTCGCCAAAGAGGGACTTACCTTTGATGATGTATTACTGGTGCCGGCGCGTTCCGAAGTACTGCCGAGGGACATCGATGTAACAACACGGCTGACAAGCGGAATTACGATTAATATTCCAATTATCAGCGCAGCTATGGATACTGTAACTGATGCCAACTTAGCCATCGCGATGGCCCGCGAAGGTGGAGTTGGCATCATTCACAAAAATATGTCAGTTGATCAGCAAGCGGACGAAGTAGACAAAGTAAAACGTTCGGAAAGCGGTGTTATCACCGATCCAATTTTCCTTACCCCGGACCACCCTATTTCAGACGCAGACGCGCTCATGGCGAAGTATCGTATCTCCGGGGTCCCGATCGTACGTACTGGGACTCGTCAACTTGTTGGGATTATTACGAATCGCGATCTCCGTTTTGAACGTAATTACGACCGCCCCATCGGCGAAGTCATGACACATGAAAACCTCGTAACAGCGCCAGTCGGGACCACTCTGGAAGATGCGAAAGAAATTCTCGCACACCATAAGATTGAAAAATTACCGCTCGTTGATGGAGAAGGCACGCTTAAAGGGCTCATCACCATCAAGGACATTGAGAAGGCCCGTCGATTCCCGAACGCCGCAAAAGATGCACATGGCAGACTGCTTGTCGGAGCAGCCGTATCGACGTCTGAGGATATGTATCAGCGTGTAGACGCGTTGGTCAAGGCTGGCGTTGACCTTATCGTGATCGACACTGCTCACGGCCATTCTGCGAAGGTTCTGGATGCCATTGGAGAGGTCCGGCGCCTGTATCCCGATATTCAACTTGTTGCAGGCAACGTAGCAACCGCAGAAGCAACGGAAGAGCTTATCCAACGTGGCGTGAACGCTGTTAAGGTTGGCATCGGACCCGGAAGTATCTGTACCACCCGTGTTGTTGCTGGAATTGGTGTCCCACAAGTTACAGCCGTGTACGACTGTGCTACGGTCGCTCGGAAATACGGCATCCCCATCATTGCAGATGGAGGGATTAAGTATTCCGGAGATATCGTTAAGGCTCTCGCAGCAGGAGCTGACACCGTGATGGTGGGCAGCTTGCTAGCCGGTACCGAAGAGAGCCCAGGAGAGATTGAACTTTATCAGGGCCGTCGTTTCAAGGTGTACCGGGGTATGGGATCATTAGGCGCCATGAAGGCAGGCGGTGGTGAGCGCTACTTCCAGGACAACACCAAGAAGCTCGTGCCGGAGGGTATTGAAGGCCGTGTTGCGTACAGGGGCCCGCTTTCAGACATTCTGTATCAATTGGTTGGTGGTGTCCGATCCGGTATGGGCTACTGTGGCACACCAACGATCCCTGACTTGCAAGAGAATGGACGGTTCATCCGTATCACTGCAGCCGGTCTGCGCGAAAGCCATCCTCATGATGTCCAAATCACGAAGGAAGCACCGAACTACAGCGTGTAATCTGAGTCAAGGGCCCTGAATTGGCCACCCTGTTTTCGGCCAACCCTATGCTATACTGAACCTGTTTTTACTTCAACGTGCGGGAGTGCGATCCTTGACTGCAAAGCATAAACGTCTGTGGATAACGATGTCGACAGCCCTTTCAGCTGCAACGCTCATTACTCCTGTGAGTGCGTTGGCAGCAACTTCTGAAGGGACATCATCTTCTGTTGGTTCACTGACGGCAACGTTTCAGCTTCCCAAAACAGTGTCTGTGCCCACGCCCCCAAGCTTACAAGCGCAGTCTGTAATACTGATGGATGCTGACAACGGCCAAATTCTTTATGAAAAGAACCCCACCGAGCGTAGAGCTCCGGCTTCGACTACAAAATTGATGACCATGTTGTTGACCTTTCAGGCTGTGCATGAGGGCAAAGATTCGTGGTCGGATATCGTTCCGGTCACGAAAGATGCCTATCAGTTATCGCAGACTGACGGTGTTTCAGACGCCTACCTTGATCCACGTCAAAAGTTGACACTTGAACAGATGATGAAGTTTATCGCTGTTCTTTCGGCAAATGATGCAACCGTTGCTGTGGCGGACAAGATCGGTGGGGACAAGCAGGCATTTGTCCAAATGATGAACCAGGAAGCAAAAACACTCGGCTTGACGGAGACTCATTACGAAAATCCAGATGGTCTCCCTCAGGCGAATCATTACACGACAGCGCGCGATCTCGCTGTACTGGCCCGGTACTTGGTCGAAACGTACCCGGAAGTGACCACGTACACGTCATTGCCCCAAGCATCCCAAACAAACCTGGTTACGCATAAGACCAACATCTGGCCAAACACGGATGAACTAATCGGCAAGTATCCAGGCCTCGATGGGTTAAAGACGGGGTACACTTCTGAAGCGGGGTACTGTTTTGTGGGTACGGCTGAACGAAACGGAGTGCGCCTGATTTCTGTAGTGTTGGGGGATCCAACGAACGCGGACCGGTTCTCAGACACACAGTCGTTGCTCGATTACGGATTCAATCAGTTCACTGAGAAAAAGGTGATTGCTGCTGGGCAGAGTGTTGGGTTGAAATCTCTACGCGTTATAAACGGCAAGGAGAAGACAATTCCAGTCAGTGCCAAAAATAATCTGACCCTTGACCTCCCGTCTGGAGTCAATGATGCTGTAAGCATAAAGCTGGATCAGAACGTTGCAGCGCCCGTTAAAAAGGGTCAACAGGTAGGGCAAGTCCAGTATGTGGCAGACAATCAAGTTGTCGCTTCCGATCCTCTCTTGGCGGCACAAGATGACGGCAAAGCGAATATACTTGTCCGTCTCTGGCGTCAGTTGCAGGGATGGCTTTCACATTTGCTCCATCGGCTATAATGTACTAATCTTAAGACTGCAGACGTAGGGACTGATGCATGATGGTATCGTCACTGTGGCTCAAGATAGGCACCCTGACAGTCAGTGGGATTTTACTTGTGCTGTTTATTGTTGGTGGATTCTTTGAAATTCGCCGATATCTTCGTAACCTGAAAAAAGATTAGTATTGTCTGATCTGACGAGGAGGATTACAAATGGCAAAAACGGGTACCGATATCGTAAAACGTGGCATGGCAGAAATGCAAAAGGGCGGCGTCATCATGGACGTCGTGACACCTGAGCAGGCGAAAATTGCAGAGGCCGCAGGCGCAGTTGCAGTTATGGCGCTGGAGCGCGTCCCATCAGACATTCGTGCAGCCGGCGGCGTTGCTCGCATGGCCGACCCGACCATTGTCGAGGAAGTCATGAAGGCTGTATCGATTCCGGTCATGGCGAAGTGCCGCATTGGCCACATTGTAGAAGCGCGCGTCCTCGAGTCTATGGGCGTGGATTACATCGATGAGAGTGAGGTCCTCACTCCTGCCGATGACAAGTTTCACATCAATAAAAAATCGTTTACAGTTCCGTTTGTATGCGGTTGTCGGGACCTTGGTGAAGCCCTTCGCCGTATAGCAGAGGGTGCATCTATGATCCGTACGAAGGGTGAACCGGGCACAGGAAATATCATCGAAGCTGTCAAGCATCAACGTATGGTAGCTGCACAGATTCGTCGAGTGCAGGGCATGTCTGAAGACGAGCTGGTTGCAGAGTCCAAAGCGATTGGAGCACCTTACGAATTGCTGCTCGAGGTTCATAATAAGGGAGCACTCCCAGTGGTCAACTTTGCAGCAGGCGGTATTGCTACACCGGCTGATGCTGCTCTGATGATGGAACTGGGTTCCGATGGTGTGTTTGTAGGCTCTGGTATCTTCAAGTCAGAAAGCCCTGAGAAGTTCGCTCGAGCGATTGTCCAGGCGACCACACATTATCAGGACTACGCACTGATTGCAGAACTGTCTAAGGGCCTCGGTACGCCGATGAAAGGCATTGAACTGTCTACACTGGCTGAGAATGAAAGAATGGCCACACGCGGCTGGTAATCTGACGACTAGAGGGATTCGCTCATGAAGATTGGAGTTCTTGCCCTGCAGGGGGCGTTTCGGGAGCATCGGAAGCTTTTTGAAGACCTTGGCGCCGAGACGACACTTGTGAAACTGCCTGAGCATCTTGAGGGTTTAAATGGACTGGTCATTCCAGGTGGCGAAAGCACGACAATCGGCAAGTTGTTGCGAGAATACAACTTGCTTCAACCAGTTCAGAGTCTCGGACAAGAAGGTTTTCCCATCCTGGGAACCTGCGCTGGCATGATTGTCTTGGCTAAACAGATTCTTGGAGCCCCAGAGCCCCATTTAGGGTTAATGGACATTACCGTGGATCGAAATTCGTTTGGTCGGCAACGTGAGAGTTTCGAAACGGACCTGGACATTCCTGTCATTGGTTCTGAGCTATTTCCGGCTGTGTTTATCCGTGCACCACATGTCCAGAAAGTAGGCGAAGGTGTAACGGTGCTGGCTCGCTACAACGACAGAGTCGTTGCAGCCCGAGAGGATAATCTCGTTGCATTCTCCTTCCATCCCGAATTAACGGGAGATCATCGATTGCACAGGTACTTCCTCGATATTGTCGAGCAAGCCTAATCTGGCCACTGAGCGATTGAGTTGTAACCATCATTGGCCGAAGCATAAGCCCTTGATGGGTTGAATAGACAAAGAAAACGGTGGACAATCTGTCCACCGTTTTTGTATCCACTCTTGACGATAACCTGTTGAGATTGTCCCGATAGTCCAGATTTGGTATGCTCAATTCACTACATATGTCACGGAAGGATAGGTTGACTAAAGATGCTTGATATTCGCTCCATTCGACAGGAACCAGACAAATACAAGGCAGGACTCAGTCGCAAAGGGGTTGATCCCTCTAAGGTTGATGAGCTCCTTCAAATTGATGCTGATTGGCGCTCTGCATTGACGGAGGTCGAACGTCTGAAAAGCGTTCGGAACACTGCTTCCGAAAATATCGGCCGAAAGAAAAAGCAGGGTGAGGATGCAAGCGCGGATATCAAGCAGATGAAAGAGGTATCGGATGCAATCAAGGCACTCGATGGCAGCGTCCGCGATCTTGATGCCAAACTTCAGGACATGCTGCTTAGCTTACCGAATATCGCGCATCCGTCTGTACCTGACGGTGCATCTGAAGAAGAGAATGTACCACTGCGATACATTGGAGATAAGCCGAATTTTTCGTTTGAACCAAAGCCGCACTGGGAGATTGCCTCCGATCTCGATATCGTTGATTTTGAACGCGCAACAAAGGTAACGGGTACGCGTTTTGTTATCTACAAGGGTCTTGGCGCAAAATTGGAGCGGGCTCTCGCTGCGTTTATGCTCGATTATCAGACCGAGAAGAATGGTTACACTGAAATGTTTCCTGCGTTTATCGCCAATGACACGAGTCTCATTGGCACTGGTAACTTACCGAAGTTTGGCGATGAGATGTTCAAGTTAGAAGGGCTCCCGTACTACCTGATTCCGACTGCAGAGATTCCGCTTACCAATTACTACCGGGATGAGATTTTAGAGGCATCCTTGTTGCCCGTGAAATTTGCAGGCTACAGCTCAAGTTTTCGGTCTGAAGCGGGATCGGCTGGAAAAGACACGCGGGGATTGATCCGTGTTCACCAGTTCCAAAAGGTGGAGTTAGTGAAACTTGTTCTTCCTGAAAACTCTTATGATGAGTTGGAGTCGCTTGTACAGGATGCAGCAGATATTCTCGATGCACTGGAACTACCATACCGCGTGATCGAGATCTGCACGGGGGATCTGGGTTCTAAAGAGACTAAAAAATACGACCTTGAAGTATGGTTGCCGGCAGCAGGTACATATAGAGAGATTAGCTCGTGTTCTAATTTTGAAGATTATCAGGCTCGCCGTGCAAATCTTCGTTTCCGACGTGAGGATGGCGGCAAGCCGGAATTTGTCCACACATTGAACGGAAGTGGTCTTGCAGTTGGACGAACAGTGGCAGCCATTCTTGAAAATGGACAGCAGGAGGATGGGAGCGTCCGGATTCCCAAAGCACTCGTACCCTACATGGGGACAGAAGTGATTGAGCGGAGGAAGGCCTAAATGCATACGTTTTGGCAAGCGGCGTTTTGGGTGATGGTCATCGCAAGCATCATTTGCCTGCCTATTCAGCGTAAAGCACTGAATAAAATTGCCTTTGGCAGGTCTGTTTTTATCACCTACACGGCCATTCTGATGGGCTATATTATTGGTGTCCTCGCTACCACCATCGCGGCGAATATCTTGGGTATTGTGCTGTATGTGCTTGGGGTGGCAATGCTCATTTTTATGGCTGTGAAGTCCGTTCAACGTCTGCGTGCCAGGAAACACGGGGGAATTGGACATTCCTGAGCAGAGTTGATGGCGATGTCGCGTTTACGAAACGGGGCCGTGTGATGGCCTGACGGTAGGAGGAACTGCGTGAAAATACATCATGTCAGCATCGACCTGTCCATCGACGACCTCAACTCTATGATTCGCGAGTTTGCTCCGGATGCAAAAATTCGCATACTAAGCATTGACGCGGACGGAATCCGAGGCCAAGTGAAATTGCTCTGGTGGAGTGTTGATTTTTTGGCAATTCCGCTCAACGGATCAGATGGGACAGTCTCTGTCGATATTTCGGCAAGTAAACTGGTCCCAATCCCATCGTCCATCGTCGAGCGTCAATTGAAGGAAGCAGTAAGGTCTGCTCCGAGTGGTGTTGACGTCATTCAGCAGGCTTTAAAGGTCCATCTGCCATCGATCTTAAGTCCATTTGGAATTGCCTTAACGATCAAGGATCTCAGTACGGACAGAGGGTTGCTTCACATTTCTATCAACAGTATCGACTTGCCGAGTTTTCGACAGCTGACGTCAATGATGAAACAGTAGTATTGCCATGATGCTCATGTTAAGCTATCCAATTCGCACATGCGGCGACGGACTGGGGAATTCGGAATGAAAAAAGGGCTGATTTGGGGAGCTGTGGTTGGGGTCCTGTCCTTTCTGGCATCGCTGCTCTTTCATACTCGAGCTATCGTCATGAACGTTGGGGGAACTATCGGACCCATCGGTATCCTCGTTGGTATCATTATTCTTCTGCGAGGGGCTTCTTTTGAAGACGGAATGGCTGTGCGCGATGATACAAAGAGCCAACGACAAGTTAAGGCTGGCAGTTGGCTCTTTGCCTTTGCCCTGCCACCGCTCCTAATTGCCTTTCTTTGCTGGGGAATTTGGCCGATGCCCACCCATTAGCCGCCGGGGCATCGGCTTTTTATTCCATCCACGTAACGTATGCTGAGAGCGGTTGATTGCGGTTTCGTGCGTGTTCTCTTATGACTGCCGCATTCGATCGAAAACAGCATCAGTTTCCTTAATGAGTTGACTGACCAGAGCTGCAGCCGGAAGGTTACGCACGAGCGGCAACGCTTGTCCGGCCCACAGTGACATGTAATCCGGCTGAGCTTGTTCACTTGCCCAGTTTCGAATCGGGCGAGTGAGGGCATTTTGAATCGGATAATCCGGTATATCGCCTTCATACCCTTCTACTTGGCGGATGAAGCTGTTTTGGATGCCGCGAGCGAATTTTCCTGAGAACGCTCTCGTGACAACTGTATCCTCAGACTTGCTGTCAAAGAGTGCTGCTTTGTAACTTGGATGTGCTCCGCTTTCCTCTGTTGGTAAGAAGGCTGTCCCCATTTGTACTCCTTGGGCACCAAGTACGAAACTTGCGGCGATACCCCGCCCGTCCATGATGCCGCCTGAAGCAATGATCGGAACGCGAACCACATCTGCAATCTGCGGTAGCAATGCCATCAGACCAATCAAAGCAGGTGTATTCAAGTCCGTTCGTGAGCTCTCGGTCAGGAACGAACCTCGATGTCCTCCGGCTTCCGCACCTTGCACGACAACCGCGTCTACCCCTGATTGCTCGAGTGTGCGTGCTTCTTCCACAGTTGTTGCGGTTCCCACTACAACAGTTCCTCTGCCTTGCAACTGATTGATGAGGTCCGTGTGCAGAGACCCAAAAGTAAAGCTAAAGACAGGTACTTGCTCCTGAATTACAACCTCCAGCTGATCTTCAAACTGTTTTTGCATCGCAGCAGGATTAGGCAACGTCATGGACTCTTTGAGAGACGGTGATTCGGAAATTGTATCAAGGAAACTCGCCATGTCGTGTGCGACAGGTTCATCATAGTTAAAGTCTGTGGGAATAAATAGGTTCACAGCGAATGGACGATCTGTAAGTTCGCGGATATCCCGAATTGCGCGCTGAAGACCGTTTGCAGACATGTAGCCTGCACCGAGAGACCCTAAACCCCCAGCAGATGAGACTGCGGCGACCAATTGGGGTGTTGTCGGGCCGCCAGCCATCGGTGCCTGTATGATAGGTACATCAATCCCGAGTTTCTTCGTTAACGCACTTTGTTTCCAGATAGTAATCTCTCCCCACTCCTAGAAGATGAGCTCATCTGGATTTGGACCCGTTCGCTCGTTGGTATTTAACGCATCCAACGCGGCAATTTCATCAGGTGTAAGCGTAAAATCAAAAACATTTGCGTTTTCTTGGATCCGATGTGCGTGTGTTGATTTTGGGATGGTGATAATTCCGTGATCAAGGTCCCAACGCAGAATGACCTGGGCAGCACTTTTTTCGTGTGCTTCTGCAATCTTTGTCACTGTAGGGTCGTTGAGGAGCTTGCCGCGCATGAGTGGACTCCATGCCTCGACTCGAATATCATGTCTGTCGCAGTAGTCCCGGACTTCCACTTGCGTCAAACGGGGATGAAGTTCAATCTGGTTTACGGCAGGTACAACCTCGGCATCGGCTAACAACGCTTCTAAGTGATGGACGTGAAAGTTACTTACACCTATGGCTCTTACCAGTCCGTCTTTATAGAGCCTCTCGAATGCTTTCCAGGTTTCCTTAAACCTTGATTTCCCCGGCCAGTGAATGAGGTAAAGGTCAACGTACTCGAGGCCGAGACGCCTTCGACTTGCTTCAAAGGCTTTGAGTGCAGATTCATAGCCCTGGTCCGTATTCCAAAGTTTGGTCGTAACAAAGATTTCATCGCGAGGAATGCCTGACTCCCGAACGGCTTGGCCGACTCCTTCCTCATTTTCGTACAGCTTGGCAGTGTCTACACTTCGATACCCATACTCGAGTGCAGTTCGAACGGATTGGATGACCTCTTCGCCTTCTTGGGTTTTGTAGACACCGAGTCCGAACCAAGGCATTTTAGTGCCATTATTCAGTACGGTGTAGTCTGTAAGACTTTTTGCCATGTCCAACATTCTCCCTTCTAACTTTAGTTGTTTGACAAAGGCTACTGCAAAACGATATCCCCAGTTACAGTATACTAGAAACAAGGAAGTTGTACCGTAGGTTTCCTTTGCAGCAAGGGCATGATGTCTGTATAATAGTGAAGGTAAAAAGTGATGCACCCGTAGCTCAGTCGGATAGAGCGGTGGTTTCCTAAACCGCGTCTTGCGGGGGTTCGAGTCCCTCCGGGTGCGCCAATGGTTTTGTCGTGCGGTATCTCAGTCTTTCTGAGATACCGCACTTTTCGTGTTCATGGTTATGAATCCTACATCAGTCTGTGATTTATGCGCGCTTAAAAACGAGAATATTCAATTTATAAGGCTGTATGCGGTGCTACAATGAGGGCATCTTATCAGTTAAAGGGGGTTTATTTTTCATGTCGCAAAACGCAGGGTCGGGTACTGCATTAGCTGAAGAGCACTGGACGAGCACGGACAGTTGGTCGTTTTGGTCGTTTGGTCTCGGTATGCTCTTAGAAAACTACATCTTTAGCATGGCGAGCATTGCGACTGGCTGGGTGCAGATGCCGAAGTATCTGGAGTCACTGTTGCTTGCCTGGTCTCCGATTTGGCTGATTATCGGTATCGGTGTAGCTGGCCCTCTGGCCGATCTCGTTGGTCGTAAAAACACTTTTTACACGACGATGGCCATGTACGGTATTGGCGCGATTGGGATTGTGTTTAGTAATACCTATGTGCTCATTCTTGTCTTTCTTGCCATTCTACTATTTGCTGCCGGAGGAGAAATGAATACCATTATGGCGGCATCACACGAGATGATGCCGCACAAACATCGCAGTAAAACGATGATGCTCGAGTTGAACTTCATCAACCTTGGTGGAGTTATATTGGGTATTGTTTCACTTTTCACAGCGTATCAACATCATGGATTTCAACGTGGAATGATTGGGATCACCTTGCTTGTTGTCCTCATTATCATGCTGGTTGCGCGGCGGCGTACTCCTGAATCCATTCCCTGGCTGGAGCGGCGCGGCATGCATGACAGAGCCCGTGCCGAGATTGAAAAGTACTATGGGGCTGCAGAGTATGAGGCAAGAAGGGCTGCGGCAAGACAGGCGACGGAGAAAACGGTGGAATCCGGACCACGGCGTAAAGCAGGGATTCCCTTAAAGCTGTTTGTCACGATCACAACGGCATTTGCCGGAGCGGCAGGTTTTGGGCTAATGACCTATGTTCTTGGACCTCACTATTTTCCGAACTTGAATGCTGCTATTATTCTGGTCGCTACCGGGACTGGGTTTGTATCCGGTTTTTTTGGATTTTGGGCAGACCGGTGGAGCCGCAAATTCCTCCTGTTTCTCGGCTATGGTGGTTCTCTGGTGCTGACCGTCGTTATTTGGTTAACGACAAGCGGGTGGACGAAAGACCTGGCTCTTTTCTGGATCTTGTTCGTACTTCTCAACGTGTTTGTAAATATTGCGTATCTCACAGAAGACACGTTAAAAGGCGAAGTATGGCCAACGAAGAACCGCGGAAGTTATACAGCGCTTGTACGTTTTGTCAGCATCGGCTTATATATCGCCACCATTTACATCACTCAAAACTTTGGCCTCAACGCGTACACCTTGTTTAATTGCCTGGTATGGGCCGTCGGGTTTGCCGGAGCTCTCGCATGGTATATCGGTGGTACAGAAACGGGGCGAGGTGCAAGTCTTGACATCGCATCGGGCGAAGCAGAGTAAGATTTGAGGCTGTGACTCCCTCAAACCAGACCAAGTCTACGAAAGATATAGGCATAGACTGATCATGCCTGTTAACAAATTGGCTCGTGAGATGCGACAATCGTTGCAGAATCGGACTTGGCGAACTGGAAGCGAGGGTGATGATGAAAACTTGGCATAAAGTAGCAGGGGGCAGCACGATACTGACAACGGTTGTCCTGATTGGCATTGTTGCGTACGTAAACTGGCATGCTACAGTGCCGTCCAATGCACCAGTGGCCGTGGACAGGGCGTCCCACACTAGGATGAGCAAGCAATCAACATCAAATGGCCGTTCCAATTCGGCCATGAACAATGTTGTCATCAAGGTTGTGTCTTCGTCATCCGTAAACACGAACGCACAGCGAAAAGTTATGTCGACCGTTCAACAGATGCTGTCGAGTGGAATACCCAAATCCATGGATGCATCTGGTTTTGTCCAACAAGTTTATGCTGACGCAGGGGTGACGGTGCCAAGAACCATTCTGGAGCAATCGCAGACGGGGAGCATGGTAGAAGGGAAAAGCCAGTTGCAGGCTGGAGACATGGTATTTTTTGGGCTGAACGGTAATAACCCAACTACTGTGACTTTTGACGGAATCTACGTGGGGAATGGGATGTGTGTCGCTTTAACGACACACGGATTGACAACCATTAGTCTGCAGGATTCATATTGGGGCCCCCGGTTCCTTTATGGCCGCCAGGTGCTGTAGGCCAGATCACTCCCGTGCTCTGGCCCAAGCTGTTGTGGTAAACCTGATGCTGGGGTACTGATACAAGCATCAGGTTTACCTGTGCGGTACAGCGGGCACAGCGCAGTTAGTTGGCCGTTTTTTTCAGTTCCGGATAGTCTTCTAGGTAGCCCAAATCTCGCAACTCCCTGAGTGCCTTGCGGATTGAGTGTTCATTGTCTCCGGACTGGCTTGCAAGGTTCGCAATGTCCTTCAGAGTGGCAGTCCGATGGTCTTTGCAGAATGATAAAATTCCCTTGGCAGCCCAAGACAAGCGGTCATCCGCAAAATCCCCGACAATCTGCCGGAACATCTTTTGTGTCAGGACTCGCAGGTTTACGAGGTCTTGTAAGGCCTTTACTGCTTGCTTGACAGACATCCTTCCGTATTGCGCTAGTTCTTCGAGTGTTGGAATACCTGCTTCCGCTGTATAGGACTTCATTACAATAAAAGTCATTTGAGCGTAGATATCCAGTCCCGGGTGTTCGAAAATCTCCGTTGACATCATGAAATTCCGCTTGCTTTCAGTAGGTTGTGCGACAGTCATGGTTAATCTGTCTCCTTCCTTGACGGCAAGATCCGGCTAGTTACCCGAGGCGGACGGAGGTACAGAAGTATCTATTCCGAGTTAGAACCGGGCCCGGCGTCCGCCAGTTTTCCGGTGTTTTTTTTGAGGTTGACGAAATATATCTGCCATTTTCAGGTGAAATGGCGGTTTCGTTGAGGGGGCTGTATATGATGAGTCTAGTTCATCGACGGGCAATGCATCAGAATCACTCCTTAACGAAGCGAAAGAAACGCTGGGAAGCGCCGTCTCCGGTACTTTAAGTAAATCCTCCCCGGACGGGACTTCGGTCTGATGAAACACAGTAGTGGTTTGACCGGTTACGTGATGGATAAGGATATCCATCACTCCCTGGCTGAACTGCCCCTCGTCTTTTAAATGATTTAAGTAGTCAATGACAACGCGCGGTGTATCAGCTGGTACATATAAGGTGACGTCTTTGCCTGGAGAGACGTACACCGTTCTTCTTCGCTTTCTCATTTTTTCTCAGGCTCACGCACTGCAGCCGGTGTTTCGGTATGTGCAGCCACGATTTCGGTACTCACTGCAACGGTTTGCTGCGTCGAAAGAGCGTGGTTCAGGAGTAAAAAGGTACCGCGCGCATTGCGAAACTGGCTGTATTCGGGTGTGTCGAATCGGATGGGAAGCCCAAGTTGTGCGTTCAGTTTTTCGATCCACGGCTGCAACACAATAGCTCCGCCGCCGATGAACCAGAACTCGCTCGCGTAGCGGACGTTTTTCCAGGCTGTTCGAGCGGATTTGAGAACCTTTTCCGCGAGAATACGAAGGTGGCGGTTGACGAGGTCAGTCATATCAAATACCACTTTACCTTCTGCAAAAATTTCGTATTCCTTGTTCACTAGCATCTGTGTCAGCTCGGCCGTACTTGCAATCAGTTCTTCTGCCTCGCGATTGACCTCTTGACGAATATTCTCAAGCGCATCGTTCAAGTGAATCTTTGTGCCTGTTGAATACCTCTGATCAAGTTCTAGTCCCGGTCGAAAGAAGGCGATATCCATGTCGACGCCGCCAACGTCAGCAATGCCGAATCCCTTGTGGGACAACGGGGATTTTGAAGTGGCCTCAATGTCGTAAACGCCAGACACGTCGTCAATCCCAATGTCAATCGGTAACAAAAACTCCATTTCGATGGTCACGCCAGCGTACTTAGGGGTGGTGCCAAAGGTGACGGAGTGCACGCCTGAGGTGATTTTCTCTGCAAACTCATGTCGAAATTTAGCGATCTCGCTGATCGGTAACCCGATTCCAAGTTCTACAGATGCTTTGATACGCTTGACGCCTCGGCTGATATCCTGTTCATGCTTTGCGGCGATGGCGTAGGCTGCACCGGTCAACAAGGTTACGATGGTTTCCGGCCGCTGCGCCTTTTTCTGAGCAGCTTTATCCCCGACAATCTCGTGTACCACGCCCTCGTCACCGACAGCGAGATCGCCGACGTACATGTGACGGTAGGTATCAGATTCGATAGCGGGGGAAGTGAAGTGGAGGTCTAGAAATTGTAATGGGTGTCCTTGATCAGTTAGGTGGTAACGTTCGCCAATTGGTTGGGCCACAACATTGGGGAAGATGAAGGTCTGGTTGAGACTGTCGTAGATTCCTTTGATGTGACTGCTGCCATTGTCCAGCGAAAGGACAATTGATGTGGTCAACGATTCAGTTTTGGCCAATGTCTTGCTCCTCTCTCATCTCCAATTTCGAGTTGGTAGTATAAGAGATTCGAAAGGAAACCTGGCTTTTCGAGGGTAAAATAAAAAAGTTTAAGGTTTAAGGCGCAGACTTCAGCCGGATGACAGTCAAAATTGAAACTGTAAAAGGGAAAGTTTGAACTTTTACACTGAACTCTGACGGCTTGAGTAGTTCGGGGATGAAAGAGACAGAGGGAGGGTAGTGAGGGTCAACCAGGGCGTGTGAGGTCAACTTCAACGCTTAAACTTTCACTTTTAAACTTTAACGTTGATTGTGAAAGAGTGGATGAACTAAGAGGCAGTGGGTGAATCGGAGGATTCAGCGAGGGGCAAGGTTAACATTTAAACTTTAACATTGTATAGCAGAGTAGATGGAGTGAAACTGACAGGGCAGAAGGCCTCGACGTGGTAAACAAGCTTGAACTTCGAAGTGCAAAGTCTAAAGCTTACTAGGAAGTGCAAAAGTCTAAAGCTTATTAGATTGAGGTTTAAACTCTGACATTCAAACTTTGGAGCTTAAAGCCTGAATTCTAAGACTCAAAGTTCAGAGTTTAAACTTTAAAGTTTACAGTTCTTTTGAGTCCTGGCAGGTGTGTTGCTCGCGATGGTGAAAGGTCACCTCTGGAAATAAAAAACGCTCCGGGTTACGGAGCGTTAGCGAGCATAACGTTGATTCCACTCATCTGCGAGTTCATGGAATCTTACCTTGTCTCGTGCGTCTAATGCCTCATCTATTTGGGACCTTAGCCAATCGCGATACCAACTTGTTACAGCTTGATGCACGACTTGGTCTGCCATTTGAGAAAGTTCACCGGGAGTAAACGGAGGACGAGTGGGCTGTTGCTTGGATGTGTTCTCCATCATGATGAGTCCCTCCTTTTTCACATTTTATCAGAACATTAACGAAATAATCAATCGATTTATCTCAAAAAGGGCCCGTTCGAGTCCTGTTTTGGGTTGGTGATATATAACAGTTCATCACCATCGTGGATCTGTTTCAATTCTGTATGGCATCAGGCTGACAAACCTGGGGGTTGAGTGTTGCGTCATAGCTCCGACACTCATTCCAAAACGTGATCGTGCATCAGTGTTTCCGTGCACAACAACTGGTTTACCGCCCAGCTTGACATCGCATACTGCACGTTTACAGCGAATAACCTGTTGTAGATCCTGTTTTATATGAGGTCCCTTGTTTCGACACGAAACGTAAGACATGTATGTTACATTGGAAACACATTTTGTGTAAAAGAGAGGACTCGACATCCGTGCAAAGGCATATCTCCGACAGTGGAATTTATAAGCGGTTTTTTGAAAGTCACCCGGATGGAGTTTACATCCTCGATATGCAGGGGAAGTTCCTGGATGCCAATCCAGCTTGCGAGTACATCTCCGGATACACTTTGAGCGAATTTTTGAAAATGGACTTTACTGACCTGATTGTACCCGACGAGCTCGATGTGGCGTCTCGACATTTCTTCACGGTTACGCGTGGTGAAACACAGACTTTCGAAACAAAAATTCTACATAAAGAACGACGGATTGTTCATCTCAGTGTTACGGCTTCGCCTGTTATATTAGACGGCGTGGTGATTGGGATTTTTGGCACCGCCAAGAATATCACGGAGCAATACAGAGACCGACAGAGACTGTACGAAACACAGCAGCTGTTTAAGTTGATATCAGAAAATTCTCAGGATGTAATCACAAATAACCTTGCGGATGGCACATGCTTGTACGTTTCTCCATCCGTGCGGGGAATTCTGGGCTATGACCCGTCCGAGATTATGGACTGTAAAATCAGTTCTATCTGCCACCCTGGAGATGTCGATTACGTCGAAGAAGTGTTCGAACGGATTGGCAGAGGAGAGGACGTCGAAAGGTTTGTATGCCGAGTCCATCGTAAGAACGGCAACTACGTTTGGTTTGAGACGACGGTTAAGGTGCTTCGTGATGTGTCTGGGGAAGTCAAACAAATCGTCGGTGTAGGTCGCGATGTTTCTGCACAGATGAATTTACAGGAGTCTCTCGAACATGCGGTACGAATCGCCGGACTAGGCCATTGGGATTGGCATGTAACGAGCAATATACTGACGTTGTCTGGGCAAATGTGTGACATTCTCGGGACTCAAAGCAGGAAGTGCACATATGGAGACTTTACCTCTCTCATTCACCCCGAAGACCGTGCGTGGGTTGAAAAGCGAATCAATCGGTCTCTGCAAACAGGGGAGCCCCTGGACCATGTTTTTCGGATCGTTCGAAATGACGGGAGTATCCGTTATTTACATTCACAAGGTGAAATCCTCACCGATGACGATGGATCGGCAATTCGAATGATTGGAACTTCGCATGACATCACAGCTTCAAAGACCGTTGAGTTGCAGCTGGCAGAGACGACTAGACGGTATCAGCGTCTTGTTGACAACTCTGCAGATGCCATTGGGATTCTTGAAGACGATGCGTGGGTATTTATGAATGAAGCAGGACTCCGGATGTTTGGAGCACCATCGGAACAGGATATCATTGGCCGAAACTATTGTGAGTTTCTACACCGAGATTACACTTCCACCTTCGAATCCATGCTGTCCTCTGGTCACAGTCAATCTGTTGAACAGGAATGGATCAAACTCAGCGGGGATGTATTCTATGCTGAGGTTCGTTTAGTACGTTTTAGTGACAGTGCAGTGCAGGTTATCATTCGCGATATATCTGAACGAAAACAAGCTGAGGAGAGTCTGCTTCATGCAGAAAAGTTATCCGCGGTGGGTCAGTTAGCTGCCGGAATTGCACACGAAATTCGCAATCCACTTACTGCATTGAAAGGATTCTTGCAACTATTGCATGAACGTTCCCGTGGGACAAAGCGAGGGTACGTTGAGATTATGAAGGGGGAGCTTGACCGGATCGAGCTCATCTTGTCAGAAATGCTCGTGCTGGCCAGGCCGCAAGCCATCAACTTTGAGCCCTATGACATTCAATTGCTGTTGAGAGAGGTTCTTGCGTTCCTTTCTCCTCAGGCCTTAATGCAGGATGTGACCATACACAGCGATTTTGTTAATGGAAATCCGCTAGTGGAGTGTGAGAAAAACCAGATCAAACAGGTTTTCGTGAACGTCGTTAAAAACGCCATTGAAGCGATGCCAAATGGCGGGGAACTTTATGTAAACCTGACGCTCCAGAATCAACGGGTAACTATCGGCTTTCTTGACGAGGGTGAGGGAATCCCGGAAGAAAGGATTCCAAGGCTAGGCGACCCATTTTATACAACGAAGGAAAAAGGAACAGGCCTCGGTCTGATGGTGAGTCACAAGATCATTTCAACACACAAAGGAACCATGAGCATATCGAGTACCGTTGGAAAGGGAACAAAGGTCGCCATCACGTTACCTGTTGTGACATGTGCTGACAAGTGTCGAACCAGTTGACGCCCTGAATCAGAAGGCCGAAGCAAATATTACGTCAGAGATGGATTTTACGTAAGAATGAGGCTTTTCATGATGTAGAATAAACCTTTGACACGTTTCATGCACTGTACTAGAGTCAGGATGTTGACCATCAATCCAACATCTGTGAGGCATCCGAGAATGCAACAATCGAAGTTCATGGCCACGCTGGTCGCGCGGTGGCGCTGGTTAGTGCTGGCCAGTATTGGTTTATCGTACCTGCTTGTCTTTACGCAGCGCACAGGCCCAGGGGTAATTTCAGACCAACTTCAGGCCGAATTCCACGTTTCAGCGGCAGTCCTTGGAAGCATAACAAGTATTCAATACCTCTTATACATGCTGCTTCAAATTCCAGTAGGTGTTTACGGAGACCGCTCAGGTCCGGAACGCCTACTCATGGCAGGGGTCCTGTTTGACGGCGTTGGAACCCTGGTTTTCTCCAATGCGCACGAATTCGTTTGGCTGTTGGTGGGCCGCGCTATCGTAGGACTCGGAGATTCCCTTATTTGGGTCAATATCGTCCTGATTCTTGCTAAATGGTTTGCACGGGGAAAGTTTGGTGCGGTTCTGGCACTTGTAAACACGGCCGGGAACGTGGGTGCTCTCGTAACAAGTATCCCTCTTGCATCCTGGATTGCAGTTGCGGGGTGGCGAACGCCGTTTCGTGTCATCGGTACCCTCCTCGTGCTTGCGGCAATCCTGGATCTGTATGTCCTGATGGTTGGCCGACCGGGGCGTTTAGCGAAGTCCGTCCAAACTTCAGAAGTACATATCGAACGCTTGCCCCTAGGTAAGATGCTCGCGGACGTTGTTCGGAATCGGGTGTCTTGGGCCACATTTTTCTGCCATTTTGGAGCTATGGGTACCTACTTGGCGATGGTGAGCCTGTGGGTTATTCCCTATTTCATGGACGTTTATGGACTGCCGCGGGCACACGCCGCGTGGTTTACCTTAACAGCATTTATAGGTGCACTTGTCGCCAGTCCTGTCATGGGGGCGCTTAGCGATCGCTTGAACGACAGAAAGCGGCCTTATTTTGTCGTCCAGACCCTGGCGTTGCTTGCATGGTTAGCGATTGTGGTGTTTAATGGCCAACCTCCGCTGTTATTAGCAGGTGTTGTCATGTTTGTCGTCGGGTTCGGCTGTGGCAGCAGCCTGCTTACGTTTGCTGCCATTCGCGATCACGTTCCGGCTTCGAGGTCAGGCGTTACTTCCGGATTTGCCAACACGGGTGGTTTTCTCAGCGCTGTCCTTCTCCCTGTCCTTTTTGGCGCGGTGATTGATGCAGCCGGCGGCGGGACAGGTGCAACGACATTGGCTGCTCGACATGCGTACGGGGTTGCATTTATCCTGCCGGCTGCGTTTTCTGCCCTTGGGGTTTTCGGAAGTTTATTGCTACCCGGCCGCAGGCGCAATGTAACTGAGGCTCACGCCTGAATGAAACAGTTTCGATAATTGACAGGGATTGACTTGACGTTTGGAAAAGACAAGGTTCAGTACCTGATTAGGTACCGAACCTTGTTTATGTTCCAGAGGAGTCTTCAACTTGAAAGGAGGCGCTTGGAGGGCCGCAGTGGTTACGGAAGATAATCGAGCTTGTTCGTAATCGGCGTGCGTTCCTTTGCAAGTGGGACCTCATTTGGATACCCGACACCAAGGATTTCAACCACTTCATACTGTTCTGGGACCTGGAGGATGTCCCGTGTCCCCTGTTTTGTCCCAATAGATGTCCAACGTGTGCCGACTCCTTCATCCCACGCTGCAAGACAGAAGTTCTGGATAAATGCACAGGTGGCAATCAGGTTCTCATCGCGATCGATGGGATTCTCGGCGGTTTGAGACAGAAATGCAAGCACGACGGGTGCCTCGCCAAAGTTTGCACCATGTTTTAATGCAGCCCGGGTTTCTGGGCCTACAACGAGGACTTTCCACGGCTCAACCATTCGGTGATTCGGCGCAAAGCTGGCTGCGGACAGCCATTTCTTCAGCAGGTCTTCGGATACCGCATCTGGCTTAAATTGCTTAATGTGCCGTCTGCTTGTGATGGCTTCTAACGTATTCATTCTATATCTCCTTCCAGTACCGACAGATATGCGTTCCATGAATCCGATTCATATGGTACCATAGGTGACTAACAAGAACAGGCTGAATTTTAATTATAGGGGGAATGACTGTGCTTTCGTCGCGTTTCCCGTTTCCGCTGTCGGCGGATATATTTCAATATTCGAATAACCTTCGTCCCCTCGACACGAATGTTTCTATTCAGGTAACGCACGAATACACGGAGGAAGTGGGCCTAAAGCGCTCCTTGCTCAAGCAGCATCCTGAACGTTGTTTCCGGGAGGAAATCCATACAAGAGATGCTCAGTGGGAAGTCCTGAATTATGTTCTCCATCAATTGTCCCAAGTCTACCCTGAGCACTTCCGTCTACGGCAGGAAGGAGACAACTGGATTTTCGAAAACACCCTGCTCGGTGAAGAGGTTCATTTTCGCGATTTGGATAATGACAGTCTTTCATGTGCACCGCTTGACTTTGCTGGGCGGCAAGTACAAGAAGACTTAATATTGCTCACACAGTATGACGACAAGTTGGTACTCGAAGCGGGTCAACTCTGTTTCCCAGGGAATTGGTCGCTGTACTTCGATTTTGGTATGCCTTTTATGGATATTCACACGCCTGTTCCGGGTCTAATTGACGATGGACTGGCCGCCAAAATCGAACGATTTCTGATGCGCGTAGAAAGCGGGAAGCCCTGGACGCGTTTGAATTGGTCTTTGAATGCTGGGCGACGACTCGATACCTCGGCAGAGACATTTGATGAGTGGGGCCCCTATCGCTACCGAGTCACGGAAGACAATGTAGGTCATCTCGTACATTTGCGGGTCGAAGAACAAAACCTCATGCGTATGCCGCGAAGTAACAGTCTGTTGTTCACTATCCATACGTACCTGATGCCGCTCCATGAAATCACTCAGAATCAGACCTGGACAAATCGGCTGTACAGAGTTCTCTGTACACTGTCTCCGAAATTAGTTGAGTACAAAGGTCTAAGTGCGTACAGGGACGTTGTCGTTGAGTATTTAGCGAAAGAGTTAAGGGTGAACACATGATGAGAAACAGAACCGCTGCCGGTGGGGGGACTCGCAAAGATAACCTTTGGGCTTTTTTACAATGTGCCCATTCGCTGTTGTTTCTGTGTCAGGATGGGCAACAGGAGTCGTGTTCAGCCGTGTTACAGATGGCCTCTGACCTGCAAATAGCTGTGCGTACGGTCACGGTCGAAGAACTCAAGAATGAGCTTGGGTCTGCCAAAATTGGCACCCGTTTGTATGTTTGCGGTGATTACCAGTTTGTACGAGGGCTTGAGAATGTGCTCTTCAGCTTTGGGATCACGAATGAGGAACTTTGGTCAGATGTAACAGGGGCGACGGTACACCCTGTGCTTTGCGCCGGCTGTTACCACCGGAATGATCCCGTCGCGGGGTCGTATATACACTGTGAAATGTGTGGCCGTATGCTTGAGGTATCCAATCATTATTCCAAGAAGTTGGACGCTGTGATGGGGTATATTGTCTTGCCGGAACAGCTGGTTTTCAAGTCTGAAGAGCCACAACCGAGCAGAACAACTCCCGAAGGCAGGTGATTCTGGTGTTTTTAGCGCGATCCTGCATGGTCGAAGTAGCTGATATTGAACAAATTGCTGAGAGCGTGAAGCGGTTTACCCTTGTACCAGTTGACGCGGGTACAGTGCTTCCATTTCACCCAGGGGCTCATGTGGAAACCTGCATTGGGACAAGAAATGTTGTCCTTCGACGTCATTATTCTCTCTGCAGCGATGCGGACGAAACCCGGTTTTACCAAATTGCAGTCTCAAAAAGTAAGACATCACGAGGGGGCTCCCGATACTGGCATGAACAGGTGATTGTCGGGCAAAGACTTGAGGTCTCCGTGCCAGTCAACCATTTATCCCTAAGCCGGACCGCTCGGCACCACCTGTTTGTGGCCGGTGGGATTGGGATAACGCCCTTTATTTCGATGATGCTCGCGCTTCGCCGTCAGGGCCAGTCATTTGAATTGCACATGGCTGCCAAGTCAGCCTTGGCATGCCCGTTTTATGATTGGCTAAGCGGCACCTTCCCCGGTCAGGTTCATTTTTACTTCTCGACTGAAGGCTGTCGACTTACGCCAAACCTTTTGCAGGATCAGTTGCTTGGCACGCACCTGTATGTATGTGGACCGCCTGGAATGATGAAGGAGTTCCGTGATTGCGCGCGAGCCATTGGTTACCCTAAGCAAAGTGTCCATATGGAGGCCTTTACAGCTTCACAGGGAGGGGATAACCATCCGTTTCGTGCGTTCTTGGAAAAACAAGGCCGATGGGTAGACGTTCCTGGACATCAAACCTTACTGGCGGCTTTGCGAGAGGCGGATGTCAACGTGCCATCTTCATGCGAAGTCGGCGGTTGCGGCACCTGTATGGTGGGGGTCATTGACGGTGATGTGGACCACAGGGACTTCTATCTGACAGGGGAAGAGCAGGCACAGGGAAGGGAAATTCTCTGTTGTGTATCTAGAGCTAAAAAAGACAGATTGGTGCTTGACTTGTAGTTGGAAGTCGTCTTGTTTGCGAGAGGGTACATGACCAGAGAGGGTACATGATTAAGGCGAGTAACCCGCACGTCGCGGGTTACTCGCCAGCAGTCTCCGACCTAGGTCAATCTTTCATTCACTTTGTGAACGAAATTAGTATCCGCCGACACCTGCTCCTACAGCTGGGACGAACAGGAAGAACAGGACGAAGATAATCAAAAATACAACCGCCCATTGTGTGTAACCGCCAAATACTCCGTACATATACACTCACTCCTTGTCATAGTTTATCGGTACTTTTGGACCACTCAGTACATGCCAACACCTGCACCTGTGCCAACGCCTGCGCCGGCACCATATCCAGCGCCCCAAGCTGGGACGAGCAGGAAGAACAGAACGAAGATAATCAGAAACACAACCGCCCAACGAGTATATCCTCCGAATACTCCGTACATCATCTCACCCCCCAGTTCATGTGGCGTCACGTTCAGACTATGGCCCCTTGGGGCATACAGACACGACATTCGCCCTGATGCAGGTACACCCGCCCTGCCCAGTTCAGGTGGACACACAAACTACAGCCGTCGACAGCGTTCGCATACGATAGGCCACCAAACGCATAGGCTTGAACAAGATACTTGAACCCAGACACATCTATCTGGGCGTGGTTGAAGGAGGCAGCGAGATGAGTACACAGATCTTTGTGCCAGGGACAACAGGACAGGTGCCCGCGCAGGTGCCCACTTTCCCTGCACACCCACAAACGGCTTCGGGACAACAACCTAGCGGACCAGAAGATGTGACGAACTTGCCCGTCAACATCAGTGTCGGAAATATATCGGGGAACTCAGGCATTTACGTCGGAAAAAATGTGACTATTTTCGGGCTGAGCTCTCATTCTAAAAGCAACTCCGGATTTGGGGATATTGGAGATTCAAACCTCTTTTACAAGACCGTGTCGTACGTCTATGACCCGGATGTCATTGACACTCCGATTGATGACCGTGATATCCATATCCTCCAACAACAACCGGCAAAGGGTAAGGACCTGTCTCAGACCAATATCGGAGTTGGCACCGTGTGGGTGAATACGTTACAGCAAAATGCCGGGACCTTCATTGGGACGACCAGCATTACCGGGATGGACTCACATGAAAAACAAAACCTCGCTCATGGTCAGATATTTGGCAACCAGAACATCAGTTATGGCGATCTCAATGTAACGCAAGACCAAGACGTGATAGATGCAGTCATGCATGATCAGGATAATAAGGCCGGTGTTTTCCTTAGTACGTAAACACCTGCCAAAATTCAGATACTGCGTTACACTGATTTTAACCTAGTCGCGAGTCTCGGGAGTGCTCCATAGGGATTCCAACCAATATTTAGGATTATTGAGGAATGGATTGTGGAATCCTATCGCGATGAACATGAACACGAAGAAGGTCACATGATGAAAGTATCCCTTTTTGTCACATGCCTGGTTGATAATCTCTATCCACAAGTAGGCGAAGCCATGGTCAGACTGCTTGACCACTTGGGGGTTGAGGTGGATTTTCCACAAGCACAGACCTGTTGCGGGCAACCGGCATTCAACAGCGGGTATGTGGATGAGGCTCGGGCATCGGCAAAAACGCTGCTCGATGCGTTTGAGGATGCCAACTACGTGATATCTCCATCTGGTTCCTGCACAGGTATGGTTCATCATTACTACGAAGAGATGTTTGCTGATGATCCGAAACGTGTCCGTCAGGCTGTGGATCTCGCCGACAAGTCCTATGAGTTCTCACAGTTCCTGGTCAATGTACTCGGCGTGACGGATATCGGAGCGTTTTTCCCGTATTCTGTGACATATCACCCATCCTGTCATGGATCACGCCTGTTAGGGGTGAAAGACGAACCGCTTCAATTGCTTCGGAACGTGCGTGGGTTGGAATTGATTGATCTCCCTTATGATACGGATTGCTGTGGGTTTGGCGGCACGTTTGCGGTGAAGATGGGGGACATTTCGACTGCTATGGTAACGGAAAAGGTTTCGCATGTCAGGGAGACGGGGGCACGTGTCCTCGTCGGCGTGGACATGGGATGCCTGATGAACATTGGCGGGCGCATCAGTAGAGAAGGAGAACAGGTGCGAGTGATGCATCTCGCGGAGTTGCTCTATGAAGGGGTTCAGGCGGGGGTGAGCGATTGATGACGACGGAAATCGACGGAAAGCAAACAGGCGTCCTCGATCGCTCTCGACTGGCACTGCAAGACGATTTCCTGCGGGCAGCTGTGCGGTTCACAGCGGATCGACTGCGAGGAAAAAAACGCATCGCAACAGAGAGTCTTGGCAATTGGGAAACGTGGCGAGAACGCGGCATGCAGATTCGAAGTCACACAGTGGCCAATCTAGACTACTACCTAGCCCAATTTACCGAAAACGTCGAGGCAGCGGGCGGACACGTACACTTTGCTGACGACGCGGCTGAGGCCGCTCAAACCGTTATGAACATCCTGATGGAAAAACAAGCGCGCTCAGTGGTGAAATCGAAATCCATGGTATCCGAGGAAATCGGGATCAACCATCTGCTCGAAGAACATGGCATCGAAGTGGTTGAGACTGACCTTGGCGAATACATTGTTCAACTAGCCAGAGAAACCCCGTCTCATATTATCATTCCGGCGATTCACAAAAACCGCAGACAGATTAAGGACCTCTTTACAGAGGCTGGCGGAGAAAACCTTACGACCGATACGAAAACGCTCACGGCTTTCGCTCGAAATACAATGCGAAACAAGTTCCTTCGTGCCGATGTCGGGATTACGGGTTGCAATTTTGGTATTGCAGAGTCAGGCAGTGTCGTCTTGTTCACCAATGAAGGAAATGCAGATATGGTCACCAACCTCCCAAAGACGCACATTGTGCTGATGGGGATGGAGCGTCTGCTCCCTGCATTTGCAGACCTTGAAGTGATGGCCAATCTCTTGCCCCGTGCAGCGACGGGACAGAGTATCACGACGTACATGTCGGTCATTACAGGAAATCGACGCAGAGGAGACATTGACGGCGCACAAGAGATGCACTTGATTGTGCTGGACAACGGACGATCGCGGCAAATCGGTGATGCCAAGATGCAGTCAGTTCTCAACTGCATTCGCTGCGGTGCATGTCTAAATGTCTGTCCGGTCTATCGCCAGATTGGCGGTCACGCCTATGGGTCAGTGTACCCTGGGCCGATAGGTGCTGTATTGTCGCCGGTTTTGAATGAGGGTGAAAAATATGCAGACTTACCCTATGCGTCGAGCCTTTGCGGTGCGTGTTCCGAGGCCTGCCCAGTCAAGATACCTTTGCATGACCTGTTGGTTCATCTCCGTCAACGGCATGTCGAGCATGGACATACAAAAACCATGGAACGCCTCGCTTTCAGGGGGTTTAAGGTTGCATTTTCAAGGCCAAACCGCTTGAACTTAGCGATTAAGATGGCCCGTCTTGGTCAAAAGGCACTCGTCCGAAATGGGCATATTGAGTCGACACTCGGCCCCTTAAAGGGATGGACGGCGGGTCGGGACGCACCAACAGTAGCCAAGCAGTCGTTTCACGACAGGTGGCGTACCTTACAGAGTGAGTTGCAGACCCAACACAATCACGCACTTGAGCCAAAGGCGGAGCGGGGCGGTGACGTGGAGTGAAGCGAACCGAGTTTTTGACCCGGGTCTCAGCGCGATTGGGCCGAAACGGCGTGCCGGGCGACTCCCCGGCGCGGGATGTCGTCGGAGTGCCAGAGTTTTGGTCGCAGAGGGAATTATCAGAGCGTGAACGGGTGGATAGATTTCGGGACAACCTTGTTAACTTGGGCGGTGAAGTCCACCTTGTATCGAGTGTTGACGAGCTTCGAGATGCCCTGTCAGAGGTGTTGGGAAGCCTCCGAATCATGCGCGTTGGAATCTGGAACGACCGGGAGTTACAAGAACTGGTGAATCCTGTGCTTGAGTCGTACGAGGTGTCGACATGGGGTATAGAGCCAGCGAGTGCATTTGTAGACATGGATCTCGGTATCACGGGTGCGCAGTTCGGGGTTGCCGACACAGGAACCTTGGTGTTGTCTTGTGGCGGGGGACGCGGCCGATCCGTTCATTTGTTACCCCCGGTGCATCTTGCGGTACTTCGGGCAAGCCAAATCAAAACACGCCTCGGGGAAGCTTTACAGGAGCTGTCTAGTCACCTGACGGAGATAGATTCTTATGTTCATTTCGTCACGGGACCGAGCCGTTCTTCAGATATTGAGAATGACCAAAGCATTGGGGTTCATGGACCGGCTGCAGAGATTGTGATTGTAGTAGAGAACTTGTGAAACAAACGGTGTGGCCGTCAGCCACACCGTTGTCGTCTTTGGGAGAAGATGATTGATTTAATTGTCCTTGCCAAGCTCTTTTTTTAGACGCTCCAAGTCGCTGTCCACAGCGGCTTGTTTACGCAGGTCGTCGAGTTCACGGGTCGTTCGGTCGCGTTTGTCCATCGGGTCTTCGAGCACGCCTTCTTCAGACAGTGCGTCAATCGCATTGGCTCGAGCAACCATTTGGTCCGTTTTTTCCTGAGCACGCTGCAAGGTTGCGCCCACACCGCCGAGTTCCTTGCTAATCCCGGTCATTGATTCGCTGACCTTTACCTGGGATTGAGCAGCTTGGTAGGTGGCTTTTGTGACTTCTTTTTGCGTGCGGAAAGATTCAATGCGATCTCGGTACTTGTGCTCGGTGTCCTTCAGTTTCTCAACTTGAGCTACGATCCGCTCATGTCCTTCACGCAACTGTGCCAGATGCTCCGTCTCGCGCTGTTTACGGAGTAACGCCTCCTTTGCGAGGTCCTCACGTTCGAGCTTCAGTGCTGCGCGTGCGGAATCCTCGTAATTGGCGATTTCTTTCTCTGCTTTGTCCATCTGGGCTTCCAGAGCCTTCTGTTCCGTCACAACGTCTGCAAGATGCCGCCGTACTTCCTGCAAGTTGGTCAGCATCTTCTCGTAACTGAGATCAAGCATTTCGTTTGGATCTTCCAGGCGGTTCAAGAACTTGCTGACCTTCGCCTCAACCATGTCTGACGCTCTTTTAAACAATCCCATTATAAAACGCCTCCCGTGCCTTCGGCACCTTTTCCGATTCCGTTGGAAGATTGATCAGGCTGTGTTGCGCTTTAGTCGTTCAACGACAACACCAAATTTGGTGTCGGGATGGTATGATCTGCCCTTAACGGAGTTACTGCTGTACCGACAGCAAAAAATTCGATGATATGTGATGCCCAGCCATATGACCCCTCATCGATGTGTACCCCGACAATACCCTCTGCACGCTCTTCGTGCGCTTCAGCCTGCATGCGCTCCATGGCCAGTTCTCTGGCGTCATACAACGCTTGAGTAAAGTTCGGTTGCTCCTGATTCTGCCCGACCTGCGCCAATGTCTTCATGAATCCTTGATGTGCCACGTGGTAGACGCACGTCCCCATTACCATCGACAAGGGTCTGTAACCGGAACGAAGGAGTGTCCAAAAATCTTGACCAGATAGATCACTGGTAAACGGTTTGTTGCGAAACGTGCGGAAGCTCTTCGGAGCTCCGTCCCCATGTGTCAACTCTGGCCGAGCGACAACAGCCGTGCCAATGGCGATGAACTCTGCCAAGTCCGCGCCCCATTCGTAGCGGTTAATGTTCAGACGAACACCCACAATCCCATCCGCACCGAGGGCATCGGCTTCCTCTTCCATCCGGCTCATCGCAAGTTCCCTTGCGTGATACATGGCCTGAGTCAGATTGTCGAGCTCCATGTTTTGTCCCCAACGGCCTACTTGAACCCCAATATGGTACACTGAGCTACCCATGACCATGCCAATCGGCTCAAAGCCCGCTTCCCGAACCAAGAGGTACTCGTTTACCGACAGGTCTGATGTGAAGACACCTTCGGGGTTTCCTTGGCTGCGCAGTCCGCGCAGCCGCTCAAGTGCATGTTGCGGCAGATCCTGATTTTGAGTGGACAACAGTAGACCTCCTATCAGATGGGAAATTAGAACTAGGTCGTTTTGCCGAGTGAAAGAACCGTTTCTACCTTTGGATACGCGCGATTCTTCGTTGCTTGCACGATTGTTCCGATGGCAACGAATTCAAGAATATGATCTGTACGTTCATCGTTTTCTCCGCGCTCCACTTCAACTTCGTGCACGGACAGACTTGTTTCGTGCGCAAGCACACCCGTACCACCAACCTGCCTCACTTGCTGCTGAAGCCGTTGCATTGCTGCGTGGCGCGTGGCATACACCGATTCTGTAAACGTTCTGACCTCTTGGTTTGACCAGCTGTTGGTTTGCCACTGAGCATTTCGGGTGGTGTATTGATAGTACGCAGACACACCCAAGCCGAGTGAAATCGGGATTGCCCCTGCGTGAATCAGTTTGATAAAATCGGAAGCTGAAACCGTGCACAGCAGTGGTTCTGCGGGTGGATTTTCTCCCTCCAAGACGACAGCCGTACCAAAGGCAGTAAACTCGGTTTCATGACTGTTGATGTCCGGAAGATGATTGTTCAATCGAACACCGACAACCGCGTGAGCGCCCATCAATTGTGCTTCCTGCTTCATTCTTTGTAAGGCCAATCTTCGGCCCTCAAGCAGTGCGTGTTCAATCACCGGAATGGAGCCGGAGCCCCAAGAACCAGAGAAGCTGCTGGCACTGTATCCAATGTGGTAGATAGAGCTGCCCATAACCATCCCAAGCGGTTGCAAGCGGTATTGTTTCAACATCAGCCATTCGTTGACAGATAAGTCACTGGTCCATGGGTACTCCCCAGCTTTTTGTTCCTGGATTCGCTCTCTTACATAGGGGGGTATCTGACCGCTTTCCAGTGCAGCGATTGTCTGTTCAGCTCGTTGTCTCTGCCGCATCTGTTCCTCGTCCGAACGGCTCGAACCGCTGCCAAATCGAAAGAAACGCACAAGCTCACCACCCTTCGTGCCGTTTTGTCACAAGCGGGATCAGACGTAAAAGGGAACATGAAATAGTAAAGACGCAAAAGGGAACATTAAATAGTAAATAGGAAATCTTACTGCAAATAGGTTCGCTTGCCGCTAATCTCCGAGAAGAAACCGCTCCAACGTCTCACGGGTATCTTGATGCTCTTCACTGTAACGCTGAATCTCCGCAGACAGTTCGCGCAACCATTCCGTGAAGGGGAGTTCATCCGACTTTAAGCGAACACCGCGGACGACTTTGCCTTTTCTAGTCCGAATCCCCGCATGGTTTTTCTCCTGCAGCAGTTCGTATTCGGCATCTCCCAATCGGACGACAACGCTCTCGACCCGTTTGTCTTTTGAAAAGAAAGCAAAGTGACGTGTGACCGTGACCATGCCTGGTAATGCCTGTTCCAGGCGTACCGCCAGAGCTTCGACAAAAGCACGTTCGTCGGCAATGCTCTTGCGCCACTGTGCGGCGGACAAGTCGAATGTAAATTCATCCGTCGCCACATGGATCCCCCCTTGTAACACTCAACACGAGTTTAACATACCACTTATTCATACAAACAAAATTCTGTATATTAAATGTATCAGGTTTAGGCATATAACCTATTGACGAGTCGTCAGTCCAAGATTAAACTCTTTCCGTGAGTTAAAACCATGTAACGACAAGTTCATGTCACTGCAAGCCCTCGTATAATGTCGGGAATATGGCCTGACAGTCTCTACCGAGCGACCGAGAATCGCTTGACTACGAGGACGTTGTGCGACATTTCCTATAGTCCGTATCAGACTCAGTTTCTGCGTGACGTTTTACCTGCGTGGGCCTGACGGATACGATTTGGGAAATTTGCCCGGCGCCTCGAGTATGCTCGGTAATCTGAGCCCTCAAGGTGCCGGGTTTTTTGATTTTAGGCAGTTAGACAGACAGGAGGAATCATTGTGAGCCAAGTTGTTCGCTCGCCTTTATCCGTAGATGCCGACGCACAACGCGATGAAGCATTTCATCTTGAGACCGAAGGCATTGGTGTGATTTCAGAAGCGAAGCGTCATGGACGCCCGCGTCAGTTGTTCTTTGTGTGGTTTGCAGCAGTTTTGACATTTACAGGCGTTGTCACAGGCCAGTTGTTTACTGCACTCGGTCTTAATGTATGGGAGAGTATGCTGGTTGCGCTTATCTGCTCTGCTTCGTTTGCAGTTTTGGGCTATGCTTCGGCAACCGGTCCAAAGGGTGGCACAGTAACATTGACCATCTCGAGGGCAGCATTTGGTGCTCGTGCCAACCGGGTCCCAGCTTTTTTTAGCTGGTTGACAGCAGTGGGTTGGGAAAGTGTCACGATGGTCTTGACGGTATGGGCCTTTCTGAGTCTTGCCCAGTATATCGGGTTGCCTTCGTCCGGAGTCGGGCCGACCGTGATCGCGCTGATTATCACCTTGGTTCTGACTTATACGGTTCCTATTCTTGGTCATGCTACGCTCGTCACTGTCCAACGTGTTCTGGCGTTTGTCCTTACCATTTGTGCTGTTTTGGTGGTCATTGCAATTATTCCTCACGTTCACTGGGCGTATTCGACGCCGGTCAAGGATATGGCTGCTGCAGGCCCGTTCCCAACGTTCCTGCTCGCTGCATCTATCGGCTTGGCAAGCACCTTCTACGGATGGGTGAACTTTGCGGCTGACTACTCCCGCTACATGCCGAAAAGCACACCAACGCGCAAGATTGTCGGTGTAACATTTGCAGGCGGCGGCATCGCGAACTTTGTCATGATGACTGTTGGTATTCTGCTTGGCACGTTTGTAAGTGGTAAAGCGTACGCTGCGGACCCTGTCATGGCGATTGCAAAATCCGTTCCAGCATGGGCTGCAATTCCATTTCTGATTGCTGTCATCGTTGGTGACATTACAGCAAACTATCTGAATGCCTATAGTTCAGGGATGAGCTTCTTGTCCATGGGCATCCGTATTCGCCGCTATTGGGCTGTGGCAGTTGATGGTGTGATTTGTACACTGATTGGTATCTATGCGATCTTCTTCTCATCAAACTTTGTGACCTTCTTCCAGAACTTCCTGGACATCATGATTGTGTTTATCGGTCCGTGGGCGGTCATCTTCCTGCTCAACCACATGATGGTGAAAGGCAATTACAACTCGGATGGCCTGGCGTCAGATGCGAAGGGGAGTGCCTATTGGTTCAGCTCAGGAACCAACTGGCGAGCAATGGGTTCGTACATTATCGGTGTTGTGGCGACCTTCTTCGCAGCGAACGGAGCGTTGTGGGCGAGTCCGCTGACAAAGATGTGGTTTGGCGGGGCTGATTTAACGGCTTTTGTGGCACCGATTGTGACTGGTATCATATTTTATCTCGTGAGCGCAGGGCGGCGCCAAAGTGCTCTGTCCACGCCTTCCAAGACCGAACCAACCATCGGCTGAGACTGTATACAGTTTCTATGCCTCATCAATTCAAAACTCATGAAAAACCCGCGGGTGTCGTATCCCGCGGGTTTTATGCGTGGTCGTGTTCTTTGACGTTTAAAGGCTTGAGATATTGCCTGCGCTTTTGGGCAGCAACGACTTGATACTGAATTTGTTGGCTGTCGATCCGTTCTTCTCCTTCAACAACAGCGACGTGCCGATACGTTCCGTCGGACTGCAGCTCTCTTCGCTTTACGTTGTCTGTCAGCTGGGTTTCAAGGATGTCTATGACCCGCTTCTTCAGCTTGGGTTGCAGGATGGGAAACATGGTTTCTACGCGCATCTCCAGGTTTCGAGTCATCCAATCCGCGCTCGATAGAAACACCCTTCTGCGGCCCCAGCTGTGAAAGTAGTAAGCGCGACCGTGTTCAAGAAATCTTCCTACAATGCTGTGCACGCGGATGTTCTCGCTCACCCCTGGAATTCCCGGACGAAGACAGCAGATTCCCCGAACAATGAGGTCAATTTGAACTCCCGCTTGCGACGCCTTGTACAAGGCTTGAATAATATGTTTGTCCGTCAGGGAGTTCATTTTGGCGATGACTCGTCCCCGGTGTTCGAGCGTGGAACGCGCCGAGACTTCAGCAAGCTCAGACAAAAAGGCCGCTTCCAGATTCCACGGAGCAACGCGCAGGTGATGGAGTCTTGGGAGGGAAGAGTACCCCGAGAGCTGATTGAAAACTGAAGTGACATCTTCGGCAATGCCGTCATTGCATGTAAACAACCCGAAATCCGTGTATAGTCGGGCTGTATTGTCATTGTAGTTGCCCGTTCCAAGGTGGACGTATCTTTGCAGCCTGTCCTTTTCGAGACGAACAACCAGGGCCATTTTTGCGTGAGTTTTCAGGCCCACGAGGCCGTAAATCACGTGACAGCCTGCCTTTTCAAGTTTCTTTGCCCAAACGATGTTTTTCTCCTCGTCAAAACGTGCTCTCAGTTCGACGAGCACCGTAACCTGCTTGCCGTTTTCAGCTGCCTCTGCCAGTGCGGATACAATTGGAGAGTCTCCGCCCACGCGATACAATGTTTGCTTGATGGCCAGGACATTCGGGTCGTGTGCGGCTTGATGGACAAACCGAACAACAGGTTCAAAGGACTGATACGGATGATAGAGCAGGATATCCTCTGCTCGAATCGTATCAAATATATCTTGGTCTTCATCAAATTCGCACGGCTGAATCGCTGAGAACTCAGGGAATCTGTACAGGTCCGCGTTGCTCTCGTTTACGAAACGGAAAAGGTACGTCAGGTCAATCGGACAATCAAGTTCAAACACCTCTTGCACAGACACCTCTTCCCAGTCGCTAAGGACATCCACGAGAAATGGATGAATTCCTCGCTCAACTTCGATCCGAACAACATCTCCCGTTTTACGTTTGTTCAGCTCTCGCTCGATCTCTTCGAGCAGGTCCTCAGCCGCATCTTCGTTCAACGCTAAGTCAGAATCTCTCGTGATTCTGAAACAACTCGCGGACAGAATCCGCCTGCCCCGGAACAGATCCGATAAGTGCATACGAATTACGTCTTCAAGAAAGATGTATGTACGCTGTCCATCGAGCGTCGGCAATGCGACAATACGCGGCAATACGCTAGGTACCTGGACAAAGGCAAAGAGGTACTCTTCTTTCTCGGGTTCATCCGTCTCAATAAGGACCGCAAGGTTGAGTGAACCGTTCAACAGCATCGGGAACGGCCGGCTTGCATCTACGGCCATTGGGGTAAGAACAGGATAGATCATGCGTGTAAACAAATCCGACAAATAGTCTTTTTGATCGCGATTGAGGTCTTTTGTCGTAACGATAGGAAACCCGGCTTGATGGAGCAAAGGTAACAACACCTCGTTCCAAACCTGGCCCTGCTGGTTCATGAACTTTCGGCTTTTCTCCAACACCTCAATCCATTGCTCGAAGGCGGACATTCCCGTCTTGCTGTCGACGGCATTAGATTTTGAATTGACGAGTTCTTTCAAACCAGCAACGCGCACCATAAAAAACTCATCGAGGTTTGAGCTCGTGATGGCAAGGAATTTAAGCCGCTCAAACAGCGGGTTTGTGTCGTCAAGAGCTTCTTCAAGAACCCGTTCATTAAAGGATAACCAACTGAGTTCCCGGTTGATGTAGTATGCCGGGTTGTCAAACGTTTTCGGAGTGGGCAACCTGCTCGACCTCCAATCGAACCTCCCGTTGAAACACCTTTTTCCACTTCTTAAGCCATTCTGCGGCAAGGTTAAACTCGAGGTCTAACGTCTGCCGAGAGCGTAGACGAAGCACTTGATTGCCTTTGACGGAAACCAAGTCCACCGATTCCACGGCTGAGGTCTCTGTTCGGTCAAGTGCCCTCGCAAGTCCGAGCAACGTGCCTAATTGGGCGACCAGGCTGATATCGTCGTCGCCGAGCAACTCCTGGTACTCTGCCAGTGCAACCGTGGTCTGTTTTGTCGTCTTATATGACGCAATCGCTGCTGCGATAACACGATCGCGGTGACTCACCCCGAGCAGCGGTACCTGCAGCAACAGATAAAAGGTATGGCTTCGCACGTTATAGATACTTACTGTACGTCCGAGATCGTGCAACAATGCGGCTACCTGCAACCATCGATTCAGGTCGCGATTCTCTGGCAGCCATCCCAGTTTCATGATTGCGTTCAGCATTTGACTGGAGAGATTCCAGACATGAAAGGCGTGCTTTCGATTCAAACGAAAATGGTCTTGGATGTTTTCGATGCTGTACATCAATATGTCAGGCAGGATATCCAGCTTCAGCGTCTGAAGGACCTTCTCCACCAGGATGCCGTCGCGCAACCCCTTGTTGCTGATGACAAACTGCGTGGCTTCAACCCGCTTTAATACTTGGTCGAGGATGGCTGAACCAGCCACAATGATGTCAGACCTGTCTTGAGACAAGCCAGCGATATCGCTTCTTTTATCGAGCGGCAGCGAGCGCACCATGTCGAGAATCGTGGTCACCTCAAGCGGCCACATTTCGTAGCCATGAAGGAGCTGCAAAGGGTAGTGGTGTTGACGTTGATGAATACGCGCAACGGATCGTGCAGTTCCACCAAGACCAATGACTGGGCAACGCAGACCTTCGAGCCATGGATGCTGACTGAGTCGTTCTGAAATGACGTTTTCGAGTGCTTTGAGTTCTTTCGCGGGGAGAGGATTGCTTCGTACGTATTCCCTGGTCAAAGAGACAGCACCGTACGGGATAGACACGTGATGAACCAATTTACGGTCGCGGAAGTACGCGATTTCTGTACTCCCGCCACCGATATCCACAGTTACACCTTCTGGAATCGCCAATGAGTTGACGACCGCCAGGTAACCGTAGCGAGCCTCTTCTGTACCCGGCAGAACCTGAAATCGGATTCCGGTCGCGTCAAAAATCTGCTCGAGAAACGCATCTCGATTGGCAGCTATCCGCATCGCTTGTGTTGCTACACCGATGACCTCGGTTACCTGATAAGCTTGACACAGTTGTTGAAACTGTCGCAGGACCGCGAGCGTGACAGAGATACCCTTATCACTGATGTTGTTGTTTTCGTCAAGATGGTTACTCAGGCGAACGGTCTGCTTTAGGTTATCCACTTCCTGCCCTGTCCCGTGCGGACCTTGCTGGTAGATAACAAGCCGCACTGAGTTGGAGCCCAAGTCAATGACCGCTTTCAGTTCGTCAGGCATTCCAATCCCCCTGTACGTTCTCGTGGTGTGTACAAATGATACTCGGCGTGGAGTCTGTACCCGCTCAATGGGTGTATGTACGTACTTCATTGTACAAAATAAAGGGCTCTGAGGGCGAATGGGAAAGCAAAAAGGATGAGTACAGAGAAGTGTAAACCCCTGCAACTCATCCTCTTTTAAGATAAGAGCATTTACAGATACCCAAACAGCGTCTAGACGGACGTACCTTCAACGCGTGCGAGGTCCGGCTCTCGATTCCAGTTTGTCCAGACACTTAAGCTGCGTTCCAGAATCTCTTCGAGTCGTGCGATGTCCCCAGCAAAATAATTGGTCAGCTTTGCTCGGGTCGCTGTTTCCATTTGCATTTTAGTGAGCATCATGGACTTTGCACGAATCCCAAGCTTTTCTCGCATGGCTGGCGGAAACAGCGGCTTGATGATTTCTTTGAGGCCGTTCGGTTTGCTAATGAAATCGTACATCCACCTCAACTTTGGTTGGCCAGACTCGTTGTACTCCGTTGAGGTATCGATTTCAATATCCGCCTTCACCCCAAGAAAGTTGAGTACACCTTTGAGGTGTTCTTCCGGATTTTTAAGGAACTCCTCGAATATCACCACATGGACCTGTTCACGACCGAAAACGTCAAGATACCGTTTGACTTGGGTGGAGTACAATCCGAGCTCACGGTACAGCCACATAGGTTCGAAGTGCATCGACTTTCGCTTTTCTTCCTGAGCGAGACTCTGTTCGAAACTGAGTGTCTCTCGACCATCCCGAATCAGGTGTGTATAGGCCGAAAAAGCGCGGTCCACCGGGTTTCGTAAGATAACAATGACTTTGGCGTTGGGGATTGCACGCTGTATTCGTTTCGCGGTTCCGGGATAGTAAAGATAAAACACCGAGGATTCACCGATAGAGGTTTCGTTACGAACACCATCAAACAACTGTTCATATTCGCTTGGATTCCGCACTGTGTAGAGGTTCATGCCTTCGTCCCCAGGACCCTCAAACTGCGAAGGAAAGTCCGCGATGGAGAAAAAATGCGCCTCTTTTTTCGGAGGAATGTAGATATCGGGATGCTGACTTAAGTAGCGATCGAGAGAACTAGTTCCACTTTTTGCAGCCCCGACAATGAAGAAATTCGGTAACAATGGATGCACCCTCTCTAACCCGCTCGCAAGGAAGTTGTCCTGGAGCAGAAATGTCTTCCAGTTGATGTTTAAGAAGAGGATACCCAGAAACCTTGAATCTCACGCGGAGAGCATGTGAAGATTGTGCAAAGAGTGTGTAAAACTTCTTAAGGGGGAGTGCAACAATTCAGAAGGGGATTCGCGTGCTTGCTGCTTTGGCAGAAGCAGATGGAAAGCTCGATTACAACGGATAGAGGTGGAAAGGGTAGTCACGGCTACGGATTGGCCACTTCGGCCTGCATTCACAGGCCGTCTCCATCCGGACAGCTAAGGCTGTCGTCGACAGTCGGGGCACAGGCCTCTTGCCACAATATCAATGTCATGGACATCGTAGCCAGTATCTTTCGTTACTGCTTGCCAGTATTCATTGGGAAGCGGTGTCAACAATTCATCCACGCGACCGCACTTCTCGCAAACAATATGGTGATGAGCTTCCATTCGGGCATCATAGCGACTGGCTGATTCGCCAATCTTGAGTTCGCGTATCAGCTGTGCATTCGTCAAGTACTTCAAAGAGTTGTACACAGTCGCGTAGGAAACCCGTTGTCCGCTGTTGCGGAGATGTTCCATGATATCGGCTGCTGTCGGGTGGTCTCTTGAAGCCAAAATGACATCAAAAACAGCCTTGCGCTGTGGGGTTAGCTTCATCTGCTTCTCCATGCTATCATCACCGCTGGTGTCATAATCAGACTTATTCTAAATGACGAAGAGTCAGAAGGCAATGGATTTGAGCACGCGAACAGCCCATATGCCGTTTTATGCTTGTTCTATCGGTTCGCTGTCCGTGATGTTGCCTGACAAGGCACGAATTTCCTTAGCGAGGATGAGGTAAAGTGAGTGTGCCCATCCAAGCGGCGTATTTTCGTTTGGCTCATGCTGTTTTGCCAGGTAGAGTTCAGGAATAGCTCCGTCCTTTTTCATGACGCGTTCAGTCCAGCGCAGGTATTCCTGTGCCTTGTCGAGGTCTCCAAGGACTGCGTGACACAGTCCTAACCATGGAAGCCCCATGCACCACTGTGCTTCTTGGCCTTGGTCTGCGTAGTACAGATCACCTGGATAACGAATGACACCATGCTCTCGGAGCAGGTTGTGTTCAACTTGTTCAACGAGATCGGCAGACAAAGCATGTGGCAGCAGTCGATACGGATAGATAAGGCTCAGTTGAGCCAAGTCGTAACGGTGGAGAGCGCTTTCGCGAGGCAGTAGATCAAACAATTTGCACATCCCGTTTTGTATCGGTGCAGCTGCGTCAGGGAAATACGGTTTTATCGATAAAAGCCCGGCAGTACAGGCGCCAATACTGCTTGCGTGAAGTTCACGGGATTCTTCCCACATGCCGTTGTCTTCATCCTGCCAGAACTCGAGGGTTTGCAGGTATTGAATGAGCAAGGTGACGATTTTCCGATCCGTTTCATCACGGAGCATTTTGTGTCCTTTTCGCATTCCTTCGCCCATCCCGAACAGAAAAGCGCCAATTGCATCGTTTTGAGCGTTTCCCCACGGACCCCAGATTTCTTCCCCGGTTTCTGCTGTGTAACGTGGATGCACGTATTCGTAAACGGCCTGTGGGCGCCTGACCGCATGGTAGGACAGCTTCCATTCGTATCTCCGGAAGATATCTAGCAGGGCGTGGTAGGTTTGCTCAAAACGCCCATTGTTCTCGTCTAACTCGGACAGGGCAATATAGCAGTTGTCCCGAATCCAAACGTAGTGGTATGTGTCTGATGGGCTGGCCACGTACAGGCCATTTTGTAGACGCAAACTGTCTAGGACTTGCTGCACGCGGGTTTGCACAATAAAGCCCTCCTTTCCCTGATAAATTAAGCTAGGGGAAGAGAGGGTGTGAAAAAGTTGGGCGAAGCGGATGAAACATGGCCCTATATGTTGCGTGACGCGTTAGATGATTGCGTTAGATGATTGCCTTTCCATCAGCAGACAGGACTTCAGTGCACGTTTACAGCTTCAACAAGTTCGGGTGCAGACACTAAAACTTCAACCGGCAAGTTTAACCGAACCTTTCCGTGTAGCATGTCAATCTGGGACTGATAGTACTGGTGCAGTGTGCCTACATCTGACCAATACCCATCTGCTTCGTAGCCAAACAAGGGTATTCCCATTTCCAGCAGCAGCGGGAACAAGTCATGGCCAAAGTCGAATGCTGTACCTGCAGGGATGTAATCGAGAATTTCCGGCTCGAGGATGTAAATGCCCGTGTTGATATAATACGTATTACCCCCGATAAACGTCTTTGGCTTTTCTACGAACTGAACGATTTGCCCGTTGCTTCGTATGTCAACGACGCCATAGCCGAGCGGGCACTCTACTTTTGTCAAAAGCAGGGTTGCCATGGCACCTCGTCGATGGTGCTCCACAATTGCTCGCTTCAGATTAAAATCGGTAAGCCCATCTCCGCTCATCACAATAAAGGTGTCTTTCAACTGCGGTTCGACAAGCTTTACACCCCCGGCAGTACCGAGAGGCTGTGTTTCTTCCTGGTACTCCATGTTGACATCCCACTTTGCACCATCGCCAAAGTGTTCGCGGATGGCATCTGCCATATGACAGACTGTGACGGTGATATCTTTGATCTCGTTCATGGCCAGCAACTCGACAATGTACTCCATCATCGGGCGGTCCAACAGTTGCAGCATGGGTTTGGGTAACCGTCGCGTCAATGGCTGCAGCCTCGTGCCTCTGCCCCCTGCCATAATCAATGCGCGCATGCTCACGTCTCCTTTTTCTCAGTTCAGAAATATGCTGATGTCGCAATATACACAAGGGCGCAGAAAACTATGACGTGCGTATCCGGTTACATTTTGATATGAATAAAAAAATTTTTTCTGCGTCTTGTACCCTGATTAAGTGACTGCTGTTTCAGGAAACCAAGACGCTGGTCGATTATTATACTATGTGGTATAATATTTTAAACAAGCAAAGGCGATCGATTACAACATATTCATGACGTCCTTGGAAGGGGCATGATGCTCTGTGGAAGGCTTTCATGTTATGGACACAAAGCTAAAACTGCCGAGTGATGACACCGTTGTTCCTGTGGCGTGGTACCCAATTGGCTGGTCGAAGGACTTAAAGTCAAAACCCATGAAACGCAGGATTGCGGGAGTGGATGTGGTTCTGTTTCGTGACCACAGGGGCAACCCCAAATGTCTGACGGCTTACTGCACTCATCGCGGGGCGGATCTTTCGCTTGGCGCTTGTACGGATGGCCACATTCGATGCGCCTATCATGGCTGGGAGTTTGATGGTGACGGTAGATGTCAGAAAATTCCGGCACACCCCGAACGACCCATTCCCAAGTTCGCACATCTGACCGCGTACAAGGCAGCGGAAAAGGCGGGCCTGATTTGGGTCTATCCCCATGATGGTGAACCACCCGAGCTGAAGGTCCCAAGTCAACTGGAGGACCCAAAATTTCGACTCGCGCCGTATGAACAAGAATGGACTGCTCATCTGACGCGCGTAGTAGAAAGTGTGCTTGATGTTGCCCATTTGGCATTTGTTCACCGCAAAACCATTGGCCGTCGACTCCCGGAGAAGGTGTCAGATCTGCGTTTTGAGGTACCAGACAAGGATGGCATTCGCATTTATAACGGAGGCGGTTTGCTTGACTATTGGTTTCCGCAGCAGTGGCTCTTGCGTCCATCCGGAGACTCCAAAGATTCATTCATCAACTATGTCACCTTTTTACCGGTCGATAGAGACCGGACCATCATATTTGGCTACGCCGGAAGAACATTTGCAAGAAACGTGCCCTTTTTAAACCGGATTTTTTCAAAGTACAGCTTGCGTATCTTAACCGAGGACCGCGCCGTTGTTGAAAGCCAACATCCACGGCCTATTCCCCAGGCACTTCGGATGGAGGCACATGTCCCTGCGGACGCACCACAAGTCCGGTTTCGCCAGCGTTGGTACGAATTTCTTCAGCATCCAGAAGAGCAAATTGAGATTCAGTCAAACAGTGGAGCTGATTTGCCGCTCTGATGCCGTGCCGTCGCAATAGATTGAAGCGGGCTCCATGAGCTAAAATTGACGGAGAAGGAGTGGTGTCATGAAATATCGTAAACTGGGCCGGACAGGCATTGAAGTCAGTGAATTGAGTTTCGGAACCTGGGCTATCGGAGGTTCCTGGGGTAAAACGGACGACCGAGAATCACTCACCGCATTGAACAAAGCCATGGATGCAGGGGTCAACTTTTTCGATACCGCAGACGTGTACGGTGATGGGCACGCCGAACAACTCCTAAGGACAGCAACCAAAGGTCGCGACGATATCTATATCGCGAGCAAGTTTTGCCGCGCTGGAGACATTCATGACCGCAATACTTACTCAGAGAACAGGGTGCGTGAGTATTGTGAGAACTCCCTGCGGCGCTTGGGACGTGAACGCATAGACCTGTATCAGATTCACTGCCCGCCAAGCTTCGTGATCGAGGAGGGCGATGTCTTTGAAGTCCTTAATAAGTTGCAAGCCGAAGGAAAGATCCGTGCTTACGGTGTCAGCGTGGAAACTGTAGCGGAAGGGCTCACAGCGCTTCAATATCCTGGCGTTCAAGCGTTGCAGGTTATTTTTAACATCTTCCGGCAAAAGCCGCTTGAGGAACTGTTTCCAAAGGCTGCGGCAGCCGGTGTGGGCATTTTGGCTAGGGTACCTTTGGCGAGCGGGCTGCTCACTGGAAAGTTTGATACGGGCCATGAATTTGAGGCAGATGACCATCGCAATTTTAACGCGGACGGTCAACAGTTTAATGTCGGGGAGACATTTGCAGGGATAGCCTTCCGCACTGGAGTCACCTTGGCCAGAGACCTTCGCTGGATTGCTGAGGGACGTGGGAACATGACGCGTGCGGCCTTGCGCTGGATTCTTGACCAACCGGAGGTGACGTGTGCCATCCCGGGTTTCAAGAACACGACTCAAGTTGAAGACAACCTTGCTTCAACAGAAGTCCCGAGTTTTACGGAGACAGAGATGGCCCGGTTACGAGACTTCTATCAGGACCGGGTTCACCACGAAATACGAGGTGCCTACTAACTTTCAAAGGCCTTCGTAGTAATAGGGACGATTCTCTAAAATAAGCAGGGTGAGCGAACAAATTCCGCTCACCCCGAGCCTCTTATGAGTCTGCTTTGATAATTCAATCACACGCACACTCCCCTTTCCCAGACACATCCCTGCCTAGCCTTGTTCAAATATTTGTAAATTTTGGGTATCAGGATGTTAATCGATGTAAAAGGGCGATCCGGTGGTGTCGGATCGCCCATTGTCAGGGATGCATACCGATGAGTCTGGAACGGTGCCAATGGCGAGGGTAGGTGATTGACAACCGTCCAGGGGCATCGAAGCATCAGCGGAATTGGTGAGTTTAGTTGCCGTATTGACCTAAGCTTGATTGCCCCGAGCCAGAACCGGACCCGGAACCACCGAACTGACCTGGGCCAAACGGGTTCAACGGATCGTACGGAGTTCCTTGCGAGCTTTGACTGCTCGACTGGCCTTGAGCGGTTGTGTTTGGCGACGCCATTGAACCAAGCGTCAGTTTGATAGACAGTTTCTGACTGCCTCGGTAGACCACGAGGGTTACAACGTCACCCGGTTTGTGCTGGAACAGATACGTTCGCAGGTCTGCCATATCTTGAATTGTGTGTCCGTCAAGACCCACAATGACGTCGTTCTTTTGTAATCCAGCCTTCTGCGCTTCTCTGCTTGTTACGCTCTGGATCCATACGCCGTAGTCAACAGGTACGTTTGGCCAGTAGGGTTGCGGTAGAGAACTGAGAGAGTATCCTGCAATGCCGATTGCCGGATGTGTGGCATGGCCGGTTTGTAAAATTTGGTTGGCGATATTTTGTACCTCATTCGCCGGGATGGCAAAGCCCATGCCCTGGAATCCTTGGGCGACAATCTTGCTGCTGTTGATGCCCATGACCTGACCTTCGATGTTGAGCAACGGTCCGCCGCTGTTCCCAGGATTGATGGACGCGTCCGTCTGAATAACCGCTTGATAATCCAATGTCTGTTGGGATTGCGGGTCTTCAACCGGCATAATCCGTGACTTTGCACTGACAATCCCTGCTGTGACAGAGTCAGCAAAATCAAGTCCCATCGGAGTGCCGATTGCGATTGCGGTCTCTCCAGTCTGGATGTTGTTGGAGTTCGCAAACGTGGCGGGTGTGATATTTGCAACTGCACTGAGCGGGACTTTGATGACTGCAAGGTCTGTGTAAGGGTCTGTTCCTACAACCGTAGCGTTCACATGCTTACCTGTGTAAAGTACGGCTTCCAACTTTGAAGATCCTTGGACAACATGGTTGTTCGTGACGACATAACCGTATTTACTATTTTTGTAAAACAAGACGCCAGTGCCAACACCAACCGGCTGCAGCGAGGACGAACTTCCTGACGAGAAGTAACCACCGCTGCTCGTTTGACCGTAATTGACAACAGCCATCACGTCTGGTTCTACCTTCTTAAACACCTGCGTAATGCCATTGTTAACCGTTACGTTCACCTGGGTAGATACCGGAGTCACAGACGAAGAACCGGCCGATCCGGAAGTGGAGGTCTGTTGGCTGGCTGGTGCAATTGTAGCAGGCAATGCGCCTGTCGCTTTGAGCGCCGGAATCAACGCAAATGTCGTACCCGAACCTACGATTGCAGATACCGCGATAACGGCTATCCACTTCAATCCATTTTTTGCACGACCCTTGCCTGGTTTACGAAACTCAGTATCGTCGTTCTGACTGTAAAATCCCATCCTAAGGACCTTCCTTTCCGTGTGGATTCGCATTCAGAGGTCGTTAACGACTTCGGTTTTGTCTAAGTAAACTGTTTCCTGAGTTCATTATAGGATTCATAGTTGGAAGGGGTATGTAAAGGATGTGGAGTTTATTTGGAGATCAAAAACACCCGCCTGGAGAAGCGGGTGTGGTGGGAGTAGGTCACTTGTTCTGGCTCTTTTCAATGGCCTCCGCCAGCTCGTTTAAATATGTCCAACGTTCTAGCAGGTGATTGAGCTTCTGTTCGAGTTCCTGTTGTTCGTTGTAAAGTTCCTGGACCAGTCCGTAGTTTGACCCGGCTGCCTCCAGCTTTTTGGAAACCAGTTGGAGACTCTCCTCGACGTTTGCAATGTCCGAATCAATGGTTTCGTATTCCTTCTGCTCACTCCAAGAAAACTTGAGTTTCTTTGGCTTTGGTATCTCTGGTTGATCATCGTTTCCTCGAACTGGACCTGCCGCCGATTTGTCAGGCAACTTGGCTCGTGTATCGGCATGGTTACCCTGCGTCGTCGAACTCGGGGCTCCGTTCTCCTTTTGGCGACTCATGTACTCGGAAAAGTTTCCGAAGTGGACAGATATAACGCCATGTCCTTCAAAAGCAAAGATCTTTTCACAAACTCGGTCGAGAAAGTACCTGTCGTGAGATACAACAATGACCGAGCCGGCGAAGTCGTCGAGGTATGATTCAAGAATGCTCAGTGTCGGAATGTCCAGGTCATTGGTTGGCTCATCGAGCAACAGCACGTTTGGCGCAGACATAATCGTCTTAAGTAGAGACAGCCGGCGCTTTTCACCTCCAGACAGCTTTGAAATCGGTGTCCATTGCAGGTGGCCTGGAAATAAAAATCGCTCCAGCATCTGAGCCGCTGTGATAGACTCCCCATCGGCGGTTTCGATGTATTCTGCCTCGTCACGGATGTAGTCAATGACCTTCATGTCTAGCGGCATTTCCTCGTGTTCCTGAGAGAAGTAGCCAATCTTGACTGTCGATCCGACGACAACCGACCCGTCATCAGGGGTCATCTGCTGTGCCATGAGTTTCAGCAGGGTTGACTTGCCCATCCCGTTTGGACCAATGATACCGATACGGTCATCCCGCAAGACGATATAACTGAAGTGGTCAATCAGTGATGGGCCGTTGTACCCCTTGCTGACATCCTGCAGTTCAATGACCGTCTTACCCAAACGTGACGATACAGACGACAAATCAATGCTTTCCTGTGTTGGTGCTGTGTTTTGATTGAGGACATCATAATACCGCTCTGTTCTTGCCTTTTGCTTTGTTCCACGGGCACGTGCGCCGCGCTGGATCCATTTCAGTTCATTACGCAAAAAATTCTGCCGTTTGTCTTCACTCGCAGCTTGTTCTGTTTCTCGCTGGAGCTTGGCTTCCAGAAAGGCATTGTAATTCCCTGGATACTGGTACAACCTGCCTTGGTGGAGTTCAAAGATTCGGTTGGCAACGCGATCGAGAAAATACCGATCATGGGTGACCATTAGAAGCGCACCTTTTCGAGCTGCCAGGTAGTTTTCGAGCCAAGCGGCACTTTCATCATCAATGTGGTTGGTAGGTTCATCAAGAATCAGCAGGTCTGCGGGCTGAATCAAAGCCCGGGCCAGCGCAATGCGCTTTCGCTGCCCGCCGGACAGCGTACCGACCACGGCTTGAAAATCGGTAATGCCGAGCCGAGTCAAGATGGTCTTCGCCTCGTACTCCATCTCCCATGCGTGCAAATCATCCATTCGCGATTGCAGCCGAATGAGGCGCTCTTGAGCCCCCAAATCATTCGGATTCTCGTTTACTTGTTCGAGGGCTGCCTCGTAGTCCCGAATCGTTTGCATCTCATGGGTGTTGCCGTGAAAGACAGCTGATAGAACATTGGCACCTTGCTCAAACTCCGGTTCTTGTGGCAGATAATGAACTCGTGCAGCGGATGCAAGCGTAATCGAGCCACTGTCAGGGCTGTCGACCCCAGCAATGATCTTTAACAGGCTCGATTTTCCGGTGCCATTGATCCCGATGAGTCCAATCCGCTCACCTTCATCGATGCCAAATGAGATATGATCAACCAGCACCTTTTCTCCGTAGCTTTTACAGACGTCCTCTGCGGACAAGATGTTCGCCATTTCTCACAGTCCCTTCCACAGAGCATTCTAGCAAACAGCGCCTGTTGCTGCTCGTTTAAGCTGGTTTAGGCGCTTGTACCGATTTCAGCAAGATACGCCTGCAGCCCTCGATTTCGCAATTCGCAAGCGGGGCACTCTCCACATCCATCACCCATCACGCCGTTGTAACAAGTCAAGGTCTCATTTCGTACAAGTTCAAAACAACCCAGTTCATCCGCAAGTGCCCAGGTCATCTTCTTGTCCAGCCACATCAGGGGTGTATCAATGACAAATTCGTAATCCATCGCCAGGTTCAGCGTCACGTTCAGTGATTTAACGAACACGTCCCGGCAATCTGGATAACCGCTGAAGTCGGTCTGACAGACCCCTGTGACAATGTGCGAGGCGCCAATCTGTTTTGCAAAAATGGCTGCAAAAGAGAGAAAGATATGGTTTCGTCCGTCCACAAACGTGGATGGCAAGGCGCCATCTGTTCCTGCTTGAACGGCAATATCCGATCGGGTGAGTGCACTCGGTGCCAACTGATTTAGTAAATCGAGGTTTAAGACGTGGTGCGGGACGGAAAGCTTGCTTGCAATTTCCCGCGCACATTCGATCTCCAGTTCATGTCTTTGCCCATATTGAAACGTAATGGCCTCTACATGTTTAAAATTCTGCAAGGCCCACACGAGGCAGGTTGTGCTGTCCTGCCCGCCGCTGAATACCACTACTGCATTTTGTTCCATCACGTCTATCCCGCCCTGTTTCATCCATTTACAAGCCGATAGTCACGAACTGCGACTCAACGCACAAACTGCAACACAACTCACAACCTGATCGTCCGATGAAATCCGATAAAAGTAAGTGTTCTCGAGCCATTTTACCGGATTTCTTTTGCTAACTACAAATGGTCGTGTTACCTTGTCTACACATCAAAACATCCCGTATCCGTCAAATCTGACAAAATCGCAAATAACTTTGGTACGAGACAAATTATCTGATATTTCGAACCTCGAGTATGATATTCTATGGGGCAGAGAGAAGAAGGAGGGGCGAGACTTTCGTGAACCGTACAGAAATTTCAGATGCCACCACTAGGCAAGACAAATTTTTTAATGAAGACATTCTCAAAGCGTACCCCGTCGTCCAGGAAGTGAGCTTGCGGACCCCGTTGCAGCGAAGTAAAGTGCTATCGGAAAAGTACGAGTGCAACCTATTTATTAAGCGGGAAGACTTACAGGTCGTGCGTTCGTTTAAGATTCGAGGCGCTTACAACTTTATTCGCAATATCCCGAAAGAGCGACTTAAAAACGGTGTTGTTTGTGCGAGTGCCGGCAATCACGCACAAGGCGTTGCTTATTCCTGTCAGCATCTAGGTGTACGCGGGGCCATTTTTATGCCCACAACAACACCCCGGCAAAAGGTATCCCAGGTGAGGAAGTTCGGCGGTCCCTACGTTGATGTGCATTTGACAGGGGATACATTCGATGACGCCTTTACGGCCGCCATGGAGTACTGTAACGTGCACGGGCAGACATTTGTTCACCCCTTTGATCACCCTCTGGTCGTGGCAGGACAGGGTACGATTGGCATTGAAATCATGCATGACATTGGTGATGAAGGGCTCCCTCTCGATTACGTGTTTCTAGCTGTGGGCGGTGGAGGATTGGCGGCAGGAGTGGGAAGTTATCTGAAGCGTGTGTCCCCTTCAACGCAAATCATCGGTGTTGAACCGCTCGGTGCGCCTTCGATGAAAACCTCTCTCGAGCAACAACAGGTCGTAACCCTCGGCAGCATCGATAAGTTTGTTGACGGAGCAGCCGTCAAGCAGGTTGGAAAGCTTACTTTTGAACTCTGCAGAGATGTTTTAGCGGATATTGCTGTTGTTCCGGAGGGTAAAGTTTGTACAACGATTCTCGACCTGTACTCAGAAAATGCCATTGTCCTTGAACCTGCAGGGGCACTACCGATAGCGGCACTCGATGATTACCGTCAACAGATTCGCGGTAAAAACGTGGTGTGTATCTTGAGCGGCGGTAATAACGATATCGACCGAATGCAGGAGATTAAGGAAAAGTCCCTGATCCATGAAGGGCTGAAGCATTACTTCATCATTCACTTTGCGCAACGTGCGGGTGCCCTGCGTGAGTTTATCGATGAAGTCCTTGGCCCTGATGACGATATCACGCGATTTGAATACACAAAGAGAAACAATCGGGAGAATGGGCCTGCGCTGGTGGGAATCGAGCTGAAGCAGCGGGAGGATTACGACAACCTGATTGAACGATTACAACAAACGGGGATCCGCTATACGGAAATCAATAAAGACCCTGATCTGTTCCAATTACTCATCTAGGCTGAGCGTTGAAGGTGAGCGTTTGAGAAGAAAATTCCCCGCTGTTATCCGAGAATTCGTGCAAACCCATTGAAATGTCTAATAATTCGATTTAAACTATGTTACAAGCAAGCGATCGCTTGCTTGTAAATGTCAAGGCCTGAAAGGGGTTTCATTTGACGACAAGTAAATCCAAGCAAGAACTTTATGACATCGCAGGTAAGCTGTTCAGCAAGAAGGGGTACCACGGCACAACCATTCGCGAGATTGCTGAGGCCAGGGGCATTCTTTCTGGAAGTTTATATACACATATCTCCTCAAAGGAAGACCTCTTGTTTCACATCGTCGACGATGGGGCTGCAGCTTTTCTGTCTGCACTCGAGCCCATTGTGAGAGGCCAAGATGATCCAAAGACCAAGTTGAAAAGTGGCCTGGCCGCTCATATCAGAGTCGTCACAACACAAATGGATGCCGCGAAGGTTTTTCTTCACGACTGGACTGCCTTGGGAGATGTGCGCAGAGCGCAAATTCAGGAGAAACGTGACAAATACGAGGCGCTCTGGAGTGATTTGTTGGCAGAAGGATATGCAAAGGGCGTTTTCCGGGGGGGCGATCCCAAATACCTGCGTATCTTAATCCTCTCTGTCGGCAACTGGGTCTACGAGTGGTACAAAACATCCGGCGAACTGACACCGGAAGGGCTGGCTGACGAGTTCATGGCCATCATCTTAAATGGCATAGCCACGTTTTGAGAAAACAGATATACAGAGAGGGGACCGAGACATGGTTAAGCTGATTGCACTGTACCGTCAACCGAACGACAAGGAGGCCTTTGATGAGCACTACACAAGTGTACATACCCCGCTCGTAGAACAGGTGCCGGGGTTGCAGAAGCTCGAAGTGACGCGCATCGTCGGAACGCCGATGGGGAAACCGGCAGGGTACTACCTGATGGCCGAAATGTACTTCGCGGACCAAGCCTCATTTGAAGCAGCGATGGCATCGAAGGAAAACCGTGCAGCTGGGAAAGACGTGATGAGCTTTGCGGGGGATATCGTCGAGATGATGGTTGGAGAGTCAGAAGTCTGAAGTTCTCCTGCCTCCATCAGCAGCGCAATCTGCAGCTGTTTGTCAGGACTGACCGCAATGACAGCGATTTTGAGGAGGTGAGTTTGACAGGTGAGCTTACGCTACATTCACACCGAGATAAACGAGTCCGTTGCTTTGGTTCGTATTGAACGACACGAGGTACTCAATGCACTTAACCTGCATCTCATGAATGAGTTGGTTGGGGAACTGGCACGGCTTGACGCCGACGACTCCGTACGCTGTATGGTCGTGACGGGCGGTCCGAAAGCATTTGCCGCTGGAGCAGACATCCTCGAGATGGCTGATGCCACTGTTGTAGAGATGAAACAACGAAACCAATTTCAGGTTTGGGACAGATTACGTCAGGTTCGCAAACCTGTCATTGCGGCGGTGAATGGGTTTGCCCTCGGTGGTGGATGTGAACTAGCCATGGCATGTGACATGATTGTCGCGGGAGAAGACGCCAAGTTCGGTCAGCCGGAAGTGAAACTGGGCGTCATGCCAGGAGCAGGCGGGACGCAGAGATTGACCCGATTGATTGGAAAAAACAGAGCGCTCGAGATGCTGCTGACAGGCCGCCCCATCAGCGCTGACGATGCACTCAACATGGGGCTGGTCAACCGGGTTGTTCCTGCCGAGACCTGCGTGCAAGAAGCACTCTCGCTGGCCTATGAGATTGCCAAACAAGCACCCATTGCTGTGCAGATGATTAAAGAAGCAGCGAACAAAGCCCTCGATGTCGACCTGCAGACGGGCATGGAACTAGAGAGAAACGCATTTTATCTTCTGTTTGCGACGGAAGACAGGTCTGAAGGTATGAAGGCGTTTCTTGACAAGCGAAAACCGGTCTTCCGGGGGAGATAAGAGGCAGTACGTGACAACGGCAATAAGAACCACCTCAGTGAAGGGAGGTCATCCCGGTGAAGCCCGGAATTGCAAAGGGTCACACGGCCAAAGTGTCTGTCACCGTGACAGAAGAGATGTGTCCCGCCTTTGCTGGTGAGGCGGTGCACCCCACGATGTCTACGGTCTCCATGGTCTACTACATGGAATGGGCAGGGAGACAAGTGATTCTGCCTTTCCTCGAGGAGCATGAGGAAGGCATTGGGGCTTCCATCTGCATCCGACATTCCGCACCAGCCCCGGTCGGGAAGTTGGTCACCTTTTACGCCGAAGCCACAGATGTATCACAACATAAAGTGGTCTGTAAGGTATGGGCTGAGCACGACCGAGCTTGTGTTGGTGAAGGAACGTTCACGCAGGTGATCTCCCCAAAGCAAAAGATCATGGAACGGATTCACGCTATGCGCTAGCGGTTAGTTTGGGTTTCGCATGGCATTCACGGTTCCACACGGCTTTTAACAAGCAAGCGCTTGCTTTTTTGGTTAACTGCAGCCGGGTTACCTTGACATGCTGTTACGAAGGGCATGCTGACATTATCAACCTCAGGGAAGCGAGGGAAACAACATGAGTGATATGCAGTATCAAGAGTTCATGAACCGTATCTCGCGCGGCGAGAAAATTGAAGCCACCGACGAGATGCCAGATGAATACCGGAAGTTGGTCATCAAACAGATCCACATGCACGGTATTAGTGAAGTGATGGGAGCGTATCCGGAGAAGGAGTGGGTACCCAAAGCACCAAACCTGCGTCGGAAATTAGCCTTGATTGCAAAGGTGCAGGATGAAATTGGTCATGGGCAATTACTGCTGCGAGTCGCGGAGGACTTGGCCCGCCCGCTTGGGAAGATGCGTGAAGAGATGATTACGGATGTCTTCACTGGCCGGGTGAAGTTTCACAACGTTTTTCATATGGAGGCACCGACCTGGGCTGATGCTGGTATCATTGGCTTCCTCGTAGACGGCGGAGCAATTATAACGCAGGCGTCTTTGCTCGACAGTTCCTACGCGCCTTACGCAAGAGTGTTACAGCGGATTTGTGCAGAAGAGAGTTTCCACATGCAACATGGAGAGTCGATTGTCCTTGCACTCGCGGAAGGAACCGAGTACCAGCGTGGAATGCTGCAAGATTCGATTAACCGTTGGTGGCCGTCAATGATGTTCTTCTTCGGTCCGACAGAGATGTCAGCTGCGGCCGACAGGATGATGGAGTACAGGATTCGGACGAAAACCAATGAAGAACTGCGGCAAAAGTTTATCAATCGCTATGTGCCACGTATTTGGGCACTTGGGATGACGGTTCCGGACGATAAGTTGAAGTACGACAGTGAAACCAAGCTGTGGAGTTATACCGATCCCGATTGGGAATGGTTTGGCTACATGGTCAAAAACAACGCGGGACCGAAGTCACAAGAGCGAATTGCACTTCGGCGTCAGGCCCACGAAGGCCAAGCTTGGGTCCGGGAGGCCATGATTCGTGCCGGTGAGGCAGTACCAACTGCGTAATCAGAGTGAATCACAGGGAGGTGGCAGAAGTGGGTCATGAAACCACAAACGGGAGCAAGGATGAAGTGAGAGAAGTTCACTACGATGTCTATGAGGTTTTTGTGCAACGTGAGATACTGGCACATCATGTGCACGTTGGCAGCGTCGTCGCGCCGTCGCCAGAGCTCGCTCTGCAGGTCGCGCGTGAAAATTTCCTCCGGCGTGAACGAGGCGTGAACATCTGGGTCGTTCTTCAGCAAAGCATTCATCAGACATCATACGAAGATACAGATCTCTTGGCAAACCAAGTCCTTGACAAGAGCTACCGAGAGGTATCCGGGTATTCAGAAAATGCACAGAAGTGGAAACAATTTAAGGAACGAGCCATAACGGTGGAAGACCTTGTTAATGACATCAAGTCATAACAACGGAGAAACATCCATCTGAAACAGAGGTGACAATCCATGAGCATATTGGGAATGAAGGGCTCTGACGATGCGCTTACAACAAAGGAAAACACGAACGTTGTTGCGGGTAAGACGATGACAGAGGCGTACAAGACAGCACTGGTTGACCTGTTATATCAGCTTGCGGATGACGATCTCGTTTTTGGTCACCGCAGCGCAGAATGGCTGGGGCTGGCCCCCGACCTTGAAGAGGACATTGCTTTCAGCTCGATTGCTCAGGATGAGGTTGGGCATGCCGCGTTTTTCTACAGCCTGATTGCCGAACTCACAAACCAGGACGCAGACACACTGGCTTTTGCACGGCCAAGTCAGGAGCGAAAGAACGCCAGTTTGCTTGAACAGCCAAATGGGGACTGGGCTTACACAATTGCGCGCGGGTTCGTCTACAACACGTTTGAACAAGTACGGCTGGAAGCACTGCTCGTATCGAATTACAGCCCCTTGCAACAAGGGGTCAGGAAGATCCTTCGCGAGGAGCGCTACCACGTGCTTCATCTGGAGACCTGGTTTGAGCGACTGGGAGTCGCAGGCGGTGAGGCGCGAAAGCGGGTCGAGGACGCCGTAAAACGGGTGTGGGATGATCTCCAAGACTTGTTTTCACTTGGACAGTTCGCAGATGCCCTGGCTGTGGAAGGGATTATGCCAGTGACAAGAGAGCATCTTGCAACTGCTTTTGACCAATCTGCAAGGTCTGTGTTTGAGCGAGCTGGGATGATTTGGCCCGAGATGCCGCTGACACATGGTGAAACAGATGGAGTTACAGATGGACGACTTGGTCAACACACAGAGCACCTCGACGAGTTGCTCTCTGTCATGACGGAAGTGTATCGCAGTGAAGACGGATCGAGCTGGTGATGATGATGGCTCAAATAATCACCGAAGAGATACTCCAGGAGCGTGTGCGAGATGCCCTCAAAGAAGTAAAGGACCCGGAGATTCCGACACTGAGTCTTGAAGAACTCGGTATGGTTTTTTCGATTTCAGTCACCGGACAGCACGCACACGTTCAACTGATACCAACCTTTGTCGGCTGCCCGGCAGTTGAACTGATTCGACGCCTGGTTGCTGGCAAGGTCAAAGAAGTAGATGGCATTGACAGCACAGAGGTTACGTTTGTCATGGATGTACCGTGGACGTCTGACCGGATCACCGAAGAAGGCCGAGCCAAGCTGCAGGAGTTTGGTATCGCCCCGCCGCCTCGTGAATTCACCCCGAGGTCAGCACCAAGTTGCCCCTATTGCGGGGCTTCCGAAACAGATGTGGTCAGCCTGTTTGGACCCACAGCCTGCCGTTCCATTTTTTACTGCAAGAGCTGCCAGCAACCATTTGAAGGACTGAAGTACGTCTAAGAAACATCTACATCATGGGAGACAGAAGACACAGCGGGAGAGGAAACGATTAAGGGAGGAAAACCATGTACCAGCCACACATTGAGACGATGGGGAGAAGAGAACTGGAAGAGCTCCAGTTCAAGCGGCTGCAACAGACGCTGCAAACCGTCTATGAAAAGGTACCGTTTTACAGGCAGGCGTTTGACTTGAAGGGTACTCAACCGAGTGATATCAAGAGTCTTGAGGATATCTCCAAGCTGCCTTTTACAAAAAAGTCCGACCTGCGTGAAAACTATCCCTTTGGTCTCTTCGCCGTCGACCGAAAAGAGGTTGTTCGGATTCATGGGTCTTCCGGTACAAAGGGCAAGCCCACTGTCGTCGGATACACAAAGCAGGACATCCTCAACTGGTCTGAGATGGTCGCGAGAGCGATTGTGACTGCAGGCGGCCGCCCGGGGGATATGTTCCACAATGCCTACGGATATGGGCTGTTTACCGGCGGCCTTGGGCTGCACTACGGGGCAGAACAACTCGGCATGAGCGTTGTACCTATCTCCGGAGGCAATACACCTCGTCAGATTACGATTCTGGAAGACTTTGCACCGCGGGGGATTGCCGGCACCCCATCCTATGTACTGAATATTGCTGAAACGATGGAATCGATGGGGAAGGACCCGCGAAGCAACAGTCTTGAATACGGCATCTTTGGCGCTGAACCGTGGTCTGAGGAGATGCGTCAGACGCTCGAAGAGAAACTTGCACTGAAAGCAATGGATATCTACGGGTTGTCCGAAGTGATGGGCCCCGGTGTGGCGATTGAGTGCATAGAGGCACAAGATGGACTTCATGTGGCGGAAGACCATTTCTATGTCGAGGTTATCGATCCGGTCACAGAAGAGCCCTTGCCGAGGGGACAACTCGGTGAGTTGGTGTTCACATCGCTCACCAAAGAGGCTTTTCCTGTCATCCGATACCGAACTGGAGACATGGCTTTCCTCTATGAAGAACCGTGCAGTTGCGGACGTACACATACAAGGATGTCTCGGATCAAGGGACGAATCGATGATATGGTAATTATCCGAGGCGTAAATGTCTTCCCATCCGAGATTGAAGCAGTCATCCTCAGTCACCCGGATTTGACCCCGTATTATCAAGTACACATCGAACGGATCGGTACACTGGATGAAATCACCGTTCACGCTGAGGTGTCTGAAGCATTTTTACAGCAGGCCGGCGGGTTCAACCTCGATTCGGATCACTTCCGGCGTGTAAAACATGAGATTATCCATGAACTTCGCAATACACTGCTGATTACAACCAAAGTGCATCTTTGTGAACCGCAAACGCTTCCGAGAAGCGAAGGCAAGGCAGTTCGTGTGGTGGATAAGCGGCATCTCTATCAATCGATATAATAGTGAGTAAAGCGGTTACTTTGCGAGTGAGGAGAGAGGACATGAGAGAAGCGGTGATTGTGGACGCGGTGCGTACTCCGTTTGGGCGCTACCGCGGTACGTTAAAATCAGTCAGACCAGACGACATGGCCGCCAAAGTGATTCGGTCGCTACTGGATAGAAACCCAGCCTTAAACCCAGAGGCTATAGAAGATGTGATTTTCGGTGCTGCGAACCAGGCAGGTGAAGACAATCGAAACGTAGCGCGTATGGCGCTGCTGCTCGCTGGATTACCTGTGACTGTGGCTGGTGCAACCGTGAATCGACTGTGCGGTTCGAGTCTAGAGGCCGTAAACATGGCTGCAGCGAATATCATGGCTGGTGCTGCCGATGGCATAATCGCTGGAGGTGTCGAGAGTATGTCTCGGGCGCCTCTGGTAATGCTGAAGCCAGAGGAGGAGTTTGCCAGAGGGGATCGTCAACTCGTGGATACGACCATCGGGTGGCGATTCACCAACCCGAAGCTTGCTGAGCTCCACTATCCCTACAGCATGGGTGAAACAGCAGAGAATGTGGCGGAAAAGTACGGCATCTCCAGAGAAGCCCAGGACGAGTTTGCACTCATCAGTCAAGAGCGTGCATCTGCTGCATGGTCAGCGGGGCGATATCAGGGGCATGTGATTCCAGTTGAGGTGCCGGCGGGCCGTGGAGAAACGGTTCTCTTCAATCAGGATGAGCACATTCGACCTGACACCACCCTCGAAAAACTAGCAAAACTGAAGCCGGCTTTTCGCAAAGGCGGTACAGTGACGGCCGGCAACTCGTCTGGAATCAATGACGGTGCCTCCGCAGTTGTGCTGATGGAGAGGGCGTACGCAGAGTCCCACGGACTGAAGCCGCTTGCCCGAGTGGTGAGTTACGCCGTGGCAGGTGTCGATCCCGCGTACATGGGTATCGGTCCCATCTACGCCACACGAAAACTGTTGTCTCGAGCTGGATTGACCGTCTCCGATATCGATCTGGTTGAACTGAACGAGGCGTTTGCCGCCCAGTCCTTGGCGTGCATCAATGAGCTTGGTCTCGACCTTGATAAAGTCAATGTGAACGGTGGAGCGATTGCTATCGGGCACCCCCTCGGTGCCAGCGGCGGGCGGATCCTTGGCGGGCTCGTACATGAACTGGTTCGACGGGGCGGGAGATACGGAGTGGCAACCATGTGCATTGGTGTCGGTCAGGGTATCGCAACGCTTGTTGAACGACTCGACTAAGGGTTCTAGTAAGTGGGCCGCGCGTATCGTGGAGTATGGCATATGTATAGTCGGACAGATGCAGCCCAACTGATTTTCAATCCAAAAGTACAAAAGCAGGGGACAGGTCCCCTGCTTTTGTGTCTTTCATGGTGGGTTCAGTGCTAAGCCATGGTGACCCCTTGTCGCAACAAGGTTTCGAATTCCTCGGGTGGCACAGGTCTGCTGTAGTAATAGCCTTGAATCTCGTCACAGCCATAGTCACGCAGGATCTCCACTTGCTCTCTGGTTTCAACACCTTCCACAATCACTCGAAGACCGAGGTCGTGAGCCATTTGAATCATGGCCTTGACAAGGGTGGCTGAACTCTTGTCAAAGGCGATGGAATCGACGAAGGACTTATCAACTTTTAATGCGTCAAATCTGTGACGACGCAGTTGCCCGAAGGAGGAGTACCCTGTTCCAAAATCATCGACGGAGACTTTGATGCCTCGATTTTGCAACATTCGGATGGTATCCACGACGTGGTCGTTGTGGATCATGGCGCTTTCGGTGATTTCTAGTTCAATGCACACCCCTTCGATGCCAGCCGCTTCGAGAGAGGCCACGACTGTGCGGACAAACTCGGACTGAACAAGTTGCTTCGGTGAAACGTTGAAGGACACAGGAACGGTGCAAACATTCAATGCCGACCATCGCTGGATTTGCTGTGTAACTTCCCGAATGACCCAGTTTCCCAGTTGTGTTATCAACCCGCTCTCTTCAGCCATTGGGATAAAGTAACCCGGTTCCACAATACCGAAATCCGGGTGCTGCCACCGTACCAGAGCTTCGGCCCCGACGATTTGTTCAGTTTCCGGAGCTATTTTGGGTTGATAGTACAGCGTTAATTCCCCGCGTGCGATACCCCTCTGTAAGTCGTTCTTCAATATAAATCTTCTGTACGATTCACTAGCCATTGTTGGGTCATAACATTGCCACTGGTCTTTACCATTCTCCTTGGCACGGTACAATGCGATATCCGTCGTTTTGACCAAGTTGACACCTTGCTCGTCGTCGATTGGAGAGCAACTGATGCCAATACTGGCTGTCACATAGAATGTATTTTCTTCAACCACGACGGGGTTCCGAATGGCTGTGAGGATGGAATCGGCAATATGCGTTGAGTCATCGATAGTAGTGTGAGAGACAAGTACCAAAAATTCATCGCCGCCGATTCGTGCCAAAAACGCGTTGTGGTTCAGGCATTTTTCAATCCTGCGAGCGATCGAGACAAGCAGTTGGTCTCCCACCAAGTGCCCGAATGTATCGTTGATGTGTTTGAACCCATCTAAATCGATTTCCATAAGGATGGTTGCTATATCGGTTGTTTCAGCATCTTTGAGGCAGACATCAAGCTGTGATTCAAACGCGCGTCGATTTGGAAGCCCGGTTAAGTGATCCACAAATGCGAGCTGGTAGATTTCATTTTGGGCTGCAATCGATTCGGTAACGTCTTTTGCAATTCCAAACACCCCGACGACCTGCCCGGAGACAATGATAGGGACATTTGTGATAATCAATTGACGTGTTTGGCGCTGCTGATCTCGTATGTCGACTTGGAACACACGGGTTTCACCTCGGAGCGTCGCTTCAAAGTTTGCAACAGCCTCAGCGAAGCTTTCCTTGGCGACAATATCCTGGTAGGAGTAGCCGATAAGCGTGTCCACATACCTTTTGGTTGCATCGTTTTCCATGATGTAGTGACCCGATGGGCTGAGGATAAAGGCTGGGTCAGGGTGATGCTCAAAGAGTGACCGAAAGGTCTGTTCACTGTACGACAACTGCTTACTCTTTTCTACCTCTCCTGTGATGTCCCGTCCGAAGAGGATCAGCTGTTTACGGCTGCCATCGGATTGAAACGTCGGTACTTTTGTGATTGAATACGTGTTCACTCTGCCATCTCTGAACTCCATTGTCTCTACACTCGATATTGTTGTTCCAGCAGTCCAGACCTGTTCATCCGGCATTTGACAACCCTTTAGAAAAAAGGCAAGCACAGTACTATGTCTTGCGATTTCTGTATCGGTTTTGCCGATATAACTACCTGGCATATCATCAAGACGAAATACCTGAATTGCGTAATCATTCGCCTCAACCCATCGACCACAAGCGTCTTTGAAGATTACGATATCCGACATCATGTTGATGAGGGTTTCGAATTGGAATCGGACGACATCGTGGTCATTTGGGGAAAATTCAGGATGACCGACGGGGAGGGAGAAGTTTAGTCTGCAGGATTCGTCCATTGCCGTAAGCCCCTTACCAGGTAAGATACATATACAATTTTTCAATCAGCTGAACTCTGCTCAATTGGGAAACAAAAATGATTTACGGAAGCTTGACTCATCTTAGGGTGGCTACCCACTGAACGTTTCATAGTTACTAATGGGTCCATCCTATCATGGGCACTCAATATTCGACAATATCACTACTTGGGTGAACGAAATGAAGCGTCCAAAGGTATGCCCTGATGGACAAAGGTGTTCCATGTCATGGAGTCGTGCGGCTGTTTTCTCTGAGAGAGTAACTTGACTTTTTCTTCGAAATAAAATAAACAGGTTTGACAGTTCAAACAATATCGTGGTATAGTCACCATGTTTCACCATATACTGTGATTGAAGGGAGTTGTTCTTGATGCCAGGCCTAAACCGAGTTGCCCCAGCGAACTGCATAGGTTTGGATCAAAACGGCTAACCTCGATGTGTATGGTGCGACCATAAAGGTGCACAGATGCTTCAGGCGGTGAGCCTGGAGTTTTTTGTTTGTCTGCAAAGGTGCGCAGAAGGCGTGACGTCCGCCTTGTGCGCTGCCCGGCTCCAGGTCTCTAAAAACCGACTGAACAAGTGCAAGCCGTGGACTTCGGTCCAGGGCTTTTTTTGATGGGAAGGGGGTTTAAACTTTATGTCCATGACTTCACTGATGCGTTATTTAAGGCCAGTTCGGGGGCGAATGGCAGCACTCTTAGTGCTCCTCTTGGTCACGACTGGGTTGCAGTTGATTAACCCGCAAATTGTGCAGCACTTTATTGATACAGCTTCCGGTCACGGTCCACTGACAAGTCTCATTTGGTTGGCAGGTCTTTATCTCGCAATTGCAGTCTTGAATCAACTGTTTACCGTTCTTGTCAGTTACCTCGGAAACGATGTCGCCTGGCGTGCGACAAACCGTTTGCGGGAAGACCTGGTGAAACACACACTCAGGCTCGATATGGGGTTTCACAACCACAAGAGCCCTGGCGAACTGATTGAACGGATCGACGGTGATGTAACAAACATGTCCAATTTCTTCGCCATGTTCATCACTGAAGTGTTTGGCAGTTTTGTGTTGCTCGCCGGGATCCTTGTCGTGATGTTCTTTCACGACTGGCTGATAGCCACCGTGATGACGGTATTCACTCTGCTGTCAATCGGCGTCATGATGTGGATCCGTGATCTCGGCGTCGCCTCGTCGCAAATGGAACGACAAGCGAGTGCCTCTCTGTTCGGATTGATTGAAGAGCGAATCGCCGGTATCGAAGACGTACAGGCGAACGGCAACGTGCCCTATGTGATTTACCGGTTCCATAAAGCCATGCGGGCCGTTTTTCAAACTGGACGCCGAGCCTGGATGCTTCGTGTGATTCCCTGGAACGCGACGGTCATCTTGTACACGATTGCGATGAGCCTTGTGCTTCTCCTTGGGGTGCACTTGTACTTAACAGGGCACGCGACGCTTGGAACGCTCTATTTGTTCTACCAATACACACAAATGTTAAACGATCCGATTGAACAACTCGGCAACCAAATGCAAGAGTTTCAAAAGGCGAAGTCCGGGATGCGTCGCTCGTCGGAGTTGCTCGCACAGGAGAGCAGCATCGTGGACGGGGTAGAGCACACCTTGCCGGATGGGCCGCTTGATGTCGAATTTGACCATGTGAACTTCAGTTATCACGCTGACGAACGCGTCTTGCATGATATCCACTTCCGATTGGGGGCGGGTGAACGGCTGGGCATCGTTGGGCGAACAGGCAGCGGAAAGTCGAGCATCAGTCGGCTGTTGCTCCGTTTGTATAACGTTGAGAGCGGTGAAATCCGCGTGGGCGGGGTCGATATCAAAACGCTCAAGTTAGAGGCGTTATACCGGCGTGTGGGGATGGTTACGCAGGACGTTCAGCTTTTCGATGGGACGCTGAGGGATAACCTCACCCTTTTTGACGGGCGGGTTACCGATTCAGAGATCCTCGAAATGACGGAGCGGTTGGGTCTGAGGTCGTGGATTGACGCGATGCCACAGGGACTCGGTACGCACCTGTCGGCTGGCGGCGCGTCGCTGTCCGCGGGGGAGGCGCAGTTGTTTGCACTGACGCGCGTCTTTCTGACGAAACCCAGTCTGGTCATTCTCGACGAACCATCTTCTCGGCTCGATCCAGCAACAGAGGCAACGCTGCAGCGAGCCGTCGATGAACTTCTGGCACACTCGACTGGGATTGTCATTGCTCACCGGCTGTCGACGCTGGATAAGGTCGATAAAATCATGGTCTTACGCCACGGGAAAATCCTCGAATTCGGCGACAGAGTAGCTCTCGCAGCCGATGAATCGTCGCATTTCGCAGGTTTACTGAGGACAGACAGGCAGGAGGAACTCGCATGATGGATGCAGTTTCTCTCGCCAAGTCGTACAGTGCCTTTCGACAAGGTGCCCGGTTGTTCCAAGAAGTAAAACACGGCAGTCGTGAATCACCGGCTGTCTCGGATAGGAGGAAGACAAATGACTGTTGGGAGACTGCTTTTGAGAATGCTTTCCTTCCGACTGACGCTCTACTTGATAAACGCCTTTTTATGGACCATATTTCATTCCGTGCCGGTCCTGGTAGCTCTCGGCATGCAGTGGTTTTTCAATCGCGTAACGGGTGACTCTCACAGCCTGTGGTGGCTTGCGGTTCCGCTCTTAATTGTGTCACTGATTCGATTTGTGCGCGTTGGTGCGTTCTTTGGGGCCTTTTTTGAGTGGATTACACTGACCTATCACCTGCAAGCTGTCCTGCGCTTAAACATGCTGAAAGGCATCATGCGCTGGCCAGGCCGCAATCTTCCAGCCACTTCAGGCGAGGCGATGAGTCGCTTTCGGGGAGACGTGGACGAAGTCATAGAATACGTCGAGTCATGGACGGACTTTTGGGGGAGATTGGTGTTTGCTGTTGTCTCACTGGTCATCATGGCACGTGTGAGTTGGCCTGTCACTGTGGTGGCAATCATGCCGCTGATGGTGGTTACGGTGCTGAATAACCTGTCCGGAAACCGCGCACGCCGTTACAGTCAATTAAGCAGAGAAGCAACTGGGCGCATTACCAGCTTTATTGCCGAGATTTACTCTTCTGTGCAGGCATTGAAGTTGGGGCGCGCTGAAGACAATGTCGTCCAAAAGTTTACTCAACTGAACGAACAACGTCGACAAGCTGCGCTGAAAGACAACCTGTTCAAGCAGTGGATGCAGTCGATGAACCAGCATGTGTTGAACATCTCTACGGGAGTCATCTTGTTGATGTGCGCAGCACAGATGAGAGCAGGACATTTTACTGTAGGGGACTTTGCCTTGTTTACGTTCCTGCTCGGTAACTTTGCGTACAGTGTTTCGCTGTTCGGATATATGATCTTTCAGCATCAACGTCTGCGGGTCTCCCTCGATCGAATGCGAATCCTGTTTCGCCCTGGAGAAGAGGCGAAAATCGGCGACCACAGTGGAATTTATCTGTACGGTGAGCCTCCTCAAGCAGGGGAGATTGATACTGCCGTACGTCGCGACACTCATGAGACTGACCTTCATGGCCAGGACCAACATCCCGATGGTCACTTTTACGATGGCGGTGTCAAGCGCCTGCAGTGTCTTCAAGTGACCGGGCTTGCCTACCGCTACCCGCAATCTGAAAACGGCGTCTTTGACGTAGAATTTACCCTCCATCGTGGCCAGTTTCTGGTGATTACAGGGCGCATCGGATCGGGCAAATCAACACTCATCAGGACGTTGCTCGGTCTGCTTCCTAAGCAAGAGGGTACGATTGCTTGGAATGGCCGCGTAGTTTCAGATCTGGCGGAGTTTCTCATCCCTCCGCGAGCGGCATACACTCCGCAGGTACCGCGTCTCTTCAGCGATCCGCTGCGGGAAAACATCACGCAAGGCCGACATGGGACAAAGGTTCAACTTCAGCACGCCATTCACTCAGCTGTGATGGAGCGAGACCTGGAGGAACTCGAACACGGCCTCGACACCTTTGTTGGGCCGCGGGGGGTCATGCTATCGGGGGGACAGATTCAACGCGCGGCTACGGCCCGCATGATGATGACCCAGTCAGACCTTCTGATTTTTGATGATTTGTCGAGTGCACTTGACGTAGAGACTGAGAAGGAACTGTGGGAGAGATTGCATCAAGAAGCAACATGTATCGCAGTTTCGCATCGTCGGGCTGCTCTTTGGCGCGCAGACTACGTGATTGTAATGAAGGACGGCCGCATCGACGGAGCAGGAACGTTGACAGATCTGTTGGAAACAAATGCAGAGATGCAGATGTTGTGGCGAGGGGAAGAAGACACTGGAAGTCTTAAACAGTACAGAGCAGCGTGTGACTCGGCGGATGATACAGAAGAGCCCGAGGCGGAGTATGTCAGTTAAGGAAAACAAGACATAGACGTGAACGGAGCTCCTTCGTTGTAACGTTACAGAAATGAGACACAGCGGGTGTGAAAGCCGCTATGTCTCATTTTTTGTACAGAGCAGCATGTTTCGCCAAGCCACACTAGCCCGACGATCTTGTTTTTACCAATACGGACCGTAACCAGGTCCGTATCCGTAGTAACCGGGTCCATACCCATAATACGGAGGTCTTGCCAGATTTGCGGCAGCGAGACCTGTTAAAACACCAAAGGGAAAGAAGAAGAACGGTGCAAATACCTCTACGGCATCCGGTTGATTCGTATCGCCGAGAGCGTGGTCGACATCCGGCGAATCCGAGTTTGCGGATATTGGGTTGAGAACACCGCAGTTGACGATATAGATCCCTTCGTGGGTCACTGAATGCAGTACTCCATGATACATAATCCCTTCCACATGATAAGCGACCACAGACTTACCAATCAGAGACTCGGCGTGTTTCCGCATCGAACGGTACATCTGCCAGCCCCTCCTTTTTGCCCATTTTGGTATAGCCTACGCTAGTCGCCGTGTCGCTGACGCGGACAGATGCCCGTTATTTTGGTGCTCTGAAGCATGGCTTAGGCGGTGTAACCAAGATTTGAAACAAGTTCGGAGGTGAAAAGCGATTCTGTGTTACGGACCCCTCTACGAAGCGGTCCTGCGAATACACCAGATGACACCGGTGCCGGGGACAAAACCTTCACCATCCCTGTTAATGCCCATGTCAACCACGTACATGGCTCCATCCGGTCCAAAGATCACATCAACGGGGCGCACAAAGCCCCCTTCGCCGCTGTAGGTGGCCGAGTAGCCTGAGCGATTCTTTGCAAATGTCTTTCGTCGACCGGTTCCGATATCAAGTCGAGAGACGCAGTGACCAAGGTTTTGAACGGGTTTCTTTCCCGGTCTGCCAGGACCGTACTCTGCGACGTATGCATCCCCGATCGGAGCAAAATTACCATTGTAGTTAAAATCAAAGCCCATTGCTGCTGAGTGAGGTGGAAAGACCGTGATGGGAGCAGGGGGTATCATAGGGTGTTTGGCAAGGAGAAAAGATGGCTGCGGTTGTTTCTTCGGTTTAAACTGAGGCAGTGTAACAGGAAGACCACCTGTGTAATCCGGAAATCCGTACCAAGCCCCGAATTGGATGAGCTGTAACTCATCGGGAGAGTTTGAAACGGGGCGGCTGCCTCTCTCATCCATTCCATGGTTGGTCGCATAGAGTCGACCTTGCCTGTCAAACTTTAAGCGGAATGGATTGCGCAGGCCCCAGGCAACGAGCTCGAGTTCTGAACCATCCGGGTTAGCGCGAAGGATACTCCCGCTAGCAGCCGTGATGCCTTTCACCTTTTCTCGAACCTTTGATGGAACACCAAACGGAGAATACGCACCTGTTTTTGCTTCTGCACGGCCGGCCGTTGGAACTCGACTGTCCTTTGTTGTGAAGTTTTGACCCGTAAGTCGAATAGAGCGGCCCGGGTAGTCGTGGAAGAAAGGGTGTTGTCGTACCCAATCGTTGTCTTCCCCAACAATGCCGGAATTGGTTGCATTTCCTTGGCCAAAGTACATCTTTCCATCCGAACTGAAGATAACTTGATTGTTATGGTGGTCTCCGAGACTTGGTAAACCGGTCAGGATGTCTTGCTTCTCGCCGTTTGGTTCAATCACAGTGACAGCGCCGCGGTGTGAGACGTAGATACGACCTTCGTGGAAATTGATTCCGGTCAGCGGAGGATGAAACCCGTCCGCAATCGTTTCGAAACCATCCCCTGTTTGTTTCAGCACCTTGCCATTGCCGTCACTTACGCCGGCATCAGCCACAAGCACATCTTCATGAGGCGTAAAAATGAGGTTGATGGGACACGTCAGACCTTTTGCAAAGACCTCGATCTTGTACCCAGCGGGTAAAATGATATCCTCTGGATTCAACTTTCGTTCCGCAACCACCCGTCACCATCTCCTGTCATCAGATGGTTTATGTGTATTGCGACTCCGGAATCGACATTCAAACCGCTCTCGTCTTGAGCCGGTCACTTTATTGGTTGAATTGTTTGTCACATTCAGTCGATATTTCCCGAGAAATGAGAGAAACCATACAAGAAAGGCAGACCATATCGTATGGTCTGCCTTTCAGCCGTACATAGCAGGTTTAAGATTCACTTCTGTTTAAGGCTGAAGATGGATTGCTCTCTATGGCAGCAAACAACTCATCCAGGGCGGTGACAATCGGCGGCCACGCCTCAGAGGTTGGCTGGATGAGTTTGAAGTGTTCAACTCCTGGAAGCTCAATCATGGTTACTGGGTCACCCATCTCCATGGCAGCGTTATAATAGTGTTCACTAATCTGAAGGGGCACTCGGTCGTCATCCGTCCCGTGTACAAGTACCTGCGGAAGTCCGAGCGGCAAGAGTTCCATTGGTGACGCCGCAGCGTAGCGGTTGGGAAATACGGACGGTATACCGCCGAGAAAGTCGACAACAGGACTCTGTTCTTGCCTGATTTCCCACATGAGTCTCAAGTCGTTGACGCCAGCGAGACTGATGGCACCGTGAATGCGAAGCGGAGATTCTGGCGAGGTGTCCGTTTCAGGCGAACCCATCTGAGAGACTCCCGCATGTTGTTCCAAAAAAGCCGCTGATTTGTGTCGTGCGGCAGACCAAAGGGCTAGGTGCCCACCTGCGGAGTGTCCCATTGTGACAACTCGACTCAAGTCGAGTTCGTACTTTTGCGCCAGAACTTTCAGGTGGTCCGCGGCGTTTCCAACGTCGATGAGGGTCTCGGGCCATCCGCCGCCGTCCTCGCCAACTCGTCGATACTCGATGTTCCACGTGGCGTAGCCGCGGGCAGTCAAGACGTCGCTGACAGCGTGCATCAAATCCAGACCGTATCGATCGTACCAAAATCCGCCGTGAATGACGATGACGACCGGGTGCGGTCCTGGGCCAGAAGGGATGCGTAACTCACCAAACTGAGACGGCTGTGAACCGTAGGGAATGCGAATTTCGTTCATACACTGCACCTCATCTCGCGAATCCTGTTCACTCAACTCCCATGCAGGTAGACTGCAGGTGGAACAAGGTTTATAAAACAGATATAACATGTTATCGGAGGCGATTGCCACGCGAGACGAGAGATACTCCCGACAAGTTTTATTCCGTCCGATTGGGCCGGAAGGACAAGCGAAACTCAACCAGTCCCGTGTTGCGATTGTCGGTATGGGAGCACTTGGTACGGTGATTGCGCCGCAGCTGGTGCGGGCGGGGGTTGGCTTTGTACGGTTGATTGACAGGGATATTATCGAGCCATCCAATCTGCAACGGCAGTCACTGTACGATGAAGCAGATGCGGAACAAGGACGTGCCAAAGCAGCTGCAGCAGCCGAAAAACTGGAGCAAGCCAATCGAGATGTCGTCATTGAAGTGGCGGTTACGGACCTGACGTGGCGCAACGCGGAATCCCTGTTGGCGGATGTGGATGTCATCGTGGATGGAACGGACAACTTTCAAGTGCGCTATCTCATCAATGACGTTGCCGTGAAGCACGGGATCCCTTGGTCGTACGGGGGGGCAGTGAGTTCGTACGGTACCACGGCTTTTTTTCGACCGAGTGAGACACCGTGCCTGGTTTGCCTGTTTGGCGCAAATCAAGGTACCGGAGGACACGATACCTGTGACACGGTTGGCGTCATTGCACCTGTCGTATCCATGATTGGCTCCATGCAGGTGGCAGAGGTCCTCAAGTACTTAACGGGCAACGTTGATGCACTGTCCAATACCTTGACTCACCTGGATGTTTGGCAAAATGAATATCGGTCCGTCACGTTGGGCCGCCCCAAGGAGAACTGTCCTTGTTGCCAGGAGAGAAGGTTTGAATCTTTGTCTGCCCAAAGAGACGGGTTAACGGTTTCCATGTGCGGTCGGCAGACCATTCAAGTGCGTCCGCCATCCGGACTTACGGTCCCCTTAGCTGACATGGCACAGAGGCTCTCCGTGTTTGGGACTGTTCGCCACAACCCCCATCTGCTTCGATGTGACTTTGGCGATGTTCACATCACCTTGTTTGCAGATGGCAGAGCCCTGATTCACGGCATTGAAGATGAGACGCTTGCACGAAGCCTCTATGCCAGGTATATCGGCATGTAAATCTATCCTGTGTTCTCGGTATTTTTCAGGTCTCTGCCGACCCAAACATAGGCTTGCAGAGGCCGAGGAGGGTGTCATGACCGGCGTAATGTTTTGGTTGCTGTGTAGACCGCAAATGACAGGGTGACTGCACATAGAATCACAATGGCGAGCGCTCCCCAGAGGAGCGGCCTGCCTTGCCAACCTCGAACCAACACGGAGCGCATGGCGTCAAACACGTAGGTAGTTGGATTGATGTGCGCAGCAATCCTCATCCATTTGGCGCCAATCAGGTTCAGGGGGACGAAGGTGTCACTTAAAAACAGCAAGGGGAAGAAGATAAAGGTTGCTGCTTGTGCAGCCTGCCCGTTTCCTGAGCGCAAGGCTGTTGCTACGGCGTACCCCGCAAACGCTAACCCCCAGCCGGCTGCCAGCAAGATGATGACAAGCAGTCCCGCCGCGCCAGTCGGTGTTTTGAGCCCCATCAACAGCGCCACCACGGGAATTAACGCAGTCTGCACAACCAACTGCAGCATGCCGGCAATCATGGGTGCGAGTACCAGAGCGGTACGAGAGACCGGTGTGATACGAAGTTTCGTGAAGTAGCGATTGTCTAAGTCTCTGATTAACGCCTGTCCTGCACTCCCCGCTCCACCGACGGCACCGGAGACGACCGCGACTGGCAGGATAAAATTGAGGTAATGAGTGCCTGAAAACCCGGGCATTTTTGCGATGCCGCTGAGTCCACCTTGGTACACAAACAAAAAGAACAGGCTGATGGCGAGGTTCGGAATAATGGCCCAGGGTACGCGCAGGGTTACCTGGATCGATCGGTTGGTGAGGACCATCAGGTCGCGCCAAAAATGAGCACGAATTTGCTCTCGTTCCAACGAAGGCATGCTTACGCTCATGCACCATTCGCTCCTTTGTAAGTGGTTGGCGGGGCATCTTTTGAGAGACCCGTTTCCTCAACCAAATGACCCGTTAGCTCAAGAAACACATGTCAATGGTGGGCGGGGCAACCTTGAGTCCTGCCAACTCGACCCCGATGGCACTGACATCGGCAAGGACCTGACCGATGGCGCTTGCTCCGTGGGGTGTGAAGACTCGAATAACATTCCTGTCCTGGGCTGCTTCATATGTCGACCCAATCCGCTGAAGCAATGGATTCAAGTCCGAGGTGTGTGCAGGCTCGAGTTCAATGACATCCCGCTCCAGCCGTCGTTTCAAGGTTTGCGGTGAGTCTTCGGCAATCATCTGTCCCTGATGGATGATCCCGATGTTGTCACAGAGCGCGTCTGCTTCTTCAAGATACTGTGTAGTTAAGAAGACCGTGACACCCGTCTGTTTCTGAACCGCTTGCAGCAGTTTCCAGAGCGCTGTGCGGTTCACCGGGGCGAGTCCCGTCGTTGGCTCATCCAAAAACAGAATCGGAGGTTGGTGCACCAGTGCGAGGGCAAGGTCCAGGCGACGGCGCATGCCTCCAGAGTAGGTTCGAATCCGCTTGTCGGCAGCCTCCTCGAGTCCAAACTGACTCAGTAACGAAGTGGCCCTCGACTTTGCCTCTGGGCGAGAGAGGTTGAACAAACGCCCTTGGATTTGCAAGAGCTCGCGTCCCGTCAACATCGGATCGACCCCGGTGTCTTGCAATGCCACCCCAATGTTGCTCCTCACTTGGTTGGGGTGGTGGACAACGTCATACCCTGCCACGTGAACGTGCCCTTCCGTCGGCAGCATCAGCGTCGTCAGTATCTGAATCAACGTGCTTTTTCCAGCACCGTTCGGACCGAGGAAACCGTAGATTATCCCCTGCACACACCAAAACGGAGAGTCATTGTGCACTCTCCGCGGCCAGCACAAGCAGGTTTATCTTGTTTGTCAGTTGAGGATCTACTTGTCAGTTGAGGACCTACTTGTCAGTTTAGGAAAGGAACACCGCCGCCAAGAACCAGGTAAATCAGGAGCAGGTTCAGAATCACAATAAGTGCTGCGCAGAAGCTTGCGGCAAAGGTTGTGATCTTGCGGTTTACGAGTGAGCCCATAATGTCCTTGCGTCGTGTAAAGTAGATGAGGGTGACGACAGGCATTGGCAACACTAAGCTTAATATCACTTGACTGATGACAAGAGTGCTTGTTGGATTGACATTGAGTGCAACAATGATGATGGTCGGCAGCATGGTGACAACACGCCGTACCCACACCGGAATCGTAAATCCGACAAACCCTTGCATGATGACTTGGCCTGCCATCGTACCCACGGCGGAGCTGGAGAATCCGGATGCGAGCAGCGAGACAAGGAACACAGCAGCAGCTGCCGGACCCAAGAGCGGTGTCAGGGTCTGATACGCTGTTGAGATATCAGCCACATTCACGTGCCCAGTCGCATGGAAGACAGAAGCAGCCATATACATCATGGAGAGATTGATGAGACCCGCCAGTGTCATCGCAATAATGACCTCTTTGATACTAAATCGGTTGATGAGCTTCTTTTCTTGCTCGTTCTTCGGCACGATCCGTTTCTGTGTCAGCCCAGAATGCAGGTAGACCACGTGCGGCATCACCGTTGCGCCAATCACACCCACAGCCAGGAGTACGGCATCGCTATTCCCGAGCCAAGGCACAAAGCTGTGGTACACCACTTGACCAAAGGCAGGTCGTGAGAGCACTGTTTCGGCCAGGTAGCAGATGCCAATGAGTAAGACCAGGGCGATAATGAACTTTTCCAGGGGACGGAACCCGAATCGATCGAGCATTAAAATGACATAGGTCGCGATGCCTGTGATGATGGCGCCCACCAGCATCGGAATGTGAAACAACAGGTTGAGTCCAAGTGTGGCGCCGAGGAATTCAGCGAGATCGGTCCCCATCGCGGCGATTTCTGAGAACACCCATAAGGTGATAGAAATGGCGCGAGGGAAGTGCTCCCGACAAAGTTCCGGCAGATTACGCCCCGTTGCAATGCCGAGCTTTGCTGACATACTTTGAATCAGCATAGCCATCAGGTTGGCGACAACGACAACCCACAACAGCTTATATCCAAACTCTGAGCCGCTTTGGATATTGGTTGCGTAATTACCTGGATCGATGTAGGCAACTGCGGCCACGAACGCAGGACCGATAAACGGAAGCATTGCCAACAAGCCTCTTTTTTGCTTGAGCAGCGCGCTTCGTGCGGCCAACTCGGTCTTGCTTGTTGGCATCGATGTCTCCGAAACTCCCATTTCTTCCACCACCCGTGGCAATTTTGTGAGCAGATGTTGCATACACGCCATCTTATTAGCCACAGGAAACTTTTGTGCCACAGAAAACCACACTGCAACAAATGGAGGGGCAGTCATGAATCAGGTGAACGAGGTATTGCAGGAGGTATTAGAACTGTGGAAACGCATGAAAACGAGTGAGATGGATGATGCGGCTGATGATGCGGACCGTTTTCAGATGATGTTTTATGCCTTTGTCGATCACGTTGCCGACTTCGTCCGCACTTTGCCCAAAAAGCCGGCTGATGCGGACGAGGCCAGGCTCGATCCCAATTTTGCGCCGCTGTTCAACGCACTGCCGGAACCACTGCAGATCCCGTTTGAGACTGAACTCGACGCCATTTTGGCCGAAGCGGCTAGAGACTTCGATAACACGGAACAGTAGTCTGGCGTGTCCAGCGAGTCTGATTAATCTTGCCTGTGACATGTGCACTGTCCAGCGTACCAGCCCGAACCAAGTCTCATCTAGCCGTGAATTTTATCGCGCCCGTGAAGCGGCTTGGCAAGGCGGGCTGACCGCTCTGCAAGCAGCTCAGACACAATGGATACGGCAACCTCATCAATGGTTTCAGCCCCGACGTCCAATCCGATGGGTGCGTGAATCGGCCCGCTGCCGATTTGTTTGCCGATATTTTCGAGCATCTCATTGGTTCGTGACAGGGGTCCGAGCACGCCAATGAATTTGGCGTCAGATTGAAGCGCAAGATTGAGGGCTGCCTCGTCTCTGGTTTGCAGGTGGTTCATAATCAGCCACCAGTTTCCACCGAGTTCATCTGGGTTTGCCTCGGACGGCTCCACTATCAAATGCTCTGCAGTTGGAAACCGACCGGACTGGTTAAAGTCTTTCCGCGGGTCAAGCACAGTGACACGAAAACCGCACTTTTCAGCAAGCACAGCGACAGGTACAGCATCATGACCCGCACCACAGAGAATCAGATGTTCGTTTGGGCGCATCGTGTCCACATAGAATCGCCGACCGTCCACATGAACCACTTCAGCGCGTGTTCGACTGTTGACGCGGTCAACCAACTGCCGTACGACTTCGGCGGGAAGGTCACTTCCCTCCCCGGCAATCGGAGAGTTCCCATCAAACAGGACCCGGGCCCCGTTCGGCAGTTCAATCGCGAGTGACACGGCAGTATCTTTTGCAATGGCAGTGCGGACAGCCGACCAGAACGGATCGGCCGCCTGGATAGGTTGGATGAGAACCTCGAGCGTTCCTTTGCAGCCAATTCCGAGTGACCACAACTCATTTTCACTTAAGTCATAGTTGACGAGCCGTGGTTGGCCGTCTTCCAGTGCTTTTTCAGCCCAACCGTAAAGGTCAGATTCCAGACATCCGCCGCTCAAGGTCCCTAGCATCTTACCTGCGTTTGTCATCATCATTTTGGCACCAGGCAAACGATAGGCCGAACCCTTGACCTGTGTGATGGTGAGCATTGCCGCTTGCTCGGAGTCATTCCAGGCCTGCTCAATCCGTGCAAAAACTTTCCGTGCTTCATCAATGCGAGACATCTATGTCAGCTCCTTATGTCTTCGTTCACAGGCAGCAGCAGAGAACGACTGAGAATGATATCGTTCCAACTAATATTTACAATAATCAGTATAGAGGCTAAGCCTCTTCAATGTACAGGCGGAGAATCTGGTGAAATGTTAAGATGAGAGAACCTTTTACGCAAAGAAGGAAGCTATTCAGATGACAGAGTCTTTACCAAGGCTTGAGACGGAGTTTCGTAATATCGGCATCGTTGCGCATGTCGATGCAGGCAAGACAACGACGACAGAACAGATGCTCTTTCGAAGCGGACGACTCAAAATTCTGGGACGTGTAGACGAAGGAACATCGCATACAGACTGGCTCGAAGTAGAACGACAACGTGGAATTTCAGTGCGTGCAGCAGTGACTCGATACGAATGGAACGGCTGCACAGTGAACCTGATTGACACGCCTGGTCATATCGATTTTTCTGCTGAGGTTGAACGGTCTTTACGGGTTCTCGACGGTGCCATTCTCGTGGTATCTGCGGCAGAGGGTGTTCAGGGTTATACAGAGACCTTGTGGCATGCACTCTCTGAATTGAACATTCCTACTCTCATTTACGTGAATAAAGTGGACAGGGTGGGGACGGAGCTCCAGGATGTCATCCATCAGCTGAAATCTATTCTGAGTCCTTCCATCGTTCCGATTCAACAAGTCGACGCAGACGGTCCTCCGTTTTCTGCTGTAGCTAGTGTGTTTGCAACCTCTCATCCGGAGCTTCTTGAGGAACTCCATACGGTGTTGGCAGAAAACGACGAGGCCCTCTTTGAAGCCTATGTCGAAGGACAGAGACCAGATGTGCAAACTCTGATGTCAGCACTCAAAAAACAGGTTAGACTCCGTCTGGCATTCCCTGTGCTTTTTGGCGCATCCCTGAAAGGCATCGGGGTTGCAGAACTGATGGATGCTGTTGTGGACTACCTGCCAAGACCAAGAGGGGAAATCAACGACCCGATGTCTGGTGTTGTTTTTAAAGTCGAACGACATCCGTCGCAGGGAAGGGTCACGTATGTTCGTCTTTTTTCCGGCCAGATGAAAAACAGAGACAGCGTTGTCAACCAAACGAGATCTGTTGTAGAAAAGGTGAATCAGATTCGACAAATTGATGTGTCGACATATCACGATGTCGGATGGCTTGGTGCGGGGGATGTCGGTGCGCTCTATGGACTCAGTCAAGCTCAAATTGGAGACGTGTTCGGGGACCCAGGACCCGAATTCATCCGCAATGCAAAGTCTCTGTCAGTGCCTCTGCTGACAGTACAGGTCCTGCCAGAGCGAGACGATGACTATATGCAGCTCGTTGAGGCTCTGATGGAATTGAACCTCGAAGACCCTTCGTTATCCGCAGAGTGGATGCAGGAAGAACGGGAAGTCCACATCAAGGCGATGGGCACCATTCAACTCGAAGTCTTACAAGAGATGATTTTGGATCGATTTGGGCTTCGGGTTTCGTTCACAGAGCCATCAGTCATCTACAAGGAGACGCCAAAGCAAAGTGCAGAGGGCTTTGTAGCCTACACTATGCCCAAACCGTGCTGGGCTGTTTTACGATTCATGATTGAGCCGCTTCCTCGAGGGAGCGGCGTTCTGTACCAGGCCCACGTGCGAACAGATGACCTGTTGCAACGCTATCAGAATGAGGTTGAGCGACGTGTGCCAGAAGCATTGGAGCAAGGATTGTTTGGATGGGAAGTAACAGACCTGCGTATTACCCTTGTCGAAGGTCAGCATCACGTGTGGCACACTCATCCGCTCGACTTCGTTGTTGCAACGCCAATGGGGATTATGGATGGACTGCAAAATGCAGGATCACAACTCCTCGAGCCGATTCTGGAATTTAAGCTGTCAGTCCCTGAAGGGTTCAGTGGGCGGGTACTCAACGACCTGTCAGTGATGCGCGGTGATTTTCAGAATCCCTTCACGAGTCGAGGAAGGTTTAGTGTTGAAGGCACCATTCCACTTGCGACGTCACTCGAGTACCCCGTAAAACTCGCCATGTTGACAGGCGGGAGAGGGGTCTTTACAACTCGGTTTCTGGAGTACCGTGAAGCCCCGCCTGATGTCTATGCAGAGCGCAAGCGCCGCGGGGTAAATCCTCTTGACACAGCAAAATACATTCTCTGGGCGAGAAACGCCCTCGGAAACTCGTAAGCATGTTTGTTTTGTTGAAGGTGAATCCCTTGAGCGAGGATGATTTTGGATGGACTATTCGCATTGGCAAAGGTTCAGGCAGGCCAAACGGTGCGCTGGGCTTGTGAGAGATATCGATCGAGTTGTTGACTGACCTTGATGACCCTTTTGAACTATTTCTTACTGCTCCCTGAGTTGGACCAAACGTGCTATATATTTCCGACTCATCAAAGCACTATTCTGTGATGGGGAAGTCTTGAAGCCTTATGACCGTGCCAGACGCAAGCTGTCAAGCAGGGACAAAGGCTTTTCCTTTCAGCCAGCAGGCGGGAGGGGTGTGGCATTATGGCGAGGATACGGGTGTTCACCGGACACTTTGGGAGCGGCAAGACTGAAACTGCACTGAACTATGCACTTTGGCTGGCAGGTCAACAAAAACGGGTTTGTTTAGCCGATCTCGATATCGTAAACCCATACTTCTGCTCTCGAGATGTAAAAGAGGTTCTAGAGCAAAACGGTATTCGTGTGATCTCCGCAGAAACGAGTCTCTCCAACGCGGAACTGTCCGTGATTCCCCCCGAAATCAATACAGTATTCAATGACAAGACGTACGAAGTAGTGATGGATGTTGGTGGTGATGACTTAGGAAGTGTGGCGCTTGGGCAATTCGGGCGGCATTTTCGGGCAGAACCGTACGACATGTATTTTGTTATCAACCAACATCGACCGCTTACGGCAACAAAGGAAGCTGTTCTCGACTACATGAATCAGATTCAGGCTGCATCTAGGCTTCGTGTGACACACCTGGTTTCAAACACAAACATGTCGTTAGAAACGACTGTCGCAGATGTGCTTGCGGGGGATCAGTTTGTCGCAGAGATAGCGGACAAATTACAGCTGCCTCATGCTTTTACGGTCTGTACATCGAATCTGCGCTCAGAGGTCACAGGGAAAACCAAAGCCCCTGTTTTCGGTATTCAGATCTTCATGAAACCTCCGTGGATGTAAGCGAATTCATGTAGGTTTGTAGATGGCCTTCTGGCATGTGCAAGGTTTCCATGGGAGTCAGGCAAGTGCAACCCTTGGAAAGGGGGTGGCTGGTATGGCTCAGGTGACGTTTCGAGAAGACATCTGCAAAGGCTGCGGGCTGTGTATCGATGTCTGTCCCAAGCACATCATTCAGTTTTCCGAACGGCTGAACACGAAAGGCTATCATTCTGCAACTGTTCCTGATGGAGATATGGAAAAGTGTATTGCCTGCACGTTCTGCGCCATGATGTGCCCGGATGTAGCCATCGAAGTAGTTCCATGAGAGGAGGGAGTACCGTGGGGGAAAAGGTTCTCATGAAGGGTACCGAAGCGATTGGTGAGGCAGCAATTCGAGCGAACTGCCAGTGCTTTTTTGGTTATCCGATAACCCCGCAGACGGAACTGGCAGCGTACCTTGCAAAGCAGATGCCGAAACTAAACCGCGTCTTCGTACAAGCCGAGAGCGAGGTTGCTGCAATCAATATGATTTATGGTGCCGCAGGTACCGGGGCTCGTGTTATGACGTCATCCTCAAGCCCGGGAATCAGTTTGATGTCTGAGGGGATCTCTTATATTGCCGGGGCTGAACTGCCCTGTTTAATCATCAACATTGTTCGCGGGGGGCCAGGGCTTGGCAGCATTCAGCCTGCGCAGTCTGACTATTTTCAGGCGACGAAAGGCGGCGGGCACGGCGACTACAACATGCCGGTCTATGCACCCTCTTCCATTCAAGAGATGGTTGATTTGATTCAGGATGCATTTGATGTTGCCGACTTGTATCGAACGCCCTGCATGATGATGGGAGACGGCATGCTCGGCCAAATGATGGAGCCCGTAGAGTTCGTCCTGCGGACACCAAGGGCTGTACCGGAGAAAGATTGGGCTGCAACAGGCTTGCACGGCAGAGCGAAGCACAACGTCATCAACTCGCTCTACCTCGATCCACAGGATATGGAAAACCACAATATTCATCTTCAGGAAAAATTCCGGCGGATTCGGGAGAATGAGGCACGGTATGAGCTGTTTGAGTGTGATCGAGACAATGACCTCATGATCGTCGCTTACGGCACTACTGCGCGTATCTGCAAAAATGTGATTCGCGATGCCGAGAGAGATGGAATTCGGCTTGGGCTTGTACGTCCCATCACCTTGTGGCCATTTCCGACTGAAGCCTTCGAACAAACGATAGACCGAACGCACTTCGGCTACCTCACGGTTGAAATGAGTGCTGGACAAATGGTGGAGGACGTCCGCTTAGCGGTGAATGGGCGACAGCCTGTAGCGTTCTATGGTCGGATGGGCGGGATGGTCCCGCACCCGAAGGACATTCTCGAACGCGTCAAACAGATGATCTACCAGGGGGTGAAGTAGATGCCCATCACATTTACTAAACCAAGAGGCCTCACGGACGCACCGACCCATTACTGCCCGGGATGCACACATGGGATCGTGCATAGACTGGTGGCGGAGGTCCTTGAGGAGCTTGGCGTGCTCGATAAGGCAATTGGCGTTGCACCAGTCGGGTGCTCTGTCCTTGCTTTTGAGTACTTCGCCTGCGACGTGTTTGAAGCTGCCCACGGCAGGGCACCCGCAGTTGCAACCGGGGTCAAACGGGCCAAGCCAGACAGTGTGGTTTTCACGTACCAAGGGGATGGTGATCTCGCTGCCATCGGTACCGCCGAGATTGTCCATGCAGCCACGCGGGGCGAGAAGATTACCACTGTATTTGTCAACAATGCAATCTACGGTATGACGGGCGGGCAAATGGCCCCAACGACGTTGCCTGGGCAGGTCACGGAAACCTCCCCGTATGGGCGCGATACCAACATAGCCGGATTTCCGATTCGAGTTTCGGAGATGATTTCTACACTTGATGGTGCCGCTTACGTGGAACGTGTCTCTGTAGACAGTGTAAAAAACGTTCTCAAGGCGAAAATGGCTATCAAAAGGGCGTTTGAGTGCCAAATCGAGGGGATTGGATTCAGCCTGGTTGAGGTGCTGTCCATCTGCCCGACGAACTGGGGCTTGTCGCCGCAGGAATCCATGGATTGGTTGCGTGATCACATGCTCCCTTACTACCCGCTCGGGGTCAAGAAGGATAAGACCAAGGAGAGTGAGTAGAATGACGGGTCAGGAAATCGTGTTCGCTGGTTTCGGCGGACAAGGCATTCTGTCGATGGGAAAGTTTCTCGCCTTTGCGGGTATGGAGGCGGGGTTGAATGTCTCTTGGCTGCCTTCGTACGGTCCTGAGATGCGCGGGGGAACAGCGAACTGTTCAGTGATCCTGACGGAAAATACCATCGGATCGCCAGTGGTGACAACACCGACGACGTTGGTGGTCATGAATCGACCATCACTCGATAAGTTTGAACCTGCCCTGGTAGAGAACGGTCTGCTGATTCTTGACAGTGATCTCGTCAATCGCTCTCCTGTTCGGCAGGACATCGAGCCTGTTGGGATTCCGGCGCAGAGCATTGCTGAGCGGCTTGGCAACAAAAAAGTTGCCAACATGGTCCTTCTCGGTGCGCTAATTAAGATGACTCAGGTCGTACCTGTGGAGACTCTGCTCCATGCCATTCAGCGTCATGGGAAGCAACAATTTTACGAGCTGAATGAATCGGCCATCGTTCATGGGTGCGATTTTTCTTTCTGACAAAGAGCGAAAACGAGGCTCACCTGACGGATATGACAGGTGAGCCATTGTGCGCTTAGGGCTGATTTGCGTATGCTGAGATGGCATTCCAAACGGAGCTGTTTTCTAGATCCATATGCCACAGTGACACGCCCTGCAGGTTGTAACTCTTAGCAAGTGCCAGTTTGTCGGCAATGCTTGTAGCATTTTCATAATAAACGGTATGCGTGATAGAACCCGATGTGTAGGTGAAATAGGGAGCATCATCGGTACCGTCCCATTTCGGCGTGATGGATTGTGAACGGATGAGTGCGTCAATGGCGGGAAGACTGAGTGCGGTTGTCGTCCCATTGTGCCAATCGTATCCGTACATAGGAATCCCGAGCAGAACCTGGTTCGCCGGAATTGCGCTGACTGTATAGTCGAGTACCTGCTTTACCCACCATATTGGAGCAATCGCTCCAGGAGGGCCTCCGGGATACGAGTAGTCATAGGCCATGATAATATCCCCGTCGGTAACTTTTCCAATGGCTGCATAGTTGTACGCACTGCCAGCCCGTGTCACACCCGGGAGGTCGACATTGAGTTGCTTTCCAATCGCATGCAAACGTTGCTGCAGGGTGCCGAGAAATTGTACGTAAGATGACCCAGCACTTGAGGGCAGCATCTCGAAGTCCATATTTACACCCGCAAACGAGGTGCCTTGAACCAGTTGCACGATATTGTTGATTAACGTAGTGCTGTTTGTCGGGTTTTGCAGAAGTTGTTGGGCCATTGTTCCGTCAAAGTTGCTGAGTGAATCGTCGTAGTTGTTTACCGTGATGTAAGCGCTGAGATGATGGAGTGCAGCATATGACTCTGCGTCAGTGTATACAGTACCTGTCAGTCCGCCCGTAGATGTGATGGAGTGGGTGAACGTACTGAAGGCCTGAACCTGTGGGTGGGACTCCAAATCATTCAAAGATGACGCACTGTTGCCGTAGTGAGTGACAAACCCAAACAGTTCATGCGTTCCACTATCGGATGTTGACGAGGCTGGGTTTGCTGGCATCAACAGCTTCCAGGTATGACCATCCCACTCGGAAGGTATCCCGGCTGCACGCAAAATCAGTTGGATGTAGTAAATCGGCATGTAAACCGTTTGTTGGGCGTGGGGTCCAGCTAACGGATCGCGGGCGACATAGGTATTGAGTTGCTTGAGTAACTGGCCATTGACGACAATCTTCGCATTGCCGTTGCCGATCGGAAAGTTTGGCGTGATTCCGGATGGAGCAGTGCCCGATGGGATGCTCAGTGTCCAGGTCTGCGAAGCGCCATCCCATGATTGAGTAATGCCAGCTGCCTCAAGCGCTTTTCCAACATACCAGATGGGCATGTAGGTCGTTGGGATTCCTCCGTCAAGGGCCACAAATCCGTAGGGTTGCGAGAGTAACTGGGTATTCAGCTCGATGGCTTTTTGATGCTGGGTGAAGGGGCCAATCGCAGCATGGGCCCACGGGGTATAACCTTGGGACAGTGTTGCACTGAGGCCAGTCGCGAGGACGAGTGTTGCGGCTGCAGTTGCTATGTATGCAAGCTTTTTCTTCTTTGGGACTTTTCGGGCATGTTTTCCGACACGCAAAACACTCACCATTTCCTATGTAGAATTACCACCATCGTAACAGGAATCCACGCCGTAAAATCTATAAGATTGTTGGTTGAAAATCCAAATTAAGGGTATCCACGGTGATAAAAATACCCCATCTCCGCATGGCGGAAACGGGGCACTTTCAGGATTTTGTCTGTGAACTTACGCCTCAACTTCGAGATGGTAATCAGACGCATGCGTCCGGTCTTCACCTTGATTTACCTTGATGGCGTTGAAGATGACGCTCAGTACTACCGTAACAATGATGTTCAAAATTACAGCCCAAATTGCAGCATAGGCCGCGTAAACGTGGCCGAACAGGTGCAGAGCGTAAGTGGTAGACTTGTAACCTGTCGTCCCCCACATATAGATCCCGTAGATAATACCCACAGCCCATCCAATTAACAGGGCCCTCCGGTGGAACCAGCGCGTGTAAAGACCGAAAATCAGTGCCGGCAAGGTCTGCAGTACCAATATGCCGCCAACCTGTTGCATGGCGATAGCGTATTGTTGCGGGAACCCAAGAATGAAGACGAGTGCGCCGACTTTGACCACCAAGGAGACAAACTTCGCTACACTGGCTTCATGTTTGTTGCTGGCGTTCTTTTTAAAGTAGGTTCGGTAGATATTGCGTGTAAACAGGTTCGAAGCCGCGATGGACATGATGGCCGCAGGAACCAACGCGCCAATGGCAATCGCTGCAAATCCAAATCCAGCAAACCAGGCTGGAAACTCTTTGAGGAACAACAGCGGTACCGCTGCAGAGGTGGCCTTGGTATGAATACCTGCTGCGAGTGCCATAAAACCGAGCAGTGCAATGATACCGAGTGCAAATGAGTACGCCGGTAATAAAGCCATGTTTCGTTTCACGACCTTGCGGCTGCTCGCACTAAAAACACCTGTCATTGCATGTGGATACAAGAAAAGGGCGAGTGCGGACCCAAAAGCCAAGGTAGCGTACGGCATGAACAGCTTTGGCGAAGCTACGAAAGCGCCGGGAGGTTTATGCGTTGCAAGAGCGGCCTGTGCTGCAGTGAAGATGTGACCAAATCCACCAAGCTTTACGGGAATGATGATGATGGCAGCGATGACGGTAATGTAGATCATCAGGTCTTTTACAACAGCAATCATGGCAGGAGCACGCAAACCACTAGTATAGGTATATAGTGCCAGAATGATAAAGGCAATAATCAATGGCCAGTCACCGCCGAGCCCCATCGCAGCAAGGACCGCTTGCATACCGGTGAGCTGAAGCGCAATATACGGCATGGTTGCGACAATGCCTGTAACAGCTATAGCAAGCGCCAGTGATTTAGAACCAAACCGACCCTCGACAAAATCGGCAGCGGTTACATAACCGTGCTTCTTTGCAACAGACCAAAAACGCGGCAGAATCATAAAGAAAATTGGATATACGACAATGGTGTAAGGGACTGCGTAAAATCCCAGTGCACCTGCGCCATACATGAGAGCGGGTACAGCGATAAACGTGTAAGCAGTGTAAAGGTCACCACCGACGAGAAACCAGGTCACTATGGTGCCGAAGCGCCGTCCGGCAAGTCCCCATTCCTCAATGTGGTTGAGGTCTCCCTGACGCCACTTGGCAGCCACAAATCCGAGAACCGTAACCAACAGGAAGAAAATGATAAATACAGAAAGCGCACTCCAATTCATGAGGTTCCCAATCCTCCTTCATAAGGTTGTTTTTAATTCTCTTTGAGTGCCAGATACATGATGGAGGTCAGAATTGCACTGATAATAACCCACATCATTTGATACCAGTAGAAGAACGGAATCCCCCATAGCTTCGGATTGACCGAAGAGTACATCGACGGGAAGAGTGTGCCAATGAGTGGAACCAAGACGAGGAGGTACCACCAACGGCTGCCTTTCTTCTTCGCTGCGCTGTCTTCCAAGGTTATATCCCCTTTCGTATAATCAAAATTGTTGAATAAATACGATTCTATAGAAGGATTGATTCTTGTCAACGAAATTTATCGAGAAATCTAATAAACCCATTAAATTTTGCAGTGAAGGACATCTGGCCACTCATCTGCGCATTGTTTTACAGCTTTTCAGCGATTTTCGTTTGATTTCCATACGGACAGTGTAGTTGACGGAGCTCGCAAATCGATGATACGTTCATTCACTAGGTCAAACTAGCTGGAGAGGAGTCTCAACCAAATGGGAAGTCGTTCAAAGGACGGAAGGCGCGGGCTTCTGTGGGGAATGGGGCTTGGAGGATTTTTAGTCAACGCCGACAATCGAGCGATTGCCCCGATGCTGCCTGCGATGGCGCTTGCCTTACATGTCAGCACAGCCACGGCTGCACTTCTGGTGAGTGCATATTCCATTCCGTATGGGCTGTTTCAACTGGTCTATGGCCCGCTCGCAGACCGTATTGGAAAGGTCAAAACGATTTTGATTGCCATGGGACTGTTCGCAATTGGGACCGTCATTTGTGGTTTTGTTCATACTTTTGCGTGGTTGCTCCTGTTTCGGTTTCTGACTGGAATGTTTGCTGCAGGAATTATCCCGACCACGCTCGCGCAGATTGGTGATCTGTTTGAATTGACGGATCGTCCGCGTGCAATTGCCTTTTTTATGTCCCTGTCGACTTCCGGTCAAGCACTAGGGATTGTGATAGGCGGGTTGCTCGCCCAGTTTCTCAGCTACCGCTACCTGTTTATGATCATTGGGGTTGCTGCACTCCCTACACTCCTCGGGCTTCTGCGGCAAAAAAACAGTAACCAGCAACTCACTGACCTGAGCATGCCCGACGAGCGGCTGAGTGGGGCGGCAAACGATTCTGTCGGTCAGCGGCCGCGTGCCAGTTTGCGGTTGCGTTATCGACAACTTTTTTCTGGGCAAAGGTCTTGGCTCATTTACGGACTGGTTTTGTTTGAAGGATTTGTCTTTTTCGCTGGTTTTACGTTCCTTGGTGTCTATGGTGTATCGTTGCTTCATCTCTCGTATCTGGTCGTTGGGCTTTTGACGGCAACCTACAGTGTCGGCGCGTTCATTGGCAGTCGTACTATCTCTGTGGTCCTTCGCCACTTGGATACCCGTTTCATGCCGGTGGCCGGTGCTGGGCTGATGACTCTGGCTTTTGCGATTGTATGGAGTTGGCGCAGCAGCATCGGACTCACCATCGCCTTTGTACTCCTCGGGTATGGTTTCAGCTACTGCCATTCAACACTTCAGACGTACGCGACCGACCTTCTGCCTGGAGCACGAGGTACCGCGATGTCCGTGTTCGCCTTCTCATTGTTTATGGGGAGCGGCCTCGGACCCATGGCCGGAGGGGCCATCTTTGGCAGTTTTGGTTTGGGGCCAATGCTTGGTGCTGTCACGATTGCCATGGCTGTATTTGCTGTGCTTACGACACTTTTGATTCGCCAACCGCTGCACGAAGCTGTGATAAGTTCGGAAAACTCACTGCAGTCGTAATCAAATGGGGCTGTCGCTCAGACAGCCCCATTCGTCGTCCTGATAGATCCTCATTCACTGAGCTGCTTTGTCAACCTTGTTCCCGTAAAACACCGTTCACGTGGGTCTGTTGAGAAGAAACCCTGTCCCGCCGTTTGCGCACAAAGGGATATAGAATCAGTCCCACAACCAGCATGCCGACACCAAATAAAAAAGTCTTCATATCAGATGTCCCCGCTTTAATCACCCAAAGCGAGTACAGGGTACCGAGTGCAGCAATGATGCCATCGGTCACTCGACCTTTGCCATTTTCGTAGGTTTCGCCTGAGATGACAAGCTTCAGCTGATAGATGGCGGATACTGCGTAAGGAACAAGATACGACAGGGTTGCGACCAACATGACAAAGTTGAAAGCATTGTTAATGGTGTTCGAAATGACAGAGAAGATAAACAGTTGAGACAAAGAGTTTGTAATGGTGAGGGCCCAAACGGGAACCCCTTTTCGATTGGCCTTACCGAACACTGGTGGGAAAAGCCCTTGCTTCGCAGCTTGGTGCGGTGCCTCCGCACTCAAGAAGATCCAGCCAATGGTGGTCCCGGCGAGCGAAACCAAATCGAATCCTGCCATGACGTAACTTGCAGAAGGTCCGACCACCTTCATCAACGCGTCAACTAAAGGCTTGTCCGCATTCACCAGTTCGTGTTGGTTCAGACTTCCCATTACCAAAAGCGTAATTCCTATATAAATGATGACGCTGATAATGAGACCGAGAACGGTCGCTCGTTTCACGTCTTTTTGATTCTTGGCGCGTGCGGAGAACATGATGGCAGATTCAATTCCAACGAAAGCCCACAGGGTTGTTACAGCTGCATTGTTGATCTGACCAAGCAACCCGACATGCACACCATTGCTGTCAAGACGCGGTTGAATGAGCGGGAGCATGTTGGATTTCTCAAAGGCAAACAATGTGAAGCAGATGAAAATGAGGAATCCGATGACCTTCGCTGCAGTAGCGACAAAGTTCATTTTGCCAGTCTCTTCGATGCCGCGCAGAATCAAGCTGTGCGTTAACCAGAGCAGCGCCGAGCAAACCAGGAAGGAGATGAAGCTGCCCACCTTAACTGGGTAGTTTGCGATGGTAAACAGGTTTGCAGAGCTGGTCATAATCGGAAAGAAGGTTGACAAGTAACTGACAAAGGTCGTTAAGATGGCAACGTTACCGGCTACATTGGCTGCCCAATAGCCCCAAGCAACGATGTACCCCGCTAACGTAGACGACTGCGAATTTTCCCGAAACAGTGACTTTGCGTACATCTGTACCCCGCCGCTCAGCTCAGGCTTGCGAATGGCCAGATTTCCAAAGACCAAGGCAAGCATCAGAACACCGGCGCCTGTCAGCAGCCATGCTGAGAGAACGCCTGCGGGACCAGCGACTTGTGCGAGAGACCGAGGGAGCATAAAAATACCAGATCCGACCATGTTCCCGACGACAAGAGCCGTCAGTAACCATAGTCCCAGGTTGCTGCCCTTACCAATGCTGCTTTTCATGATGTCATCCTCCTTGAGTTCGCGAAGGCGTGGGCATACAAAAATACCAACGAATGATATTTTTTGAGCCGCGGTTCACTTTACAACAACCGTTTGCACAGTGCAATACGTTTCAACGTTAATAGGATAAAGTGCGTGAACAATGATTGGAAATCGAGGTTGTACACAGGAAAAATCCCTTTATGGAGGCTTTTAACAGGGGAATTGAGTCATTCCTTTCATGTTCTCCCAACCGAAAATAACATATTACGAAATAGGTTGATCTTTCAGAAAAGTGGATCTTATAATGAACCTACTATTTCGATGGGTCGACCGTCGACGGTCGACTGCAACCTGAACAGCCTGTCTAATATCGGAAATAGAAATCCGCTGCAGATGGGCACTTCATGGATGGGTCACCTGATGTAATGAAGGGGAGAGTACCGTTGGACACGATACATCGATCACAACCACTCTCTGAACAAGTGTACAGGTACGTTCGTGATTCGATACTCTCTGGTCAGATGCAATCCGGTGAAAAAATTGTTGAGACAAAATTGGCGAATCACCTGCAGGTCAGTCGAAGTCCTGTGCGAGAGGCGATGAAACTGCTGATCAATGAACAACTGGTGGTTGATCAGGACGGGGCATTATATGTTTTTCAGCCCACGGTTCACGACTTGTATGAGCTCTATGACCTTCGACTTGCGCTGGAGCCGATGGCGACGCGAAAGGCCGCGGAGAATGCCTGCATCAGAGACCATGGAAAGGGTCTCGAAAAGGACGCGACACACCACCTGTCTATCCTTGAGGCGAACATTCATCAGACACGTCAGACGCTTGAAAACAGGGATTTCAACAGGTTGCTTTCATTAAACTCAGAGTTCCATCACACCGTCTGGGTCATGTCAAATAACACAAGATTTGTAAGAATTCTCGAGCAAGTATCTGACCTGATTCAGTACTACTGCTTACTCGTCCTGAACATAAACAATCGACAGACCAATATTCTGCAGGAACACATCGCAGTCTATCAGGCCATGAAGGAGGGTGATCCGGTACGAGCACAAGCAGCGATGTTTGACCACATCAAAAAGGATTTAAATGTTATCGAATCCCAAACGCTGTTGTCTCTAACGTGAAATCAACGGGGTCGCCGGTAGTGGGAGAGGAAACTGAGCAAATGATCGCAGAGGGGGAAAAAGGATTGAAGACAGCACTGAAAAGAGCACGTACAAGTGTTATGGCTGCTGCAGTGTTAATTGCAATGGGTGCGCTGACCGCATGTGGAGGAGCAACCAGTTCGAGTAACAATTCAAGTGGAGGGACCACGGGGAACAGCGGTGCGACAAATCAGACCACGAGTTCAACTTCTTCGTCCAGCACGCTGAACATTGGGTTGCAAGCCGATCCGCCGACACTCGACCCGATGCTCTCTACAGCTTTGGTTGACCGCCAAATCATGCTTAATATTTACGACACGCTGGTTGCACTCCAACCAAACGGATCGTATGGGCCGGGCCTCGCGAAGAAATGGAATGTCTCATCTAACGGCTTGACAGTGACGCTGGACTTGCAGACGGGTGTCAAATTCCAGGATGGCACTGACTTCAACGCTGCTGCTGTGAAGTTTAACCTCAAGCGCTATATGCAGCCCGATTCAGCAAGAAAAGCACAGCTCAGTGATATCACATCGATTGATACACCGGACAGCAACACAGTCGTGCTCCACCTGAAAAAACCCTTCAGTCCTTTGATTGGCATCCTGTCAGGGCGTTCCGGCATGATGGTGTCCCCAACTGCAGTACAGAAGGAGGGGGCAAATTACGCAAACCAGCCAGTTGGAACCGGCCCATACAAGTTCAAAGACCGGGTCAAGGGTGACCATCTTACACTCGTTGCCAACGATAACTACTGGCAAGGTGCCCCGTCAATTCAAAAGGTCGTCTACAAGATCTTCACCGATCCAAACGTAGAATTGACCAATTTGGAGAGCGGAGCCGTGCAACTGATCGATTCAGTACCAGCATCACAGCTGAGTTCGATTAAGGCAAATTCAAACTACGTTGTCTCGAATACAGCCGGTCTTGGCTATCAGGGATTCTATCTGAATACGTCCCAAGCACCATTCAACAACCAGTACTTGCGTGAAGCTGTCGATGCGGCCATCAACCGTCAGGCAATTGTTAACGTGGTCTTCAAGGGCGAGGCATCGCCTGGGTGGAGCCCGTTTAGTCCGGCTTCGCCAGTTTATGATCCAAAGGTAGACACTCCTCCTGCACCTAATAATGCATTGGTCAAGAAGTATCTGCAGGAAGGCGGTCACCCAACGGGATTCAGCTTTACTTTCCAAACTGCGTCGGATCCTATCTCGGGTCAGGTTGCCCAGTTGATTCAAGGAATGCTGGCTCAGGATGGCATTCAGATGAAGATTCAGCAGTTGGAGTTTGGAACCTTATTGTCTAACAACACCGACCATAACTTCCAGGCATCAGCACTCGGTTGGTCGGGACGTGTCGACCCAGACCAGGATTCCTACAACTTCTGGCACACGGGTGCGCCAGACAACGGATCAAACTTTAGCGATCCGGTGGTAGACAACCTTCTCCAACAAGCACGCACAGTATCCAGCATGTCCCAACGCAAGCAACTCTACGACCAATTCATGGTTGAGATGCACAAACAAGATCCTTACATCTTCTTGTACTATCCAAACAACGTCTATGCATACTCGAAAAACCTTCAAGGATTCCAAGCGTATCCCGACGGGGTATTCCGCCTTCGTGAATTGTCACTGTCATAAAGCTGAGACTTACGGCGCCAACAAGAATAGATTTCGTCATGTGGAGCATGGCCGCCTTGCATGCAGGAAGGCATGCAGAGGCGGCTTGTCCCACTTTCTGAGCCAGCCAAGTTCCAGCAAGAAGGGGGTCTAAGCGTTCATGGCATACGTGGCAAAGCGCATTATCATTATGATTCCGGTACTTTTCTTTCTCAGCGTTATGGTATTTAGTCTCATCCACCTGATTCCGGGCGATCCCGCTCAGATTATTCTTGGCCAGGATGCCACTCCGCAGTCGTTAGCGGCACTGCGCGCACAATTGGGCCTCAATCAGCCTTTGCCCATGCAGTATATTCACTGGCTGGGGATGATCTTACAAGGCAACTTGGGATACTCTCTGCTCGACCACACCCCGGTTTCTACGTTGATTATGCAACGTCTCCCAGTCACCGTAGAACTGGCGATTGGAACCGTCATTGTTGCGTTTTTAATCTCGTTTCCACTCGGCATTCTTGCAGCGGTCAAGCGGGACAAGTGGGAGGACTTTACAGCGTTAATCGCTTCCACCATCGGGCTGTCGGTACCCCCGTTTTGGATCGGTATTTTGTTTTTGCTGTTTTTTACGGTCAAAATCCATCTGTTCCCTTCCTCCGGCTATGTGCCGATTTGGAAGAACCCTGGCCAAAATCTATCCGTGATGATTTTACCGATGGTTGCCACAGGGATCCGCGAGGCAGCAGTGCTGTTGCGGATGCTTCGTTCCAGTTTGCTGGATGTGATTGACCACGATTTTGTTCGCACAGCTCGGGCAAAAGGTCTGCGTGGATGGACTGTGATTGTTCGCCATGCTCTTAAAAACGCGATGATTCCGGTGATTACGACAGGAGGTCTGCAGATAGCGGGACTGCTTGGCGGCCTGGTCATCACCGAAGAGATATTCTCCCTGCCGGGGTTTGGCTCCCTGCTTGTAAATTCCGTGTTTAGCCGCGACTACACCACTGTGCAGGCCTGTGCCTTGATTGCTGCATTGCTTGTTGTGGTCGTGAATCTGTTGGTCGACTTGGTGTACGGGCTGATGGACCCGCGGATCCGCTTGCAAAGGGGGAAGTCCTAAGATGGCACTCGCGAGCGGGATCGAGAACAGTCCGAAACCACAGAAGGCAGTTCGAAAGAGAAATCGCTGGTATGCTCTGTGGAGAAATCGACCTCTCATCATTGGCGGCGGCGTAGTTTTGATTGTATTGTTGGCGGCCATCTTTGCACCACTCCTAAGCCCGTATGGCCCAAATGCAATCGACACGAACGGTATCCTGCAAGCGCCAAGCGCGCACCATTGGTTAGGTACCGATGAACTGGGGCGAGATGAATACGCCCGCATTCTAATGGGTGCCAGAACATCTATGGTGGTGTCGTTGGGGGCACTCATCGTCGGTCTGGTGATTGGCGTGCCGGTCGGACTTGTCTCCGGGTTCTACCGGGGTTTCGTGGATGACTGGATTATCATGCGCATTGTGGACGCGATGCAGGCTTTCCCGTTTTTAATATTGGCACTGGTACTTGCAGCGATGTTGGGCCCTGGGGAACGGAATGCTATGATAGCTATTGGTGTCGGCTACGTGCCAATCTTTGTCCGTATTGTTCGCGGGCAAGTGCTCGGAGAACTTGAGAAGGAGTTTATCAGTGCCGCGCGTATGATAGGTGCGAGTGACTGGCGGATCATGTGGAAACACATTCTGCCCAATACGCTCACACCACTGATTGTGCAAACCACGCTGGCGATGGCAAGTGGTATTGTCGCCGAGGCAAGCTTAAGTTACCTTGGTCTGGGTGTTCAGCCGCCGACATCAAGTTGGGGTACAATGCTGCATGACGCACAGGGTTACATGGGTCAAGCCACATGGTTGGCACTTGCACCTGGTTTTGCGATTGCGATCGCTGTACTTGGGTTTAATCTCCTAGGGGATGGACTACAGCGGTGGCTTGATCCACGACGGCGCAACTAGGTTTGATTTGGGAGAGGAGACCAGCCTGATGAACTTTGATGCATGGAATTATCCTTACGCTTCACGCAGAACCGTCGTTTATGCAAATCGCGGCATGGTGGCGACTGGGCACCCTCTCGCGGCACAAGCGGGGTTGTCCGTTCTCGCTCAGGGGGGCAATGCGATTGATGCTGCCGTTGCGACGGCTGCTGCCTTAACTGTCGTGGAGCCGACTGCTAACGGAATTGGCGCAGACGCGTTTGCTCTCGTCTGGGTGAAGGGAAAGCTGCATGGCCTGAATTCAAGCGGGCCTTCTGCTGCAGGGATCTCCATTGAAGCTGTAAAAGAGGCTGGCCATAGTGAGATGCCGACATTCGGCTGGACACCAGTCACAGTGCCGGGTGCACCGGCGGCTTGGGCTGAGCTAGTTGCGAAATTCGGTAAGCTGCCGCTCACCAAAGTCCTTGCGCCAGCGATTGAATTGGCGGAGGAGGGGCATGCTGTGGCCCCAACGGTGGCCCGCGGCTGGCAAGCATCGGCCAAACGGTTCGCTGAGATGTTTCACGGTGAAGAGTACCAAGGCTGGTTTGATACATTCGCACAGGATGGGAAAGGTCCCAATCCAGGAGATGTCGTACGACTTCGCGATCACGCTCGGACCCTTCAGGCGATCGCAGAAACAGATGCCCGTGCGTTTTATGAAGGGGAGCTGGCAGAGCGGATTGACGCCCATGCCCGCAAACACGGAGGCTATCTCAGATTGTCCGATCTCGCTTCCTTTCACCCGGAATGGGTCGATCCGATCTCCGTTAACTATCGGGGTTATGACGTTTGGGAGATTCCGCCCAACGGACAGGGTATCGTCGCTCTGATGGCACTCAATATTATTTCTGGCTATGATTTTACCGACCGTGAAACCTATCAAACCTACCACAGGCAAATCGAGGCGATTAAGCTCGCCTTTGCGGATGGAAAACACTATGTGACGGATCCGCGTTCCATGCGTGTTTCGAGCAAAGACCTGCTGTCTGCAGAGTTTGCCGCAGAGCGCCGAAAACTGATTACAGACACAGCGCTTCTCCCTGAACCAGGGAAACTTCCGAGCAGCGGTACAGTTTACTTGGCGACCGCAGACGGTGAAGGAAACATGGTCTCATTTATTCAAAGTAACTACATGGGATTCGGATCCGGGATTGTGGTGCCAGGCACAGGAATCGGACTGCAGAACCGCGGACATACGTTCTCGCTTGACCCGAATCACGTGAACGCCCTTGCACCTGGCAAAAAGACCTACCATACGATTATCCCAGGATTCCTCACAAAGGGCACAGAAGCTGTAGGTCCGTTTGGCGTGATGGGCGGTTTCATGCAACCGCAGGGCCACTTGCAAGTCGTGTCGAATATGTTGGACTTCCATATGAACCCGCAAGCAGCGCTCGATGCGCCGCGGTGGCAGTGGATGGATGGAAAACATGTCGTGTTGGAACGGGGAGTGCCTGCGCATATCGCTGAACAGTTAGCTCGGATGGGTCATCAGATCCAAATTGCCAACGAGGGCGGAAGTTTTGGGCGTGGACAGATCATTGTACGGATGCCAAACGGTAGTCTCGCCGGAGGTACGGAACCGCGAACGGACGGCCATATCGCCGCCTGGTAAGAGATATAGAGATATCTTGTTAGAGATATAAGGATAGTTAGCTGCGCTCGGAATCCGAGGTCTTATTCTCGTTTTGTGACGGATAAGCCTTGGAATCCGAGCTTTTTGTCGAAGTCAGGAAACGTGGTTGTGGATTCGGGTGGATCCGGAAGGAATCAGGTGGATGATTCAGCAGAGCACCCGTCAGCTGAGGAGCACGCTCCTGACCACACTTCACCCTGCATTCCAGAACTTGCACGAAAGCGTGATGTCCGGCAAACTGAGTACGAATCACCCAGTCAATTCGCTGTTGGATGTAAGCAAGAAGACATCCAGAACAGCAGGAAAGTGAGGTGGATTTGGGCGAACGGTTTCTACTGAAGGCTGTACAATAGAATACCTACCAGAATACCCACCAGAATACCTGCCTATATTCGCACCCATATTGCGAGTATGTAATTATGCAGCGGTTTATCTAAACCTTCAGGTAGTTCGCGAATCCTTCATGAGTGTTCGAAATCAAGAAATTCCTGTTGTATTCCCCTTGTCTGAGGTGCACTTTCGAAAACCCCGCCTGGAAGACGGAACGGCTGTGTGGGAACTTGTACGTGACACACAGGTTCTTGACCTCAATTCTTCGTATTGTTACCTCATGCTCTCTTCATACTTTCAGGAAACATGTATGATTGCGGAACGACATGGCCAAGTCATTGGTTTTGTATCCGGTTTTATCCCGGAGAATCGGTCACAGACGCTGTTTATCTGGCAGGTCGCCGTAGCAAAAAGCACACGGGGACTGGGGATCGGTACATCGATGTTAGAGAAACTTCTCAACCGACCCGTATGTCAGGATGTACATTATGTCGAGACCACAGTTTCCCCGAGCAACGCGCCGTCTCAAGCCATGTTCCAGCGGCTTGCGAGAGACCTTGCAACAGAACTAAAGGTGACAGGCGTAATGGGGACAGAGTTGTTTCCTAGGAACAACCACGAACCCGAACGAATTTTCCGCATCGGCCCTTTCCGTTCATAACAAGACCAACGAGAAACGGATCAAGAGGTACGCAAACTGGGCAGCGCGATCATGGCATTGGCCCGTAGTTAAAGTTTGTCTGCTGACTATGTAATAAATTGCTGAATATGGGAGGCTTGATGCTGCAAATGAAGGTCATTGCCGAAGCACCAACGACGTCCATCGACGTGTTTTCACGCTACGAGTCTGAGGTACGAAGCTATATCCGAAGTTTCCCAACCGTATTTGACAGAGCAAAAGGTGCTCGGTTGTGGGATGCAGAGGGGAAAGAATACATCGATTTTTTCGCTGGAGCCGGGGCTCTGAACTACGGGCATAACAACGATACCCTCAAACGCTCACTTGTTGACTACATTGGCCGGGATGGAATCACGCACGGACTCGACATGGGGACCCAGGCGAAGGCGGAGTTCTTGCAGGTGTTTCACGACATCATTTTGGAGCCGCGAAATCTAAACTACAAGGTTATGTTTCCAGGCCCGACTGGTACCAATTCCGTGGAGAGCGCCCTGAAACTGGCCCGAAAAGTTACGGGTCGTTCCACTATTGTCAGCTTCACGAACGCTTTCCACGGAATGACGCTCGGGTCGTTATCCGTGACGGGTAATGGCTTTAAGCGCCAAGGAGCCGGCATCCCCCTCGCTAACGCAGTTTCTTTGCCCTACGATTCCTACCTTGAAACAGGACTCGATAGCATAGCGTTGCTTGAACACATGCTAGATGACAAAGGCAGCGGTCTGGAGCTGCCTGCAGCTGTTATTGTTGAGACCGTACAAGGTGAGGGCGGCATCAACGTAGCGGGAGTGGAGTGGCTGCAACGGCTGGCCAACCTCTGTCGTGAGAGGGAGATTCTGCTGATTGTCGACGATGTTCAGATGGGATGCGGACGAACGGGTCCGTTTTTCAGCTTTGAGGCCGTCGGGATCATACCAGATATTGTATGCCTGTCAAAGTCCATCAGCGGCTACGGGCTTCCCATGGCATTGACATTGTTCCAGCCTGAACTCGACGCCTGGGAGCCAGGGGAACACAACGGTACCTTTCGAGGCAACAATCCGGCATTCGTGACCGGTACTGAGGCATTGCGCCTGTACTGGAGGGATGACAGGCTTTCGAAAGTCACGTTAAGTAACGAAAAGACCATTCGTGACTTCTTGATGGATATGGTTGAGTCTATACCTGCTCTACATGGACGTGTTCGCGGTCGCGGCATGGCTTACGGTCTTGAATGCGGCGTACCTGGATTGGCTGAGAAGATCACTGCTCGCGCGTTTGAACGCGGCTTGGTGATAGAGACCTCAGGTGCAGAGAGCGAGGTTGTAAAGCTGCTCGCTCCACTGACCATTGATTCAGAAGACTTGCATCAGGGTTTGGCTATACTCGCAGACAGCGCCAAAGCAGCAGCCAAGGAGGTTATTTAATGATTGTAAAACAACTGGCAGACATCATAGGCACCACTGAGGACGTGAAGGGGAACACATGGACCAGTCGTCGACTTCTCCTCGCTAAGGAGCAGGTCGGGTTTTCCTTGCACGACACCATCATGAAGGCCGGAACTGAGACGACCATGTGGTACAAGAATCACATTGAGGCCGTGTACTGTATTGAAGGTGAGGGAGAGCTTGAGGACCTTGTGAACGGTAAAACATATCAGCTCGCTCCGGGAACACTGTACGTCTTAAATGGAAACGAGCGTCATATCGTCCGGCCAAAGACAGACGTCCGCATGGTCTGCGTGTTTAATCCGCCCGTAACGGGCCGTGAGACGCATGATGAAGAGGGTGCGTATCCGCTGCTGACTGAGTAGGTGAACAGGGGAAGGACATCTGTGAAGAACGAGTAAACTGGTTTATCGGGAGGGTGCACAAGTGTGAAGGTTCTTGTTCAAAAGTTCGGCGGCACCTCCGTCCAGTCCGCTGAAGTTCGCAGGCAAGCAGCGGAACATGTTGTTGACGCTGTTGACGAAGGTTACCGAGTCGTTGTCGTTGTGTCAGCCATGGGACGTAAAGGTAACCCGTATGCCACCGATGAACTGCTCGGACTGGTTGAAAGCGGCTCTGTTGATGACAGAGATCTCGACGTTCTGCTGTCTTGCGGTGAAGCGATATCCGCAGTCGTGTTCTCTTCAGAGCTAGGTACAAGAGGGTTGGGCGTAACCGTTTTGAATGGGAACCAGGCCGGCATTCTCACTGACGACCAGTATGGGGATGCAAGAATTCAATCGGTTCAGACGGAGCGCCTAAGAATGGAATTAGAAAAACACGACGTGGTCATTGTGATGGGGTTTCAAGGGTACACGGAAGACGGGAATGTAACAACACTCGGACGCGGGGGAAGTGATACCACGGCTGCGGCACTGGGGACTGCACTCGATGCTGACCGTGTAGAGATATTCTCAGACGTAAACGGAGTGTTGACCGCGGACCCCCGATTGGTTGAGCACGCTGCCTTGCTGCCGCAGCTGACCTATACAGAAGCGTGCAGTCTCGCTTGGGAAGGAGCGAGGGTCATCCACCCAAGAGCAGTCGAGGTGGCGATGCAAAACAACACGCCTATGGTCGTGAGAAATACGAGAAATCATTTGCCTGGAACGAGGATTGTCTCCTCCCTGCAGTGTATTGAGGACAGTAAACGTTGTAATGGGACTGTTATCGGCATTACGTATCGCACAGACCTTGTACAGGTATCTGTCGGCGCCGTCGCGGATGCCCAGCAGGTGGTGTTTAGAGCGGTCGCAGATTGTGGTGTTCAACCGGGTTTTGTACTTTCCTCACCGATGCAAGTGTCATTCACGTTGCCAGCAATGCATGCTGATTCGGTTGCACAAAGCCTGACTCAGCTCGGTCAGCATTTCAAGTTGATTCACGATTGTGCTCGGGTGTCTGTTGTCGGTACAAAGTTGGATGAGATTTCAGGATTGATGGGGAGTATCCTCGAGACGCTGGTCTCAAAAAACATAGAGGTGCTCCAATCTGCAGACTATCAATCCACAATCAGGCTCTTGGTCAGAAAATCTGATATGGAGTCCGCTGTCTGCGAACTGCACAACAAACTGATACGTCAATGCGATGATGTGGCCCGTTTTCCACTGACTCCAAAGCTCATGGCAGGTGCTTCATTGTTGTAGACACACATGACAGCATAAACAGCAAACGGACATAGGACAATCAAGAGAAGACAAGGCAGCACGTTCAGTAGATGATTCCATGCAAAGTCAAAAGCAATTGCTAGAACTGTCGAGGAAGCCACGATTTTCGGGGCTTCCTCGACTTTCCTTAGTCTTAAATTTTTTGTTCTGTGTCTCCCGAGGCGACATAAGGAGGAGAAATGAAGAAAATTGCTCCTCATCCAGACTTCCGCCCGAGTTAAGCCGGTAGCAGCGACTAAGCAAGCTTGATTGTTCCCGAGTCGCCATGGCTTAGTCGGCGACACCGACTTAAGCTGCAAAAAATGAGGAGTTAAGTCGCTCGAAGCGACTTAACGGATCGCGAAGACCTCAGCTAAGTCGGTGGGAGCGACTAAGCGTGCCCGATGGGTCCCGAGTCGCCATGGCTTAGTCGGCGACACCGACTTAAGCTGCAAAAAATGAGGAGTTAAGTCGCTCGGAGCGACTTAATGGACCGCGAAGACCCCAGCTAAGTCGGTGGGAGCGACTAAGCGTGCCCGATGGGTCCCGAGTCGCCCTGGCTTAGTCGGCGACACCGACTAACAATCGGATGCCCGGGCTGTCGTTTTGCGGACTGCGCTGGATTCATATCGTAACAGCGGATCTTCGTGATGTGAAAATTTTGTGAGAAGGGGTCCCTATAGGGCAAATGTACGCGTTTTCATAAACTTGTTCGTCTAAGATGAAGATGTCAACATAGAGGTAAGGAACCAGAGAAGGAAAGGATCAGAGAAGGAAAGGAACAGAGAAGGTAAGGAACAGAGAAGGAAAGGAACAGAGAAGGAAAGGAACAGAGAAGGAAAGGATCAGCGACAAGCCGATCTCTTTGGCAAAGGTGGCATGTACCCATGAAGAGTGAAACCGAAATCGTAAAAAGTGACATCGAGATCGCCCAAGCGGCTCGGCTGCTTCCCATCGGCGAGATCGCTGAGAAGCTCGGCCTAAGAGAGGAGGACATTATCCCTTACGGTCGAAATAAGGCAAAAATTGACCTAGCCGCAAGGAATCGCCATCCGAAAACTGCCGAAGCAAAACTGGTTCTGGTGACCGCTATGAGTCCGACGCCGGCGGGAGAAGGAAAGTCTACTGTGACGGTGGGATTAGCGCAAGCCTTGAACAAAGTCGGCAAACGGGCCATTGCTGCATTGCGGGAACCATCTCTTGGGCCAAACTTTGGCTTGAAGGGCGGAGCTGCGGGAGGCGGGTACTCGCAGGTGGTACCGATGGAAGACATTAACCTCCATTTCACCGGTGACTTTCACGCCATCACAACAGCACACAACCTGCTCGCTGCGGTCATTGACAACCATCTGTACCAGGGAAATGCCCTCAACTTGGATCCGGCACGTGTGGTCTGGAGACGCGTCCTCGACATGAATGACAGGGCCCTTCGTCAGATTGTCATCGGTCTTGGCGGGAGGACCAACGGCGTCACAAGAGAGAGCGGTTTTGATATCACCGTTGCTTCTGAAATCATGGCTATTCTCTGTTTGGTTGAAGACCTGAAGGAATTGAAAGAAGCGCTCGGGAAAATTCTGATTGGCTACACATATGATAAGCAGCCAATCTACGTTCGAGACCTGCACGTTGAAGGGGCGATGGCTGCGGTACTTAAGGACGCCATTCACCCGAATCTAGTACAAACACTGGAGAATACACCGGCACTCATTCATGGCGGTCCGTTCGCAAATATTGCGCACGGCTGCAACAGTTTGACGGCGACTCGCATGGCACTCACGCTCGGTGAGTATGTTGTCACGGAGGCTGGTTTTGGTTCTGATCTCGGTGCGGAGAAGTTTTTTGATATTAAGTGTCGCAAAGGCGACCTTCATCCGAATGCAGCTGTCATTGTAGCTACGGTGCGGGCGCTCAAATACCACGGTGGAGTAGCGAGGCGTGAACTTGGCAAAGAAAACCTTGATGCGATTGCACATGGTTTTGCCAACCTGGAGCATCATGTGCGGATTGTGGAACGGGCGAATGTACCTTTCGTCATTGCCTTAAACCGCTTTACATCAGACACTGAAGCGGAGATAGAATTCGTTCAGACGCTTTGCAAGGAACACGGATTTCCGGTCGCTGTGACGAATGTCTGGGCGGAAGGCGGGAACGGCGGGGTTGAGTTGGCTAGGTCGGTGATTTCAACCGTAGAAAACTCCAATCAAACATTTCACCCGATATATGAATTGGACGGGTCGATTCAAGATAAGATTGAGGCGGTCTGCAGAGACGTCTACGAAGCGGACGGCGTCGTGTTTACAGACGAAGCGAAACGGCAGATGGCCGAATGTGAACGCAACGGTTGGGATGAACTGCCTGTCTGTATGGCGAAAACACAGTATTCGTTCTCGGATAACGCGAAGGCAATCGGCGATGTCAAAGGATTTACAATTACAATTCGGGAGATTAGACCGTCACTCGGTGCCGGGTTCTTGGTTTGCCTGACTGGCGATATCATGACCATGCCAGGGCTGCCAAAAGAGCCAACTGCACTCAAGATAGACATCCATGAAGACGGCAGCATTACCGGACTGTTTTAACAGCAGTACAGTGTGAACTGTTACTTTTGACGTGTGAGTTTTAGCTGAGCCCGTAAGTCTGAACTGAAGCCGACTCATAGAGCCCCCAACCAACAAGGATTGGGGCTCTATGTTTTGCCAGCCGGCTATCTCTGCATCTCTTCAAGCACGTACGCTGCTTCTGGGACGTTGTCGAGAAACGGACTTCTCACTTGAACATAATGAACGTAGAGTTCGTGCATCGCACGTGTACAGGCAGTGTACAGAAGCTTTCGTTCATGGTCGCGACTGTATTGCTTATCAGAGGCGTCAAATAGAATCACCGCATCGAACTCTACCCCTTTAGCGAGATACGCGGGGATGACAATCACTCCCGGACGGTACGCGGAAGTATGTCGTGTCACGGTCTCATTTTCTACGCCGAGTGCGCGCAGATCGAGATGCACCTCGTCAGCCTCTGATTGTGTCTTGCAGACAACGGCAATGGTGCGGTGTTTGCGCGTTTTCAGTTCGTCGATACGTCCTGCGACTTGCCGCATCAGTTCATACCTGTCTTCAGCACGGGTGAGGGCCGGCTTTGGTCCATGACGGTGGAACGGATCAATAGACTGTCCGTTTAGAAGGATGTGCTTCGTAAATTCCACAATCTGTTCCGTAGAACGGTAACTCTTGGTGAACCGATAGGTCTTTGTATCGCCGTCCGGGTAGAGTGACGACAAATCTTCAAATGCATCGGCCTCACCAATGGAGTGAACGTGAATCGCTTGGTTTGGGTCACCGAGTACGGTCAACCGTGCATGTGGAAACAACTGACGAATGCTCGCGAACTGAAACGGTGAATAGTCTTGTGCTTCGTCAATAAAGACATGTCGAATCGATGTGTTCTGCCGTATGCCCGTCAACTGCTCTTTCAAATAAACGTAAGGTGTGGCGTCTTCATAACTGAGAATCTTGTCATCTAGACGAGCAACAGTATATTTACAGATTTCTGTCCACTCAGCTGGTAATTCTGCAGCTTTGACAAGGCGCAGAGAAATCTCCGGGTTCGCGAACAACTGGCGATAGATGGCTGGAACGTCGAGAAAACGCAGGTGTTTTACAGCCTTTCTCAACCGTGCAAAGTGGTCATCAAGAACCATTTGAGCAAGAGCCTCACGCTCTTTGGCAGCATCCTCAAAGCTATTGTCACTGTAGTGACCTTCTCGGCGGAGCTTGTTATACGCTTTTTGGTAGGCATCACTGTCAAGCAGCTCAATTTCGTCTTCCACCCACTTGGCCTTCAGGTGCCTGGTCGCCTCAGTTTTTAATTGCTCGAGGATCCATTCTGTCAAAAAACGCAATCGGTTTGGAATGGAGATGGAGTTGTCATAACTGTAGAACTGCCGCTTGATGGTTTTCCCTGTCATAATGACCTTGCCACGGAACTTGAGTCCTTTGAAAACAAATCCGTCTGTACCAAGCCAGGAAAGGTATTTGTCACACAGAGCTTTAAAGTCCAGTCCGGCTTTGTACTGGATTCCAGCCAGACGCGTCTCGTACCCAGGCTCACCGCTTGTCGTGAGGATGGTCTCCATTTGTTCAAACGGGTCTTCCACGGTAAAGGCCCTTCCGACAGGTCGTTCCAAGTATTCGGGAAAGGTGGTCTGCTGCATATTCTCTTCCCCAAGTTCGGGAAGGACGGTCGCCACGTAGCTGCTAAACAGGGGATTGGGTGAGAACATCACGACTTGGTTTGCCTTGAGATGTTCCCTGTACCGATACAAGAGAAAGGCGATCCGTTGCATCGCCGCTGAGGTCTTTCCGCTGCCTGCAGAGCCTTCTACAATCAAAAGCCGATGGCGTGTATCTCTGATGACGGCGTTTTGTTCGCGTTGAATCGTTGAGACAATGCTTTTCATGTGTGTATCTGCTTGCTGACCGAGGACCTTCTGGAGGATTTCGTCCCCGATGGTAACCCCGGTGTCAAACATGCTTAAAATACGGCTCTCCCGGATGAGATATTGCCTCTTCAGGTCGAGAGTCCCTGAGATAACTCCGTCTGGAGCTTGATACTGTGCCGGTCCAGGCGGGTAGTCATAGTACAGGCTTGAGATAGGTGCACGCCAGTCATGCACCATATAGTTGTCTCCGCTTGAGTCCACAAAGGAACTGATGCCGAGGTAGACAGACTCGCGAAAGCTGTCATTCTCCGCACGAAAGTCAATGCGGCCAAAGTAGGGTGATTGCTTCAGACGAGCAAGTGTTTTCAGTTGTTGGTGAGCGTTCTGATGACTCCGTTCCTGTTCAGAAAGGACCTCTGCTTGTTGCCGGATGCTGGCCATCGTTTCTGCAGCTTCAAAAGTGTCCTCAAAGTTGACTGTGACTTCGTCCCAGAAATCGCGGCGAATGTCGACGATATCGGACTGGATACCCTCTACTCGTTTCTGAAGCGACCCGATTCGCTTGGTGATCTCTTTGACAACACCATCAACACGCTCTTGCTCTTCGTTCCATTCTCGTTTGTCTGTTTCCAAGTACCTTTGCCCCTCTCCGATCCCAGAACTCCGTTATACTCCAGATGATGTACTCACAGGGTATTGACAACTCTGCGCACAAGCCTTACAATAATATCAGTAAATATAAGATAGGGTATCTTTGTTTTGTAAATACATATTCGAGCAGGTCTCCATTGTATCGAACCACGCTGCCCCACGCAATGCCTGAATGAAGGTATTGAGAAGGTGAGCGTGTTTTTTGATCTTGCCGACATCCGCGTGATTCGGACATTTTTGTCCTATGAGCCCTTTCTGGTTGGATTGTGCTGTATAATCGAAATAGAAGCACAACTGAGAGGAGTCGATACAATGTCAGATACGCTTACAGCTGCCACAGGGATTTCCTCATCCATGATTGAGAAATTTGCGCAGGAATTCGGGGCGATGCCAGCCAACCGGATTCGCATGAATGCGATTGCAAAGAACGGGATTAACAGCGTGGCAACCAACCGCGAAGCTCTGATCGACATGCAGTTCACATTCAGTACCGAGATTGAGACTGGGCCCGTCACGAACCAAAAACAAAGTGGACGGTGCTGGATGTTTGCAGGTCTCAACACCATCCGACATGACATGGCTAAGACGAACAACCTCAAGCCGTTTGAACTATCTCAGTGTTACCAAATGTTTTGGGATAAGTTTGAGAAGGCGAATTACTTCTTGGAACGTGTTCTAGATACATTGGAAGAAGAAACGGACAGCCGGGTTGTGCAGTGGTTATTGCAGGCTCCGCTGAATGACGGCGGTCAATGGGATATGTTTGTCAACCTCGTTGATAAGTACGGCGTTGTACCTCAGTACGTGATGCCCGAGACATTCCATAGCAGTGCATCCCGGCAGATGAATCAAATCTTGACACAGAAATTACGCAGTCACGCCAGTGTCTTGCGGCTTTCCTTCCAGACAGGTACTGCTGTTGCTGAATTACGCCAGAAAAAGGAACAGATGCTTGGTGAATTCTACCGGATGCTTTGCTATTTCCTTGGGACGCCTCCGACAAAATTTGATTTTGAGTATCGCGACAAGGATGAGAAGTTCCACCGCGATGCAGATCTGTCGCCGCAAGAGTTCCTCCGTAAATACGCCAGCACCGATTTGCACGAGTACGTCAGCGTAATCAATGCACCGACCTCTGACAAACCATTTAACCAGACCTACACTGTGAAGTACCTCGGAAATGTCGAAGGCGGGCGTATCGTACGTTACCTGAACGTCGATATTGAAACCTTTAAGAATCTTGCTCTTGCACAGCTCAGTGACGGAGAACCCGTGTGGTTTGGCTGCGACGTAGGGAAGATGATGGATGGCGAGGGCGGCATTCTTGATACGGCTGTGTTCGACTACGAGGGCGCGCTGGACGTTCGATTTGAAATGACAAAAGCTGAACGACTCGACTACGGCGAGAGTTTAATGACGCATGCGATGGTCTTCACCGGCGTAAATGTGGTGGATGGCCGAGCGAATCGCTGGAAGGTGGAGAATAGTTGGGGCAAAGAGCGCGGCAGTGAAGGGTTCTTTGTGATGAGTGACAAATGGTTTGATGAATATATGTACCAAATCGTGGTCAATCGCAAATATCTCTCCGCAGAACTTGCCGAAATTTTGAACCAAGAGCCGACCGTTTTGAACCCGTGGGATCCGATGGGCTCACTGGCGTAATACGTGTCACTTTTACCCGAAGAATGATTCGGGCATGCTGTCACTGGACAGTAATAAACGACAGATACGGTGGACCGCGTGTCCACCGTATTTTCATGACGATTTGATGAGATACAGACAGTTTAACGAAGGAGGTTTTCTCGCGAAAAGCGACCGTAAAGTGTATTCTGGACTCGTGCCTAACTGTAGGAGCGACTCATTGTAATTCGAAAATAGAAATTCAGAAATAGAAATTCGAAAATAGAAATTCAGAAATACAACTTACATCAGAAATAAAACTTAGACCAGATACTACATAGGATGGACAAGTTTATTGAAGGTTGTACGAGTCAAAGACACTCGGTTCGGAGGTTATTGATATGGCAGGCACATGGAACGTGACCAAAATTCCCGACCAGACTGGAAAACGGGTGGTCATTACCGGATCAAACAGCGGCATAGGATATGAGGCTGCGCGCGTATTGGCAGACAGAGGTGCGCAAGTGATTCTTGCCGTTCGTAATCTGGACAGAGGGAATGAAGCTGCGCGGAGAATCCGAGCTGAAGTATCCGGCGCACAGGTCGAGATCATGCCGCTTGACCTCGCCGATCTGGATAGTGTTCAAAGTTTCGCTGATGCATATCAGTCGAAATGGGATACGCTCGATATTCTCATCAACAATGCAGGTATCATGGCGCCGCCGCACAGGCAAACGAAAGATGGCTTTGAATTGCAGTTTGGCACGAATCACCTTGGTCACTTTGCACTCACGGGGCGATTGATTAACACGCTCTTGAGTACACCTTCGGCACGAATTGTGGTGGTCAGCAGTGCTGCGCACAACATGGGCACCATCGACTTTGATAACCTCAACTGGGCTGATGGATATCGCCGCTGGAGGGCCTATGGCCAGAGTAAACTTGCTAATTTGCTGTTTGCCTACGAGTTACAGCGCCGCCTTGAACAGATTGGGGCGGACGTAAAGTGCATCGCCTGTCATCCTGGATTCGCGGCAACGAACCTTACCGCGGCGGGCATGGGCCTCGGTAAATCGTGGCTTGGAAAAGGTATCGGAGGGTTCGCAAATGTCTTCGCCCAGTCTGCATCGATGGGGGCTCTGCCCACACTTTACGCCGCAACAGAGCCTCGTCTCCAAGGCGGCGAGTACATAGGGCCGACGACGCGAGGCGGCAAAAACAGCATGCGAGGCTATCCGGGCGTTGTCTCGTCGAATCAACGGTCTATGGATCAAGAGGTAGCGAAGCGGCTGTGGGTGGTTTCAGAGGAGTTGACGGATGTCCGTTTCACCGCACTGGATTAATCGGCGATAGAATCCGCGGTGCCCACATGAGGGCATCCATTTCGCGTGCATAATGAAGAAGAGGGGCTTTCACTCGTTCGGTACGCCCCTCGCGGTGAAGATAGGTGTCGAGCAGAGAATGCTCGTAAAATTTCGCGGTTGCATGCTGAATCTTCCACTTTTTATGGTGGAGATCTACACGCAGCAATCGATTCAGGTGCACGGTGTACAGACAATACCGCTCTACCAACCAATGTTCGAGACTTCCATCAGCGGTTTCAGCAGCAGCTGAAATCGGTTCGAATGAGACCCGCAGGGACTGCTTCCGATCCGCTGAACCAAGGCGTGTACTATGGCACTGGAGACGTGTCCCGGTGTTGTCCCGCTTTGTACTCCACTTCATTTCAGCTTGATAATACGGAAGTCCGAGCGTCAGACGAGTCATTAAAACCGTAGGCAGGTTGTTTGTGTCGAGCGCAAGAAAATATACCCCGGGCTTATCTTCACGCCGGACATAGGTCCGAATATTGATTTGTGGCATGGAGGAGACACCAGGAATCTGCGGCAACATCCGAACGCGGACGTTCGTCATGTAAAACGGAAGTACACCGACATAGGCTAGCCCATTGTAAGTATCGAGTTCGATTCCTTTTGGAAGGATGGACTTCAAGGTTTCGGCTGGTACCGGCCAGTGGGCAAACAGCAGGTGGCGCCATGTCTGTCGCATGACCCAAGGACCGTTCGGCAAGGGGTATGGACGATGTGCTGTATTTTGGAGTATCTCCTGAGGCGATTCCATGAAGGCGATCTCTCCTGTGGCTCAAGGTTTAGCATCATATGAATCACGACACGAGATGAGTGCACACATGGTATGCTCCGACGAGGATTCGGTCATACACGCAGACGGTAGAGAGGAGATGGGCGGATGAAAAGGTTGCGTCTTGGTATCCTCAGTGCAGCAAACATTGCACAGAGGGCCTTCATACCTGCAGCCCTTCGTTCAGATAAAGTCGAGGTAACTGCCATTGCCAGTGCGTCTGATAAAGGAAGGGTGTTCCTCGAACAGACAGAGTTAAAGACAAGGTCTGGTAAGCCGCTTCGTGACGTTGTGCGCCTGTATCATTCGTACGATGAGATGTTGGCAGACCCTGAGGTGGATGCTGTTTACATTGGTCTGCCGAACCACCTTCATAAGGAATGGTCGATCCGCTCAGCACTCGCGGGAAAACATGTGCTCTGTGAAAAACCAGCTTCCTTGAACGAAGCTGATACCAACGAAATCATTGATACCTGTAATCGAGCCGGCGTTGTCTGGATGGAGGCTTTTATGTATCGCTTTCATCCGCAATACGAGACGGTCCGCAATTGGATTCGACAAGGAACCATTGGCAAGGTGAAGACAGTAAGGAGTGCCTTTACCTTTGTCCTTGGGAATTCAAATGACGTCCGCTGGGTGAAAGACTACGGCGGGGGATCGCTTTATGACGTTGGGTGCTATTGTATTAACGTCAGTCAATATCTGCTTGGACGTCCACCTGTTGCGGTATCCGGTATGCTGGTCAATTCGGGGTCTGGTGTGGACGATGACTTCCTCGGTCTGATGGACTACGGAGATGGACAAACGGCACTGTTCCACAGCAGTTTCAGACAGTCCCCTCGTGATGAAGTAGATGTGGTTGGCACAAAGGGCAGTATTCGAATCCCAAAGGCATTTGTCCCAGGTACAGCTGATGCCGTATTGATGCTGTCCACTGAAGCAGGTGTGGAACGGTTTGTTGTTCCCGGGACGGATCAGTACCTGCGTCAAGTGGATGCTTTTGCAGACTATGTCTTTACGGAGAGGAAACCAGATGTGATGTCGCATGCTGAGACTCTCATGAACATGCGTACGATTGAAGCGCTGCTGAAGTCTGCCTGCGAGCAGAAGACTGTCTCACTGTGAGGACAGACGAAGAGGGTCCAATTCTTCTGTTTGACGGCGTTTGCAATCTCTGCAACGGAGCTGTGAAGTTCGTTATCAAGCGCGATCCAGAGGCAAGGGTGAGATTTGCACCGCTCCAATCTGCGATCGGTCAAAGGTTGACTGCGGCCTTATCACATGGGCGGTCTCTCAACAGCGTCATCCTGTTTCACGAAGGCCGGGTGTACACCGAATCGAGCGCTATCCTGCGAACACTCTATTTTTTGCGTTGGCCGTGGCCTTCCGCCTTTGTGCTTCTGATTGTTCCCTCTGTGATTCGCGACGGGGTTTATCGATACATCGCAGCCCACCGGTACAGATGGTTTGGCCGCAGAGAAAGCTGCATGGTTCCCTCAGCCGACATCTCTTCACGATTCCTGGTGGATGACTAAAACACCAGCACAGGGAGGGCTTGGCAAAGCACAAAAAAGCACGGGCTCGTCGCCCGCGCTTTTACGCAAGTGGATGCAATCAGCCTTTGATAAACTGCATCTCAATGTTCAGCTTCACATTCTCGGAGACGAGCACGCCGCCAGCTTCAAGTGCAGCGTTCCAGGTCAAGCCGAAGTCGGTGCGGTTGATTTGTCCGCTTGCTACAACGCCGATTCTTTGGTTGCCCCAAGGGTCCTTCTCAGGCCCCTGAATCTCGCAGTCCAAAGTGACAGGCTTCGTTGTGCCGATGATGCTCAGGTTTCCCTCGAGCGCGTACTTGTCGCCGCCTTTGTGGACGAGGCTTGTGCTCTCAAAGGTTACCTTCGGGTACTCCTCAATTTTGAAGAAGTCTGCTGAACGAAGGTGAGCATCGCGATCACTGTTGCGGGTGTCAATGCTGGTTGGGTCAATTGAAACGGAAATTTTTGCAGTCGTCAAGTCGTCTCCGTCTGATGTCACATCAGCGTCAAACTCGTTGAAATTTCCTCGTACGTTCGAAATCATCATGTGACGGACGCTGAATCCTACTTCGCTGTGCGTCTTGTCTAAGGTCCAATTTGCCACTTTGGTGGTCCTCCTCAGAAGGGAATTTTAGTTTGCATGTCTCAGTGTCGAGGTCATTTGCCTTTGTCTTAAACACAAGAGTATTATATTACATTTTGTTAGTTATGCACAATAGGTTAGTTAAAAATTTTTTGTGGAAAGTGAAGTCGGGGTTTACAGGAGGGTGATCCCGTTTCACACGCCGATGGACGTTTGACTGGATCAAGTCACAGATTATCAGCTGCTAAACTCCGGAAAGTTCTGCGAGGTGTTGTTATGCGTAAGTTGAGATTAAACAGTAAGCAGGAGACCATGCGACATTTTCGAACCCATGTCCTAAGCCGCAAGTTTATGGCACGAAATGCGGTTGTTCTTTTGCTGGTGTTAGCCGTTTTGGTTTATCAGGGACGACCGATTTGGTATTATCCGCTGCTAATTATTTTGTACCCTTTATTGCTGCTTGGGTTTGAAGGCTTGATAGCGCTGGTGTGGAAGGATGACTCAAATGACGAAGAGGTGTAACAGATGGGGACACAGGGTAAATCTTCAACAGGAAAAATTGTCTCATACACCAGCGGTTCCATCCCGGCAAACCTGGTGAGTTTGGCATTTGGGACGTATGTACAATTTTATTACACGGATGTCTTGAAAGGAAACACAGAGTGGATTGGTATTGCGGTGACAATTCAGGCCGTTTATGCCACTGTCTTATATCCGTTTCTGGGTTACTTGTCAGACCGAACCACATCACGGTGGGGGAGACGTGTGCCTTTCATTGTTTATGGTGCAGTACCGCTTGGCATCACATTTATGCTGGTGTGGTTGGCACCGTTTCCTGCCTCTCATGTGTTGTTATTTACAGCCTACTTTTTTGTCACCTCGATTTTGTATGACACGCTCTTTAACCTTACGATGGTGAACTGGTCTGCACTGTTCCCGGAGATGTTTCAGTCTTCACAAGAACGTGCCTACGCTTCAGCCTGGAAACAGATGTTTGGCATTATCGGGTTGGTGGCTGGTTTGGCGCTCCCCCGCATGATTGCACAACACATCGGTTGGGCTATGATGGGCATCGTATTCGGGGTCCTGAGTATTGCGACGCTGCTAACGACGATACCGAGCATGGAATTGAGGAGACGTCGACGGGAATATCTAAATCAGACGGAAGCGAAACCGGAAGACAGGCCGATGCCAGTATTGCAGGCATTGAAATACACATTTGTGAATCGAGCTTTCATGTCATTTATCGGTATGCGTTTCTTTGTTCAACTGGGATTTACACTCTTAACCGCTGACCTGTCATTCTACGCGAAATACAACCTTCGCATTAGTGGCACGCAACAGTCCATATTGCTTTTGGGAACCCTTGTCGTCGCTCTTCCACTGGTTTACGTTTGGGGTGTCATCGTCCCGAAGATTGGGGCCTTTGCCGCCGAAATGTCAGCTATCATCTTATTTGGACTCGCTCTGATTCCATTCATTTTTGCGAAGACCTATATTGCGGCTGTAATAGCGGGACTTTTTATTGGAGTTGGGTTGTCGGGGGTCCTGATGTTGACCGATGTACTCATCTCAGACGTCATCGACGCTGATCATCTCGCCACGGACCGACGGCGGGAAGGAATGTTTTACAGCATTCACGGGCTGATTATCAGCTTGAATACACCAGTACAAGCTCTGTTAACCACATTAGTGCTGGTCTTGACGGGATATACGCACACAGGGCAGCAACCCGCCTCTGCACTCTTTGGCTTCCGGTTTCTGATTGCGTTGCTGCCGATGATTTGTCTCGTTGTCGGTATTGTCTTCTTCATGTTTTACCCCTTGCGAAAGCAGCAGGTACGGCTGAATCAAGAACAGCTTGCAATGCGGAACACGGTGTCCTGACATTGAAAACCAACGTGCAAGGCCCCTTGGGTAATCAAAGGGGCCTTCACAACGGGGCTTTCTTAGATGAAACATCAGTTACCTCTGAACCCCATTTAAAGCTGGCGCGTTTGGATAATCTCTTGATACCACTTTGCACTGTCTTTCCAGATTCGGTCTTGTGTTTTGTAATCGACATAGATCAGGCCAAAGCGCTTGTCGTAACCAAACGCCCATTCGAAATTATCGAGCAGAGACCAGACAAAGTAGCCGCGCACATCCACCCCGTCTTGGCGGGCACGCAAAACCTCTCTGAGATGGCCTTTGATGTATTCGATCCGTTTTGGATCCTGAACGATTCCATCCACAACATGGTCGTCAAAAGCTGCCCCGCTCTCTGTAATGTAGATGGGCAATTCCGGGTAATCGCGTTGCAGCATATTCAGCAGACTGCGCAATCCCTCTGGAGCAATTCCCCAATCCATTGCGGTGCGAGGGCCTCTCGGCTGGTCAAGCGCGGCACCGAGCAACGGATCGGCCGGATTGGCTCGAATGATGTTCGTTTGGTAGTAGTTCACCCCGAGGAAATCAATGGGCTGGCTGATAGATTCGAGATCTCCTGGTTGGACAAGCTTGTCAATCCCAAATGATTCCAAGAGAGCTGGATAAGAACCGCGAAAAACCGGATCGAGAAACCAACGGTTGAGTACCGCATCGGCCTTCGCGGCAGCAGCGAGGTCGTCTGGTTTGTCGGATGCAGGTTCAATATTTGTCAAGATATTCGTAAGTCCAATTTTGGATGATTTTAGATGCTCGTCCCGAAACGCCTGAACCGCCAGTCCATGCGCTCGAAGCAGATTATGAGATGCAGCAAGTGTTGCACCGAGGTCCTTGAGACCAGGTGCATGTTCGCCAAACAAATGACCAAGTACACTGCTGCACCAAGGCTCGTTGAGGGTGATGTACATGGGAACGAGATCGGCAAGACTCTTAAAGACCGTATGCGCATAGTCTGCAAATCGGTCTGCTGTTTCACGGTTCGTCCATCCGCCTTGTTGCATCAATGCTTGCGGGAGATCCCAGTGGTAGAGCGTAGCTGCAGGCTGAACTCCCGCTTCAAGCAGCCCGTCCACCAAGCGGCGATAGAAATCGAGTCCGGCTTCATTGAGTGTGCCCGATCCGGTCGGGAACAACCTCGTCCAGGCCAGGGAAAACCGGTATGAACTAAGGCCCATTTGCTTCATCAGCGCGATGTCCTCTTGGTAACGGTGATAGTGGTCGCATGCGACGTCACCAGTATCTCCATTTCTTGTGCGCTCGGGTGTATGGCTGAACACATCCCAGATGGACGGTCCGCGGTTGTCTTCGTCCACGGCACCTTCAATTTGATAGGCTGCAGTAGCAGCGCCAAGCAAGAAGTCTTTTGGTATGCTCGTCACTCTGCTTATTCCCCCCCCTCAAAGTCTCACGGCTCGCCTTGGTTTGAGTATAGCACCCGAAGAATTGAATCGGGTGGAGGTGACTCCGATACACAGTCTGATTGCACTGCTTGATAAGCAGTTGATTTTATCCAAGCTATATATTCAGACCTTTCTGATGTGTACAATGTTTCTAAGTGCCAGGTTACATACGAGATGATCCCGTTTCGCTGGCCCCGTTTCGCAGACCTTGTACAAAGGAGAGATGTTACGATGGACAAACGCAAACTTACTGCAGAAGATATCTTCTCGATTGAGTTGGTCGGTGACAACGCACGCCATCCAAGTCAACCTAAGGCTGCGGTCGTGGTTCAGCAGGTCGATGAGAAGGAAAATACATATCGGTCGCATATCTGGATGGTGTCAACAGAGGATGGTTCGAAATCACTGTTTACAAACAGCAGCAAGTCTGAAACCGCGCCTGCTTGGTCCCCGGACGGCCGTTGGCTCGCGTTCCTGTCGAACCGTAACCGTGATGCAATGCAACTGTATGTGATGCCTGAAGCAGGCGGGGAAGCTGTCGTTGTCACAGACATCAAGGAGGGCGTCGAGTTCTTTCAATGGAGCCCGAATGGAACAGAGATTGCTTTTGTTGCACAGGTCGAGATGACAAACCGATCCAAAGCACCCGAGGATAGTGCCAATGAAGCTCCGCGCGAAAAGTTCACCAAGGACGTTCGGAAGATTCAACGCAGTTTTTACCGACTTGACGGCGTCGGCTTCTTTGGTGACAAGCGGGGGCACCTCCATATTGTAGACCTGAGGAAACTTGCAGCCGGAAGCAAAATGATACCCGACAAGGGTCAAGATCTGAAAATCCTGTTCCCGTGTGTTCAAGTAACGCATGGGGAGTTTGATATTGATTCGTTTGACTTCTCGCCAGATGGCAGAACCTTGGTAGTTGCGACGAATATCCATCCAGATGCCGAAAAAACTTTCGAGCAACATCTGTATGAGATTTCCTTGCCACATGCGGACACCAGGGACGGTATGGAGCCGGTTCCTGTTTCTGCGATGCGTTGCTTAACACCAACTTTTCACGCTGCCGCCAAGCCTAAGTACTCGCCGAATGGACAGCAGATAGGGTTCAAAGGGGAAAACCATCAGCGGGGTGCGACAACCCTGACCGGACTGTATCTGTATGACGTGGCATCAGGACAAGTCACTTGGCTGACAAAAGACACGGATGAGATATTCGAGAACCGGTCGATTGCCGATACGCGAACCAATACGAGCGATGCCTTGGAGTGGTCATCCGATGGCAGGTTCCTGTACACACTGCTCAGTCGGAGAGGGACGGTTCAAGTTGTCCGCGTTGCCGTTGATACAGGTTCAGTGGAATATCTAACAAGGGGTAACCACTGTGTACTGTCTTATTCATGGGATGCCAAGAACGAAGAACTGGTCCTGACTATCGGGACAGCGACCGACCCCGCCAACGTATACGTTCAGTATTCGAAGCAGACGCAGGCAGATGAGGCAGAACAGGATCTGCCGCGGTTGTTGACCGACTGGAATCAAAGGTTTTTGGAATCGGTCGAACTGTCCACTCCGGAGCGATTTGAGTTTGAAAGTGATGGTTTGATGCTCGATGGCTGGGTGATGTTCCCCTCTGAACCTGCATCCGAAAAGGGATATCCCACAGTTCTGCAGGTGCACGGTGGGCCCGCAATGATGTATGCCGATGCATTTTTCTCCGAGTTTCAACTTCTTGCCGCAAACGGGATGGCCGTCATCTACACCAATCCCCGCGGCAGCGTGGGTTATGGACAGGACTTTGCATCGTGCATCGAAATGGACTGGGGCAACCTCGACTTCAAGGACGTCGAGAAGCTCGCAGATGCGGCACTGGCACGATATCCCCTGTGTGCAGAGCAAGTGGGCATTGCGGGGGGAAGTTACGGTGGATTCATGTCAGCATGGGCGATTGGACACACCAAACGCTACAAAGCGGCTGTGGTGATGCGTGCTGTTATCAACTGGTATTCCATGATGGCCAGTGACGTCGGCTTTGCAACTCCTGCTGAGGAATTCGGTGGGAAAGCACCTTGGGATGATCCCGAATTATACATGCGTATTTCCCCAATTACCTATGTCAATCAGGTGGAGACAAGTACACTTATCATTCATTCGGAGAACGACTACCGCTGTCCGATTGATCAAGGTGAGCAGTTCTACATTGCTTTAAAATTACGGGGTGTCCCGGTAGAATTTGTTCGGTTCCCGGAGGAGAGCCACGGGTTGTCGCGAGGCGGGAAACCTTGGCATCGAGTCGTGCGGTTGGAGGAGATCGCCGGCTTTTTAAGCCGGGAGTTAGGTCTATAGACGGTGTGAAAAGCAGTGCTTCAGGAAATATGTCATAAATCTTGATGGTTCGTATATTCACAGCAGGCCAATTCGGCCTGCTGTTTTTTTGCAACTGTGCAACTTGTCCACACACGACAAGTTGTATCTGCATAGTGTCGACCAAGGTGCTGTTTGAAAGGGGGGACAACAATGAGTCGGAGTCAAAAAGGTGAAAAGCAAACATCCGCGTTACATCGACACATGAAGGAAATCCAGAATCAACGCGCGGCACGCCTGCAAAATACCGAACCGAGAAACGTGGATCAAGGGCAGTTGAAACGGCTTCACGGTATCGTCGAGAAAACTGTTAAGGACTTCATTGAGGCCGACGATGCGCTCATGCTGCAATCGTCTAATCCGGAGCGATTCTTTATCTCACTGTCTCAGGTGGCCGTGTTGGTGGTGACACTTTCTGCAACCCAATCAAAGTTAAGCGTCGCGTTTCAAGGTGAAGGCACCATCCACGAATGGCGCGACTGGGCCGTAGACGAACCAGATAAAGTCATTCAGTCCGCAATCGAAGAGGGGCTGTTGCAGTGGTACAAGCGTTTGTTTTAAAGCGTAAAGGCACTAGGAATGGACAATCCTCCAACCCCTTTGCTGGAACTTGAATATGTTATAGCAAGTCCAAGGAGAAAGGGGGGAGTTAAAGATGTACTACAACGGTGGAAACAGCGGTGTTGCAAGCATTATCGGTCGACTGGCACCTGGATCTCCGGTGTATGTCTGGTTTGACCACTCGGGGTTTGTATCGACGTACTTCCAGTTTTGCGCAGGTCATTTCGCAGCATTCTCTGGTGGTGGCTTTGATGGCGGCTTGACGTATATCGAGATCAACAAGATTCAGGCCATCCGGGTTGGACACTAATCAAACCGATTCTGAAGGTGCCCAGTTGAAAAGGGGTACGGTGGCAGCCGTACCCCTTTTCCCATGGAGGTCGTCAGACAGAGTGCTCAAACCGATTCTGCAAGTGCCCAGTTCACAGATCACAAGTAAGAAAACGCTGTATGTCACGGATCCTCCGCTTTGAGTTTATGTAAAGCAAAACGGAAGCGTGAACTGCGATTGAAATGAATAGGAGCTTGTCCTACGAGATACCTGCCGGTTTCTCCGAGCGAACAACCTACTTATGATATAGCAGGTCTGAGGTACACCAACAACCGGATAAAACCCTCCTCCAACCGTACACCACCTCCTTTTCGACAAACAGGAATGTGGCCTCAGACCAAACAGCGGAGCCCGAAAGGGCTCCGTTTATTGCTTTTGGTGTTGTTTTCAAGATGGGTGCAGTCCCGTATAATTTTGACTTACAGGATGGACGATGAGGAGCACCCTGAATGACATTTCAGGCTGTATGACTTATCGAATCGGGTGAAACTGAGGGATACCGATATTGATGGAAAATCAGGTTATAGTTCGGATTGCGCTCTTGGCATTACCGTTGGCTGTGTATGAAATTATCTTCTCCAGAATTCCTTCAGTGCACAAAGCATGGAACCATGCCCTAGTCAGCGTCTTAGCAGGACTGGTTTCACTTTTTTATGCAGTATTGCCCGTGGAAATATCAGGGGTATCCGTGGATTTTCGAGGGATCCCGATTGTTCTCTGTACGTTGTACGGAGGATGGGCGGATGGTCTTTTATCTCTTGCAGTTTTCTTGTTAGGACAAATACTCCTTGGGAGTGTGCTGGGCGGCAACGAAAATCTCACGTTGTCCATGCTGATTTATACAGGCCTCGCCATTTTAATGTCAGGCTGGTTTCGACGCCAGCAACCACGAAGGAGGATGCTGGCAGCCATTTTGTTTTCCGTGGTCTTAGTTACAATCAGGCTGCTCATCGCTCCGTATCACAGCATAGCTCGACCGGTAACAGTGGGTTATACAGGCTTTTACAATGGTTGGGCCGACCTCGAAAACATTGGGGTACACGCTATGTGGCTGTTTCTCTGTGTGGTTGCGGTGGAGTCGGTTCTGAAGGAGGCACGGAAACGCCGCAAGTTGGAACGCCTCAATTCAATTTTTGCACAGGCACAAGAGATCGGAAAAATGGGGTCGTGGGAATGGATTCTTCAAAGCGGGCGTTTCATCCCATCAAAGCAATTGAAACAGCTGTTTTGGCCGATTTCGTTTGACGACCTGACATTGGAAAAGTTTCTTTACACATACGTTCATGAGGATGACCGGGCCGCTCTGCGACTGTGGGCAGAAAACCTTCGGAAAGGTCCATCTCCGAACGGCCTGAATTATCGGGTCTGCCTCCCGGACGGCTCGGAACGGGTGATGCATGTCCGGGGCTTGGCGCTTCCATATCAGTCGGGTTCTGCGTTGAGATACGTAGGCACAACCCAGGACGTCACAGAGATACGGAATATGGAACGCCGCATGAATGAGGGCATACAGCGTGCGAAATCCATTGTTGAACGAAATGCGATGGGTATCTGTGAGTTTGACTTGGATGGAGTGTTTCTCGATGTGAACCCAGCTTTCGAGTTGTTGTCTGGCTATCGCAAAGAAGAATTGATTGGCACGCCAGGCTTGGTCATTCGTGATGAAGGGCAAGCACTGGTTGTCCATAAAGCACTTGAGGCTGCACGCCTCGGGCACATACTTCCATCCATGGAGGTTGTTCTGGTGGACAAGCATGGGGCCAAAATCCCCGTCACCACAACGAACGTCCCCATCGTTGTCGATGGTAGGCCAGTTGGCTTTTACGTGATGGTTCGAGATTTGCGTGAAGAGATTGCAGCAGAAGAGTTGGTTCGCCAATCGGAGAAGCTCGCTGTGGCAGGCCAACTGGCTGCAAGTGTTGCACACGAAATCCGCAACCCGCTGACAGCCATCAAGGGCTTTATGCAGTTAATGCCTAAGGTCGATGTGACAACCCTGATTCGTTATAAGGAGATCATTGACGCAGAATTGGCCAATATCGAACGAATTTCTTCTGAGTTATTGATGCTTGCAAAACCTCAGGCGGATGCCTGGGGCGTCTACGACTTGAACCGCATCCTAGAAAGTACAGTGGTCTTAATGGAGCCGCAGGCACTTATGCAGAGTGTTGTTCTAACGCTTGAATCAGAACCAATAGAGGGCCTTGTTTACTGTATTGAAGGCCAACTGAAACAGGTGTGTACCAACATGGTCAAGAATGCGCTAGAGGCAACACCTGACGGTGGGTCTATCTCACTTCGATTGGAGCGCAAGGCCACGGAATACGCGATTTATATCCGTGACACAGGGAAAGGCATTCCAAAAGACGTCATTCCTCGTCTCGGAGAACCATTCTACACGACCAAGGATAAGGGGACGGGGTTGGGACTCATGGTGTGTCACAGGATTGTCGACCGACATCATGGACGTATTCAATACGATTCGTCACCGGAGGGAACGCTGGTCAGCATTTTCTTGCCAAAGTTGGACTCCGCTGCATGCGACCCATCTGCGGCACCAGAGCAAAACGGGTCGCTAGCGGAAGGCATGGAAAGCCAAGGGATATCAGTTGGCAGAGTGGCACTTTATCACTGAGGAAGCAAGGCTTCTACACGCTCCCGAATGGCTTCTGGTGCAGTACTCGGCGCAAACCGCTCGATAACCTCACCATTTTTATTAACAAGGAACTTTGTAAAATTCCACTTTATTGCCTCAGTGCCAAGGACGCCTCTTGCTGACTGCGTAAGGTATTTGTACAGAGGGTGTGCATTCGGACCGTTGACATCAATCTTGGCGAATACAGGAAACGTGACTTGATAGTTGGTTTGACAGAACTGTTGAATCTCTTCGTTGGTCCCAGGTTCTTGGTGGGCGAATTGGTTACACGGAAAGCCAAGGACAGAGAACCCTTGTTGGTGGTACGCCTCATGCAGCTCTTGCAACCCTTTGTACTGCGGGGTAAAGCCGCACTTGCTTGCCGTGTTCACAATGAGCAGAACCTGCCCGCGGTACGCCTCAAGCGATTGTTCCTCACCAGATGCTGTTGGTACGTTAAACTCGTAAACGCTCACTGGATGCTCTCCTTTCGATTTCAGCCGTAGATGAAGTCACCTTGTTGTACCATCAGTTTCTCGAAAACCAACTGAAAGGTCAAATAAATTTTGGCGTGATCTGCTTCACACATCTCCCACCGAGATTGCAGAGGAGCTCGGTATCTCAAGAAGTGCCGTTGATAATCGGTTATGGCGCGGGCGTCGATGGCTGCGGGAACGACTGCTTGACCTGGAGAAGGGAGGCGGCACCTTTGGAAGTGGAACAACGCGATGAGGACCTGGAACGTGCACTTGCGGGGTTGAACGAGGACTTGCAGGCGGAACTGTTCCAACTAGTTTCAGATAGAACGGCTATGGAACGCCCGGTTTCGGGAACTCTTTGTAGAATCTGGATAACCATACGATCAGTACCGGCAGGTGAAACTCACCTTGTTCGCGAAGTCTTGAGAAACAACATTCGTGAACGAAGAGTCATGAGGTGAGAATCGTGTTTAAATTCATTCACGCTGCCGATCTGCATCTGGACAGCCCCCTTCGCGGTCTGTCAGCGCTGGCTGACGCTCCCACAGAGGAGATTCGAACGGCAACACGCAAGGCACTGCAGAACCTCGTCGACCTCTGCATCGCCGAGCGGGTTGCCTTTGTATTAATTGCTGGTGACGTTTATGACGGGGACTGGGAAGATTACACGACTGGCCTCTTTTTTACGAAGAGCATGGCGCGTTTGCGCGAACACGGGATCCGCGTCTTTCTCATTCGCGGCAATCACGACGCACAAAGTCAGATCTCGAGGCGCCTCACCCTCCCGGACAATGTCAAAGAGTTCCGTACGGATATGCCAGAGACCGTCATTCTGGACGATCTCGCTGTCGCAATTCACGGGCAGGGCTTTGCCACGCGGGCGGTGACGGAGAACTTAGCTGCGGGGTATCCGCCTGCAGAGCCGTGGATGTTTAATATTGGCCTGTTGCACACGGCGGCTGAAGGGCAGGAAGGTCACGAACCATATGCACCTTGTCGAGTGGATGAACTGGTGCAAAAGGGCTACCAATACTGGGCACTCGGACACATCCATAAACGGCAGCTATTGCACGAAGACCCCTACATTCTGTTCCCGGGCAACATTCAGGGACGGCACATCCGGGAAGAGGGAGAGAAAGGTTGCACGGTTGTGACAGTCGACGGGCTGGCCGTCAGTCTGGAGCATCGCAACCTCGACGTCCTGCGTTGGTATACCTGCACTGTGGACCTCTCTGAAGTGTCGAACTCGGATGACTTTGCAGTTGCAGTTCAAAGCGCTGTCGGCGAAATCGCCGATGCCAACCTGGACTGCCGCCTGGCACTCAGGGTCATCTGTGAAGGGGAAACGGAGATCCACGGTGAGATTTTGGAAGACCCCGAGCGGTACATTCATGAAATTCAGAATGCGGCAGCGGTTGTGGGCGGCGAACGCGTATGGATCGAAAAGGTCAAGTTTGACACCTCCCATCAGAAGACGGGACACGGCACTCTTGCTGCAGATCCACACGGTCTTGGCAGTCTGCTCTTGCGTACGCTCGAATCCGCCAAGCAAGACGACGTCTTTATCGCCGACTTCCTTCGCCATACAAAGGTCCTGCAAGGAAATCTTCGCGATTACCTGCAGACGGCTGATGCGACAAAAGTAGAGTCCGCAGCCGACCTCGATACACTTCTTGGCGATGCAGAAGACCTGTTGCTCACGATCTTGGCTAAGGGAGGGATTCGTCAATGAGGATCCGCAGACTAGGCATTCAAAATGTCCTGCACTTTGACGAGTTTGAACTCGACTTCGGAAGAGCACAAGCAGGTCTACATATTGTCTATGGCCCGAATGAAGCCGGTAAGAGCACCATTCTGCGTGTTTTGGTGGACCTGTTGTTTGGCGGCAAGATTGATGACGCATTTAAGGACAGTTACGGCAGTAAATCCAGGATTGCCGGCGTCCTCGAAGCGGGACATGATGGCTCTGCAGACGAGGTGGCAGCCGGAGACGCATCAACCGCGTGGGATGCAGGCAGCGAAGAGGCAGGAGGACCTAGGACGGGGACGAGTACAGCGGCGGGTGAATCACGAGGTACCGGTGGGACCTCTGGTTCAGCACTGCCGGTGTCACCTCGTGAGCTTGCCATCGTGCGAAAAAAGCGTTACAGCAACCTCGTCCTCAGCGATGATGCACAAGGAGACATCCCAGAAGAGGTCGTCCTCTCGCTCCTTGGCGGACTGGATAAAGAGCGGTATACGCTTCTCTTTGGCTTCAATCACGACCGACTGCGAATCGGTGGAGACAGTCTTCTCGAATCTGGCGGTCATGCAGGGATATCCCTGTTTGAGGCAGGCGGCGGTATTCAGTTTCTGCAGAACGTGTTCACTGAGCTGTCATCCCGGACGGATGCTCTGCTCGATACAGGCTTCCGATCGAACTCTAAGAAAGCCCTCAATGCTGCATGGCGTGCCTACAAGGACCTGAAAGACGGGGCACGTCGAAACAGCCTTCGGGGTGAAGACTGGCACCGTTTGAAAAACGAGATCGCCGTCAAAGAGGTCCTGCTCGAAAGCCTGCAAAGAGAGCTAAAAGAGTTTGAGACGCGTGGCAATCAGTTACGACGCATTTCGCGTACCCGTCATTTTGTTGCGAACCTGAACGATGCCAAACTGCGACTCGACGCCATGATGGATGCAGTCGAACTCACACCGGAGATGGATGGACGGATTCAGAGCGATGTTGCAGGGCTCGAACAAGCGGACAAACAGATTCATGAAAAAACGCAGGATCTGAAGACTGCCACAGAGTCGCTGGAGTCCATTGATGTGGACTCGGCGTTGCTCGATGCCTCCGGGGCGATTAACAGCCTCAATCGAAGGATTGAGCAGTATCTTGAGGCCGCTAAAACAGTGCCCCGGTTACAGCAACAAATTGAAGCGGAAGAGTCGAAGGCTCGGGAGATGGCCCGCGATCTGGCCCCATCCGTAGACTTTGGCGATGTGGACAAGCTATGGATTCCTGCGAAAGATGACCTCGAGATTCGTCAACTTGCCATCTTGTGGACAGAACTTGCTCGCGAACTGAAGCAAGCCAGTGATAACGTTGTGAAATTGGATCAGGACATCAGGCACCGCGAGGAGGAACTGGGGAAACTCGCGCAAAGCCCTGATTTGAGTCCGTTGCGCCAAGTTCTTGACGAAGTACAGCGCTCTGGTGACCTCGAATCGACTTTGGTTCAACTTGAGCGAGATATGAAGGGGAAACGAGAAGCTGCAACACGGCAACTGCAGAGTCAGAGCATCTGGAACGGACAACTTGAGGGTTTAGCTCGCATGCCTGTTCCGCTCGGAGAAACCGTAGCTCAATTCGCAGACAAATTTTTGGCTTCGGAACAACAGATTGCCGACTCCCGGCGTGAGATAAACAAGCGGTACGCGGAACTGGAAAACATCAATGACCAGATTGCCGTACTTGAACTTTCAGGACGCGTTCCGGTCGAAGCCGATCTTGTTGCAGCTCGACTGCACAGGGATAACGGCTGGCGGCTTATTCGCACGTCGTGGTTGGGGGAAACAGATGATGACGCCAGAGGGAAGTCGTCCCTCGCCGATGCAGTGCAATCCTACGCAGCCGGAAAGGCCTTGCCCGAGGCCTTTGAGGATGCCGTCAGTGAAGCAGACAGTGTCGCTGATTGGATGCGGCGCGAATCAGACAGGTCTGCCCGCTTATCACAGTTTCAACTGCAGAGGGAACGAACAGAAAATGTGCTGTCACGGCTCAACAGTGAACTCGAAAAATTGACGCAGGAACACGAATCTTTACAGTCTGCATGGGTGAACGAGTGGAGCACCAGTGGCGTTACGCCGAAGTCTCCTGTTGAGATGAAGGGTTGGTTGGCGGATTACTATCGGCCGCTCATTAAAGAGATTGGCGAGATTCAGGGTTTGGAACGCCGTATCGGCGAACTCACCGTGTTGCGGGACTCTTTGATGGCGCAACTTGGAGATGCGCTCAAAGCCACTCGCCAGATGCCTGTTATGGTATCTCTGGCGGAAACGGGACAGGCATCTCAGGCGGAGCCCAAAGGCACTCCTGAAGAAGCCCACGGCGCATCTCGAACGTTCGATTCTTTGCGCTCCCTGATATCGGCCGCAACTCGGTGGATCGGCAAGGTCGACAGTGAGGAGAAGCTGCGTGAAGCACTCCTTGTGCAATATAAAGAACTCAGAGCGAATCGAGATAAAGAGGCTGCGTTAGGGCGGCTGAAGAAAGAAGACTTCGCCGGAGCCAAGGAACGGTGGACACAGTTCACTGCTGCGTACCCTTTTCTGCCGGAGAACCTGCAGGTGGTTACAGGATACTTGGACAAGCTGCGTGAATTGTTTGGACTGACTCGGGAGATTGGCAGACTCGAAGACGCCATGGCGAGTGCAAATGCCGTCTGTACGTCTTTTGAGCAAGACACTACCTCCTTGGCACAGCGGATTGGACGAGATATCGAAGACGGCATCTCATACAGTGGATTTGTTGAAAATCTCACGGCAGCGATGACGGAGGCTGGCCAAGAGGACCGGGAACGCCGCTTGTTGTTGCAACAGGTCAGCAAACTACATGGAGAACTCGAACGACGAAAGTCAGACAAAGCAGCTCTTGAAGCGGTCGTTGCTGGGTACAAGGAGAAATACCATTGCCTGGATCATGAGGCTCTGCGGGTTCTTGTTATGAGGTCGGAGGAGAAGAAAAAGCTACGTGCAGAGATTGACCAGATTGAGAGCAGTTTACGCAGAGTTGGCGATGGTATGGGTGCCGCCGAACTGGTCGCGGAAGTTGAACATGGTCCTGGCATAGATGCCCTGCCATCTTTGGAGCAAGAGTTGGCTGCATCTCATGAGGCGAAGAAAAAGACCTGCGATCTTGAAACCAGGGCCCTTTGGGAGTTGAACCAGCAATTTTTCGCGATGAACGAAGACAAGTCGGACGCTGCGGACTCCGCTCAACAGGCTGAATTCCAGCTGGCTGAAGTTGACCGTTATTGGAACGAATACTTACGCTTTGAACTCGCTCGGCGCCTGCTTGGACGGGCCATTGAAGAGTTTCGGGAGCAGAATGAGTCGACTGTGATTGAGCGCGCCAGTGAGTTGTTCCGCCATCTGACACTCGGTCATTACACGGAACTTGTCGTTGAATACGACGGATCAGAGCCAGTGTTGGAGGCCATCACCGCGATCGGTGAACGTCGGCGGGTTCATCAGATGAGTGATGGTACACGCGATCAGCTCTACCTTGCCCTGCGACTCGCCTTCGTGGAGCAGCACGTGGACAATGCCAGCCCGGTTCCACTCATTATGGACGACATCCTGGTCCACTTCGACGACGCCCGCACACAGGCGACGCTTGAAGTTCTCAACCAGCTGGCGCAAAAAACGCAGATTCTCTACTTCACGCACCACCAGTCCATTGTGGAAGCAGCTGCGGCTATGGCTGATGCAGGAAGCAGCGTGTTGGTGCACACTTTGGTCGGAAGTGGAGGCTTACCAGCATGAAGCGAGTGAGCATGGAAGAAGCAATGCAATCCATTTCGTCAGGGATGCGGGTATGGGTGCAAGGGATGGCCAATACGCCTCACGGACTGCTGGCTGAGTTTGCAAAGCGGTGCAATAACCTGACGGATGTGTCCCTTTTTCACCTTCATCTGGAAGGCCCAACACCTTGGATAACCGAATCACTCCGACACCGGGTGCGGGACATCTCTCTATTTATTGGGCCAAACGTCAGGCAAGCTGTGAACGATGGACGGGCTTCATATCTTCCATTGTTCCTTTCTGAAGTCCCCTGGTTTATCCGACAGACTGAGTTTCGACCACATGTTGCACTCATTAACGTGAGCGCGCCTGACAGACACGGGTACGTGAGCCTTGGACCGACGATCGAGGCCACACTGGCTGCCATCGAGCAAGCTGACATTGTGATTGCACAGATCAACCCATCGGTTCCGCGGGTCATGGGAGATGCGCTCTTATCGATCGATGCAATTACTTACGGTGTCGATTGGAATGAACCACTCGCTGCTTCAGAACCGCGGGCGTCCGATCCGCTCACAGACTCGATTGGCCGCTATGTCTCGGAACTGATTCCGGACCGAGCGACACTGCAACTCGGCATCGGGAAAATCCCGGACGCCGTACTCAGCCAACTGATTCATCACCGTGACCTTGGCGTGCACAGCGAGATGATTTCTGACGGAGTGCGCATTCTCGCTGAAAAAGGGGTTGTGACAGGTCATTACAAAGTGACCGATCCTGGCCAAATTGTTGCCGCCTTCGCACTGGGACAACAAGCGATGTACGACTTTATGGATGATAATCCGGCTGTATCGATTCGAGCCGTAGACTATACAAATAACACGGCCGTCATTCGCCGCAATCCAAGGATGATGTCGGTCAATTCAGCTGTGGAAGTGGATTTGACCGGGCAGGTCGTCGCGGAGTGTATCGGATCGCAAATGTTATCCGGCGTTGGCGGCCAAATGGACTTTGTTCGCGGAGCGAGTCTGGCACCGGATGGGAAATCAATTATTGCCCTGCCGTCACAGACGAGGTCTGGTAAGTCGAGGATTGTCTCCGTCTTAACGCCGGGTGCATCCGTGACCACGACGCGAAACCACGTACAGTATGTAGTGACGGAGTATGGCGTGGCAGAGCTGCATGGGCGTACTTTAGAAGAGCGGGCTCGACAGCTCATCTCGGTGGCGCACCCAGACAACCGGGAAGAATTGACCCAGGCCGCCAAGCGCATGCTGCCGGGGTTCTAGGATTCTAGCGTGGTTCTGTTTCAGCGAGCCCTTGCGGATATCGATGGGGATACATGCGTCCTCTGGCACACAATGAGGGAGCTGGATATACTCGCAGCTCCCTCATTCCTCGGTATGTTCCTTCACTCTACCTTCGCAACATGGGTCTGCTCACGGGAGTCGACTGACCCCCTCAGTTCATCCGGCTCCGCTAGACTTGAAGTAAGTCAGATCTGCCGATCTGCTCGAGGTAGGCCTGGTATTTTGCATACGCAGGGGTGATGGCTGGAAGGAGCTTCATAATCTTTGGAATCGGCCCCTTTGCAACCATTTGACGGCGAGAGAGTGCCATCAAAAGATTCAGTTTGCCAAGCCAAAACTGATTCGCCACGTCTGCCTTCATGGACAGCGAGACATCTGGTTGTTTATCTGTCTCGCCTTCGATCACGGTAAAGTATTGTCCATCTGCGATATTAGTCGTATCGATGGTGATTTGAGAGTCTGGATCAGTATACGTGAACTGAATCACCAGTTTCGATTTTTGAATTTCGGGTCCCATTTGGTCATCTGTTGCTGCTTCGCGAAAGAATGTGCCGAGGACGTTGTACACATCTTCTGAACTCGAAAACTTTGCCATGTTTGCGCCTCCAGTCTTTTGCGGATGAATCAGAGAATCATTCGAAGACGTTTTGCACCATCTGGGCCAGTTCATCCACGTCTACATATTTCGGGTTATAAATCATGGTTCCGTCCTCCGATGCACGTTCGACAATCAGTGGCAGCATATCCGCGGTTACTCTGGCACCGGCCAGCGTGAGCGGAAGCCCAGCTGATGTAAGCACGTCTCGACGGAACTCATCGATCGCCTGAATGACAGCCTCCTGACCGTCACCGCCGAACCCACTGAGACGGCCTATCTCTGTGATACGCGTCCCTTCCACTTCCGCATTACATCGCAGCCCCTCCGTCAGCATCAGGGCATTGGCCAAACCGTGAGGGACACCGGCAACGCCGCCGAGCGCGTGTGCAACGGCGTGCACAACACCAACCATACTGTGCTGGAATGCAATGCCAGCCATCGTACTCGCGGTCTGAAGAGAAGCCCGAGCTGACTGTGTTACCTCGCTAGCGGGGTCACCGAGGGCCGTCTGCAGATTCTGACGAATGAGCGTGGCAGCTGTCACGGCCCACGCGTCACTGAACGGATTGTGGAGCACATCGATGTACGCCTCGAGGGCGTGTGTAAGAGCATCCATCGCGGTCATTGCGAGCAACCCGTTTGGTAGAGACGATGTCACGGCGGGATCGAGCAGTGCGATGGTTGGTGCGAGCGATTTGTCCACGAAGGTCAACTTTCGGTGATCTGTCCGGTCTGCAATGACAGCCACAGAAGTCACTTCTGAACCAGTCCCGACAGTGGTTGGTATGGCAATCAGAGGCAGCAAGGAAGAAGTAAGGATTTCGGCCCCCTGGTAGTCAAGCAGGTCTCCACCATGTGTAAGTAGAATATTCGCTGCCTTCGCGGTGTCAATGACACTTCCGCCTCCGAGTGCAATGAGCAAATTACAGTTTGCAGCCTGAAACAGATCTGCCACACGTGTCACTGTGTCAACGTCGCTGTCCTGTGGAACCTCAGAGAAGATGCTGACTAACTCGATACCTGCTTCTCCGAGCGACTGGGAAAGCTGCTCGACGAATCCGAGCGATACAATGACCTTATCCGTCACGAGTCCTGCGCGGCTGTGACGAAAGACTTCCAGTTCCGGCCCGCACTGTGTCAGCAGACCACGCTCGCCGCTGACAATGCGAGTTTGAATGTGATGTTGATAGACCTCAAGCACCAGTGTTCACCGCCTATTCTGCGTACTAGGGAATGCGCTTTCACGTATCGCTCTCAAACCACTACAATCTGATTCTATCGGAACGAAATGACGGAGAACAGAGAGACTTTGTCTGTGCTCTGTGAGATTGATTGTGTGGCATAATTATCATGTAAGCACTTTCGCTTAGACTACCGGGTCACGTCAGTTGGGTCTATCGGTCAAATCAGTTACGGTGAAGACAGTGAGTCAGACAGCGGTTCTGATGAAAGTTTTGTTGATAGGGGAGGCGGATACAAGTGGAACCGACCAGTGAATTGCTCCAGGTTGCCGACCTGACGACTGCCACGAATGGTGCTCATCCTGACGCCGAAGCACTCGTGTCCCTTGCTCCAAAAGTGACAAAACAAGTCCCTGGGACGGTGTGGACAGGCAAGGTGGGCAACGCCAATGCTATCGTCCGCATGCCTCATCCAGATCTGTGGAATGGAAAGTTGATGGTTGGCGGGTCACCCGCCGTCCGCTCTGAATACGCCCTCGACCTTCTGTTGTCTGATATTGTCCTGCAGCAGGGGTACGCCTTTGCCGCTTGTGATAAGGCGACTCCGGGATTAGTGTTACGCGACCCTGCACGAAGCATGGAGGAGTGGACCAATTCCTACGGCCAATTGCAAGAGAAGGCGCTCTCCTTGCTGTCGGAAAGCTATCACCGTCTGCCAGAACGCATCTATATCTCCGGCGTCAGTAACGGAGGTTACATTACAAGACGGATGCTTGAACTCCATCCCGACTGGTACGATGGCGGGGTAGAGTGGGAGGGTGTCTTATGGCACCCGGAGACGAGGCATTTGCTCACCCTGCTGCCGGTCTGCGTTGAAGACTATCCTGTATACGCGAACTGGAGAGGCGACAGAACCAACCAAGAACGAAGCCGGGCCTTCGAGCGGCTTCAGGATGCAGGACTACACCCTGATTCTGCGCCTTACTGGGGAACCTATTTTATGACCTACTGGGTTGTTTCTCTGTGGCTGTACGGCAGGAACCTTGATCCCGAGTGGGAACCTTTTGCGCGTGACTGGTCGAACGAATGGCTGCGCGATCCGTCCCCCCTTTGCGGGTACCCTTGGGAGGAACGGCGAGAGATCCTTGCCAAACGGATCGCACCGATTTCGAATACTGGAAAACTGGAGAAACCGCTCTTGTCTGTGGCTGGAAACTGGGACTGTCTGGTCCCCTTCCGTCACAATGCAAAGGCATACGAAGAGATGGTCTTAGAAGCGGGCTCTGGTCAGTGGCACCGTCTATATGAAATTGAAGCTGGCAACCATGTAGACGGACTGCTTCGCGACAACCGGGGTGAACAGCAGCCAGTGCTCCCTTATTACGAGGCTGCGTTGCACCATTTGGAACAATGGGTAGAGGGCGGGAAGCTGCCACCAGAATCAGGGCTCTATCATTCTGTGACACAATTTACACCGAGGATTTGATGACTATAAAGGATTAGGAGTGAGTGGGATGAATAAGCTTTCGCTTGAAGGTAAAGTGGCTGTGGTGACAGGAGCAGCGAGTGGCATTGGGTATGCAGTTGCGGCAGGTATGGCAAGGGCAGGCGCCCGAGTCACATTGTCCGATCTTCGTTCTGACGCCGCGGAAAACGCGGCACAGGTGCTCACCTCAGAAGGGCTAGCAGCAGCTGCATACGCGGCAGATGCGGGCAGTGAGCATGACATCCAGCAGTTGCTGAACAACACACTCGAAACGGAAGGGCGTATTGATATTTTTGTCAATAACGCAGGCATGCAGTATGTGTCGAACATCGAAGACTTTCCGGTTGAAAAGTTTCAGCAGATCGTACAGTTGATGTTGGTTGGGCCTTTTATCAGTACGAAGTACGTCTTCCCTGTGATGAAGCGGCAACAGTTTGGGCGGATTATTAACATCGCATCCATCAACGGACTGATTGGGTTTGCAGGAAAGGCCGCGTACAACTCAGCGAAGCACGGCTTGATTGGCCTCACTAAGGTTGCTGCGCTCGAAGGCGCAACAGACGGGATTACGGTGAATGCGTTATGTCCAGGTTACGTGGATACTCCTCTGGTCAGAAACCAGTTGGGGGACCTCGCGAAAACCAGGGGCATTCCACTGGAAAAGGTCCTTGAGGAAGTCATTTATCCTTTGGTTCCACAACGGAGGTTGCTCGACCCGGAAGAGATTGCTGACTATGCCGTGTTTTTAGCGTCAGACAAAGGACGCTCGATAACCGGTCAGGCAGTCGTCATCGACGGAGGTTACGTGGCACAGTAAGCAAACAATCACCGCCTAAATCATTGCTGAAATTTGGCCCGATTCATCCAGTAGGAAAAAAAGCGATCGGAAGACAGTTGTGTACAGGAGTGTTTCCAGCCACTATCAATACCGAGGACCTCGACTCTCACAGCGAGTGAACACTGTCGAGCCGCCTTCACTGCTTCTATGACAGTGTTTTGAGTAGGTTTGTAGGACGGTGACAGTGAGTATGGAGACGCTGGACCTGCTTTACACAGCCTGTTTGCAAGGAGCATCAGATGTACACCTGACAGCAGGGGCCCCACCGATGTTTCGGATCGATGGCCGTCTTACGCGCGTGAGTGAACATGTACTCACCGAGCGAGATACGGAGCAGGTTCTGCGAACAATCCTGACGGATTCTCAGTTCATGCTCCTAGAACAATCAGGCGATCTCGATACTGCCTATGAGCTCGCCGGGGTCTCGCGTTTTCGTGTGAATGCGTACCGTGAGCGGGGACACTACGGAATCGCGATTCGTATCATTCCGACGGCGGTTCCCCGCTTTGAGGACCTTGGTCTCCCCACGATACTCAGAGACTTTGCAAGGCGACAAAACGGCCTTGTGCTCGTCACCGGATCGACAGGGGATGGCAAGTCTACAACCCTCGCTGCCCTCATCGATGTTATCAACCGCACCGAATCTCGTCATGTCGTGACTCTGGAAGACCCAATTGAATACTTGCATACACATCGCCAATCCATCATCAATCAACGTGAGGTTGGCCACGATACAATTTCGTTTGCACAAGGTCTGCGGGCGGCACTGCGTCAAGATCCCGATGTTATTTTAATCGGTGAACTGCGCGATTTGGAGACGATGCAGATTGCCATTACGGCTGCGGAAACAGGACATCTGGTCTTTGCAACCTTGCACACGAACACTGCAGCACAGACGATTGATCGCATCATTGACGTGTTTCCCGAAGTACAACAGCACAAGATTCGCCAACAACTTGCATCCGTCTTGGTGGGGATTTGCTGTCAGAAGTTGTTGCCCCATCCATCAGGCCGCGGGCGCGTTGTCGCCTGTGAGATACTTTTAAATACGCCTGCAGTAGGTAATTTGATTCGCATGGAGAAGATTCATCAGTTGCAGACCGTGATGCAAACAGGACGCGCTGAGGGCATGCAAACGATGGAGATGCATGTCAAGGAACTCATGATAAGTGGTCAAATTCGCAACGAAGATTATCACCGTTTATACTCCCCGGCAGCCTTTCGATAACCTCGATCAAACAGTCACTTCGTCATAAATTCAGCATGAACGGACCACACAATCTCAACATCGGATTGAAAACTCTTCAATAGTTAATGTCTAGACTGACTCTCATAGAGGAAAAAAGCCTGATTCAGGTGTCGGGACGCACAAAAATGGACTTTGATATAGACCTTGATATAAAGGGGGGGTGGCGTGACGTGGAGGTTAGTGACGAGAATCGTGTCAAAAAGCAGCAGGCGCAGGCGAGACGCAATCAGCGTCGCTTGTGGTGGGTCTCTGCATTGTCCTGGAGCACACTGGCCCTTGCCATCACCGGCTTTATTACAGCTTGGAATCAAGTGAGTCACAGCACGCCGCAAAGTGCCGTGTCTGCTTTCAGTCCGACTGGCAGCGGGTCAGTTGGCAGCGTTACGGGCAACGGCGGGACATCGATCAACGGGTACGGCGAAGGCAGTGGAGATGACGGATTTGGCGGGGGGGGGAGCAACTACGGCGGTGGTTACGGAAGTGGTGCAGGCAGCGGGTTGTTTGGAGGGGCCAGCGGATCGGGTGGAACGAGTGGATTCGGATCTGCTGGTCCGAGTCAGAGTGGCAGCGGCCTGTTTGGAAGTGGTGCATCATGATGGTCAAACAAACAGATCGGCTCGCCAGGGAACAATTTCGAGCAATGGGGACAAACGTTGAAGTCGCACTTGTTACTGAAGCGCATCACCGACAAATCGATGTCACAGACGCCCTTCGAGCGGTGAAAGAGCAGATTCTGACCCTCGAACAAAAACTGTCCAGGTTTCATCCGGACAGCGAGGTGTCCCGAATCAATCAACAACCCGGCCGCTTTGTCCCGGTTTCTGAAGCAGTCATTTGCGTGGTCGAGCTTGCGCTCGAATCCTATCGCGTGAGCAACGGTTTGTTCTGTCCTTGGGTTGGCGGAATTATGGAAGGACTCGGTTACAACGTCTCCTTTGAACAGATCGGCAAAGGCTCCCCGTTGCTGTCGCGAACCGTGAAGACAGCGATACCCCCGTCGAAGTGGGTGTTTTTTTCCAATGAACGTCCGCCGTTGCACGTTCAGCGGTCGTCTGGCCTCGTCTCAGTTGACCCGGGTTTTTGCCTCGATCTGGGCGGCATAGCCAAGGGCTGGATCGTCGAGCAGACCGTCAATGAGTTGGTTTCCAGAGGTTTTCACAACTTCGTAGTGAGTGCTGGAGGTGACATGGTCTGCCGAGGCAGTCACCCGGATGGACCTTGGACTGTTGGGATCGAAAATCCATGGGATGACCGGGAACACCTGTTCACACTTGATGTGGAGAACCTGGCTCTGGCCACAAGCGGTACGTACCGGCGCAGGTGGCACAGTCAAGAGGGGGAAGTACACCACCTGATTGACCCGAGAACAGGCCGGCCCTCCACATCAGATATCGTTTCATGCTCTATGCTTTCGACACGCCTCACTGGCGCGGAAGTCCTGGCTAAAACGGTGTTGCTGCTGGGGCAGGAACAAGGTGAGAGATGGGTCCGCGACTACCCACATCGAGGATTTGTACTCATCACCCGGGACAAGGAGGTAGTGCACGCATGGAACTCGTCCACGAACGCCAAGTCCCTGCCATGACTGTGAGTGCCTTGTTTCTGTTTCTTGTCATCACAGGTTCATACGGTTATACCCATCTGTTTTTTTCGAACCAACCCAGTATCAATCAGTTCTATTGGATGATGGACCGATCCGCTGGGCTTGTCGCCTATGAACTGCTCGCTTTTAGCGTGGTCCTTGGCTTAACCACTGCGAGTTCAATGTGGGACCGCCTGCGTCTGCGCCGCGTTGTCACACAGTTGCACCAGTTTTCCGCCCTTCTTACAGCTTGCTTCGTCGGGCTGCACTTATGGGGATTGCATCTGGATCAGATGATCTCGTTCCCGTGGCCAAAATTGCTCATTCCCCTGGCGTCTGACTACAGACCTTTTCCAACTGCACTCGGTGTGCTTACGTTGTACGGTCTAATTGCACTGATTGCCTCTTCCATGCTTCGGGAGCGAGTTGGCGTAAAGGCATGGCGAACGATTCACTTCGCCTATGTTCCAATGTTCATACTCGTCACATTTCACGGCATGTTGTCTGGTACGGATTCGACCCAGCCGTGGGCCATCTGGTTTTACGCAGTACCTTTTTTCTTGTTTATCGTACTGATGTACGTAAGAGTTGGGAAATACAAAGCAACACTGAACGGAAAGAGCAGACCCAAGCTACACCGGACAGTGGTGCCAAATTCGGTCAGGATCGACAGGATTCAGTCTGAAGATGTACAAACAAACAAAGACCGCGAAGCCGCACGAGACACGGCTTTTCCTTAAACGTTTTTACCGGTCAAAGGCAGGGTACGTTTGTCCCAGTCGGAGAAGTTCCGATACAGTAACCATCTTGTATCCTCGACGCGCAAGCTCGGGAATAATCCCGCTTAGTGCGGCAATCGTCTGGCTCCGGTTACCTCCTTGGTCATGAAACAGCAAAATATCCCCGCTCTTGACTTCTTTCAAGACCCTCGACACGATCCTGTCGGTTCCAGGGTTACTCCAATCTCTTGAGTCGACACTCCACAGTACAATCTTGTAGTTGTTTTTGCTCGACGCGATAAGGATGCTCTTATCAAAGCGCCCTCGAGGAGGTCGAAACAAGTGCGCTGCTTCATGACCTGTGACGGTTACCATTGCAGCCTGTTCTTGCAGAAGCTCGGACTCAACGCGTGAAGCGGGCACGCGTACGAGTAGTTCGTGGGAATAGGAGTGATTAGCCACTTCATCGCCGTCTTTAAGTTCTTCGCGTATCAAATTGGGATAGCGCTGAATGCGCGAGCCTATGACGAAAAAGGTTGCGCTCGCATGATGTTCTCGAAGCAGTTTTAGGATTTGCGGTGTGAACGTGGCACTCGGTCCGTCGTCAAACGTAATTGCAACAGCTTTCTCTGACGTTTGCACATGCCGAATGACGTCCGCCTGCCGCGCGTCTTCACCAACGTCAGCTTTTGCTGCAGAGCAGTTTACGAAGGATATGGATGTACTTGCAATGAGAAGCGCAAAACCAAAACGGAGCGCCATCCACCGGAAACTTGGTCGCATAGCTACACCTGTTCTTTGTGGCGTTCGATTCGTCATTATTGACATCGTCGTAGTAGGATGCCCAACCTTGTATGCTTGCATGTGTATATAACACAAAAAGCTGTCGAGCTTTTCTCGACAGCTTTTTGTGGCATCACGCGGCTCCGCAATCGTGGTGCGACAACCCATTCCATCATTTGGTCAGGAACTGACTAGACTCTGGACTGACGGGTTTCAAGAAACTCCTCCACCTCAGGGCGAGTTTTTGCATACTTGCTGTGAAGGTGGGCAATCTTTTGTCCGTTTTGGAAAACGAGCAGACTCGGAACTCCCATCACTTGATACTCTTCAGTAACCGCTGGAACATCTTCTCCGTTGACATCGTACCAATCGTATTCACTGTGGTTGGCAACAATGTCGTCGATGTACGTGTTCAGGCGTTTGCAGTCTGGGCACCATGTGGTATAGAACTTCACAACCGTCGGTTTTTCCGACGAGATAATTTCACGAAACTGAGCTTCGTTTTCAATCTGGATCAATTCACTCACTCCTTCGGCAACGTATAGACTGTGGCGGTTTTTAATAACCTTTGGCTACTTACTTTACGTGTATAGCTTACCACGAGATATAGCCTCTTGTAACGGTGGGTTACAGCTTATGTAAAGTTTTGATGAAGCCCGATCGATCGAGGGATTTCTCGCGTACAATGGCGCTAAAGCCAAACTCAAGGGAGACAGGTCTCCATGAAGGACATGTTGACGTTGCAAAGAACAGAAGTGTTTGGACATCGTGGGTGGTCTGCACGATACCCGGAGAACACAATGGCTGCATTTATCAGTGCCTTGGAGATTGGTGTCGACGGCATCGAGTTCGATGTGCATCTGACCAAAGATGGTGAGATTGTTGTCATCCACGACGCGAACCTCGAACGTACCACCAACGGACATGGATGCGTTGAGGACTATACACTGACAGAACTGCGTCAACTCGATGCTGGGAGCTGGTTCCACGAATCGTTTCGGGGGCAGGTTATACCGACTCTTGATGAGGTGCTTGAACTTGTCCGTCTGCATATCCGTCCAGTGAAAATGAACATCGAACTGAAGTACGGCCGGACACCCTACGCAGGACTCGGTGAGAATGTATGGCGCAAAGTAACAGCTTGCGGTCTTGCTTCAAACACCATCATTTCATCTTTCAACCACTTTGCCCTGCGCGACTTAAAACGGGACGTTCCACAGGCACAAGTTGCCATCTTATACACGGAGGGCCTCGTCGACCCTTGGCGATATGCCGTGTTCCTAGATGCCGAGGGGCTGCACCCGTTCCATCAATCATTTGATGAAGAAGTTGTGCTGGATGCGCACCGTGCAGGTCGGGCTGTTCGTCCATATACAGTCAACGACGTATCGATTATGAAAAGACTGATCCAATAGAATGTGGATGCCATCATTACGGATCATCCAAATGTCTTGCTCGCCCTCGAAGGCAGGAACAGTCACCAGATCCCTAGCGGGACCTGACCTCGTAGATGGCAAATTTCAAGTAGTGACCTTCGTCGACGCCAGCGATTTCAGGGTGATCTTTTCCGGCGCCTGCCCAGTGAACAAGTCGAAGAACCTTGTGAGCATCCACGGCTGCATCCAGGATGACATCCCGAAACATTTCCGGACGTAAATGGTACGAGCAGCTTGCCGTTACCAAGAAGCCTCCGTCACGTACCAACTTAAGACCTCTGAGGTTGATCTCCTTGTACCCTCGAAGAGCCCCTTCGAGGGCTCTTTTTGACTTCGCAAATGCCGGGGGATCCAGGATCACCACATCATAGCTTCTTTTTGCTGTTTCTTCGTCACGAAGAAAGTCAAAGGCGTTTGCAGCCACAAAGTCGACCCGCTCAGCGACTTCATTCAACGCTGCGTTTGCCTGTGCAACTTGAATGGCAGACTCGGAGATGTCTACTGCAGTTACGTGATGTGCACCGTATTTTGCAGCGTGTACAGTGAACGCGCCGGTATGACAGAAACATTCGAGAACGTCAGCACCCTTGTCACCTCGCCACCCCGTCATTAAGGGAGCGATTGCCGCGCGATTTTCCCGTTGATCAAAAAAGTACCCGGTTTTTTGCCCTTCTGGAATATCGACCAAAAAGCGCATCCCGTTCTCCTCAATTTCGATCCGGTCGGGCACGTCGCCCATCCAGACACCCGTTTCGAGGGGCAGCCCTTCCAGCCGACGAACCGGTACGTCATTGCGTAAAAAGATGCCTCTCGGCGAAAAGACATGAACCAGAGCGGACCGGATTGTATTCTTAAAACGTTCCATACCGAGGGACAGTATCTGTACAGACAGGACATCCCGATACTTGTCCACAATTAACCCAGGGAGAAAATCAGCTTCGCCGTACACAATCCGGCAGGATTCACTTTGGCCGCCCAGGAACCGCTGTCTGTACGCGTACGCTTCTGCAATGCGCTGGATAAAAAATCCCTCATTGACCACCTCATCTCGGTTGTAGCTGAAAACGCGTGCCACCATCTGTGAATCCGGGTTGTACATTCCGAGAGCAAGGAACACTCCTTGGTGATTCACAATCTCGATAGTACCGTCGGGTCCAATGTCCCCTTCAACGCGATTTACTTCGCTTTGGTACACCCAAGGGTGACCTGCCTCGATTCTTCGTTTGCGGTTCCGGTGCAGCACCATCTTGGCTCGCATATGACATCCCTCGCAGCTATTATGTTACGCACCTGACGGTGCGTCCGTCTTGAAAGTGTTCATTTTACAAAAGTTTCTAAAGGGGATCCCGTTTCAAAAGATCTCCATAAGTTATTAACATTCCTCAGCTATAATAACCAACAGTTTAGACAAGTCCAAACGTGCGATAGTATCGCTGATTCAATGTACTGGAGAAAGGAAGATAAAAATGGTGGGATCATCATTGGCGTCTCTGTATCATCTGTTTCCAGCCACGATTCATCCGATGGTCGTCCATTTTACAATTGCCATTGTGTACCTGGCAGGGTTTGCAGGTCTGATCGGAGTAGTTTGGCGAGGGAGAGACGGGTTTTTTCCGAAGTTGTACTTGTTGATGCTGTTTCTTGCCATTCTAGCGACCATCGCAGCTGGGGCAGCGGGCGTCATCAGTGAGTCTTACCTTAAATCTATTCCCCATGGAGTAGCCTCGACACTAGAAACACACAAGTCATATGGGGAACTGACAGGTGTCAGTGTTGTCATTGCCTTTGTACTGCAATCTTGGCGCTGGTGGCGAAAGAAGCCCTTGTGGAGTGTGTCGTTGGTATCTCTCCTGTTTGCCATCGTTGCTGTTGTCTTTGTCAGCATGGCTGGGCATCTCGGCGGTATGATGGTGTACCACCACGGCTTAGGTGTGTCTTAACGACCCATCCTCGCACGGTTGTGCTTGGCGCAGGCTGTCGTCTAGGATAAGGATGACAGATTTGCTCATGAAAGCAGGTGACCAAGAGTGGTAGAGAAAGTGAACCTTGCCGACAAGTTTGCTCTGTTTCAGGACCACTGGCATCCGCGGATTGCGGGCGAAGTCAACGACATGCATGTTAAGTTGACCAAACTAAAAGGCGAATTCCTGTGGCACACGCACGATGCAGAAGACGAAATGTTTTTGGTTGTGAGGGGTGAACTCCTGATTCGATTGCGTGACCAAGAGATTACCGTTCGTGAGGGTGAGTTCATCGTCATTCCGCACGGGGTGGAACACCAGCCTGTTGCACGGGAAGAGGTTGAGGTTGTCCTGTTTGAACCGAAGGACACACTGAACACCGGGAACGTAGAAAATGAACGAACCGTTTCAGATTTGGAGTGGATTTAGCAGCACCAAATGTAAATCACGTTCATCGTTGATTGCGAAAAGACCCCGTGTAGTCTAACCGAGCTACACGGGGTCTTCTTGCGGACTATGACATCTGAAACTTTCGCAAAAAGTGCAGGTCTTTTAGTGTTTGTGACGAGGACTTTAACACACTTTTCAACCCCCCTTGAGAGGAGGAGTTTGCATGCCTGAGCTTGCTGTGAAACCGAAGACTTGGACAGGAAATACAACGTGCAGTTTCTGCGGGACGGGATGCACATTGTCGGTGTCCGTCGCAGACGGTTCCATTGTTGACGTAACCGGTGACAAACAGGGACCTGTAAACAGAGGCGAGTCTTGCGTTAAAGGAATTCAGGCTTGGAAGTACATTCAGTCCGAAAAGCGGCTTAAATACCCATTGATTCGAAGAAATGGTGAACTGCAGAGGGCTTCTTGGGATGAAGCCCTTGACTTGATTACAGAGAAACTCACGTTCATTCGGGAAACATCGGGGCCGAATTCAATTGGCTGCTTGAGTTCGTCCCGAGCAACGAACGAAATGAACTACCTTGCTCAGAAACTGATGCGTCAGGTCATTGGGACCAACAATATTGACAGTTGTAACCGAACTTGACACGCTCCCAGTGTCGTCAGTTTGACGACTGTGTTCGGGAGTGGCGCTGACACAGCTTCATACGAGGATTTCGAAAACACGGACTGCATTATCGCATGGGGCTCAAATGCCCAAGAAGCACACCCCGTAATCTGGAATCATATGCGTCGCGGCGTGAAGAACGGTGCAAAACTTGTGGTGATTGATCCGCGCAAATTACCTATGGCCAAGAGTGCTTTGCACTATCTTCCGGTCAAGACAGGTACCGATATTGTGCTTGCAAACGCCATCGGTAACGTAATCATCAATGAAGGATTGTACAATACTCGATTCGTAAATCGAGTGACTGAAGGGTTCGAGTCATACAAGATGCAGGTTCAAGTGTATACACCGGAATACGCGGAAGAATTGACAGGCGTGAAAGCAGACATAATTCAGGAGGCAGCTCGTCTGTACGCTACTTCACCGCGAGCCGTGATCGCTTGGACGCTCGGTGTAACCGAGCATCCCAACGGAGCAAACAATGTTCATTCAATCGTGAACCTGGCACTGTTGACAGGCCACATTGGCAGGCCTGGAACCGGATTAATGCCGTTGCGGGGGCAAAACAACGTGCAGGGCGGCGGTGACATGGGAGCTCTTCCGAACAAACTCCCAGGATTCTTCGACGTAACCGATGACGTGGCCCGCAGTCGCTTTAATGAGGCTTGGAATTGTACGATCCCACCGCAAAATGGGCTCCATTTGTCAGGCATGTTTGATGCGGCACACATGGGGTTGATGCGGGGGATGTACATCATTGGTGAAAACCCCGTTCAATCGGATGCCAATGCACATGCCGTTGAAGCTGCACTGACTGGTCTGGATTTTCTCGTTGTTCAAGATCTGTTTTTGACTAAGACGGCAGCACTTGCAGACGTGGTTCTTCCGGCGGCGGGGTGGGCAGAGGTTGAAGGTACGTACACGAACAGTGAACGAGGCGTGCAGAGGGTGCGAGCATTTGTGGATCCGCCAGGAGAAGCTAGAGACGATATCGTGATTCTGCAGGATATCGCAAACCGATTGGGTGCTGCGTGGAATTACGGTTGGGCGTCAGATGTGTGGGATGAGCTACGCAGTCTGAGTCCGTCTCATTATGGCATGAGTTACGAACGGCTTGACAGAGAAATTGAGCTGCAGTGGCCATGCTTGTCTCTGGAAGAACCACCCACAAAGCTGTTGCACACCCGTCTGCATCAAGAGGATTTTGGGCCTTTAGTACCGTTTATTCCTGTCGACTATGAACCGCCGCTCGAACCCGTGGATGGGGAATATCCGTTTGTGTTGATCACGGGTCGCCGCTTGGCTTTCTACAACACAGGTGTGATGACGAATGACTACGGAACGAAAGTAAAGGGACAAGAAGAAGTACTGGAAATGAATCCGGAGGATGCATTAGTCCTTCAGCTCCATGACGGAGAAATCGTTCGTGTTACGTCACGGCGGGGTACAGTTTTGGTTCCAGTAAAGTCTACCGATAAGATGCAATCGGGGAATGTGTGGTTGTCATTCCACTTCCCCGATCAAGTCAATACCAACATTCTGACGAACGACGATTATGACAAAAAGTCAGGTGTTGCACCGTACAAATACACGGCAGTAAAGATAGAAAAGACTAAGGCCTGATTTGCCTCTACAGGTTCCTAGCTTTCGGGGCCGTGCACCGCATCGATGCAGATGCGCGCACGGCTTTTTCTTCGTCGCGAAAGCAGGAAGACGATGATGAGGACCATCCCCACTCCTCCTGGAATCAGCCAAAATACGCTGAGGGGGTGGGAGGAATGGACGCGTAATGATGCAATTTGCGCAAAGGAACTTGCCTGCGCAAATAAAGGCAATGTGACGGATGGTTCATCTGCGAGAGAATATGTCAAATTTCCAACGTGGAGCCAAGCGTTCTGCTGCACAGGAACACTTGCAGCTGCCTGTAGGAAGGTGCTGCCCGGTGTCCTCGTAGCACGGCCTGTCACTGCACCCAGGTTCAGGGTGGCGGGGGGCAGCGCCCGAAGGTGCAGCGTCCCCCTGATTGCGGGGGGATGAGCTTTGTCGACAGTCGCAACGACATTTTCAGTCGCATAGAGCGGGACCATTGATCCGTTCGGGGAGCGCAGTTCATCCACTACAGTACCCTTTTGAACCACCATATCAGTTTGATAATGGTCAAATGCAAAATTGAGCAGCTGAGTAGCATCCTGCATAATTGAGTAATTGGTCGGATTGTCCATCAGAACTGCCAAAAATGTGGTGTTCCCTCGCGTAGCTGCGACGACAAGGGTCTCATGCGCGACACTGGTGTATCCGGTTTTGACTCCGATACTTCCAGGATAAGTAAACAGCATGTGATTGATGTTGTAAAGCTGGGATTGCCATGCCTCACCCTTCCAGTGGTATGTTCGTGTTGAGACAATCTTGCGGAACTCTGGAATTTGCATGGCTGCCTTTGTTATCAGCGCCATATCGTACGCTGTACTTACGTGATTCGGGTCAGGAAGCCCGTTTGGGTTATCAAAATGTGTATGAGTTGCACCAAGTGCTTTTGCCTTGGCGTTCATCATCTTGGCAAAACCAGATACACTGCCACCGTAGTCCTCGGCGATTGCCACAGCCGCGTCATTGGCAGAGATCAGCATTAATCCATACAGCATCTGCAGAAGCGGTTCGGATTCCCCCGGAACAAAATACAGTTTGTCAGGGGGTTGATCCGCCGCATTTTTGCTGACCGGGACCATGTCAGTCAGTTTACCATCTTCAAGTGCCAGCATCGCGGTCATGATCTTTGTGATGCTTGCAGGATAGTGTTCGGCCTCCGGATTTTTCGCATAGACGATAGTGCCTGTGTTCATGTCCATGACGACAGCAGCCTGAGACACAATGTTTGGCCAATTTTCCGGTTGAGTTGTCATGGGAATACCGTTGATATAAGACTGGTTTAATACCAGTTGGGTTGGCTCATTTGGAGTTGCATTTTTGACCTGGTTGACAGACGAGGCACTTATACCTGAAGTTGCATCTGCTTCAGCGGCCGGGGAGTAGAGATACCCCATAGAGACGATAGCAATCAGGGAAGCAATTGTGCTTCGCAAAAATGGTTTCACAGCGTAATCTCCTTTGATACATTCCCGTCGATCCGGCACGCTGGCCATGACTACTTATTATAGATCCGCATGCTCTGCATGGATAGGCATTGTCAACATGTAACAATGATAAAATCTGAATGATCTGTTTGCGAGAAAGCGTTGCATAAATGTGTGGCAGTGGTCTGCACATATTGGTAAGTTGATAGGTAACATAGGGCAACAAAGGTTGTGAAGCAAGAAATGGGGATGACGCGTTACGGATACAGATGTGCTGATTATTGGGGGAGGTCCTGCAGGACTGTCTGCTGCTTATGCCTGCCAAACACTTGGAATGCGTCATTTGTTGCTTGAAGGGACAGCTGAGCTTGGGGGACAACTGTCCTGGACGCACAGCACGATTCACGGTTTTTTATTCTCAGATGCGCAGTCACCTGCCGCTGTTCGTCAGCAGTTTGTGGATGCCGTCGTGGATAAAGGCTGCCAGTTTGAGACAAGTGTCAAGGCAAAACAGATTATCGTTGGAGACAATCGTCCAATAACCGTTGTTGTTCGTGGGGAGCACGAACAGCGTGATATCACGTGCCGTAAACTTATTGTTGCTGCAGGAGCAAAAGCAAGGCGGCTTGGCGTTCCCGGTGAGGACTTGCCCCAGGTGTACGGAGCGAGCTTCTCCGTAACGAAGCATTCTGCCTTGTTTCAAGGTAAGGTTGTGGCTGTCATAGGGGGCGGTGACAGGGCTTTGGAAGGAGCGCTCTACGCGGCGAATGCGGGAGCACAGGTCATGCTCATTCATCGAGGAGCTGAGTTTTCGGCAAGGCAGGAATTTCGCACTGCCCTGTTGCGGCAACCTCAAGTGAAAGTCATGCTGAATACAAGTGTGGCGAGCATTTCGAACTCTTCCCGCGGGATGCAACAGGTCACGAGGAATATGATGGGTACAGTAAAGCTTCGCCTCGTTAATCACTGTGAGGGCCAATGTTCTGAAGAGATTGTGGACGCTGTGGTGCTTCGTATTGGAATGGCGCCTGATACCACCCTCTTGGAAGGCGTGGCGAAGATGAACGCAGACCACACGGTTGTCACGAACCGATTCCTACAGACTACGCATTCGGATATCTACGCAATTGGCGACATTGCCACACCAACCTTTGCCACCAGCCTGGCTGTCGCTGTCAGTCACGGTGCATTGGCGGTGCGGCACATCGCGTTGACACTCGGAGATTAGAATTATGAAGTGCCGCGTCTGCTTTGAACGGCTGAAGCTAGACGATGTACCGCCTTTTCCAGTTGCACTCGGGGACAAGCAATGTTCATTCGAACAAACCCGCTTCCACCAAGTCCGAAAGTGTGGCCTTGATTCATCGCAACCCCGGCTGTACGATTCATGAACACAGCGAGATCGTCATCGCTAAGACCGAGTCCCCTGCAATCGAGCCACATCAGATAGGTGCCTTCCAACGGAGCAGCCTTAATTTCAGGTGCGTGTTCTTCAAGATAAGAAGTCACAAAGGATGCGTTTTCTGCTAAATAAGGGAGCAATTCATCAAGCCATTCTGCGCCATCTGAATAGGCCTTATGTAAAGCCAGTGCGCCGAAAATGTTCGGGCTTGACAGATGGTACGTCTGAAGTGCGTGTTTAAACCGGTTTCTCAACACTTCATCCGGAATGATGGCGATGGCACTTTGCAAACCGGCCAAGTTAAAGGTCTTACTCGGCGCAATAAAGGTTGTAGAGTTGTTTGCGACGCCATCGGAAACAGATGCAAATGGAGTATGGTGGAATCCGGGCATTACGAGATCGGAGTGAATCTCATCTGCGATCACGAATAGTCCGTTTTCCGTGCAGATGTCGGCTAACTCCTGTAATTCGCTTTTCGTCCAGACTCTTGAGACAGGATTGTGCGGGCTGCATAAAATGAGCACTTTAGCCTGCTTTGCTTGTTCACGAAGATTGCTCAAGTCCATTCGATATGTACCATCTTCACGCATGAGCAGGGGATTGACCAGGAGTGTGCGGTCGAGGTTCTCGACAATATGCGCAAACGGATGATAAACGGGCGTCTGTATGATGACTGCCTCGCCCTTCTCAGTTAACAGGGTTAACAGAAACGACAAACCGGTCAGAACACCCGGGCTGTGTAACATCCATTCAATCGGAGCTTCCCAATTGTGACGTGCCTTGAGCCAATCCGAAACTGGCTGGTAGTAGTCATCGTCACGAAGTCCGTACCCATAAACACCGTGTTGTGCACGCTGAACAAGTGCATCCACAACGGCTCTTGGAGACTCAAAATCCATATCCGCAACCCACATTGGAATGGCTTCGGAATTGCTGAAAAGCCGTTCGAGTGAACCCCATTTGGTCGAGTCGGTGTTTTTGCGATCCACTTCCCGATTAAAATCATGCGGCATGTTTGCTCCCCCTATCAGAGTTTTCTGGTCGCTATATGTATAAGAATCTCACAAACATGTCTCGTTGTCGAAGCGACGCCCAAGATCCGAATGAGGGGCATCATTTCGGACCGTGTTGACTGCATGCGGGCATACAATTTGCAGGGAACAAGTCAACCTCGCTGGCACTGATTCACGCGAGCATAAATTCTGTTCCGCATCACATACTACAGTCTGCGCTCGGAGGTATTCGACTGACGCACTCCTCTGGTGTGTGTTTCGTCTGCATCTCAGCAGAATCCAAAAACGAGCTGATGGGAGGTCGGTACTGTGGCAGACAAGCGGAACGAGGAACAAATGGTCCTGGGGAACGACGGGGAAGGCGACGAGTACGTTGAGTCGGTAGAAAACAGTATCGACAGAATGCGCGACGAAGGTGGTATTGCCCCAGAGCTCCCGCACAGTGAAAAGCGGGCAGCAGAGATCCAGCGTCAACTCGAGGATGGAACTCTGCACTCCTGAAGGAGGCGATAATTTGGATCGAACCGAACATCATACAACTATGTCTGATTTGGACTTCTCAGTACAAAGCAAGGATATTCCAATTCTCAATACTTACCAGGGGCAATGGGCTTTAACAGGCGAGGGTTCTGTTCCAGAGAATTACTGGGTTGTCACGATTGACGGCAATGGTCACCCCTTGGCCGGACACGGCACACCTCAACAGTTTTTCGACCGTGCTAACGAAATGGGATGGGATTGTGCATACGTGGCACCATACGGTCGGCGAGTCATTGGCAAAGATGATGGCATTGAGTTACACGAATGGATACAAGACCATCGAAAGAAGCATATTAGTCATTGAAGGCCGTTTCGGTGGGGCCGACTTGACTCGGCCCCATGTTTCATGATATCGTCAACATCGTTGCTTTGGCAGATTGTTGGGCAGTTGGAAGCAACTGAGTGGTTGCTTGTCATTACAGCGCGGGGTGGAGCAGTTGGCAGCTCGTCGGGCTCATAACCCGAAGGTCGCAGGTTCAAGTCCTGCCCCCGCAACCAAATGGAGCTGTGGTGTAGAGGCCTAACATGCCTGCCTGTCACGCAGGAGACCGCGGGTTCGAATCCCGTCAGCTCCGCCAGAATCATTTGACTTGATAGATGGAATCGACTATGCTATTATAGAGTGCGTTCTGCAAAGGGTCATTAGCTCAATTGGCAGAGCATCCGACTCTTAATCGGCAGGTTGAAGGTTCGATTCCTTCATGACCCACCAATGACGCGGGGTGGAGCAGTTGGCAGCTCGTCGGGCTCATAACCCGAAGGTCGCAGGTTCAAGTCCTGCCCCCGCAACCAAAGAACAGACACCCGGTTAAAACGGGTGTTTTTTTATTGTCCTGTTGCTGTGTGTCCCTCGACGGCACGTCTCTCCATGGATTGGATGTTTCACCGTAGTTCTTCCACGCATTGGTCTGACGTGGCCAGCAGTCCTTGATTTACCTAAAGGGATAAGAACCACGACAGCGAAATAGTGTGGCCATGGGAACTTATTGATGGGGGAGAACTATGCTATTTCGCGTGGGTAAGGTACATATCAGCAGAGCCATTTTAACGAGCAACATTACAGCGCAAGACATGGTGTCAGCTTTTGCCCTTTACATAAATGGCGACTGGGGTGAGACGACGGCCCGGGAAGAAGTCGAAAACGACCTGGCGATTGCCTGCGGGGACCGTATTGTCGGACGCTATTTTTCAGATACGGGAGAAGAATTTTGCATCAGCACCTACGAGGGTGTTACCGAGATTGTTACCACGAGTGAAGTAAAGAATTATACCCGCGCGAAGTAACGCGGAGAAAACGGCAACCATCACCGGTTGAAAGCGGGCTGAGGTCGCAGTAGGATTGTCTACGGTAGTCAGACATGTCGTGACTGCCTTGCAATTGCAGACACGTACCGTCCAGAGCCATCACTACAGCTCTGGCGACAACTGGAGAGGACGGGATCTGCCGTGTATCGAACGTTGATGAAATCAAAAATTCATCGAGCATCTGTTACAAGAACGAATCTCCACTACAAAGGCAGCATAACGATTGACGCTGAACTCGCCAAACAGGCTGACCTGGTGGAAAATGAGTTAGTCCACGTCGTCAATGTGACGAACGGACAACGTTTTGAGACCTATGTGATTCTTGGCGAAGCGGGTTCCCGGTGTATTGAATTGAATGGAGCAGCAGCGCGGCTCGCGGAGCCGGGAGACCTTGTGATTGTGATTTCCTACGGGATGTTTGATGCACTGGAGACGGAGTCCCATAAACCCGTCATTCTAATGGTCGATGACAACAACAACCCCGTGGATTCACTCAGTGTAGAAAGAAACTAATCGGCAACGTGGACCCTCATCGATGATGACTTATATCGTGACTGATTTACAAGCCAAGTATCGATGGTGACCGCTGTACCAGCCACATTCCTGCAGAATTTGCGATGCAGTCTCCGTGTCCTATATCATCAAAATGTAGACAGCGATCCAAAAACTGCAGGAATGATGGTGATGAGATGGTGACGCGGATAAGGAGAAGGGTCTTCTCTACACCGCTCGTGGTGCTGTTTCTCCTCATATGCGTGGTAATGATTGGGCATGTTTGGCTGGACAGGCTGTACGCCTTGAGGTTCCACACGGCACTTGGTTATCAGAATGTCTACGAAAAAAACATGTGGTTTGAACTCCTAACGCGATATCTTGGTGCACTTGTATACCTTTGTATCGCGTTGTTTTCCGTGCGACGACTGCAGGACATTTTGCCGCGTCCAGCTTACCGAGGCGTTCGAGTGTTAGCAGGAGTGCTCGGTTGGATCATCGGTTTTGTCATGTGGAGTCTACAGCCGACACAATGGTTTCTGCTTTTCCACCATCATGCATTCACATACACAGACCCCCTGTTTCACTTGAATGCTGCCTTTTACGTTTATGATTTGCCGCTTCTGATTGGCATTGTGGGCCGGATTGTAGGCACGCTGATTTTGTTGCTGGTTATCCGGTTGGCTGTTCTGCTTGGCGTTTTCGTACAGCAACAGCTGCACATCACAAAGCCTGGTCTCTCACGGCTTGTCCGACGTCAAGTGCAGGGATTGTTAGTACTTCTCGGTGTGATTCTGGTTTTGTTTACCGTACTCACGTTTCTGAACCGATATGAAACCGTGTTAACGAGCGGAAACGGTTCATTTGTATACGGGCCTGACTTTGTAACAGCGCGGCTTACGCTGCCTATTTTCTCTTGGTTACATATGGGTGCCTTGCTGCTTACAGCCCTCGCGGTGTTCTGGCAGGCTGCACATATGGATGCAGTACTTCCTGAACGGGACGGTTTTGCTCTTCCGTCTTGGCGGAGTGTCCGCCGTCCTGTTTTGGCATTCGGGCTTTATATCGGGTCGCTCATCTTGACTGGCATTGTCGGGGGGCTGGTCAACGGACTGTACGTCCATCCGAATCAAAATACGGTGGAGTTGCCGTACATTGAAGATACAATTCAAGCAACAAGGTACGCGCTTGGAATTGAAAACGTACAGACCGTTCCCATTGCGCCAAAGGACGATTTAAACGCAGCTGATTTGTCTCGGTATCAAGATTCTTTAGACGATGTTCGGGTCAATGATCAAGGGCAGACAACGACAATCTATAATCAACTGCAAAGCTTTAAGAACTACTTTACATTTACAGACGCGGCCGTCGATCGGTATCAAAACAAAGAGGTCTACATTTCCGCAAGACAGATGGATGTGACCAAGCTGCCTGTACAGACATGGGTGAACCAGACACTGGTCTATACACACGGATACGGCATTGCTGCAAGTCCTGTCAATCAGTTTGACAACAACGGTTTACCCGTCCTGTGGGCGGAAAATACACCGCAACAAGTGACACCTCCCATCCCCGCTGTCACACGTCCCGAGATCTACTTCGGTTTAATGGATAACGACGTTATCGCGCCGTCCAAACAACCAGAGTTTGACTATCCTGTCGGGAACTCTGAGCATGAATCCCATTATCAAGGCGGGTACGCGTTGCCCATTCAAGGGAACCGTCTTCTCTTAGCGATTGAGCAAGGGAATCTGAAGTACTACACGAGCGATCAGCTTACAAAGCATTCCGAGTGGTTGTTTGACCGCAACATTTATCAGCGCGTCGAAGACATTGCGCCGTTTTTGCAATATGACCAGGATGCTTATCCCTTTGTTGACAGCAAGGGTCATATCAAGTGGATCTTGGATGCCTACACAGAGACTTCAAACATTCCATACGCGCAGCAGTTCATGAATACCGCCTATATCCGCAATTCGGTGAAGGTGGTAATGGACGCCTACACGGGGCAAACGACCTTTTACGTTGTTGATCCGCACGATCCGATGATTCAGAGCCTGGCACAAGCCTATCCAGGGTTGTTCACATACAAGATTCCGACCGACGTGGCAGCACATTTCCGTTATCCGACGGACCTGTTTCAGGCTCAGTCGGATGCCCTTACACGCTACCATATGACAAATCCATCGTCGTTTTACAACCAGGATGACCTCTGGCAAGTGGCACAGCAGATATACAATCAGAACCAGACGCAAGAACGCCCGCCCGTGTATCAAATGATTCAATTGCCTGGGCAACAGCACCCGCAATTTGTCATTACTGAACTGTTTACACCACAGACAAAGGACAATCTCAATGGCTGGTTCATTGCAGACAACAGTCCAGGTAACTACGGCAAGCTCACATTGTATCAGTTCCCACAGTCATCACTGGTGTTTGGACCGATGCAGGCAGAAAATCAGATTGACGCGAATCCGGCCATCTCAGCGCAGCTCTCTTTGTGGAACCAGCAGGGTTCTCATGTGGTCCGCGGGGATTTACTCCTGATTCCGGTCGGCAACTCCATTCTCTACGTAGAACCGGTGTATTTGGTTGCAAGTCGAACGAATTCGTTGCCCCAGCTTGAGCGAGTTATCGTGGTCTACAATGATCAGGTGTATATTAACGATTCACTCGGCTCGGCCGTGCGCGATGCTGTGATGGGGAACAGTCCAGTGAGTCCTCAGCCAGGTACAACCGGGAGCGGAACGAGTCCCAACCAGGGACAGGCAGGGGCAGGCGCCAGCGGTGCTGGACAGGGCACGCAGACGGGACAGGCCAGTCAAGGCGGGCAAGCGCCTACAAGCCCTGGAACAAATGGATCGCAAAGTATGAATCAGTTGATTATCGAGGCGAACAGCCTGTTTCAACAGTACGAAAAGGATACGGCAGCTGGAAAACTCGATCAGGCGGGTCAGGATTTAAACAACCTGCAAGCTGTGTTGGCAAAACTAAAGGCACGTACTGCAACAAATCAACCGAAGGGCTGAATCTGGAAGGAAGTTCTGATTTTCCAACGTAAAAAGGCCTGCTGTCCGGCATCAACGATTGCCAGACCGCAGGCCTGTTCATGTTTGGGTATTCTGCTGTGTCAAACGAGACGGATTTTCCAAGTTTTCAGCCATTCGTTGACTTCAACCAGGTAATGGAACAGCTGTGCAGTGCCAAGAATTTGGCCAAACCACGGTCGATGTTCCATCGGTTGATAACTCTCCTGAGCGAGTTGCTTGACCGCACCCACGTCAATGAGAGGCAGAATCGGCGAATTGCTGTCAGCTATCATGTCCAAGGCAAGTCTGCGAGTGGCCTCCAAGTACTCTGCATTTGGCGTACCGGGGTATGGACTCTTTTTGCGGTAGAGTGCATCATGCGGGAGTTTATCGCGCAGAACCCGGCGAAGCAGACCTTTGATCTCTCCGTCGCAAGCTTTCATCGCCCAGGGTACGTTATAGACATACTCAACGAGGCGATGGTCAGTGAACGGTACGCGTGCCTCCAGGGAAGCACCCATGCTCATTCGGTCTTTCCGGTCCAGTAACGTCGGGAGGAAGCGCGTAATACTCAGATATCCAATTTCCCGGACCCGAGCTTCCGCGGCATCTTCTCCGGGTAACCGCTCCACTTCTGCCAATGCCTCTTGATAGCGCCTTGAGACGTATTCTTCCGGTCGAATTGTCTCTTTTAAGTCGGATGACATGATACGCATACGCTCCCCGAGGCGCAGTGACCAAGGGAATGTATCAGCATCGAGAGACTCCTGACGGTGAAACCAAGGATACCCGCCGAACACTTCATCGGCCGCTTCTCCAGTCAGAGCTACTGTATGGTTCTCTTTAACCGCTTTGCAAAACAAATACATTGAAACATCAATATCGGCCATCCCAGGTACATCCCGGACCTCAAGGGGGGTCAACAAATCATCGATCATTTGCTGCATCGGTACGACAACTCGGTGGTGAACGGTACCAAGGTGTTCCGATATCTTCATCGCCCAAGGAGCATCAAGACTCTTTTGGAAGCTGTTGGCCGTAAAGTGTTTCTCCATGTCTTCGATTTCTACGGAGTAGGTATGGAGCGGCTCTCTTCCTGTTTGTGCGTAGTATTCTGCTGCAATCGCCGAGACACCGCTTGAATCCAAGCCTCCGGACAGGAAGGTGCACACTGGAACGTCAGATACTAACTGACGACGAACCGCGTCTTCAAAAAGCACGCGCGTGTGTTCGACCGTTTCCTCGAGTGTATGCTCGTGGGGTATGGAGCGCAGTGTCCAGTACACTTCGTCACGCATACCTTCTTTGCTGGCCAGAATCCAGTGCCCGGCTCGCACCTCGTTGACACCCTTAAAGATGCCATGCCCAGGTGTTTTGGCCGGACCGATAGCAAAGACCTCCGCTAACCCTTCAGCATCTACTTCCGGCACGAAGTCGGGATGTGCGAGGATACCCTTTAGCTCGGATGAAAAAAGAATACGAGACCCTTGGCGGGCGTAAAAGAGCGGCTTCACGCCGAGTCGATCTCGAGCCATAAAGAGACGCTGATTCGCCTCATCCCAAACTGCAAAGGCGAAAATCCCGTTGAATTTCTCCAAACACCGGGATCCCCAAGCCATATAGGAGATAAGCACCACCTCAGTGTCGCTGTAAGACTGAAAGGTGTAGCCTTCTTCGAGCAATTCTTTGCGTACATCGTCAGTGTTGTACAGCTCGCCATTATAGACGAGGGTATAGGCGTTTTCCCCGAGGCGCCGCGTCATTGGTTGTGCGCCGCCAGCGGGATCGACGACGACAAGACGGCGGTGTGCGAACGCGGCATTGCGAGACAGAAAAGCCCCGTGGTCATCCGGGCCGCGGCACTCCAGCGCCTTGCCCATCAACTGCACCGTTCTCTGTTCGTGACTCAAGTCGCGTTCCCAGTCAATCCACCCTGCGATTCCGCACATAATCTGGCCCCCTGACAAAATCGATGATTGTGGGCCTATGCCCAGACACTCTGTTCAATCTATGTTGCAAGACAGTATGAGGTGCAGATTGCACCGAGTCTGGTTTGTGAGGATGGCTGGCAACTGGTATGCTGGCAACTGGTACAAGGTACTCCGGTAGATGAAAAAACGCAGCGAACGTTGGTCTCCAAAAATAGACCACGCGACGAACGCCTTGTGAGGGGGCGAGTACAATCCATCCAGAAGACTTCATGCGCGAAGCACTGAAATTAGCCCAACGCGGTGCTGATCTTGGCGAGGTTCCGATTGGGGCTGTGATCGTGAAGGATAACCACATTGTCAGTCAAGCGCATAACTGGCGTGAAACCTGGCGCGATCCGACAGCACACGCAGAACTTGTTGCGATCCGCGAAGCCAGCAGAGTGCTCGGTGGTTGGCGACTGGAAGGGTGTCAGCTGTACGTCACGCTCGAACCTTGCCCAATGTGCGCTGGTGCAATCATGTTGTCACGTCTCGATGCCGTGTACTACGGTGCGGCAGATCCGAAAGGCGGAGCTGTGGAATCAAAGCTTCATACCTTTCAATCCGGATTGTGGAATCATGATCCAAAGTTTCACGGTGGCATTTTGGCGGACGAGTGTGGTATGATACTCAAGGAATTCTTCCGAACGCTGCGAGAGCGTCGTTCGTGAACCTGGAGAGATGTCCGAGTGGCCGAAGGAGCTCGCCTCGAAAGCGAGTAGCCCTGCAAGGGGCTCGTGGGTTCGAATCCCACTCTCTCCGCCATGATACGCGTACTGTGACCAGGAACCAAGTGGGGTCCCATGCGGCGAAAACTTCCGAACCGTGTCAGGTCCTGACGGAAGCAGCACTAAGGGAGACCTTTCGGGCGACGTGGGCAAGCCTTGCTTGGTTCTTGGTCACAGTACGCGTTTGTTTTATCCTGGGTTGGCTTACGTTCTTAGATGCAGCGTCTAAGGAAACATCTTCATAGGTAATATATTTTACGCAAAAATCACTGTTAATTCAGACTTTATTTTAAAAGCGAAACGTTTGTCAAAACAGCAGAGCTTTTGTCGAGGTGCAGGATTTCCCGCTTTTCGGTCAGAACATACCTGAGAACGTTCCCCACCATCAACCGCCAAGAGAAGCAGAACGAAATGAGGGACGACGGGGGGTCATGACCATGGCAGCAAATATAATCCAGGGTGAGCGAACAGGTTGGTTTGCATCCCCAATCTGGTTAAATTCAGGAATTCTCCATCTGAACCAAGACGGGTGGTTAACCGTTTGCAATGAGCTTGCTTTACAGCTTTTAGATATCGATGTCGAACTCGGTGTACCTGTACGACTGGACGACCATCTTTCTGTAGATCGAGAAGAGTATAAACTTCTGCACCATATTGTCACATCTCGTGCTGAAATCAGAAATGAAATCACGACCTGGGCAGAGAACAAGCGGATTCGACACGTTTTAATTGACTCGTATTCGGATGACTCCGTTGACCTTGGACATGGTTGTCGGCGAGGTCATGGAATGTACGTAATGATGAAAGACCTTGGTGATTTTGCGTTGCTCGACCAGCACCTTCAACGGACGGAGAAGCTTGCGGTGATAGGTAAGGTCGCTGCGGGTGTGGCACATGAGATTCGAAATCCCTTGACAACGGTTCGGGGTTTCCTGCAGGTGATGATGAATCGTTTTGAGGAGCGCCAGATGTTGGAGGAGCAGGAATACCTGCAAATGATGGTTGCCGAAGTAGACAAGGTCGAGAGTTTGGTCAAGGAACTCTTGCTTCTGTCTAAGCCTCATCACACAGCCAAACGAAACTGTAAGTTAGGAAAACTTGTGACTGCCCTGCGCCCGTCAATTGAAGTCATGGCGGATACGAAGCAGATCAGTACAGAATTTGTCATTGACGAGACGATACCGAGTGTGGCTGGTGACGAAGGATTGCTGACACATGTCGTAAATCAACTCGTGGAAAATGCGATAGACGCGATGGAACCGAAAGGCCATCTGACTGTACGTGTGTACAGCGAGGATAAGGTTGTCCGCCTGGATGTGCGAGACACAGGGCCCGGGATCCCCTACTATCAGATGGATCAAGTCTTTGACGCGTTTTTTACCACCAAAGAGAAAGGTACAGGACTCGGCTTGCCGATCTGCCAAAAAATTGTGGCCGATCACGGTGGAGACATCCACGTGTCCTCGAAGGGCTTCGGGACTACGTTTTCTGTGTTGCTTCCTGCGCTAGAAGCCAAACGGCCAGAACAATCCGTTTGAGGGAAGCCCCTGCCTGTGATACTTTAAGAGTACGTGTTGTATCGCGGCAGGGAGGAGACTCCATCGGTGTCTTATCAAGCGCTGTACCGGGCTTGGCGCCCGCAAACTTTTTCAGACCTCATTGGACAACCCCATGTACGACAGACCCTCATGAACGCCATTCTTGATGGGCGGGTAGCCCACGCTTATTTGTTCTGCGGCCCGCGCGGGACTGGCAAGACGAGTGCCGCAAAGGTGCTCGCCAAGGCAGTGAATTGTCAGAATCCGCAGGGAGTAGAGCCGTGTAATCAGTGTGAAGCGTGTGTGAGTATCACCACCGGATCGAACGTCGACGTCGAAGAAATTGATGCTGCCTCGAACCGCGGCGTGGACGAGATCCGTCAGCTTCGTGACAAGGTACAGTATGCACCGGCGAGTGTTATGAAGAAAGTGTATATCGTAGACGAGGTCCACATGCTCACGACGGAGGCTTTTAATGCGCTCTTAAAGACGCTCGAAGAACCTCCTTCGCATACTCTTTTTGTATTAGCAACGACTGAGCCGCATAAAATCCCAGCCACTATTATCTCTCGCTGTCAACGATTTGATTTTCGGCGGATTGAGCCCGAGCTGATTATCGAACGCCTTCGAGAGATCTGTGAGACCAAGGATTGGACGGCGGACGAAGAATCACTGTGGCGAATTGCGGAGGCAGCCGACGGGGGACTGCGAGATGCACTCGGACTCCTCGAGCAAACCGCAGCTTACGCGCGTGGTGAAATCACTGCTGAAGCGGCTGCTCATGTCATGGGTGGAGTTCAAACGGAGGAACTGTTGGCTCTGGTTCGAGACATTGTAGAGTCGCGGTTGAAACCGGTCATCGACCGGTTGATTCGCTGGTACAGTTCGGGCAAGGATGCCACGCGAATCCTGTATGAGGTCTTGCAACTGCTTCGGGATTTGTTTATTGTCAAGCTGTCTGGCGAGGTGCCGCCCCGGTTCTCGAAGAACTACCCGCAGGTAGCTGAGTTGTGCAGCGACGACTGGCTTCTTGATGCAATGCAGCGGCTCGGTGAGGTCTACGTCCAACTGCGCTACGTGGATCAACCACGCATTGCACTAGAGACAGCCCTGCTTGGGCTTGTGCCGAGAACTCGCAAAAGTCATCAACCGGAAGTCAACTATCAACCGGAAGTCAGCCATCAGCCGCAAGCAGCGGGCAGTGTGCCGTCTCACTCGGCTGGAACTCATCCCTCCACTGGGATGCAACCTGTCGCGACCGTTTCGCAGCCTGTTCCAACGCTGGAGGCGGTTCCACAGAAGGCAGTTCAGCCGCAGCCGACCAGTCAGCCTGCAACACAGATCAGCAGCCCTGCGACAGACCCCAAGGATGCTTCTGGACAGCGGGCGAAGCCCCGACAACCGTCTGCACGTACGACTGCAGCTCGAAAGACTGAGGTCCTGCGCCAGCTTTATGCAGCAAGTGATGCGACATTTCTTGAGCAGGTAACAAACTCCTGGGAAGAGATATTGACACTGGTGAAGGCTGAACGTATCACGACACATGCTTGGCTCATTAACGGAGACCCTGTTCTTGCCACTGGGGATACCATCGTGCTGGCGTTTTCGAGCCGGATTCACCGTGACGCCGTGATGAAGCAGGATGAACGAAACCTGATTCAACAGGTACAAAGCCGCGTCTTCGGACGTGATGTACAGGTGCTGGCCTTGCTGAAAGCGGATTGGCAGGCGTTTGTGGATACACTTACAGAACAAAGTGAATCCCATGATGATAATTCAAATCCCACGAATGACGGGGATGATTTGGTTCATCGGGCAGTCGGCCTGTTTGGACGTGCTCTCGTCGAGGTGGAAGACAAGGAGTGAGCTTTTGTGAAAAACATGAATCAGTTGATGAAACAAGCGAAAAAAATGCAGGACGACATCATGAAGGCGCAGGAACAACTTGGTCAACGTACGGTGGAAGGGACTGCCGGCGGGGGTGCAGTCAAGATTGTCCTAGATGGACATAAAGCTCTGAAGGAAATTCAACTGGACAAAGAGGTCGTCAATCCGGAAGACGTAGAAATGCTCCAGGACCTCATTCTGGCTGCTTTCCAGGACGCGATGCAGAAGGTTGACGAACTGACAGAAAGTGAACTTGGCAAGTACACCCGCGGTCTGCCTGGTTTGTTCTAATCTATGTGGGGATATCCTGAGCCAATCGGCCGGCTGGTCGAACAGTTTATGAAACTGCCGAGTATCGGCCCGAAGACCGCGACCCGGTTGGCGTTTCACGTGCTGTCCATGTCGTCGGAAGATGTGGAGGGATTTGCCAAGGCCCTGCATGACGTGAAACACAATCTGACGGAGTGCGCGATTTGCTGCAATATTACGGAGAAAACGCCGTGTTCCATCTGCGCAGATGCATCGCGCGACGATAAGGTGTTGTGTGTTGTCCAAGATCCGAAAGATGTCATGGCCATGGAACGCACCCATGAGTTTAACGGAAAGTACCACGTATTGCACGGGGCCATCTCACCCATGGAGGGAGTGGGGCCGAACGATGTGCGGATTCGGGAACTCGTGCAGAGGATTGGCACAAACGAAGAAATCTCCGAAATTATCATTGCTACGAATCCGAATGTCGAGGGTGAAGCGACAGCGATGTATATCTCCCGGCTGCTGAAGCCCTTTCCTGTCCGCGTGACAAGGATTGCCCATGGCCTGCCTGTCGGCGGAGACTTGGAGTATGCAGATGAAGTGACCCTTGCCAAGGCACTCGAAGGCCGCAGACAAATCTGACTTAATCATCATATCAACTGTCATAATCGCCTCTCTTCCTGTCTATGATCTATTAACTTGGACAGGGGAGAGGCGATTTTTAGTGACAGATTCAGACGCGAAACAGGCGAGTCGACACAGTCTGCCGGAGGTTGGCGTCACAACCGAGCAGACGGCGAAAGATATCATGTCCATCGCTCCATTCACGCCCGTGCCTGAGGAGTTTGATGCTCCGCGTATGGAGTTTTCAGAGGATGCATTGGAACAGTTTCTTTATGCACTGAAACGCTCCAAACAGGAGCTCGACATTGCCAGACAACAGTTTGAGAATGCCACCGATCAGCGCCTCATTGATCACGTTGTATTTCGTCTTGGAGCAGCTGAGCGGCATTTCAGCTATATGCTGCAGTTAGCGAGGCAATGGGGCATTTCAGCCAACACCATCCGGTGGGATAGGTCTGACGAAGCGTAGGGGGCTCGAGGTATGGGTGAACTTGAGATGAAACCATGGCCCTGGAGCCCGGCCTACCGAAGTGATGGATGGACCGGGCGCTTGGGTGCAGCTGCCTGAGTGATCTTTAAGGAGATGATAACGTGACACAGGGTCACATCTTGCTCTATGCCCTGCTTGCTGTCGTAGCAGGGATTGCACTGATACGGGTTTTTCGGCATCCAGGGCTCGTCTTTTGGAAACTCGCGAAGAGTGCGGCGATTGGTTGCCTCTTTGTGTTCGCTGTGAATTGGGTTGGACAATATTTCCATTACCATTTGCCATTCAACGCATTTACCGCGCTTACGGCGGGCTTTCTCGGCATTCCTGGAGTAGGCATGCTGATAGCGCTGCACCTATGGCTTTTCCAGTAAATCCGTCGTATCACCGAGCCCGGGCTGGGGCGAACCGAGCGAGCGGACGACCAACGAGCGGGACGCGTTCGAGCTCAGCCCCGCTGACGGCACCAAACAGGATAGACAAGCCGACGTACACAATGCCCCCGAGTCCAATGGCGATGATAATCTGAATACTGGCCACAGCGAAGGCAGAGTGTGTCATGACCGTTGCAAGATGATAGCCCAACCAACTGCCGAGTGCCAATGCGATGCACAAGAATACGGTAGCGAAAATGGACGGACCAGAAAGCTTCCAAACGGAGAACTGTACCCGTCCATATTTCTTGACCGCGAGAACATTCAAGGTCGAAGAAACCATGTATCCAATGGTGGTCGCAATGGCAGCACCGAGGATGTGGAGCGGCGGAATCAAAAGCAGATTGAACACGAGCTTTACCCCAACGCCAATCATCATATTACGGACCGGACGATACATCTTTCCAAGCCCTTGCAACATGAAAGTGGAGATGAGTTCGAGACTGCTGAAGACACTCATGAAGCAGACACTCGAAATAATGACGGCCCCTTCGTGATTGCCCGCCCAGATTTCGTCAATTGGTGTGGCGAGGACCAGCAAAGATGCCGCAACGGGCAGCGTCATGAACATCATTGAGCGGAAGGTTCCGGTAATCCTCGTATAGATTGCAGCTCGGTCACGGAGCGCCTGAGACTCTGCGAGTGCGGGCAGGATGGTGACCCCAATCGCGCCTGCAAAAGCCAGCGGCAATTGGATAAGTTGCATCGCTTGCCGGGAAAGAATCCCGTATGCTTCCGTAGCTGCAGTAAAGGAGGTGCCTGCATACATCAACAGGTTCAGAACGGTCATGGAATCGACGAGTCCGGAAAGCGGAATCACCAGGTTGCCAAGACTGACTGGCATCCCAATCTGATACATTAGCTGAATGGTCTTTTTGGACGACTCGGAAGGTTTCGTACCGCGTGTTTGTCGAAGAAAGTTCCGCCGTAACGGAACCACCGCAAACACAAGCAATAAGAGACCGGCAAGTGCTCCAACGAATGCCCCGAATGTGGCAGCGGCTGCACCAGCAGCGATGCTGCCTCCTCGATGAACGACGATGTATGCTCCAACGACAATCGCAATGACTCTGACCAACTGCTCGAGTGCCTGAGAATATGCAGAGGGCTCCATTTCCTGAAACCCTTGCAAATAACCGCGCAAGGCGCTCATGACCGGAACGACGAGCAGGGCGAACGACAGCGCCCGAATCGACATCGTCATGGCAGCTGCACCTTTCGCAGGTTCTTTGATGGCCACGAGATGACTATAAAACGGTGCACCAACCCACATGACCACAAACAGAATGACACCGAGTATGAACACGATGCGAACTGTCAAACGGTACATCTGCTCCACGTCACCAAAGCGTTTGAGAGCCAACCGCTCAGATATCAGCTTCGCCATCGCTGTTGGAAAGCCTGAGGTGGAGAGTGTGTTGAGGATGATGTAAAAGTTGTAGGCCTGCCCGTAAATGCCAAGCCCTTCTTCGTGAATGATGCGCGTCAGAGGAATAATGTAAATCAACCCGAGCACTTTCGCGAGTGTGACACTTGCCACCATCACGGATGCTCCACGGGTCAGATTACGCTTGCCCAAAGTGAGTTCACCCCTATATAAAAGCAACTGAATTATAGCACAGGGAGTGGTGTTCCGGGGACACTGGTCGATTCACGGTGAGCAAACACTCCGATGAAGAAACAGGGACAGCACTACCTTCATAAGTTGTATGGAACTTACGGAGGTGGGTGCTCATGTGGTCGAGCATAGCCATCGTGTGCGCAATTTCCGTTGCATCCAATCTCGATAATGCGGGAGTAGGAATTGCTTACGGAGTACGCGGTGTAAAGATTTCTGTTACAGCCAATGGGCTCATTGCACTCATCTCGGGTGTCGCAACGCTCCTTGCGGGAGTCGCAGGAAACCTCATCATCCATTACGTTCCTTCGAATGTTGCCACCTACATCGGAGGAGGGGTGATGATGCTGGTCGGATTGTGGGTCCTGACAGAACCACTGCGCAGCCGGTCCAAGCGCAGGCTCGGTGACGACATCGTTTTCACCCGTATCTTGCGCGATCCGATGGTTGCTGACTTTGACCGTTCGAAGCACATTAGTATGGGTGAGGCTGCGATCCTCGGTGTCGCACTCGCACTCAACGCCCTCGCAGGCGGCTTTGATGCAGGTGTGGTACACATTCCGGTATGGCTGACAAGTTTCGGTGTTGCGATTTTCAGTTACCTACTACTCGGTTTCAGTGCTTATGTAGGCAGACGTTATGCCGCGGAGAAACTAGGTAACAAGGCGACAGTCATCGCGGGAATCTTGCTGCTTTTGATTGGGATTCATCAGGTTATGTGAGGTATAGTTTCTACTGAATCGTCCCATACTCTTAGTAGAACTGGCCTAAGTCGGGTGCAGGTTACAGAGATCTTCACCTTGGTGATGGGGCCCACCGTTTAATAGGTTGGTGATAAAACGTGGCAGGGCAGGAAATTTGTATTGTGTGTGGGGTTACAAAATCTCGCGGCCTGCACATTTGTGGTAAGTTTGTCTGTGAAGAGTGCGAACGCCAGATGGTGCGAACAGATGTATCGGATCCGCTCTACAGGCACTACATCGAGTGTATGAAAGAGATTTGGTTAGCTGCAATTTCATAAGCCTGTACATGATCAGTGGTCCGGAGATGTGTACCTCCGGACCACTGATCGTTTTACAGTGAGGCTGATGGTGCCGGGAACGCATGCGGCGATTCGCGGCGAGCAACGCCAGTTGCGTAAGCAGCCTCGGCAACAGCCTTGCTCACAGCTTTCACCACGTCCGCGTTAAACACACTTGGGATAACGTACTGTTCATTCAGTTGATCACGAGGAATGCACTGAGCAATGGCCTTTGCGGCTGCAAGTTTCATTTCCTCGTTAATATCGCGTGCCCGTGCTCGCAAGGCTCCGGCAAAGATGCCGGGGAAGCAGAGGACGTTGTTGATTTGGTTTGGGTAATCCGAACGGCCCGTGGCCAAGATTCGCACGTAGGGCTCAGCTTCTTCCGGTGCGATTTCTGGTGTCGGGTTTGCCATCGCAAAGACGATCGGATCGCGGTTCATCGTTTTCAGGTGTTCCACCTTCAGGACGCCAGGGCCGGAAAGTCCGATGAAAACGTCGGCTCCCTGGATGGCTTGCGCTAAACCGCCGGTTCGCCCTTCAGGGTTAGAGTGTTTTGCGTACCAGTCCCACATCGGGTTCTCGTAGGTTTTGCCGGCCTCAATGATGCCTTGCCGGTCTACACCCACAATGTTGGTTACGCCGGCAGCCTGAAGGATTTTCGTGCTGGCAATGCCTGCAGCTCCAATGCCGGTAACCACCACGTGGAGGTCAGACATTTTCTTGCCGACGATTTCAATCGCGTTCAGAATACCTGCCAAAAGTACGACCGCTGTGCCATGCTGGTCGTCGTGGAAGACCGGAATATCGAGTTCTTTACGAAGCCTTTCCTCGATCTCAAAGCATCGCGGTGACGAGATGTCTTCCAGGTTGATCCCGCCAAAACCGGGTGCGATTGCTTTGACAATCCGAACAATTTCGTCTGGGTCCTTGGTATCTAAACAAATGGGGAATGCATCCACGCCGCCAAATTGTTTAAACAACATCGCCTTGCCTTCCATGACGGGCATTGCTGCCGCTGGGCCAATATCGCCGAGTCCAAGCACGGCGGTTCCATCGGTGACAACAGCTACTGTGTTGCGTTTGATGGTGAGTTGGAAGGCTTTGGCCGGGTCTTCGTGAATCGCTTCACAGACTCGGGCAACGCCTGGGGTGTAGACACGAGACAGATCATCGCGGTTCTTCACAGGTGTTTTGCCATGAACCTCAATTTTGCCACCTAGATGAACAAGGAAGGTGCGGTCTGAAACGTTGATGACTTCAATCCCATGTCGCTTTTCGAGCGAACGGACGACTTCTTCCCGGTGGTCTTCGTTATGCACATTGACGGTGATATCGCGAATGACGCCGTCTTTTCCGACGTGGATAATGTCAACCGCAATGATGTCGCCGCCGGCTTCGCCGATGGCTCGAGTGACTTCACTGAAACCTGCATTATTTCCGATTTTGAGGCGTACAATCAGGCTCAAACCATTTGTCTGGATCGCCACGCTGAAAATCCCCTCCTAGCGGCTAGTTCAGGCTTCATTGTATCATAGAGGTTGTTTTCAGGCAGTTTTTGAAAGCAAGCTAATTTGAGGAAGAAAACGGTGAACCTTGTGGACGCTCATATATCATCTTTGCAGGCTGACGAATGGAACGAGGGTGAGACGCCCGTTGTCAGTCGACTGATTCACATGGCTGCAAAAGATCAGGTATCGTTACATGTACCGGGTCATAAACAAGGTCGACTGTTCCCGTCGTCGTTGTCTGCGTGGATGGGTCGATCATTGCAACTGGATTTGACCGAACTGCCTGGTCTCGACAACTTGCATCAGCCAGAAGGCTGTATCAAGCAGTCTGAACAGCTGGCAGCCTCGCATTACGGTGCAACGGAAACCCTGTACAGTGTCAACGGATCGTCTGCGGCCATCATGGCAGCCGTCATGAGTGTGGCAGCCAACCGGCGAATTCTGGTTGCGGGCAGCTTTCACCAAAGCTTGTGGAAAGGGTTGGTCCTCGCTGACGCAGAGCCGGTGTTGATTCGACCCGAATTTGACGGGGAGTGGATGGAGGTCGTCCCGCCCTCGCCGCTGACCATTGCATCAGCGTTACGGGAACACCCAGACGTTGCCGCCGTGTTTGTTACCTCGCCAACGTACAACGGGCGGATTGCAGACATGCGCGCGATCGCAGAGGTTGTTCATCAGGCATCTGTGCCCTTGATCGTGGACGAAGCGCATGGCGCCCACTTGGGCCTGGCCGATGGCATCCCTCCGCACAGTGTCCATTCGGGTGCTGATGTGGTTATTCAGAGTGTGCACAAGGTCCTGCCTGCGCTGACACAGACAGCATGGATGCACCTGCAAGGTCCTTACATAGACAGAGCTTTGGTTCGCCAGTGTTTGTTGATGCTCCAGACGACGAGTCCTTCTTATTTACTGTTGGCTTCCTTGGATGCCGCACAGGCATGGCTGCGTCATCAGGGTAGGCAAACCGTAGAGTCATCCCTGCAAATTTTAATGGCTTACGCTAAAGTGGCAGCAGAGCCGTGGTTAAACCACGTTGCGGCGCAACAGGTCGGCCGTTCGGAGAAATTTTTTCGCGATCCGTTTCGGATCTGGATCCCGACGGGTTCCTATAAGGTGAGTCGAGCGATTGCTGACGCACTCGAGCAGCAAGGTTTGATGCTCGAGTATGCTGATTCCCTTGGTGTATTGTTGGTCTTGAGTCTCGATATCAAAGAGCGGGATTTAAACCGCTGGCTGTCGGTCGTCCGTTCACAGCCGTTGCCGCCAGTCGACTCTACGCTGTCCATCTGGCATGATGCCAACTCCCCACAACTTTTGGTGTCGCCGCGACAGGCTGCGTTTGCGAGCCATGAACGGATCCCGCTCACACGATCCGTGGGTCGGATTGCAGGACAAACCATTTCTCCTTATCCCCCCGGTACACCGCTTGTCTATCCGGGGCAGATGATGGATGAAAAGACGGTTTCAGGCCTCATGCACTTGTCCGAAACAGGCTGCCAAGTGGTCGGGATAGACAGCACGCGAGGAATTGATGTTCTGCGCCTCTAATGTGCATCGATAGGGATGCAAGGAGATAGGGAGGAAATGCCGTGTTTATCACGTTTGAAGGGCTCGACGGGGCCGGAAAGACTACGCAGATAGCGAGGCTGAGACGACGCCTTGAAGATCTTGGAACCCGCGTTGTCATGACTCGGGAACCCGGCGGTACTCCGATTGGGGATGCACTGAGAGCTATGTTGCTCGATCCCGGTCAGACTTCGCTGTCTCCGCACACAGAGGCATTGCTTTATGCAGCGTCTCGCGCACAACTCCTCGCTGAGGTGATTCGCCCCGCTCTGAACGAGGGTGGCATTGTCATTTGCGATCGATATGTCGATGCCAGCATTGCCTATCAAGGTGCTGGGTTGCAACTCGGTACGGAGGCTGTCGAAAGTGTCAATGCATTTGCGACCGGCGGGCTTCAGCCCGATCTGACTATCCTCATGGACTTGCCTGTCGACGAGAGTCGTCACCGGGTATCGGAGAGCCTGCGTACAACAGGACCAGACCGGATTGAACAACGAGACGCAGAGTACTTTGGACGGGTTCGCAAAGCGTTTCGGGAGATCGCTCAGTATGAGCCGCATCGGGTTGTCGTGATCGATGCAAGGAAGACGCCGGAAGAGCTCGAGCAGGAGATTTGGTACCTCGTCTCGAATCGGTTGAATATAATAAAAGGAATTAGGGGTTAAATTCAAAGGGGTTAGGAGAGGTGATGAACACGATGAAGATGGTCATTGCGATTGTCCAGGATAAGGACAGCCCCAAGTTGCAGCAAAACCTTGTTAATGCAGGTGTGCGCGCAACCAAATTGGCCAGTACCGGTGGATTTCTGCATGCGGGCAATACAACCTTTTTGATCGGAACAAACTCTGACAGGGTGCACGAAGTCCTCGAGTTGATTCGTACGAGTTGTCGCTCCAGGGAGCAAGTTGTGACTCCGATGTCACCAATGGGCAGTCAAGTGGAGTCTTATGTGCCCTATCCAGTGAGCGTGCAGGTCGGCGGGGCAACTGTATTCGTGCTCGATGTTGAGCAGTTTGAGCAGTTTTGAATCAATGGGCGTTACGACACTGAGGCCCTTTACGGATTGGCCGATTCAGAATCCGGCTTTGCAAGCGCTCTATGAGGAAGTCCGTGACGAGCGTACGCCGCATGCCATTCTCTTTGTAGGGCCCGCGGCAGTAACCAGAGCATTTGCGGAATTTTTCGCTAAATCACTGCTTTGCACGGGTACGGAGGCACCCTGCGGCACATGTCCGTCCTGTCACCAGATGGAGGCAAACAACCATCCTGATTTTTTACAGGTCTTGTCTGATGACGGAGCTTCTGTCAAAGCGGCACAAATCGAGCAGGTTCAAGCTCGGCTAAAGTTGCGTGGGCACGGCCAAAGGCCTGTTGTTTATCTGATTGAGGGTATGGATAAGTTGACTGCAGTTGCAGCCAATCGCCTTTTAAAAACCTTGGAAGAACCCGTTTCTTCCACAATCGCTTTGCTTACCGCCGAGAATGATGGACGGGTATTGCCAACCATCCTTTCTCGAGCGTTTTTATATCGGTTGACTTCCGGCGACAGTGTGTGGGACGATCCGTTGCCGGATTCACTACTGCATTCCGACAGCGAACAAAATCTGTCGTTTGCCGGTGTGTTAAAGCCAGTGATACAATGGACTCAACACTTGTTTCGTGATGGTGATTTCACACTGCGATTCGCCGCAGACCTCATGAAGCAAACGGAGTCTTACAACATAGAGGACGTTCTTCACGTACTGATCGTTTGGCTCCGAGACCTGTTGCATTACCGATTGGAAGAACATGAATCCTTGGTTTGCCGGGAATTTATACAGGATATGCGTGTACAGAGTGAGTCAGTCAGTGAAGGTCAGCTTCTTGAAGTCATCTCGATTGTCATGGAAACAAAGCGACGGGTTGGTTCACATGTTGCTGCCAGGCTGAATGTCGAACAGATGTGCATTCGAATACGGGAGGTTTTTCGAATTGTATAGCGTCGTAGGCGTACGGTTTAAACCGGCCGGTAAGATTTACTATTTCGATCCCGGACAGCTGCCTATTGAACGCAATGACCATGTAATCGTGGAAACTGCGCGAGGCATTGAGTACGGGACAGTGGTACTCGGCAGACGCGAAGTCACGGAAGCAGAAGTCGTGTTACCACTCAAACAGGTGATGCGAATCGCTGACGAGGACGATGCAAGAGTCGTTCAGGACAACGCGGAGCGAGCGAAAGAAGCCACTCTTGTGTTCAAAGAAAAGGTGCGTGTGCACAATCTGGATATGAAACTGGTTGACGCAGAGTACACCTTTGATCGAAACAAGCTCATCTTTTATTTTACGGCAGATGGCCGGGTCGATTTCCGAGAACTTGTAAAAGACTTGGCATCTGTGTTCCGAGTACGAATTGAGCTGCGACAGATTGGCGTGCGTGATGAAGCAAAGATGCTCGGAGGGATTGGACCCTGCGGCAGGTTGCTCTGTTGCAGTACCTGGATGGGAGAGTTTGATCCGGTGTCGATTCGCATGGCAAAGGATCAAAGTCTGTCTCTCAACCCTACAAAGATCTCGGGGTTGTGTGGGCGCCTCATGTGCTGCTTGAAGTTTGAGAATGACATTTATCAGGATGAGGGTGTATCGTTGTAAAAACCTGTTTCAGAATTGGGTGAGTGCATGGACAAGCAGTCGTTATTCGTACAGGTCGCGAATATGGAAGAGCGCATTGGCGAATTGTATGTGGAGTTGGGCACCCTCAAGCAGAAGATCCAGGAACTCATCGAAGAAAATCAACGTCTTGAGCAGGAAACTGAACGCTTGCGGGCAGCCGCAAAAGACCTGCCGCTTGCCCAAGGAAGCGAAGGTCTTGATAACCTGAATCGGATTTACCAAGAGGGCTTCCACATTTGCAACGTCAAATACGGCAGCCTTCGAACCGAAGGGGAATGCCTGTTTTGCCTGTCCTTCTTACACAAGTGACCTCGACGTTAAAAGTTTGAATTCGATGATTTAAGGTGAAGCTATACTGAGCAGGTTGAGTGTGGGCTGTTCCTGATGCAGATACAGGTTGCGTCAGGAACAGCCTTGATTTGTCAAGGGCAGCTTTGATTTGTAGGGGGGTTTCACTGTTGCGTGTGGTGCGAAGTTTTGAAGACGACGAAGGCCCAAAGCTTTACATCTGCAGTACCCCGATTGGGAACCTTAATGACGTGACACCGCGACTGATGGATACACTCAAGTCCGTGGATGTGGTTGCTGCGGAAGATACAAGGCAAACCAGAAAGTTGCTCAGTCGCTATGACATCCACGTCGGGGAACTGGCAAGCTATCATGAACACAACGCGGTTTCGCGGCGGGACTGGTTACTTGACTTGTGGAGACAGGGAAAACGTGTTGCGCTTGTTTCCGATGCAGGCACACCAATTGTGTCAGATCCAGGTGATGATGCCGTGCAGCTCGCTGTCGAGAACGGTGTACCAGTGATCCCAATCCCTGGCCCGAGTGCAGTCCTGACAGCACTTGTTGGCAGTGGGCTCCCGGTTTTGCCGTTTACATTTGTTGGTTTTCTGCCTCGCGATACCAAGGAGGCACGACATGCGCTTGCCCAGTTCGGGCGCCTGCCCTGGACGTTTGTGTTTTACGAAGCACCGCATCGTTTAAGAAAGACGATGGACCTCGTGGCTTCAATGTGGCCCGACAGACAGATGGTTCTTGCCAAGGAACTGACCAAACGACACGAGACCTTCCTGTTTGGCACCGCAGCAGAGTTGGCTGCGTTTCTGTTGGAGGACCCGCCGCGTGGGGAGTATGTAGTCGTTGTGGGACCTGACAAGTCCTTTGACGGTACTGTGAATGGTCTCGACCTGTTCCCCGACGAACGTACTGTAATGTCGTTGGAGGAAGCTGTTCTTGAAGTTCAAAGACTCAAGACTGAGGGCATATCGCATAAGGAAGCCGTCAAACGGATTTCAGAGGAACAAGGTATTCGGCGCAAAGACCTTTACGATGCAACGCTATGAAAAAGACACCGTGGATGGTTCACGGTGTCTACCCATTCAATCGTCAGTTTTAATTGACGCGCTAGACTCAGGAACTCATTTCTGCGATGCAGGACGGGCAGATGTTCTTGCCTTTGAAGTGGATGATTTCATCCGCATTGCCACAGAAGATACAAGCAGGTTCATACTTTTTGAGAATAATGCGATCTCCGTCAACATAGATCTCGAGAGCATCTTTCTCACCAATGCCTAGGGTACGGCGCAGCTCAATCGGAATCACAACACGACCCAATTCATCAACCTTGCGAACAATACCTGTGGACTTCACTGTAAACACCCCTTGAAAATATTTTCCTTTTTTTGTAATTCCGGAAATGCAAATCCGGAATTTTTGATTCGTGCGCTGGTTGTGCAGGGAGCGACTTTCAACGCAAGCAAAAACTTGAATTTCTTTTAATATAACCGATCGCTTACCAATTGCAAATAGAAACAGACTTAAATTCACAAATCTTACAAACGTTAAAATTTGATTAGATCACGGACGTCGTCAAAATAACATCAACCAAATTCGCTGTGAATCCGGCTTTATGTTGACACCGCAATTCCGGATTGCTATATTGTTCGGAAGAACTATCCATATTATGTCCTTGAAGGAAAGGTACTCGGAGACTCCTTATCCAGCGAATCGGGATTGGTGCAAGCCGATGAAGGGTGACCGGGGAGTATGGTTCCGGAGACACGCGTTCTGAGCCGCAGTCGTGGTTAGGTACGCGCGGGAGTTCCCGTTATTGGACACCTGATGTGAGAAGGCTTTTGTGCCTACACCATCATATCAGGGCCAAAGTTGCGTGTTCAGCAGGCCGTATGCTGTGCTGGCGCGTCAAATTGGGTGGTATCGCGACCATAGCTCGCCCCAATACCGGGGTGAGCTTTTCTGTTTGGTCACATATTGAAGGAGGGAATCGCTGTGAGTCAGCAAACGTTTTACATCACCACACCCATCTATTATCCGAACGACTTTCTGCACATCGGGCACTCGTACACCACTGTCGCCGCTGACGCCATGGCGAGATACAAGCGCCTGCGCGGATATGACGTGATGTACCTGACCGGCACAGATGAGCACGGGCTGAAGATTCAGCAAAGGGCTGAACAGGCTGGGAAAGACGTGCATGACTTTCTCGACGAGATCATCAGCTGGATTCGCGATCTGTGGAATCGCCTCGACATCTCTTATGACGACTTCATTCGTACAACAGAGGAACGTCACACCAAGGTGGTTGAGGCCCTTTTCGAGCGTCTGATTGACCAAGGGGACATCTATCTCTCTGATTACGAGGGGTGGTATTGTACTCCTTGTGAATCGTTCTGGTCAGAGCGTGAACTGCAAGATGGGAAATGTCCGGACTGCGGACGCGAAGTGCAGTTCGTTCGCGAGGAAAGCTACTTCTTCCGGATGAGCAAGTACGTTGACCGACTGCTTGAGTACTACGAACAACACCCGGACTTCATCCAACCGGAGTCGCGCAAAAATGAAATGATCAACAACTTCATCAAGCCCGGCCTGAAGGACCTGTGTGTTTCCCGAACATCGTTTGACTGGGGTATCCACGTCCAGCGCGACCCCAAACATGTAGTCTACGTTTGGCTCGATGCCTTGACGAATTACATCACAGCGATTGGTTACGGATCCGATGACCCTGCGTTAAAGGCTAAGTTTGAGAAGTACTGGCCGGCTGATGTTCATTTTGTCGGTAAAGAGATTGTTCGTTTCCATGTCATCTACTGGCCGATTATCCTGATGGCTCTGGGCCTTCCCTTGCCGAAGAAGGTTTACGGTCACGGGTTCTTGATGATGAAGGATGGAAAGATGAGTAAGTCAAAGGGCAACGTGATCGACCCGAAATTGTTGATTGACCGCTATGGCAGCGATGCGATTCGGTATTTTCTGCTGCGTGAAATTCCATTTGGCCAAGACGGTGTGTTTACGCCAGAATCGCTCGTTCAACGATTAAACTTTGACCTTGCCAATGACCTCGGTAACCTCATCCACAGGACAGCCGCGATGATGAATCGATTTGTCGACGGGGCGATACCGGCACCGGGTGTAAAAACAGCGATTGACGAAGAACTGTCCGCCTTGTTTGAGGAAACCGTGCAGAATGTTGCTGATGATATGGAGAGCATGCAGTTTTCTCTGGCGCTATCTGAGGTGTGGAAGGTTGTCCGCCGGGCGAACAAGTACATTGACGAAGTGGCACCTTGGAATTTGGCGAAAAACGGTGACACAGATCGCTTGAATACAGTCATGTACAACCTTGCCGAGACCATCCGCGGTGTTGCAGTGTTGATATCTCCGTTCTTGCCCAGAGCAGCTGTAATCATCCGTGACCAGTACGGCTTTACAGATGCAGACGCGTCTTGGGAGAGCGTTGTACACTTTGGCTTTCTGAAGCCGGGCAACACTGTAAAATCAGGTACACCCCTCTTCCCAAGACTGGAAGTCGAGGCAGAACTGGCAGAACTCGATGAACTCGCATCCGGTGCACTCGCACGTGCGGCTTCCAAACAGGCGGAGAGTTCGCTGAAGGCCGAAGGTGACCAAGCGGCGAAACAGACCGCCGCGACCGCGTCGCAAGAAACGAAGGAACGCGCTGATGATGAGGCAACCGGCAAACCCCAGATTGGTATTGATGTATTTGGCCAAGTCGAACTTCGCGTCGGCCAGATTGAAGTGGCAGAACCAGTTCCGAAGGCTGACAAGTTACTCCGCCTGGAAGTCAACCTCGGCAGTGAGACCCGGCAGATTGTGTCCGGTATCGCAAAGCATTTCCAACCTGCAGAACTGGTGGGGCAAAAGGTGATTGTCGTGACAAACCTGAAACCCGTAAAGCTTCGCGGCGTCGAGTCAAACGGCATGATTCTGGCAGCCTCTGAGGGTGATGTTTTGAAGTTGGCGACAGTACCTGCGGAGATTCCGAACGGATCGATTGTTAAGTAAGGGAGGTGAACGGTCCGGTGTTATTTGATACCCACTGTCACCTGAATGACGCGCAGTTTAAAGATGACATCGAAGAGGTCTTCGAGCGGGCACGTGAAGCCGGGGTCACCCACATTGTGGTACCCGGCGTGGACGTGCCATCATCGGAGCGCGCCATTCGCTTAGCTGAGCGATTTGCGGGCGTCTACGCCGCGGTTGGGATTCATCCAGAATCCCTCGCAGACTTGTCGGACAGTGCGCTTGATGAAATTCGCACATTGACATCCCATCCAAAGGTTGTGGCCATAGGCGAAATTGGACTTGATTATTACTGGGATGTAGCACCGAGGCCGTACCAGCAAGAAGTGTTTGCCGCGCAGATCAATCTGGCAAACGAAACCGGACTACCCATCATTATTCACAACCGGGACGCGACAGAAGATACAGTGCGTATGGTTGAGGAAGCTCCGGCTGCGGTCACTGGTGTCATGCACTGTTTTACAGGAAGTTATGAGACCGCGATGCAGTGTATTCGGCAGGGGTTTTACATCTCGTTTGGCGGCCCGGTAACATTTAAGAATGCAGTCAATGTTCAAAAGACAGCCACGCAAATCCCTGAAAAATCGCTGTTTGTGGAAACTGACTCTCCCTATCTGTCTCCGCACCCTCTTCGAGGTATGCGCAATGAGCCTGCCCGAGTGCGCCTCGTGGCGGAGAAGCTCGCTGAGTTACGGGGACAATCGGTTGAAGAGCTGGCAGCCATTACGATGAAGAATGCACTCTCAATGTTTCAGCGGATCGGGGCAAACGCATGACTCGGATTAGAATCCGGGAAATTATCGTCGTTGAAGGGCTGCATGATAAGCAGGCCGTAGAACGGGTTGCAGATGCAGACATCTGGGTACTCGGAGGTGACCGCATCGCGCGTCACCTGATTTCCGAGTTACAACGTGCCGCACGGAAGCGCGGGGTGATTATTTTCACCGATCCCGATGGGCCTGGAGAACGCATCCGACGCCGCATGGAACCGCATCTGCCCGGCTGCAAGCATGCATTTGTTCCGAAAGCACTCGCCACATCACATCGGGCAGTCGGTGTCGAGCACGCTTCAGATGAGGCAATTTTGCAAGCACTTGAACATGCACGACCGACGGTTTTAACTGCAGCGGACCTAAATGTACCCGGGATGAACACCGCACGTAACAATGCAGCTGGCAACGGCACTGGGGAACCCACAGTGCCGTTTACACTCCTTGACTTGATCGAGGCTGGTCTAATTCATCACCCTGAAGCCGCGGCGAGACGTCAGCGTGTGGGCGAGGTGCTAGGCATCGGGTATGGAAATGCCAAAGCATTCTTAAGAAAACTGAATGTCCTCGGAGTTGACCGGGTGGAATTTGAACAAGCTCTGAAACAACTGGAAATTTGGCAGCCATCCGAGGGCCTGCCAGGTTCCAGCGTAAACTTGGATGATGCCGCAGATTCGAATGCCGAGTCTGCAGACCGGCCGGATAAGGAGGGGGCAGAACGTGAGTGACCAGATTGACCTTGCACGCTTATCGAGCCTGCGAGAGCTCCTTCAGACACACGGTTTTCAGTTTAAAAAGCAACTGGGCCAGAACTTTCTCGTTGACGCGAGAGTGCTTGAACGGATCGTTGACGCAGCAGATTTGATTCCTGGTGATGGTGTATTTGAAATCGGTCCTGGAGCCGGGGTCGTAACGCAGGTTTTAGCACAGCAAGCGACGCAGGTTGTTGCCGTCGAAAAGGATCGGGCTTTGGCACCTGTGCTTGATACATCGCTCGCTGGACTAAACAACGTCAAAGTGGTTTATGCGGATGTCCTTGATGTAAATCTGAACGAAGTCTGGAATGAGTTTTCGAACTGCGCCAGGGTCTCTGTAGTGGCCAACCTCCCTTATTATGTGACAACACCGATTCTGTTTCATCTGCTTGAATCAGGTGTTCCGCTGCATAACGTCGTCGTTATGGTGCAAAAAGAGGTGGCAGACCGCCTAGTCTCAGGTCCTGGCACAAAAGACTACGGAGCGCTCAGCGTTGCGGTACAATATTATGCAGAAGTAGATAAGGTGTTGCGGGTTCACCCAGGTGCGTTTATCCCGCCACCGAACGTGGAGTCCGAGGTCGTTCGGCTGCGCGTGCGCAAGCAACCTGCAGTTATCGTGCCGGACCAGACGCTGTTTTTCCGAGTTGTCAGGGCCGGCTTTGCGATGCGCCGGAAGACCCTCCTGAACAACCTATCCCACAGCTTTGGTTTTACTAAACCCGATTGCGAACATCTTTTACTGTGCACCGGGATTGAACCAAGGCGCCGCGGCGAAACACTTTCGCTCGATGAGTTTGCTCGATTGACGTCAGCGATTTATGAAAAACTCCACAGCAACAAAGAATATACGCCATAGTACCGTCCAACTCGAACCAATCCAAGCCTGAATTCACGATGCATCGATAGACGAACTGTTGTCGGCACAAGTTTTGCATATACTAACAGCGTACCGAGAAGGGAGTCCTGTCCATGACCTGGACGTTCTATAGTCCTTCAAAAGGGCTGTTGACATTGGACGAGGTCGTCGAAGACGTACTCTGTGAGGTTGAAGGATCTGAGGACAACGAGTTTCGCATCATGGTTGGTACTGACTCACAGCCAAAGCCGGCCAGTCACTCCGTGACATTTGTGACCGCAATCATTGTTCACCATGTGGGCAAAGGCGGACGGTACTATGTCCACCGTGAACAACATCACCATACCTACGCGTTACGGCAGCGAATGATGACGGAGGCCGCGTACTCGTTGCAGATTGGCGGGTTGCTTTCAGAAAAATTGAATACGTCAGAGAAGACGTGGTCGATTGAGGTCCACTTGGATATCGGCGAGCAAGGAGCAACCAAGCAGGTCGTACGTGAGATTGTTTCCTGGATCACCTCCAGTGGCTACGAGGCAAAAATTAAGCCGGATGCGTACGGGGCATCGAAAGTGGCCGATCGTTACACAAAGCACGGTTGAATGGATGCTGACCACTGTCTGAGGAACTCGATGTCTCTATCGGCGTGATAGCCGATTCGAAGTCTGCCGTTCCACTCACGGGTCTGTCGTTGGCCTGTCAACGCCGCGACACCTTCAACGGCGTCTCCAATCAGGGTGTCTTGCATCAATTCCTGATGCCCTCGCGACCTTGTTGGATTGCCCAGCCAACGAGCATCGAAATCAATCACGCCGAGGGAGATCCCGGAATCTTGTGGCGACTGAGACACCAGCACGCACTGTGCCATCCATAAACCTGGGTGGCAGAGGAGTAAGGGTGAGATGGTTGCGCAAATACGGCGGCTAATCCACAGAGGTGCCCTTGACGGACAGGCTCCCTTAAGCGATGGAGCAATGCTCTTCAAAGCCTCGTTCCAAATGGTTATGTCTGATTGCAGTTGTCTTCGGGAGATCACACCGCTTGTTTCGCCTACGTCATCTATCCTCCGAGTCCCTTCACCCGGCCAAGCCACGTCAAGGCCGCGTACACTGGCCGTTCTGATGTAGCGGGCCAAATTGTTGCCAAATGAGCCCTCCCAGTCCCCATCGACAATCACACATGAGTCCCACAGGTCTGTCGGACGTAAGCGCAGCGCGTAAAGCACACCAAGTGCTCTCGGCACATCAGGTCCCAGTGGATCTGCGAGGTCACATACCCACGCATGGAGACTAAGTGTATTGATTGTGTCTCGAGCCGCGTTGGCAGTTTTGTCGATGCTGCCATTGACGACCACTACAGACTGTTGAATCCCCGCTTTGTGAACCTGACGAAGGACATTTGCGATAGAACGCTCGCAGTTGCGAGCGGGAATCACGGCTATCGTACGCACTCTTTACACACCTTTCTTTCCTCATATGAGGCTTTCAGCATTTCCTTTTCACGCACGCATGTCTTTTCAGATTCACATACTCGCATGAGTGCCACCTTTTGCGCACTCCCGCATCCGCTGAAAGCCTCCGTCACGCAGCCTAACGCAAGGACATATGCTGTGGGGTGAAGGCTTCACCCGGGGAGGGATTCAAACTTGTGGAAGCAAGGTGACATGGTGACGCGCAGCTCTTATGGGAGTGACGTCTGCTTCGTCATCATCGAAATAGATGAAGACTCTGAAACAGCCATTTTGAAGGGCGTTGACGTCCGTCTGATGGCGGATTCTCCTTTTTCCGACCTGGTCGAAGTCACAGAGGTCGAGCAGCAGAAGTTTGCCGAAAAACGCGTCCGTGCGGAGAGTGAGTGTCTTCGCCTTGTCCAATCAAGGCGGGAGATGGAACAGGAAAAACGATCTTTGCGCAAGGAAGCGCGGTTCCAATCAGAACCTGATTTTTTTGAAAGGCCCGGCCGTGTTCTTCATCTAGACGGGGACGGATCTTACTTGAATAAGTGCTTGAACATGTACAAAGAGCTTGGGATCCGGGCAATTGGACAACATGTTCATGAATCTCAAATGCCTTCGCAAGTAACCGGTCTGCTCCAACAATATGACCCGGACATTCTCATCATTACTGGACACGACGGTGTCATCCGAAAGGGAAAGGACCTGTCGGACCTATATAACTATAGAAACTCAGCCCACTTCGTGAAAACCGTTACTGCAGCAAGGAAATACTCGAGAAGCATGGACGATCTCGTGATTATTGCAGGTGCATGCCAGTCTCACTTCGAGGCCATCTTGGAGGCTGGGGCAAATTTTGCCAGCTCACCACAGCGAATTATGATTCACGCACTTGACCCGGTGTTTATTGCAGAGAAAATCGCATTTACTCCGATTAATGAGACGGTCAACGTTTACGATGTGGTCCGTTCGACATTTACAGGGACGGACGGGATTGGGGGACTGGAATCGAGGGGCAAGTATCGGATCGGTCTGCCGAAAGCCATTTATTAGTCTGCCTGTCAGAACGTTTTGGACTCGGTTCGGGTAACCCGATAGGAATCATGTGTCGATCTGTCCGTGCCAAATTGACGGAGGCCGATGGTGTTTGATGCAGTCCATTTGGAGTATCGCTAAGCGGTGTGAACGAGGGGAGCGAAGTCACAAAACAGCTCATTTTTCGACAAAAATGGACTGAATTCGGCAGTCATTCGTGACGGTTTCTCAGTTCTCCAAGAAATATGCATAAAAATCATTGACAATGAAAATAAGGCGTTGTTATAATAATGCCTTTCGTTGACAAAGACCCTCTATCCGTGGTACACTAATATCCGGAAAGAGGTGGTGTGTGTTGCCAAGAAATGCGCTCCACGACATCAAGAGAAGTTTAGACGACTTGATTGGAGAAAAGGTTCTGCTGCGCGCAAATGGAGGCAGGAGAAAAACCATTGAACGGATGGGCGTGTTAGAAGAAACATACCCCTCAGTGTTCGTGGTAAAACTGGATCCCCCGGACGGTTCGTTTAAGCGAGTTTCCTACAGTTACGCGGATGTTTTGACGGAAACCGTCGAATTAATGCTTTGCAAAGATGGCTCGAACGTGCGCGTGACGTACACAGAAAACTAAAGCAGAGCTGAATACAGCAATTATTTTAGCGGCGACCACCATCGTGTGTGTCGCCGTTTTGTTTTTGTTGTAGAGGGTATTACGTGAAAACGCCGATACATACGACGGGACTTGTAAAGAACAGTGAACGTCATTTCTCCACCGCTCAGAGCCCGGGAATGACAGGTTTCGATGGATAAGAGTTCCTGTTTTGATACGGCAGCACCGCACCATACTAGGTGAAGGCCGACATACGAAGGAGGAATTCTGCGATGGGTCGACGTGGCGGAACCATGTCTGATGCGCTGAAAATGGAGCTTGCTAAGGAGTTGGGATTTTACGACACCGTAAAAACCGAAGGTTGGGGTGGAATCACTACTCGTGACGCTGGCAACATGGTCAAACGCGCCATCGAAATTGCGGAACAAGCCTTGGCTGAACAAGGTGGTTCCAAGTAAGCAAAACCAATTCCACGATTGTCGGCCTGGCCGGGGAGATCCCCCGGTCTCTTTTGTTAGCCTCAGGGCTACAATGCGCCGGCTCCCGGGTGAGAAACGAATCCCAATGCGTGGGTTGGACATCACTGGAAAATAGTATATGGGTGCGGTTGATTGGGAAATCCTATTCGCGATGTGTATCTTTTTGTTTCGCGTCCTGTGAGGCCCCGTAAGTTGGGGAAGAAAACAGTAAAAATTCATCCGGAATTCGTACAGAAATTCTGTGCGTCAAGTCAGTGCGGTCGATTGAACAGCGGCCGATCACGAGCGAGGAGGGAAACACTCGGTGCATGGTCAATCAGGACCCCTTGTCATTATCGGGGGTGCCGAAGACAAGAAAGGCGAGTGCAGGATTCTCCGGGAGTTTCTCAGGCTGGGCGGAGGACGCCAGGCCAGGGTACTGGTTATGACTGTTGCTACAAAGTTGCCGATTGAGGTGGGAATGGACTATGTAGAAGTGTTCAAGAAACTCGGCGCAGAAGATGTCCGTACATTTGATGTATCATCTCGAGACGCAGCAAATCGCGACAGCGCAGTTGAATTCGTTCGCGATGCATCGTGCATTTTCTTCACGGGAGGCGACCAACTTCGAATTACAAAGCTTCTCGGAGGAACGAGAATTGATGCGGCGATTCACGATGCACTCAGAAACGGAACCCCGCTTGGCGGTACGAGCGCAGGTGCTTCAATGATGTCTTCGACCATGATTGTGGACGGAGAGTCCGAAACCAATCCTCGGATATGCGTTGTCAACATGGCACCTGGCATGGAGTTTATGGAGGGTGCGGTGATTGATCAGCATTTCGCACAGCGTGGGAGGCTCGGCAGGCTGGTGTCTGCAGTGGCCCAGTACCCGCATCATCTGGGATTGGGTATTGACGAGGACACGGCTGTGATTGTTGAAGGGCAGCATTTCCGCGTACTCGGTCGAGGCGCAGTGAGTGTTGTTGACGCAGGTGTCTTGACGCATTCCAATCTTGACTCTGTTGAAAGGGATGAGTCCCTGGCGCTATGCGGAATTCAACTCCACATACTGCCGGATGGTTATGGGTTCGATCTTCACAATCGAACCGCCATTACAGACTGGAGTCAATGGGAAGCCAACCACAACAAGGAGTTGACGAAATGAGAATCACATCGGTGCGTCACCTTGATGGACCGAATCTATATATTTATAAACCGATCTTAATGGCTCGGATGGAGTTAGAGGAGTTAACCAATCAAGAGACAGTTGAGTTTGAGGGATTTTCGGACAAACTGTTGCAGTTACTGCCTGGTCTTCACGAGCATCACTGTGCGAAGGGACGGCCGGGCGGATTCGTCGAACGCTTATACGGTGGAACGTACTTTGGGCACGTTGTGGAACACACTGCTATCGAACTCGCTACCTTGTGCGGGCTTGATATTCATTACGGTAAAACCGTCTATGTCGGACCTGACGGTGTCTACGACATCATTATTGAGTGTCGTGAGTTCCCGTGCCAGAAACTTTTGCTCGAACGAGCGCAGGACCTGGTTCAAGCGCTGCTCGACGGGGCAATCCCGATGCCGATTGGAGAAATTCTTGGTGAGGCAGAATCCGTGCTTGCCCGGACTGCCCTGGGGCCGAGCACGAAGGCGATTGTCGACGAAGCCCTGTCAAAGGGCATACCGGTTTGGCGACGCGGGAACGGCAGCTTTGTTCAACTGGGATGGGGTCGTGAACGGAAGTTGATTGAGGCGACCATCACGCAAAATACTTCAGCGCTTGCTGTAGATATCGCATGCGATAAACAAATGACAAAGAGTATCCTTTACGATTCAGGCGTGCCAGTTCCTGACGGAGGTATTGCATATGACGAGGATGAGGCTGTGTCTGAATTTCGGCTTTTCCACGGCCCTGTGGTAGTAAAACCGCTTGATGGAAATCAAGGACGTGGTGTGTCCCTGAACCTGACGACTGACGAGGAGGTCCGAGAGGCCTACCGAACGGCGGCAATTTACTGCCGAAAGGTGATTGTGGAACGCCACATTCCCGGTCGTAACCTCCGTTGTTTAGTTGTCGATGGCAAGTTTGTTGCAGCAAGTGAACGCCTTCCAGCGATGGTCTACGGTGATGGTGAAAGCACCGTTGAAGCGCTCATCAATCGAGCGAATTCGGATCCGCTGCGTGGCAACGGTCATGAAAAACCCCTGACCAAAATCATCGTGGACGACGTCGTGCGCTATACGCTGCGTAAACAGGGACTGTCTCTGCAAAGTGTTGTTGCCTGCGGCGAGCGCATATTGCTCAGAGAGAGCGCGAACCTGTCCACAGGTGGACAGGCCATTGACGTAACAGATGAGGTTCCTGATGCCATCCGACTCGTTGCTGAGCGAGCAGCCCGAGTGATTGGGTTGGATGTCTGCGGTATCGACATGGTTGTGTCTGACGACCAACCACTTGGCGAGGTGAACAACTGTTACGTTATTGAGGTCAACGCGGCTCCGGGCATCCGTATGCACCATCACCCTTCCTTTGGCAGCCCGAGACCAGTGGCACAAGCCATTATCAACAGTCTGTTTGGTCCACATCGCAACGGGCGGATCCCCATCGTGTCCATTACTGGCACGAACGGCAAAACGACAACTACCCGCTTGATTGCACACGTTCTCGGAGATACCGGAAAAACAGTCGGAATGACGACAACGAGTGGTGTGTGGATCGATGGACGACAGATTGCCGAAGGGGATATGACCGGACCAGCCAGTGCACGAATGGTATTGTCCGATCCCGCTGTGGAAGTGGCCGTGCTCGAGACGGCGCGCGGTGGAATTGTCCGAGGCGGGCTCGCTTACGATAAGGCGAATGTTGCCGTGTTAACCAACATCACACCGGATCACCTCGGGCAAGACGGCATTGATACGGTAGAGGACCTGATGCACGTCAAGTCGCTCGTCGGTGAGTGCGTGTCTGAGGATGGAACCGTTGTCCTAAATGCAGACGATCCTAGGTTGGTCAGCTTGTCAACCAGATTCCGGGCAAAGATCACCTACTTTGCGATGTCCGAGAAGAATCCCGTTCTATGCCGACATCTAGCGCTTGGGGGAACCGGCTTTTATACATCGGGCGGTTGGTTGATTGAAGCAAGAGGGAATTTGACGTGGCAGATTATGCCGGTTGGAGAGGTGCCGATCACGATGGGAGGTACCGCCGGTTTTCAGGTTGAGAACACGCTTGCTGCGGTATCCGCACTGCGCGCGATGGGTTGCACACGTCAACAAATCGCACGGGGGATGTCCAGTTTTCAGGCGTCTGCAAACAACCCGGGGCGGTGTACGGTATTCCAGCTTCCAAGCGGTGCGCACGTGATCATTGACTATGGGCATAACCCAGACGGGTTTCGCAGGGTGGGCGAATGGCTCAAAAGGGTTCCGCACAACCGCCTGAAGGGCGTTGTTGGTGTGCCGGGAGACCGGAATAACACCATGATCCGTGAAAGTGCAGCACAGGCAGCAGAGATCTTCGATGAGCTATACGTCAAAGAAGATGTGGATAAACGAGGACGTACGCCAGGCGAGGTAGCGGAGTTGTTTCGCGTTGAGATTAACAAGCACGCACCGCACAAGCCTGTGTACGTGGTATTGGCAGAAACAGAGGCCCTAAGTAAGGCGATGCAGACCGCAGTGCAGGGGGATATCGTGGTATTGTTCTACGAACGATTGAAAGCGGCTGAACAGACAGTGCTTGCCGCTGGCGGAGTCGTGACAGAGGCACCGTTCAGAGTCGTCTCGCAGAGTGTTGCATTGCCGCTGTAGCCCAAGTTCCACAGTCATCAAACTTCTTTGTTATTGGTGACTTGACGACAGGTCTATCTCGCCGCATGCTTATAGTGGATTTGAGGTGGGATGGTGCTGGTCGAACGCGCATATGCAAAAATTAACCTGACCCTGGACGTTCTCAGGAAGCGCCCAGATGGATACCATGAGGTCGACATGGTTATGCAGACCGTGGACCTGTCGGATTTAATTTGGATGGACGTTAAAGAATCAGGAATACACCTGGATTCAGGGGCTTCTAACATTCCGTTGGATGACCGGAATCTGGCGTATGTGGCTGCACAAAAATTTCTTCAGACTGCACAGATTACATCTGGAGTGACGATCACGCTTGAGAAAAACATACCTGTAGCCGCAGGGCTTGCCGGAGGTTCTTCGGATGCGGCTGCAGTGCTTCGCGGCTTGAATCGGCTGTTTGATACGGGGTATTCTGTCGATAAGCTTGCAGAAATGGGCGCATCCATCGGATCGGATGTGCCTTTCTGCGTGTACGGCGGTTCTGCTGTGGCAAAGGGGCGCGGTGAGCAGTTGACGCGTTTTCGACATAACTTGAAGGCTTGGGCGATTATTGTGCGCCCGCCGATCTTCGTCTCGACTGCAGATGTTTATGGAGCGCTTACGAGGGACAACATGTCAGAACAGCCGCGCAGTCAACAGATGGTCGACGCTTTGCTGCGCTGTGATTTTGAGCAGGTTGTCGGACTTGTTACAAACGGCTTGCGACCCGCTGCGGAACGTCTCTATCCCGAAGTCAAGGAATACGCTGACAGGCTGTCTTCTACTATCGGTCAGCCTGTACATATGTCTGGCAGCGGCCCGACACTCTTCATCCTCACCCCGACAATGCGCCGGGCACAACGAACATACAACGCCATTCGCGGATTTATGAAGGAAGTTTATTTGTGCCGTTTAATTTAATTATGGTATAGTCGCGTCAAGTAAGGGGGGGGACGGATGAGGCGATCGGAGCGTCTGATTGGGCTGACTAAGCATCTGCTGGACAGGCCAAATCAAGCCGTTTCCCTGTCAGGAGTTCAGGGGCTTTTGAATGCCGCAAAGTCTTCATTGAGTGAAGATGTCGCGTTTATAAGGCAAGCTCTCGAGGGGTTGGAACAGGGTACCATTCAAACCATCTCAGGGGCAGCCGGAGGCGTTCGCTATATCCCCAGGTTATCCGCTTCGGAACGGACTGCTTTTGCAGCAGATATGGTCAGTCGTCTCGAGGACTCGTCTCGGATGCTGGCAGGCGGTTTCATTTACATGTCAGACATCCTGGGCGATCCGATGGTGATTGACAACGTCGGTCGCCTGTTTGCGGAAGCCTACTCAGACAGTCACGTGAACGTCGTCGTGACGGTTGAAACAAAGGGCATTCCCCTCGCGGTTGCAACCGCACACTATTTGAACTGTCCCCTCGCAATTGTCCGACGTGAGCACCGGGTCACTGACGGCTCTGTGGTCAGTGTGCACTACGTCAGCGGATCAAATCGACGAATTCAAAGCATGTCGATTTCCAAACGGGCCATGCCAGATTTTGCCCGTGCACTTGTCGTCGACGATTTTATGAAGGCGGGAGCCACGTGCAAGGCTGTTGTACATCTGTTGGCAGAGTTTCAAGCAACGGTCGTAGGAACGGCAGTATTCGCGGCCACCACGGAACCGAAGGAGAAACTGGTAGCCGACTATAAGGCATTGTTTGAAGTCTCTGACCTCGAAGAGGGAAAAGTGCCCATTGTCCTCCCTGTAATGCAGTCAGACGCGGTTTTGCAAGACAAAGGTGAGATGCGGGCAAATCCATAAAATTGTGCCGAAATGGGGATGGGAAGTCATGGAACAGATCTCGACAAATCAAGCACCGGCAGCAATTGGACCGTATGCGCAGGCAGTGAAAATCGGGCAGTTTGTATACACATCCGGACAGATCCCGCTCACTGCGGATGGTACGTTTGTGGAAGGATCAATCGAAGATCAGATTACTCAGGTACTTGCAAACCTTGACGCCGTTTTGACGGCTGCAGGGTGTGGCCGCAGCGATGTTGTCAAAGCGACGATTTTCATGACCAACCTTGCTGACTTCGATAAGGTGAACCAAGCTTATGGGACCTTTTTTGGGGATCACCGGCCTGCTCGTTCAACGGTTCAGGTTGCCGGGTTGCCGCGAGGAGCTCAAGTTGAGATCGAACTCGTCGCCTACCAGGCCTGATACGAGTTTAGGATTGAGAGGGACACCGCGATTTGACGTGGTGTCTTTTTTTATAATTTCCTTTCAATTTCTGTGAGGTGTTAAAATATTTTTTGAACAAATTCGAAAAATTTAAACGATAAGGAAGGAGTTTTCCGATGAATGTGGAATAGAAAAACAGTATATCAACGGTGATCTGCTCAAAGGGTGGTGAATGTGATGCAAATAACGGATGTACGTCTGCGTCGCGTCAATAGTGAAGGTCGGATGAAGGCGATTGCTTCCATCACAATTGATAGTGAGTTTGTGGTACATGACATCCGCGTCATCGATGGGAATAATGGAATGTTTGTTGCGATGCCAAGCAAGAAAACACCAGATGGCGAGTTTCGCGACATTGCCCATCCAATTTCTTCAGCTACACGTCAAAAAATTCAAGAGGCTGTTCTGGATGAGTATTACAGGGCGGATGTGGAGCAACCCAGCGCCTGAATATTGCGTCAATCCCGCAATTTGACGGTGCTTTTCCGTTTAAGGTTCAGCAGATGAAACCCAAGAAGAGCATTGGGCTCGGACAACTGTCCGAGCCTTTTTGCGATCCTCGGAGAAATTGCGGTCGAGTTTACCAAAATAGATTGTTTTGTGGGAACACTCGGGTTAAAATAACCACTTCATTGCAAACCCATGCAGGGTTCGTTACACTGAATAAGAGTGTTTTTGTGGAGGCGATGTTGTGGGAAGAAGCGCCATCGTACTGGCCGCAGGACTTGGGACTCGAATGAAATCAAAGCGTCATAAGGTCCTTCACGAAGTGTGCGGGAAGCCTATGATCTTGCATATTCTTGATGAACTAGAGCAGCTAGATCTTGACCAAATCATTGTTGTTGTAGGACAACAGCGAGAGGCCGTACAGGCGGCCATTGGTGGAAGAGCAGAAATCGCTGTCCAGTCTGAGCAACTCGGGACAGGACACGCCGTCCAGGCTGCGGTTCCGTTGCTTCGGCAGGACGTCGAGACAACGATCGTGTTGTACGGAGATGCACCGCTCATCCGGGCGCAGACGATTTCAGCATTGCTTAGTGAACGCGAGCAATCCCAAGCGGCAGCTTGTGTCTTGACTGCTGATGTAGCAAATCCGAAAGGCCTTGGCAGAGTTATCCTTGACGACAGCGGGCACGTTACTCGAGTTGTGGAAGAAAAGGATGCGACCGCTGACGAGAAGCATATCCATCTTATCAATACAGGCATTTATGCATTTGACACAATCCATCTCGTCCGAGCATTAGCGAGACTGCAACCGGACAACGCTCAAGGTGAGTACTATCTTACCGATACTTTGTCGATTCTTCGCGAAGAATGTCAACACGTGTGTGCTTTACCGGTCGAAGATGTCGATGAGATCGCCAGCGTCAATGACCTTGTGCAACTCGCAGATGTTGAAAGGCTGATGCGGGTGCGCATTTGTCAGAGGTGGATGCGAGAAGGGGTCACGATTGTGAACCCTGAACACACGTACATTGGCCTTGACGTGACGATTGGACGAGACACGATACTCTATCCTGGAACCATTCTAGAAGGAAAGACTGTCATTGGAGACGAGTGCATCATCGGCCCGAACACGAGGCTCGTAAATATGACCGTAAGCGATCGCGTGAAAGTTGAGCAGTCTGTGGGTTATGACAGTCTGATCGAAGGCTTTGCACAAGTGGGTCCATTCGCTTACATCAGACCCGGTTCAGAGATTGGTGCTCGAGTGAAAATTGGGGACTTTGTCGAGATTAAGAAAAGCAAAATTGGTGAAGATACCAAAATTAGTCACTTGGCCTATGTGGGTGACGCCACTGTTGGAAAGCGTGTCAACATTGGTTGCGGTGTTATCACTGTGAATTACGATGGCAAAGAAAAGCATCAAACCCTTATCGGTGACGACAGTTTTGTCGGATCGAACGTGAACTTGATTGCTCCACTGTCGATTGGAGAAGGTGCTTATCTGTGTGCAGGTTCCACGATTACAGATGAGGTTCCGACAGATGGTTTCGCGATCGGCAGAAACCGACAGGTAACCAAAGCCGACTACGTGAAGTCGTGGCGAAAAAGTCGATTGGATAAAGATTCAGGGGACGAGGAGGCGTAGGGATTGTCCATTGATGGCGAGTTAAAAATCTTTACGGGAAATGCAAACCCTCAACTAGCCCAGGAGATTGCCGACCATATTGGCGTCGAACTCGGCGAGTGTTCTGTCATGCGGTTTAAAGACGGAGAGGTACGCATCAACCTTGCAGAAAGCGTACGCGGGTGTAATGTGTTTGTGGTTCAATCCACATCTGCTCCGGTAAACGAAAATCTGATGGAACTGCTGATTATGATTGATGCCTTGAAAAGGGCATCTGCGCGGACCATCAATGTACTCATCCCTTATTACGGATACGCACGCCAAGACCGCAAAGCTCGAGCACGCGACCCGATAACAGCGAAATTGGTCGCAAACCTCCTGCAGACCGCGGGTGCAAACCGGGTGATCTGTATGGACTTGCATGCGGGGCAGATTCAAGGGTTCTTTGACATCCCGCTCGACCATCTCGTGGGAATGCCGATTCTAGCCAATTACTTCCTGACCAAGAATATCGACAATCCTGTCGTTGTGTCTCCTGACATGGGGGGAGTCACTCGCGCACGCGCCTTGGCGGAGCGGCTGGGTGCTCCTCTTGCCATCATCGACAAACGCCGTCCTGACGCAAATGTGGCTGAAGTCATGAATATCATTGGTGACATTCAAGGCAAAACAGCAATCTTGATTGACGATATGATTGATACGGCGGGCACGATTACTCTCGGTGCCAAGGCACTGATGGATCGTGGTGCGCGAGAAGTGTACGCCTGCTGCATTCATCCGGTTCTTTCCGGAGACGGTGTGGACAAGCTTCAGAACTCGCCCATTAAAGAGGTCATCGTGACGAACACGATTGCTCTGCCGCCAGAAAAACGGATCGATAAAATTTCGGTCTTGTCAGTGGCGGAGTTAATGGCTGAGGCCGTGATGCGCGTGCATACCCACCGGTCGATCAGTCAATTGTTCGATTAGGCGAATTATCAGCAACGTGAAATTCAGTAACGTGTAAATTCAGGGCCGACAACGAAACTGAAGTTGTCAGGCCCTGTTGGTGTGCCTGCGCGCTTTGATTTCGGAGGTGATGGTATTGAAGGTTGTCGTCGGGTTGGGAAATCCAGGTTTGAAATATCATCACACAAGGCATAACGTAGGCTTTGATGTGGTTGATGAGCTCGCCAAGAGGATGGGAGTCTCCGTCACCAAGGACCAGTGGCAGGCATTGTCCGCCGAGACTCGAGTCGGGCAGGAAAAGGTACTGTTGGTTAAGCCGCAAACGTATATGAATAACAGTGGTGAGTCTGTACGGGCGATTTTTCAGTTTTACCAGGAGGCATTGCCGGAACACGACCTGATCGTGATTTACGACGATATGGACTTTGCCGTCGGGAACTTCCGTTTGCGACAGCAAGGCAGTGCCGGTGGTCACAACGGGATTAAGTCCATCATCAACCACATACAGACAAGTGAATTTGCACGCGTGCGGATTGGTATCGGCAGACCGGCACCAGAGTGGACTGTGATTGATCACGTCCTTGGCAGTTTCTCGCGAACCGACAGAAAGCTTGTGGACGCGGTTGTGGAGCGCGCATCAGATGCGGTGGTTTTTGCCCTTGAAAACAGTTTTTCTTTAGCGATGAATCGGTTTAACACCAGTCCTTCGTAAGACACAACAACGAACTTGCAGTTGCCTTGCAAGAAAGCGTATGGAACGGAGGACGCCCCCCCATAATAATGAGAGAACCAGCGCAATGGTGTTTAGACACCTGCTGAGGGAGGCGTACGTTTCATGCGCGTAGAATACTGGTGTAAGCATTGCAACCACTTTGTCGGTTCCTTGGACAGGCCAGGGTGGAACGAACACGATGTAGAACTCAATTGCGGCCTGACCAGCCTGACTCCAGTGGAGAGAAATGAATCCGTGGCATATAATAGGGAACACGGCGTGGTGGTCGTGCAGACCGTTTGCGACTATTGTCAGCAGGCTTTAGAGTCTCATCCAGAGTTGTTGGTTGAAGGTAAGTTGTTACAATAATAAGGTTTTGAAAAATTGACGTGACCGGAGCCGGGATAACGGCGACGGAACCGCCCTTGGCCGGAACGGGGCGGTTTTTACGCGCGCCGTCGTACTTCGGATCTGTCGTCATTTTCCGAATATGCAATCGGCGACTCTCAACAGGCCATGGAAGGTGAACAGCCTCCAAGTCTGTGTGAGATTCGTCCAGGTTGTAGGAGGGGTAACGTGTTCGAGTTTGTGCAATGGGTCATGTCCGAACCGGAGTTGCAGCGGGCGATGACCTCCCTGCGCAGCGGGGGACACAACGGACTTATCACCGGTCTCAGTGGAAGCTCCAGGCACCTGTATTACGCAGCCTTACACATGATGCGCAAGTCAAAAAATCCAGGTACCGTCACCCTCGTTGTTACGCACTCGACAACGGAAGCGCAACAGGTTGCTGATGACTTACAGGAGTTTCTGGGAGATGAAAGGGTATTTTTGTATCCCGAACGGGAGCTGGCCATCGCGGACGTGATGGCCTACAGTCGCGATGTCATTGGGGAGCGTCTCTTTGCACTTCAGTCTCTGTTATCTCTCACAGAGGGCGGTGTGGTAGTAGCCACCATTCATTCTGCTGTTCAGCCGGTCATGAAACGCCAACTCTATAAACAGTTGATTCATCGGTTTGAGGTTGGTAAAGCTGTCAATTTGAGCGAAGAGATTGAATGGCTGGTCCGCGCCGGCTACGAGCGCGTCGATCTCGTTGAAAACTGGGGTCAATTTTCAGTTCGCGGGGGTATCCTCGATATTTATCCGCTTACAGCACAGCACCCCATTCGAATCGAACTGTTTGACACGGAAGTCGATTCCATTCGAACCTTTGATGCGGCGACTCAAAGATCGCTTGACAAGCAAAAAACGGTTCAGGTCGGACCTGCGTTTGATTTTCTTGTTCCCCAAAGCCGTATGGAGGCTGTCGCCGTCGAGTTGGAGGAGCATCTGCAGGCACGCGTCCGAACCATCACCGACCTTGAAGTTCGCGATCGTATGCAGAACACCGTCGGTGCGGATATTCGGAAGTTTGCATCCGGCACCCCGTTTTTTGGCCAGTTACGATATACCGATTTGCTTAAGGACGCGGTTGACAGCCTGATGGACTACATCCCGGACAACGGAATGGTCATTCTCGACGAGCCTACGCGTTTGACTGAGCGGCAACGAGGTATTGAGAAAGAGGTGCGTGAGTGGATCTCCTCTGCACTTCTGCGAGGAGAACTGATTGCGGGTGCACTATCCGAACCGAAGTTCGAACTTGTATGGGACCATAAGGGGCACGCAGCGGTTGAGTTCACGGTATTTGCCAGGGCTGCAGGTGCAAGCCGCTACGCATTTGTGGTCAACGCAACGGCAAAGTCGATGCAGCAATTCCACGGACAGATGAATGTGCTCAAAAGCGAGCTGCAACGACTCTCGCACAGTCAGACTCGAGTAATACTGCTGGCAGCAACAGAAGAACGAAGAGACCGCCTGGAGCGGGTTCTGACGGACTATCGGATCGACTCCACTCGCGGTGATGTACCTCAGCAAGGTGGTATTCCAGTCATTCGTGTGGGAACACTCAGCTCCGGCTTTGAACTCCCGCTCACTCGGCTGGCAATGATCCTCGATACAGAGATCTTTTCAGCGCAAAAAAAGGGCCGCCGGGTGCGCGCAGAGATGTCGGATGCTGAACGAATTCGAAGTTATCAGGAATTAAACGAAGGCGACTATGTTGTGCACGTAAACCACGGAATTGGTAAATACCTGGGCATTCGAACGCTCGAAGTGGATGGGAAGCACAAGGATTACCTCCATCTGCAGTATGCGGGCAATGACAGTTTGTATGTTCCGGTGGAACAAATCGATCAAGTGCAGCGCTATATCGGATCGGAAGACAAGCAGCCGAAAGTCTATCACCTTGGCGGGAACGAGTGGAATCGGGTCAAGCAAAAGGTGTCAAAATCGGTTCGAGACATTGCTGAGGATCTGGTAAAGCTGTACGCCGCGAGACAAGCCACACCCGGGTTTGCGTTCTCTGAAGATACGCCTTGGCAAAAAGACTTTGAGGCGATGTTTCCGTATGAGGAGACGCCAGATCAAATGCGGGCGATAACCGAGATTAAGAAGGACATGGAACAGTCTCGCCCCATGGACAGACTTCTTTGCGGTGATGTTGGGTACGGAAAAACTGAAGTCGCGTTGCGCGGCGCCTTTAAAGCTGTGATGGACGGTAAGCAGGTGGCTGTCTTGGTACCGACGACTATCCTAGCTCATCAGCACTACGAGACCTTTAAAGAACGGTTTGCGGGTTTTCCAGTGACCGTGGAAGTGCTCAGTCGGTTCAAGAGCCGGAAAGAGTCGACATCGATTGTCAAGGGCCTGAAAGACGGCAGTGTTGACGTCGTCATCGGCACACACCGGCTGCTGAACAAGTCAATCCAATTCAAAGACCTCGGTCTGCTGATTGTGGACGAAGAGCAGCGTTTTGGCGTCACGCACAAAGAGCGGATCAAACAGATGCGGACCAACGTTGACTGCCTCACGCTGACTGCGACGCCAATTCCGCGAACCCTGCACATGTCGATGCTCGGAGTTCGTGATTTGTCTGTGATTGAAACACCGCCGGAAAACCGATTTCCGGTTCAGACATACGTGGTAGAGAACAATGAGAGCCTGATTCGCGAAGCGTTGGAACGAGAACTAAACCGTGGCGGACAGATCTATTACCTGTATAACCAGGTTCAGAGTATTCGTTCGATGGCGGATCGGATTACACGACTGGTGCCAGACGCAAGGATTGCTGTTGCCCATGGGCAGATGCCGGAAGAGGAACTCGAACGCGTCATGCTCGACTTTCTCGAAGGCGATATTGATGTCCTGGTGACAACCACCATCATTGAGACAGGCCTTGATATTCCAAACGTAAATACACTGCTCGTCCACGATGCAGACCGTTTGGGCCTAGCGCAACTCTATCAGCTTAGAGGGCGTGTAGGGCGTTCCAATCGGATTGCCTATGCCTACTTTATGTATCAGCGTGACAAGGTACTGACGGAGGTTGCTGAAAAGCGGTTGCAGGCGATTAAGGAGTTCACCGAACTTGGCAGCGGGTTCAAAATCGCGATGCGCGACCTCGCCATTCGCGGGGCAGGGAACTTGCTTGGTGCGGAACAGCACGGTTTTATTCACTCGGTTGGCTTTGATTTGTACAACGATATGCTGGCAGATGCAGTCAAGGAAATCCGCGGCGATCGGGAGAAGGCAGCGCCGGAACCAAGTATCGATCTTGCACTCGAAGCGTACCTGCCGGACGACTTTATTCAGAACCCCGCGCAGAAGATTGCGATGTACAAAAAGCTCAAGTTTGTTCGCAGCCAGGAGGCGGCGGCGGACGTGGAGGAAGAGCTTGAAGACAGGTATGGCGACCTGCCCGAGCCGGTTTTGAATCTCCTCGACGTGACTCGCATGAAGAGTTATGCAACGCGGTATGGGATTGAGACCGTTGCCAATCATGGGGCTGAGACGCTGATTCGGGTTCGCGCTGCAACGACCTCAAACATTAACCATGGTGTATTGTTTGGGACAGTGTTGCAGCACAAAGGCGAGTACCGAAAGCGCACTGACGGTACGGTTCAGATTAGTTTTCGCACGAAGGGACTATCGGATAGGGAGCTTTGCCGGATGTTAGTTCGCTTCCTGGAAGCCTTCGGAGATGCTCTTATTGTCAAACAGGAGGTCGAACAGATTGCCAAGTAAATTCGTCCACATGACTGCTGCCTTGGTGCTTGGCTCAACCCTGCTTACCGGTTGCGGAGCATCGAACCAGCCGTCCTCGGCGGCCAATAACGCGGCTGTGACGAGCTCAGGGAATGTCACGAATGGCGTGGGCAACAACACCGTCAGTGCAACCATTCCGCCAACTCCGAACTATTCGGGGCAGGCAGTGGCGACGTATGCTGGGGGCACGTTGACGAAGCAGGAGTTTGACCAGCAATACAATCTTCAGGTAGTTCTCCCAGGTCTCGCGTCTCAGGAGTCGAAGAAGGCGTTCCTGACGTACTACATCGTCTGGTATAAGTACCTCTACGCCAAGGCCAAGGCAGAGCCCGGGTTTCAGGTGGACGCAGCGACGGCAAACCAGGCAGCGGCTCAACAGCTTCAGCAGATGGTTGGCCAGCAATACGCCACACAGTCCGCGCTTGATGCTAAAATGAAGTCGATCGGGGTAACCGAAGGCGATATGGTTCGACTCGCTGCAACTGGACAAGCCCTGCAGAATTATCTAACCAAACAGATGAAGAGCGTCACTGTCTCTGACAGTCAAGCACAGAAGTACTATAACGACAACAAAGCAGGGTTTGTTCAAGTGACTGTGGACCAAATATTGGTCTCCACTCTGAAAACCGCCCAAGAAGTCGAAAAGAAGTGGAAGGCAGGAGGCAATTTTACGCAGCTTGTGTCCCAGTATTCCCAGGACCCAGGGGCAGCCCAGAACCATGGCACCTATGCCAATCAGTTGGCCATCTCTTTTGTCGCACCGTTTGCAAAGGCTTGCGAGACCCTGCCGCTTGGCAAGATCAGCGACCCCGTCCACACACAGTACGGATATCACGTGATTCGGGTGGACAAGCGCAAGCAGATGACTTTCTCCGAGGTCAAGGGCCAAATCCAACAGCAGATTCTCCTGCCACAGCTCCAAAACCAGAAAGAACAGGCGATTTATCAGGGGGCAGTTACGGCAGCAAAAATTAAACAGACGGTACCAGACAGTAACCTCTGATTCAATCCCTCACGGATAATCGTATTGAGATGGAAAGACTGCGGAGCATACTGCGCTCGGCAGTCTTTTTTACGTTGGACCGGTGTGACACGCCATGGAATCCGGACAGATGAGCCGCGTGGATCAATCTGGGCATTCCGTCAGTTCCCAAACCCGATTCCTAAGTATAGGAAACGGAGGGCAGTCACATAATAACCGCACGTCAAGGACCAGGGCATTCAGGCAGAACTCACATGCCTGATGTTCAAGCAGTGAAATGTGAGGTGAATGTGTTCAGGACAGCGATATAAATTAGAGAAGGTGGGACAAGGATTGAAAGCTACAGGCATCGTACGTAGGATTGATGATCTCGGTCGTGTTGTCATCCCGAAAGAAATTCGACGAACGCTGCGCATCCGTGAAGGAGATCCCTTAGAGATATTTGTTGATCGAGACGGAGAAGTCATCCTCAAGAAGTATTCGCCGATTGGCGAACTTGGGGACTTTGCGAAAGAGTATGCTGAATCCTTGGCTGATGCCACAGGGCATATTGCAATCATCACGGATAGAGACGTTATGATAGCCGTCGCAGGCGCTTCTAAGAAGGAATTCCTCGAGAAACCCATCAGCGATGACATCGAACAAGCGATGGAAGAGCGAAAGACCATGGTTAACGCGACAGCAGGTGATTATGCGGTGGTTCGGGACCGCTCAGATACGTTTACCTCCCGCGTCATCGCACCTATCATTGCCGCAGGCGATCCGATTGGGTCCGTCATCTTGCTTTCCCGCGAAGATGGTATCAAAATGGGCGAACTGGAAACAAAGCTTTGCGAAACCGCTGCAGGGTTCCTGGCGAAACAGATGGAGCAGTAACGCAAAACAAGACAAAAACGAGTCAGTTACAACCACATATCCAAGGAACGTTGATTCCTTGAAACAAAAACCGACCTGCCAAGCCCGGAGGCCGGTTTCTGTTTCGGTACAAACCCTTGTTCACCGCCTGTTTCATCCGTGGTGGGCCATGTTTGGGACATACTCTGCTCCCTTGTCCATAGGTATGTAAGAGAGCACTTTGCGCATCAGCAGGGAAGAGTGCTCATCTGTCGAAATATGGGCCAGAAGCGGAGGAATCACGGTTGAGCAGTGGACACAGCTTTGTACGGGGTGCAATGTTGCTTGCCGGAGCGGCCATTTTGACGAAGCTGCTTGGATCGGTCTACACCATCGTACTGCAAAATATCATCGGCGATCACGGAATGGGTCTGTTCCAAATGGCCTATCCCATTTATGCCACTTTGCTGGCGATGGCCACTGCGGGTTTTCCCGTTGCGATTTCCAAACTCGTATCCGAACGATTGGCGCTCTCCGACAACCGCGGCGTTACGCAGATTTTTCACGTAGCCTTATTGTTGCTCTCCGTCCTGGGTGCAGCAAGTTTTGCCATTTTGTTCTTTGGAGCTCGGTTTTGGGCAGAGATTGCCGGTGATCCCGCAGCGACATGGGCCATTCGAGCGATATCTCCAGCGCTTTTAATTGTGCCGGTATTAAGCGCGCTCCGTGGATACTTTCAGGGCTATCAATGGATGGAGCCAACGGCTTCGTCTCAGGTAATGGAACAGTTTGTTCGCGTGGCGACCATACTCGGACTCGCGGTGTGGTTAGTGAGTCAGGGTTATGGCAAAGAAATTGCGGCGGCAGGTGCTGCTTTTGGTGCAGTCACCGGTGCGCTTTCGGGACTCATTCTGCTTTTGTTTTATTGGCGTAGGAGGCATCCGGATCGGAACGCAGGCGAAGCCGCTCATCAAGTAAAGACGAGTACGCTGGTGCGCCAGCTGATTTACTATGCCTTTCCAATCTCACTCGGAGCACTAGTGGTTCCCTTGATGAACAATATCGATGTTGTGACTGTCGTGAATCTGTTGAAGCACACTGGCGATGCACAAGGTGCGGCTACGACCGAATTTGGACTGCTCAGTGGACGCGCATCCAAACTGATGATGCTCCCGACAACGCTTGCTGCGGGAATCGGGATCGCCGTGATGCCGGCAGTGTCGGAGGCATTTACGCTTGGGTATCGTCGGCTGATGAATGAGCGGATCGATATGGCCGTTCGTTTAACTGTGATGCTTGCGCTGCCGGCCGCAGCAGGGCTCGCTTTGTTGGCAGGCCCGGTTGACGTTGCACTGTTCAAAGACACGGCCGGGGCAGATACGATTCGCATCATGGCCTACGCAACGGTTTTCGCCAGCCTCCAAACCACGCTTGCCGCTGTTTTACAGGGCTCGGGGAGCGTCTATCTGCCTGTCTACAACCTTCTCATTGCTTGTGTCGTTAAAGCGATTGGCAACATAATGCTCGTTCCCGCGTATGGGATCCGCGGCGCTGCAACCGCAACGGTGATCAGTTACGGCGTTGCTGCGGCGCTCAATCTATCAGGGATGAATCGACGCATTGAGACGAAGACCCTCTGGTTGCGTTGGTTCGGGAAGCCTTTGCTGGCAACGCTCATCATGTCTGGGTTTGTTTATGCACTGTTGAGGCAGTGGAGCACTTGGCATCCGTTTGTCGGTCATCGCTTGGAGGCGGGCCTGGCTTGTCTCGTCCTCATTCTGATTGGTATCATCATCTACGGAGCAGCGCTGCTCGCGAGTTCAGCTGTTGTGGAGCGTGAACTGCGTCAGGTTCCAAGGGTTGGCGACGGGATCGCAAATTTATGTATCAAGCTCGGACTGGTCAAGCGTGAAGTGTGAGGCCTGCACTCAGAGCTTTTGTTGCTGCCTCAGTCATCTTGTGTCCGAGTTTCAAACGACTTTAGAATGGGAGAGTGCACTCTTTGCCTGTCATACACGTGGTCGGTCTCGGTCCGGGAGATATGTCCTCATTGCCGCTCGGAACGATGCAACAATTTAAGACAGGTCTGCCTGTGTTTTTTCGCACGTTCATCCACCCGGTAGCGGGCGAGCTGCTTGCAGATGGTCTGTCAGCGCAGTCTTTCGACGAGATGTATGAATCAGGGCAAAGTTTTGAGTCCATCTACGCACTGATGGCTGAAAAACTGATTGCCTATGCCAAAGAACATGGTGAGATAGTCTATGCTGTACCCGGGCACCCGCTGATGGCGGAACAATCTGTTCAAAATTTGATTAAAGCAGCACCTGCCTTTGACGTAGACGTGACGATTGGCTCAGGTCAAAGCTTTGTCGATGCAGTGTGCGCACTGATCAAAGTCGATCCGATTGAAGGGCTGTCGATCCTCGATGGCACGAATCTTGAGAGCAGACAGATCCATCCCTCATTACATACATTGATTGTTCAGGTCTTCGACCGGGCCGTTGCCTCAGACGTGAAGTTGACCTTGATGGAGGCGTTTCCGGACGATTACCCATGTACTGTGATACGTGCCGCAGGGGTCAAGAGCGAAGAACGAGCGGAAACCGTCCCGCTCTACGAGTTAGATCATCTTGGGTGGATTGACCATCTGACAACGGTGTACGTCCCTCCGACGGAGAATCAGGCGGTCCTTCGCAGAGACCCTTGGCAGCTTGTGAACCTGGTCAAACGGCTGAGGGAACCCGGAGGATGTCCTTGGGACCAGAAGCAGACACATAAGACGCTGCGCAAATACTTGATTGAAGAGGCCTATGAGGTCGCTGAAGCAATTGACAACGACGATGAGTTTGCTCTGGCAGAAGAACTTGGGGACCTTCTTCTGCAGGTGCTGTTGCACGCTCAGATTGGAGCGGAGGAGGGCTCATTTGACATTCGCGACGTCTTTGCCGCGCTTGCTGATAAACTCATCCGCCGTCATCCGCACGTGTTTGGAGCATCAAAGGCACAGTCAGCAGAAGAGGCAGAGCAATACTGGGAAGCGGCGAAAGCTGGAGAGACCACTGACAATCCTACAGACGCAGTTCCCGGTCAGCGTGATCGCAAGGCTTCTGTATTTGCAAAGGTCAAATGGGCTCAGCCCGCCGTTGCAACCAGTCTGGATTTGCAAAAGGCAGCTGCAAAGGTAGGATTTGACTGGGGGAGTGTCACAGAGGTATTGGCAAAGGTACGCGAAGAAACCGATGAAGTGGCACAATCGCTGGCCACCAGTGAAAGCGGCGAGACCAAGGGTACGGAAACGAACGGGGACATCCAGACACGCCCAACCATAGATAGTCGCCCGACTGACCACACGGTAGAAGAACTCGGAGACTTACTGTTTACCATCGTAAATCTTGCACGTTGGCTTGGCACCGATGTCGAAGAAGCGCTAAGTTTGGCGAACCGGAAGTTTTCGCGTCGGGTTTTGCTGGTAGAGAAAATTTTACAAAAAAATGGGCAAAACTTTGAGGAGATGTCTCCGCAGCAGCTCAATTTCTACTGGAATCAGAGTAAAGCAAAGGAAAAAACGTTGGCGTTCGATGACTAACAAGCAGGAATTCACCCGGAAAGCACGAATACAAATGTCGAAATACGCCACGAAAGGGGCCTTTAACAATGAACAAAATGGATTTGGTTAACAAGGTGGCTGAACAAGCCGGCTTAAAGAAAAAGGACGCAGAGACAGCAGTCAACACTGTTTTTGGCGCCATTGAAGAAGCATTAGCAGCAGGTGAGAAGGTTCAGGTCATCGGCTTCGGAACCTTTGAGACCCGCAAGCGTGCAGCTCGTTCAGGTCGCAATCCGCAGACTGGGGAGACCATAGAGATTCCGGAATCCACGGTACCTGCGTTTAAACCTGGCAACCGTCTGAAGGATCTGACCAAGTAATTGCGTCTGGACAAGTTTCTAAAGGCCTCTCGCTTGATTAAGCGACGGACGGTGGCGAAAGAAGTTGCCGACGCCGGCCGTATTTCCGTGAATGGACGGGTGGCGAAGGCAGGAACTGAAGTGGCTGTGGGGGATGTGCTGACCATCCGTTACGCGAATCGTACGCTCGAAGTGAGAGCGCTTCAACTCACTGAGAACCCACGGAAAGAGGTCGCTGACGAAATGTACGAACTCATTTCCAGTACGGGACGCGATGAAGATTCAGATGCTGGCGCGGATTCACAGTTTGAGTAAGTTCCTGTTGTGAAACTGCATGTTGACTGGGCATAGGAAAGCTCTCTGCCCATGATGGTGGATATGCCATACAGTCGAGCTGCACAAAGGGGTGACGTAAACCGTCACCCCTTTGGTCTATTTCGGGGTGAGATTCGCATACACTGAATCAGACATTCGGACATGTTGGAGGGCTGCACCATGACACCTTCGGAAGGTCACGACGTTTCCATTCGTGGACGTAAGAATATCGAGGTAACGGGTGTGTCAAGCGTAGAGAGCTTTGATGTGAATCAGTTTTCTCTTATTACATCGGGCGGGCCGTTAGCCATTCGCGGTACCAACCTCCATATGAAGCATCTCGACCTGGAAGAGGGCGTAGTCGTCATCGAAGGGACTCTTTCGAGCCTTGATTACACGGTCGACGGAAAGAACAGTAAAAAATCGCTTGCTAAGCGGTTGCTGCGGTGAAGCCATGACAGCGCAGGGCATGTATATACTTGTACTCGTCACCGTAGGTGCACTCATGGGAATTGTATTCGATGTCTATAACACGGTAACGGGTGCTGCAAAGTGGTTCCGATGGCTGCGTCCGGTACTCGACATTGCCTTTTGGGTCGTGTCCGCGGCAACGGTCTACTACACAGCGCTGCAAATGGACAGCGGTCGCTTGCGAATCTACACGTTTCTTCTCATACTCGCAGGATATCTCCTGTACCGGATGCTGCTGCACGCCACAGTCGTGGCCAGTGCGTTCCGAATTGTTCGCTTCACTCAGAGGGTTGTACGGGCCTTCGCGAGAGTACTAGAAGTCTTGCTTTGGCGGCCGCTCCGATTTATTTTGCGTCTTCTTGCAGCGCTGGCACAGGGCTTGTACAAAATCGGTTGTAAACTGGAGTCCAGTCTGTTCTTTCTTCTCCGCGTGATTGTGATCCGCGTCATTTGGCCGTGGCTGTCGCGAATTCCCGGTATTCGTACAAGTTTTGAATGGCTCAGCAAAGTTTGGAAGGAATTCTGGGATCGCGCGTCGAATTGGGTGCAAGCAAGGGTTATTCGATCGTGACGCGAGCAATTTCAGGGCAAATGGGATACAACGGATCGGAAAGGTCAACATCTGTGTCCTGTTGCCGCTAGGGGAGTTGGCAAGATTGGCAAAGACGTCGTCTGGTGGCAAGGGGAATTTTCGTTATGCCACAGCGGGCAGTCGAGTGAGCGGCGATGCAACCGCCAGACATCGGGTTTTTCAGTTCCGTCTTCGGTATGCGATTGTAGCAGTTGTACTTGTTTGGGCGGGATATCACTATTTGACTACCCAACTGCCACAGTACAATGCGTTAAAGAGTCAGGAAGTGAGCTTGACCAAACAGTTGCAGGGGCTGCAGACGCAGCATAAGCTACTTCAGACACAACAGGCGCAGTTGGGCGACAAATCGTATGTGCTCCAATACGCCGCAAAGAAGTACAACCTCATTGAACCGGGGCAAGTTGCGTTCAATCTGAGCCACTGATCCTCGGATTTAGGCACAGTTCTCTGGCAGGACTCAAAATTTGGGCGAACTTCCAGCTTGATTGAAGAGAACGGATTGCTTAATATTGGACTGAGGCATTTTGCAAACTCTAAGGAGGACGTTCTTCTTTATGTCAATTGAAGTTGGCAGCAAGTTATCGGGTAAAGTGACGGGTATCACCCATTTTGGGGCATTTGTGTTGCTGCCCGGAGGTGTGACTGGTCTTGTTCACATCTCAGAGATTTCGCATAGTTATGTGAAGGATATTCATGAGTTCTTGAAGGTGAACGACGAGGTGACGGTAAAGGTCATCAACGTTGACAAAGACGGAAAGATTGGTTTGTCTATTCGCCAGACGGTAGAGAATCCGAATCCGCCTGCTCCGAGACAGCGAAGTCCGCATCAGCGTCAGAGCTTTGAAGATAAATTGTCAAGGTTTATGAAGGACAGTGAAGACCGTCTGCAGGCACTGCGCCGAAGCGAATCCAAGCGAGGCGGCCGAGGCGGTCGTCGGGGATAACTGAAACGTTCGTTCACGGGGACGCGAAGCGTTCCCGTTTTCGATTCAAGGAGGATCTTTGTGTCAGAATCGGTGTATTACCTCGAGTACATTACGGCTGATGAGGAACGAGTGTTTTTAAGGTTTGACAATGAAAATGACCGGGATGGATGTCATATTTCACTAGACATGTACAAGGTTCAGTTGGGGCCGGTGGACATGCAGGTGTTGCTTGGGATTGCAAACAAGTTTGGCGGTCAGGTTGCACGGCCAGACGGTGAGAACCTCCTTTGACCCTCCGTCCGGATTCGCATATAATTTGGGGTGTGTGCTGGGTGTGTGTTCAGAGAGCGGGTTATTGACCGCAATGTGGATGCCAAATGTTTTAAATGAATTGAGGTGACGCCGGTGCAAAATTACCTCCATCCCTGGTTAGTCGCAATTTTCCTTTTGGTTTTCACGGTTATGTCGATCATCGGTATGGTTCGTCTGTTCCGCGAACGGAATGCTCTAGGTACAACGCTCTTATTACTTTCTACTTTAATTTTTGGTTACAGCACCTGGATCGCGGCGACACTACACACCTGATGCACGACGGCGCACGAACAAAGGAGAACCGACAACGGTTCTCCTTTGTTTCACGCTTTTGCTGCCCGGTATCGAAAAAAAGCTTGATTGAGCATTTGAATAGACTTCCTGTCGTGATTCTGGAACGCCTTTCGCAGTTGAGTCTGGAGCCAATCCGGCATTCCAATTCACCTCGCTTCGGAAAAGCATTCACCTTGCGTATCTGGTTGTTGCCGCTTCTCTGAAAGAGTGGTTTATTTTTATCTTATGAATGAAGTGTTTGTTTGCCACAGTGGGAGTGTGAGATCCTTGATTTTGTCAGACGCAAAAATTAAAGAAATGCTGCAACTCGGTACGTTGACCATCACACCTGTGGAGGATGAACAAATTCAACCGGCTTCTGTTGATGTCCGGATTGGAAGTCACTTCTTAAAGATTAAGGAGCATCAGGTGGGCTTTATCTCACTCGATACTCCGACGGAGTATGAGTCGTTTGAAAGCGACGAGATTATTATCCCGCCGCAATCCTTTTTGCTCGCGACGACCCTCGAGTATGTCAAACTTCCAAACCATTTGACTGCTTTCGTGGAAGGAAGAAGCTCTATCGGACGGATGGGTTTGTTTATTCAAAATGCTGGCTGGGTTGATCCGGGGTTTGAGGGCCAGATAACGCTTGAGTTATACAACGCAAATCGGCTCCCGATTAAATTGATTCGCGGATGGCGCATTTGCCAGCTTGTGTTTGCAGAGATGGACCAGGTGGCGCAGAACCCGTACCACGGGAAGTACCAGGGTCAGCGAGACGCAACAGGCAGTCGGATCTACCAGGACATGAAAAGCAAAAGGGTCTGATTTGAATCAGTCACTTACGGACGCTCGGAGATATCCGGGCGTTTTTTGTTTGTGCGCCCGGCATGGGCGTTGTCTATACGGTGGAAGTCCGGAGTGGTGAAGGTAGCAGTAGCCATTAGCTCAAGCCAAGGGTGTCCACCGCGAGGTGGAATCTGAAGGAAGGCGGCGGCAAACC
>NZ_LJCO01000021.1 GCF_001399675.1 Paenalicyclobacillus ferrooxydans
GGATCGTAAAAGCCTATAGCAAAAAATGGATGATGCTACCTGCTTATTCACCAGTTGTCTTGTTTCAGCGTTCATGCCGAAAATGATAAAAACTAAATATTCAGACCGCGTTAATGCAACGCTAGTGCAATCCACTCTTTCAATGTAAGGTCGAACGTCGTCTGCCGATGCTCTTTAGAAACGATTACCCCGCACCCTTCTAGAATGTCCTGGTGGTCGTCGTGTTGAAGAAAATAGCAGGTATCGTTTTCAAACACTACATGCTGGTGTGGGTCCTCTTGAGGGTGACAGAACGGACACTTTGGGGTTTCAGGCATGCAAGCACCTCTCAGATATTTTGGACAAATATACCATTTTAAGACGCATAGTTCCGCATACTCTTCAGTGATCTCCGGACTATTTTTTATAAATAAAGCTGTAGCCGACATCTACGATGCACTGACACCTGTACGGTTGTATCAACTTGGAGCCCTAGCTGTCTGATGATTCCTTATATCGCAATTTATAAGCCACCATGGGGAAAAACGTCTTACCTCCCGCCCTCTGTCACACCAGCCCCCGCAGCTCCGTCAATCTTGTAGCCGCAAAATATATTGGTTACAAGAAACTCGAAATTGAACCCACATATGGCGCAAGCCAGGTTCGAATTGCGCAGACACGCGGCAAAGCTGATGGGGTGAGGGAATGAAGTCGTACGCCAAATTTTTGATACTCTCAACAGGTCTCATGACTGCCTTTTTCGCGGTGTCCGGCTGCGGCTCAGCAGCATCGACAGCCAGACAAAAACCAGACGGCCAAAAGCCTCCCAAAGCCTCTGGTCAACCCACACAGTCCAGTTCCTCGGGAGAGCAGTCCGGAAGTTCTTCCAACTCGGGTACTGGCGGGGTCAACGTCTATCCAGGGAGCTCGGGGCACTCAGCAGGCTCGACAAGCTCTGGCAGCGCAGCGAGTTCCCGTACCTCCCTTCCCGGCCTTTCGGACAACTGGCCCACGTTTGGCAACAACCTATGGCAAAACCGCGTTTCCCCTATTGCACGGACGGTACCGAACCCGAAGCAGCAGTGGAGTTTGCAGTACAGTCTGCCCGTGAGTGCAAGTGGAGGCAACGAGAGTTTCCCGTTAGAAGAAAACGGAATCCTGTATTTCACAACCATGCAGGCCAAGGTCATTGCGATGGACGCGGCGACCGGACGGGTGTTGTGGACATACACCCCCAAGCTGCAACTGTTACAGGGGATCCCGACCATCAATCGAGGAGTGGCGCTAGGCGACGGAAAGGTGTTTGTGTTGACGGCGGATGATAAGCTCATCGCCTTGTCCCAATCTACAGGAAGCCTGATTTATCAGGTGACGGTGGCGGACGAAGCGAAAGGTTACTTTGAGTCGATGGCTCCGTTGTACGCCAAGGGCAAAGTGTTCGTCGGTAGTGCCGGCGGCGATGAAGGGGTGCGCGGTTTTGAGGCGTGTTACGATGCCGCGACTGGTGCCCGTATCTGGCAAACCTACACAGTTCCCAAGCGGGGACAAGGGTGGCTGCCGAGCACTGGGCAGCACGGCGGCGGCGCTGTTTGGAATGTGCCTGCCTACGACCCTGGGACACAACAGCTGTTTTTTGGAACCGGCAATCCGTCTCCCGACTTCTTCGGCGCTTCACGTCCTGGACCCGACCCGATGACAGACGCCGTCGTAGCCGTTCAGAGTGCGACGGGACAGGTGAATTGGTACCAACAAGAAGTCGCACACGACCTGTGGGACTACGACGTCGCCTCTCCCCCGATGTTGTTTTCGGTCGGAGGCCAGCTTGCGGTTGGAGAGGCTGGAAAAGACGGACAGTGGTACGAGTGGTACGCGAAAACGGGTAAGCCCGTGTTTGCACCGATCGCGTTCGTCAAACAACAACATTCCCCGCCGACGGCTACACCTACGCTGGAGTGGCCCGGTTCGGACGGCGGCGCAAACTACGGACCGAGTGCGTACAACCCTGCGCAACACACCGTCCTCGTTACGGGGATAAACGGACCTGAATACCTGCGCGCTCTGCCCACGAGTCACACGAGTTATCGGGTCGACGACGGGACAAGTGCTCAAGCCGCGCCAGTCGGCGACTGGCGCGGCACGCTGACTTGCATCGATACGCAGACTGGTAAAGTGGTGTGGCAAAACCAGCTCGCCACACCAGCTATCGGCGGAGTCACGACAACCCTCGGCGGCACTGCCTACTTTGGAGAAGCCAACGGGTGGCTGTACGGCGTCGATGTCTCTAATGGAAAAACGGTCTGGGCATACCACGCGGGCATCCCGGCCGGCAGTGCTCCAATTGTCTACAAGACCGGCCAACAAGTCTATCTTACCTTTGTCTTAGGACAGAGCGGATCGCTGCAAGGTCTCTTTCCGTACCAAGGAGAAACGCGAATCCTGACATTCCGGTTGGGAAAGTAGCCGAGTCGATCATTGGTGAGTATTTGAATATTGCTAAGTCCCCTCTTGATGATGATGTAACTGATGTGAATTTGCCGGTATTGCTAACCGGTGCAGTTCAGACATTACAGCCGTATGTCTTCGGATAAGAATGTGGACCTTAAGCTGGCACTTCATGCCGATATGGTGATATTAAAGAAAATTACTCAACGATTCTGCAAGCCTTGATTAATGTAATTAAAAACGCAATTGAAGCGTGTATGAATGGTGACTCCTCATCGGTTCAAGTCCATTTGAACAAAGGAAATACTGAGGCTGAAGTGAAGATTGTTGACACGGGTAGTGGAATATCCGAAGCTACATTAGAAAAGCTTGGTCAACCGGACTATTCAACGAAGTCTCAAGGGACCGGTCTCGGCTTAACATTGGCTTATAAGGTAATTCATGAATTGGGGGGGAAAATATCCGTTCAAAGTGAAGTAGGATTAGGCACTACGTTCCGGATCACACTTCCATTAGTCGAAAGGGTATTTTTTAAGCGCCCATCAAATTTGAGTAAGCAGCGATGGGTCACTTCTGCTTTTCTTGGTACAGAGTAAAATACCCATCTCGCTTTAGCACGAAAAAAGTGAACACTACTGTGGGGGCGGTGTTCCCAGGGATCGGTTTAACAACAGGAAGATAAACCAGATAACCATGAATGAATTCGGGAGGCGAAGAGGGAACATATCGCCTGCCCTCCTCGTCTTGAAACTGTGTACTATTCCATCTTTCGGACGTCTTTACAAAGGTGTTTCCATTGTAATGCACCCAAGGCAGTTGGGCGTTGTACCACATGGAATATCCGCCCCAACCACCTATGCAGACAATCACAAGACTGAATATTGCTATCCACCATTGAGGTCTGTGCAGCATAGCCACCCTCCTCTTAGACTTTTCAGCGGAAAGAGTCGTGTCACTTTTCACTCTGTCTCCGTATGTTAAACCTAAACAGTAATCTTAAATAGAATGCTTAGTGCACCGTTCTGCCCAAGAGTCCTATAAGCCATCGACGGCCCTGTTGCATGTGCATGCAATCTGCGTTGACATCTGCTATCGCAGATGTGTCTTCAGCGACATAAAAAAACAGTTGAAAACCAAGCCATCTGTACGTTACTGGCAATCAAAATTATATGGATGGATCACCTGAATCGGTCGAACTCAATTGCCTCGGAGACCCTTCGAATCTCCTCTACGGGGAACGGTGTATTTATGCTATCTAAACGAAGATTCGTGTAAAAATCATTTATGACTGTGGCGATTGGAGCATATCTATGGATGATTCCCGCTGCTACGGAACCCACTTCTTCTGTCGGGTCGTACCCATTAGCACACCGATGTATGAAGTCACTTCGGTCTTTTCGGTCCATTAAGCCGACTAATCCCGCTACAACCCAATTTACAAGGTGTGTCACCACATAACACACGTCATGGGCCATGTTCAATTCGAAAAACGCCCATTCAGAATCGGACAGTTCAAATCGAGAAGACGTGACGAGACCAAAGTCCGTAATGTAAATGTGGCGTCCGTCGGTTAGAATATTCTCAAAGTGAACATCGAAATGGAGTAACCCTTTCGAATTCATAAACGATACAGCGGAAGTCACCTGTGGTTCTACCATGGCGAATGCTGAATTAGCCACATCCTCCCCCATTGCGACTTGCTCATTCATCCAGTCATGAAGGTTATGCGGAATGTACTCGCAGAACAGTACAACACTGTCTACTGATTGTTCAATTGCTTCGATACGGTCTCCTACCGCCTCAGAATTCCAAAATTCAACCATACGTGAAATATCGCTCAGTTCCTCAGACAGTGGCATACGAAGATTCGGCAACACCCGCCAGTGATACATCAAGGGAAAACTTTCACACTGTCTTGCCAGCACCCAGTTGGTCGTCATGGTGTGTGCGGCGACTTCACGCCAAACGCCACCTGGTGGTGAGCCGATACCGTAGTGACAATACGGCGGCAGTTCGAACACATTTCTGGTGGACATCACATTCTGAGTGCGTTTCTCTAACTCCGTCAAGGGTATGATTTTCACGAAGATTGGCGTATTTTCAAGTTGCATTAACCCCGATGTACCACCGATGCCAGTGCCCAGAATCGAAGCGCTGTCCAATCGCTCTCCAAGCCTTTGATGGCTGAGCAACGCTAAGGTAGTGGACACATGAGCGTAGCGAGCAAGGCGAGTTTCATAAGACATACATAGTCCTGTTCGGGAAGATTTCATCGTGGCACGACCCTTTCGGTTCAAAGGCAGCGGTTCATTTGCTTCCGAAGACAAAATCCGATGTCCATTTCCCGCTTTTTAACCAGTCGTAAATCGCTGGATCTTTGAAGTACACCGTTTGATTTCCGGTTTGATATGCGATTACCCCATCAACATAATGATACAGACGGGTCAAGTCAGGCGAGTCTCCCCACGTGTAATATGCAGGGCTATAATTTCAATGCTCTTCCTAAGTGACAGCTCTAGGACTAACGTGGCTGGTCCCGTGTAGCCATTGGAGACAATATTAGACTGGAATTGAACCTGCCGCAGGACCCGCAACAACGTACACCATCTGTATGCCATCAGCAGCAGGAATTTGAACCGTTTGCTTCGTCGGCTTCACAATTGCCTCAGTCGGTGTCTTATCTCGTAACGACGTTACAGAACCGGCAAGTATCAATACCACCGCTAAACCTCGAATGACATACGTTTCTTCGTCGCAGCGCAATTCGTACGGCTCCAAGACCATCAGTACGGTTTCAATGACCCGCACGCGTTGACTCCGTCTGACTCCCCAGCTGTTTCGCCTTCCGCAGTAAGAATGCATAGTAGCCGATATAATAGGCAACCAGCAACATAAAAATTCCAGCTGTCCACGGGTCGGAGAAATTCTGAGCTACCATGTGGTTTTGGCCAGCTGTATCCTGTTGCTGCATCTGACCGATGTCCGAAGACAATATGACAAAGCGAAATACCAAGCGGCCGATAAACAGAACAATGAGTCCCATGCCAATCCACAGGTGTTGAAGGTAGCCTAGGCGGCCATTCTTTATTTCAAACTTGGTTGTACGAGCAGAAATAAACGCGATGATACCGCCCATCACCACCCCAACTGCATCCGACACATATGACATTGGATGACCTGCACCGGCGGACAAGACTACCAAAGCAAGCACACAAAATATTACGATGCGCGTCGTCATCCTCTTGCGGGCCAAATACTGAAATCCGACTGTCCTCCGGATTCTTCGATACAATCCCCAAATGACTAGGGCAGCGACAACAATGAGGGAAATATAGTGCTGCTGATGCACGAGTCAGCCTCCTATATCAAGACGAATGAGTACAGCTCAAATCCCAACCATACGTGAAGTACAGAAAGTCAAGAACGAAGCTTGACCTTGTCCTTCGGGCGCAGCCGCAGTGCAGACCAAGTATCATCGACAGATACATTGCTGACCACCCGGTAATCCGTATCGTATTGAACCATGCTCACCAATACATTACGGTTAATGTCCGTTTTAATGCCGGCACTTTGCTTCGGATATGTCAGCCAGAAGACCCCGTCGTTTGCCAGGGACTCAAGCAGTTGCGTCACCTGTGCACGAACCTCTTCGGCATTTTTTACAAATACCTGGATGAACGTGTACCGTCCATCGGGAGCTTGTCCATCCGCAAGATCAAGATGATATCCCTCCGGAGCGTTCGCAATATATGCAGCCCCACCCTTATACTGTAATTTTTTCAACAGTTCCGACTCAGCCACTTACCTTCCTCCATTCGCTAACTTTCGGCCGCCCTAAGGCTGGCTTCCTCAACTCCAAAGATATCAGACATGAATGCTGATTTGCCTGTATAAGTCCCGCTTTTGAAAGATATCCATTGACCAAGTGTACTACATGGCCACGATGACCACGGCCAGAATCGTAGCTGCCACAATGCGTGATGTGCGATGAGGGTAAATGCCTTGCACTGCCCAACTCACGATAAAGTGTAAAACAGTTTTGCAAGACGTAACCTTTGCGTCATCAGAAACGTCTTTGTCATCGTGAAGAGATATTTTCCAACTACCAGACAGCTATGTCGACTTGTCGATGTTGGATCTACAGCCGTCAATGTGCAGCGGTCGAAGCTCGCGAATTCAACAACAATAACGGCACGGCAGCTGGGTGAACGTCTGCAGAATGGCCACACACAGCCTACATACAAAGGGAGGTTATGAGATGAAGCGTCACACATGGATTGCCAGCCTAGCAGGGGCGTCCTTGCTTGTAACATCTGTACCACTTGCATGGGCGGCACCAAACCCAGCCACAACTTCAAGTGCTAACACGCACTCCGTAACGGTCAACTTGGCTGGAAAGAAACTAATAACAACGAGCTTTACGGTGGCAACAGATCCAAACTCAGGTCACCCGACAAGCTGGATTTCCGCTATGACCGTGGAGGGTATCCTTCGGCAAATCGGGATCGACGCACACTTTGTCCCGGGTGTGAATCAGTTAGTGATGAATATGCCGCTGGGTTATATCGTCCCAAAGAGCTTACAGGTTCCTTACCACGCAACCACTCCGGGGCACTTTGTCATGTTCGTGAATGCCAAGAGTGTCGCCTATCCTCCCATGCTTGGTACTGGACCCAACATGGACCTTCCGGTGTGGTACGTGATGAAAACACTGCGGGCCATTGGTGTCTCAACGCACTGGACCGGGTCAACATGGAACATTGCTGGAAGAGTCCAGGTTCCACAACAGACGGAGATGGGTGGAGAGGTAAGCAAGACGTTTCAGTTGACACTCTCAAACAAGCCTGCGGGGCTCGGTAGTGTCCCGACACCTCCGGTACCGCCAGAGTCTCCAGTGACCGTTCAATTACCGATGAACAGTCTTCTGAAGGCTGCCAACAAACCGTTGAGTCAGGCCGCTGAGGCCATGCCAATGAATGCCTACGTACAAACGGGTCGCGCAACTTACATCGTCGACAAGTCGATTTCGTCTGTTGAGAACTGGTTCGATCTCGCTTACACTGCACAAGGGTTTCCGCCGAGCGGAACGGGATGGAGCGGTAATCTGAAGACTGGCGAATATGTGGAGAGTCAATCCTTTGCACCGTATAAGCAGGCACCTGGCCAGGACGAACACATCACCATGAGCTATGAGGCCTTAGGTGCCAATCAGACCAAAGTGGAGTACTGGGTGTATGACACGGTTACCCCGCCACGGCCCACTTCGAGTCAGCTCGCGGCAAACGCCACGAGTATGACTGTTACGACGACGTCGGGCAACCAGAGCGGCAGTGCGGGAACGAGCATCAGCGGGGCCAGTGCCGGTGCGGCGACAGGCACGACAACAGGTACCGGCAGCCAAAGTAGCGGTGCAGTTCAGACAACGACCACGACAGTGACGAACGGCATCGCCATTCAGAATGTCATCAAGGCTATTAACGCACTCGACACGATTGATCCGCCAGGCGTCAATCCCGGCGGCCCAATGATTCGCACTATCACTGCAGCAACGCTGACATTTACGTACCCTGACGGTCACACTGCAACGGTCAAGGCTAGTAAGCTGGACGCCATGTACGGAGACGTCATCGTCGACAACATCCCGCTCAAGGATCCGAAGGGGACTGTGTGGGCAGCCATGGAGCAGGCCCACATGATCGCAATCAACCCCAACATGAGGTTCCCGGTCGTCATCAACGTCGGTCTCCAATATCAGTCTTGTAACTGCCTGCGAACATCCCAACGATGACTGGCTGGGGAAATTTCCACCTTCGTTTGTTAAATGATGCTCGCCTTATAGTAGAGGTGCAAAGTCTAATGGCTTAAATGGATAATTCCCGATGGATACGCTCGAACCTCAAACCATTTCCAGAGGGGTTCTTATAATCTTCTGATTCTGAAGATAACAAGGTTCTTCAAGTCTGGGGACGCCCGGGAGCGATATAATATGGCGGAATTTTAAGCCAATCCCGTCTCTGCATAAGGGCTTTTAAATTCGTCAAAAACGTCAAGTGTTCTGCTTGCATACGAGTGAACATCATTGCAATGTCCGTGCGGATCGCCGTCGTTGCTTGAGTAGCACAAGCAATAATTTCAGCCGCTGCTTTGACGCTCATAGCATTGGCAATTTCACTATCTGTCAACTTCACACCTGCTGGAATATCGCTTTGCTGTGCGTTAGGTTTTGTTTCATCTAACGGAGGAATTGGAATTCCTTCCCGCTCCAGAAGCTCGGTAACCGTCTTCATTTGGGTTTCACAAACTTTCATCATTTCATTTAACGCATGTACAAGCTCTTCGTCTGTCGTCGTGTTTAACCCTATTTTCGTTGCAACTATGCCTTCACCAATTGTAGCTAGGTACGTCCAGCAACCCATTACTTCTCCAACGTGCATCGGAGGCTTCGTCTTATTGTCATTTAACGATGAAATAACGTTTGTTACAGACTCTAATATGTTTGCCACAGTACTCACTCCCACTAACTGAATAAGGATAGGATTTAGAAGTGTGCTGGGCATTATGCAAGGGATGGAACATTGATTTCTCATGTTGTAAGCACTCCTCGCACCCTACAGTCGCGGAAACATAAAGAAATCAATAATAAATCCGCCCGCGACAATGGACACGAGCAGTACACCCGTTACCGTGATTCTCCAAGCCATCGACCATTTGCGCTTCCACACTTGATACACCGGGACGGCCACCCAGAAGAAAATGGCGCCTATCACAGCAAAGGCGATACCTGATACTACACCAAGTCTGTATGTGAAGTGGTGATAAGGAGAGAGATGCGTGTTCGCGACGCCCTCCCAGATGACACCGACGAAGACGCACGCAGCACCGAACAGCGCTGTGCCCGTCCCCCGCAGCGCGCTGTTCCTTGTGGGTCTGCCCATCATGATAAAAAGGGACCCGAGTGCTAGAGCACACAATATTGCGATAACCAGCCACCCGAAGCTCTCCATTCGCCATCCTCCTCTCGGTAAATATTTATGTAGGAATGGGAACGCCAATGAAGCTCGAATCGCCTCGAAGTTATATTCCGTGAAATGTTGAGGATACAAGGATGCATGCAATTCGTGTATGGGTTTATTCAACTGCGCTATCAGTTCAAAATCTGTTGTGTGATGTTCATAACGCATTGCTCCTCGCGTTCTGGATTGTCTCATAAAGATGTACAATATGACGAGGTTCTAAAGTAAAAGAGAAATGAAGCATGAAATAAAGCAGATTGGTCCTAAAGGAGAAAGACATTGAAAAAGAGACACAGGAGAAAGAAGGCACAAAGACAACTCATACCCTTTTTTGTGGTCTCGGCAGTTTATGTAACAGTGCTGGGAGCCGCTATTCATCACTTCCTCCCAAAACTGACACCGCCGAAGACCATCGTTAATGTACTGCCGCCAAGGGAGCATTTCGTCGCCACTGGATATGAGACCCAAATTCCATTTTCGGTCAGCAAGGATACCAATACAGGCGGTATTCTTGTCAAAACAGTAGAATACCCCGGTTTCACGGCGACAATTATGGAAATTAGTAACCCAACGCGTGTACAAGTGGCCATGACTAAATACAAGGGCAGCGTCGGAGAAACCGTCTCGCAGTTCGTCAATGACAATAATGCGGTTGCCGGAATTAATGGAGGATCATTCACGGATTCCAATGATTGGAGAGGGACCGGTGGGTTTCCCGATGGCATTGTCATCTCCAATGGAAATTTGATCAACAACAGCGATTTAGGTCCACAGCCTATTATTGGGTTTACCTCCAGTGGCAAAATGATTGCTGGAAACTACTCTTATGGTCAACTACACGATATGGACGTAACACAAGCTTTATCCTTCTATCCCGTGTTGGTCCAACATGGACAAGACATCGTACAGGGAAATGGTGGATGGGGCTACGCACCGCGAACCGTGATCGGTCAAAAAGCCAACGGGACGGTGCTGCTGATTGTGACCAATGGACGTTACGAAAACGGTCCAGGAAACGTCGGAGCAAGTCTGCAAGACATGGCCAATGTATTGTTGCAAAACGGAGCGGTTATCGGTGCCAATTTAGATGGCGGATCGTCAGCGACGATGATTTTGAACGGAAAACTCATTAACGAGCCGACAGATGTCCTTGGCGAGAGAAAAGTCGCCACCGCCATCATCGTAAAATAACAAGGAGTTATGCAATGAAAAAGTCATCATGGACAGCAATCGCTATGTGGGGTGCATTGTTAACCGCGGGAACAATTGTCATGGAAGGCGCCATGTATCATCACGAAGTGCTGATAATTCAACCCGAGGTTCGAACGGTTCAACAAGAGATTAATACCTTCAACCCATCTCATGCGATAGCGGCCCCAGGCATACAAAACGCCACGCTAATGGGGATATCGAACGATGGTAACTTCATAGCGTATGTTACATCAGCAAAAGAACTAAATGTCACCAGCGTCCCGACAAAAGCGACACAAACCGTTGCCTTCCCGACTCCCATCATCTACGTGAAATGGATAGAAAATCGCAGCATATTCGTCGTCACAAGTTCTGGTGGAACTCTGACTTTATACCGCTATGATTTAGCAAGCGGAGAAAAACATATGATCCAACAGTTTCGTGGGCATCAGGTTCAATCGATTGGGTTCAGCCCTTATACGAACGATACATATGTCATCGTCGGAAACGGAACGGACAATGCGGCATATCGGTTTGATACGAACGGCGATTTTTATAGTGTGGTTGTTAGCGGGATCACTCCGCTTCATGCGGCCGTTGGGGAGACAAACATCACGGTGTATGTGGAAAGCACCGCTCATACCATCTTGGCTAAAAGTGAAGTGACTGGAAGAACAACTGTTGTAGCGCAAAACGCCACATTGTTGGCTCAAATGAATAACAGTATTTACTTTGGAAGTCTGAGTAAGGGTGGCATTACGGAAGTTGTGAAATACGCAAATCAAACGAAACAAAAGGTTGTCCAGTTCAATAAACCTCAAAACCCAAGTCACATTTTTGTAGATAGACAAGGACATGTTTTCTCAATCAATGGGGACTACGTCACCAATCAATCCATTGGGCAAAAATGGTTGATCCCAAAAGGAAATGAAGCGAAGTGTGTACAAGGCGGGATTGTGCTCGTTGAGAAAGATGCTTTTAAAATTGTTGCGTACTAACTGCAACGCAGGAATAAACGTGGCCGGTAGTGCCAACGGCTTGCCCCAACCTTTGAGCGCGACGCCGACTGTCTCCAATGACTGAACCCTAGTCGCCTTACTGCGTGGTACTATATAGAGGTGGTACCCGAGGAGGGGAACAGCCGTGAAAAACGAATTGTTCGTAATTCCGTTTGGAAGTGAAGAACCTGAAATCGGTCGATGGTTATGGGCTCTAGAGGATGTTCGCAAGACATTGCTAGAGAGACTGAATGGGATTAGTCAGGCGACTCTTGATGCAAAAATTGAAGGCAGTACATCGATTGGCTCCCTCCTGTATCATATTTCCATCGTCGAGGCCGGCTGGTTGCATTACGACATACTCGGTACTTCGCTGCCTCCAGAAATAGGAATGCTGTTCCCCATTGAACCTTGGTCCGAAGATGGTGTATTGACTCACGTTGAGGGACAGTCCATGGACGAGCACCTCCATCGCCTCAATACCGTACGACACGTGTTCCTGTCCCATTTCAAGCCCATGACTCTAGCAGACTGGCGCGCTCCTCGAACTAACGAAGAAGAGGGATACGATGTCACACCAGAATGGGTTGTGTATCATCTCATTGAGCACGAAGCCCAACACAGGGGACAGATTTTCCAACAACTCCGCCAATTGGTCAATCCGCAGTAGCCGATGAATAATTGGGATGTGCTGCCCGGCCTAACTCGTCGGTTTCGGTTTTGGTTTTACGTCAATTGCCGTTCAGGGTGTATCGAGTATTCGGTGAAAAAGCCCAAACAAGCCAAAAATATAGTAGACCGGATACAAAAAAATTGCTAATAAAACAAAAGCTTCATGTTTTCCAAAGGCTTTCAATAGCTTCATCTGCCAAAGAATGAAGAAAACAATGTTCGCGATTGGCACTAAGTACATAAGCAACCACCAGCCGGACTTCTTAATCAGCAAGAGTGGGAGTATTGTACTACAGATGGGGACCCATGCCATCCATTCGATACGCGGGCGCCCTGCGATTTTCGCAAGTCGCATATCCGCCACTCCGATGATGACGTACAATCCCACTCCAACCAATACATCAAATACTAGACCCATCCCCGAAACAATCCCTGTACTTTGTGACAAAAACACGGCCTCCTAGAAACATATTCAGCCTAGTCAATGTAACGTATTTTTGATTCAAAGGACAGTTCTGCATCCCGGTCACCCGAAATCAACGTAGCGACAGAAGACATTCGTTGATCACGATAAAAAAGATACTCATCATCGTGAGAAGATATTGTACGACTAAAAAGTCGCAATATGTGTTAACATAGAGATGTAGCAGAAGGCTACATAGTCGTAAGTGAAGGTGGAATAGATTGATGACACAAGGTACCGTAAAATGGTTCAACGGCGACAAAGGTTTCGGATTCATTTCAGTTGAAGGCGGAGACGACGTATTCGTCCACTTCAGCGCAATCCAAAGCAGTGGCTTCCGTACATTGGAAGAAGGTCAACGCGTTGAGTTCGAAATCGTAGAAGGACAACGCGGTCCTCAGGCTGCCAACGTCGTCGTTGTAAGGTAACCAACTGATAAATTAGACCCATGGTATATGGGTCTTTTTTAATTTGTGAGGGAAATAGCCGCTGCATGCTTCAGTTCTTGAACAGCAATGAGGACACCTGGAAAGGTGCCCTCAAGCGGTTAATACCCTCCTACCGCGCCGCCGGCGCAACTGCCGCCAATCGGACCATACGGGACAAGCAGGACAAACAAAACGAAGATAATCAGAAACACAACTGCCCAACGTGTGTATCCGCCAAATGCTCCGTACATGATGTCACCCCCCACACCAGCCAATGTATGTAAAGGAATGATGAAAGACTGGACGAATGCATAGGGCACTAGCCTACTTTCTTCATTTCACCGCAGCATAGCAGCTATTTCAAGCCCAAACACCAACGCAAAAACGGAATGCTCACACGCAACCCCAACGTACATATGTGCAAAAGTCCGAACAGAGGACCTCCGCAGCCCTCCTTATCACTTAAACCTTGAGGCAACTTTGGGCGATAGGATTTTCACTTGCCTGATTGCATCGGCTCGGCGAGTTCGTCGGGCACGGTGAGCTAGACTCATGCGAGACGTTCCCCGCATCGTTGACTGAGAAGCACCATCGATACGTGGTTGTTCGCTAAAATCCGCATAAACCGCGCCTTGTTGGTGTTCATTTCCGGCGTATTCGCCCATTCCTCTGGAGGTACGTGCGTGGATACTAGTTTAAACCGCGCAGAAGAATGACTCAGCTCACGTGCGAGAAAGTTCAATTGAGCCCTCGTTAATCCGTACACAAACCGGTCGTTGTCCTGACTGTCTCTCCGAATATGGACTGCGTTCAGTACAACCATCTTTAAATCTGGCGCTTTAATGGCTCCCATATAGACGAAGTTATAATTGGCCACCGTATATAATTGGCCACCGTAGGTCCCCCTCCATGTTGTCCAGATATCTGTAGTAAATTCAACGCCGCAAATGTGGGACATGGATAGGGGTGGAATGTACTTGTGTCTACATGCTGACAGCCAAAGGGGTGAATGTCTGTGACCCTAAGCGTCTGAACGCCATTTCATAAGTAACACATGCGAGCTGCTGATATCCGTATTCATTACGATCACGTTTCATCACGTTTCATCACGTTCTCTCGGACATACGAAGTCAGCTCGCGAGATTAGGAGGAAGATATAGCAATGGCATTTACGAACATCCAAAAAAATAATTGTGTCAATGTTCTTTACTACGAGGGAAAGAAAATACTCAATCACAATGGCAAAGTGTACAAACGAGGGAACACGAATAACTGGGTGATTCTTCGACACTACAATCCCACAGAAAACGGGGGCTTGAGTCTAAATTATCTCTGTTTTTACATGGGAACAAAGCCGAACCCCATTCTTCCTAAGGGTATTACTGTCACATCATGGAAAAAGTTAGTCACTGCACCAAGATTGACACCTGGCTTGGGGCTTTCTACCGTACAACCCCCCATCACGACGCCACCCAAGAATGCGACGAAGTATGTAAAGTCAGGCGATTGCTTTGGCGTATCGTTCTTAACGGTACAAACAGTCAGCGGAAAAGGAGTAACCGGAACAAAGTATGATAGTCGAAACGGACGCTTTCTGTACGCGGTGCGATATGACAACAAAGTCGTTTGGTACCTCTCAGAGGGCAAGGTGGGTTCTAGCATTAAATCGATTGTGTATATGCACTGGAATACAAGTCCGGGAAAAACTGCGCCGAGCTTTGCAACGAACAAAAACATAAACAACTACTGGATTCCTCAGATGGTCACCAAGACGGAAGGAACCACAGACACTATCGCCCTCTCTCAAGTCAAAAAAATTCCGGACGCACTATAAGCGACCCTGAAACATTCTTTCATAAAAAGGGAGGCCTGCAGGCCTCCCATCCCCTGTTGACATCTGTTCTCTCTACTTACACTCCAACTACCACAAAAATGCTAGCGCAAAAATCCAGGCGAAGGCCAGCCACCACCACCACCAACCTCCGTACCAACCTCCATAGCCCGGGTAACCCCAACCGCCGTACCCAGCGCGAGCGCCGTACCCACCACCGTATGGGCCATAGCCTCGATAACCCCACTGCGCTAAAGCCAGATCCAGCTTCTGCTCGTCATCTACACCAATTACTTTGTCGGCGCTTGCAAGCCTGGTCGGTGCGTAACGCCTCGGCACCAGCATCAATACACCACGGTTGTTGATATCTGTAACAATGCCCTGGTGCATACCCCACGGAGTTTGAAACCGGACCCATTGCCCCATGTAACGAATACAGTCACCTCTTGAGCACACTTGTGTCCTCTCCTCGCGTTGTTGTTTTACATGAGCACAGGAGTCTCCAACCCCAAAGCCGCTCTCATCAACACACTATGAACGACACTAGGTCAAGTCCTATGATGGATACCCCGTTACAGTTGCCCTGACTTCAGGAAAATGTCCGCGCATATCCTATGGCAATCGCCAAACGGCCTCGGAATCGTTGTGCATACAGTACAGTGAACATCGATTCGCGGGAGGTGGACAGGGTGAAATTGGATACCGTGATCAAGCTGGGGTCTCTGGCCTTTGGCGTGGCTCAAGATGACAGGATCCGTCAATTGTTGAAAATTGCACACAACGGAGCGAAGCGGAGAGGGTTTTATGATGTTGGACCGATTGTTCCACCACCTGGACCAAGCGTCCCTTACGCACCCGTCCGGTCATCGGGTCCAAGGAGTCGATACCCCAGGTGAAGTTGTGTGAATTGTGAATGCGTGAATGGTGCATTAAAACCAGATGAGCGGATTATAGAAGACAATCTGCGAAGGCCTGCTTTGGGCGGAGGAAACTTGGGATTTTCGGCGATCTCGCTCCTTCTCGGAGCCAGTGTCGCCATTCTCTATTTGTGAAGCCCCTTCCGCAGAGATTAACCGTAACAGGTCAAACCGGATCGACAAGATAGTATGCTATCGAGATTTCATGCGCAAAGGAACCAAAGAATGATGTATCCTCAAAAAGAAGGTTGTTGAAATTCTGTTGGAAGTCAGAAGCAAAGAGGTGAATGCTCCACGGAGAAGGGCGTTGGCACGAGATATCACTGTTGCGCGACTTGCATTCACTATAAAGCACAGCGGACAGAGACAGGCGTTAGAACATTTTGCTCACGACTGGGATACGATACAAAGCCAAACTATCAATTTCATTGTTGGAACCCGAAAGACCGAATTCGAGTGAAGCTTGGCGTCAACACCGCTACTGATCAAGAAGGTCATTGATGCCAAAAATGAATCCAACCAAAATCAGCTGAACACCTCAAAAAGGACGAGCCTGCAGCTCGTCCCCTGTGCGAGAGGGTTTAAACGCTCTCCTCAACCTCTTCGAATGCGATGTCTTTTGACGTTGACAGTTCCGGCAGCAAGTACTCCGATTGACTGACCGGGAGTTCTTCCACAGTCCGCAACTTGCGTTCAATGGAGCGCGACTTTCTCGCTGCCGTTTCAATGGAATTACTCGCTTCCTGCAACTTCTTCTGCGTCTTTTGCAGCAAATCGCCAAAGCTGCCAAACTGAGTTTTAATCGCGCCTAGCAGCTCCCAGACCTCACTCGATCGCTTCTGAATGGCAAGGGTGCGAAATCCCATCTGCAGGCTGTTCAACAGCGCTGTCAGCGTCGTGGGACCTGAAACGACAACTCTGTGCTCTTGCTGAATCGACTCCATCAATCCTGAATGGCGCAAGACCTCTGCAAACAGTCCTTCAATCGGCAGGTACATAATCGCAAAATCAGTGGTATTCGGTGGATCAAGATACTTTGTGGCAATTGACTTGGCCTCCGCCTTGATGCGTGACATCAGGGCTTTTGCTGCTTCTTGGAATACCGTTGTGTCCCCGATGTCTTCCGCGTCAAGCATACGTTGGTAGTCCTCAATCGGGAATTTGCAGTCAATTGGCAGGTAGACGACGCCCTTGCTGTCCTCTCGGCCCGGTAACTTGATGGCGAATTCGACTCTGTCCGCCGATCCGCTCTTCGTCGCCACATTCTTCCCGTACTGCTCCGGAGACAGCAACTGCTCAAGTAACATCTCAAGCTGTACTTCGCCAAAAGTTCCTCGCGTCTTGACATTGGTCAAGACGCGCTTTAAATCGCCGACGTTACTAGCCAAGGACTGCATCTCGCCAAGCCCCTTGTGCACAGCCTCCAGGCGTTCGCTGACTTGCAAGAACGACTCTGAGAGCCTCTTTTCGAGTGTTCTATGCAGTTTTTCATCAACTGTTTCTCGCATTTGTTCCAACTTCTTGGTGTTGTCTTCCTGAATTTTCGACAATCGCTCTTCGACAACCCCGCGCACACGCTCCAACTTTTGTTCGTTCATCTCAGTCAAGGTCCGCAGTTGAGTCGAGAATGCATCAAAAAGTGCCTTTTGCTGTGCGTTTTGAGCATCGAAGTTGCGCCCTACAACTTGATTTAATTGGAGAAACAGGCGATTCGAACTTCCTGCAGATTCCTCGCGGTCGAGCTTCGCCTGCTGAACAAATTCTTCCCGGATACGCCGAATTTCCTGTTGAAACACCCCAGCCAGGTCATCTTTGCTTTTATCCAGGATGCCCTCCAACTGAGGCATGTTGCGTTGTGGCCGCAACTGCAGAACCAAAAGTAGAAGTTGTATCACGATGATAACCAGGAGTAGAATCTCTGTCACAAAGCTGCCTCCAATCTATCTATTGGATCGGGACTCGAGTTTAACTTAAATTATACCGATGATGGCAAAGTGCTGGAAGGTCCTTCTGCAAAAACAATATTCTGCCGGCGCTAACGTGTAAGACGAGTTTGGGAGAATACATAATCTGTTCTGTTGCGAGTCACAATGCAAAAATACATCGTATTTCCTGTTGAAATATGTCGTAATTTCGTCTATCTTGGTGTTTAGTGTGTTTGTGTTGGAACGGAGTGAAAGTTAGAGTCTCATGTAGTGGTGTAAATTCCAAGGCTGGATCTTGACGAGAAAGCCATCGAGTGCAATCTACTAAAGGTGACGAGCAAATAGTAGAGGAGGCACGTCGATGGCTTCTACAGACAAGA
>NZ_LJCO01000050.1 GCF_001399675.1 Paenalicyclobacillus ferrooxydans
ACCGAGGACTGGTTAGCTTAGTCGAACGATATGACGGAATTCGTTCCACAACGTGAACCGCCGTATACCGAACGGTACGTACGGTGGTGTGGGAAGACGGGGGTTAGTCACCCCCTCTTACCCGATTGGCGCGCCCAGAGTCGCGCTCTCCTTTTTAAACTTTACGAATTGAGACGCGGGAATTCCTCAGCATTCGAGCGTATGGCGACAGCAAATACAGCAGAAATCATCGACGCTCTGGGGATTGTGTCGTTTGGCACAGATGCTGTCGGAATATTTCCTGATTCGACAGACGCTGTTTGACAAACTTATTCCGTACAAGCCCATATAATGACTCTACATAATCTTGGGGGGAAGCGTATGGGCGAACAAGCATTGATTACAGGGAAAGCTGTCTCGAAAGTAACGAAGGCCCGCAAGGCACGATGGAAGCCGCTTCAGACGCAGATCAAGTTGGTCGCTCGGGAACTGCTGCTGGTGGCCGTTGCCGTGTTGCTGGGGAGAGCGAGTATCGGTCACAACATAGCACCCTTTGCATTCGCTTTCTTCGTCGTGGTGACAGAAGTGGGAGGAAAACGGCAGAGAATGCTCGCGTTTACAGCCGTTCTCGGCGCCCTTTGGCGGGCGGGCATCACAGGATTTGCGACAGTGCTCGTTGCATTTCTCCTGTACCGAGGAATTCGGGCAGCGTTTTCGGGAAAACGTCAGCTCGACATTCACGCAGTGCCATTTGTTGCAGGTGTGATTGATATCGCAGTTCGACTGGCTGTGGTCGGTACGGTCTGGACGAAGTATGACATTCTGATGGCGCTGGCAGATGGTGCCTTGGTGACGATTCTGTCTCTCGTCTTCATCCAGTCGCTTCCCGTGTTATTTGGACGCGAACGGCCGAGAACCCTGAGACCTGAGGAACTCATGAGCCTCACTATCCTGGCGGGATCAGTCATCAGTGGGCTTCAAGGTCTCGTAGTTCACCACGTTCAGGTTATGCGCGTGGTGGTGGACTGGGTGGTACTCTTGCTGGCATCGGCCGGCGGAGCAGGCGTCGGCGCTGCAGCCGCGGTAACCGTTGGTGTGCTTGCAGTCCTTGCTGGCGGAGAAACGTTAGCGGGGGTTGCCGTGTTGTCCTTTGCTGGACTCCTCTCCGGTGTGATGAAGGAAGGGAAAAGGCTATGGATGGCGATTGCCTTTATGTTGTCCGTCGTACTTTTGTCGGCTGGCGTTCAGACGAATTGGACAGCGGCGTGGCCAGTATGGGCAGCAGCTCTCGTTGCAGCTTTGCTGTTTGTCCTATCCCCTCGGGCCCTTCGCACTCAATTGGCTGCGTACATGCCCGGAACAGTGGAACATCAGGTATCGGAACAAGCGCGTGTTCGTCGTGTTCGGAGCCTTTTATCTGAACGTATGCAGGACTTGGGACAAGTATTCAACGAACTGTCGCAGACATTTGCAGAAGGAGCGGAAAATCGATTGATTTCGGCCCAGCAATTACTTGACCACGCCGTTGCTTCAACGGCAGGCAGCGTGTGCCAGGGATGCGCGAGAAGAAGCAAGTGCTGGGATAAAGAGAGCTACTCAACATATCAGGCCATCACACACACTGTTGAACGCCTTGAAACTGCCCGCGGGACGAACGTCTTGCCATCCCCTGATCTGAAGGAACGATGTATTCGGATCGATCCGATGATGAATACACTGCGTCACCAGCTCGAAATCACAGACAGGGATGCAAAGTGGATGGAAAAACTGCGCGAGCAAAACGACCTCGTTTCAGCACAGTTAACAGGGATTGCTCATGTGATTGAAACGGTGGCAAAAGAGATTGACCGTGGCAATGAGCGCTCACTCGCCGGGGAGGAACAAATTTTATCGGCTCTTGAGCAACTTGGACTGTATGTCGATCACGTTCACATTGTCAGCCTTGAACCCGGTAAGGTGGAGATCGAAATCACACAGCCGTCTGTCGGGGCATACGAGAATTCTGTGCGCATGATAGCGCCGCTTTTATCCGGCATTGTTGGAGAAAACATCAGCGTCCGGCAACTCGACAATGAGGCTAACGGTGGTCCCTGCACAAGTGTCTTCACATCAGCCAGAGCCTATGAGGTGAATACGGCTGTCGCGACCGCGGCAAGGGACGGTAAGGCAGTATCAGGTGACTCCTACAGCGCTGTAGACCTAGGGAACGGTCGGTTTGCAGTGGTTGTGAGTGATGGTATGGGGAACGGAGAACGCGCAAGGAGGGAATCGAAGGCTGCGGTTGAGCTGCTGAAACAGCTGCTGAAGGCGGGCTTTGATGAGAAGTTGGCAATTCAGACAGTGAACTCCGCTCTGCTGCTCAGGTCTCGCGATGAGATGTTCACGACGTTAGATATGGCTCTCGTTGACCTCTACTCTGCAAGTGCGCAGCTTTTGAAAGTTGGGTCAGCGCCGAGCTACATCAAACGAGGGAAGAATGTGCGCACCATTACGGGAGCAGACGTGCCGATTGGCATTTTACGAGACATTGAGGTTCACTCGATTGGAGAGCAGTTCAACGACGGTGACCTGCTGATTCTGATGTCCGACGGTATCTATGACGCCCCGAACCAACTGTATGACAAGGATGACTGGCTGAGAAGGCAGATCGGTCGGCTTGAGACGGACGAGCCCCAGGCCGTCGCCGATACGTTGCTCGAAGCAGCCGTACGTCTCAACCACGGTGAGATTCGCGATGACATGACTGTATTGGTTGCACGCATTTCCGCAAAGAAACCGGAATGGGCTTCGATTAAACTGCCGGGCATCTCAGGGTTGCGACATCGCAGTAAAGGAGCTTAACGACGAAGATGGGTCAAGGGAAGTGTCGGTGGAGATATCAGGGGAAGGGGGAGTGGGCGCAACGGATCGCGCGAAGGAGCAGATCGATAAGTTGATCCAGACGACGAATGGGTTTCCAGTCTCGTGTCCATACTGCTAGTACTTGGACCGGAGGTGAGAGACTTGGAAGAAACCCAGACGAACACAAACAAAGGCACCGTAAGGCAGATCTTGCTGGTCACTGATGGCTGTTCCAACATCGGCGGCGATCCGGTGGAGGTGGCCCGCCAAGCTCGGAAGAAAAATATCATTGTTAATGTGATTGGCATCGTGGATGGCGGAGAACTTGGTCGCCCCGGCAAACAAGAGATCTTATCCATCTCCGATGCGGGGGGCGGCATGTGTCGCGTTGTTCAGTTGAATGAGCTCTCTGCGACAGCGCAAATGGTCACGCATCAAACCATGCAGATGACGTTGCAGCAGGTGGTCAATCAGGAACTGATGCAGGCAATGGGGAAGACGACGGAAGACTTGGCACCCGCTGAACGTGCACGGGTGGCTCAAGTGGTCAACAAGCTGGAAGAGGAATTGCGGTTGGAATTGGTGGTGGCTGTAGATACCAGCGCCAGCATGAAAGACAAGATGCAGATGGTACGGGAAGCCGTACGTGACTTATCATTGTCTCTCGAGGCTCGCGAAGGAGAAACTGCCGTCGCTGTGCTTGCGTTCCCTGGCTCAAATGGTGAAGAGGTCAAGGTAATTCAATCGTTTGCACCAAGCATCGATTTCGACGCGCTTGAAGGTATGCTCGCCGCACGTGGAGGTACGCCGACAGGGCCTGCCATTGAAGAAGCTGTAAAACTGTTTGCTTCAGCACAGAATGGACGAGCTGTTGGAGAGTTAACTGAGTGGACAGACGAAGACCTGCCAGCACGTCGCTGGGACGGTACTTCAAACGCTTGAGGTGACAGCTATGTTGGCACAAGGGGCGAGGTTTACCACCAAATGGTCGCACACGCCCATTGTTGTTGAGGGAAGCTTGGGAGAAGGGGCAAACGGCACCGTGTACCTGGTTCGTACACCACTCGGACAGGCCGCGATGAAAGTTTGTAATGCAAGTGCTGATGTGGCTATGGAGTGGGCTTTATTGACGTCTCTTGGGCAAGGGGCGAATGCATTTCCGAAGCCAATGCTGATTGACGACGGGCCTCCTGAGGCCCCTTTTTTCTATATCATGGAGCGGATTCCGGGGCAGTCTTTGGGAAAGGTCTTGGCACAAGGTGACTTTGCATTGGTGTCCAAAGTCTTTGAAAAGGTGTTGGATGCCCTCGTCGACCTGCACCAGACTGGCTACGCCTTCTGTGACCTGAAGCCTGAAAATGTCATTGTTACGACAGGACGGGATGTCTCCATCCGATTTGTTGACGTGGGTGGTATTACACGTTTCGGACGAGCGGTTCGGCAGTATACCCCTCTGTGCGACAGAGCGTTTTTTGGAATGGGCAGCCGAAAGGCAGAGCCTAGTTACGACTTGTTCGCATTGTTGCTGGGACTTTTGACATCGGCAACGAAAGAGAAAACAGACGACCTAAGCAAGCTCGACCCTGCCAGGCGTCTTCGGCTTCTGGAACAGACGATGCAACGCTTTCCGGTTGAAGCGGTTCCAGCTTTGCTGAAAAGCCTCCAATCAGGTAAAGTGACGACAGCGCTTGAGTTGAAGAAGCGTTGGTCAGACCTTCCGGACGCAAAGAAGCAAATTCAACCGCAGCACGCAGGTAAAGCCAGGACATTGCGAAGAACGCAGACCGCCAGTCAACAGACGGGCGCAGGTGTGAATCGGTCGCCAAAGGGACGGGCCCGTCCTCAACGTCGGTCTCGCATGGACTGGACAGAGCGTTTGATGTGGTTGTCCTTGGGGAGCGCTGGGATTGCTTCGGCAGCAGCTTGGGCCGTTCTGATGGGATGGCTCCCCTCCTGACACAGAATCGTTGCTGAATTTATTCTGTGGAACTAGCGCAGGCATGTTATCATAGAACACAGGCATTTATCACCAGTGGCCAGGGAGGAACTATGTCAGGAGCATTCAGTTTAGGCGACGTGGTCCGCCGGTTTATTGAATCTTCATATCCGGATGCGTCATCTCAGGACTGGACTGTGGCACTGTCTGGCGGAGTGGACTCCATGGTCTTAACCAGGTTGCTAAAGCCCATCGCCGATGAATGGGGAGTGTCTTTATCAGCTGTCCATGTTAACCATGGCATGCGAGCAGAAGCTGCCCGCGATGCGCAATTTGCGGAAAAGGCCTGTAATGAACTTGGTATCCCCCTCTCTTTAAAGACCATTTCGCTTCATGATGTACCCCCTGAATTACATAAAAGCGTAGAGGCTGATGCAAGACGGCTTCGCTATCAAGCGATTGTGGAGTGCGTTTTGGGTGTCCAGAATGTCCCCGGCAGTTCAGGTGTCCCGAGGGGTAAAGCAGATTCGAATCCGTCTGGTGGGCAGGTGATGGGTGACTCGGTTGAGAACAACAAAGTACATAAGCCAGTTGTATTTTTGGCGCACCATGCAGACGACCAAGTTGAAACGGTGTTGCTTCGATTGTTGCGAGGCACTTCTGTCGAGGGCCTTCGGGGGATGCAACCGGTCCGAGAATGGCAAGGGATCCGCTGGATGAGGCCACTCCTCACTGTGTCCAAGTCGCAGCTGGTAGACTACGCGAGCTCGAACGGGATTGACTGCATTCAAGATGAGACAAACTTCGATACCCACTTCACGAGAAACTACATTCGCCACGAAGTTATACCAAAGTTGCACCATGTCCAGCCGAATCTTGCTGAAGTCATCGGGCGACTAACAGATGTTTTGGAAGCAGAGGACAGATGGCTCGCTGAGGTCAGTCAGGAACACTTTCGGACGTTGGTTCAGAAGCGGGGAAAAGACCTTGTCATTCACACAGAGAGACTATTGTCGATTCCGCTTCCTTTACAGAGACGTGTGGTTAAAATAATATTGTATTGTTTAGCCTCTGCGGATTGGACATTTGACCACGTGGACAGTATTCTCAGGTTATGCAGGGAGTCAGGTGCGTCCGCTTTGGTGCATCTCCCAGGACGTGTGCGGGTGCGTAAGTCGTACAACGAACTGCACTTTCTCCGTGTAGACAGCAGAAAGTCAGACATAGGTTCGGTCACGGGCGCTGGACAACTCAAGTGGCGTCTCGACGAGCAGTCCATGTGCCGTCTTCAGTGGTCGGGGAGTGAACAATCTTGGACGTTCCGGTGCGATCGTTGGAACGGGCGAGAGGCCTTGGGACTCCTCCTGGCAGATCGATACCAAGCGTTATTTCCAAAAGGACTTGAAGTCACCATTCGAAGTTATCGAGCTGGTGAACGCATGAAGGTGTTGGGCCTGCAAGGGTCGAAGAAAGTTCAGGATTTGTTCGTGGATGCCAAAGTACCTCGTCATCTTCGGGCCGAGTGGCCTTGTTTCTATGTTGGTGATGATTTGGTATGGGTTCCGGGGGTGGCAAGAAGTACTTTGTTTCTACTTGACGAATTTCAAGACGGATGGCATGTCATCGCGCAAAGTGTGCCATCCTGAGATGGGGATTCTCTGGCAAGAACGTTATGCAACGTAAATGGTGGACATGGAAGACGTTGTGTGACGTACAATAGATTAGGGCAATGGTTGGGGAGGCTGCTATGCATCCGGACTTAGAAGAAATCTTGTTTACAGAAGAGCAATTGATGAAAGCAATTGGTGAACTGGGTGCCCAGCTTTCACACGATTACAAGGACAAAAATCCCTTGTTTATCTGCGTGCTAAAAGGTGCCGTCATGTTCATGGCAGATCTGGTCAAGAGAGTCGATGTACCCATGGAAATGGACTTCATGGCCATCTCAAGTTATGGAGCGTCTTCCAAGTCATCCGGTGTGGTACGAATCCTCAAAGACTTGGACAGGTCAGTTGAGGGACGCGATTTGGTGATTGTCGAGGACATCGTCGACACAGGGCTGACCTTAGCTTACTTGAAAGAGAACCTATTGCACCGACGGGCGGCCTCGGTGAAAGTGGTGACCTTATTTGATAAGCCAGAGGGACGCAAAGTAGAGATCAAACCTGATTATTGTTGTTTTGAAGTTCCCAATGCGTTTATTGTCGGGTATGGTTTGGATTATGCTGAACATTACAGAAACCTGCCTTTTGTGGGTGTTTTAAAGCGAGATGTCTATGTGGAATAAAATTGAGAACCACGTGGGGCTTGCTGTTGCCCCCACTATTAATAGAATGAGGATTTCGCCACACCTGAGAGGAGGTAAGGCATGAACAGGTTCTACCGAAGCATTCTCTTTTACGTTCTTATCCTGCTGGCGATTGTAGGCGTCGTCAACTACATCACAAGTCAGGATCACTCCAAGACGCAGATTTCATATACACAATTCGTGCAGAAGGTTCAGGCGCATGATGTCGCCAGCGTCACAGTTACACCTGAGGGCCTCACCGCCATTGTCGACGGAACCATGAATGACACAGCAAAGACACAGTTTGAAACTCGGGTACTGCTCGATCATAATCTCAGCAGCTTTTTGACGTCTAACAACGTGGATGTCTATAACAACCCACAACCTAAGGCGTCCATCTGGATACAGTTCCTGGAGTCGGTCATCCCGTTTATCTTCATCTTCATCCTGATGTTCTTCCTCTTCAACCAAGCCCAAGGCGGCGGCAGCAGGGTGATGAACTTTGGTAAGAGCCGAGCGAGGTTGTACTCGGAAGAAAAGCGCAAAGTGACATTTCGAGATGTTGCTGGTGCGGATGAGGAAAAAACAGAGCTTGTTGAAATTGTCGACTTTCTGAAAGATCCCAAACGATTCTCGTCGCTGGGGGCCCGCATTCCAAAAGGTGTACTTCTTGTTGGGCCTCCTGGTACCGGTAAAACTTTGCTGGCTCGTGCAGTTGCGGGTGAGGCAGGCGTTCCGTTCTTCTCCATCAGCGGTTCCGATTTCGTAGAGATGTTCGTCGGTGTTGGTGCATCTCGTGTTCGTGACTTGTTCGAAAATGCGAAGAAGAATGCGCCTTGTATCATCTTCATTGACGAAATCGACGCCGTTGGCCGCCATCGTGGCGCGGGACTTGGCGGCGGTCATGACGAACGTGAACAGACACTGAACCAGTTGCTTGTTGAAATGGATGGTTTTTCTGCAAATGAAGGGATTATCATCATCGCAGCGACGAACAGACCGGACATTCTCGATCCAGCTCTTCTCCGCCCGGGCCGTATTGATCGGCAGATTATCGTCAACCGACCCGATGTCAAGGGACGCGAAGAAATTCTGCGGGTTCATGCACGGAACAAACCGCTGAGCGACAATGTAAGGTTGGATGTGATTGCGAAGCGCACACCTGGGTTTACAGGTGCTGATTTGGAAAATGTACTCAATGAAGCTGCTTTGTTGGCGGCGCGCAAAGGCGAGTCGAGGATTGAACAGGTTGATGTCGATGAAGCAATTGATCGCGTCATGGCAGGGCCAGAGAAACGCAGCCGCGTCATGTCTGAGCACGAGCGAAAATTGGTTGCGTATCACGAATCGGGTCATGCTGTTGTTGGGTATTTCCTGCAAAACGCGGATACGGTTCATAAGGTGACGATTATCCCGCGCGGTATGGCAGGCGGGTACACCATCACACTTCCGAAGGAAGACAGATATTTTATGACGCGTCAGGAGATGCTCGATCGGATTTGCGGACTTCTCGGCGGACGCGTTGCCGAGGAGATTGTACTCGGCGAAGTCAGTACGGGGGCATCCAATGACCTCGAACGTGTCACGGGCATTGCCAGACAGATGGTCACGGAGTACGGCATGAGCACCAAACTCGGACCAATGCAATTTGGGAATCGCTCTGGCGGTGGTCAGGTCTTCCTTGGCCGGGACTTGTCAATGGAGCCAAACTACAGTGACAAAGTTGCTTACGAGATCGATCAAGAGATGAAAGACATTGTTGAGGCATGCCACAAGCGCACGCGAGATATTCTGACTGAACGCAGAGATCGGCTCGAGGCCCTGGCACAGCTTCTGTTGGAAAAGGAAACGGTAGACGAAGAGGAGATTCGTCGCGTTATGGAAGGTTAGAATCTCGGCTACCTCCACTTTACCCCTGAGCCACCTTTGTGGCTCAGGGGTTTTTACCACACGTACACAATTGGGGGAGTCAGTCTTGCGTTGGGTGTCTTTGCGGACGGTTACACCGGGGCGGATATTGGCTCAGCATGTTTTGGATGAACGCGGGCGCATTCTGCTCGCACGTGGCATGAAGTTGTCCGATAACATATTGGATAAATTACAGCGCTTGGGCGTGGGGGCGGTGTGCGTTGAAGACCCGTTGACGGATGATCTCCGTGGACGTGAATTTGTTGACCCTGAAATCCGCCAACGGCTTCTTGAGGTCACTTATATGATGCTGAATGAACTTGCGTCTGGTACTTATTCCGGTGTCGTTCGCCCACCACGTGTACGTCGGCGTTTGCAACCCCTGATTCAGGAGGTCATTGCGCAATTACGTGCCCGAGGGGAAGCCGGGGAACATTTCGGCACCGTGTATCTATCGGACGGAGAGTTATATCACCACTCTGTAAACGTCGCTCTTTTCGCGATTGGGGTTGCCATAGGCATGGGGTTGTCGGAAACTGATATGGTAGACCTCGGAGTTGGTGCGTTACTCCATGATGTGGGAAAGCTGAAGATTCCTCAGAAGATCTTAAAGAAGCCTGGACGCCTTACCGATGACGAATTTGCACACATGAAATTGCACACCAGCTACGGGTATCAAGTGTTGCGCGAATCCGCGGACCTGCAAGATTCGTCGAGTCAGATTGCCCTGCTTCATCATGAACGATTTGACGGAACTGGCTATCCAACAGGGCTGGCACGAGATAATATTCCGCTCCATTCTCGCATAACAGGTCTCGTCGATGTCTACGAAGCACTGACCGCGAATCGAATCTATCGACCTGCAAACCTTCCGCATGATGCTCTGGAATTTTTACTTGGCGGCGGCGGCACTCAGTTCGACGCTACGGTGGTTCAAGCGTTCGTTCGGACCATTTCTGTTTACCCCATTGGGATGACACTCGTGTTATCAAATGGGTGCAAAGCCGTAGTGATAGGTTCGCCGGAGTTACAAACACAGCGTCCCCGTGTGCGCGTGATTGAAGATGAACGCGGGCAACCGGTCTGTTCGCCTTTAGAGATTGATCTTGCTAAGGATTTAACCACGCAGATAGTTGCTTGTGAGTCATAGCCTTAATCAGACAGGAGAGCCTTGCCTTTGTTCACAGTGCTCGCCATAGATATTGGAAACAGCAATATGACAATGGGATTATTTGAGGGGAGTCAACTGCTGGCGCATTGGCGGGTGTCTACTGCGCTTGAGAGAACCGCAGACGAACTGGGTTTTCTTGTTAGTGGGCTTCTTCGCCAACGAGGGCTGGAGGAGCATTCGATTGACGGGGTCTCCATCAGTTCCGTGGTCCCTTCGGTGATGTATGCGGTTGAACAGATGTCAGTGACGTATCTGAAACAGGCACCGTTGATTGTAGGCCCTGGTATTCGAACGGGTTTAGGTATTAAATACGATAATCCAAAAGAGGCAGGGTCGGACCGGATTGCCAATGCGGTCGCGGCCATTGAGGCATATGGGGCACCGGTTGTCATTGTTGACTTTGGAACGGCGATGACGTTCACGGTCGTCAATGAACATCGCCAATATGTTGGTGGCGTCATCGCACCGGGCATCAAAATTTCCGCTGATGCACTGTTTCGACGTGCATCCAAGTTACCACATATTGATTTGCAACGGCCCCCGTCAGTCATTGGCCGGAACACCGTGACCAGTATGCAATCGGGGCTTGTCTACGGATTTGCCGGACAAGTAGACGGAATCATACGCCGTATTCAGGCTGAGTTGGGACGCTCGGTTCGGGTTATCGCCACGGGCGGCCTGGCCGATGTAGTGAGTCCTCATTCAGAGACGATTGAGCAGGTCGATCCGTTTTTGACATTAAACGGACTGCGGATTATTTGGGAGCGAAACCGTGGTGCGCGGTGACTAGATAGAAGAACACTGCGTGATACTGAATGAAAAATGGTGGGGTGGAGTATTTGACAGCTTCAGATGTAGCTCTTCGAGGATTGTCGGAGAATGGGAATATTCGAGTCCTTGCATGTGTAACAACACACGTCGTCAACGAGATGCAACAACGGCATCGTTCGTGGCCGGTGGCCACAGCAGCGCTGGGGCGCACCACATCCATCGCTGCTATGATGGGATTGCTGTTAAAAGGTTCAGAGCGGCTGACCATACAAGTTAAGGGGGATGGCCCGCTGGGATCCATTGTCGTCGATGCCGACTCAACCGGTCACGTGCGTGGCTATGTGGACAACCCGCACGTTCATCTGCCATCCAACGCACTTGGCAAACTCGACGTTGGTGGCGGTGTCGGGCAGGGCCTCCTGTACGTGATGCGTGATATGGGGCTTCGAGATGTGTATCGAGGGTCAGCTGAAATCCAATCCGGCGAGATCGCTGATGACTTTACATATTACTTTGCTGTTTCCGAACAGACACCTTCTGCTGTCGGCGCCGGCGTACTGGTCGACACTGACAACAGTGTCATTGTGTCTGGAGGATTTATTGTTCAGTTGCTGCCAGGGCATACCGACGAGGACATTGCAGCGCTGGAACAACATGTCGCGAAGGTATCCAGTGTCACTGATGTTCTCCACGCCGGTGCATCGGCTGAAGACCTTCTCAAGATGGTGGTTCCTTCAGCCAAGGTGTTGGATACAGTCCCGATTGAGTTTCGGTGCACGTGTTCGCGCGAACGGATCGCTGCAACCTTACAGGGCTTAGGTGATGCCGAGATTCAAAGTCTGATTGAGGAACAGGGAGAGGCAGAGGTGATCTGTCATTTCTGTAATGAAAAATATCTCTTCAGCAGGGAAGAACTTGCCGACTTATTGGTATAGCTTTGCAAGGAGGCACCATCATGCAACGTGTTGACATGAAACTGCCGACGGACCGTGACCCTGGTTGGCAGGGACGAGACAAAGGCACTCACAACGTTCAGAAGCGAACGCTTGTTATGGGCATTGTCAATGTGACACCCGATTCGTTTTCTGATGGAGGAAGCTTTGCGAATCCAGCAGCAGCGATTTCACACGCCTATCAATTAATCGAGGATGGGGCAGACATCCTCGATATTGGGGGAGAAAGTACGCGACCGGGGCACCAGCCTGTACCTTGGGATGAAGAGTGGGCAAGAGTTCTGCCAGTCCTTAAAGAACTGACTACGAATTGCAAGATTCCGATCTCGCTTGACACCACTAAGGCACGTGTGGCGGACAAAGCTATCCGTCTTGGCGTCACCATCATCAATGACATTTGGGGAGGACAGGCAGACCCGGATATGCTTCCACTGGCGGCGGATGCGAAATGTACATACGTCTGGATGCATAACCGCCACGAGCCTGTTTCATCAGAGGGATTTACAAACTTGATGCAAGAGACGATGCAGGGCATAGAGCAGTGCCTGGGAGCAGGGATTGACAAGGCTCGATTGTGGCTTGACCCGGGGATTGGATTTGGTAAGACACACGTGCAAAACTTAACTGCTCTACGGAGGCTTCCCGAATACTGTGCACTCGGCTATCCAGTGCTCCTTGGAACAAGCCGTAAACGCGTTGTGGGGCGTACACTTGACCTTCCGGTTAGCGAGCGCCTCGAAGGTTCCTTGGCAACCGTCAGTTACGGTGTAATGTCAGGAATCGATGTAGTGCGCGTTCATGATGTGAAGGAAACAGTCCGTACTTGCCGGATGATCGAGGCGATTTTAGGAGCGGAAGAATAAACATGAGCCAATCCGTCGATGTTGTCGATGTTTATGTAGGTCTTGGGAGTAACATAGGACGAAGACTCCATCACTTGTCTCAAGGAGTGCAGGACCTGGTGGATATTGCTATGCCGGGTTCAATTCGCTGTTCGTCATTGTATGAGTCAGACCCCGTCGGTTATTTGAATCAGGACTCATTTTTAAACATGGCCGTATCATTCAAGACCCATCTCTCAGCACATGACGTACTCGAAAAACTGCTTAAGATTGAGGCCGCCCGTGGGCGAGTGCGCACGATTCGAAACGGCCCTCGTACGCTTGATCTGGACCTCTTGTTCTATGGCAACTCTCGGATTTCGGACACCCGTTTGCAAGTGCCTCATCCTAGAATTACAGAAAGGGCATTTGTCTTATGCCCGTTGCGCGATTTGGATCCTGATTTACTGCTGGAAGATGGGCAACGAGCAGGTCCGGCGGCAGAAGATGCAGCGCAAAGAGGAGGGATACAGTATGTCGGACGTTTTTGGTAGAAGGTTGCGTGCCTATCGAAAGTTGAAAAACTGGACACAGGTAGAGCTCGCGAACGAGCTCGAAGTGAGCGTGGCCATCATCGGCGGGTTAGAACGGGGAACTCGCAACGTCACTCCAGCACTCCTCAAGCGCCTAGAGGAACTCCTGAACGTCAGCCGGACGGAGCTTCTCGGTGACGAGGCTGCTGCTTATGAGGCTATCACTTCAAACGAAAAGAATTGAATCGAGAGTTTGTATCGAATTGCAGAATATTTTGTCGTTTCGTCCCGTTAGGCGGGTACCTTCGTTGACATTCTTTGGGGCCCTCACTATAATTGCGCATAGACATCATGGAAACTCTTCGAGGATGCGTGATGGCACTGTTGGTGTTTGCACTGGCAGTGTCTTCTGTCATTAGGCAAAACCATTTTGGCCGCGTCTTTAAGGATGAGCATATTTGAAAGCGTTTGACGCATATGTAATGAGGTACTTTCAGTGCGTTTCGCGGAAAAAGGAGAGACAGCAATGGCTGAGAAGGAAGTTATCTTGACGCCAGAGGGCTTACAAAAGCTTGAGGATGAGCTCGAACATCTGAAGAGCGTGAAGCGCCGCGAGGTTGCCGAACGTATTAAACTTGCCATCAGTTATGGCGATATTAGTGAAAACTCCGAATATGAAGATGCCAAAAATGAGCAGGCGTTCGTTGAGGGTCGCATTATGACGCTCGAAAAGATGTTGCGGAATGCGCGGGTCATTCATGATGACGATGTGGATACCGAGTTAGTCAGCATCGGATCGACCGTGCTGTTGAAGGATATAGAATTTGATGAAGAAGTTGAGTACACCATCGTCGGGTCAGCAGAAGCGGATCCAGCCAGCAATCGTATCTCGAATGAGTCTCCGGTAGGCCGCTCTTTGATAGGGAAGACTAAAGGGGCAATGGTCGAAGTGGCTGTACCTGCTGGTACCATCCAGTTTCAAGTGCTGAGCATCAAACGCTGATTGAAGAGGACATGTGCGGTAATGAAGGATTTGACTTGAAGAACGCGTTGAAATATTCTTCAAGTTGGAATCATGACTGCGAAGCTCTGGAATCAGAGCCCTGGAAGAGGTTGACGGCGGTCGACCTCTTCTGTTGTTTATTCAGGCTGTTTTTTGGTTTGTAGACCCGTTTCCTGCGCCAGCACACTTAGTCTGGCGTCAGAACTGTTTTGGAGAGGTGAATCATGGACGAGCAAGAACTGTTTGAGACGCGCATGCGAAAGATGGACGAGCTGCGGTCAAAAGGGATCGATCCATTTGGCCACCGCTATGAGGTGACGCACCACGCAGAAGAAATTCACGTTTTTGGTGAGGGTAAATCCAAAGAGGAACTCGAGACCCTCGGCCAAAAAGTTACCATCGCCGGCAGACTGATGATTAAGCGCGGACACGGCAAAGCGTCATTTGGCGTCTTGCAGGATAGAACTGGAACTATTCAAATTTACGCCAAAGTCGACGTTCTGGGTCCAGAGATGTACGAAGTGTTCGATTTGCTCGATCTTGGCGATTTCATTGGTGTTCAAGGCTCCGTTTTTCGAACCAACCGCGGTGAGATTACCGTCCTCGTGGAGCAGCTTGACGTTTTGTCAAAGTCGCTTCGGACGCTTCCTGAAAAATGGCATGGTCTAAAGGACGTCGAAGCACGTTATCGTCAGCGTTATTTGGACCTCATAGTAAACCCGGACATTCGCCGCACGTTTGTGCAACGATCGCAAATCATTCAAACCATCCGGCGTTTTCTCGATGACCGGGGTTACCTCGAAGTCGAGACACCGACATTGCATTCCATCGCCAGCGGGGCAGCGGCGCGCCCCTTTATGACGCATCACAATGCACTTGACATGGATTTACACCTCCGTATTGCCCTTGAATTACACCTGAAGCGACTGATTGTTGGTGGGATGGAGCGAGTCTATGAGGTTGGACGCGTGTATCGAAATGAGGGGATTTCTACGCGCCACAATCCGGAGTTCACGATGCTCGAGTTGTATGAAGCATACTCCGATCTGATTGGCATTATGGACCTGACAGAGGATATGATCCGTCATACTGCCCGTCAGGTTTGCGGTCAACTCCAGATTCCATACGGCGACTATGAAATTGATTTGGAGCGGCCGTTTGCCCGCAAGCACATGCTTGATCTTATTCAAGAAGTCGTTGGCATTGATCTGCGCGGGGTACATTCGCTGGACGATGCAAAGGCACTTGCGAAAGAACACGGTGTTCACATTCAGCCGCATATGGAGTATGGGCACATTGTCAACGAGTTCTTCGAACAAAAGGTCGAGCAGACACTGATTCAACCTACATTCGTTTATGGTCATCCGGTTGAGATCTCGCCCCTTGCGAAGAAGAGTCCTGACGATCCCCGCTTCACCGAGCGCTTTGAACTCTTCATTGTTGCACGGGAACACGGCAACGCGTTTAGTGAATTGAACGATCCGATTGATCAACGCCAACGCTTCGAACAGCAGGCAGCTGAACGTGCTGCTGGCAACGACGAGGCGCAGCCGATAGACGAGGACTTCCTCGAGGCCATCGAGTATGGGATGCCGCCGACAGGTGGGCTTGGTATTGGCATTGACCGGTTGGTCATGCTGCTGACAAACCAGCCATCCATCCGCGACGTGCTTCTGTTCCCACTGCTGCGTGAAAGGGATAGGGACGGAAACAATGGCAAGGATGCCGCGGCAGAAGGTGCTCCGGATGTCGTCTAGGATGTTGGGTAAAGGGTACTGTGGGGCCTGTTCTGGCTCGCAGGTCACACCGGGGTATTGTTAAGCATGATGTGATTAGGCTAGGCCATGATGTGATTAGACTAGGCCCCGCTCGTTGCTCTATGCGAGCGGGGTCGCTTTGTCTTCTCATCTGTGATGAACACACCGACGAAGTGGTGCGGTGGATTTGTATGCAACGCCGTAACGACATCTTGTTAAACACCGTATTCGGCTCGCCTGTAACGCCATATTTGCCTCTTGCAAAACAAAATGCCAAAAGGAAGAAGATTCCACTGGATCTCAGTTGGGAGGCGTGATATATTAGTCGATGTCGCCGCGAGGCGGCTACGATGAAACCCTGATAACAACACTGATATCGAGGCAAGCTATCAGGCATCAAAATGAAGTTGGTTCCTTGAAAACTAAACACACGCAGAGAGTGAAACGTACAGATTCGAAGTGAGCATCTTCGGCAACGAAGAGAGCAAACTTCTCAACTTTGAGAGTTTGATCCTGGCTCAGGACG
>NZ_LJCO01000002.1 GCF_001399675.1 Paenalicyclobacillus ferrooxydans
CAAAAGGGTCAACAGGTCGAAACCCTAAACCTTTCATGGTCTGGTTGAGATTCAATGGCGTGAGCGCGTTATTCGACGAACCTGCCACTCCTATCACTCTTCTTTCTCGGACATCTGGACAAGGTACCTTACGTCCGTTTTGACCGTACCGCGAAATGGCACTTACGTGGTGCCAAGTTCGTATCACGATTTGCTATGCTTCGATGGATGAAATGAGTGGGGAGGAATTACTTTGGAATTGAGTCACCAAGCGGGCGTAGACATCCAGTACATTGACCGAATCCAGCACATTTTCAGCAACTTCACGACAAACGATGAGGAGTTAACCTTTGCCAGATCAGTAATGGAGCAAGCCGAAATGATCGAAGTCGCAGTCGAAGAATCAGGTGAAACGCAGGTTACAGTCTCGACTGCACAGGCGATATACCATTTTCACACGTTTCGAACCGACTATATTGGCCACGCTTCTCGAACCTTAGTCGATCTTTTCGAACACTTTGGCGTGTGTCTTCCGATTGAATTTCTTGTTGCGAATCGCGTGATGGCAATTTATCTAACTGGGAACAAGGTCGTTGTGGGAGAAACAGAATATCCTATCGAAGTACGAGAAGGTCAATACCAATTGGTAGAACCCGTGCAGTGGATGATTTCTTCTTCAATACTTGATGTCATTGTCCGACTTGCAGACGAGTACCAAATTTCATATGAAGAGGTGGTTGAGAGTGCCATTCGATTGATTGGCGAATCACAACCACCTCAAGATGTGCCCTTGTCTTCGACCTAGAGCACCAAATAACAAAAAACGGCTTATGTGTTTGTCTCGTCAAGGTATTCAAACAGGGACATCCAATCTTCCATTTTACCGGCGTCCTGAAGCAGCTCACGCAGAGCGCTTGGCGATAACCGTTCTGTTAAGTGAAAGGCGATGTGCCGGGCCACAGCTCGGCAACGCCGGTACCAGGTCGATTTCCCCATATGTAACTCCATCGCGCATTTCTCTGGACTAAATTGTTTACGAAGCCACAAATCGAAAACAGCCTCCATTTCACCAGTGCCCACAATCGCGTTTTCAACAATGCTCAATTTGTGCGATAGTTCGTTCAACTCTTGCTGTGTTTCTGGTTTCACGGAGCCCCATTTTTTCATTTTAAGATATACAAATTTCTTTCGGAGCACGACATATGCAGATGCAATGCGTTGGCCGAGTTCTAAGCTCTCTGCCGCAGACATCGTCGGTCGCGGCTCAAAGTTCGAACCATCCAATCTGAAAAACACATTGTCCGTAATGGATAGGTCCGCATTGGTTTTCGGGCGGTATAACCCTCCGTCCTGATGCGAATAAATCACAATATTCGTTGGTCCATGTCCAATGATTTCTAAAAGAGCACCAACTTCTTCAGCAAACATTTCCGGTGGAGCCGCTGCCATCAATTCTCTCTGGTCATTCAAATTAACGACCGTGTATTTGTAATACTCTATCTGCATGATTCCTCACCTCTATCCGCAGGTTGGTTTGTAAGCTTCTTTTCAGCTGTCTGGAAACAGATCATAGAACGCTTTGTATCTCGGGTCCTTCGCTGGTTTTTCAGAACGTCTCACCTGTCTTGGGACAGGTCTCTCAAAAGGAACATATCCTTTGTTGCGGTCGTCTTGCGCCCAGTTCCGTTTGGCTGTCTCTGTGCCCCATCGCTGTTTAATAACCTCTGCACAGTACGCAAAGCTGTTAATCCTTTTCGTCGGATACTGGGCAAAAGTATAGTCAATTCCATCTAGGATGAAGTGAAGGGGAACCTGGTGTTCAAGCAATTCATTCAAAGCTTCGTAATCTCTCTGCTTCGATGTGTATGGGTAATCCACATGATTTCTCATACGAAGCTCTATGGCCTCATACGGATCAGGAGAAACTCCTGACTCATCAGCGTCTTGTGGAGTACCACCTACAAAATACATGGATGCGTCCATAAGTTTGTCATCAGTGCTGTTCAAACCGTCTTGGGACCTAACCGATGTAACAGCTTTATCACTATCAACAACATGATCTGTAGTAATCTCTGGTATTGCTTGCTCATCTGACAACATTCGATTGCTCATTGTAGGCGCTCGATCGCTCTCATTGGGCACTCCATTGCTCATTTTGAGCTTCCCATTGCTCAAACTAAGCTTTCCATCGCTCTGACCGAGCATTGCATTGCTCATTTTGAGCATTGCATAGCCATCCAGTGTATATCCAAGTGCAGCTAGCTCCTGACGAACCTTTACAAAGTCAACTCGGTACTGCTTGGTTCGATCCCATTTATGATCAGGGTTGTTTCGGCACAATAAGTAACCTTGTTCAACCAGAGCGTTTAGATATCGATTTATGGATTGCCTCGAAATTCCCAGCATCGTTTCTTCCAGCAATTCATCTGCTGTTTTATAAACCCATCCTTTTGTCGGCTTCATGTTTATTTCCGCAGCTTCATGTTGCATACGCTTTTGTTCTTCAGCAATAAATCGGTCAACATCTCGTACACGTTGACTCCAATAAATGAATTGATTCAAAATAATGGCTCTATATAAGTCGCCTGTGAGCCGCACCAACTCTTCCTTGATCACAATCCTTTTTAGCTCATTTGGAATGTTCATATGAAAACCCCAATTCTGGTCCAAACGTCATCTGTATTACGGTGTGATCTTTTAGAGAATCCCTTCTGGTGTACCTCGCCTTGATACGAGTTCCCTAACCACCAATCGAGCGATTAAATCTTCTGCAGCATCCGGCTGAGGATGAGGAACACGATTGACGCGAATCACCACTTTTTCTGGTCCATTAGACGGTTGCCGTCTCAAACCCATTTACACACACTCCCTAAATTCAAAGTCGCGTATTGCAACATAGATGGTTAAAAAAATTGCATCCATTCGCACCCCACTACTTGGGCGATGCGCTTCGAAACATCCACACTTGGATTTTTAACACCACACTCAATTTCAGATAGATAATTGCGAGAAATCCTAGCCCGCATAGCAATTTGCTGCTGGGACATACGCCGCTGATGGCGTAAACGAATTAACCACGTACGTGGTTGTCTATCCATGGCTCTACCCCCTCTATCGCGAAACGCGACATTCATTTTGATAGACAAATCATAGTTGCGATACGAGACTGTGGTCAAGTATAATGACGCTATCAGCGACGACTTTTTTCGACACTACTCGTTGCACAAAAAGATTGGAGGTGGAACCTCGGTGACACTTGGCGAGAGATTGACACAGGCCAGGGCTACAAAACAACTCACCACTCAACAAGTCGCAGATGAATTGGGAATTGCTCGTTCAACGTATACAGGTTACGAAACCGAGTATCGGGAACCCGATACGAAGACCTTAATTCGATTAGCGGAAATGTATGAGGTTTCGTTAGATTGGTTATTGACGGGGAAAAGTGGGGATGACCTTCCGACACTCCCACCGGAGGAACGTGAGTTTGTAACATGGGTCAAAAATCACTTAACCGGAACCTTTTTTTACGATTTCAGTAAAAGCCCATCTACCCGAAAAAAAGAGATGATGCGCGGGCTACGACTTATTTATGAACTGGAAAAGGGACGAAAACCCGGACAGAAACAAGGAGAATGATATAAAGACGATTTACGGGTTTCCCCCTCATTCTAGTGAAGGACACCACCATGAAAACAGCAAGAATGGGGACGAATGCAAGGGTGTATACGATGATAGAGAATTATCAACCCTCTAAATTGGAATGGAGAATTTTGCGCTGCTATAGACGACGTAACATTCAATCACCAAGCGAAATCGACATTGAATCGTTTGCAAAGGAAGCAGGTATCTGGGTGCATCATGAACCGGTCGAAAGTACCCATTTTGCAATGATTGACGACCTGTACACGATTATTGTTGATAATCGGCTTCCACATTCACAGCAACGTGTAGAATTAGCTCATGAGTTTGGACACGTATTATTGCATACAGGGGACCAGGAGGTGATGTGCTCGGATGAACGAAAGCGACAAGAACGCCAGGCGAATTATTTTGCCATGTACGCACTAGCACCAACTTATTTGATTGCCCAACACATGGTTGAAGATTGTTCGTGGCAATCCCAAGTGGTTCATCTCGCCGACGCGTTTAATGTTCCCTTACCATTTATGGACGCACGTCTAATGCTGTTGACTCAGGATGTATATGGTCTATCAGCTTGGACAGGACATTCAGGCGATATGATTCGAGAATGTACAGAAGACTACGATTACTCGTATCGGCACCCGCTTGACGAGACGCTTGAATATGTAATCTACCACGGAGAAATTTTAGGCCTCCGTAAAAGAACAAACAGTTGACCCTGATAAATCCGGGTTTTTGATAAGGGGTTAAGATGGCCCAGGATAGCTGAAGGTGAATGGGGTTGGTAACGTGTTACAAGGAAAGACATTACGGGCGGTGGCCTATCCACGGTACAGCTCAGCAAACCAACGTGAAGAGTCTATAACTGCACAGTTGCGGGCAATTGAAGAGTACTGCCGACGAAAGGGTTATGTCCTCGTTGATAGTTATCCGGATGATGCACGCACAGCCACAAACGACAATCGCCCTAACTTCCAACGGATGATTTCCGACAGTGATAAAAATTTATTTGACGTTATCATCGTTCACAAACTGGACCGTTTTGCCCGTGACCGATACGACAGCGCATATTACAAGAGGATATTGAAGAAGAACGGCGTGCGTCTAGAGAGTGTTCTTGAACAGTTAGACAACAGTCCGGAGTCCATAATTCTCGAGTCGGTCCTTGAGGGGATGGCTGAATACTATTCAAGAAACCTTGCCCGCGAGACGCGAAAAGGTTTGTTGGAGAACGCGACGTCGGGTCGTCACACAGGTGGACGACCACCTTATGGTTACAAAGTAAATCCAGAGACGCTCATGCTTGAGATTGACGAGAGGACCGCTCCGGCTGTTCGCTTTTATTTTGAAAGCATCGCTAAAGGTCTGACATTATCAAGAATCATTGATGAGTTAAATAGTCAGGGATTCCGCACGTACAACGGAAGGAGGTTTACCAAGAACAGCTTCTGGGATTGGGCGAGAAACAAAAAGTATAAAGGGGTGTACACATGGGATGTGACCGACCAGAAGATTGGTGGCGGGAAACGAAACAGCCACAAACGTAAAGACGAAGCAGAACAGATCCAGATTGCTGGAGCGGTCCCAGCGATTGTATCGGAAGAACTGTGGGACAAGGTAAATCAAGCCATGAAAGCAAGGAAACATAAACCAGGACAGTTCAAGGCCAGACTTACCTACCTCCTGTCGGACCGTGTGAAGTGTGGGACTCCAGGCTGCAAGGGCATGTTTCGAGGTTCTTCATATATGAGAAGTGGATCTCGATTCGCCTACTACAAATGCAGTGAAAACTGTGGGTCAAGAGGAATTCGGAAAGAAGAGTTTGAGGATGCCATAATGAAGAAGTTGGTCAACACGGTCTTTTCAGACGAAGCTTTACGGAAGATTACAGATCGCGTACAAGAGCTCTATCAAGAACAGCGCGAGGAATCACAAGACAATCTGTTGCCGCTCAAAACCGAACTCGCAGAACTTGACCGTAAAATGAACAACTGGATTGAAGCCATCGGAGAAGGCCTGTTGGATAAGAACATACTCGCAGAGAAGATACGAGAAGCAACTTTGCGAAAAACCGTTTTGCAATCTGAGTTGAACCGCGCGGAACTAATGCAAAAGGAATCCACCATCGACAGTGAGGCGGTTCTTGGGGTCATGCATGCAAAGAAAAACCTGCTCTTCTCAACCGATGAGGAAGAGAAAAAGCAGGTTATCCGGGAATTTGTAGAATCGGTCACCCTCATAGATAACCAAGAAAGTGACCGATTCGATATCGCCCTAACTTTTAGGTTTTTAACTGGTGTCGAGAAGGGGACTTGAACCCCTACGGGTTTCCCCACACGCCCCTCAAACGTGCGCGTCTGCCGATTCCGCCACCTCGACATGTCAGCAGCGACAAAACCCATTATATGAGCCTGGACGTGCTGTGTCAACTACTTTAATGAGGTTTGTGGAAGGGCAATTTTGTCCACGCACAAAGTTGCCCTGAAAGTTGTACTGTGAAAATTGCCCTGAAAGTTGCAATGAAAGTTGCCCTGAAAGTGTGTCGTCAAAGTTGTGCAGTGAAAGGATGCCTTCGAAGTCTGCCGTGTACCATTAACTGTCGGCAGCCTTCTTCCACTCCGGAGCCTTTCCATAGATACGCTGGTATAGGTCGTAATTATAAAACACCCTATCAACGAAGTGACGAGTCTCTCCAACTGGAATGTCTGTGATATCCTGCAGTTTACCGTTCCAGGTGCCGTTTGACAGCCACTGCCCTACGCGCTTGGGGCCGCCGTTATATGCGGCAATGGCGGCAACCTCATTACCGTTAAATTGTTGAATCAGGTAATGGATATACCAACTCCCGAGTTGGATGTTAAGCTGGGGACTGGCAAGGTCCTGAGTGTTCGTCTGACCGTTCTGTTCACCTGTCAGACGAATTCCTTGCTGGCTCATCTGCTGTGCAACCCACTGTGCTGTGTCTGGCATGAGCTGCATCAGCCCAATGGCCCCGGCGTGAGAGACATCCTTTTGGTGAAACTGACTCTCAACGCGGATTACGCTTGCCACGAGCAACGGATCGAGCTCATTTGCACGGGCAGACTGCTGAATCAACGGTTGATAACCAATCGGATACATCCAGCGCCAAAAGGTATTTGACGTAATCAGCAGGATGACCACAACCAAAAGGACAAACGATACAATGATCCTCTTTTTTATCTTGACGAATCTCACTGTACCGCCGCCTTGTTCTGCAGGGTCTCCCAGAGAGTGACAACCTGTTCTTTTGTTTCATCTGGTGTCCCAGAGTTATGAATCACATACGTGGCCAGGGTTCTTTTCTCCTCAATCGGCATCTGTGCTTTGATACGGGCCTTCGCGTCGGACTCGGACAGCCCATCCCGTTGCATGAGCCGTGTCAGCTGTACATCTTCGGGGACGTATACGAGGACAGTCACGTCAACGAGATACTTGGTATCCCCTTCAAACAGGAGAGGGACGTCCCACACAATCGGATCGGAAGGATGGTTCTGAAAATACATGAGTGTCTCCTGTTTCATGCCTTCCCGAACCTTCGGATGTGTGATTTGGTTGAGTGTCTGGCGAGCTGATTCGTCCCCAAACACAATTCTGCCAAGTGCAGGGCGATTGAGCGCGCCATCACCCAACAGCACACCGGGGCCGAATGCTGCGGCAATTTCAGAGAGGCCCTGACTGCCCGGTTCGACAACTTTCCGTGCCCAAACATCCGCATCCACAACATATGCACCGAGCTCACGCAGCATAGCGGTCACTGTGCTTTTTCCCGTGGCAATTCCACCTGTTAGTCCGACAATCACCGTATGCTACCTCCATCCGCATTCTTACTCGGAACAACCAGTTTCCCCTGGGGCCTGCCTTTGTCAGTAGCCTGAGCGCCCACAACGGCCCTTCGGCGGCGTGGTCTCCGCTGGCAGTGCAGGCACACGTGTGTCCCCCGGCCAGCAACACGGAGCTTCACAATCTCGCTGCCGCACCTTGTGCATGCTTGTCCCTCACGGCCATACACGTTTAAAGCCATCTGAAAGCCGCCATGGCGGCCGTAACCATTAACATAGGTCTTGATAGACGATCCGCCCGCTTCAATTGCACGAGCGAGGACATCCCGAATGTTTTCAAGCAGTCCGTCACATTGCTTCTTCGTCAACACCGAAGCACTGCGCTCCGGATGAATCCCAGACAAGAACAGTGCCTCATCAACATAGATATTCCCAAGGCCGGCGATGCATGTCTGATCGAGCAAAACAGCCTTTATTGGTGCTCGCCGCGCGTGCAGACGCTTGTACAATTCTCGACCATCCAGGCTCTTATCAAACGGTTCAGGTCCTAAAGATTTAAGACCTTGTGGGTATTCGTCCTGGGTTAGGACGAGATCCATGGTTCCGAACTGGCGGACATCCCGATAGCGAAGTTCTGTACCGTCCGTAAAACGAAATACAACGTGCGTATGGGGGGCTTCTTCATCTCCGGTATCCGCAAGTCGATACTGCCCTTCCATACGCAGATGCGAGACGAGGGTGAACGGGGGGACAAAGAACAACAGATACTTGCCGCGTCGACCAAATCCGGTGATTGTAATGCCAGCCAACATGGCCTCAAAGAGGCGCGGATCATCAGGACATCGAACGATCCGCGGCAATCGAACATCCACGCTCTCAATGACTTTGCCAATCACCAGAGACTCGAGGCTTCTCTTTACGTTCTCTACTTCAGGGAGTTCCGGCAACCAGAAATCCTCCTATTTTGGATGAGGCCCTGCAACCGTCATTTGATTCCGGACCAGGGCTGGCGTGTTGCGCCCGAATTGGATGAGAGTCTGCAACCGCCAACGGATCCTTTATTTCGCATCATACCAAGTTTGTCCGACGTGTACGTCGACCTTTAACGGAACGCTGAGGGTCAGTGCATTCTCCATTTTCTCGTGCACGAAGGCCTCAAGTTCTTCCACTTCGGTCTGCGGGCACTCAAAGATAAGCTCATCATGGACTTGCAAGAGCATACGTGCACGCAGGTCCGACTCCCGCAGAGCTTCGTCAATCCGGACCATAGCGAGTTTGATGATATCTGCAGCTGTACCCTGAATGGGTGTATTCATCGCAGTTCGTTCAGCGAAACTGCGCAGGTTAAAGTTACGACTGTGAATATCCGGGAGATAGCGCCGCCGGTTCAAAAGCGTGGTCACGTACCCGAGCTTCTTGGCACTGTCGACAATCTCCTTCATATAGTTTGCGACGCCGGGGAACTTCGCAAAATAGTCCTCGATGAAACGCGAGGCTTCCGCCCGCGTGATGTTAAGGTTCTGCGAGAGCCCGTAGTCACTGATCCCGTACACGATGCCAAAATTGACCGCCTTTGCCTGTCGGCGCATCAACGGGGTGACCTCCTCTGGCGGTACACCAAAAACGGTTGATGCTGTGCTGGTGTGGATATCAGCGTCGCTGCGGAAAGCCTGAACAAGTGCCTCGTCGCCCGACAAGTGTGCCAAGATGCGGAGCTCCACCTGCGAATAGTCTGCAGACAGAATGACCCAGTCCTGATACGTCGGTTCAAAAGCAAGTCGGAGCTTTCGGCCTTCTTCCATCCGAATGGGGATGTTTTGAAGGTTTGGCTCACTGCTCGATAGGCGGCCTGTGGCGGTTAAAGCCTGATGAAAACGAGTGTGAACGCGTTCGGTCTCAGGTCGGATGACCTTCAGCAGGCCTTCTACATATGTCGATTGCAGTTTCCCGAGTTGGCGGAACTGCAGGATGTCTCGCACAATGTCGTGATATGGGGCTAACTTCTCGAGCACGTCAGCGCTGGTTGAATAGCCGGTCTTGGTCTTCTTCATCGCCGGCAAAGCCATCTTGTCAAACAGAATCTCCCCAAGTTGCTTCGGCGAGTTGATGTTAAACTCAACTCCGGCATGTTGGTAGATCTGCCGAGTGAGTTGTTCGAGCTGTTTTTGCAATTCCGATCCGATATTTTGCAACCGCCCGACATTCACGTGAAAGCCTAGTACCTCCATCTTAGCAAGCACAAACTCCAGCGGGAGCTCCACTTGAAAGAAGAGGTCATCAAGGTCTTGCTCGCGCAGGCCGAGGCCGATGTGATGCTTCAATTCCGGCAGCCACGCTGCAACCTGCGACTTTTTCTCTACGTCTTCGGCGGAATCCCACCGGCATGCCGGCACAGACCTGTGCAACTCACGTTCGAGAATGTTCTGCAGGGTCAATTCCCCATCCGACGGGTTCATCAGGTAGCTGCCAACGAGTACGTCAAACCAGTTGCCGCTTGGCATCAAGGTTTGACCGTGGGCGTCGAGCAGGACGACCAGTGACTTGAGATCGAAGACCGTTTTCTCGAACTCGTGCGACCACAAAGGTTTTACATCCGTTGTCTCGAGTTCGCCTTCAAACGAAATGAAGTAGCACGCGGTCTTCATGCCCACGGAGAACCCGACTAGGTTCGCCGTCTGATAATCAGGGCCATCACAGATAGGAATGACACCCACTTCACCACGCAGTATCGGCCACAAGTGCTCGAGCTGCGCCATTGTCGTGATCCGTTCAAACGGGATCTCAGGTGCCCTGGCGGCAGCTTCGGCTCGGCTGTTCAGTTGGCCATCATCGGCAGATTCACCGGATCGGACAGGGCCTTCTGTCGAACCATCGGCGGATGTATCGATTTCCCTGGAAATCTTGTCGACAAGCGACTTGAACCCTAGTTTTTTGAACACATCCAGAACCTTCGATGTCAGGTGACCTGAGTATTCAAGGTCATTAAAGTCAACTTCGACCGGCACCTCGCGATAAATGGTAGCGAGGCGCTTCGACATCAGGGCCTTATCCTTGTGTTCAGTAAGCCGCTCTTTGAGTTTATTGCCGGATACGTCGGGAATATGGTCGAGTACTGATTCGACCGTCCCGAACTCCTTCAACAACTTGATGGCGGTCTTTTCACCAACACCTGGGACACCAGGGATGTTGTCCGAGCTGTCACCCATGAGGCCTTTAAGATCAATAATTTGCCTTGGCGTCAATTCATAGCGTTCAAAAACGGTCTGCGGCGTATATCGTTCAACATCAGTGACCCCTTTGCGGGTCAAGATGGCGTTTACCTGATCGGTGACGAGTTGAAGCAAGTCCTTGTCTCCTGAAACGACGAGAACCTCGTACCCCTTGGCTTCTGCTTCCCGGGCCAAGGTGCCAATAATGTCATCTGCCTCGTACTGTGGAACCTCGAGAGCAGGGATTTCAAAGGCCTGAAGCACGTCCCGAACCAGTGGAAACTGCTCTGAGAGCTCACTTGGTGTCTTCTGACGTGTACCTTTGTATTCCTCATATTCATTGTGCCGAAATGTTTGCTTACCAGCGTCAAAAGCAACCGCCACATGTGTGGGGTGCTCGGTCTGTAATACCTTCAACAGCATCTGCGTGAATCCATAGACGGCGTTCGTGAACTGACCTTGCGCGTTACTTAGCGGCGGCAAGGCAAAAAATGCGCGATAGGTAATACTGTTGCCGTCAATCAGCATCAGCTTGGGACGGACACCTGAGTCAGTCGTCGACTGTACTTTCGCGGTCGACTGTGTGTCAGCAGCAGCAGACATTTTGGGAGTGGACTCTGTTTCGGACATGGACCGGACCCCTCTCCGTCGATTGCAGTCTCGACGAGCACGATTTTCCTTTGCGTGCCGCTGTTATTGTAACATATTCCTCACTAGATTCCGGTCGCGAGTTCGTGGAGATCGTGTGTTTGGGGGCAGGAAAAATGCGGATAACGTAAGACACCGTGCGGCAGAATCTGGGCAGAGAGTAGACAGCCACCCTGGAGCCACCTTGGACAACAAAAAAGGGCTGTCCAAGAGGAGACCCCCAGACAGCCGTCAAATGAAACAAGGTTGATGCATCGACTCACAAATCGGATAGCCGAAGGTGACGACGCATAAAGGAACCTACGGAATTAATTGCATGGAAACATTGATGATTACCGGTTTGAAACGACCTTAATAACATTTCGTACGGACTGGGCAGACTTGTCGAGCGCTGCCTTCTCCTCTTCAGTCAACTCAAGTTCAACGATACGCTCAATACCTTTTCCGCCGAGGACGGTCGGTACACCAAGGAACAGGTCCTCGTAGCCGAATTCGCCTTGCAGATACGCAATGGCAGGCAGGAGGCGGCGCTTGTCTTTCAGGATGGCTTCAGCCATTTGTGTCAGTGATGCAGCTGGTGCATAGTACGCGCTGCCATTACCAAGCAAGTTGACGATCTCGCCACCGCCCGTACGCGTACGCTGGACGATTTCTTCGATCCGCTTTGCTGGCAACAGCTTCTCAAGCGGGACACCACCCACATTTGAGTAACGAACGAGCGGAACCATATCGTCGCCATGAACACCAAGCACGAAACCGTGAACTTCGTCGACGGATACGCTCAGTTCTTCTGCGACAAATGCATTAAAGCGAGCGGTGTCAAGTACGCCAGCCTGGCCGATGACGCGCTCTTTCGGAAAACCTGAGGTCTTGTACGCAACATAGGTCATTGCATCCACGGGGTTACTGAGGATAATCAACACAGTGTTCGGAGAGAAACGGACAACTTGTTCGGTAACCGACTTGACAATACCGGCGTTGGTGTTGACGAGATCGTCACGGCTCATACCGGGTTTGCGGGCTACACCAGCGGTGATGATGACGAGATCGGAATCGGCGGTATCTTCGTAGGAAGATGTTCCGACAATGTGAACGTCCGATCCGACAACCGGCATCGCTTCAAGCATGTCGAGTGCCTTGCCTCTGGTCGGGTTTTCGAGTTGCGGGATGTCAAGCAACACGATGTCCCCAAGTTCTTTCAAGCCAAGCATGAATGCTGTGGTGGCGCCTGTGAACCCTGCGCCGATGACCGAAATCTTCTTCCGTTTCAACATGCGATTCGCCTCCTGAAAATTAAGCAGGCTTGACCGGATCGGGATTGGCCTCAGAGCTGACCGAACCGGTCATTGCCTGATGAATCCCATGACCTTACAGGTTTTCGATGATGACATCCGCGAATTCAGATGTCTTCAGCTCAGTCGCGCCGTCCATCAGTCGGGCGAAGTCATACGTGACTTTCTTCTGTGTGATGGCTTTCTCAATCGCTGCGGTGATGTTGTCTGCAACTTCTTGCCAGCCCATGAATTCAAACATCATGACGCCAGACAAGATAACGGATCCCGGGTTCACTTTATCGAGACCAGCATACTTCGGTGCGGTACCGTGGGTTGCCTCAAAGACGCTATGGCCAGTGACATAGTTGATGTTTGCGCCTGGTGCAATACCAATGCCGCCGACCTGAGCCGCAAGGGCGTCAGAGATGTAGTCGCCGTTCAGGTTGAGGGTTGCGATGACATCATATTCTGCTGGGCGTGTGAGAATTTGTTGCAGGAAGGCGTCGGCGATGACGTCCTTCACGATAATCTTGCCTGCAGCTTCGGCAGCCTTCTGTGCTGCATCAGCTTCGGCTTGGCCTTTGTCGGCCTTGATGCGATCATACTCAGCCCAGGTAAAGGTCTTTTCTGCGTACTCACGCTCTGCGAGTTCATAACCCCAGTTCTTAAACGCACCCTCGGTAAACTTCATGATGTTTCCTTTATGTACCAAGGTTACGCTCTTGCGCCCATGATTGAGGGCATATTCAATCGCCGCACGAACGAGTCGCTCGGTGCCTTCTTTGGATACAGGCTTGATGCCGATGCCGGAGGTCTCTGGGAAGCGGATCTTCTTAACACCCATTTCGTTCTGCAAGAAGCTGATGACCTTCTTCACTTCTTCAGAACCTTCCTGCCACTCGATACCAGCGTAGATGTCCTCAGAGTTTTCGCGGAAAATAACCATATCTATAAGTTCAGGACGTTTTACAGGAGATGGAACACCATTGAAATAACGCACGGGACGTTGGCAAACATACAAATCGAGTTCCTGACGCAGAGCAACGTTCAATGAGCGAATGCCACCGCCAACAGGAGTTGTCAAGGGACCTTTAATGCTGACAATGTACTCTGAGAGTGCTGTCAGAGTGTCTGCTGGCAACCATTCACCGAACTGATTGAATGCCTTTTCACCAGCAAAAACTTCATACCATGCAATCTTGCGCTTACCGCCGTACGCTTTCTCCACTGCAGCATCAAACACACGTTGCGAAGCACGCCAAATATCCGGACCAGTGCCATCACCTTCGATAAACGGAATGATGGGGTTGTCAGGGACGTTCAACTTTCCGTTTTGCAGTGTGATGGGGTCTCCAGATGTTGGTGGTTGAAACTTTTGCAGCTGGGCCAATGCAAGTGCCTCCCTTACGTAAGCGTCAATTTAACCATCTAAAATGATACCACACATCCCACGTGTGGCAAGAGCTGGGGCATAAACCCCAGCTTAACTGAGAAATCCAAATTTGGACTTGACGTCAGCCAGGGTGTCCCCACACTGTTCGGAGGCACGTTTGGCACCCTGGCGCAGAATATCGACGACTTCTCCGGATTGGAGAAGGTCGCGGTACCGGTTTTGAATTGGCTCGAGTGCAGCGACCACGACTTCGGCGAGGTCCTTCTTGAACGGTCCGTAACCTTGGCCATCGTACTCTGCCTGAATCTCCTCGATGGACTTGCCAGAACACAGCGAGTAAATGGTCATCAGGTTGCTGATGGCGGCTTTTTCAGCGGGATCGTAACGAACCTCACGACCCGAGTCGGTGACGGCGCGGGAGATCTTTTTGCGGATGACGGATGGCTCATCCAACATGGAGATGTATGCGCCTGCTGACTCGTCACTCTTACTCATCTTCTTGGTCGGCTCCTCGAGGCTCATGATGCGGCCGCCGACTTTTGGAATGAATGGTTCAGGGATGGTGAACGTATCACCGAACTTGCTGTTGAACCTCTCGGCGATGTCGCGCGTCAACTCGAGGTGTTGCTTCTGATCTTCACCAACTGGCACTAAGGATGTCTGATAGAGCAGGATGTCAGCCGCCATCAACGCCGGGTAGGTGAAGAGCCCTGCTGTGACGACTTCCTTCTTGGCCGACTTGTCCTTGAACTGGGTCATGCGGCCGAGTTCACCGTAATAGGCGACGCACTGTAACATCCATCCGAGTTCAGCGTGGGCCGGGACGTGGGACTGGATGAACAGGGTCGACTTAGCCGGATCGATGCCGGAAGCGAGATAGAGTGCCGCCAGGTTGATGGAGTTTTGACGCAGTTTCTCAGGCTCCTGGGGTACAGTGATGGCGTGCAGGTCGACAATGCAGAAGATGCAATCTGCCTCGTCCTGCAGGGTAACAAAGTTCTTCATGGCGCCAAGATAGTTGCCAAGGGTCAATGTGCCGCTTGGCTGAATTCCAGAAAAGACGCGGTGTTTCATCGATACGCTCACTCCTTTTGTGTGTTTGCTGGTGGTGCTGGTGGTGCTGGTGGTGCTGGTGGTGCTGGTGGTGCTGGTGGTGCTGGTGGTGCTGGTGGTGCTGGTGGTGCTGGTGGTGCTGGTGGTGCTGGTGGTGCTGGGTCAGTCACCGGATTAGCCATCTCGACTGGCTCAGGGCGGCCTTGGCGTTAGGGCAGCCTCGACGTGTCAAGAAATCGCGATCGGTCAAATAAAAAACGCCCCAATCCCAAAATGGGACGGACGTTTAATCCGCGGTACCACCCATGTTCACACATCCACAACCAGACAACGCGTATGACGCGCAGGCACGATGTGAATGTGCACAACTTGATGACCAACCAGTGACTTTAGCTGGCTGACCTACCCGATAACGGAGGCTCCGAATCCACCTACCCAGTCTCTCGACCTTCAGCGGTTAGCTCAGGGACCCATTCCACGCATTGTACCCGCCGGGCTCACACCGTCCCCGACTCGCTTATCGGCCGCTACGCGCTTACTCTTTCCCATCTTTGCCGTGATGTTCAAATGGTTAATCCGATTATATGTGTACGGAGTCCCATGTGCAACTAGTGAACTGTACATGGGAGATGGTCTCTCCACTACATTGTCTCCCTTCGACCCTGACGTGACACGCCTCAGAGTATACGTCGACCAGGAGCAGACGGACGGTGGAAATTCAGTCGGTCTCACCGACTTAACCTGGCCGCGGGGCGCCTTCTTAGTCGGTTGCACCGACTTACCGATGTTGTTTGGCCTTTAGGCGGGTCCCGTTAGTCGCTCCCAGCCCACTAATCCGCCGGATTTCGCGTGTTTAGTCGGTCTCACCCACTAACGTTGCATTAAATAGTCGTTGGGGTGTCAAGAGCATCACACTGCATGGCAACAGTACGTAGTCGGAATGTTCGGTTAGTTTAGCTGGATGTGTATGGCCTAAAGAGATTACACCTCTTAGACAGATAGCCTACATTCCAGATTTTGGCGTATTTAGACTGGGTCGTACTCCAGGTCATCCAAGTGTTCAATATCTCCGTCTACGTACTGCTGCAGCGTCTGGGAGAAGATTTGTGCGTGTTTCATCTTTTTCCGCCCAGGCGAACTGCGGCTCGGTGGTCTGTTTAAGCAGCGTAGAAATA
>NZ_LJCO01000035.1 GCF_001399675.1 Paenalicyclobacillus ferrooxydans
TGGGGATGTGGTTGAGCAGAAGAACCTGCTTCGTCAATATTTCTTGGAACAGGATATCGGTCGAAAGAAGGCTGAGGTCCTAGCCGAGCGGTATTCGCGAGCCTATGGGATTGATATTGCAGCGTACCCGGAGTATCTCACGGCGGAATCAAATCTTAAGGAGATCGGAGTTGAAGACGGTAATATTGTGATTGGGGCTGTGGATAACGGGTCTACACGACGGCTACTTCACGAAAAATTACATGAGTTGCGTCATGTGGTGTATGTAGATAGTGGGAACAGTGCTGTAACGGTTCCAAACGATCCAAACCATGTTGACCGCTATCAACTGGCAGCCATCAAGAATTCAGGCTGGGAAGGCCAGGTTGTCGTCGGTGTCCGGGTGAATGGAAGGGATGTCTTGCCCTTTCCCGGTGAGGTGTTCCCTGATCTAATTGAACCGGATCAATTGCCAACTGAAGTATCTTGCGGTGAGGTTGTGGTGTCCAACCCCCAAAGGTTGTTCACAAACCTCATGGCAGCCACAGCGGTACTTCTTTATCTGCACACATTGCTTGTGGATGGCACGATACTTCATCACCGGACGTTTTTCGAGGCTCGTAAAGGCTGGATACGGAGCGAACCGGCGATTGAGCAAATGTTGGAGGTGTCCATATGACTTTGGAGGCACGGTCACAGTCAGTGATACAGCGCACTGTGTATGTTCACTCTTTTTCTAAGAATCGTCGAGTAATTTATGCTAATAACAGAGAGTAGAAGGAAAAGGATCGAATTTGTTTTGCATTTAAATCGCACATGATGTGCTTCCGACAGGTTCCGGCAAATCAACTAACAGGATTCCCAAAATTAGCAAATAAACACCCGACAAATACGAGCAGAATCACACAGCTGTTTTATTTTAGGGATTTAGTGGTCGAAGTCTAAAACGAAGGTAGAACTGTCCCACCTCAGAGAGGAGCTCCCCATCGCAGCTCCTCTCTGACTTTTCAGACCATCAAGTATTATGAAATTCAATGTACTAACGAATCTGGGGTGAAGTACCGGGAAATTCCATAGATGATTCCCTGACGTCAGCTTGAGGTACAGTTCATCCAGAATTTATTTAGTGTTAAGCTAGACATGAACTTAGTAATTCCGCGTCACGTTGGGGAGAGATTACAGCATGGATACCTCAGAAACAACGAACGACGGCATGCACCATTTCTTGATGCGCGTTATGGTGTGGAACATGCGCTGGATGACCCGGTACGTTGGTTTTATCGCGCGCCCTATCGTTCGAATATACGGTAACAATGAGATTATTGCCTGCGGATTGCGCAATGAGGACAACAGTGTCGCAATCATATACACGCCGAAAACGGGTCATCGGAATCACGCGGTGCTGTTGCGCGAGGCAAGGCAGTGGGTGCACGAGACATCTAACCCCATGGAAAACTTCTCGGGGTCCGTTGTGTCGCGCCTTTCATTACCCTGCGCCCAAAATGGAATGCGCTACAAAATGGTGGGCGTAACCGCAAATGGCAGACACCTGTCCTCACCGACAATTACCGTGAAGCCGGCGACCATCTGCGATTCCGCACTTCTCGAAATAGAAGCGACGACATTCCGAAACGTCCTTTTCGCGTGGCCGCGTGCTGAAAAGCATGACCCGATGATTTACTTTCTCGCCGTCGAAGATGAGACTGGTGAGAATACACACGTTGCGATATATACACGGGAGGCCTTCTGGTGTTACCCGAAGACCAAAACCGCATCGTACTCTGTGGGCCCCGCCGAACCTCCTACCCTCGAACCGGGAAAGCAATATGTAGCCAAACTCATTTTGGTCGATTACGACGGTTGGGTCAGCCACATTGCTGAAAAAACGTTTTCTGTACCGTAAGTGTGGAATTGCTTACGGGTCACAAAACGCTATGGTAGATTTCACCTGGTTCTGGCGCAACCCAACCTCAATTTTGGCCTGTTGCTGGGCATCTTACTGTAATATGCCAGCCGTATTCGGCTGTGATTGTCGACCCCAAAGTCTCCGCAAGTTGCAACATTCCTCGCCCGGTTGCGAACTCCGGACGCAGCTCCTTACCTTCTCGCCTTCCAATTGAACTTCAAGGCTGTCTATACACCGAACGGGACGGATCCCGTAGGACGGGATATGGCAGATCCTGCTCCTAGCGAAAGCTCCTCTGTCGATCGTTGGCAACAACGTGGGATAACCATTTTGCAATGACGTTCAAGAAATGTTTTCCGTTTGCGGTAGGCCTCCGCAAGATGTTCGAGTCCGGGCTGTCCTAGCGGCGTCGCAAGAGGATAAAGAGATCCATTCTGGTGCCTCCCTCTTAAACCCGAACAGTACTTTAGTTTCTGAAACCTGTAGCATTAGTTATACGTTTTGATGTGTCATCGTCAAGTGCTGCGAATTCTAGACGTGCCAGCACTTAGTGGGCCGGGGCGACTCGTCAAACGATCGAGGTTTTGTGAACTGTGTTACAGATTAGGAATAGGGAAGGGTTTACGATTAAGACGGAGGCATCACGATAAAGCCAAAGCTGGGTCTCAATGCAGACTCCAATGCCCGTTGGAGGTGATAGTTTGAAAATTGTGGTATACCGCATCACGGGTCGACAAGGCCCGTTCACTATACCGGACTGGGTCTGCCGCGAATGTGATTTGACCGTTGCATCCGTTCTAAAAGCTTGCCGCGTGGCGGGGATTCCCGAGAACAACGTAACGATTCGCCCCTGGCTTACGCACATCGGCGAGGCTTGGCGGGTCGGTGCTCGCCAAGCGCCAGCCGTACTCATAAATGGGGAGCTGTTCAGCCAGAAGGTTGTACCGGACGCCGACAAGTTAGCGACACATTTGCAACGGCTCCGAGCCGCCGAAACTGAGTCATCAGCAGGGGCGGTTGATGAATCGTAACGTTGCCGCCCAGATGACCTCCACTAAGGTTTATAACTGCATATATATGGATCTGCCCAGAACGTCTTTTGTCCATAAATTCATAAGTCTTACCTTAAGGCAACCGAGTGTTATTGGGTGGGCCAGCATGTCTCTTTGGTCGGCACGACTTGCCGGGCCTGTTACGGGGTGGAAAGTATGAGGGACGTCAGGCGACCTAGTCAGAAACTATGGTGGGAAGACGATCACGCACACGCATCTTTGTTTGCCGACGCGGACTCGGGCCAAGTGGAGTTGCCACCCTGCTTACGTTCGATTTTGTCTCTACACACGGTCTAAAGACTTTCACAATTCAACATTGCCATGCAAACAGAGCGGCATCTCGAAGGAACTGATGAACGTAATACATAAGTATTTTAAATAAGTCAAGGATCACGAGTGGGGGCACAAATTTGAGAACGAGAAGACGAGCGACATCGTGGGTTATCTTTATAGTGATTTTGATTGCCGCGTTGTTGGTGCTCCTAGATCCTCCATTACGAGCTCTATTCCTTCATATGTTTAGTTTAAAAACAATAAATGACCTACGGGCGTACGTTCGCTCGCTGGGGCCATGGGGACCGATTGCCTTAATCGCACTCATGGTCTTACACAGTGTGACGTTTGTACCAGCAGAGGTAATCTCAATCAGTGATGTTGTCATATTTGGTCCTGTACTTGGTCTCGTATACGCCTGGATTGGTGCGATGTTAGGGGCATATCTATCATATTTCTTGGCCCGATGGTTTGGACGTCCCATTGTGAATCGATTTGTCCCTAAACGCCTCCTTGAACGGTTTGATACGTTTTTTGAAAGTGAGGGCTTGAAAGGTGTCCTCATTTTACGCTTAATTCCGCTGGTATCGTTCAATGCGTTGAATTATGCATCCGGGTTAACCAAAATGACATTTTGGGATTTCACCTGGACAACCGGATTAGGCATATTACCAATGGAAATTCTAATATCCGTCCTGTACCAGAGCGCGGTGGGTGAGAAGTATGCAGTGGTAGGGCTCACGATTGTTGGTATTGCTCTGCTTGTTGGACTGGTAATTAGATTAAAGCTGCGCAAGAAATACAAAGGGTTTGGAAAGGAATAGCTTGATAAGTCAAAACCACGTTAGACGATTTTTGTGCCGCATCCTGAATTTACAGTACAAGTCATTCACTACGGTGTTGTTGCGGTGGTCCGTCGACCTGTCCTTGCATGTCAATGACAGTCTTATCCGGATCGGCCGTGTTTGTGGGGATTTGGAATAGTAATCTTGTGGTCTATGATGAAGATTTGTGATGAATATTGAATTGCACTGCTTGCTCGACATAGAACATCCAGGCCTCTTCAACTGATCGTTTTCTGCTCGCAATGTCGTTTAGCAGGTTCAGAGCCAAAATATTCATTGGTTCCTTATAACATTTTGCAGAAACTTCCCCCTTGGTGCGGTCAATTTTCACACTCCCGTCATATTTGCCGACTTCATCGAAAAGTGGTGGGACCCGGTAGCTAATTGTTTGCTCGAAGAAGTCTGGGTGCTGCATAGGGAAATTGCTGCTGTGGTAATGAATCTTTGGTTTTGGGTTTTTACATCAATCCACAATACTCCCCGATTTTGCGGCTAGATGCATGTATTATCAGTCTGTGTCCACAAGCGTTAGTGCGTAGAGTATCCTCATAAAAACGAATGCAACCCATTTCGCTTCCTCATTGCCTTGAATGAAGCAAGCCCATGGTGATTCCCGATTCGTCGGTTCAAGTAATTTCACATGCATACGGCCAACTTCCAAAGGACGGTATGAACTTCGGCCCCTTTGCTCTCACAGGTAAAAGGTAACTTATTGTAGCGCTGCGGACAGCGATTCCTAAGCGATCAAACGTCCTTTGCATACTTTCGTTCGCCTCACGATGCTCTTATAGTGGGGCGAAAACATCGATCGTAGTGAGAAGTATGTGATTCAAGGTATTTGTTGTTGACTAATCGACTAGCAAGTTGAAGTTCTTGTGAAACCCCTTCTTACCTTCCGCCGTAACACGGATTGCCCGGTTAAATGGTCGCTTCTCGATCCACCCAAGTTCAGTAATTCGGTCCAACAATGCAGCCCCTAAGGCTCCACCGATGTGTGGCGTACGTTCACTCCAATCCAAACATGGATGAATGAACTTCCGACGGCGGAGCCTCACCTTTGCAATGTCGATTCCAAAGTCAGTAAAGAACTTTAGCCCATGGTCGGTAAGGTTGTAGTCTCCAGCAGAACTTTCAATGTACCCTTTATCATGGAGAGCCTTCGCCAATTCTGTCCCAAGTTTCCCGGCAAGGTGGTCATAGCACGTACGTCCCTTTCTCAAAGACTGCTCTTCATCGGAATCTCGAAGGGAGCGAACTTGCGATGGTGACGAGATGGCAATCAAAGATTCAATGGCATGTGCAACATTTGGATTTATTAATCGAAAGTAGCGGTATCTCCCCTGAACCTCTTTGGTAATGAGATTGCCTGACACCAATTTCGATAAGTGTGCACTGGCAGTCTGAGGTGTGATTTGAGCGTGTCGAGCAAGTTCCGTGGCAGTTTGTGGCCTGCCGTCCAAAAGGCTGATGAGCATGGCTGATCGAGACGGATCAGCAAGCAAGCCAGCGATTTGTGAGATGTCAGGTGTAAATGACAGGATAACCCCCTCCGTTCGTTACTATGGTAATCCATACTTCGATGATAGACGAAATGATTTCGAGTTACAATCATTGAGGAGCCATTCCTGTAATGAATTAATTTCGGGTTTGAAACAAAAAGAGCGCCTCCTGTATGCTGGGTTCCGAATGCAGACACATTCATTCCCTAATTGAGGAGGACGCTCAACGTGAAGTATAAGATGCAACAGAAGCAAAATCAACGAATTCAACAAATTACCGACGCTACCATCATTGTGGGGGCTGACATTGCTAAGCAAACACATGTGGCGAGAGCCATTGACTTCCGTGGGATTGAGCTGGGTAAAGAGTGTGTTTTCAGCAATGACGATAAGGGTCTGACGAAACTCGTAACGTGGATGAAGGAGTTGCAACGGCTCCACGGCAAGACGGATGTCGTCTTTGGTGTTGAGCCAACCGGGCACTACTGGTTCCCGTTAGGTGCCTTCATGCAAGACTTAAACGTTCGATTCGTGCTTGTGAATCCGCACCACGTCAACAAGAGCAAGGAGTTGGAGGATAACTCGCCTACGAAGAACGACTACAAGGATGCCAAGGTCATTGCGAATCTCGTGAAAGATGGTAAGTACACCGAGCCTAAACTCCCAACAGGTATCTATGCGGATTTGCGAATCCTCATGAATCTGAGAGAAAAGGTCATGGTGAATCTAGGTCAGGTACAGCGGCGGATTCAGAACTGGCTCGACCGGTTCTTTCCGGAATACACCGAGGTGTTTAAGGACTGGGAAGGCAAAGCATCTCTCATTACGCTACGTCAGTGCCCTTTTCCACAGCAGCTCGTCTCACTAGGCGCCAGTGGGATTGTGAGTCAGTGGAAAAGTGGCGGAATAAAGCGGGCTGTCGGTATGAAGCGAGCCCAACGACTTGTCAGTACCGCTGAAAGGTCGATTGGTCTTAAAGAGGGACTTACGGCTGCTCGGTTGGAACTAACGGCTTTGCTAGAACAGTATGAGATGTTCACTCGGCAGCGTGATGAAATCATGGTGCAAGTAGAGCAACTGCTCAGTCAGATTCCAGGCACTCAAGAAATGCTGAGTGTACCAGGGATGGGTGTCACAACGCTGGCAGGGTTCTTAGCTGAAGTCGGCGACCTGAAGGGATATGACCATGGACAGCAAATCATCCGGCTTGCTGGGCTGAATCTCAAAGAGAACAGTTCTGGCAAGAGGAAAGGGAAAACAGGCATCTCCAAGCGTGGTCGCTCCCGGCTCAGGGCACTACTCTTTCGAGCGATATTACCGATGGTGTCCAAGAATGCTGAGTTCAAGGCACTACACGAGTACTACACGACACGAACGTACAATCCCTTGAAGAAGAAACAATCACTGATTGCACTGTGTGGAAAACTCATTCGCGTTCTACACACATTGGGGACAAAGCAAGTTTCGTACAACGCTGAGGATTTACTGGGACCGCTTCGGAAGTCCCAACTACAGATGGCAGCTTAACCGATTCAAACTCGCTTGTTCGATTTACTCGCTTGCACACGATGAACACCATGACAAACAGAAGCACGGATAAGCCGTAGTATCTACACCATAAGGGCAACGACCCAGTTTAGGAGCAAGAAACGGCATCCACCCCTTGAGAGGTAGTACGAAGGAATGTAAGGGCATAGACCCAGTGTGACATGGGAGGGTAAACCGCAAGGGAACGTGTGGACATCCAAAGGTGCGAACATATTTGTGTTCCATGTATTGGTAAAATGACGCCAATCTCTGTTCCTGTAACGGAGTACCCGTTTGAAAATTGGCACATCTGACATTCTGGTAAAGCTTCTCAAACTGTCAAGGTGCGTAATCGTGAGAATGAGAGAGTAAATAGAAGAAAACATTAATTCTAAGTGGGAGATGCAGGAAAAATGAGTGCATTTTTGTTCCTTGCTCCTTTCTTTGGGGTGATTTCAGGTTGGCTCCTACTAGGGGAACGCATCACTTGGGGAGTTATTGTTGGAGGTATTTTTATATTTCTCGGGATTTTCCTCGTAAACTGGCCAGAGCCAAAACTGCGGTAGTGGGGGATTCAATTGAACCGGCTTGCGATGGACCATCGTCTGTAAGATGTCTTACAGACATACAAACATAAAGCAACTTACAATATGGTAGTAATGTGATTTACTCAGTCGTCTATGACGACAGGAGGGGTGAATGGATGTATACAGCCAATTTTTCTCTTGCAGGAAAGGTTGCCCTCATAACAGGTGCGGGGCGTGGAATAGGACGAGCATTAGCGGAAGGGTTGGCATTCGCCGGCGCTGATGTGGCACTTGTTTCTCGAACAGAGAGACAAGTGAATGTAGCAGCCGATGAGATAAAGAAAGCAACTGGTCGAAACACATGGGCCGGTTCCTGCGATGTGACAAATAAGGAATCGGTACAACAGACTGTTTCACAGGTCATTGAACATTTAGGGAAAATCGACATCTTGGTCAACAATGCGGGAACATCGGTTCGCCACGGCGCACTCGAATTGACGGAAGCAGAGTGGGATCAGGTGATGGATACGAACTTTAAGTCCGTATTCTTGATGTCGCAGGCTGTGGGAAGCCACATGGTCGAAAGAAAATACGGCAGAATCATCAATGTGGCGTCAGTTGCTTCCGAACTGACACTCGCTTATGGAACTCCATATGGACCGAGTAAAGCAGGTGTCGTTCATTTGACACGACAGCTTGCCAACGAATGGGCGAAAGACGGTGTCACTGTCAATGCCATCAGTCCATGGTTTTTCAGAACTTCACTGAACGCAGCAGCCTTGGATAACGCAGAATTCCGTACTGCCTTGGAACGTCGTACTCCGATGGGACGGCTTGGGCAACTGGAAGAGTTAGTGGCCCCAGTGGTGTTTTTCAGTTCGGACGGCGCCGGGTATGTCACAGGTCAGAACCTGTTTGTCGATGGGGGAACCACGCATTTCGGGATGTAATACACAGGGTTCGGTACTGAATGAGAATGGTGCGAAGGGAGACGTTCATGCATGGCAGAGCTTTCGATTGCTATCCGGGCGAAGGGCACCGGCAAACGCACAGATGTGACGACAAAAGGTCATTCGTTCACCATAGATGAGCCGACCTCGATGGGCGGAACAAACGTTGGAGCCAGCCCTTTGGAATATCTTCTGGGTGCGCTGGCAGGTTGTGAAGAAGTTATCGCTCAAGGCGTTGCAAAGAAGTTGGATTTTGAGTTGCATGGGATCGAATTTGATGTTGAGGGTGTGCTTGACCCACGTGGGCTCGCTGGGGAACCTGGTATCCAACCGTACTTTCAAAAGGTGACGACTATCGCCCGAGTACAAACTTGTGAGACACCTGAGCGTATACTGCAGTTGCGGGAAGCTGTGGAGAAACAATGCCCTGTATTCACATTGATTGAGGCTGCGGGTGTGGAAATAGAAAGTCGATGGGAAAAGAAGTCGTTCATCAACATGATGTCGCAGGGCATGGCATGTGATGTCGACGGAAACTGTTGAAGCAACTACAACACGAGGTGTGATTAGATGAAGATATTGATGCTGGGCGGTACAAAGTATTTTGGACGTCGTTTGGTCCACCTCTTGATTGTGGATGGTCACGACGTCACGGTAGCCACACGTGGAAACACAGAGGATGACTTTGGCGATGCGGTGAAGCGGATCCAGATTGACCGTACGGACGCTGAATCAATGAAGCGAGCCTTTGCAAAACAATCCTATGATGTAGTTTATGACCAAATTTGCTTCAATCCCCGAGAAGCGAAGATATCAGTGGATGTGTTTGGCAAACGGATCGGTCGATACATCTTTACTTCGAGCATGGCAGTATACGGCCACAAGGACGATGAGATAACGGAAGAGGATTTTCGACCGGACAATTATGCGTACGATCTCGCTGCAGAGCAGTACAGCTATGACGAAGGCAAACGCCAGGCGGAGGCCTATTTCTTTCAACACGCTCCGTTTCCAGTCGTCGCTGTGCGTGTAGCGATGGTCGTCTCAGGTGACGATTATACCGGGCGTGTTGATTATTACGTGAGCCATGTAGCTCATGACGAATCGATAGGCGTTTTCGAGACCGAACATCCCATCACGTATGTGACGGCTTGGGATGTCGCTGCGTTTCTCCGATTCCTCGGTACAAAGACCGATTACACAGGTCCAATCAACGCAGGAAATACGGGTTACCTGAGCATCCAGGACTTCAGCCGGGAGATAGGCAAGCAATTCGGAACGACACCACAGTTCCATGTTGGTAGGCATGGGGACAAAGAGCGTCCGCTGTCGCCATATGCGATGTTCCCGTGGACCTGGAAGTTGTCGAACGCAAAGGCGAAGGCATTAGGGTTCGAGTTTCCAGACGTCCGGGACTCCATTCCTGACATGGTTCATGAGTCAGCGATGAGATTGGGATTGAAGGAGTGACAATGATAAAGCCCAAAATTACGGTGTTCTCGGATTTTCTGTGCCCGTTTTGCTATATCGGCAAGCAACCGTTGGATGAAGTGGCAAAGGAACAAGGACTCGAAATTGAGTGGAGGGCCTTCGAACTCCGCCCAGAGGGGGTAGACGTACCACCGAAACCATCTGAGTACATGGAACGGGTAAAAGCCGGTGTTGAAGCTTTAGCAAAGCAGTATGGTCTCGAAATGTCTCTCAGCGGGAAGAGCAAGGCGTCTCGTCGAGCCCACGAGGGAGCCAAATTTGCCGAGGAGTATGGCAAGGCGCAGGAATATCATGAGGCGATGTTTGTCGCTCAATTCAAGGATGGAAGGAACGTCGACGATATCGACACCCTGGTGGACGTTGCGACGTCGATTGGTCTTGACCCAGGCGCATTTCGTGAAGCAGTAGAGAGTCGGAGGTATCGAGATAAAGTGCTTGAGGATGAACGATTGGCGGAGGAAATTGGCGTAACAGGCATCCCGTGTATCATTGTTGAAAACAGGGGCGCTATGGGCGTTCAAAGTGTTGATCAAATCAAGGCCCTGATTGAGGGATAACACAAAAGGAGGAATTGTCGTGGCAACACAAAAAGTGACAGATGTAGATTTCAATTCGTTCGTGCAATCAGATATACCGGTGCTTGTTGACTTTTGGGCAACATGGTGTGGCCCGTGTAAAATGATGGCACCAGTCCTTGAAGAGGTTTCGGACGAATACCAAGATAAGCTCGTAGTTGGGAAACTTGATGTGGATGAGAATCCGCAAACTGCGCAGCAATTTGGTATTATGAGCATTCCAACCCTATTACTGTTTCAGAACGGCGAAGTTGTGAAGCAGATTGTGGGATATCGCCCCAAGGCGGATTTGCTTTCACAGCTGGCTCACGTTCTATAAGGCTATTAAACAAGGCAGCAGTGAACGCTCGAAAACGTTCCTGCTGCCCTTTTCGAAGGTCGGTTCACTTGATTACTTGGCCCCTTCTCGGTAGGGATGAAGCAGCGCATAAACGGATCGTACGCAAGGTGTTTTGACTTCATAAGGCTGGGCCATCTCAAGGACAGCACCTTGTAGACTGTCAATTTCAAGCGGTAACCCCTTTTCCAGGTCACGGTGGAGTGAAGAGGTCATGGAAGGCGATATACTATTGAGCTTATTCATGACTTGTTCAAAAGCGTCTGCAGGTAAACGTACTTGTTTTGCCTCACCCACAGAGATGATCTCCTGAATCAAGTCTTCAAGAAACGCCTTCGATACAACGTCACTTAAAATGGGGCCAATGGGTTTTCGTATGCTGGCAGTGATGCTGCTTAACGATGTGAGAAAAATGAATTTCTGCCACATATCAACCATAATTGACTTGCTTACGCGCACATTCACACCGCTCTGCTTGAAGGCAGATTCGAGGTCCTCCAATAATGTCTCATCGGATGATGCAAGAGACCCAAAGACAATATCGTGCATTGGACTTGTGTGAATCACGTTCCCATCGGAATCAAGGCCTAATACTGCATCTTGACCAAATTCCTGAACCAATCCATCCATATGCTGCACGCCGTTCAACAATGGTAAGACTTTCGCACCCTTTTCAACCAAACTTCGGACTTCTGGTAAAGCACCTTCGAGGTGGTAGTTTTTTAAGGCCACAATCACAACGTCTGGCTGTTCTATTGCGTCGACGGTTTGCGACATGAAAGTTGTCGATAATCATATGGTGAGAACCCATCCGGTCAGAACTGCGACCGCGAACCTACCGTGACGTGGGATGGTGGTAACGCCACCTTGCGAAGCTCACGGGACAATGTAGCCGTGTCCGATAGGGGAATTCGGTCCGGAGCTAGGTTACAGATGCATGGTGAAGTGCGACTTGAGGGTATTGGTAATCATGTGGTGCAAATCCACCCACTTAGAATTGTGAGTGCGAGCCTACCATGACAAGGGATGGTGGTAACGCCGTCTTTTGAAGCTCATGGGACAATGTAGCCGCGTCCTGAAAGGGCAATTCGGGCCGGAGCTAGGCTAGAAATGCATGGTGAAGCGATAGTTGAATCCCTTATAAACTGCGTCAGCATCTACTAGCGAAACGCCCTGTTTACGCTGGGCCAAAAGGCATGTAGCGGGAGCTGGCACTTTCACCTTGTCAGTTCACAATTCCGAGCGCTACCGCAGAAGTCAGGACACCTAAACATTTCAACAAAGGGTTGCCAATGCAACAAGGTAAGCCTCATGAGGTCTGCGTAAGCAGTAGGTCAATCGTAAGAGAGACGGAACGCCCCAGGAGGTAACGGAGTGGGTAGTAAGCAAACGCCATTCTGTAATGGGATGGATAGGGGCGGCACTTGGTGCTGAAACTTAATGCCCCGACGCGAAAGCGTGCTGACTTACCCATGGTCATCCAGCTAGGACTCACTCGGCAGAGGTACGAAAGGGGAACCTGTTATGAACCGTCCAACCGCAATAAGCGAGCCAACAGGTTCCAAACGTAAGACTTCAACCTCGTCCATCGATGACAAGGTGATGCGCGCATGGCTTGAGGCTCAAGAAACCTCGGCGGAAGCAAGCTCACTGGAAACATGGACTGACTGGGAAGAAATCGAGCGCCACGTCTCTCGGTTGCAGCGACAACTAGCAAACGCAGTCGAATACGGAAACCGTAAAGCCATCCGCCATTACAAGTGGCTCATCCGCAACAGTCAACATACCAAAATGCTAGCCATTCGTGCTGTTACACAGGAGAACAGTGGACGGAAAACCCCTGGGGTCGATGGGAAAACGTACCTAACCACAGAAACCCGTAAGGAATTGCTCACACTACTGAATCTCAGAAAAAGACCGCTTCCCGTCCGCCGTGTATATATCAGGAAGAAGAATGGCAAACAAAGGCCGCTCGGAATTCCGACGGTGAATTCATACTGCATGCCTCCCAACAGGGTTTAGGAATTTGAGAGCTAGTGACACATTTAAGCCGAGAACATCTAATTTAAATGGCCTGAATTCTGGATTCTCTCTCGGAGCTCAAGCTCCTTCTGCTCATCGAGGTGAATGTCCCATGGCCAGCCTGGAGCGACTTTTTCCGCAGTCAAAATCCCGCGATTAAGCCAGTAGTAAACCACGCCTGGACTAACGTTGAAACGCTCGGCTACCTCTTTTACTGTGAGACCTCTATGGAGTGAAGCATATCCACGAATCCCGTACACATGGCGAATCCACTGGATAGAGTCGACGGTGAAAAGTCTGCCATCTGGAGTGCGCATACCTGATTCGTTCAAATGGGCAGCAATTTGGTGATCTGTCATTGCTTCGGCGAGTCTGCGAATGAGTTCAGCAGTTTCAGGTGAATGTTTGGTCGCCATGTGTGGCGGTAACGGCTTACGAACCCAGAGTTCTTCGCAATGCTGATTGCGCCACCGCAAGCCAAGTCGGACATCCGGATTCCTCGGTTCAGCGAATATGGTGACGTCTTCAATTAGTAAACGAAGGATTCGCTTCCGGTCTTTTGGTGTAGTGGATGGCTTGGACCAAATTCGAGGTAGTTCTTTCGCAAGACTCAGGATTTCCATCTTATCGTGTTCAGTAGGGCGCCAACTACGGCGGGCCACATACTGGGTGTACTGTTCTTGAAGTTGTGCCATTTCGGTAAGCTTTTCATTCCACCTCGCCTCAAGACTACGTGCTACCAGTCGATTCTCTGGTTCGACCTGTTGGTACTGTCTCTCTGCCCGGTCTGCTTCGTACTGTGCTCGCTCGAGGGATAACTTCCAGCCCTTGTCTGCCTCATCTTCTTCATGAAGTAGTTTGTCCATTACCTGTAGGGCAAGCTCTAGTTCGGCAGGTCGTATTGCCTGCAATAGGCGCTCTGAGATAGCCTGGTCAATTTTCAGCGCCGGCACAGTAGTGCAGGTGGCCCGGCGACCGTGTTCCCACCGTCCTTTGCATTCGTAGTGTGGAGAAATTCCACCGTTGTTGGTGTAGCGTACACTCATGCGACGTCCGCATTTTCCGCATATAACGAGTCCTTGAAGCAAAGCCGTGCCCTCTCGTGCGGGACCGCTTTTCTCGAGGTTAGTACGGTTCGAACGTAGTTGTTTGAGGTTCCTTTCGTATTCCTCCCATGTGATGTATCCCGGATGATGGTCTGGAATGAAGACCTCCCACTGTTCGCGAGGGAGACGCACGGTATGATGAATAAACAACCCTTGTGGATTCACACGCTTCTGGTCGCGGTACCGCCCAAACACGTATGCGCCGGTGTACGCAGGATTGTACAGCACCCCTAGAACTCGGGTGTGGTTTAGAGTTCCCCAAACGAGTTGTCCGGCCCACGTACCTCCGTAGGCTCGTTTTGGAAACCGAAGGCCATTTTGGGCAAAGAACCGAACTACACCGTAGGCGCTGCCTGTCGTGCGAAATGCACGAAACGCATTGTGAATGGCTGTTTGAACTTCTTCGTCAGGGTCCAAAACTGTCTGTGCATTTACGTCGTAAACATAGCCGACAGGCAGCGGAAAGCGGAGCTCACCTTTTTTCGCCTTGTTCTTTTTGCCACCGATTAACCGAGCGCGCAAGAAATGCAGTTCTGCCTCGCTCATAGTTCCTTTAAAGCCGAGAATTAATCGGTCATTGAAATCTCGCAGGTCGTAAATGCCATCTTCATCCACTACGATTGTGTTGAATAGGCCGCATAGCTCGAGGAGTCGCAGCAGGTCCGCTGAAGAACGTGCCAAGCGAGAAATCTCCAGGCCAAAGATTGCTCCAACTTCGCCAAGAGATACTTGAGCTACGAGGTTCTGGAAGCCCAAGCGCTGAGAACGGCCAGACCCTGAGATGCCGAGGTCCTCGTCGATGACTTGAATTTGCTCCGGAGTCCATCCCAGACTCAGAGCCTTCTCCTGTAGGGCATACTGGCGTTCCGTACTCTCCCGGTGAAACCGAACTTGGGCTAGGCTCGACTGACGGATGTACACAATTGCTAGTCTGTTCAGGTGCTCTGGGTGAACTTTCGACGGTGTTGTCGTCATGAATTTGTTCCTCCCCATGCATTGCCGCAAGGCATGAACGCACCATCCCGGCCACGACTGTAATGAGCTCGTCCAAGCTTTGCGCGTCGTTTCCGACCAATGCGGCTAATGCTGAACTGGACACAGACATCCCCTCCGACTCGGCCGACGAACTATCCGTTATCCCGGCGTCGAAGTAGTTCTAGATTGAGCTCAGTCAGTTCCGAGAGAATGTCCTGTGCGACCTCATAATTTTCGAGCCCGGTTCGTACCCGTTGCTCCCAGGCTGCAGGAACGTAATCCATCTGCGTTTTCCCATGGTAGAAAGAAGACAAGTACAAGCTTGCATGGCCCACGCCAGTAGCGCAGTGACAAGTTGGCTTGCCACACTTCACATGCCGGGTGATGAGCGAACCACGAAGAACCTGGTCCATTGGTGGTAACACCTTTAACAGTTGGAGCTTTCGTTCTTTAAGTTCTTGAGAAGGAACAGACTTCAATCTTCTAGGTGACTTATTCTTATCAGTAGTATTCATACTAAGAAATTACCTCCTTGATTTGGAATTGTCAATTAAATTCGTTGTTGAGTTAGAGGAATCATCTAGGTTTTGACACTAGCGTTGCATTAACGCGGTCTGAATATTTAGTTTTTATCATTTTCGGCATGAACGCTGAAACAAGACAACTGGTGAATAAGCAGGTAGCATCATCCATTTTTTGCTATAGGCTTTTACGATCC
>NZ_LJCO01000092.1 GCF_001399675.1 Paenalicyclobacillus ferrooxydans
TATTTCTACGCTGCTTAAACAGACCACCGAGCCGCAGTTCGCCTGGGCGGAAAAAGATGAAACACGCACAAATCTTCTCCCAGACGCTGCAGCAGTACGTAGACGGAGATATTGAACACTTGGATGATCTGGAGTACGACCCAGTCTAAATACGCCAAAATATGGAATGTAGGCTATCTGCCTAAGGGGTGTTATCCTTTTAGCCCATACACCGTCAGTTAATCTGACTGAATGTTCCAACTACATGCCGATGCTATGCCTTGGGATGACCTTGACACCCCAACGACTATTTAATGCAACGTTAGTGGGTGTCGCCGACTAAGCTCACGCGACTAGGGACCAATTGGGCATGCTTAGTCGCTGACAGCGACTAAGCTGAGGTATTGGCGATCCGTTAAGTCGCTCCGAGCGACTTAACGCCTCATTTTTTGCGACATAAGTCGGTGTCGCCGACTAAGCCCACGTGACTCGGGGCCAATTGGGCATGCTTAGTCGCTGACAGCGACCAAGCTGAGGTATTGGCGATCCGTTAAGTCGCTTCGAGCGACTTTGTTGTTATAACAACTTCCCAAACAAACCACGTTTGCGCTTTGGAACCGCGACAGCAGATATCGGTTGGTTGTCCCAAATGGCATTTGCATTGGCAATCAGCGCATCAGACACTTCGGAGCCTAGGCGTTCGGAGATGGTTTCGTAGGCTTTGAGGAGTCCGGGCGGCCGATAATGGGGGTCGTGGGCATCTGACGCTATCACGGCTGCCGCTCCGCGTTCAAGGATATGCCACGCCAATCTATCAGCTGGGTGGGTTCTCGCTGAAGGTGTCTTTTCCAGGCACTGTGCGGTTAACTGCAACAGTAATCCGGCTTCCAACAGCGTATCTACCCATGCTGGGTCCTTCTGGATGATAATACTGCGCTCGGGATGAGCCATGATCGTTCGATATCCACGAACGTGTAACTCATGGACGACATCGAGCATGCGTTCGTTCAGTTGACTGTTTGGGTATTCAAGGAGTACATAGGAAGTGTTCCCTAACGCCGTAACTTCGTCTCGCAACAACAGGTCCGTGAGCTGTTGGTTAACCCGCATCTCTGCACCCATAGCAATGGTTAAGGTTTTTTCGTCGGCGTCAGCCAGCGCCGGGGCAGCCTCGTCAGACCTGCCGGCCTGCCCAGGGGTATCTTGGTTCGGGATGACCAGGTCACTTACCAGGTCACTTGCCAGGTTACTTATATGTTCATTTGCCCAGTCATTTATCTGCTTATTTACATAATGGATATAATTACCAGGCACGCTGTTGTTCGAGGAACCTGAAATTCTGGTAAAGAGACTAGAGAAGGCCAAGGATAGCGCTTTGGATGTGTTGTCAAAATGGGGGCTCCCGAGGTGGGACGTGCAAAAAACACGATCCGTCCCTGCTTCATGGTGCGCTTGAATTAAGCGCACGGCATCCTCAAGACTCGTTGGCCCGTCGTCTACACCAGGCAAGACGTGCGTATGAATGTCAGTGATGATATCACCAAAATCGGTCATTTCCAGCCCTCCTTTGTTTCCATGGCGGCGTGATCTTCGGTGGAAGGCCTGTGTTGGTTTTGGCTTGGACTGGTCGACTCTCCCGTTCCGGATGCTTCCGAGGCGGTTTCGTTAGCAGTTTCCTCAGCTTCAAGTCCAAGCTGGTGATGCAGATCCGCGAGTTCCTCGTGGGCAGCAGCGAGTTCCTTTTCACGAGCTGCCAATTCCTGTTTGAGTGATTTGGTCACACGGCGCATCTTCCAAGCTCGTGCTGACCACAGTACGGCCATAAGGCACATACCTAGCAAGACAGAAATCAATATGACCAATACAAGACTCGTCTTGGCCGTGACAAATAGAAAATCAACAGAGACAGTTCTTGCATTAACGAGTGTAAACCATGCGATGACGAGTGCAAACACCGCGATTCCTAGAACCTTCCAACGCATTCCATCACCCCACCTGTTTCATAATCACGTTTGACGCCGCAACAAAAGTAATAAGATAGCATAGAGTCCGTAGACTCCAGAGAGCCAAAGTTCGGCGGGATCCCGCCCCACCAGAATGACAACAAAGGCAATTAGATTCATGACGACGACAAGAATAAGCAAAGGTATGGTCAGCCGACGTATTCTGCGCCACGTGATCAAATCCAGGAGGACGGTGGCACCAGCCAGGTGGAGACCGGGGTGGGTGATGTAACCGCCAAGCAGCAAGGCGATGACAAGCGCACCGACAAATACGAATTCAGCTTTGTACGTATTCCATAACGCAGGCAGGGAAAATGTCGCTCGAGTGCGGGTTGTAAATGGGTCGTCGAAAGGGTCTCGTTTGAATGCCATGTTTATCTCCCTCCTTAGCAGTGATGGATAGGTTTGACCAGATCGCCCCATCATCGTCATTCTCGCCTACTTTTCTTTCTATTATAACGATATGCAACTTGCGTATGTAGAGAAAGGGCATGATGTTACACTAGGTATAGTGAAAGGGGATGCTTTGGTGGTTGTTTTGTCCGGGGTGCTGGCTGTAGTTGCAGCCTTTTACGTGACATCTGTTCTGCCCACTCAGTGGCTCGACGTGCAGCAAGTACATCTGGGCCTTGGAATCGGTAAGCGAATGCTTCAGATCACCGACATTCATGTTGAGATGCTGCGCATCTCACCAAGCACGGTGGCCAACACGGTCCGCAGGAACCATGTTGACTACGTGATGTGGACCGGAGACTTTCTCACAACGGATCGCAAGCTAAAACGCGTTGAGCGTTACCTGACTGCCGTCGCAGAGACGGGTGTGCCGATGTACGCGGTGCTTGGAAATCACGACTACCGACTTCGCCGAATCGATGGACTGGTCTCTCTGCTTAATCAGTATGGCGTGACACTGCTCCGGAATCAGGCTGTCGAAATGGACGGATTTTGGCTGGTTGGGGTGGATGATTTCACAACACGACACAGTCGAGTGAAGGAAGCTTTTGCTGGTGTTCCGGTTAATGCAAAAGTGGTTGTCATCACCCATGATCCTAACGTCGTGTTAAATATTCCACCACTTCACTTTGATTACCTGATGGCAGGTCATTTGCACGGGAAACAGTTTAACGTGCCCGGACTGTACTGGTTGAAACCGATGGGCGAGTTACCCAAACTTGGAGTCTATAAAGGACTGCATCAATTACCCCAAGGACTGATTTACATTTCAAAGGGCCTTGGCCAAGTCGGCATCAATTTACGCTTCCTGGTTCGCAGTGAACTGACCGTTCATCATCTCTAACAGGGCTGTACCCGTCAGACCTGTTCCGCCTGCTTGACCGACTTTGTTCCGATTCGACGCGCTCTCTAACGCTGCTCCCTGACGCGCTCTCTATGGAGCGCGTCTTTGTGTTCGCCCGGCACGTACAAGATGCTGCCGGCATGTACAAGATGCTGTTTGAATAACGTTTGTCTCACATCATTTATCTCCCATCTCTTATTTACATTATTAGAAGTTTTCGTAGTATGATGGACATGATAAAGCGGGATAGTGAGTTGGGAGGAAGAGTATGGACAATCGGATTAAGAAAGCGCTGTCTGGACTGGCGGCCGCTGCTACACTCTCTGCAGTCGGACTGGCCTCTGCACCGATGGCGCTCGCAGCTACAGGCTCTGCATCGAGCACAGCCAATTCGGCAACGAAAGCGCCCATGTTGGTGGCGCTGGGAGACTCGATTACGTTCGGATATAACTTGCCGGATACAAACCACAATTCTGTTCCTTCCCAATCGGCGTACCCATACCTGATTGGTAAAGCGGACCACATGAAAGTCAGCGATCTTGGGATTCCCGGATGGACGTCGACCGACTTACTGAATGCACTATCCAGCGCAAACTTTGACCGGGTGATTCAATCAGCAAATGTCGTGGTAATTGATATTGGCAGCAACGACCTGCTGCATTTGTCAGGCCCATTGCTTCAACAGGCACAGGCCAACCCAACGGCACCGATTCAACTCACACAGCAGCAGCAAGCCGCATTTCAGCAGGCGATCACTACGTTTGGCGGCAATATCACGAAGATTGTGGCTGGTGTGCGGAAGATGACCAATGCGCCAATCTTGTTGTATAACTTGTACGATCCGTTCCCACCCGGCACCGGCGTCAATACGGTCACTGAGCAGTTAGAGGCAGTGGAAAACGGTCTGATTGCGCAGGTTTCTGCAAGCGTTCCGAACGTCACTGTGGTCGATGCGCACAAGGCGTTTGCCGGTCAGCAAACGACATTTGTTCGAATCGCGGAAGGGGATGTGCACCCAACACTGGCGGGCCAAGGTGTGCTTGCGCAGATTGGCGAGACAGCTCTGCTTCCTGACCTTGCGAACCTGTCCAAAATGAACTCATCGGCAGGGGCGACGTCCCTCTTGGCAGGCTCTGTAACACCGGCAGGAGGCACAGTGAGTGGAAGCCTCTATGGAACGAACGTCACGCTGTCCGTCCCACAAGGTACCGTGAATCAGGGAACAGAGGTAGACGTCACGAGTCAGCCTGCAGCATCTCTCATGAATTTAGCGCCGGCTCACATGCAAGTGGTTGCGGAGGAAGGTCTCAACTTCATGTCAGGCACGAAGTTCTCCGGGTCCTACAAGCTGACCTTGGCGAATCCAGCCATCCCCGCGGCAGGGGCGGTCTATCAAGTGACCGCGAATGGACAATTGGTCGCTGTCCCAGAGGCTAAAGTGACAGCTGGACAAGCTGTAATCCCGGCCAATCAAAGCGGTGACTTTGTCGTTTTGGCGCCCGCCAAGGCTCCGGTGACTGGCGTGACGAAACCGGTGACTGGTCTGCCATTCCTGCAGGAAGGTTCGTTTGCGGCAGGTTTACTGCTCGCTGGAGCAGGGTTGGTTTGGATGACCAGAAGAAAAGCAGGAAATAAGGCGTAATCCGTGAAAACGCGTAAGGCGGTTTTTTGGGTCGGAGTGGCAATGATGGCGGCGGGGGTTGTCGGTCTGCTCCGGATCCCCGCTTTCTATCTGAACAACTACATCACAGGACAACGTTTAACTCGTCAAGCCGCTGCCATGGTCGGCAGCGGCAGTAGGGCATCCGGAAACACATCAGGGTCCGGCGCAAGCAATCAGGTTTCGGGCCAGTTCCAGTTCCACGGTTCTGGAGGTTCAGCGAAGAGCAACTCAAACCCCCAATCCGGACAACAACCGGCACCTGTTCTGGTGAGTACCATTCCACTCGCCATCCCGACGCAACACACTTTGATGGGACTCGTGGTCATTCCTCGTTTGCAACTGAAGGCCCCCGTCGTGCAGGGGACCGATGATACGGTTTTAAATACAGCGGTCGGCCACTTAAGTGACAGCGCAATGCCAGGGCAACCGGGGATCACCGTTTTGGCAGCGCACAACGCGACCTGGTTTCGTCACGTCGATGAACTCAAAACAGGCGACACCGTGTCGGTGTCACTAGAGACAGGGACTTACGTATATGCCGTAACCGGGCACGAGATTGTGCATACCGGAACGACACTGCCAAACACGGCACAGTCTGAGTTGATCCTTGAATCCTGTTATCCGCTTGATGCCTTGTATCTAACACCAAAAAGATACCTCGTGTATGCCAAGTTGGTTCGAATTGCAGGCCCGACCATCAGCGGGACAAGCGGCACAGCAGTGAGCCAGGCGACTACGGTCCCGAGCACGTTTCTTACAAGGCTGCAGGTCAGGGCAAAGGTGCCTTCCAACATGCAGGCCGAAGGATTGTTGCTGGATGAAAATTCGTTGCCGCTTGGCACACTGCAGTATGACAACCAACCCTCGATGTCGTTTACGGAGAGCAGTGTCCCATTGCAGGTAACGAATACCATGGTGCAGCTGTTCGAAGCGTACCTCCACGCTTCCGTGCAGAAGAAGAGCACTGACCTTCAGACCCTGTTTGGCAATCTCCCGGTCTCTTCAGTGAAGACAAATCCACTTTTCGGGGCTCCGATGTCCAGTGTCACGTTTGTCGATCCGCTGTCTCTGACACTCGATATGCAATCTGGGGACCATCTCGAACGGGTGACTGCTGATACCATGCTCCGTGTTCAGGGCAGTGTCTTTCATCTGTCTCTGACTGCTGATGTCTCCGCAAGTCCAAACACCAGCCATCCGGAAATTCTGTGGCTGACGCTGAAGAGCCTGTCCGTTCAGCCGACGGCTTGATACTGTTTGCCGTCAAGCTGACGTAGTTTGTGTCTGTACCGACACGGGCATCGTGTGAGGCATCGTGATCGTCATCGCACTGACAAAAAGCTAAGGTCCTCTCTCCGTCATCACCGGACACCTTGTGGGAATACCTCCTCAGCCTTGTCATTGTCTTCCTGCTGGAGTGGCATGATAAGCACTGTGTTCCGACTGGACAATGACGGAGGAGGCGCCTAAAGTGAGGAAAAAACGACGCAAAAGGCCAAGTCAAGAGGCTGCTCCGGCTGAAGGACAGGTAATGCACCCGGAAAAACGTTCTCATACAGTGCGCGTGAAGGTCGTTTATGGACTGATTTTCGTCTCTTTTACGTCCCTGATTTTACGCGCAGGTTACTTGCAAATCGCTCACGGTGAATATTTTCGCGCGCAGGCGACAACGACTTCACTGAGTCAGGTCGCCGTTCTGCCGGCCCGCGGTTACATTTACGATACCCATGGGAACCTCCTGGCGTATGACAAGCCGTCTTACAATGTTTATCTGACACAGATCCCGCATGTAACACAGGATTATCAGAGCATGTCAAAACTCCTCGCACCGGTATTCCGTGTGCCAGCAGATCAGCTCTATCAGCAAATGCAACAGGATAAGCAGCTCGCATCCGCTCTGCTGTTCCGGAACGTATCGGACAACCAAGTCTCTTTTGTGATTGAAAACCAGCACGACCTGCCGGGCGTGACTGTTGTACTCGATTCGCAGCGCACCTATCCACAAGGCGATCTCGCTGGCAAGGTACTTGGCTTCACCGGAGCCATTACGCCGCAAACGCTGGAAATGTACCAAAAGCTTGGGTATCAGCCGAACCAGAAGGTGGGGGAAGACGGGATTGAGCAGCAATACGAGTCTCTGCTGCAAGGCAAGATCGGGGAGCAGGTCGTGCAGATCAGTGCCAGTGGCATGCCCATCAAACAACTGGGTTTTGATCCGCCCCCAACACCGGGCAAGTACCTGAAACTCACTTTAGATGGGCATCTTCAGGCATTTACGCAGAACTTTATTTTGCAGCAAATCCGGGGTTCGAAGAATAACTCCACGATCCAAAATGCATCGGCTGTCATGTTGGATGTAAAGACTGGCGGCGTACTGGCAATGGTCAGTTATCCTTATCTCGATCCCAATTGGTTTCCCAATCAGTTGGGCGCACACCAGAAGTACCTACAGAAGTCGTTCGTTCAGTACAATACGGCGATTCGAGGTCCTGAGCCGCCGGGTTCCACCGTCAAGCCGGCCAACCTTTTGACCGCGTTACAGCACGGAGTGGTATCACCCTACACGCAGTTCATTGATCACTATGTGACTGAAATCGGATCGTCCGAGATCCATGACGATGGCAATCACGGCATCGTCTCACCGAGTTACGCCATCACCGTGTCGTGTGATGCATTTTTCTACCATGTGGGGCTGCAACTCGGAAGGTGGCTCGGCAGTGGATCATCGAACGGCGGTGGGCAGCCTGCTGGCATGAGTTATACTTCTTGGCTGCATACGGATTTCATCAGGGGCTTGAATGCCCTCTTCGAGGGCGAACGACGGTTTGGCCTCGGCGCAATGACCGGGATCGACCTTCCGCATGAAAACCCGGGTGTGTTTTACGTTGATAAGAACTTTGCTAAAGTCCCTTACAACTTGGACGAGGCCGAGCAGACGATGAAGAAGACGGGGAAGTACAAAAATCAGGGTACACCGATTGACTTGGCGTTTGCAGGGATTGGACAGTCTCAACTGTTCACACCAATTGAGTTGGCACAGTATACAGCGACCATCGCCAATAACGGGATCCGCCTGCAACCTCATTTGCTGGAGGCTGTGTACACGCCAAACATGCAGCAACGGCTGACACCAAAGGACAAGCCGATTCAGGTCTTCAGTACACATGTGCAAGATGACCTTCACATCCCGCCGTCCTACATGAGAATCGTTCAGCGCGGCATGTACGGGGTCATCAACAACCCAATGGGTACAGGCTATTACGCGTTCCAAAATGCACCCTACAAAGCGGCGGGTAAGACAGGGACTGCACAGTTGGGCGGTGGTCTAGACAACTCCGTGTTCATCGCCTATGCACCATACAACAATCCTCAGATTGCTGTTGCAGTTATGGTACCTGGAGGCGGTTATGGTTCGGATATTGCTGCCCCAATCGCACGGGCCATGATGGACACATATTTCAAGGAACGTCACCAATTTTTCCCTGCCGATCAATGGGAAACCACGGCTATTCCAGCGGATTGGGTGACTTCTGCTGCCTATCAGATGCCAGAACGGTCAAAGTAGAGGTATCAGATACAGATACAGGTATAGACATCTTAACAGGTATTTGATTCAGTTGTGTTTATGGGGTGTCGCTGGTTGGTTACTGACATCAGTCAGCCCAATCGACTTCCCAGAACGAGGAGGCGAGCAGAGGACAGTGCATGATATGGAAGACCGGATGCCATCAACGGATTCGAACCAGTGGGCTTCGCACGTGCAGGCAATTCGACAGACGCTCGCTGCCAGGAAGCAAGGTCTACTCGGATATATAGATGCTAGAAAAACCGCCGTATTGGTGACCTTGCAACCGAATGCACACGGTGAGCTCGAAGTGCTGTTTGAGCACCGTGCAAAGACCCTTCGACGTCAACCCGGTGAGATCTCTTTCCCTGGTGGACATATTGAACCATCAGACAACAGTGAGGCAGACGCCGCGATTCGTGAAGCGAGTGAGGAACTGGGGGTTTCCGTCTCAGATATTGAGTTGGTTGGTGCACTCGATGTGTTGCCGGCGGGCTCGAGTCTCCTGGTGTACCCGTTTGTCGGCTTGATCCGGCAAGGTGTTCGGCTCAATCCGAATCCTGACGAGGTTGCCGAAGTGTTTTCTCTGTCCTGCAATCGTCTCCTGATGTTTGATCCGGATGTCTACGACATCCCTTTAAAACCGGAGTTCCCAGAAGACTTCCCGTACCATTTGATTCCGAATGGACGTAACTACAAATGGCGAACCGCTGTTCAGCGACAGTATTTCTTTCAGATGGACGGTTGGGTTATCTGGGGACTCACCGCTCGTATCCTCAAGCACTTCTTAGACCTTCAGCGTTGACCTTTCAGCAAAATATGACAGTTGTCAGTCATATACCCTGTTGGGTATTCTTTGGATAGACGCATTGTGAGCAGACTGTGCGAACCGGTCCTGTCCTTTGAGCCAGTGACTGCAGGGAGGAACCTGCCTTGAAAAACCGTGTACTGGATTTATTTCATTCGTTTCGCTATCGAGACTATCGATTTTTATGGGTTATCGTAGCGCTGGTAAACACCGCATCCTGGTCATTCACGCTTGGAGTGACTTCCCAGGTTTTTTCTCTGACGCACAGTACCTTTTGGTCCGGTGCTATTATGTTTGCTTCGATGGTGCCGAACCTGATTGGAGCCCCGCTTGTCGGTGTTTTAGCTGACAAACTGGAGCGGCGACAGTTGATCTTAATCTCTATCGCATTGGTCATTCTGACGTTGCTTACACTGACTGTAACATCAATTGCGGGTGTACTGGCACCAAGCGGGATGGTGGTCTTGGCCCTCTTGTTTGGGTTGGCGTCAAGTACGATCAGTGTCGCCATTAACGCAATTCTCCCCGGTCTCGTGCCACGGACAGAGTTGTACAACGCGTACTCACTTCAGGCAGTAGGGCAGCGGGGAACAGAGTTTATAGGACCGTTTGCGGCTAGCCCGCTACTCGCTTTGTGGGGACCGCAGGCAGTGTACATTTTTGGTGCTGTCATGTTTGTTTTAGCTATCTGGTTTGTAATCGCACTATCAACACCGAAGGCAGAGGAAACCTTGAAACCGTCTAGTCCACAATTCGGTTTTTTCCATTCACTTCGAGAAGGATTCAGCTACATTCGACGCAACCGGCAGATTTACGGCATCATTATCCTCGTCGGGCTGCACTGTAGTTTGACCATGGCATTTATGGGGATGTTACCGGGATTTGTGCAAAATCAACTGTTGGCCCCTTCGAGTTTTTATGGGCTGCTCATGAGCATGGTTGGACTTGGGGCCATCTTCGCGACACTGTGGCTCGCCGGGGTTCGCAGCTCACAGTTTCGACGGATGCTCTTTTGGGCCAGTGGTCTGCTCAGCGGCTTATCACTCGCCTTCCTTGGCTTGAGTTCGACACGCACAATCGCAATTATCGCTATCCTTCTAGTGGGGGCATCGCAGGCCATGTTTATGACCATCACTGGTGCAATGGTACAGGAGCTGACCGAAGAGCGGGTACGCGGGCGTGTAACCAGTGTTTATTTTGTTTTGGCTGCCGGCTTGATGTCGCTGGCCAACTGGGTGTACGGGGCAATTGCCAAGTTCGTGCATCCCACATTGATTATGCTTGTCACGGGACTTTTGTTCGTGGTGGCGATGGCTGCATACCGAGTTGTGACAGCCAAACCGGATCTTGGGCAAGGCGTACAAGACTCACTCAGTCTCTAAGGAGACGAATCTTGGACGCAAGCGATCCGGCACCGTCAGAAGTTTATCGAATCGGTTCAGCCAAGAAACTGGAGAGACGCGTGGTCAAGAGACTAATGGCGATTTTATTCTCGCCGCCTTCTGGGATAATTAAGTCCGCATAACGCTTCGATGGTTCAATGAACGCATCGTGCATCGGTTTAACGGTGTTTAGATACTGATCGTACACGGATTCAATGGTTCGACCACGTTCTTGAATGTCCCGAACAACACGACGCAGAACACGTACGTCAGGGTCGGTATCCACAAAGACCTTGATGTCAAGCATGTCGCGAATGGACGCATCAACGAGGACATGTATGCCCTCAAGGACAATCACAGGTTTCGCTGGGACGTGAATGGTTTCAGGTCTTCGCGAGTGGGTTGTAAAATCATAAACGGGCATTTCAATAGCCTGACCAGCTCGCAGTTGCGCAAGCTGCGCTACGAGCAGATCGTTGTCAAAAGACTCCGGGTGATCGTAATTGAGATGCGCTCGGTCCTCAAAGGACAGGAAGGCATGGTTTTTGTAATAAGCGTCCTGTGAGATGAGCGTCACGTACTCGACGCCGATGGCGTCAAAGACCGCTCTCGCAACCGTTGTTTTGCCTGAGCCTGTCCCGCCGGCGATCCCGACAATCAGCATGTTAATGCCTCCTCTGTACTATCCTGAAGGAGTATACCTGTTTCCAAAAGTCATCGCAACGTAAAATGGCAGCAGACAATGTCAGCTGCCATTTTCGTCATGGAAATGTTGCTGTAGTGACTGCCTTTCGCTTTATTGCGCTGTCAAGGTCTGCCTATGATGCAAACATACTGAACCTGACAGTGACTTGTCACACGCTTACAACAGCACTCTCGACGGTGAGCGGCACATTGTCAATCAGCCGTGCTTTGCCCACATATGCTGCAACGGCAAGCATGATATCGCCCTGCAGATCCTCAACAGGCTCCAACGAGGTTGCGTTTACCACTTCCGCGTAATCGAGTTTCACACCAGGTTCAGACGAAATCTGCTCCGCCATCAAGCGCGCCACAGTACTTCCGGACCGTTCACCGGAGGAGATGGCGTCGACCGCAGTTTCGAGTGCCCTGTGCAATACCGTTGCATGCAACCGATGTTCGTCGGTCAGGTAGATATTTCTTGAACTTCGTGCAAGTCCGTCGTCCTCCCGCACAATCGGTACCGCGACAATCCGGACAGGAATGTTCAAGTCTGCCACCATACGGCGAATGACGGCCACCTGTTGGCCGTCCTTCTGACCAAAATACGCTGCATCCGGTTGTACGATATTGAACAACTTACAGACGACGGTTGCCACACCGCGAAAGTGGGTGGGGCGACTTCGCCCGCACAACCCGGTAGACAATTCTGGTACTTCAACAAAGGTGGCCATTGGTTGCGGGTACATCTCTTCAACGGACGGAGCAAATAATACATCGCATCCATTTTGTTCTAGTAATGCTTGATCCTTCGCCAAATCACGAGGGTAATCCTCATAATCTTCACCTGGACCAAATTGCAGTGGATTGACGAAAATGCTGGCAACAACTACATCGTGCTCGGAACGTGCAGCACGTACTAAATGCATGTGGCCTTCATGCAGGAATCCCATCGTAGCCACATAACCAACAGATTTTCCGGCTGTACGCGCAGATTGAATGATAGTGCGCAGTTCAGCGATGGTTTTTATCGTTTGCATACCGTTTCACCAGTCCTTATCACCACAATGCTTTTCCACCGATAACCGCGGTCTGAGGCCGTGCCCGTATTTGTCCTGTGCGGCAGGTGCTTAGTCTCCTTGCGCTGCTGAGCTGTTGAGTTTATCCAGCTCTTCGGCTTTGAGGTGAACCGTCTGAGCCTCGCTTGGAAAAAACCCGTCAGTGACTTCCTGAACGTAGTTTCGGGCTGCAGAGACGATTGTATCCGCCAAAGTGGCGTAAGCCTTGTTGTGTTTTGGAATATAACCCGACGTGAAGCCCATCGCGTCGTGAAAGACAAGCACCTGGCCATCGCATCCTGCCCCTGCGCCAATTCCTATGGTTGGAATGCGCAGACTTCCGGAGATCCACTCGGCCACCTCCGCAGGAACCATTTCGAGGACAATGGCAAAGGCACCAGCAGCTTCGAGGGCTCTGGCATCTTCCAACATCCGCTCGGCGGCTTCGACGGTCCTGCCTTGCACGCTAAACCCGCCAAGCGCGTGAACGGTCTGCGGCATCAAGCCGATGTGCCCCATAACTGGGATGCCAGCCGCTACTAACCGTGCGACGACAGGAGCGAGCTCCTTGCCGCCTTCAATCTTGACTGCGTGTGCCCCGCCTTCCTGCATCAGCCGGCCTGCCTTTGCAAGCACATCTTCATGGGCTCCATGTGTGGTGAGAAACGGCATGTCGGAAACTATCAGAGGGTGTTCGGCGCCTCGTACGACCATGCGTGTGTGGTACACAATGTCATCAAGGGTGACGGGCACTGTTGTGGCATTGCCCTGTACCACCATACCGAGGGAATCGCCGATGAGGAGGACGTGTAGTCCTGCTTGGTCTAAGAGCTTAGCTGTCGGGTAATCGTAGGCGGTCATCATCGCGATCCGCTGTCCCGACTCCTTCATTTTAAGCAGCGTTTTTACCGTAATCGTCTTCATGTGACATACCCCCCATAAGGAATAAGGACCATCATGTCACTGCCGAAACCAGGAATATGATGCCATGGATGACTTAGTGTGCGTCATCCGTAGGCAGAGATTCCCGGGCTTGGTCCATAAACAAGGCAGTGAACGATTGCCACATGGGATGCGATAACGTACCCTTCTCTTGTGCAAGGTCTGCTGTCGCTTTACCCATTGCGGCGTACACCAATTGCGCGGTGGGGTTGTGCTGTAATGCTGCCATGTGCGCTTGTACGGTCAGTACATCGCCCCGTTCGACTGGGCCGGTCAGTGCATTCGGCAAGCCTAGCGTCTCGAGGTTTTTGACGGCGCCTTTTAACAACGGAAGCAGTGCCTGAAGTCCATCCGGAAGACCAGAAAGCTGTGCCGCGACAGCGGCCAGCGCGACAACCGCATTAGATGCTAGTACAGCGGCGGCATGATACCTCGGCCGAAGCGATGCATCAATGATGGCTGGGATCCCGCCCCATACACGGACGAGTGTGTTCCCGACTTCCACTGCTGATGGATCGCCCTCAAGGGTGCAGTACGCACCTTTCAGTATAGATTGACCGACAGTCGCTGCAGCGATGGTTTGAAGGGGATGGAGACTGAGGGCAGTGGCTCCCTTGCTGCGGACGGGGGCGAGTGCGTCGCTCGTGAGCGCTCCAGAGGTATGAATCACAACCTGACCTTCATGCACCATGTCTTGCTCAACTAAGGTCTGTGCAGTTTCTGTCACAGCCTTGTCGGGCGTGGTGATAAAGATAACGTCAGCGCTGCGCCCACGGAAGATGGCTTCTTCGGACTTCAGATGGAACACACCTACCCCTGTCGCGCCTGCGAACTGCAAGGCGGAAGGGGAGTCTGACTGACGGGCGAGCCCTGCCGTTACGTCGTAACCAGCCGACATAAGGGCGAGTGCCATCGTCGTCCCGACGCGTCCGCATCCGATGACCACCACCTGTTGCATACGACACCTCCATGGATGTACAAGGGTATGGCATACATTAACACCATCATACACGATCTCTCAGAATTTGAAATACGACAGGCTCCTTTGCGGACACTTGCCCAAATGTTGACCTCAGAGCGGAAATTCGGGACACATATCCATAGCCCTTTTTCCTCCGCTTGCATCTATTAGGGAGTGTAAAGGGTGCTCACGCACCTGAGAAATAAAAAAGGAGTGAGTGTTCATGTACGGTGTCTTCGGAGGTTATACACGTTGGGCGGTTGTGTTTTTGATCATTTTCGTACTGTTCTTCTTGCTCGTGCCTGGCTACACCACAACCTGCACGACCACTCCAGTGGTTTAAGCCATCGATACAACCTGCCCCGTGACGGCAGGCACACCACAGGATACAGGGCGGACGATAAACGTCCGCCCTTTGTGTGGTGCGCCCGGCATGGGCGATAACTTGGCGGTGCAAGTCCGCTGCGGAGGTTGGCTGTTACCAACCGCTAGCCAAGAGCAAGGGTGCCGACCGTGAGGTGGGATCTGGAGGAAGCTGGAGGCAAAA
>NZ_LJCO01000094.1 GCF_001399675.1 Paenalicyclobacillus ferrooxydans
CCCACATGCCCTCAAACGCCTAGAGTTTAGCCTAATTAACCGTTCCTTCTTAATCCTACTTGAACAGGACAATGAAATCCTGCGAATGAGCGAGCATTCGTGAGAAAAACCTTATTCCACGAGGGAGTCCCACCCCCATGCACGTTGTGAGGGGATATTGACTCCGAAGTATTGCAGGACTGCACTCGTGGAACTTGGTAAGGTCGTCCCTCCGGCAGCGGTGACATATGGGCTGTCAGCAGGATTGCCCACGCTCAGGTCTGTTGTTCCTATATCGCTTACGGCTTGATAGGCACCATAGTCCCCTGTTGCAACAAACGTACTAATCCCTTGTGCGGCCGCCTCCATAAATGCCTCGTTGAAAGCCTGTGCGTAGTTCGGAGATTCCTGGCCGCTGCTGACCGCGTAGTTGACGGCGTCTTCACTCGACCCCCAACTAGCCGAGAGCGAACCGACCTGGTTCTGCGATATCGCATTAAAGAAGGCATCCACAAAGCCGTAATCAGTGTTCGGCGCCTGATAGACGATGATATTGGCGTCTGGAGCCAGCGCACCAGATTGTTCGACATCAAGGGTGGTTTCGCCCGATCCGGCAGTCAACGACGGAGCACCGGCCCCGCCGTCCACGTTTACAGTAGAGATGCGGTTTGGGGCGCTCTTTATTCCATAAGCTTTCCAGAAAGCGTATGCATCGCTTGGATTGACACTGGCCAGCGTGACGATGCCCAGCGTTTGACCCTGACCGAGATCACCCTTGTTCATAAGTGGTGAGATGTTGTAGAGTTTCTCCACGTCTTGCGGAGTCTCGACATTCGCGGGTGTGCTTGATCCACTGCGGGGTGCATATGAGACGGACGCTTTCTGCAAAATTGATTTTGACGTTTGCGCCGTACTCGTTGAGAACGGGGCGTAGTTTGTTAATCCCAGCACAGCTAAAATTGGACTGGCTAGATTGGATGGCACCTTCGGCGCTTGTTTGCTTCCATGGAATGTCTGACCTTTATATTGCATTTGTTGCAAAACAACTCCAAAGGCATTGTTGAACTGTCCTGCTGTTCCGTTCAAGGTGATATCAAGATTGTCAGGGTAGACCTGCGCAGAAATACCGTAATGTTTGAAATATCCAACGATGGCTTGAACGACCCCTGAAGACTGACCATAACGCTGGGCAAACTGCTGCGTGGTAAGGAACTTCCTGTAGTTAGGGCTTCCCGGGGTGACCGTCTGTTGAATGTAATTCTCCAATTGCGATTGGTTTCTTGCGTTGAGAATGATGCTTACGGTCACTGGTTGGTTGGTTGGAGTGTTTCCAAACACAGTGGCACTCTGAGCTACCGGTGCTGCAACCCCCTGAGATACGGAGACGGTGGCCGCCATGGCTGGTGTTGCTGCAGCAGCCGTAAGCACGACTCCGCCGGTGGTCAGCGCAGCGCTCGTTATTGCTACCCACTTCTTCTTTCCTTTCATCATCAAGCACCCCCAAAAAATGAAAGTCAAACTATAAAAAGGTTGTATTGAATATTCAAAATGAAGTTACCACAATCAAACGGAAAAATATGTCGAAGTGAAGTGCCGGTAAGGCTAAAATTAGCATTCTGTTCTGCTGAATTTCGACTGTCACAATGGGGGAGAGTGGGTGAAATGGGCTAAGCGGCGCGGTCCCGCGCGGTCCATCGGGGCCGTAGAGGAACTGAGTTCCGCTATCGGATCGACCAGCGGGGTCCAGTGGGGCGGCAGAGGAACTGAGTTCCGCTATCGGATCGACCGGCGAGGTCCGGCCCGGCCCGCCGGGGCCGTAGAGGAACTGAGTTCCGCTATCGGATCGCCCGGTGGGGTCCAGTGGGGCGGCAGAGGAACTGAGTTCCGCAATCGGAACGCCCGGCGGGGTCCAGTGGGGCGGCAGAGGAACTGAGTTCCGCTATCGGATCGCCCGGCGAGGGCCAGCGGAGCAGTAGAGGAACTGAGTTCCGCTATCGGAACGCCCGGCGGGGTCCAGTGGGGCCGCAGAGGAACTGAGTTCCGCTATCGGAACGCCCGGCGAGGTCCAGCGTGGCAATAGAGGAACTGAGTTCCGCAATCGGATCGCCCAGCGAGGTCCAGCGTGGCAACAGAGGAACTGAGTTCCGCTATCGGAACGCCCGGCGAGGTCCCGCGTGGCAATAGAGGAACTGAGTTCCGCAATCGGATCGCCCAGCGAGGCCCGCCGGGGCCGCAGAGGAACTGAGTTCCTCTGATAACCACAGACAGACCAACGCAGCCCTCGGATTCAAACTCGATACATCCCCGAGGCTCAGTAGACTCCTTGAAAATTCAGCCCCGTCCCGAATCTGAGAACAGAGTCAGTGTACCAAGTGTCAGGTAGATTGCGCTGGTGACATAGTGTTGTTTCTTTTGATACCTCCATCTGCGCCGCATCCAGTTTCCAAGGGTGCCGGCCAACAAAGCGTACGCGCTGTCGGTGAAAATACCTAGAGTTACAAGTGTCAGACCGAGAATGATGGTTTGAGCCCAGATAAGTCCGTGTTGTGGATCAACGAATTGGGGCAGAAACGCAAAGAAGAAAATCGCTGTTTTGGGATTGAGGAGAGCGACAAACATCCCCTGCCTGAAGATGCTTGACAGTTTTTTCGGCTCAACCGCTATGGGCTCGAACTGCTCTTTGCTGAATAGGCTTTTGATTCCGAGGTAAATCAAATAAGCTGCACCAAGGTACTTCACGATACTAAAGGCAATGTCTGAGGAGGCAAGGATGGCGGACAGACCGATTGCGGAACCAACAACGAGCATGACGGTTCCGAGTGCACTCCCAAACACAGAGGCCAGTCCTGCTGCACGCCCTTGATCAATACTTCGCGCAGTAATGTAAAGGACTGATGGACCTGGGATAATCAGCAATACGAACGAGGCAACAAGAAACAACCCGAAATGATGAAAAGTCAACGTCGCCGCCCCTCCTCTTGTGTGGCCCTTTTTGTCCTGATGATACATGAACTGAGCTATGGCTGCACGACCCGTTGCTTCATAGTTCGCCGTCGCACGATCCGTTGTCGCACGATCCGCGGCTGCACAATCCACCCTTGCACGATCCGCTGCTGCACCATCCGTCGTCTCGATGAAACTCACGTTTGGGGGCAAGCGGCTACCTGTAAATTCCCTTGTCACTATAGACGGACACCCAGAATAAAATACCATGACCGTGACCCAGTTGGTCTCAATCACATCGGTCTCAATCACATCGGTCTCAATCAGGTTGGTCTCAATCGGAAATGAAACGTGGCCCATGGACGAGCGGATACCCTGATGGCCATGCGAGTATTCCGGGCCTCGACCCAGAATGGATTGTCCTGCCGAACACCTCCCGTAGTGGCTGTGTATGATATGGCATCGGCAACTGGCATTACAGGATTTGGGTTTGCCGGTGAGGAGGTCATGGCTGTGGATATCACTCAGTGGCTGCTGGTGCTGGGGTTTGCTATCTCCTCGAGCATCGACAACTTTGGAGTCGGTGTGTCGTACGGTGTCACGAAAATCAGGATTGGGCTTCGGGCCAATCTTCTCATCGCGATCATCGCTTTTGTGTTCAGTATTACAGGGATTTACTTTGGCGGGTACATTTCAAAAATCATGCCAGGAACGCTTTCCACAGTCGTTGCTGCATTGTTCGTACTGATTATTGGGGTGCGAATCATTCTCATCACACTTACCGCCAAACGCAAGGCGTCCCAATCACAGGCAGAATCAAAGCCCGAAAGCAAGAGATTCACTTCGTATGTTGATGAGCCTGAGCGAGCGGACAAAGATAAGTCTGGGGAGATCAGCATTACGGAAGCCTTGGTTTTAGGTGTGGCAGTATCCATGAACGCATTGACCAACGGACTTGGTGCAGGGCTGATGAAACTGTCACCCATGTACGTATCCACGGCGGCTGCCTTATTCAGTTTCATAGCCATCTGGTCCGGGGTCAAACTTGGTGAACGAGTGGCACATATTCGAATCGGTCGGTTCAACTTGGGCCAGTTCAGTACGATGATTAGTGGAGCAATCCTGTTGTTAATTGCGGCTCATATGTTGGTGACTGTCGTGAACATTTGATGGCTCAGACTGTCGTGAACATATGACAGCTCAGAGGTGCAAGCGGTATGGGAAAGTGGTGGAACATTGTGTCCGGAATATCCTATATCGTCTTAGGCGTCATTCTTTTGCTGCGCTATGCACATGCCCATGGATGAGAGCATTGCGGCCGATCATGCTGCTTAGCGGTAGATGGGTTGCTGTGAAATGGCTGCGCGTTGTTTCAGATATTGTTTACCAAAGATGTCTACCAAAGATGTCTACCGAAGTTGTCCCCCGAGCGGATCCGATGGCTTGAACCTCACCAATCGAGGTTCAATAGACCGGCCGGCGGGGGCACTTTGGCTTTTTGTTGTCGTTGACCGGCCAAGTGAACAACGCCTCAACTGCATAAGGCCTCGACGAAACCAATAGCCTCGACGAAACAATGTTCAATTGATGATATTGATGGCCCGAGCCGCGAGCACAGCGACAATTACCAATGAGATCGAAGCCTGGGTGATCATCAGGACCTTGGCCCGCTTAGACATCACGAGGGTATCCGTGGGACTGAATGCGGTACTCGTGTTGAAGGCAAGAAACAGGTAGTCGATGAAGGACGGCTTCCAAGTCGCCCATAAGTCCCCCTGTGTCGTACTTTGTGGAAACAGGAAATCTGTCGTCTGCATCGGGTTTACGTGCCGGCGTATTGGCCCGCCCTGATCTACCTCCCAATACCAGATTCCAAACAATACGACGTTTGAAGACCAAAGCACAAATGCATCACGAAACAAGACGAGTGCACTCGCAGAATGGTGAAACAATGAATAGACAAGAAATATGACGCTGCTGAGTAAGCCCAGGGTCAGCACGCCGGTCATGGTCAATGACAGGATCCGCGTCCATACATGCTGACCAAGATAAATGGTTAAGAGCAGGGGAACACACAGCAACAGCATAATCACGAGCAAGATCCAACTTGGACCTACCGTGACATTCTCGGACAGGATGCTAAAGAGGCCGCCGATGACCAAGACGGCAATCAGAAACGACCACCGGTGGATTCGACCCTCAATAACTCCTTCCAATTCCTCTTCCATGGACTTGATCCAATTTCTCTTCATGTTCCTGGTGTCCCCTCATGTCGTCAACGGGCCTCTGCTACCCCGGTTTCTTCCAATTCTACTGTTGTGTCCGATCCGTTCTCAAGCCATTCCCGCCGCAACTCTGCCGCACGGCTGATAATCCAGTCCTTGATTTCAGAACTGATCGCATCCTCGACCCCATATGCCTGCGTGGACGAGCCTGCCGCACCAGCCGCACCAGCCACCCATGGTGCCACGCCTGATGCCGCCGCCAGGCCCGTCGCCGATGCCGTCCCTGATCTCGCCCCCGATGCCGCATCGCCCGCCCCAGGGTCCATCCCCGAGTCCATCCCGATGCCCTCCGACGGGATGCCGAGAGCGTGCAGACGTTCGAACACCGCCGCCATCGCGAGGTCCGGGTTCCGGAAGAACTGGCTGCCGCGAATCCGTGCAAACCGCCAGCCGAGCCGCTCCAAAATCGCCTGCCGGGCCATGTCGTCCGCGAGCTTCTCCGGCGGATGCCAGCGGTCTCCGTCGCACTCGACAGCGAGGCGCTTGCCGCCGCCTTCGACAACCATGTCGATCCGGTACGCCCCCACACTCCACTGCGGCCGCACACGGTACCCGGCATCAACCAGGCGGCGCAGCACCAACCGCTCAAACTCAGACTCCGTGCGCTCCTCGAGTTGCTGCAAGGCCCGGTCGTACTGATACGGGTCCGCCGCGTGCAGAATCAACCGCCGCCGCAGGTCGCCTTCCTTGAGATCGGTGAACGGATCGACAGAGTGGACAACCCACAGTTGATCGCGCGCCCGGCTTGCCGCAACATTGAAGCGTTTGCGGGTGCGGTTATCGGGATCGGACAGCATCCGCAGTGGTCCATCCCCACTCGGCGCGTGGACCATCGACAGGAACATGACGTCGCGCTCATCGCCCTGGAACTGAGCCGAATTGCCACAGCGGATAAGCCGCTTCTGGTACTCGGTCGCAGGCAGATGACGGCGCAAGAGCGATTCGATGAACATCGCTTGATCGTCGCCAAGGAGCGAGATGACGCCAAACGTCGCGTCGTCGTAAGCGGGATGCTCTGTCGCGGCCACGAGCAGAGATACAATCGCCTCTGCCTCCATCACGTTCACCTTGCTGTCGGCTGTCGCACCCTCCACGCGGTACGGCACAGTAAACGGCCGCCGCACCACCTGACTGTCATCCCGCAACGGCCTGATGTCGCCGCCATAGGAAAGGTGGTTGCTGAACTGGATGATGGGCGACACACAGCGGAAGTGCTCGCGCAGCTGGACCTCCGGGAAGCTCGTCTTGGCGAGATCGTAAATGGAAGACTTCCCGTCGTAGATATTGGCGTTCGGAACGTCGGTCAGATACGTGTCAATGAGCCGCTGTGCCTCATCGACCTTCTGGCCGACGGCGTCTGGACTGACCTGTTCATCGTCACCGACCACGAGGACCTGGTTGCCAAAGTAGAGGCCGGTCAGGGCCATCACATCCGCTTGGCTGGCCTCGTCAATGATGACCACGTCAAAGTGGTTCTGCCCGGGCACAAAGTTCTCGACGACGCGGGAAAGCGGCATGATCCAGACAGGCACCGCAGTCTGACAGGTCGGCATCAGCTTGCGCGCTTCGGCGAGGAGACGCGGCGCACGAATGCCCGTGCCTTTGCCGGCCTTCTTGATGAGGGTCTTCCAGCCCATTAGGGCCTGGCGCTGCGCGAGCGTGGTGCGCTTAACCTGTGCACTCCAAGCCTTTTTCTCGACCAGGCTAGCCGTAACCTCGCGGAGTTTCTTGCTTCGGTCGGCAATTTTCGCCTGCAGCTCATCCATCGATTTGTGGTTTCGTTTGTCGATCTCGTCCGACAACTGCCGCCACACCCAGGCCTCTCCGGGAGACCCTGGAAGCGTGCCAAGGCCGTGCACACCGCTTCGTTGCCGAATGGCCGCAGCCCACGCGGGAGCTGCCAAGGAGAGCTTCTGGAGCAGATCAATCCTGCGCCGATGCAAGCTGGTCATGGCGTAGAGGCGGGTCAGTAGCTGATGAGCACGGCTGTAAGATGCAGCATCGACCTCCGTCACCGTCTGCTGAAGCTCCTGCAGCACGTGGGAGGCAGGCGCGAGGTTCAGGGCTTCCGTCACGATCCGCTCGAGACCCTGCAGTTGCTGCTCCACTTCGGCCCAGTGCATGCGGTCTATCTGTGCCTGCACGACGGGAGGCAGGGTTTCCGTCAAGAGCTTCGACAGCCGCACCAACTCCGCATTTGGAACGAGGACCTCTTCAACGTCATCGAAGAGCAAATCAACGTCAAGCCCTTGCCCTTTGAGTGACGCCGCGAGCGGCTTCCACTCGTTGTCATACCAGCTCAGCTTCTGAGCAATTGGGTGGATGAACTGGCGTGCGACCTCTTCCGGTCTGTCCGTCAGGGATTCGACACTCGGTCCGCCGAGTTCGGACATCTGTCGACTCCACCGCGCCTTCAGTTTATCCCGCTCGAGGCGAAGCAGGATCCAAGCCCGGAGCGCCTCGAAGTCTTCGACGGATGAAGGCGCGCGTCCGTCCACTTTGGTCTTTTCCATGAAGTGTTTCCACTCGCGCTTTGTAAACAGTTTGAGACTGCTGAGCTTGCCGCCGCTCTTGAGATGTGCGAGGATCTCCGCCGCCACCGGCCCTGCTTCGGTGAGATTTAGGCTACTTGAGACTTCAATGCCGTGCTTCAGGAAATGAGGCTGTGCTTCCATCGACGCCTTGTAGACGGATTCAATCTCCTCGATAAAGTCGTCCCACGCTGTGCGCAGGGCGCCGCCTTCCTTGCCTGCCATGATGGCACTCGTCTGCCAAGGTGCATTGTCCTCGACAGACTTCGCTATCCGTGCCGCGTCAGCGAGGAGGCGTTCAAGCTGGTCAACCGTCTGGGCGGCCGTCTGGTTGGACATCTGGCTGGCCGTCTGGTCTGCCGATGTGTCCATCCACAAGGACTGCTTGTAGATGCGGTTCGCTGTCAGAAGGCGCGTCCGCTTCTCGGTCAGTTGGTCAAACGCCGCAGGGGAGAGGAGAGTGTCCGGGTTCGGAAGATCGAGACTCAATTCTTCCTCGGCGTCTGGCTTCAATTGTTCATTGCTGGCGTAGAGCTCAGTCAGTTCGCCGACCGAGAGCGGGAGTGGGGCACCGAGCTCGACAGGTCCCGGAATCCACGCATGCTGCTCCTGTTCGGCACGGATCTTGCGTGCGGCCTGCGACGGATCGTACGACTCACCCGCGATGACAATCGGGCGGTACTCATCCTGCCGCGCCATCTGGAGCTCATTGCGCAGTTCGCGAAGACTGGTAAGCAGCTCGATCCGCTGTTCGGCCAAGACCGCTGCCTCACCGTCCAATTGATTGGCGTCGAGAGCGGCCAAGCGCTCCGCAATGGCATCCACTGAGTTTTCCATCTGTTTGCGGCTGTCGCTGTCGTTCTCAAGCACGCTGACGCAAAGCGGCTGCAGAGGTTTTACGACCTGGCTGCGCAGGACACGGAGGGCCTTTGCCGTATGGCTTGTGACGAGCACACTTTTCCCTTGTGCCAAAAGGTGTCCGAGCAGGTTCGCGATGGTGTGCGTTTTGCCTGTACCTGGCGGGCCCTGGACCAACACGGCACCGTTTGCTTCGAGACGCAGGGCAATCTGAAGCTGCTCCGCGTTTGCCTCTTTGCTGAGCAAGACGCGTTCATCATCTCCGTTTACGTCGATGGGCCGCTGGCTCTCGGATGCGCTCTCATCCTGGGCCTCTCGTGGCGTCTCCACACCCACCAGGTTCAGCACAGAGTCTGGCAGTTCGCCGTCTTGCTTCAGGTCCTCCAAAATCCGCTCGAGCGCCACAGCGAAACCGAGCGTGCGCTTGCGGAGGAACAGGAGCGGATCGCGCGTCATCACCGGATTCTTCTTATCCCGGATGGAAGTCGGTTCCGTAAAAAACTGTCCGTACGGCGACATCTGCGTGACAATGCGCTTTAGGAACTCAGACGTCTCATCCGAACCGAGCGGGTGATAGGCATCCATCTTCAGTTCCGCGAGCAGGTCGGAGAGGGCACTCGCCTGCAGATCCGGTAAGATGCGAAGGAGGGCCGTATAGAGCTCCGGCTCCTTATCCGATTCGGTCAAGGTGAACTCCGGCACAGACGCATCAAAGTGGAGCTCCACCTGCTGCAGAAGAACCGGGTGATAGATGGAATCGTCTTTCGCTGGCGTGAAGGACAGGATGCCGTCTCCAAGCATTAAATCAACCTGTTCAGACTCGCGTTCCATTTGGTTGTGTAAAGAGTAGAGCTTCTCGAAGATATCCATCACGCGGCGGGCAGGTCGTTCCGTGACCAGCCAGTCTTCACGCTTGGCCGTCCATTCCTGATATTCTTCGACGCGCTCAGGGTCATCCTCAAAACGGATAAGGTTCGGATTACCGTTCTCATCCATCCCATCCTGCTGTGTTGCCAGCGTCTGGGCACGCCAATCGACCTGACGCCAGTCCCCCTGCAACCACTCCCGCAGCGCGTAGGGGGGATTCGGGCACTCTGTCAGGTTCGGGCGTTGGACGCGGAGAAAGTAGGACGGCATGGCATCCTCAGCGTCGGAACGAGACTCCGCGTCGCTCTCGGTGGTCCCTATATCCGCTGTGTCTATGTCAGTCGCATCGAGGTCGCTTGCACCAAGATTGGTCGTCTCGATATTTGGGTCATCCAGTGCGATGTCCTGTGCGGAAAGACCGCCCGCGAACGGTGTACGGTGATGAACCTCTACGCACTCATGATCTGGAATATCCTTCAGCCACGCAGACCACAGTTGCTGTTCAACCCGGGTCTTCACAGGATTTCGCATCTGATCGAGGGCTTGAAGGTATTGGTAGACCTGCGTCAGTTTTTTGCGTTCAATTGACGAGGCTGCAGACTTCATCAAATTCCTCCGTTATAACGACATCTCTCGCCACACACTGAGTGCGCGCGATTGATTATATGCCTGTTTCAAGTCTATAAACCCTTCCTATAGTTTAGGGTATTTCTATGTTATTCAATACACGTTTCGACAGAAAGTGGGAAGATTTACGACACGCAATCCAACATTTTGCTGGAGAAGCAGAGAAGATTTAACTCTGTTGAACGGATGTTATTCCTGCTTCATGTGTTTTCAGTCCAACTCAAAATGGAGGGTTTTGCCAAGTGCCTGTCGAAATGTGTCTTAACTCAATACGTAGAGCCAGGTGATAATCTAATGATTGTCAAGCAGCCTGATGACAGGTCCTCTCACATAACACAACTTGAGGAACTCTTGGAAATCGTCCCTGCAGATAAGAAGAGTACGGTTGCCGCAGAACTTCGCGCTCTTCGGGCAGGCATGAAGGGTGAAAGAGACTCCTCTTACTTAATTGACTTTGACTATGGTAACTCGAACAACTGGGTGGTCATTCATGACCTGCGGCTTGAGATGAACGATCGAGTGGCACAAATTGACCACCTCATCCAGCTTGGAGGTTCCTTATCAGCAGTAAAAAAATGAAGACCTGACTTTGATTATGCTAAGTCAATCGTTCACAATACCGAAATACGGTAGGGATGGGGGGCTGAAAGTGACGAACATCTTTCTTGACACGCAAATCTACATAGGAAAGAACTACTCTTTCCAGACTGGCCTATTGAAGGCGCTTGCCGAAGCCGCGCTCGACGGCCGTATTACGATTTATATTACAGACGTTGTAAAGAAGGAAGTCGAAGCGAACATATATAAGGCCGTACACGAGAACGTACGACAAGAAACGAAGCACGTTCGAACGGAGCTCAAAATTCTCAGAAACCTGGCGGAATATAACAATATATTCGCAATTAAGGATAAGCTCAATGAGATATACGCGGACCTTTTAGGACAATTTCACGAGTTTCTTTCGACCGGGGCGGTCGAAACGGTCAACATCGATGTTGTGAAGCCATCGGATGTTTTTGAACGGTATTTCATCGGCGAAGCGCCATTCAGCGCAAGGAAAAAGGATGAGTTTCCAGACGCATTTTCCCTGTTGGCCATCGAACAAAAATCGATTGAATTAGGCGAGAAATTTCATGTGGTAAGCGGCGACACCGACACATTGCATTTCTGCGAAGACCACGAGTGTCTCGTGCACCACGAATCTCTCGACAAACTCTTCGACTTCTTTAACCAGGACGACGAGTACAACCACGGTTTAATCGTTTCCACATTCCAACGTCACGCTTCAAAGGTTGTCGCGCTCCTCACGGGGGAGTTTCCGATACAGACGTTTGACTTGTTGGATGAAGAAGGCGACGTTGAACACGTCACTGTTCATCAAATTGAGCTCCTAGACGACCCTCTAGTCTTAAAGTACGAGCGCAACGAGAATAGGATGGTGACAGCAATAATTTCATTTGACACCTCCGTCGACTACACTGCTGAGTTTTCGTTCCTAGACTATGCAAATGGAGCTTGGGATTCTGAGGATAAACGCTACGTTTATGTTGAGAGTGTGGAGGGCGAACGCCATTTAGAGGGCGAGGTTGTCACAGCGTTATGTGAACTGGAGTTTCACGAAAATGACCCTGGCGATGCGGACATCCATCTGGTTTCCATCAACAACGCCGAGACAATTATGTTTCAGGCATTCGAGTCGGATTGGTGACCTATAACAAGGCTGCTACTACCCAGCGCGTTCCTTAGAGCGAGACTACGGTATCGTTATTGAACATAAGGGCAGGAAAGTCGAGTAAACGGACACTATGAAACAACCTGTTTCTGTTCGGAATGGGGCGTGTCGAGTGAGTAATGATGCTCAGTCCAGCGGCAACATGACAGGTCACGGTGGAGGTGCGATTGTCGCACCAAATCACGTTCACATTGGGTCGTTGGTGGTCTTATCTGCGTTGATACTCATCGTCGTCGTGGCTCTCGCTTTGAACATGAGGAAGAAACGTTAAAAAGCCTACGATGGCTTCTCTCGCATAAGAGGCCTTAATCGCAGGAAGCGTACCAGGTTTGTCATTTCCAAAACCCATAATGAGGTAAATGTGTAATTTGATTTTGAAACGCCGTGGGGTAACCAAAATGTCTCACACAGCGTCAGTACAGTCAGGAGGTTATCCCATGAGAAGGATACTGATTGCCGTGGTCGCTGTTGCACTTTTGTTCGGCATATTGATTACTGGTTATGTCAGGAAACCAACGGCTCCACAAGAAGTTGATGCAGTTGTGACACCAAGTCAACAAACGATTCAATTCCCGAATGCAACTGACATTCAACACGCGTATGTCGTCTGGGGATTGGCGGCAGGCTCGTTTAGTCCGAAGAACCAATACCAAACTGTGGCTCAAATCGAACAGTGGCTTCAGACGGCTCAGCCTGTATCGGTACAACTTCCTCCGCCACCCAAGCGTCCAGTCACGATAAACGCAAACACAAATCCTGCTGGACTGGTCTTGGAATTGCCTTCTAAACAGCATATTTCGATTAGCCCAACATTTTACATGGAAGGACATTCGAACGATTTGAGCAAGTTATATCACTTCGTTGATGGAGTGGTAACCTACCAAGTCGGCAGTAAAGCATTCTACTTCAAAGACCCCGAACTGTACAATTGGTTAAAGAGCAATGCATGGCAAAAACAGTTTAATGTCAAATAAGCAAAATTGCTGAATAGAGCGGACTGCCACTCTCACTGGTGGTTTGACTTTCAAATAGATTGTGTGAATTCACTATTGGACATAAGGCGGCGTGAACTGAATAAACAGCTGTCATCATATGTGCATGAATATTCGCTGCTGTTGGCGGCTTCGAAACGACGCTATCGAGGCAGGAATGTGCAATTACGATTGACCTCCTCAGTGCATAAAACCACTCCAGGACATGGATTGTAACGAGCAGTGGATTTATTCCGTCTACATTTCATTGAACATCATGGGGAGGCATAAACTTGATGAAATGTGATAAGCAATGGGCAACAGCGGGTGTTGCATTGAGTATTGTGGGAGTTATTGCGGGATGTGGAACTACAAACACTGGAACGACACCAGCAACGAACGTAACCAACGGAGCATCGAAAAATACAGCAAATACGGCTGCTACACAGAATTCGTCAACTACAAATAGCACGACTACGACTGGTGCAAATAACACAGCCTCGAATCAGGCAACGCAAAATGCGACAGGAACAAACAATTCAGCCAATTCACCATCTCTGACACTAGAGTCGGTTCAAGTCGCTAACAACAGCATCATCCTTGTTACCACTCATGGAACGATGCAGACAGCTTATCAAAACCCTAAAATCACTACCGGTGTATTCACCGTAACATTAGTGAACATGAACTTGCCGCAATCGATATCTGTAAATAAGACCTATACGAGTAACGGAATATCCTATAGTTTCACTCAAAACGAATCAAATCTCATTCTGACAGCTCGCTTCGGTTCAAACACCCCTAGTACAGTTAAAACGGGTATTGGCGGTGGAGACATGATTAGCTTTACATTTCAATGAACAGCGAAGCACCCCTGAATTGCCTGGAGACCAAGGGAGTGTTTGGACTTTTCCTGTGGGGTTAACGGGAACGAGACCTGAACCATCGTGATCTGCCTGCGGTTGTATGGATATTCAATTTGAATGACTAACCGTTATTGGACTCCCTCGTGGAATAAGGTTTTTCTCACGAATGCTCGCTCATTCGCAGGATTTCATTGTCCTGTTCAAGTAGGATTAAGAAGGAACGGTTAATTAGGCTAAACTCTAGGCGTTTGAGGGCATGTGGG
>NZ_LJCO01000005.1 GCF_001399675.1 Paenalicyclobacillus ferrooxydans
GAAGTCCCTGATACGAGCGGTTATAAAGAAAATTGAAGTCGAACCCAATCGGAAGGATATTAAGAAAATCACCTTCTGGTTCGACTATGACGACGCTTTACTACTTAGTAAGACGGGGGGAACCGTACCACAAGTAGTGTTACCGGCTCAGGTCGCGATTCGCCATATTCGTTCCAAACCACCAACCACCTCGGTGTCACAAGTGACTTGTACGGCAGCATTTTGTGGGAATCCGCGTATGATACCCGACTCTTCTGTGGGAAACTATGCAAATCTGGAAGCGGGTCCTTAGGGCAGGATAGTTTCGAGAAGGTGGTTGGTTCTGGTGTTGAAAAAACGATGGCTGGTCGCAATCTGTGCATGGGTTTTGATGGCTTGCCCCACTTCGGTTTCTGCAGCAAACCGAACCGAACATTATAGCCAACCCATCAAAGTGATGAGCTACAACATTCACTTCGGTGTTGGAGCCGAAGGCTACAATCTAAGGCGGACCGCGAAGGTGATCCGTCAATCACAAGCCGATATCATTGGCCTGCAAGAGGTAGACGTGCATTATAGTGAGCGGTCACACTATGAGGACCAAGTCAGAAGGCTCGCTCGGAATCTCCACATGCACTATGCATACGCGCCGATATACGACTTTGCTCCGACAGACGGCTCGAAAAATCGAAGGCAAAGCGGCGTAGCAGTGTTGTCTCGTTATCCCATTCTGGCGTCTCACAGCCATCTGCAAACCAGACTCTCCACAGAGGAGCCGAATCCCTCGCCGAAGCAATTGCCTGGCTTCCTCGAGACGGTCATTCAGGTGGATGACAAGCCGGTGACGGTCTATAACGCACATCTCGATTACCGGGACGACAGACGCATTCGAGAAATTCAGGTTTCTGAGATGATGAAGATCATGGCAAAGCGTCCCGATACCCAATTTGTCCTCGGGGACTTTAATGCAGCGCCTGGCCAACTCGAACTCGCCCCGTTGTTCAAGGATTATCGGAACACATTGGGGTCTTGTCAGCATGATTGCTACACGTTCCCGGCTGATCACCCAAAATGGCAACTGGATTACGTCATGGTAACCCCGCAAGTCGAGGTAATAAAGGCAAGCGCTGTACCCGAAGATAAGGCTTCGGATCACCGGCCGGTACTAGCAACTGTGCGCGTGCCTGTCTGAAGTAACAGTGGATCTGAAAACCAGTCACCCACTGGCAGTTCCTGAACCTGTCGTATAACAAATTTCGGGACGACAGCAGAAACAAACAGTTATCGACATGTGGTCCATCGTATGGTTGTTATGAGGTGATAGATATGACTGATAGCGACCTTCAATTTTTACCGAGATGGACCACAAAACAAGCCGCTGATATGGCGAACATCTCAAATCAGATGATTCGAAAATATGCTCAGGTGTTGAGCAGTGAGTGCAATTATGAGTTTCAGACGATTAACGGTCGGGATAGAAGGTACTGTGATCACGACATCACTCTGTTCATCGAAATGAAACGATTAAGCGATGAGACGGGTATGGTCATAACGCATATCGCGCAAATGGTCTACGACATGTACAGTGTGTCAGACGATGAAGACAGCAGATATGCGGAGTCGGAAATTGCAGCCTCTGAGGAGAGCACTGATATCGAGCCCCGGTATCCTGATGATTTGAGTGCCATTGTCACTCGAGCTAGTCGGCAATTTTGGCAAGCAGCGAGAGAAGAGATCGTGCAAGATGTGCGCGGGGTCATACGCGAAGAAGTACGGGCTGAACTCCAAACTGAAATGGATGGCTTAAAACAGCATTTGACCCACGAGTTACAAGCCGTAAGAGATGAAGTGGCAGCAAGTCATGAACAGGAACGTAAGCCGTGGTGGAAATTTGGAAAGTGATATACGTTACGTTGCCTTCCGTCAGTGTTAGGAAGATATACGCCTATGCTGGATTTGCAAGCCCTGTCATGAGTTTCGGAGACAGGGCTTTGTCATGTCGATAGATTCGTTTCTATGAATTATCTCACGGCATGATAAATCGGTACAAAATGATATGCACGACAGCTGAAAACAAAATCGTTCCTGTCCACCAAGAAGCCTTATCGGTCAGTCCGTAGGTGCTGATAAAATAGGCGGCATAAATGGAAATAAGCATTTGTACACTCGCCATCACCAGTCCAGGATTCCATCTCTTTCGACGGATTGCCTGTTCAATATGTGTCGAACAGTTCATCATGCTGAAGGTAATGATCAGCAGACCGAACCCGAGATGATATAAAGACAAGAGTCCAAACAGAATAAAGGCGATCCAAACGAAGATGATGTTGATCCAAAAGATCTTACCGTCAGTTAGACGTTCCTCTCCGTCTGGTAACTCATATAAGACATGATTGATATAATCCTTGAATCCACCCGGCCAGAAATGTTCCTCAGTTTGATGGAAAAGATACAGCGGGATGTTTACAAGTGCCCAGAAGATTGCTTGACTGGGTTGAAAAGTCATGCAGAGCCAGACAGCCACGGCGATGCCAAGCACCGGAGAAGCCTTTGCCCAGTTTTGTCGTCTGGATAAAAGAGCGACCATATAGGGCCTCCTAGTTGGTAGAATGATCACCATTATATAAATGAATCTTTGTGAATTACAGGTAAATCATCCATGAATCAGCATCTGGTCCAGGTGGAATTGGGATGATATGCGGGGTCAAGTCTATTCGAAGAGCGGCTTCTATCCTGCGGTTTCCTGTTATTTTCAGACTCGTTGTAACGTATATATGTAACATATTTTCGACTCATTCCGCCATTTGCGAGAGAGGAGGGGGAGAAATGCTGCATATTGTGGTGTGTATCAAACAGGTCCCAGACAGTCGTGAGATCCGTATTGATCCAAAAACCAATACGTTGATCCGCCAAGGTGTCCCAGCAATTGTAAACTACTACGACCTGCATGGTCTTGAGGAGGCCTTAAGAATTAAAGACGAGTTTGGCGCTCGTGTAACGGTGATTACAATGGGTCCGCCGTCTGCAGAGAAAGCTCTTTGCCAGTGTGTGTCTATGGGGGCTGACGAAGGCGTTCTCGTCAGTGACAGAGCCTTTGCCGGTGCGGATACGTTGGCGACCTCCTATGTTTTGGCGCTAACGATTCAAAAAGCAGAGGATACATGGGGTCCTGTCGACATGATTTTTTGTGGGAAACAAACGCTTGACGGTGACACAGGACAGGTAGGTCCGGGGATTGCTTGCAGACTCGATATGGACCAATTAACTTACGTAGAATTATTTGAAAGTTTAGATATTGAAAAACAAGAGGTTGTTGTTCGCCGTCATCTAGAGGATGGTGTGGAACGTGTTCGAGCCCGATTACCCGTACTCATTACCGCACTTGACATCCTAAACCGGCCTCGGCGCGCAAGTTTACCTGGCGTCCTGCGGGCAGCACGGTACAAGCCGATTGTCTGGACCACCAATGATTTTTCAAACCTGGATCGTTCGAAAATTGGTCTGAAAGGCTCTCCAACCATCGTTTCCAAGACTTGGGTCCCCGAGCCAAAACAGGTGAACACCGAGTACGTCGACTCCGCAAACGTTGTTGCTGCGGCAACCGATTTACTGAATCGACTGTATGCCACTGAATTGCCGCAGAAACTCGGCTGGAGTTGAGGAGGCAGAAGAAATGGCAGAACGGACTGGAAAGCGAAAACCCATGATTGGCCTGCAGCCCGAAGGTGATATCGACTGGTCTTCGTACAGGGGTGTAATGGTGTTTGTTGAACAGCGTAATGGGCAGGCAAAACCCGTGTCGTGGCAGCTCATCGGGGAGGCGACCAGATTGGCCGCTAAACTGAATGTGAAGGTCATGGCCCTCGTCATTGGCTGGCAGGTTTCAGAGTTAGCCGAGGAGTCCATCTATCACGGAGCTGATGAGGTCTATGTTTGTGACTCCAAGGAGCTTGAGCACTACAGAACCAGGCCCTACAGTCGGGTTTGCTTGCATGTCATTCGAAAGTATAAACCTGAGATTGTTCTCATGGGTGCCACCAATACAGGGCGCGATCTCGCTGGGGCTATTGCTACGCATTTACCAACTGGTCTGACAGCTGACTCTACGCAGCTTGACGTAGATGAAGAACGCTTACTGTTGGCGAGTCGTCCGGCCTTTTCTGAGAAGATGCTTGCCACGATTCTGTGCAAACAGTTTAAACCGCAAATGGCAACGGCACGTGCCGGGGTATTTGAACAATTGCCCAGAGATACGACGCGAACGGGTGAAGTCATCCAGGTTCCACCTCAGATGGACCCTGGCGAAATCGCAACGGAAATGATTGAATTTCTGGAGACAAAGGGGTCCGTCAACTTAGCCGAAGCAGAGGTTATCGTTGCCGGAGGGAGAGGTCTTGGCGGTCCGGCTGCCTTTGAGATGTTAAAAGAGTTGGCAGACGAACTCGGGGGTGTCGTAGGAGCATCGCGTGCGGTGGTTGATTTGGGCTGGATTGGGCATGACCACCAAGTAGGTCAGACTGGAGTTACTGTTCGGCCAAAATTGTACTTCGCTATCGGCATATCAGGAGCCGTTCAACACGTCGTTGGAATGCAGAATTCTTCGTACATCGTCGCTATCAACAAAGACGCGAATGCACCAATATTTAAGATTGCAAATTATGCTATTGTTGGTGATTTGTTTCAGATTATACCTGCAATTATACAAGCCGTTCGAACGCGTAAGTTGGAACGACTCCAGCTATTAAAATACTAAACCCTGATTTTCCTAGCCATCAGTGGGTAACACCATTCCATCCGTTTACGGTGGAGGAACCTCAATTCCTTATGACAGGAGATAAGTCCGATGGCAGATGAACGGTTCGATGTCATTGTGGTTGGCGCTGGTCCTGCTGGCACCGCAGCAGCCTACACGATAGCCAAAGCAGGATTAAAAGTTGCGTTGATTGAGCGAGGAGAGTTTCCAGGTGCAAAAAATATCTTTGGCGGTGTTCTGTATCGCAAGCAGTTAGAGGATCTCATTCCTGAGTTTTGGAAAGAAGCTCCACTCGAACGCACGATTATTGAACAGCGATTATGGGTTCTTGGAGAAGATAACACATTTCAGGTCGCCTTTCGAGATGGAAGATTCCAAGACCCGCCGAACTGTTGGACGGGACTGCGTGTGAAGTTTGACCAGTGGTTTGCAAGCAAAGCGGAGCAGGCGGGTGCGGTTCCGATTTACGAAACCGTGGTGACCGAGTTGTTGCGTGACGTCCACCGAGTGGTCGGGGTTCGAACCGACAGAGTTGACGGAGACCTCTACGCAAACATTGTCATCATTGCTGACGGTGTGAACTCTTTGCTCGGGAAATCACTGATGGTTCACCGGGAATGGAACCCCGATCAGGTATCACTTGCAGTGAAAGAAGTTATTTCGTTACCGAAGCAGACCATTCAAGATCGCTTCAACTTGGAGGACAATGAAGGTTGTACAATTGAACTGATTGGCCAGATGAGCAAAATGGCTGGCTTGGGGTTTCTTTATACCAATAAAGACACCTTATCCCTCGGAGTTGGCGTTATGGTCAGCGATTTGCAGAAAAAGCGCGTCAAACCGTATGAGGTGTTAGACAGTATTAAACGCCATCCAATGATTTCACGGCTGATTCAGGGCGGCGAGGTGAAAGAGTATTCCGGCCACTTGATTCCGGAAGGAGGATTTGATTCCATCCCGCCGCTCGCTGGAGACGGCTGGATGATATGCGGCGACGCAGCACAAATGGTGAACGCGGTTCATCGCGAAGGGACGAACCTGGCAGTCACATCAGGAAGACTAGCCGGGGAAACCGCAATTGCAGCACATCTTAGAGGGGATTTTTCATTTGGTACTCTTGATGACTACAACACAGCTATCCGGGCCTCTTTTGTTCACAAGGACTTGAAAAAATATCGCGGTGTGCACAGTTTGTTGGGATTTGGTGATTCGGAGAAGTTGTTTGACAAGCTGCCGGAGAGTTTGAACGAAGCCATTTATCAAATGCTGTTGGTTGACGGAGTACCGAAAAAGGACAAACAAAAAATGGCCATGCGTCTCTTGCGCGACGCTGCGGGCGGCAACCTTGATTTGCTTCGTTTAGGCATTAAAGGTTGGAGGGCGATGAATGGATGAGTCAGACTATTGAAGAGCGGCTTTACACCATTCGGTATAAAGCGGATGACAAGTCCCACCTGATTATTACCGACCACAATGTCTGTGAAAATTGCCGTGACAAGCCGTGCAATCACTTCTGTCCCTCTGACGTTTATCTGTGGCACGATGTAGAGCGAATGACCTCTGTAGCATACGAGAACTGCATTGAGTGCGGGACGTGTCGGTTAGCCTGTCCATATTACAATATCGAATGGGTGTACCCGAAAGGTGGCTATGGGATTACCTACCGATACGGATAATGCAGGTGAGAAATCCATATCAACTTGGCCAGGTGACCGCCTACCTTTGGTACGATTGCCTGGCCGTTTACATAGGCACAAGACATGGAATGGGTGCTTTGGGCAGACGTGAACAAATCGGTCTTGCAACAATCCGGACTCGGAAGTGATGGGATTTTCTTCATGCGATCCGGTTTCAGTACCAGCCCCGGTGTCACCTCGGATTTCTGGCTCGGCGACCAACTAGAGAGAGTGTCCAAATCGGGATGGATAGCTCCAGTTCTTGATTCGTCTGTTATGATTGGAAATGCTGGTTGATCATCGATAGTCCCGGAGCAATCTGATCCACAAAGAATTTTCCACATCTTTTCGACAGGTGGGCGAAGGAACCCTCGTAATGTGTATCAGGTCGCAGGGAACAGTAAATTCTGTTAGAGACCATTCGTATCATTCCCTTTTTAGCTCGGACATAGTGGAGGCGATTGCAACGTTATTTAATGAATTTGAACTCAGTGATGCAACCAAACGATCTTTAGAACAGATGGGTTTTGAGTCGGCTACAGCAATTCAGGCAGACACAATTCCAGTTGCACTGGAAGGACGTGATTTGATTGGACAGGCCCAAACCGGCACAGGAAAAACAGTCGCGTTTGCCATTCCTTTGGTAGAGCGAATTGATTCATCAAACACGGAAATTGGTGGACTCGTTCTGACTCCCACGAGAGAGCTCTGCATTCAGGTTGCAGAGGAAATTTCCAAAGTAGGCCGTTTTAAATCGATTCGAGTGTTATCTATCTATGGCGGGCAGGATATCGGGCGGCAGATCCGGGCTCTTCGAAATCGGCCGCATATCATCGTTGCAACTCCAGGACGTTTGATAGATCACTTGAATCGAGGGACTGTCAAGCTTCAATCCGTTCAAATGGCCGTGCTCGATGAAGCCGATGAAATGCTCGATATGGGATTTATCGAAGACATTGAAGGGATTTTGAATCAATGTCCACGAGAGCGGCAGACTCTTCTCTTCTCGGCGACGATGAAGCCGGGTGTGAAGACGCTGGCAAAGAAGTTTATGCACGACTCTGTACACATTGCAGTGAAGGCACAGGAAGTGACCGTACCGCTGATTGAACAGGTTTACTACGAGGTTCATGAGCGGCAAAAGTTAGATGTGTTGACTCGACTGCTTGATATCCAGAATCCGGAACTGGCGATTATCTTTGGTCGTACCAAACGCCGTGTTGATGAATTGATGGGCGCGCTGCAAACGCGGGGTTATCTAGCAGATGGTTTGCATGGTGATATGAGCCAGGGGCAACGGGACGCAGTCATGCGTAAATTCCGCGACGGAGGCATTGAAGTCCTGGTCGCGACGGACGTCGCTGCGAGAGGTCTCGATGTATCCGGTGTAACCCATGTTTTCAACTTCGACATGCCGCAGGATGTAGACAGTTACGTTCATCGGATCGGCCGAACGGGGAGGGCTGGCATGACTGGGTTGGCAGCGACCTTTGTCACACCCCGCGAAATCGAACATCTGCATCAAATTGAACGTGTTACGAAACGCCGCATTGAACGGCGTCCACTGCCCACGGTAACGGAAGCCAGAATGGGCATGCAACGCATGGCCATGGAACAGCTCATGAAGGTCGTGAACGAAGATGACCTAGGTGGTTACCGCATTATGGCGGAAGAGCTGCTCGAGGAATATGACTCGATTTTGCTCGTGTCGGCGGCACTGCGAGCCATGTCGAAGACGAATCGGGAGATCCCAATTACACTGACGGAGGAAAAGCCGCTCCGGGTTAAGAAACCGCCTCGTTTTGGCGGTGGGAACCAGCGCAGGGACAGCCGCTTCCATGGCTACCCGCAAGCCCGTGAATCGAGACATTACCGAAACCGTGATGCATCAGGGAGAGACTCTCGACGAGAGAAATAGTGCCCAGTGCACGCTCACCGGTTTGTGATTGAGCGTACGCGTACAGGCCATCGACCCATTCGTTATAGGCGGCTAAGACAGCTTCAGTGTTTCGTTTTGCACTGTCTCCTTGCTGAGGCAAAGTCTAGGCCGCCTGGGCCGTTGTCCTCCTGTCAAATTCATCGGCAATTCCGTCAAGCATGTTGTTGCACGGAATTTACTGCACTATAATTTTGGTTATTAACAGAAATTTCATAAAATTAATGAGGGGGGTGATCGGTGTGGCAACTGCTGAAGACCGGATGGCGCGCGGCGGTGACCAGAATGCCCGTTTGGAGACCTTCACGATAAACGTTGATGGGCAAAAGGCAACGGCTCGTGATGGAGATACAGTTCTTCAAGTGTTGAATGCTGCAGGCATCGAGTTACCACAGGTCTGCTACCATTCGTCTCTTGGCCCCATCGAGACCTGTGATACGTGTATTGTCGAGGCAGGTGGAGCACTCGTTCGTGCCTGTTCTTTGCCGGCAAAACCAGGGTTAGCAGTCCGCACGAGAGCGGTTGCTGCCGACATGGCCCGCAAAGAGGCGATGGACAGGATCTTGGGCAATCACGAGCTGTATTGCACGGTCTGCGACAACAACAACGGCAATTGTACGATTCACAACACAGCTTCAATGATGAAGGTCGAGCACCAAACCTACCCCTTTCAGAAAAAGCCGTATGAAGCTGACCACTCTAACCCATTTTACCGGTATGATCCTGACCAATGTATTCTTTGCGGGAGGTGCGTCGAGGCTTGCCAGAACCTGCAGGTGAGCGAAGTGCTGTCCATTGATTGGAGTAGAGAAGTACCCCGGGTTATCTGGGATAACGATGCAGCCATTAACGACTCATCGTGCGTGTCCTGCGGCCACTGTGTCACGGTGTGTCCATGCAATGCGCTGATGGAGAAATCAATGCTCGGCGAAGCTGGCATCATGACAGGCATCGAACCGGCTACAAAAGAGAAAATGATTGATTTTGTAAAGCAAACGGAACCTGGCTATGGGCCCGTTTTTGCAGTGTCTGAGTTAGAATCGACACTTCGAGAGTCATTGATTAAAAAGACAAAGACCGTGTGCACCTACTGCGGTGTAGGGTGCAGTTTTAATGTCTGGACCAAAGGGCGAAAAATACTGAAGGTTGAGCCGCACATTGAAGCACCGGTAAACGGTATCTCCACATGCGTGAAAGGCAAGTTCGGCTGGGACTTTGTGAACAGTCAGGACAGGTTGTTGCACCCACTCATCCGCCGTGGCGATCGCTTTGAAACCGCTTCCTGGGACGAAGCCCTTGATTACGTGTCTTCCAAACTGAGGGAAATCCGTAGTGAATACGGGCCGGATTCGATTGGCTGCATTTCATCCTCCAAGTGCACCAACGAAGAAAACTACTTGATGCAGAAGTTTGCCAGGGCTGTCATGGGCACCAACAACATCGATAACTGCTCTCGCTATTGCCAAGCGCCGGCCACATTTGGATTGCGCAGGACAATGGGGTACGGCGGTGATACCGGTTCAATTTCAGACATTGCACAGGCAGACCTAGTGCTGATTGTCGGTGCCAACCCGGCGGAGTCCCATCCGGTGCTGTCTACGCGGGTACGTCGCGCGCACAAGAAAAACGGACAAAAGTTGATTGTTTCGGACCTGCGCAAGAATGATATGGCTGAACGAGCTGATCTTTTTATTCATCCAAATCCAGGCACAGACCTGGTATGGCTGTCTGCGGTAACCAAGTACATTGTCGATCAGGGCTGGCATGATGCGGAGTTTCTGAACAGCAGAGTCAACGGTCTCGAGGTCTATTTGCCTTCCCTTGAACAGTACACACTTGAGCACGCATCTGCAGTGACAGGTATCTCCCAAGAGCAACTCATCCAAGTAGCAACAATGATTCGAGACTCTAAGCGGTTTTGTATTCTTTGGGCGATGGGTGTCACCCAACATGTCGGCGGAAGTGAAACGAGCACGGCCATCTGCAACCTGCTTCTCATTACAGGTCAGGTTGGGCGCCCGGGGACGGGGGCCTATCCACTCCGTGGGCATAACAATGTGCAGGGAGCAGGTGATTTCGGCTGTGCCCCGGACGTATTCCCTGGCTATGAGCCAGTTGCGGATGAAGCCATTCGCAGCAAATACGAGAAGCACTGGAATGTGAAGCTGCCGACTGAAAGAGGGCTCAACAATCATCAGATGGTGGACGCGATTCACGAAGGAAATCTTCGTGCGATGTACCTAATGGGAGAAGACATGACACTTGTTGACGCGAACGCAAACTACGTGCAGTCCGCGTTTGAAAAACTTGAGTTTCTGGTCGTCCAGGACGTCTTCTTCAGTAAAACGGCACAATACGCCGATGTCATTCTGCCTGCCAGTCCGAGCCTTGAAAAAGAGGGTACCTTCACAAACACGGAGCGGCGTATCCAACGTTTGTATCAGGTGCTCGATCCGCTTGGCGAATCCCGCCCAGATTGGCGGATCCTTCTTGAAATGGCGAGGCGCATGGGGGCAACTTGGGACTATCAACACCCGAGTGAGATTATGGCTGAAGCAGCTGCCGCAGCGGGGATGTTTGCGGGGGTCTACTATGATCGGCTTGAAGGATATCAGAGCCTGCAGTGGCCTGTACGTCCCGACGGCTCAGATTCGCCGCTTCTGTACATGAATGACTTCCCGCTTGAAGGCGGGAAGGCTCGACTCATCCCGACACAGTTCTTTGAGCCGGTCTGCTGGACGGACCCATCGGAGTACGACCTTCACTTAAACAATGGGCGGATGCTCGAACACTTCCATGAAGGAAATTTGACATATCGAGTGAGCGGGATCGCAAAAAAGGTTCCGACGACCTATGTTGAAATCTCCCCAGAACTCGCCTATGAGCGTGGGGTTGAGAATGGGACGCTGGTTCGAATCGTCTCTCAGTACGGTGCGGTGCGAGTGAGAGCTGTGGTGACAGACCGTGTTCAGGGAAAGGAATTGTACCTCCCAATGAACTCGTCGAAGCACGAGGAAGCAGTCAATTACCTGACGGGGAATGCAACTGACAGAAACACAAATACACCGGCTTACAAGGAAGTGTCCGTGCGAATGGAGGTTCTGAATGAGAAAGGGCCATCACCGATGAAGCAGGGCAACTACCGCCTCGGGCATAAAAATCCGTTGCCTGGCGTCCAAGTGGAACAGAAGTGGGCGCGCAAGGACTACCAACCGATTGTGAAGACACCGGTGACAGATGAGGATTCCACAAAGGGGGCTGACTGACAGATGGGGCAACCGCTATCCACCGTTCCCCAAGAGGTATTCAGAAACGATGAGGCGGTCACTCTCCCCGGAGGGGCCGAACAGGCAAAGGCTGTCGAAAAGGTCGTCCGCTTATGTGAGGCACTCGACAACGCAGGCTGGCTTGATGTCTTCATCAGCGTTGTGGAGCAGCGAAACGCGTTGCTTTCAGTGTTAGCCGATGAAGCCGCCAAACCAGCAGCAGTGCAAGCGGTAAAGAGTATTGTCGGCTTAGGTCAAGCAGTGACAAGTGTAAACTCAGATGCACTGACAGCAGCGATGCAGGGTATCTCTAACGGACTCAATCACATCGGGCACGACGGACTGGAAGTTAAAGGGATCTGGGATGTCTTAAAGGCATCTCGCGATCCAGATGTCAGCCGTGCCTTTTCAGCCATCCTGACGGTCCTCAAATCCATGGGAGAACACCTGCAAAATCTAAATCCGTGACTTCGTCTTCCCGTCAGTATCTCTGTAAATCGGCAAAAGTTGAACAGGCGTTGGACCGTTCCGAAGGAGCAGCTGTGTAATATGGTAAAATACAGAGACCGACACCCTCAGGGGCCGGTCTCTTCCATGTTATCTTGGAAAGTTTCTAGATGAGACTTGCAGATATGAATTTCGGGTAAGATTTATGAGCAGTTCCATAGCGGGGTGAGGAAATTGGCTGTGAACCGGCCATTCACAAGGGACCTTCCGGTCAGTACGAAGCGAACCATCGTGCGGTACACGGGAGAGTCCAAAGTGGAGTTGGAAGACGCGATTGCAACTGAATATGCACTCACCATCTTCGTCAATGATCAAGAGATGGCAACGGTTGTCTGTACACCGGAGCATCTCGACGATCTGGTGATTGGGTTTTTGTTCTCCGAAGGCGTGATTCGGGACATCCGTCAGTTAGAAGACATGACGGTAAACCTCCATGCGGGTAAGGCTCGTGTGAAGACATCCACCACCGTGAATTTCAACCAGGCTTTCTACAATAAACGATACATCGGATCGTGTTGCGGAAAGAGTCGGCAATCGTTCTATTTTTACAATGATGTCCACACCGCAAAGCGGGTTGAAGATAAAACTCAACTTTCACCGCTTGATGTGCTGACTCTGGTCAATCACATGGAAGACTCGGCGAACCTGTTTCAGGAGACGGGAGGGGTTCACGTCGCAAGTCTGTGTGATTCGGATGGGATTATCGAAACCCGAATGGACATCGGTCGTCACAATGCACTGGATAAACTATACGGACACGCCGTTCGGGCGGGTGTGAGCCTTGACGGCAAGGTCATCACCTTTAGTGGCCGTCTGTCCTCAGAGGTTGTTCTGAAGGTCGGGAAGATCGGCGCTGCAATTGTTCTTGCGAAATCAGCGCCAACGTCACTTGCAATCGACATTGCTGATGAGCTCAATATCACCGCTATCGGTTTTGTTCGCAACGGTTCTTTCAATGTGTACACCCACCCTTGGCGTGTCATCGATGGAAGAGCCGAGGAGAGCCAGTAGCCCAATTTGGCTGTGGACAGTCACAAAACGATAACTCCTTTCGGACTCTATAGTGTAATGGAGTTGAATGCAGAAGCTTCAGCTCGTTACAGAAAGGGGACCGAAAAGATGAAACACGAGTACCGATTGGTCAAAGTGGCGAAGTCGGACGGCCCAAATGCTCAGACGGATCCGAATCGGCTTGGTGGTGGTCATCTGCCAGGTGAGCGACAAGACCGGGAAGTCTGGATTGAGCAACCAACACGACAGTCGCATCCCGGCCGTTGGATAGCAGGTATCGCAGCCGTTCTCTTGATTGTCGTGATGGCGGTATGGATGACTCATGTTTCAGGTGCCATCCATCAATTAAATCAGACTACTGCAGCGAATTCACATATGCTTCAGCAACAATCCACTCAGTTATCCGGTATCCGCGCCAGCTTAAACTTCATCAGTCAACAGATCACCCATTTGCAGAACCAGATTCAGTACGATTTTTCGCTTGCAATGAGTTATTTCACACACCACTAATTCGGGGTGACTGAAGGGGCGGCTTATAAAGCCGCCCCCGCCATGGTGCGCCCGGCATGGGCGATAACTTGGCGGTGCAAGTCCGCTGCGGAGGTTGGCTGTTACCAACCGCTAGCCAAGAGCAAGGGTGCCGACCGTGAGGTGGGATCTGGAGGAAGCTGGAGGCAA
>NZ_LJCO01000053.1 GCF_001399675.1 Paenalicyclobacillus ferrooxydans
GCACGCACGTGCCACATGGACCTTCTTCGCGATGTCTGCTCCGATAACCAAGGTCGAATCTGTAATACGACGAATCTTGCTGTTTTGCGTTATACTCATCTTGTAAAGCCTCCTGATTAGTGGTGTGGTTTTCGACGACATCAACACTATCAGGAGCTTTTTATTGTCTCAAACCCGATTTTGCTTCTTAACAGGAATGCTGCCCGATAGCGACGTAGCCCAGAAACTTCCTGTTTGATATTTATGCAGACATGGGAGCGAACCCTTCTCCGGGATTTGCCCCCTTATGTGCAATAAGGAGGCGAGCTCGGGTTGCAATTTCCCACGAACGTAAACATGGGTGAAACACACTCTCGCTCAGCGGTCTATCCCTAACTTAGCTGAGATTTTCGTGCGTTCTGCATCGAAAACAGTTTGCATATCAGACGTATGGGATCGCAAGAGCCCCGCATCAGCGGTGAAATTGCGAATATTCACGAGTTCAGCTTCCTCTTCGTCACTGAGATACTGAAGGAACGAACTACACCTCTCAAACCGTATTCTCATGTCCGTAGCATCTGCATTACGCTCAAGAATATTAAATGTGTCTCTATCAAAAATAGGAGTATCATGCCACACCAAGTCTAAATAAGCGAACAGATTTTTTAGATCCGTTAAATAATACCTTCCAGTCGCAGATATACGCACCGAATTAGCCTCGTCAAAGCTTCTTAGAGCGTGCAACTCATTCTCAACTAATCCCTTCAATGTCAATCCAGCAAGAGATTGGGTACAATCTTGCTCAGATGTTCCTATGGTCTTCAAAGCCTTTGTCAAAGTTGAAATGGGCACGAATCCGTGCCCGAAAGCAGTAGATTCATGACGTCGGTCATGCAGGTACTGAAGTATCCTTAGTCTTGTAAAATGCGACGGAGCCTCCATGTCACCTACACTGAATAGATTCAAGACATGAGAATTATGCTCAGAAAAATACTTTTTTGATCCGAGCATGATGCATTTTACGAATTCATGCACTGGAACCAAGTACGATTTATTGTCCATCGCTGACAGGATTTTACCTGAATCCAAGCTCCCAGCACACATGAACTGCACAAACATCTCTAGAGCCTTGCGGATATTCCCTAATGCAATGAATTCTAGAAAGGTGCGTACCGATTTGTTTTCCACAGCCAGTGATCGGACCATTAGCCGTAAGTATTGATTCAGTTTGTCTCGGCTACAAATAGCCTCATCTAAATCTAACTCAGGGACCGCGCCGCTCTCTAACAAGCGTGCAATAAACTCAAGGCGTTTTCCTATAATCGGTAATATTCCTTGTCGAAGCATTTCAAGAGGTTGGGTGTTTATAGTCGCAAGGGCTCGCCCTGAGGTCTTCATGGCATAGAATGTTTCTTCCCACATACTAATAATGGAAAAAGCTTTGAAGCGTCGAGTTTGTGCATACGCAAACAATATAACCTTTTCCTGGAGGGACTGAGCAAGCTGATCTACATTGTCAAAGACAAATATAACTCTGACATTTAGTCTTTTCCGTACATAGTTGGTTAATCGTTCAGCAAACTCAAGTTTCTGTCCGAACTTCGACAACAGGAATTCAGAAATCTTTGCCTCATATACTTCCGGCTGAGAATTTTTGAAAAAGGCCAGTGGCCCCCGTTCCATTGCTTCTATATCCTGCTGAAATAATCTCTTAAGATTATCGTAGGTTGAGTACTCCACAAATAATTCATGACTTGAGACCAAATTCCAAAGTCTCTCTTCGAAAAAATGTTCAATATTTGTGTCTTCGGTAACATCATGAAAATTGAGACGCAACACAAAATTGCTTGCACCTAATTCAGTGTGCTCAACTCGAAAAAAATGTCCTAAAAAAGTAGTTTTCCCGATTCCAACTCTCCCGAGCATAACCTGAAGATTATATTCATTATTGGGGTTTGATAAAAAATTCGTTATAAGCGAATGAAGCCGTTGACTTAAGTCCTTTAGTTCTGCGAACTGCTTTGAGCGAGCCAAGGTACGAATGGTGGTAGAGAGTGCGTCGTGAAAATCTTTGTCTCCTAGCGATTCTAATATGTCACGCACACTAGCTTCTACAACGTAACACTCCTCTAAGAGTCGGGTATCGGCGTCTTCGATAAGCAAATCACCAAAGTAAGGTGGTAGGAGTTGTGTCATTGCTGTGGCCAAGACGTTTCGGTCATAAGGTGCGTTCATTCGGCCTTCAGAGTTGAAAATAAACGAAGGCTGTAGCCTGCCGATTGCAGGCAGGAGCTTTTGTTCAAGGCTCCCACGTGAGACCGTCTCTTCCGAAAACAAGCCCCAGAATTCCAAAAAATTCTCGGCGATTGCTTCCAAACCTGCAAACAATATCACCCTGCTCTCTCTAATTGGAACGTCATCAACTCGCACCCCTGGGAATACGATCCAGTCAGCTCCGTTCGTTAATACACAAAATTTGACCGCAGATTCATGCGCGTATCGTACAGCTTGTTCATAGACCTCAGCCAAATCTTTTTGCTTTTTTAGGAAATGTTTAATAGTAAGATGTGTCTCGTACTTAAATGTATTGGGCAGACTAAAACTGCGCCCGACTCTCTTGGCTTCTATTAAAAATCTATGTCCACTCGAACCCAATTTATAGTCAATAAACCCATCATGGACGTGTGTTTCCACAGTGACGTGGTCTCGGGACCATCCCAAACATTCGAACAACAACTCGTCAATAATCTTAAGTCTCGTCTCTGCCTCGTTTAGTTCCTCTGAAGCACGAGTCTTTAAGTCCTCAAACATAGTTGCAAATTTTCCAGCACAAATTTCATATCCGGCCATCGGCCTCACCTCTGCCCTGAATGTATGGAAAAGTTTTCTATACGAATGGTTCTACAGAAGGGTCTCTTGTCCCTGCTTTGAGGCTCTGTTTCGTGGTCTCATTTGTAATCAGGTCCACTTGTCACATTCTGCTGGTCGGGTAGCTCAGGCACCTTGCGGTGCCCTCGCCCCCTCAGAACCGTACGTGACAGTTTCCCGTCATACGGCTCAAGCCGTCCTGCAGTCATCCGAACGAGCAGACTTGTATCGCTCGAAGCACCAGCGGTGAGCTACGAACACATTCTCTGGTGTAGCGGGTTTTGCTTGTTCGGATTTGAGTTGAATGAAAGAGATGTTGTTTTCTCCACTAATACGCCATCGGCGAAAGTGTTCTGCGGCTATTGTACAGTCGCAGAAAACACACTTACCGTTGGTCTTCTGTACCACTTTCTTCTGGAATCCATTCAGTCGTTTCAGAGTAAGTTGAAGTCGTCTGGTTTCAAAGTAGTCCGCATCACTCGGGCGGTATGGTGAGCGTGTTCCCTGTATCTTAGTATGTCGGATGATTGGCAATTCGGACATGAAGACGAGGGTTTGTTGGTCGGTCCCAAATGTCCATTGCTTGCGACCTTGTTTGATAAAATACCTATTGAAGACCCACTGGGACGATTTCTTCGGGTGTCTCCTCTTTGCCCAGTGCCAGAGCATTTCACAAATTTGATGGTCACAGTAGGAGAAGACCTTCTTGCTCACCTGCGTGCTGTAGTAATTACTCCATCCCTTAATCACTGGATTGAGTAACCGAATGATGGTTGAAACCGTAGCCGTTTTGTTGGAATTGAGGATGCCCTTCACTTTCCGCAGCACGGACAGTTTGCTGTCCTTTGAAGGCTTAATGAGAAGTGTACCTTTGTACTTTCGAACATTGAATCCGAGAAAGTCGAACCCGTCGTCGATGTGTGTAACATGTGTCTTCTCAAGACTGAGTTCTACCCCGACGTTTTCCGTGAGCCATTCTGCAATGACTGGAACAAACTGTTCAGCCTGTTCCTTTGTCTTACATGTGATGATAAAATCGTCAGCATAAATGACAACATGGAAGCCTGAGAAATTCCGACTCAGTCCAAACTTCTCTCGAAAAGCGTCCCTTAATCCTTTCTCCATACCCTGTAAAGCAATGTTGGCGAGTAACGGAGACAAGATACCTCCTTGGGGTGTTCCTTTTGTCGTTGGAACGTGTCCATCTTCGGGGTCAATGACAGGAGCCTTAAGAATGCGTCGAACGAAGACCCGGTCTTCTGGAGCGAGCTTGCCCAGTAGCTTTTCATGGTCGACGTTGTCGAAGTACCCCTTGATGTCTCCTTCGATTACCCATTGACTCGATTTAGATTGGCACAGTCTGAAGAACACTTGACTGATTGCATCCCAAGTGGAACGATTCGGACGGAAGCCGTACATATTCGGGTCGAACTGTACGTCCCACTCCGGTTCCATTGCCATCTTGTGAATCGCTTGGCACACCCTGTCGTGGATAGAGGGGATGCCTAATGGGCGAAGTTTTCCGTTCTTCTTTTCAATGTACACACGTCGTACCGGTAGCGGTTTCCTTCGGATGTTGATTAGTTCGCGCAGTTCCTGCCTTCGTCTTGCGGTAGTGTAGATTTCCCCGTCCACACCGGCTGTACGTCTTCCACGATTCTCTTGTGTTACGTGCCGAATGGCTAAAAGTTTAACGTGGTGACTCGTGCGGATGAGCCACTTTATGTGGCGAACAACTCTTCTCTTCCCTTTCTCGACTGCGTTGACCAGTTGTCTTTGTAACCTGAGTACGTGGCGCTCGATTTCTTGCCAGTTTGTCTCTCTCTCTAGGGTTTGCTCATTGGTGTCAGCCTCTTGGGCTTCAAGCCATGCTCGCATTACCTTGTCTTCGTAGAGTTCTGACCGTCTCTTGCGAATGCGGTCTGTCGGCTCGTCATTGACGGTTATTTTGTTCATAACAGACCGCTCCTTCGACTCTTGCTAAAAGATTTCCGGTTGAACGACCACGGGTAAGTCTGCACGCTTTCACGTCAGGACATTTCTTTCGTCCCTATCCGCCTCATTACAAGAACGGCGTTCGCTTTTTACCCGCTCCGTTACCCCCTGGGGAGTTCGGCTTCGCTCACGCTCTGCTTACTGTCAGACTTCAACAGACCCCGTGGGGCTTACCATGTTTCTACGGCAATCCATTTTCGAAATGTTTAGGTGCCCCGACTCCCGCGATAGCGCTTGGAACTGCGAATTAGCAACAAGGGAGTGCCAATTCCGGCTACATGCCTTTTGGCTCAAGCGTGTCAGAGTGTTTCGCTTGTTTGTCGTGACGCGGTTTATATGGGGTTCACTGGTGGTCAGGTAGGTCGGGAACCTTGCGGCTCCCTTCCCCCTTAAGAACCGGACGTGAAGCTTTCGCCTCATCCGGCTCAGGCCGTCCTGCAGTATCCGCAACCTTATTTGTCAGCGGCTTTGGATTCACTTACCGAAGACAATCTTCCCATTTGCAATGGCTTCCCCTGGGGATAAGAACCGCTGGGGATTGTCCGGCATCGTATCGCGTCCAAGTTTCCTATATAATTGTTCACGACACCAACGATGCGTGACGAATACATTTTCAACCGTATTGCGGCCACCCAGACGGGGCGGAATCATAGAGTGGAAGACAATATTGTTTTCCCCGTTCTGCTGCCATTTTCGGAGGTGTTCCTCCGCAATGAAGCGTCCACACAGTCCACATCTGCCGTCGGTCTTTTTAACGACCCTCTTTTGAAAGCCATCGAGTCGTTTCCAGAGCAATTGTTTTCGCCGATGGTCAAAGTAGTCCTTATCACTAGTGCGATATGGCGAGCGGTTCCCCTGAATCTTGATGTGACGGATAATACGAACTTTGGACAGGTGAAAAATGTCCTGACGTCCGTCCGTGAATACCCAGTCTCGGTCACCCCGCCGGGCGAAGTACTTAGCTTTAATCCATTTGGCGTTTTTCATTGGGTGCCTACGGGCAGACCATCGCCAAAGCATTTGATGGATTCGGTAGTCACAGTAAGTGAAAGCCTTTTTACTGACCTCCGAACTGTAATAATTCGCCCATCCGCGAAGAAGCGGATTAAGTACGCGTATGATGGTTTCCACCTTGGCCGTTTTGTTGGAGTCCAGTATTTCTTTTACCTTCCGTAGAATAGACAATTTGCTGTCCTTGGACGGCTTGATGAGCGGCTTGCTGTTGTACTTTCGAACGTTGAAACCAAGAAAATTGAATCCCTCATCGATGTGAGTGATTTTCGTTTTCTCCAAGCTTAGTTCGACGCCAACGTGCTCCTTTAACCACTGGGCTACCACTGGAATAAAGCGTTCGGCTTGCTCCTTTGTTTTACAGGAGATGAGAAAGTCGTCTGCGTATCGAACCACGTTGATACCGGGCATGTCTCTGCATGAGCCAAACTTCATTTGGAAGGATAGTTCTCTCAGATCCCTTTCCATACCGTCCAATGCAATGTTGGCCAGAAGCGGAGACAAGATTCCTCCCTGAGGTGTTCCCTTTGTACTTTGGATTACACCTTCTTTTGGGTCAACGACAGGAGCCCTTAACATTCGCCTGACAAACACTCGGTCTTCCGGGGCTAGCTTGGCTAGCAGCTTGTCGTGGTCGACGTTATCAAAGAATCCCTTAATGTCACCTTCGATTACCCATTGGGGGGAACGGCGCCTACCCAGCATAATAAACACTTGTTCGATAGCATCCCATGTGGAACGACTTGGACGAAATCCGTAGGAATTGGGTTCAAACTGGATATCCCATTCCGGTTCCATAGCCATTTTGTGGATAGCCTGACATACGCGATCGTGGATCGTGGGAATTCCGAGCGGCCTTTGTTTGCCATTCTTCTTCCTGATATATACACGGCGGACGGGAAGCGGTCTTTTTCTGAGATTCAGTAGTGCGAGCAATTCCTTACGGGTTTCTGTGGTCAGGTACGTTTTCCCATCGACCCCAGGGGTTTTCCGTCCACTGTTCTCCTGTGTAACAGCACGAATGGCTAGCATTTTAGTATGTTGACTGTTGCGGATGAGCCACTTGTAATGGCGGATGGCTTTACGGTTTCCGTATTCGACTGCGTTTGCTAGTTGTCGCTGCAACCGAGAGACGTGGCGCTCGATTTCCTCCCAGTCCGTCCATGTTTCCAGTGACTTTGCTTCCGGCGAGGTTTCTTGAGCCTCAAGCCATGCGCGCATCATCTTGTCATCGATGGACGAGGTTGAAATCTTACGTTTGGAACCTGTTGGCTCGCTTTTTGCGGTTGGACGGTTCATAACAGGTTCCCCTTTCGTATCTCTGCCGAGTAAGTCCTAGCTGGATGACCATGGGTAAGTCAGCACGCTTTCGCGTCGGGGCATTAAGTTTCAGCACCAAGTGCCGCCCCTATCCACCCCATTACAGAATGGCGTTTGCTTATTACCCATTCCGTTACCTCCTGGGGCGTTCCGTCTCTCTTGCGATTGACCTACTGCCTTATGCAGACCCCATGAGGCTTACCTTGTTGCATTGGCACCCCTTGATGAAATGTTTAGGTGTCCCGACTTCTGCGGTAGCTCTCGGAATTGTGAACTGACAAGGTGAAAGTGTCAGTTCCAGCTACATGCCTTTTGGCCCAGCGTAACAGGGCGTTTCGCTAGTTAATGCTAACGCAGTTTATAAGGGATTCAACTCTCGCTTCACCATGCATTTCTAGCCTAGCTCCGGCCCGAATTGGCCCTTTCAGGACGCGGGTACATTGTCCCATGAGCTCCACAAGACGGCGTTACCACCATCCCATGTCATGGTAGGCTCGCACTCACAATTCAGAGTGGGTGGATTTGCACCACATGACTACCAACACCCTCAAGTCGCACTTCACCATGCATTTCACAACCTAGCTCCGGACCGAGTTCACTCTCTCAGTTCGCGGCTACATTGTCCCGTGAGCTTCACAAGACGGCGTTACCGCCACCCCATGTCACGGTAGGTTCGCGCTCGCAGTTCTGAGCGGGTGGGTTTTCACCACATGATTACCGCTTTGTTTCAAGTCACACCCCCTAAGCGACACAACCCAGAAAATCCCTTGTTAGATATTTATGCATACACGGGGATCAATCCTTCTTCAGGATCTGTCCCCGGTACTGCAACAGCACCTCTGACACCAAAATAAGAAGCCTGACAAGCAGGCTCCTTATTCTTGTGCGTATCGTATTCACGATAATGTTCGCCTCAATTTACATCGGGGTTGGAAGTTTTGTCATAGGCAGAAGGCGAGAGTCCTCGATCGCTGCAGTCCGATGCCCTATACCGGCTAGGTAGTCCTGATGACTGGAAAAACCAAGAAAAGACTGCGCGCTGCTCTGGTGGATCAGCATCACAAGATCCCACCTTTCGTCTTCGGGACCGATAAGAAACTCTCCACCATTTCCAAGAAACATGACTTCCCCTCCGCTTTCCCGGAGAAATGGCAGCGTATGGTCAATATAGCGGTTAAAAGCTTCGGCACCGCTGATTGGGACCTCCGGTCTTAATTCAGGGTTAGCTGTGTAATCGGCAAATTTGCGAAAGCGCAGCAGGTTAAGCATGATAATGCTGCCCTCAATGCCGCGCTGCATGAACCTCATGCCAGCGCGTTGAGAGGGTTCGATATACCGAATATGTCCAAATTCCATCATAGTACTCCTGACACAAGTCTCTATTTGGAACGATGCAGTGTACCGGAGGCTAGGCGAATAACGTAATACCTGATATCTTCGGACTAGTTCCTGCTCATTTGCCTAGCAAGTTCTCCTGTACCAATCAATTGTTCTATCCTCGTCGTAGCATCATGATTTGGGGATCTTCATCTAGTATCCCGTATGCCCAACAGGTTGGAGTTGCTGCACCCATTTTTCTTTGAGTTTCTTTAAAGAACCTTTCAAGTCGTAATACTCATCCGGTTCTTTCTCCAATATCTCCAAAACTTCAAACGCAAAGGCGTCTGCTCCGAATTTGTCCCAATCAGCCTGAAGTGACTTGTTTGGGTGAGTATGGTGCTCTAACATAAATCTCTGCCTCTGGATTGTGTTGATGTTTCTAGTACTATCTACAAAACTCAATTGATTCCTCTTGTTCTTGATGTGATACACACCCGCCTGGGTCTTCTGCTCCTGATATTTCATCCGTAGTTCCTTTTTTCGATCCAAAACTCCACACCTCCACGTGCCTTTATTGATTCATATCCCCCTCTGGGAATGATTTATCTGCCAGTTTCTTGACATAGTCTCTTACATCAGGTTCCCAGTCGGATGTGAACTCGTAAAAGCGTTCTGAATCACCGGCATACAGTGCCCGAAGAGCTTCTTCATATTGATGGAAGTTCCCAGCCATAGCTGTCATGAAGCGATACGTTGCTTCTTGTGACTCTCGTACCTTGCTCCGTTTTTCTCCAGAACGGCGAGCCTCATCAACAAGTTTTCGTAATGTTACCGATGCCCCTCCAGGTTGGCTCTTGAGCCATTCCCAATGCCGTGGCAATAACGTGACCTCACCGGATACAACCCCTAGCTTCGGGCGACCGACCCGCCGTGTCGGCTGGTGATTTACGTCCGTATCAGGCAAACCACCAAACCGTTCTACTAATCGTTTGAGTACGTCATCTGTGGTCCCACGAAAATCAACATCTATTTGCTTCCCCGTGGAATCGTCAAATATCAGCAATTGTTTGAGGTCCGAGTCATCTAGAGAATCGTTCACCGTGGAAATTACGTTCGGTAACAACCCCCTGGTGACCACTCTCACACCCAAAAATGCCGTGCAATAAAAGTGCGCCAGGTCATTTATCATGCTTTACCACCTTCTTTCAATTCCCAGATTAATTATACCCGGGTAAAAGTGAAAATCAATATTACCCGGGTATAATTTCGGTGCGTTATGGATGAACAAATGCAAAAAACGCCGCTACGTAGCAACCGCGCTTTTAAGGAGTAGTGTTTTCCTTATGCTGTTAAATGCTGTTCTGTAGGAATGCTGCTCTTTAGCGACACTGCGAAGCTGAGTATCAAATGCGTATGTATACATATGTCGCCCTAGTTGTTGATCAAGTTGGGCAGCTAGTAGTGCTGAAATACTTCACGTTAATGCCTCACGTTTCTACATCCTTGTGATGTGCCTCACCATGCAATACGCTCTGTAACAACTCGAGTGCTCTCGGTACAGCCGCAACGTCCCAAACGGGAATTATCCATGGCGGAGACTGGACGGATGAACTTACGTCGCGTCTCACGGATACGGAATTGTTATTCAGCCAAATCGCGTGAATATGGCTCCGATTTGCCCCTAAGATGTCATTGTCCCAACTGTTCCCCACCACGACCGCTTGCTCGGGTCGGATGCCTAAAGCGTCTATCACGAGATTGAACACGACCGGGTTCGGCTTTTCAGGTTTATCCTCGGTTAGCTCTGACTGCGTGGCGTACACAAATTCGAAGTAATGGGCTATACCGAACCGTTCCAACATCCTTCTTGCGGCATCACTGTCACTCGTCGCCGTATTGCTCAAGACTGCGTGTTTATAGCTGAGATCCGTTAGAGCCTGAAGCGTCAATACAACATCGGGACGAAGTTGTATTTCGTCGTACAGGTCAATCGGTTTCAGGTCTTGTCCTCCTGGTGGTGGAGTGTTAATCGTGTCCCCCAAGTCCCATATGATGTGTGTGATCATCTTCATTCTCCTCCAATTTCAATAGAAACCATATTGACGATATCTGCCCGATAACGTCAGAACTGTCGAGTCGCCAAAAATGTATATCAATGCATTTTCATATGTCGTCGCAATGAACTTGGGTACTACCTTGATACAGAGTAGACGAGTACGTTTTTGCCCCACTTGGTTATTGTCGTTTCAACATTCAGTCCGTTGCGTTCAGCGACTCTCGCGGATGGCGAGTTATTGGCATCGATGAACGAATACATCTTCTTGAGACCCATACTCTGAAATCCATACTCCTTACAAGCTTTTGCGGATTCCGTCGCGTAACCGTTTCCCCACTCTTGTCTGACGAACAGATACGCGATTTCCATCACATCTGCGCCGTCCAATTCTTGCGGTATAATTCCACATTGACCAAGAAATCTTCCCGTTGCTTTATCCTCGACAATCCAAAAACCAACGCCTAACTTTTCGTAGTTGCCCAACGTTCGAGTTATCCAACCCATTGCTTCCTCTTCATTCATGGTTGCGGGATAGTACTTCATCGCCTCTGGGTCAGAGAAAATTTGCATGAGATTCCGAACATCTTCCGTGGTCATTTTCCGCAAGCTTAGCCGCTCAGTGGTCATGACAATTTCGTCCATCTAATTTCCTCCTTGCATCGCGAAGTACCGTCCATATTACGATGACTCATTACCTTTAAACGTATCTATTGTCTTGTCTGAAAGAACCGCTGTTGCACATTGCTGCCCGTTACGTCAACAAGAGACGCATCGCAATTTATGCATACCTGCGCATGTAAGTGTATATATATGCACTTCTGTAGAGACGGAAATTACAAACCTGTCTGACTTACAACATGACAAATCCTAAAAGCCTGCTACTTAGTCTCCCAGACAATGTCTGTCATGTCCATCATCTTGATTAAGTTCCTGCTCCTCGATCAAGACCTAATTTGGGTCAATTGTTTCTGTAGTTCCTCGATGGTGTCTTGACTCAACCTTGTCCGCTTTAATAATGACCTCCACGCTAAAATCATTTTAATCTAAATTCCTACGCATTTCCTTTACTTCATTTTGTGGCAGTCCGGTTACCTTCGCACCCTTCTCGACAGCGTCTCCAAGAGCGAGTAGTTTATTGGAAATATCATGTACAACTTCCAATAGGCTTTCATCCGCAATTTCGTTACCAAGATCGTTCATCTTGAGTTCCTCCTTCAAACGGGATTGTTCTGCTTCCGTTAAATTCGACCACTTAATCCTCAGATTAGAGCAACTGTGTATTTCTGCTCATATTTATCAGGGATCCGTTTTGTAATCTCAGAAATCCTTTCAAACGCCTCTGCTCGATTACACGGATTAGGGCAAACATTCTTGTTGATGGAATTATCCACAACATGCTGTGTATAAGCTGTGCATAAGATACGAATGTTCAGTTCTCTCCGGTCCCCTGTTTTAGCCAAAAGGAGAAGCCACTTTACCAGTGGTGTGGCTTCTCCGATGCCACCTATCTATGCTTCCAAAAGAACATCGATTTTTCTGTACGTATCTTCCTACTTTCTTCAATTATATGGATGCCTCTAACATTTGCTCAATCGCCGGTTCGCTCCGTATCCAGCCTTTACGAGCCTCGAAAAACGTCCGGTGATGAAGTATCATGCCATCCACGAGCATTGTATGCAAATAGAGAAGTACCATTGTGGCTGCCATCAGGTTTGTGAATAACCTTTGTGGGTTCGACACCACAACCTCACCGCAAGATACTTCAGTTGGCAATTGGTCCGGTTCAATCAGGTCCGGGAATACTTCGCCTGGAAACGGCAAAACATCCCTTCCATTCGCACGGACACCAACAACAACCTGGCCTTCCCATCCAGAATTTTTGATGGCTGCCAGTTGGTAGCGATCAATGTGGTTTGGATCGTTTGGAACCGTTACAGCACTGTTCCCACAGTCAACATATACGATGTGGCGCCACTGATGTAGTTTTTCATGAAGCAGCCGTCGTGTAGACCCGTTATCCACGCTCCAACCACAATAGAACCGTCTTCAACTCCGATTTCCTTAAGATTTGTTGCCGCCGTGAGATACTCCGAGTACGCTGCAATATCAATCCCATAGGCTCGCGAATACCGCTCGGCTAGGACCTCAGCCTTCTTTCGACCGATATCCTGTTCCAAGAAATATTGACGAAGCAGGTTCTTCTGCTCAACCACATCCCCA
>NZ_LJCO01000037.1 GCF_001399675.1 Paenalicyclobacillus ferrooxydans
CCCACATGCCCTCAAACGCCTAGAGTTTAGCCTAATTAACCGTTCCTTCTTAATCCTACTTGAACAGGACAATGAAATCCTGCGAATGAGCGAGCATTCGTGAGAAAAACCTTATTCCACGAGGGAGTCCCAAAATGTATTTGATGATGTTATTGCAGCATTCGCCAAAGGGGTTCCGGTTGATGCACCATTGGATGTCATCTCTATGTGTTCGTTGTTTAATGCCCCAACTTGATTCCAACTATTATAGATGCTATATACTTGGGCTTCAAAGAAATCAGCTTGGGAGAAATCAGCCAAAGGTGTAAAAGAACCGCCTACTTTTGGACGCTCACAAATAAATTCTGCGTATCGCCCGTCGTAGTAGATTGAGGAGTTAGATAACTGTGCAGCAGATGATGTATTGTCAGTGTAATCAATAACATCAAAGAGTGTGGTGCCAGTTGAGCTGTCGTAACTAACATACGCCTTAATATGATCCCCGGTATGTACGACTACACTAGGCATATCAATTTGTTTACTGTCATACCCAGAGTTCAAATATTCATACCAAGCAACCATCTGTCCGCCCGTGTCGATAGCGGTACCATCTTGTAATAAATCAGAACTACTATTAGCAGCTCCTCCTAACCCAGCCCATGTAGACTCTTGGGCATTAGGGTATGATGATAAGTATGTCCAAGATGGTTGATAGAATTCACCTGATGCGATAGTCCATTCGTTGTAACTTGATGTTGCCATATAGCCAGACCAATTGCTGTACCATGAGTCTTGTGTTGAATTAGACGTGTTGGTACTTGACGTAGTACTGGATTGGCCGTTGCTGGTGTCTGACTGAACAACAATGTTTTGAGGGTAGCTAGTCGGACTTTTATGATGACTTACAAAGGAAGACCAATCTTGCATCTCACTTTGGTACTCAGTCGCGGAAAGGGATGCTTTATCAGGGCGCGAAGGATACCCATATTTCAATAAATCTTGATTACTTGCAGTGTAAGGGTTAAATGACGCCGGAGGAATAAAAAATGAATTTTTCACTCCATCGATATAATAAATGTACTGTTTTGATCCATCAGTTAAATTTTTGACAGTAGCTAATGGAATGTTTCGTCTGACAGAGGACTTCGTCAAATTAGTCCCAGATACAGAGCTCGCGTAGGCAGGAACTATCAACCCAGCAGTTGTAAAGCACATAGTAGCTACAGCGAGAAATTTGGCTTTCCACGCATATCTCATTTTACCATCTCCGTATGTAATTACTAACTCTATCGCGTCCATATTATCATATGATAGTTTGTCTCTCCCATCCTGGCATTCAAACACCTTCCTCTCGGTGTCTTAATGATATGCCGATATACTGACCACTTGTCCCATAACGGCAGTTATGTCCCCAATGATACACACACTCATCTTTTTGCTCGCACAAATTTTAATCTTGGCTATAAAATGATATCAAATGGTGATACTATTCATATATGAATACGCGCCAAAAGCAGACCTTACAGAACGTTTTTGAGGACCCAGTACGTTCGAATATCCTTTGGACGGACATCGAATCATTATTAAGGGCTTGTGGAGCCGAGATTTCCGAGGGTAAAGGGTCTCGTATCCGCATTGCTCTAAACGGGGTCAGAGCCGTGTTTCACCGGCCTCACCCACAAAAGGAAACGGATAAAGGGGCCGTAAAGTCCATGCGCCGATTTTTAACGGAAGCGGGAGTGATGCCTGATGATGAATTATAAAGGCTATCTGGCGCGTGTGGAATTCGACGACGAAGTGAATATTTTTCATGGAGAAGTCATCAATACACGAGATGTCATTACATTCCAAGGTGTATCGGTGGATGAACTCCGATGTGCGTTTGAGGAATCTGTAGAGGATTACCTTGCCTTTTGTGTTGAACGGGGTGAGGAGCCGGAACAGCCGTATTCAGGAAAGTTTATGGTTCGGCTTAGTCCAGACCAACACCGACTTGCAGTACTGGCAGCGAAAAAGTCAGGAAAGAGTTTAAATGCTTGGGTTGCTGAACAGATCGGCCGTGAGGCCAAAAATGAACTTGGTTTGGACGGAAATACCTCTTCAGCTTTTTAATGCGGCATAAGAAAACACACCTGTTTGAAGCTCGACGGCAGGTGTGTTTTTTCGTCCGGTAACCGGTCATTATGTTATCTACCTACTTGACGGAATCAGCAATTTTTATTAGCTCTGACTCAGACAGAAGATTGTAGGGATGTACGATAAGGTTATAGATTTCATTACCTTGTTGCCAAAATAGTGTTCCACTACCCTTGACATATGTCGCAGTCCGTCCGTTACTCATATAAACAGTTGGCTGATGATAAGGAATTTTGATTAGGCCGCTACCCGTAGGTGCTACATACTCGGCCATTGAGTTACCTTTACCCGCATAAACAATGGAAATTTCCGTATTATTGGAATCGCCCTTTACTACAGTTGTGATCTGTCCCCATGATTGAATTACACAAAAAGGTAAGAAGGTTGGTTTCTTCACAGGAAAATGAGCTGCCTTGATTACTTTGTCAACAGACGTTTGAGTCAATAGTATGGTGTTTCGTTGAGCGTACGTAAACCCGACTATAGCTAACACTACTGGAATGGCTATCGTCGGAAGTAACCACTTTCTCATTTTCATCACCTCATCCAACTCTCAAGTATCCTTACCTAATTGAAAATTTTAACTAACGAATATGCTGATTGGAAGTATCTAGGGACAAAAGACCTATTACATTAGTTGTTTTAATGTTCGATACTGGATATATGAGAGAGAGGAGGAGAACGTTATGAAAAAGAAGCAACAATTTCTCGTTGCTGCATTTGCATCATTGTCAATGTTCGCCTTACCTGCCGCGGCCTATGCATCAACAAGTCCATTGATTCAGTGGGACCAGGTTACTTCGTATTTACCAGTCAATGATTCATACTATTTCTATTATGACGACGCTCCTTATATGGATGTTACACAGTGGGTTGACAATGGACAGGCTTCGCCCCCACCTGCTGATATGGTTTATGATGTTTACAGTAGCAGTAATGGCAACAATTACTCTTCGGAAGTATACGGTACTTACACGAGTTCAGATGGCTTCGCTCAATGGTATATTTCTACAGCTGGTTACTATAATCTAACTATTTACAATGCCTCCTACTGGTACAACTCACAATACGGACAACCAACAGACGGTAACGGGTATGTTCATTATTGATGTAGAGAGGAAGGGGAATAGGAATATGAGAACATGGGTAAAAATCGGTACTATAACAGGCATTCCAGCTGCTGCGTTAGTGACTTTTGGAATAGTAACAGTTGTTCATGCATCAAGTCCAATGCTTAACGGCCATTCGGCACCAGCAGAACCACAACTGACTCAATCACAAATTGATAAAGTTGCTTCAACGATTCAAGACATCGTTATGCCAGATGGGTACTTTGTGAGAACTTCCAACCCTCCACAATTCAGATCAGACCAAATTACTCATAGCAAAGCTGAGGCATTGCACAATCCTAACATACAAGAAATTATATTGCCCTACGGAACTTTTGTACGAGCACAACAACCTACGCATAAACAAAACTGATACTTCATTAGTCAGATACGCTGTTAGACTTATTTTCAAGTCCGTCTAGCAGCGTATTTTTATATTATAGTAACCATACTTAGAACACAGTCCGATATCGGATGTTACGTTACCCAAACGGCCACCATCGGCGTTTTTTCTGCTCCTGGGCAGCTGCGACTTCGCGTTGTGCTTTTTCGTGCATCATCCTTAAGGTCTCCATGAGCTTGCGGTCCCGTTCCTCTAGCCGGTCATCGATAAAATCCCGTAAATGGCTATTTTCCTCTCGAACAGTTCTTAACTCATCCTCCAAGCGTGTTTCCGTCTCAGTGAGTTCCTGAATAAAGTGTTGTTCCATCTTGACCATTTGCTCGCGAATTTCCGTTTGTTGCTCAAATATCGCGACAATCGCTGATTGTAGGCCCACTATATCCTTTCGCTCATGCGCTTGAGTTTCACTCACGGTCACTACATCCACTGTTGCCGGGAATTCCCGTTGTAACAACTCTGCTACTTGATCCGTGTTAAATCCAGCCGTATAGAGGCTCTGTACTCGTTTTAGTACATCCCTCGCCTGCGGGTGGAATCGACGTGCCGATCCGTGTCCCTTTGTCGGTAATAAATCTGGAAAAGATGACGCCCATCGACGTGCTGTGCTATCCGCTACCCCTAATTCTCTAGCCAGTTGAGGCAGTGTCGGCCAATCATCCACTATCTCATCCCTCACTTCGCTCACGTAGGCGCTACAACGCTCACACAAGCGCAACGTCCAGTTTTGTCTTTTATTTTCTGAGTTTATAAGTTTTTTCGCTCATGCGCTCACTATTCGCTTTCGCTCATAGATGGAGTTTCGACGTGGTATTTAAATCTCCTGTAGGTGTGTTGGATGGGATAACCTAAGCGAGGAAAGGAGTTTATTACTCTAGTAATTTTTGTCGAATGTTTGCTATGATAATCCTAATCGAATATTCGAACGGAAAAGTATAAAGCCAACGGGGTTAGTAGTGTGGGGACACTAACTAACCTCTGCACCACCGTGCGAGAGACGGTGAACAGGCGCTCCGTTGACCTTATTTAGAGGTTATAGTAGTTATGCTAGGTTTATTCTACAGGATAAATCAGCGACTCATCAACCATCTAAATGCAACGGATCATAGACTTAACAGCCCTGTCACCTACTACGGTCGGCAGGGCTTTTTACTTCTCCGTTATCCAAAGGGAGAGGTTAATTTATGACACAAGAGTTTTTGCAAGACAATCTGCGAGTGTTTGTTGTTCCGGTGGAAATCCTAGATGTACCCGAGACATCGATTTACGAAAAGATGGCCTACATGGTATTACGTTCTTTTTCGAATCCTCGAGAAGCGGTCGCGTTTCCTTCGTATGCCACAATCGCACGCCTGGGCAGCATGAGCCGTCGACAGGCGATCTATGCGGTTCAAGGATTAGTTGCAAAAGGTCTGCTTCGGAAAGAAATGCGATATGACGTCACCAAAGACCGTAAAATCCGCAACACCTCAAACAAGTACTACATGGAGCGCCCAGTAGTGCAGGAGATGCACCACCCTAGTGCACAGGAAGCACCCCCCCAGTGCACCACGTGCACCCCCCCGGTGCAGGAGATGCACCACCCTAGTGCACCACGTGCACCCAAACAAAATCATTTAACAGATCTACATGAACAAGATCATTTAACAACAACAGAAGAAAACGATGTTGTTGCTATAGAGAAGTGTTTAGGGAAGAAGGTTAAACTATCTGACCTTAAACGCTGGATGCAGCAATACGGGAGGGAGTACATTTTAGCGAAAGCTCAATACATAGCTGCAACCAAAAGCAAGTACAGAAACGTAATCGGTGCCTTCCGAAAAGCCATTGAAGAGGATTGGGATACAGAAGCATTGTCAGAGGTAGCAGCAACAAGCGATAAAACACGAGTCCGCGATGAACGGTATAGTGCATTCTATGACCTGTTCCCAGACCTCTAATAAGGGCTCTATTTAAGGGCTCTATTCGCCTTTTTAAGCCCATTGAATGCCTTTATCATTGTTTGCTACATAAAAGTGTATAAAGTCGCTTCTATGGGCATTTATGTTCGTCTAGAGAAGGAATTTAATAGATTGGCAGTAGAAGGGATGCATCCCTTTATACCCTTCTGACAAGTTGGCATAAAGACGGCGTAAAAGTTCTTCTAAAGTACATTACGCTTTTGACAGGGGAGTCTTTTGCCAAGTAGTCATGTAGGGATATATCAGAATTTGAGACGCCAGTTAGACAAACTGTTTCGACATGTGAATCAGGGGAGCATTGAAACACGTTACCGCTATTTTGAGGCGACCGACCGGTTTTGCCAGTTTGTAGCAGAACGATTTCGGCTGCAGAAGTTCGAGAATGTTCAGGGTAAGCATCTTATAGCGTATCTGCAGCACATGCAAGAGAAGGGCCTTCGTGCATCGACCATTAAGACGGACCTGAGCGCGATCCGTTTTTTTCACGACCAGACGAACAGCCGTTATGAGCTTCCAGATAACAAGGCCATTGGTCAGCAGTTCGGGGCCTCAATCGAGCGTCGGCATTTTGGCCAAATTGCACGTGCGTGGAGCGATAGTGAGTATCGAAATGCCTTAGAACTGACGGCAGCCCAAGGGAAGCCTCAAATCGGTCGGTTGATGGAGTTTGCGCGGGTTCTCGGACTCCGATTACATGAGACAACTAGATTGACCACTCCGATTCTCCGTAAGGCCTTAAATGATGGGTATCTGACGATTAAGGGGAAAGGCGGCTTAGTTCGGAATGTACCGCTAACCGGCACCTCAAGAATCGTTATCCAGAAAACCTTACAGGAGTATGGTCGACAGCGGCAGTCGCGATTGTTCGTGGGTCCAAGCGAAAAGGCCCACCAGGTCAACAAACAGGTGGAAAACTGGGTTTACACACACCGTGACCGATTTACGGAGGGAGAGGTAAGGCTTACATTCCACGGACTTCGTCATGCGTACGCGCAGGAACGGTATTCGTATCATCTACAGCGTGAAGGTGGCGACGAGAAAGCGGCGAGGATGGCGGTGAGTCGGGAGTTGGGCCACGGGCGGGACGAAGTGACGCGAATTTATCTAGCCAAGTGAGGACTGCGGTAGAGGGCATAGTTCGGGCTAGTCACGGCCTGGGTGTTTCTGCCCAGTTTCCGAGTTAGTTTAGGAGGCATATGTGGCTGTCGTACGCGCGGTCTGCGCCATTTTCGGCGAGGGTCCGGCGGCCACTGCAACTGTCTCTGTCTTGCACTCCGTCCAATACAGAGACAGTTGCAGCTGGGGTTTATCGTTGAGCACCTGTGTCGCATACCCTTGTTGGGTTCCGCATTGGCGGATGCGACATGCGAGCGATGGGTATCGGCGATGTGCCTGGGCGCTAGCCCAACCCGCATTATGGTCCGTGTGCCGGCGGACTTACCCGGTGTTGCTGTCCATGTTCGGCAATCGCGCGGTAGCGCTACGGTGCATCCTTCACTCGGATGTTTCACTGCGAACTGGATGAGGTATATGATCTGGCATGCGGCGGGCTCAAACATCAAGCGCTACCGTTCCTTCCGTCATTGCCAGAGTGGCGGAAGGTCTTACAAATTACCTGTGTCGTAAACTACTCCACGTCCTTTTCTCGCTAAATTCAGCGGTACTTTGTACGCTTCTTCGTTTACTGTGCGTCCATTATCCCAATGGGCACACTCATCACCTGATGTACCAGGGATGAATACACCAGATGACTTCCAACTGCACGGCGCAATATCAGGATACGCGAAAGGGAACCGGTACTCTGTGTGCTTCTTGGCTTTCGCTACTCCGCACCTTCTTCTCGGTTTACATACAGCGCTCAGGAAGAAAGCGTGATATGTCCCTTTACCCACGTGCCGCGAATTTCGCGTCCACCTTTGAATGACGATGGTTTTCGCTCGATAGAGTGGGGGATTGATTTGATAACCCTATCGTAATTCGCATGGATGAATCTGTAAAGGACAATCTCAGGGGTCATCGTTGCGTAGACATTCATATTCAAAACGTCGTTTTTTCAGGGTGGTTGTTGTAAATCCACCCAGGCCGTTGAGAGCGCCAATGCTTATCCGCTGTCCACGGTTTTAACTTCTCGTATTCCTCGATGTCACTCTCCAAAAACAAACGGACCTTCCCGTTTGAAACGGTCATCACCGGTTTCGGGAAGTCCGAATCCAATTTGATCCGCTGGTGAATCCCCTGCCGCGACCAGTCCCACCGTGTCTGCAGATCTGCAATGCTCAAAAGCCGGGGAAGTTCCGCTGCCAAACCGAGCACCTCCATGAACGAAATCCCGAAACGAAAAGCGAAGCGTTTTAGTGCAGGGCGCATTTATACATTGACGTTCGTCAACGTGTGCGACATTCCTCCTTCGTCGGAAGCAAAAGCAGCGTGGCGCGGCCTAGAGATTTTCGGGCCTGCCGTCCCAAACCCTGCTTAGGGTCGATGCCCCCAGGCCCCCATAAAAAGCGCAGCGTATCGAATCGATTTGAATTCCATACGCTGCGCTTTGAGGTGACTGTACCCGTGTTTTAGGGTAGATAGATCGATACCGATTTTATGATGGTTCGCTCTCCTGAATAACACGATTTCCATTATGCCTCACGCCCAAATTTAAGTTCCGTGTATGTTGATTACAGTATATAATATATCTAGACAGTCTGGATGAATGGGGGTCCGTTGATGAGTATGGAATGGCAGCTTCAAGAGGCAAAAAATCGTTTAAGCCAGCTTATAAAAGAAATCGCACATGATGGTCCGCAAATCATTACGGTTCGAGGAAAACCAGCAGCGGTTCTTTTGTCCGTTGAAGAGTACCAACGTCTAACGAGTCCACGAACGAAGTTGACGGATTTCTTTAGGGAGTCCCCTTTATGTAGTGAAGAACTTGATTTAGAAAGAAGTTCAGATTTGGCTCGTGAGGTGGAACTGTGAAATATCTTCTGGATACCAATGTGATTTCTGAGCTAATCAAGAGGGAGCCGAATCTTGGGGTTGTTCGGTGGATTAATACACATCATGAAAGCACATTGTTTCTGAGTGTGATTACCTTAGGGGAGCTTCAGAAGGGAATTTCGAAGCTAAGTGACCCCGACCGGACAAAACGGCTGCAAAGTTGGGTCGATCAGGATTTGGCCAAACGATTTGAAGGGCGGATATTACCCGTCGATCTAGATGTGATGTTCAATTGGGGGCGGATACAAGGTGCATCGGAGAAGGAAGGGGTTAAATTACCCGTCATGGATAGTCTGATTGCAGCTACAGCAATCACACACAATTTAATTGTCTTGACCCGCAATGTTCGCGATTTAGAGCGCTGCCGGGTAACGGTTTATAACCCTTGGGAAGCCGAATAAATGCCCGGCTTCACCATGAGGCTATTTTTATAAAAATGTTATTTACATGTATAAAATACAACAATATAATATACCTGTAAATAACATTAATGAAGGTGATGTATATGGCACGACCAAAAAAAGCAGTGAATGAGGTACGGGACAATCGGCTTACGGTTTACCTCACAGACACTGAAAAGGAATCTTTATACCGCGTCTCAGAAACCCAGAATCGCCCCATGACGCAGCTTGTGAACACAGCCGTACAAGAATGGCTGAATCGACTCATTGACCCGCCAGAGGGCCTGAAAACGGCCCGATACGAAAAGATTATGGAACAGGATACCGAGATGTTGCGCGGGTTCATCTGCCGAAACGGACACCCTTTTTGGGTAGAATGGATACAACCTACGAATCCCCGCTGTTGTCCGGTATGTGGTTCAGAAAGAGAAATCCGCCGGATCTGGGATGGGACAATTCATAAGGGCTTATAATTTACATGTTAAAAACGGTTATAAATAAAAATGGAAAGTCGTTTAACGATCAACACCCGCGGGAAGCGCATGAAAGAGGACACCATATGAAATTAAGCGAAATTAACGCGCAGTATGAACACATCATGCAATCTGACATGACAGACACAGAACGAGACAAGGCACTAGCAGCCCTTATGGACTTCATGGAATGGGAGTATAAAATCCCTGCTTTGGTTTCTTCTGAATGGGAAGAAAAACACCGAACCATCATAGCCTTGTACCGCAAACTGAGCATGTCCCGTACCACTGTATAGCCATAACAAAGGAGCAGGAGTGTGAATATGGATGTACCACATGAACCTTATTTTTACAATTGTGGCGGTGTAAATCCGCGTTTTGTGGGCGGGACCTCATATATGGGGAATGGAACCTGTATGGGGTACCGCCAACAAAATGACGTAAAACCCACGCTAAGACAGTTTCTGGAACACAAAGGATCGGATTTTTAACGTTAAGCATCTTATTGGATTCTAAGTGGCCGCAATCCATTCACGGTTTCAGGTAACTTTGAATTAAAGGTGTATTCACCAAGGAAATTAATATGCTCCCAACCCAGTGGAGAAATGTGGTTCAGCAAGTCCTCGTTTAATGTACCTGCTTTCCTCTTGAATTCGGTCGCCTTAGCCAGATATACGGTATTCCAGACGCTGATGGCGTTGATCAAGATGTTCAAGGCGCTAGCACGCTGAAGTTGGTCCTGAAGTGCCCTTTCACGAAGTTCTCCATATTTTCCAAAGAAGATGGCTCTTGCCAGCGCGTTCATCGCTTCACCTTTATTCAGCCCTCGGTGAATTCTTCGCCTTAATGTTTCGTTTGAGAGATAATCCAAAATAAAGTTTGTCTTTTCAATTCGGCCCATTTCTCTAAGAGCTGTAGCAACACTGTTTTGTCGAGAGTAAGAGCCGAGTTTTCCCATGATGAGTGACGCTGACACCAAGCCCTCTCGAATTGAATGGGCCAGTCGAAGAACGTCATCATAGTTTTCACGAATGACTTTCGTGCCGATTTGCCCGCGTAGCAGTTTCTCCAGTTTTGGGAATTCAGTGGGTTTTCCGAAGGTATAGAGCTTTGAATCCGATAAATCGCGTAATCGTGGAGCAAAGCGAAAACCAAGGAGATGCGTCAGACCAAAGACTTGATCGGTGTAACCGGCTGTGTCGGTGTAATGTTCTTCGATCGCCAAATCTGTTTCATGATGCAATAGTCCATCAATTACATGCACGGCATCCCTGGAGTTCGTGTTAATCACTTTGGTATAGAAACTCGAAAACTGGTCACTCACAAATCGATATATCGTAGCTCCTTTCCCGGTTCCGTAGTGTGGATTGGCATCGGCATGGAGCGCGGCAACACCGATCTGCACACGCATTCCGTCCGACGAGGAGGTAGTACCGTCTCCCCAGAATGATGGCAAAGCCAGCCGATGGTGAAAATTTACAAGAACGGCTTGCGCTTTGTTCATCGCGTCCTCGTAGAGGCGCCATTGCGCTACATTTGCCATTTGTCGATACGAAATACCAGGGGTGGCTTCCGCCATCTTGGTTAGTCCAACGTTCGTTCCCATCGCCATGAGAGTGGCAAGAAGAACAGTGGTTTCTTCGTCATTTGGTGAACGGTTTGTTGAGGCATGCACAAACTCTTCGTGAAATCCGGTCCATTGAGCTACTTCCATAAGTAAATCTGTTAGTTTGACGCGAGGTAGCAATTCGTAGAGTGATAAGCTAAACTCTCTTGCTTCATCAGGTACGTCCTTTTCCAGGCGTTCAACGTGGAATTTCCCGTTCTCTAGGTTAACTCCCGCGAGTACATCGGCGTTTTCGGATACCCATTGCAGCCGCTGTGAGAGCGATTCGATCCGCTCCTCCAAATACTCATTGACGGATGTACTTACAGCCAATTTCGTGTCGGATTGCTGAATCCGATTCCATTCGGTCTTCGGCAGAAGGTATTCGTCAAAATCTTTGTGCTGTCGGCTACCAACAATAGATATATCCCCTGAACGAACATGGGTGTTTTTGCCCATCCCCCCGAAAAGGTTCATTTCAGGTTTTTATCTATCGCCCGATTAGGAGTGGTCGTTAACAGTTAAAGATTCGCCTCGTACTCCTTAACCCTTCTGTAGAAGGTATTGCTTTTCATCCCCACTCTTTTCATAGCTTCCACAGCTGTGATTTTATTTTGTTTCCATTCGGGATAGACGGATTTAAAGGTGTCGTCAATCTCGAACTTCCTTCTCCCAAATTTGACTCCCTTCTGAACGGCTACTCGAATCCCTTCTTCTTGCCTTTCCCGTATTCTTTTGCGCTCATCCTCAGCCATATAGCTCAATAATTGCAGAATTAAATCCGAGACCAAGGTCTCAATGCCGTTCAGATTTTTATATTTCGTGGTGTCAAGAAGGGGCATATCTAAAACGGCAATATCAACTCTTTTGACTTTGGCCAATTCCTGCCACTCGTCCAAAATCATTTGTTTATTACGTCCCAATCGATCAAGCGACTTAATATATAAAGCATCTCCACCTCGAAGCATTCGTTTCATTAATTGGTACTCCGGTCTTTGAAAATCCTTACCGCTAGCCTTGTCTACGAATATGTACTCTTCCTCAATGCCCATCTCTCTGGCGGCAGAAAGCTGCCTTTCTAACGACTGGTCCTTACTACTGACTCTGGCATAAAAAAAAGTCCTCATGGATATCCTCCATCTTCCGGGAGTAAATGGAATACCTTTGGATGCACGAACTGTATTAGAGCATTTTTATTGTATTTCCATTTCAAAATATATACAAGTAAATTGACATGTTTCAAATCTAATTATGTTAAACTTATGACATACGGAACTGACAGCAAACAGACTCTTTCAAAAAGTGTACTTTTTGAAAGAGCTAATTGTGGGGAATGGAGAAATCATGGTTGTTGAAAAAACAGAAATCCAGCAAAAACGGTTAAACATTCTGGATGAGGATGAATTGAAAGCGATTTTTGGTAGACCACGCTTTACATATGAGGATCGTTGTCATTATTTTTCACTCTCCCAACCCGAGAAAGAGTTGGTGCAAGGACTGCATTCTATCAAATCCAAGGCTTATTTTGTGCTGCAACTCGGTTATTTCAAGGCCAAGCATTTGTTTTTCACGGTAGTGTCCCGTCAAGTGGTGTAAATTTGAGTGCAACCCCTTAGTGTCGGCTATTTATGCAACACTGACGTTGGCGCCAGCAATTGCTGTTCGTCGGTACCGGTGAGTTTTGCCATGGACTCTCGG
>NZ_LJCO01000034.1 GCF_001399675.1 Paenalicyclobacillus ferrooxydans
CACAGGGGTCACCTGTTCTTCGGGACGATGTGGTAAGGATCGGCTCATCCGCCTCTCGGAGTATGACTCATCCAACGCGTTGGATAGAGACGTTGGACAGTGAAGGTAATTTGATTATTATCCTGACTAACGACCTGACCATGGATGCTGTCGAGATTGGCGATTTGTATAGGAGACGCTGGCAAATCGAGCTGTTCTTTAAATGGATTAAGCAGCACTTGAAGGTAAAAAGCATGTATGGGAAGAGTGAGAATGCCGTATTCAATCAATTGCGGATTGCGCTCATCGCCTTCTGCTTGCTGTTACTTCTTCAATTGAGGGTGAGCCACAACGGAAGGGTGCTACTTGTTTACAGGTGTCTACAAAACACCTGGGCACAGCCCTTCGAGGTATTTCTACGCTGCTTAAACAGACCACCGAGCCGCAGTTCGCCTGGGCGGAAAAAGATGAAACACGAGCAAGTCTTCTCCCAGACGCTGCAGCAGTACGTAGACGGAGATATTGAACACTTGGATGACCTGGAGTACGACCCAGTCTAAATACGCCAAAATCTGGAATGTAGGCTATCTGTCTAAGAGGTGTAATCTTTTTAGGCCATACACATCCAGCTAACAAACCGAACATTCCGACTACGTACTGTTGCCATGCAGTGTGATGCTCTTGACACTCCAGTGACTATTTAATGCAACGCTAGTGGCTGCCACCGACTTAGCGGGGCTCCAGGACGGTCACACGACGTTCTTAAGTCGGTCGCAGCGACTTAACTCTCGAATTTTAAGGTATTAAGTCGCCACGGGCGACTTAATCATCCGAATCCAAGGCTATTAAGTCGGTCGCACCGACTTAGCGGTCCGAATCCAAGGCCCCCATAGCCTCCGAACCTCCGAACCTCCGAACCTCCGAACCTCCGAACCTCCGAACCTCCGAACCTCCGAACCTCCGAACCTCCGAACCTCCGAACCTCCGAACCTCCGAACAAGCCCCGCCATCTTACAACTCACACTTCCTCAGCGTACAGCCGGGATGTGGCCGACCATGACTCTCCGGGCGCAAGCATAAGCAAGCCCGACTCGTCGGGTGACAGACCCACGTTAGGCGCGTTGACCATGCTCGTCTGCGGCTCCGGGCAGACCATCTCACCCGTTGCATAACGGTTGAAAACCATCCACTGTTTGTATTGTGGACCCACGTCGTAGACGAGTCTGATCCCAAGCCGGTTATCTGTGAGCGTCATGTAGTTTACGCCATCCTGGGGTTCTGCGCTGTAATGATTGTCGAGTTGGGTGTAGAAAGGATTTATCCCATCACCTTGCATCTGCTTTTCTTCCACGCTCAAGGGCTGGATACGACCCGTAGGCAACATCCTGTCCGACATCTCCCACCGGTCCCCAAGGGTCACCTTCAGTGAATAGTCGGCCTGGTTACTCTCTTTCGCGAACGGTACGGCCAGTGTCGTGTGAAAGCCAAGCATAAATGGCATCGCATCCGGCCCCACGTTCTTGACAGCAACCTCCTGCTGAAGTCCGTAGGTGGATAAGGTATAGCGGATCGTGATCGTAAACTCATGCGGAAAATAGCGATACGACTCTCTGGCCTTGCTGATACCCGACTTTAGTTCAATAAACGCCGTACGATCCGTTGTCCCGATTGCCGAAACATCCCACGGCACATCTTTCAAAAAGCCGTGCAGGTGATTGTGCTTATCCGTCTCATTGATAGGAAGGTGATAAGTCTTCCCGTTTACAGTGAATGTCCCATCTTCGTAACGGTTCGGTGGAAACAAAACCGGGATCCCATATAGGACAGGATGCTTGCGGAATGACTCGAGATCGGAGGGGGTGCGCAGAAACTGCAACCCGCGCTCGCTGTCTTCAAACGCGACCAGGTTGCCCCCAAGCTCCGGTAAAACCATCGCGTGATAGGCTCCTGCGTAAAGGCTGACGGCCTGCGTCCCGTTATAGTTGTGCTCTTTCACAGATGTCTGCAATGTCGACCATCTCCAATGATGCAGTCTTAGCGTTACTGCCTGATACCAGCTGTCCGACAGAGCGTGTCAAACGTAACCTGGCCCAAGCCGCCGCCCTCAGCAGCGGCTCATCGACACCGGGCCCCCGCCCATAGCACAGCTTCAGCCCCAGGCCTCCGCCTACTCCGCGCCGTAGCCGTTTGGGTGCGCCTGATGCCATCTCCACGCGCTGGCTACAATCTCCTCCAGCTCAGCATGCTGCGGCTCCCAGCCGAGCATCGTGCGCGCCTGGGTGGAAGAGGCGACGAGTGAAGCGGGATCGCCCGCACGTCGAGCAACATCCACAGCCGGGATCGCCCGCCCTGTTACCTTGCGGGCAACCTCGATGACTTCTTTGACTGAGAAGCCAGATCCGTTCCCAAGGTTGAACGACTCCGCCCCGCCCTCCTCGCTTCGGAGGCGAAGGACTGCAAGCCTGTGGGCGCTTGCTAAATCCATCACATGGATGTAGTCGCGGATACATGTTCCATCCGGCGTCGGATAGTCGTTGCCAAACACGGACACAGCCTCACGTTGGCCGAGGGCAGCCTGAAGCACGATCGGCACCAAATGAGACTCCGGCCGGTGGTCCTCGCCAATCGGCACTGTCGGATGCGCCCCCGCCGCGTTAAAGTAGCGGAGTCGAATCGACTTCAGTCCGTATGCCTTATACGACCAGTCGAGCATCTTCTCAATCGCGAGCTTCGTGTCACCGTAGGGGTTCGTAGGCTGCTGGCGATCGCGTTCCTCAATTGGCGACTTCTCCGGCTCCCCGTAGACTGCTGCGGTCGATGAAAACACGATGTTCTTGACCCCTGCCTGGACCATAGCGGAGAGCAGCTTTGTCGTTGCTCCTACGTTATTCTCGTAGTATTTGAGTGGATCCTGCACACTCTCTCCAACGAGTGAATTGGCCGCGAAATGGACTACCGTATCGACCTCATGGTCTCTGAGGATCTGAACCATCGCCTCCGTATCGCGGATGTCGACGTTGTAGAAAGGTACCTGCAACACATCTACCGCTCCACGATGCCCTGTCGTCAGGTTGTCAACCACAACCACTTGTTCGCCGTGCTCAAGCAGTTCCGCCACCGTATGGCTTCCAATATACCCTGCCCCACCTGTAACCAAGATAGACATCAATTCCCGACCTCCTCATCTATACACCTAGAAGCAGCTGCTTATGCAGTCCCTCCAGTTGCATTCAAACGCTTGCCTGGCAGCACGCCGCCTGCTCCTACCGTCTGCTCCTACCGTCTGCTCCCTCACCGTCGTACCGGCCTCAGCGGAGCACCTCGTTCGTGACCTCTTTCACTCCGTCTCCGATGTCCGTCACGTAGAATGACGGCGCGTACCCGATGCGTGCTGTGTACGCCTCACCGACTGCGCGAACAAATTCGTCAACCTTGTCGGCCTCGACCAGACTCACTGTGCAACCTCCGAACCCGGCTCCTGTCATGCGCGATCCGATACATCCCCCCACAGCCCACGCGGCCTCAACGAGGGAATCGAGTTCTTTACCCGTGACCTCGTAATCGTCCCGTAAGGATTCGTGCGACGCATTCATCATCCGACCAAACTCCGCGATATCCCCATCGCGAAGGACTGTCGTTGCACGCTTCGCCCGGTTGTTCTCGAGGACCACGTGGCGTGCGCGTTTTTGGAGCACCGGATCGGCCAATTGTCCCTCGAGACTTGTCCACTCCGCCTCATCGATGTCACCGAGCGATCCGATGCCAGGACGCACTTTTTGCAACTCTACCAAGGCTGCTTCACACTCGCCGCGCCGCTCATTGTATTTGGAATCTGTGAGACCACGGCGCTTATTGGTGTTGGCGATAACCAGACTGACACCTTCAATCCGCACCGGCACCAGCTGATACGCGAGTGTGTCGCAGTTTAGCGAGATCGCGTGGTGTTGTTTGCCGAGGGCCACGGCGAACTGATCCATGATGCCGCAGTTCACACCAACAAACTGATTCTCAGCCGCTTGCGACAAGAGCGCCAGTTCCTCCCTTGAAAGCCCCGCCCCTAGCAGTTCATTCATCATGCTCGCTGTGACCACTTCCATGGATGCCGAACTCGACAGACCAGCGCCGTTGGGGAGGTTGCCGTAGTAGAACAGATCGAGTCCGGGGATTTCGAATCCACGCTTCTCAAACTCGTGGATGACCCCTTTTGGGTAATTCGCGTAGTCGTCACCCGTCTTGTACGTCAGATTGGCCGCAGGCACCTCGACAACTTGTTCAAAGGAGGCGGAAGCAAACCGTAGGACTTTATCTTGGCGCGGGCGCACAAACAACCAGGTCCCGATGTTCAGCGCTGCAGGCAGCACGTGACCTCCGTTGTAGTCCGTGTGCTCGCCAATGAGGTTCACACGCCCGGGGGCAAAGAAGACGCGCACTGCATCGCCTAACGCTGGGGTGCGGACGGTGGATGGTTGGTCCGCGCTACCCAGACGGAGCTGTTCGGCGTTTGCCGGGCTAGAATGTTCGGCGCTAGCCGGGCTAGGCTGTCCTGTGCTAGCCAGGCCACGCTGTTCGGCGTTTGCCGGGCTAGAATGTTCGGCGCTAGCTAGGCCACGCTGTTCGGCTGGCATGTCTGCTCGTGGAACGGATCCCGGAGAAAACCGCAAAAACTGTTCGATGACCGCCTGCCATTCAGTGCTTACCGGACTTTCCAATCGGCCGTTTGATGCTTGTTGAGTGTCCGCATGGTTACTCAATGCCGAGTTCCACCTTTCGCTTTAGAATGGCCTCGCGGAGTTGCACAGCCGTGTCCTCGACCGAGAGTGGATTACACGGCGCCCAAGCTGCTGTTTCGGACGATGCGAGGTACTTGATTCGGTCCTTCGCCCGCAGCGGCGGGTAAAACTCGATGTGAAAGTGGTAGTAGACATCGGGGTCGATATCACTGTCGATCGCGATGCCCAAAGCAGGCTGCCCCTTGCCGGTCGCTGTTGATGGATCCGTTCCTGCGGCCGCAGCTCCCGTGGCCGTCGTGGCGGACGCCTGGGTCGCGGCACCCATGGCTTGGGTCGCGGCCGTTCCTGCTGTTGCGGCACCCATGGCTTGGGTCGCGGCCGTTCCTGCTGTTGCGGCACCCATGGCTTGGGTCGCGGCCGTTCCTGCTGTTGCGGCACCCGTGGCCTGGGTCGCGGCCGTTCCTGCTGTTGCGGCACCCGTGGCCTGGGTCGCGGCACCAGTGACTGCTGTTGTGGCAACCGCGGCCTGGTTGGCAATGACATCGTTGGTAGGGGCTTGGTTGACCGGGCTCTGGTAGAGCGCCATCATGTACGGAAATTCACGATCAAACAGGGCATCCATACCGGCTGTGACGAGTTTGAGGATTTTAGCGAGATCGTCCCGCTCCTCACTCGTAAACTGAAGCAGGTTTGACTTATGCGCCTTGCTTGATATAAATGCCCCGTAAGGATAATCGGTAAAAAACGGGATGTAGCTGACAAAGTGATCCGTCTCGATCAGCATCCGCCCTTGAAAGGACGCTTCATCCTGGTTGATGTCGCAGATTAAACAACGTCCCGTCTCATGGTGGTGCGCACTCGAGGAATCAAGTTCAACCCGAATTTTCTGTGGTATATAAGGATAAGCGTAGATCTGACCGTGCGGGTGCGGCATGGTCACACCGACTTCGGGGCCGCGGTTCTCAAAGATAAGGATGTACTTGTGCTTGGGATCCTGTGACAAAACCTCAAAGCGTTCCGTCCAGAGATCAACGAGTTTTCGGATATGTGACACAGGCAGTTGCGGCAATGTGGTGTTGTGTTCCGGAGAGTATAAGACGACCTCACATTTTCCGTATGCCTCAGCAACCGCGTACAAGTCCGTCGCAACATCGTCCGGTTGTGGTGGGTTCGGCGAGAGTGCCGGGAAGTCGTTGTCATACTGGTAGACATCGTAGTTATCTGGGACTTTACCGGATCCCGGGCAAAATGGGCAGTAGTCCTTCGGCATATTGGGCCGGTTTTGCCGATTCGAGGCAACCATTGTCCAGTCTCTCAGCAGCGGATTGTATCGTAATTCAGCCATGGATGTACCTCCTTGTGCAGCATACATATAGAAGCATATATATAGGAAACATTTGACGAACAGATTTGACTCTGTCTACATGCTGTGACTAGGGAATCAGGCGTAACTCAAACACAGACTGACACTCAAACTAGCGCGACCAGCTTCGGTGCCAACGTTGTCAGTCCACCTGCGCAATGACCACTTCGGGTCCAAGTTTTCTCAACTCATCGACCGTCGCACGGAGCTCTGCAGATTTGCTTATTTCGGACTGGCTAGGGTCGGCGTCGCTGAGCTCATCACGAGCCTGGTTGATGTTCGTAATGACGACATCCACCTCCTCAAAATGGGCCAGGTGGGCCAAGGCTCGAATCCCCCACTTGGTATGATCAAACACGGCAACGACAGACTCGGTTTGCTCCATCATGACGCGATTGATTGCGGCCTCCTGAAGGTTGGGGGTGGTGAGGCCGTAAGCAAGATCGGCACCGTGAACACCAAGAAACAGTAAGTCTGTGTGCAACCGTCGGGCGTTTTCTTCAGCGAGCGGCCCGATGAGTGCGTCAGATGGTGTCCGAAATTGCCCACCGAGCAACAGAATATCGCTCCAGCCGTTCGCCTGAAGGACGGTGGCGATGTTGGTTGAGTTGGTCACAAATGTCAGGTGGTCAAGGTTGGGCGCCCCAGGTTTAACTTGCTGGGCCAGCGCCCAGGTTGTCGTTCCTGCCGACAAACCCAATGTCATCCCGGGTTCGATCCGCTGCAGCGCCGCCTGTGCAATCGCACTTTTCTCAGTCTGCTGAAGGATCCGCTTGTTGAGAAATGCAGGCTCCATGGTGCTTTTCGGCATGCGGCCTCCCCCAGCTACCTTTTCAACGAGTCCTTCGCGCTCAAGGTAATTCAGATCGCGTCGGATGGTGATCTCGGATACATCTAAGCGTTCAGCGAGATCGCTGATGGATACGAACCCTCTCTCGTTGATCAACTTCATGAGCGCCTGGCGACGCTCTGCCGGGTACATCCTGCAGTTCCTCCTTCAATAAATACCTTATCGGTCTTGATCATTCTTCGTTGTTCTTTGTTCTTGACCATTTTTTATCGGTGTTTATCATTATTTTATCATTGAGTTATCAAGTTGTGATCATTTTTTGATCCGAAAATGAGACCAACATATCATGACAAGCATTGCTTTCTTTTTGCATAGAATGTCTATTGACGGATGTATCCTGTCGTTTTAGATAATTCGCGCGAATGAATTACTGCAAACTCTGACCTTTTCCAACATCATCTATTGACAGAATTATGATTAAATTATATTTTTAACTTCAATCAAATTATAAAGGAGGTCAAGAATAGCTAGGCGAAGGTCAGGCTCTCCAGAGTATTCCCGGGGTGCAGATAAAGGCCCGCGAGGTAAGACCGACAGGTCAACCAAAGGGGTCAGAACGATTCGCCGCCACTAGATGGAAAGAGATAGGGTTTGGGGATTCTAGGGTGAAACACTCCCTATGTTCCGAATATTATTATTAGTACTTCATCATGAAGGGAGATAGGATATGAGCAGTGTACAAAACTCCTCTGGAGAAGGAAAGCTTAAGCGCCAGCTTGGGTTTCTGGACTTAACTTTCCTAGGTTTGGGAGCCATCATCGGATCGGGCTGGTTGTTCGCCTCACAAGGCGGCGCTCAACTCGCAGGCCCAACTGCTTGGGTGGCATGGGTGATTGGTGCTGTTGCAGTCGGACTTATTGGTTTGGTTTACGCGGAATTGTCTGGTGCACTCCCCCGCGCAGGAGGTATCATTCGTTACCCGGACTACTCACATGGTCCAATCGTCGGATTCTTAATGGGAATTGCTGCACTCGTTGCATACTCCAGTGTTGCTGGTATTGAAGCCGAAGCAATGCGTGGATACGCACAAACTTGGTGGAAGGCCCTCGGTACTTCAACTGGCGGCATCACCACGTTGGGCTGGTTCGTACAGTTCATCTTGCTGATTGTCTTCTTCCTTATCAACTATTGGAGCGTTAATATCTTCGGTAAAGTCAACTCCGTTGTTACCGCAATCAAGTTTATCGTACCATTGCTGACCATCATCGTGCTGTTGACGCATGTACACGGCGCAAACTTCAGCAACACTAAAGGCGCAGGCGGTTTCACAGGTATTGAATCTGCCGTCTCGACCGCAGGTATCATCTTCGCATTCCTTGGGTTCCGGCAAGCCGTTGACTTTGCTGGTGAAGCCAAGAACCCGCAGAAAAACGTCCCGCTCGCCATTATCACAGCTATTGCAATTGGTGCTGTGTTGTATATCCTGCTTCAAATCACGTTCATTGGTGCACTGACACCTGGTTCGTTGTCTGGCGGTTGGGCTGCACTGAACTACAAGTCGCCATTTGCTGACCTCGCGAGAGCGCTCGGTATGGCATGGTTGGCAAACGTGCTGTTCGCCGACGCTGTGTTGTCCCCAAGTGGTACAGGTAACATCTACCTTTCTTCTACCGCTCGCGTCATCTTCGCTTGGGCACGTACGGGAACCTTCTTCAAGGTCTTCAGCCGCGTCAGCCCGAAAAACGGTGTTCCTCGTCCGGCACTATGGCTCGCGTTTATCCTGAGTGTGTTCTGGACACTACCGTTCCCGACATGGGGCGCGTTGGTTGGCGTTGTTTCCTCCGCAACCGTTATGACGTACATCATCGGACCGATTTCCGCAGCTGCGCTCCGTCGCACAGCAAGTGGCATTCACAGACCATTCCGTTTGGGCGGAATGGGTGTCATCGCTCCGATCGCGTTCATCGTCGCTTCACTCATCATCTACTGGACCGGCTGGAAGATTGACTCCTGGCTCATTGGTCTGCAGCTCGCTGCATTCGTGCTATACCTCATCATCAACAAGGTGATGCCGAGCGAGAATATTGCACTTGGTCAGCAGATCAAATCAACCAGCTGGTTGATTGTCTACTACATCGTGATGTTCCTGGTTTCCAAATTCGGTGATAAAGCATTCGGCGGCTGTGGTGCGCTGAAGACCCCGGTCGATCAGATTATTGTCGTGGTCATCGCGTTGATCGCCTACTACTGGGGCGTCGCTGCAGCACTTCCGAAGGCCAACATCACGGAAGAGCACACCGAAGAAGACGCAGGCAGTCTGGCAGCTCAACCATACTGATTGATTGTGGCCTTGCGCTAGTGGTTGCAATTGATTGCACCGATTGCACCACTGCATCGGTGTGTGGCTCAAGCCAGCGGATGCTAACTCAATCTGGCGGAGGACGCCACCGAATCAGTTGAATTAAGAATGAAGTCCAAATTGGAAGGGCTGGGGAATCCCAGCCCTTTTCATATTGTGTTTTCGTCGTTGTTTTTGGGGAACGGGGAACGGGGAACGGGGAACGGGGCACAGCGCGACTTCATGCAGCCCGTGCGTTGGCGCCCAGGATCGTAGGACCTCCAGGACCTCAAGGACCTCCAGGACCTCCAGGACCGCTAAGTGGCTCATACCGACTTAACGAGGTCTCTCGGCAGCTTGACGCCGGCGCTAAGTCGGCCACACCGACTTAACTCTGAAATTTGGAGGAGTTAAGTCGCTCAGAGCCACTAGCGTTGCATTAACTTTTTAGTGGATTGTCAACGGGTACCCGTTGACAAATTAAATATTTTAAACCTTATGAAGATTCATGATTCTGTAACCCCTATACATATAAAGATTCCTTAGAATAGATGTACAGGTAGCCCTGTCCAAATCTAATCTAAGGAACCCAAGCATGGATAAGGGTATCATG
>NZ_LJCO01000079.1 GCF_001399675.1 Paenalicyclobacillus ferrooxydans
AACCAGTCTAGACTTCATATTAGCGCCTCCTACATGAGTTCTTTAGGGCAATGACCCGGCACACACTCATCGTAGCGAGGCTCTATTATTTCTACAAACCCTATTCACTAACGTATACAGGAATGTTATTGGGGACATCATGTCTCTTCGTATCGGCGAATGTTCTAATGGCACAGAGTCGTACCGTCTTGCGATCCGTAATCACAATCTGAGTATCTGTCCAAAGCGACGAATACCTTCTTCGATGTCTTGTGTGTTTGCTCTGGCGAACGAAAACTTTACATATCCGCGTTCCGCACCATAGAGTCCGCCTGGAACAAACAGAACCTTATTACGGATGCCCATTTCGAGAATTTCCGTATCTTTTGCGTCGGCAAGACGTTGAATGACTGAAACGGGGCCCACGACCCAGCCAATCGGTATACCTGGCGCCGCTGTTTTAGACATACTGGCTTTGCGTTCTGAGGGAATATCCTGTCTGGGAGAGCAAGAAATCAGCCAATTGGCTGGTGACAACGAGTGAAACAAAAGATACAGTTTCGATATGGGTTGTTACGGAACAGTTTGTTACGGAAGAGCATGCTTGAATTCAAGTCAGAACTGGAATTCAAGTCAGAACTGCAAGCCAGAACTGCAAGTCAGAACTGGTTGGAGAGAGGAGGATTTCTTGTGTATATTCCCAAGCTTTATCGTCTGGATACGGACGAGGCGATTCAAATTATGAAAGCCTATCCATTTGCGATACTGATTACTGTCGATGAACATCGTCCCATCGCCACACACATTCCTGTAGAGGTTCGTGAAGATGATGGGAAGATTTACGTGTCAGGGCATATCGCATTTGGAAACATGCAAAAAAATACCTTGGAGAACAATGCGGACGTGTTACTTATCTTCCAGGGACCCCACACCTACATTTCATCTAGCTGGTACGAAGCTGAAAACGTGCCTACATGGGACTACTTGGCTGTCCACGCCTACGGAAAGTCTCGTGTTATCGCGGGTGATGAATTAGAAACGGCCTTGGCAGCCATGTTACAACATTACGAAGCCGACAGGGAACACGGACGGTACTTTGAAACATTTACCCATGGGTATATCCAGCAGCAAATGAAAGGCATTGTAGGATTTGAAATCGAGATCACCTCGATAGAAGCTTCAGGGAAGATGAGTCAAAATCGAAACGACAGAGATTATAAAGCGATTGTTGCAGAACTCGAAAAATCAAATGAAGAGGGCGAGCTGAAGGTAGCAAAATGGATGCGTGGCCGCCGTCCACAACTATTTTGAGGTAAGAAACGAGGCGTTTCAATGATTGGATTAATCATCACAGCTGGTTTACTTGGATTTATATACAGTGCCGCCCCTGGGGCCGTGAATACGGAGGCCTTACGGCGAGGATTAAAGAGAGGCTTTTTCCCGTCATTTATGGTCCAAATTGGTGCGCTGTTGGGGGATTTGGTGTAGGCTCTAGTCGGTTTAACGGGCGTTGCACTTGTTTTTCATTTTTTAGCTGTGCAGATTATTTTAGGTATCACAGGCGTAGCCTTTTTACTACGAATGGCGTGGTTGTCATTTATAGACGCCCGCAAGCCAATTCATTTAAATGAATCGAATCGTCACAACGAACATCGGGACTTCGTTACGGGGGTTATTTTTTCCATCGCCAATCCGTTTGGAATCGCGTTTTGGGGAGGGATCGGCGGCGGATTTGCTACGCATATCGCAGGCATGTCTTTGATGGATAAGTTGTTGTTCTTGTTCCTCGGTTTTTCCGTTGGAGCCTTTGCTTGGTGTATCGGGATTTCTTCGTTAGTAGCGTGGTCACGTAAGTTCGTTGGGGAAAAACTGCTGCGCGGCATTTACACAGCGTCGAGTTTGGCCTTGGCTTATTTTGCATTTGAAATGCTGTGGACGTTGATTCACAACACACTGTATCCGATGTTTTCACATCGTTTAGGCTTGAGATCAACCGGGTGAATCAAAGTCAGTCTTCTCCAGAGTTTGGGTTTTTCCGTACCTCGGGTTTTTGGTGATACTGTTCCAATTCGAGTAGTTGTTCTCGGAGTTCCAGTGTGAACGTTTCCTCCTTCTTCGGTGAGGCTCCCTTACGCGAGTCTCTGATGAATATTTGGATTTTAACATATGTAGTGGTGATCCGATTATGTACGCGGCTCAAGAATCATAATCAAACAGCCACCCGACCATAGGTGGCTGTTTTTAACACACGTAAAATACCTTTTAAACAACCGGAAACCAACTTAAACAACCGGAAACCAACCGGGTGTATTGACGATGGCTTTCCACAAGGGATCCGGTACAACCAGTCGTTCTTGGTCGTCCTTTGACAGTGTGGTGGCGATTTCGGATTCCCGTCCTTCTTCAACCTTTTCGACCCAATCCGGCTCCATTATGATCTCCCGACCCAATGCGATGAGCGGAACCCCAGTTTCAAGTGCTTTTATGGCGTCATCGGGTGTGTGGATGAGACCAACGCCGATCACTGGTACTGTGTCTCCGACACGTTCTTGAATCAGTTCGATCCGCGTCTTGGATGATTCAACACCTCGCCGTGGCAAGGACCAGAAATCTTGGAGTGAGACATGGAGATAGTCTAACTTTTTGGCAGCTAGAGCACTGATGAGCTCTAACGTATCAGCCATCGTGATCCCGGGCTCCGTTGCCTCTTCCGGGGAGAACCGGTAGCCAACGAGGAATGGGCTTGTTGCATGCTCTGCAACGACCTTTTTTACCTCGTCGACGACGGCAAGCGGGAAGGTCATTCTCTTTTCAAGGCTTCCGCCCCACTCATCGTTGCGACGGTTCGAATGAGGAGAAAAGAACTGCTGAATGAGATATCCGTTGGCACCGTGGACCTCGACCCCATCGTAACCTGCTTCAATCGCTCTTCGTGTTGTTTCACCGAAAGCGCGAACGATGTCCATGACTTCCGCACTGGACAGTTCCCGCGGCTGCGCTGCGCCTTCCTGTTCTGCCGCAACAGAGCTTGCACTCACAACGTCTCCGCCAGGAACGAGTTCGGGCGGACACATTCTCCCGCCGTGAAAGATTTGCAATATCGCCTTCGCGCCTTCGTTTTTGATGGCGGCCGCTAAGTGGCGAAGACTGGGTATCATGTCGTCTGTATGGCCTGCAAACTCACCGGGGAACCCTTTGCCGTTTGCTGTCACGTTGGTGCATGCAGTCACGACCATGCCGACACCTTTCGAGCGTCGAGCGTAATAATTGACTTCAGCGTCTGTGACGGTTCCATCTTCGTTGGATGAGAAATTCGTCATCGGTGCCATGACCACGCGGTTTTTGATGGAAACACCACTGCGGAACCTCAGTGGTTGTAGTAATGGTTGGTATTTGTCAGTCATAGTTGTCTCACCTGCTCATCTGTTACACCAATCTATCTAATGTAACTATAAATTTTATAGCCAAATTCAAATTATATCTTGTTTAGATGATGAAATCAAACCTGTTGCTGACAGGAGTCGTGGGGGTAAGGCAAATTCACGAGGGAATCGGCTGCAATTTTTACGCTGGTTTTGAGGGAGATTGAAAAAGAACGACACAATCCATACAGACGACGAGGACAGCGGCAAGGGGAATGATGGGTGGAACAATTACCGAGTGAATTTTCTTCGACTGAGGAATCATAGGGTGTCCTTCTTACCGACATTCTGACATTGACCACCGGTGGACACCCTGCCTATGTGAATCTGCAGCTCAAGATATGTGCGCTTGCCAATCGTGCGACAGAACCCACGATTGATTCTGGATACGCAGCGCACGGCTTCTGCGCAGGCTGTTCCAGACTCGATTCACCGATTCTCTGCTTACGCCGAGCATTTGCGCAATTTCAGTCTGCGTCACAGGAAGGTCGATGTGCACTCCGTCAGCTTCCTTAGAGCCGTAGTCTGTCGCTAGTTGTTCCAGAAAGAAGCGAAGGCGCTCCGAAGTCCCGGATACAGCCAATTGATGAGCGAACTCATACATTTTGTACAAACGTCGGTTCATCTCGCCCGCAATCTGCATGATCGTCTTGGGAAACGGCTGAACCCATCGCTCAAAGTCTGCTTGTGGAACTTCGATGATGCTCGTATCCGTGAGGCAGTAGGCATAAACGGGCAGTGGATCGTGGAAAAAGAGACTCGTGCCCGGCAAAAAGAATCCGCCCTGGACGATCCGGTGAATGCATTCCCTGCCTTCTTCATCGAGGTGAACGAGTTTCACAAGACCCGATTGAATGAAGAACACCGTTCTTACGTTTGCGTGTTGGCCAATCAACATGGAGTGCTTTATATACTGCCGTCTATGGCTGAATTGGCATAAATCTTCAAGTGCCGACTGTGGGACATCCGAAAATAATGGCAGCGTGGAGAAAAAATCGAGCATACACATCATCCCTTCGTCTAATTCGGCACAAATATATCGAATCGGTGACGTGTTGGAGAAGTCATAGTCAGACCAATTGGTGTGGTCTATTTGAGCTATTAGAGATCTTTAGGCCGGACTATACGCGTAGGGCATCCTTACATGATGTGCGAGTTGCACCTGTGTATAAGCGAGAAGGTTATCCGACTTGTGTCAGCCGTTGTAGGTGCGTAAGGGCACGGTGCAAACCGAGTTCTTGCAGCTTCATTGTGGCAGGTTCCATGGCAAACGACATTTTGCAATCAGACAGTGTAATGTCCATCGGAACGTCTGTCACGATGGTTGCGAGACGTTTGCTCAGGATGGCGATTTCTTGGTGTTGCGTTATTTTTTGTCTCATCTTCTCGGTGAGGGAGTCTCGTGAAGCGAGGAGGTTCTCGAGTGTGCCATACTGTGCAAGCAGCTTCTTCGCTGTTTTTTCCCCAATGCCTGGAACGCCTGGTATATTGTCACTGGTATCTCCCATTAGTCCTTTCAAATCAATGATTTGTGAGGGAGTGAGGCCCCATGTCTCCATGAGAAAGTCCGGTGTGTAGAGATCGAGTTCGGTAATCCCCTTTTTCATGATGGCAACCGTCACGTCATTTTGGACGAGTTGCAGTGCATCGCGATCGCCAGTAAGAATCAATACTTGGCGCTTCGCATCTGCTGCCTTAGAAGCCAAAGTTCCGATGATATCATCCGCTTCGTAGCGTTCATCAAAGTGCTGTGCGACACCAAGGGCCCGAAGAACGTCCTGCATGGTGTCAAACTGAGAGATAAGCTCGTCTGGAAGTTCTCCGCGAGTACCTTTATACGCCGGGTAGAGCTCTCGGCGAAATGTATTACGTGATACGTCCCACGCGACAAACAGGTGTGATGGGTGAACTTTTTCGATTGCGCCAAACATCATATTGAGAAACCCGAATACACCGTTTGTATAAACGCCTTCGGAAGACTGCATGATGCGTCTGCCATATGCGCTGGCGAAGTAGGCTCGTACGAGAACGGAACTGCCATCGATGATAAGAAAATCAGCCTGTTGCAAATGAAGAACCCCTTTTATCACGGATCAGAGAACACGAGAGTATCAAATGCGATGAGTAGCTGAATTATATCATCTTTCCGCTACTGAAACGGGAAAAGCGAGGAGGCAGAAGATGGCACGAATGATTTAGAATGTTATCGGATAATTTATTTTAGACTCCGACTAGCGGTGCGCCATTCACGAGAAACGTTGATCGACCCGAAAAAGCTTCCAGACACCATACGAGACCAACCAGGCGACAATGAAGAGACAAACCAGTATGAAACCAATGGTGCCGAAATTTACGTTTTGCAACCAAGCCCAAAAGCCTTGATTTAATCCCAACATCGGGCTCACAGCTTGAACAGCCTCTATTAATCCGATAAACAATGCTGCCGTCACAGACAATCCCGTCACGGTCAGGTTGTAGTATATTTTTCGAATTGGGGCTACAAATGCCCAGTCGTAGGCGGTCGTCATAAATATCCCATCGGCTGTATCCATCAAGCTCATGCCGGCCGCAAACAAGATAGGGAGAGCAATGATGCCCAGATACGGAGTTGTATTTTTCGCCGCACCGGCAGAGATTGCTAAGAGTGAAACCTCACTGGCGGTATCAAAACCTAATCCAAACAGAAACCCAATTGGGTATGCATTCCAACTTTGCTTGACAATCTTAAATAACGGTGAGATGAAGCGGAAAATGAGGCCGCGTGCATTCAGCAATTCTTCAAATTGTGTTTCATCGAAGGAACTTTGGCGCATCTTTAGGAAAACCCTGTAAAGGTGAATCAACACCACTAAGTTGACAATGCCGATGACGAACAAGAAGGCAGCCGATACTATCGTTCCAACAATTCCGCCTATGTGCTGGAGAGCGGGAATGGACCGCTGTACCCAGTGAACCGCAAAAGCTGTGACGCCTGTCATGACGCAGACTACGGTAGAGTGCCCTAGCGAAAAGAAAAATCCGACTCCGATTGGATTTTTCTGTTCCTGTCTCAGCTTCCGTACAATATTATCGATCGCTGCGATGTGATCGGCATCAAACGCATGGCGAAGACCAAAAGTGTACGCTAGAAATCCGAGTCCCAACAACGTTGCATGATGGGGTACGGCCATCAGTAAACAAGCAATGCCCAAAATGTGGAGAACTGCAACACCTGAGCTGTAAATCCAAATTGATTTTTTAAACATCTCACGCCCCCTTGCTACAGCATACATGAATGCGTAGAGCAAGAGGATGAATTCCTCTGCAGTTGGACCCGTGGCGACTCCGATAGATTTAGCGGAACTGAGTTCCTCTGCAGTTGGACCCGTGGCGACTCCGATAGATTTAGAGGAACTGAGTTCCTCTGCAGTTGGACCCGTGGCGACTCCGATAGATTTAGCGGAACTGAGTTCCTCTGCAGTCGGACGCGTGGCGACTCCGATAGATTTAGAGGAACTGAGTTCCTCTGCAGTTGGACCCGTGGCGACTCCGATAGATTTAGAGGAACTGAGTTCCTCTGCAGTCGAACCCGTGGCGACTCCGATAGATTTAGAGGAACTGAGTTCCTCTGCAGTCGAACCCGTGGCGACTCGGAGGGATTTAGAGGAACTGAGTTCCTCAAAAACACTTCAGCCGCTCACTCATGGAGCGGCTGAATCATTGAGCCTGACGCGTTCATCGTCGCGGCTCGGGGTGTGTGCCATGGGGGCATCCTAAAGGTACAAACTGGGCGTGTATACTTGTCACCTTAAGGGCGCACAACCACGCGGGTGTTCGCAGGGATGTTTTTGACCAACTGGGCCTGTCGTTTACCGCTCCCTTGACGGATTATGGCCATTGTCAGACCGAGAGAGGGACAACGAAGCAGCGCTCTTTGATTTGGTTTCACGGTGATTTCTTGAGTTGACTCTACCTTACTGCCGTAGAGAAACGTAAAAGTTTCACCTTTCAGCAAAGTAATGACTGGTGCTTGGGTTGCCATGTCGATAACACCTCCTAACGGCTCACAGGGCGTTTTGTTGCTCTCGTCTATAGGACGCAACACAGCGCTCTGTTGGCAGGGCAAGTATCATTGGACAGATACACCATCTTTTATGCACAAGCCTATGTCATGCACATGAAATGGTATTCTACGAAAGACCTTCTGGCCGATGGGGTCTGATGAATTCTCATTGGCTCTCACACATACAAAAAGACCACGGCTCGCCATTCGGAACCGTGGTCTCCTTTGAAAGCCTTTGCTACCATGTTGTGTGGGGGGGGCGTTAATGCGTCGTAAGCAGAGGTCGATCACTGCGACGTGGTTACGACTCGATCACTGCGACTTGGTTAGGATTCGAGCGCCGCTCTCATGGCCTTCGGATTGTATCCAATCACTACTTGATGATTGAGCACCATGACGGGCACAGTCATGACATTCGTTAACTGGCGGAACTCTTGTCGATAGGCCTTACTGGTCAGGATGTTGCGTTCTTCCCATTGGATTCCTCTCGCCGAAAGGAATTGCCGTGCGGCAGCACAGCGGGGTCAAAGGGGGAGAACGTACATGATTGCCTGTTCTTGCATGGTTCTGGTCAGCTCCCTCTATACATCTTCAGTTTCATTATACCCCATACCGTATATTGCGCGTTGAGCGTTTTTTCGAACGGAGGAGTTTTAGCCTGTAACGCTTTCGCTCCTATTTGCGTCAATCACCACAGAGGAGCTGCAGGGAGGGTGAGATGTCAGTCGCTACAGGTCGAAATATCGCACATTTCCGAAATTTGCGTATAGAATGATGAATGGGGGGTGTATCTATGTTCTTTCTATGGCTTTTTTCGCTGATCATTATTGCTGCCATTAATGGAGCGATTGCCAAGTCAAAGAATCGTAGTGTCATTGGGTGGGTACTTCTGACGATCCCGTTTGGTCTCATTGCAACCCTTGTTGTGGCGGTCATGCCGGGATTACCGTACGACCACTACTAGCAATCATGATGCGAGTCACGATCCACTAAGTGAAATTAAGCCCATCTGCCAGAGTTTGACGGTCTCTGGAACCCGGGAACGCCGCTTCCCTGCGAATTCATTTGAAACAAGCTGCTGACATGAGGTGTGGCCGCATATTTGTGTTCGAATTCGTTCGTCACCGCGTTGTACGAGTAGTCCTTCGCCCACTTCGTACCATGAGTGGATACTTGGTCCAACGCGTACAAGATGAACGAGATTTCGTCGTCTTTCATCATGGGGTGTAATGAAACCCGTACCCATCCGGGTTTCTCAGACAGGTCGTTGTGCTCTACATTGTCCATGATGCGTTTGGATGCTTCTGGGTCAATGTGGAGCAAGTAGTGTCCGTATGTTCCCGCGCAAGAGCAACCCCCTCGGCTCTGAATGCCAAAGCGATCATTCAGTAGTCGCACGACAAGGTTATAGTGAAGATGTGGGAAATAGAAAGAGAAGATGGAGAGGCGATTCGAGAATTGACCGTCAAGCACTTCCAGCCTAGGGACCTGCTTTAGTTGGGACAGTGTCCGTGTGGTTATCTCCCGTTCACGATGCAGCATGTTTGCGGCAAGGAGTTCATCTTTCACCATAAAGGCGAACGCAGCCTTAATCAGCTGCAGGATACCTGGTGTTCCACCATCCTCACGCGTTTCAATATCATTCACGTAAGATCTTCCGCCCCATGGATTCGTCCATTTTACCGTTCCACCGCCGGGTTGATCCGGGATCGTGTTTGCGTACAGTCTTGAATTAAAAATGAGGATTCCAGGGCTGCCTGGCCCGCCGAGAAACTTGTGCGGTGAAAAGAAAATGGCATCCAACTGTTCGGCGGGGTTGTTTGGGTGCATGTTGATAGGAACATACGGTGCAGATGCTGCGAAGTCGACGAAACAAACGCCGCCCTGTTCGTGCATGACTTTGGCTAGCTCGTAGTAGGGTGTCAGAATGCCCGTCACGTTTGAACAAGCAGTAAATGAGCCAATCTTCATTGGCCGATCCCGATAGTCATCCAAAGCTGCGCGCAGCACGCCCGGTTCGACAAGGCCGCTTGGTCCCGGTGGCAGACAGACCACGTCACCAATGGTTTCCAGCCAGGACGTGTGATTAGAGTGGTGTTCCATGTGTGTCACAAAAATGACTGGTTTCAGCTCTTCTGGAACATGGGTATAGGGTCTCGATTTCTCGTGAACCCGCAGGCCAAGGATCCGCTGGAGTTTGTTGATGGCGCTCGTTGCTCCGGTCCCCGTTGGAATCAAAAGGTCGTCCGCGTTTGCCCCGACACGAGACTTAATGTAGTTTGAGGCATATCCGTAGGCATCAGACATGGCCGATCCGGTCATGCTGGTCTGCGAATGGGTATTCCCCATGAACGGCGCAAACTTCTCAAGGAGAACTTCCTCCACAGGCCTATATAGCCGCCCTGTCGCAGTCCAATCGGCATAAATCATTCGAAGTCGCCCGTATGGGGAGTGGAATGGTTGATTGTAGCCGATTGTGTTTCGGCGAAAATCGTGGAACGCATCCGATGACATCCTGAGTCCTCCTTCAAAAAGCCCATCCCTCCACCCTATGATGGTGATGTCGATCGAGTCACAAACGAAAACGGGACTCAGAAATCGAGAAGGCCACAGCCCATTTTGTAGAATATAATGAGGTGGCGACGAAAGCGTATTTTTCGCCGGACTTTATGCCAACGACGGGACGCCCATGTGTTTCCGAGGGATACAAAGGAAGTCAGCGAAAGGACGCAAGTATCTTTGCGAAGGTGGAAGTCGATGCCGAAAATCATGTTTACAGGCGGAGGGTCTGCAGGGCACGTATCGGTTAACTTAGCTCTGATTCCAAAATTTGAAAAAGACGGTTGGTCGATTGTGTATGTTGGGTCAGAGAAAGGGATTGAGAAAAGTCTTGTAGCCACAAAAAACATCCGTTATATCGGGATTTCTTCCGGGAAACTCCGGCGGTATTTCGATTTAAAGAACTTTTCCGATCCATTTCGAGTCCTCCGTGGCGCCTTTCAAGCGGTCCGCGTTGTACGAAAAGAAAAACCGAACGTTCTGTTTTCCAAAGGCGGCTTTGTGTCTGTGCCAGTGGTTGTCGGGGCTTGGTTGAACCGCGTGCCCATCATCATTCATGAGTCGGATTTGACCCCTGGTCTTGCCAATCGGTTATCCATGAGGTTTGCCAAGACCATCTGCACGACCTTCAAAGAATCGGAAAAGTACCTGCCCGAGGGGAAGACCCGTTACGTCGGTGCCATTGTTCGTGAGGAACTGTTAAAAGGCGATGCCGACAGAGGCAGGGTATTCTGTGATTTTGCGACCAACAAACCTGTGCTTGTCATTATGGGGGGGAGTCTCGGGGCTCGAAAGATTAACCAGACGGTCCGCGCAGTGCTCGATAAGCTCACACAGTCGTACAATATTGTTCATCTGTGCGGGAAGGGGAACGTAGACACATCGCTCACAGCGAGCGGATATCGTCAATATGAGTACCTCGATGAGCCGTTGCCGGATGTTTTAGCGATGGCCGATGTCGTAGTTTCACGAGCAGGGTCAAACTCGATATTTGAACTGTTGCATCTTCAGAAGCCGATGCTCCTGATCCCGTTAACGAAGGAGCAGAGCAGAGGGGATCAGATTCTCAATGCCAAAGCCTTTGAGTCGGCTGGGTTCTCTCGTGTATTAGAGGAAGAGGAGATGAATTCTCTGACGCTTCCCACTGCCATTGACGATGTCTACGAGCACCGTGAATCGTTCATTCAGAACATGGAAAAAGCCAACCGCCATGACACGCTGACTGAGGTGTTTGAGTTTATTAAACAGGTGGCCAACACGTGATGACGAACCGGTATGCCGAAGTTGCGTTTGCACAACTTCTCCTTTCAGGAACACTCATCCATGAAGGGGATTTTCATGTCTTGCAGCAGGCATACGGGATTTCACTTCATCCCACCAGGGTCATGGTCGTGTCCGTCGATCGGTACCCCGATTTGGCTTCGGAACGACCGTTTACGTGGCGGACCGAGATTGGGTATACGGTAGCAGATGTAGTTTCGAAGACCACTGAAGAACTTGGTTTGTCACATTTATGGTTGTGGACTGAAGAGGGCGTGATGGCCCTCTTTCTTGATCTGCTTGCCTTCTCTACGGCATCGTTTCAAGATGACGCAGTGTTGGAGACCGCGCGAACCATTCAAAAGAACATGAGAGATGCTGGGGTATCGGTGTCGATAGGCATCGGATCGACCTACGCGGACCCCAATTCACTCTGCCGGTCTTTTCATGAAGCGGTCGAATCGATGAGTGGGCGTTTCTTTCAGGGGAACGAGCTTATCTTTTTGTATCAGCGTGATGAGAAGGTAGATGAACGCTGGACAGATCCCCTCACTCGTGAAAAGACAGAGTTGCTCGCCTTGGTGCAGATGGGCGATGAACACGGCGTTCACAAACAGCTCCCAGATTTGCTCGAAAATATGGCGCAGGCCTCAGGATTCAACGAGAAGCTGTTCCGCTCGGAAGCGATTGACCTTGTTATGATGATGTCACGAGCCGTGCTGGAAGCGGGGATCCAGGCAATTGAGGTGCTCGCGGAGAATGCACGGGTTGTTCACGAGTTGTACGGCACCATTCGCTATGACAAGTTTGTGCAGAAGGCTGCTTTGTACGGCGATTGGCTGACAAAACAGGTCAGTCAGTCGCAACTATCGAAGGCATCACCAATGGTTTACGATGCAATCCAGTTTGTAAAACAGCGCCACCGGGAACATCTCTCTCTCGACGACGTAGCACGACACTGCTGTGTCAGCAAGTATCATCTTGCGCATCGTTTTAAACAGGAGACGGGCATAGGTGTGATTGACTTTCTCAACCAAATTCGCATTGACAAGGCCGTCTATTATCTGAATACGTCCGCCCTCCCCGTTCAACAGATCGCAGAACAGGTTGGTTACCAGGATGCGAACTACTTCAGTCGCATATTTCGAAAACGAATCGGATACAGCCCGAGTGCATACCGGCTGCGATCCGAATAACAAGATTGTGCTAGTCAAACGCAACGTGCGCTAGGTGATTTGTAAACGGTTTCGATTACGCTGATGGTATTCAAATTCTGATTTGCGCGACTTTCCCTTGCTGGCGCAGCTTACTGTCTGGCTTGTGAGGTCAGAGGTCGCTCTGAAAGGGAGCGGATCCATGATGGCGATTCAGTCCGAACCGAGAACGATTCGTGCACCACGGGGCACAACCCGGAGTGCGAAAGGGTGGGTGCAGGAGGCTGCGCTCCGAATGCTTATGAATAACCTCGATCCAGAAGTTGCAGAACGCCCAAGTGACCTCGTTGTGTACGGCGGCATTGGCAAGGCGGCAAGAAACTGGGAGAGTTTCGATAAGATTGTCGAGTGTCTGAAGGACCTCGAAGGGGATGAAAGTCTGTTGATTCAGTCCGGGAAACCGGTTGGAATCTTTAAGACGCACCCGCATGCCCCCCGTGTCTTGATTTCCAACTCCGTATTGGTTCCAGCATTCGCGAACTGGGACACATTCCATGAACTCGACAAAAAAGGTCTGATGATGTTTGGTCAGATGACGGCCGGCAGTTGGATCTACATCGGCAGTCAGGGCATCCTTCAAGGGACCTACGAAACGTTTGCAGAAGCGGCCAGGCAGCACAGCGGCGGCAGTCTGAAAGGCACCCTGACCCTGACGGCAGGTCTTGGCGGCATGGGCGGTGCACAACCGCTGGCCGTCACGATGAACGATGGGGTGATGATTGGCATTGAGGTCGATCCGAAGCGGATCGAGCGCCGCATCCACACCCGCTACTGTGATGTGATGGTGGAGAAGCTGGATGAAGCACTGAGGCTGGCAGAAGAAGCGAAGTCAAAAGGCCGGCCGCTGTCGATTGGGCTGGTTGGAAACGCCGCTGAACTGTTGCCAGAGATTGTGAAGCGAGGGATTGTCCCTGACTTTGTTACGGATCAGACCTCAGCGCACGATCCGCTAAACGGCTATATCCCAGAAGGCTACAGTCTGGAAGCTGCGGCGGAATTGCGACAGCGGGATCCCAAAGAGTATGTCCGGTTGTCGAAGCGCTCGATGGCAAAACACGTTCAGGCCATGCTCGACCTGCAGAAACAGGGTTCCGTAGTCTTTGATTACGGCAACAACATCCGCCAGGTCGCGTTTGATGAGGGTGTCAAAGACGCTTTCAACTTCCCAGGCTTTGTGCCTGCCTATATTCGGCCGCTGTTTTGCGAAGGGAAGGGTCCGTTTCGTTGGGTGGCATTGTCAGGTGACTCGCAAGACATTTACAAGACGGATGAACTGTTGCTGAAACTGTTTCCCGAGAACCAAGCCCTCCGCCGTTGGATCACACTTGCTCAGGAACGCGTTGCTTTCCAAGGCCTGCCGGCACGCATCTGTTGGCTCGGCTACGGTGAACGCGCGAAGTTTGGGCTGGCTATCAACGAGATGGTGCGCAAGGGCGAGATCAGTGCGCCGATTGTGATAGGCAGGGATCACCTTGACTCTGGATCGGTCGCATCGCCGAATCGGGAAACGGAAGGTATGAAGGACGGCTCCGACGCAGTCGCAGACTGGGCAGTGTTAAACGCCCTCGTAAACACAGCTTCGGGGGCGAGTTGGGTCTCATTCCACCACGGCGGCGGAGTTGGGATGGGTTATTCGCTGCACGCTGGCATGGTCGTGGTGGCGGACGGCAGCGAAGAGGCGGATGAGAAACTCTCGCGGGTTTTGACCACAGATCCTGGCATGGGCATCATCCGCCATGCGGATGCGGGATACGACAAGGCGATTGAAACGGCCAAGGAACGCGGCGTTCGTGTCCCGATGCTCGGTATTTGATACGGGGATGTAGTGGGATGTAGCTGGATGCAGCGGGAGGATGCCCGCACTTTTAGTGCACGTTCTCTCGCTTAAGGTGTGAAGAAACGTGCGGTTCAGAAAGTGGCCGTACGACAGGTGAACAATGAAGGCTGGGAAAAACATTCGGAGGTGGAGCCGTGGCGCAGCATACGGTGGATTCAGAAGACAACGCAAATTTACAGAAGAACGTGGATTTGCTGGTTCATAATATCGGCACGCTCGTGACGATGCGGGGGAAGTCAGGGCCGCGAATCGGATCGGACATGTCAAATGTTGGTGCCATCGAGCACGGGGCAGTAGCGATTCGAGAAGGGAAGATTGTGGCTGCAGGCCCGGAAGATGAGGTTCGCGCACAGCTTGAAGGCGTCTTGGTCACGAAAGAACTGGACGCAGGGGGCCGCTTGGTCACGCCAGGATTGGTGGAGCCGCACACGCACCTTGTCCACGGTGGATCGAGAGAGCATGAACTGGCTCTGAAACTGAAGGGCGCGTCTTATCTCGAAATCCTTGCGAACGGCGGTGGAATCCTGAGTACGGTTCAGGCCACACGGGCTGCGAGTGAGGACGAACTGTTTGCAAAGGCAAAGATAAGCCTCGACACGATGTTGTTGTTTGGCGCGACTACGGTGGAAGCAAAAAGCGGATATGGACTGACACTGAACGACGAGCTCAAGCAACTCCGGGTAAACAAGCGGTTGCAAGATTCGCATGCGGTTGATGTGGTCTCAACGTTTATGGGTGCTCACGCGGTCCCAACGGAGTATAAGGGACGCGCTGACGAGTACGTTGCTCTGGTTATCAACGAGATGCTGCCGGAGGTCAAACGCCAAGGATTAGCGGAGTTTTGCGACGTGTTCTGCGAGCACGGGGTGTTTACAGTGGAACAGTCAAGGACGATTCTGGGTGCCGCCAAGGAGCTTGGGTTTGGGGTCAAGATCCACGCGGATGAGATTGAACCCATGGGTGGCGCAGAACTCGCGGGGGAGCAGGGCTGCATTTCGGCGGAACACCTGCTGGCCGCTTCGAATGAAGGATTTCGGGTGATGGCGGAAGCAGGGGTTATCGGTGTTTGCCTGCCGGCGACGTCCTTCAACTTGCGAGCGAAACATGCGAGGGCCCGAGCGATGATTGAGGTGGGCGTACCGGTGGCGTTGTCCACTGACTATAACCCAGGGAGCTCGCCAACCGAATCGTTGCAACTGGTGATGACACTTGGATGTCTCAACTTGGGGATGACGCCGGAGGAAGTACTGACCGCCATGACCATCAACGCGGCATATGCGATTGGGCGTGGTGAGCGAATTGGCAGCTTGGAACCCGGAAAGGACGCGGACCTTGTGGTTTACAACGCAACCAACATCGCCTATCTGCCCTATCACTTTGGCATCAACCACGTGGACACGGTGGTGAAGCGGGGCCAGATTGTAGTTCGGGATGGCAGGCTGGTTTCGGAGGTGCACGCCTGATGATCCGACATGTGGAGCCGCCGAATTCACGGTTTCGTGATCACTTGGATCCAAAGGTCGCAGACTGGATTAAGCCGTATCGTGATGGAGGCAAAGCGGCCGGAACGGACGGTAGCGTGGGCAACAGCGGCCGGGGTGACGGCACAGGGGAAAGCAGAGTGGGCAACAGCTACGCGGGCACAGGAGGGGGGAGCGGTGCAGATGATGGCCGACCGGATTCTGGAGTCCGGAAGGCGGACTCCTTTGATGCTGCCATTCTCGGTGTACCGATAAGCAAAACGTCGATCAGCCACTCTGCAGCTTTTCGCTTGCCGGACGCAATCCGATCCACATTTCACTCATTCAGCCCGTACAACATGAACCGTCGGTTAGACTTGAGTGAAGTGTTGCACGTTGTCGACGTCGGGAATGTACAGATGCATCTCACGGATTTGCAGTTGTGTCATCAGCGGATCGAGGATGCGGTGAAATCGTACTGGCAAAGCCATTCAGCACCGGTGATTGTCCTTGGGGGCGATCACTCGATAACAGGTGCCGCGATGCTCGGTTTGACACAGGCCACAGAACGAACATATGGTGTAATTCACTTTGACGCGCATCATGATGTGCGAAATCTCGAAGATGGTGGGCGGTCAAACGGCACACCGTTTCGCACCTTGTTGTCGAGCGGCGCTGTGTCGGGAAAACATGTGATACAAATCGGGCTTCGAGACTATGTGAATGCGCGAGCCTACCATGAATACGTGTTGCAACACGGGGTGACTGTCGTGACGGCTCGTGAGGTGCATCATAGAGGACTGATGAGGGTACTCGAGGAAGCGTATCGGATCGTCAGTGATGGTACGGATGCGGTGTATCTCAGCTTTGATATGGACGTGCTTGATCAGTCTCACGTACCTGGTGTGCCGGCCCCTGGTCCCGGTGGACTTGCCATCTACGATGTTATTGAAGCATTGGAATGGCTTGGTGCAAAACCGAACATCGAGATGATGGATATTGTCTGTGCTGATCCGTCGCAAGACTTTCGGGACTTAACGACACGGGTGGCGGCAAACGTGGTGTTGTCGTTTCTGACGGGCTTGGCCATGCGTAAACAGACCGCGGTAGATATGGGGTAAGGTTCGCGGGATTGGCCCGTGACTCGGGGCAGTGGCGGTGTTCGCGCCTGGGGAAGGGCTTGGGCCTGTTGGCATGCAGTTGTGGCGCATCGGCAAGACTGCGGTGGGCAGCGGGCAGTGGGCAGTGGGCAGTCGTGGCAAGGGCATGATCATAGGTAACAGCGGCTCGGGGAGTGCCCATAGTCCTTGGTGGCCTGCAGCAAATCCTGTTCGGTGGTTCGTTGGTCTTGTTGGTCGCATGCATTCCTGTGACCAGGCAAACTTGCGTTGACGAATTCGAGGAACACGAATATTCTAAGACTAGAGAACCATTAGCTAATAGCGATTAGAGAGTAGCAGGTCAGATGACTTGTGAGGATCAGATTGTGGCTTGTTTCGAGGGATAGCTGGAACATGGTTCGTGTAAGGAATAGGATCACGGAATAGGATAACAGCCCACGGCGATTAGTTATTAGGGGGCTATACCAAGAAGCGCTTGTTTCTTGGTATAGCCCCCTTTGTTTTTGAAGAGGTTGTGGCGACTTAACGAACCGCCTGAACGCGTACTAAGTCGGTACCGCCGACTTAACCATACCTAGCGGGATCTCATTGGCAGCGCTAAGTCGGTATCGCCGACTTAAGTCTCGAAAACAGAGGTGTTAAGTCGCCCGTGGCGACTTAACGAACCGTCTGAAGGCGTGCTAAGTCGGTACCACCGACTTAACCTGGCCTAGCGGGACCTCATTGGCAGCGCTAAGTCGCTGTCACCGACTTAAGTCTCGAAAACAGAGGTGTTAAGTCGCCCGTGGCGACTTAATGAACCGCCTGAACGCGTACTAAGTCGGTATCGCCGACTTAACCATACCTAGCGGGGCCTCATTGGCAGAGCTAAGTCGGTGTCACCGACTTAAGTCTCGAAAACAGAGGTGTTAAGTCGCCCGTGGCGACTTAACGAACCGTCTGAAGGCGTGCTAAGTCGGTATCGCCGACTTAACCGGGCCTAGCGGGACCTCATTGGCAGCGCTAAGTCGCTGCGACTCACTGAACGAGCCACCGGAACATCGTGGGGCATGCGGCGTTGAATATCGAGAGGAGACGACGAGAATGACAATTCAATTGGATGGCAACAGCTTAACGATAAAGCAGGTGGCGCAGGTGCTGTACCACAAAGAAACGGTCGAGATCGACCCGCAGGCTTGGGGACGGATCGCCGACAGCCGCGCTGTGGTTGAACGGAATGTGAGTGAAGGCAACGTCATTTATGGCGTGACGACAGGATTCGGGAAGTTTAGTGACGTCGTCATACCGGCCGCAGATGTGGAGGACCTACAGCTCAACCTCATCCGCAGCCATGCATCAGGAATTGGCGATCCGTTTTCTGAAACCGTAAGCCGCGCGATGCTCCTGCTCCGGGCGAACGCACTGGCGAAGGGGTATTCTGGTGTCCGGCGTGAAACTTTGCAACTGCTGGTCGACTGTCTAAATGAGGGGGTTCACCCCGTCATCCCGAGCCAAGGCTCTCTTGGTGCGAGTGGCGATCTCGCTCCTCTCGCACACCTGGCCTTGGTTCTGATTGGTGAGGGTGAGGCGATCTACCGCGGTGAGCGGATGTCCGGGAGACAGGCGCTGGATGCTGCAGGATTGCGGCCGATCCGTTTGAAAGCCAAAGAAGGCCTAGCGTTGATTAACGGGACCCAAGCGATGACGGCGGTAGGGGTGGTCGGGTACCTCGAAGCAGCTCATCTGGCCGACTTCGCCGATCGTGTTGCAGCCCTGACATTAGAGAGCCTGCGCGGAATCGTGGATGCTTTCTACCCTGAAGCGCACGCAGTTCGGCCGTATCCGGAACAACAAGAGGTGGCAACCCGCATACTTTCATATGTGGATGGCAGTCAATTAACCACACGACAAGGCGAACTTCGCGTTCAAGATGCGTACTCTCTGCGATGTATCCCTCAGGTACACGGTGCAGTGAGGCAGGTCTTAAACTATGTGAAAGAGAAACTTATGATTGAAATGAACGCAGCAACGGATAACCCGCTCATTTTCTCAGACACAGGGCACGTCATCTCGGGTGGAAACTTCCACGGGCAACCCATCGCCTTCGCCATGGACTTCCTTGGCATTGGGATGGCAGAAATTGCGAATATCTCTGAACGTAGAATTGAGCGGCTCGTTAATCCGCAACTGAACGACCTGCCTCCATTTTTGAGCCCGGAGCCTGGTCTGCAATCCGGGTTAATGATCACCCAGTATGCAGCCGCATCTCTCGTCTCTGAAAACAAGGTACTCGCGCATCCGGCAAGTGTCGACTCCATTCCTTCCTCGGCGAACCAGGAAGACCATGTGAGCATGGGAACGATTGCAGCGAGACACGCACAGCAAATCATCCAAAACAGTCGCCGCGTAATTGCCATCGAGGCCATCTGTGCCGCGCAGGCTGCATCTGTCAGAGGCGTGCAAAAGTTGGCTCCCAAGACGCGGGAACTTTACCAGCAGATTCGTGAAGTCGTTCCGGTGATTGAGAAGGATAGGGTGTTCTCGACAGACATTGAAAATTTGGCCGCATGGGTGAGAGATGCCGTGCAAAATGTTAATGTTGAGCTTGGAAGCACCGTTTCGTAGGCTGCCACCGCTTTCCACATAGGGGCACTTACAACAGGCTCGCGTAAGAGGAACTACTAAGTGGACTTTAACGAGGGCCTGAGAAAATACTTTACACTGAGGGTTCGGTTGAATCGTAGACCATCCTGATTTGACAATACACAGTCCCCACACGACAGGTCATTTCAATCGAGAGAAGTGTGATGAAAACATGGTCCCGCAGAATCAAATTGGGAAATCAGCAATGATGCTGGCGCTGTTCGGAGAGGGTGCCGATCAGATGGCATTGATGAAAACACTCGAGGACGATGGATTTTCGGTGACCCTTGGGAAAATCGGGACCATGGAATCTCACAAAATTGTCGCGGCTGTAGAGACGGCAGCGAAGAAAAATGGGATTATCAGTTCAGAGCTTTATCGAGAAGAGCATGCCCTTTATCACGCTACAATGGAAGCCTTGCTTGGTGTAGGGCGCGGTGTGGCTTCGTTTGGCACCCAACTTCGGACTGTCGGACTCCGGTTTGCCATCGTTCGAGGGAGGCCGTACAGTAATCCGGAAGAAGGAGAATGGCTCGCCGTCGCCTTTTACGGGACCATTGGAGCCCCAGTGAAGGGGTTTGAACACGAAGCGCTCGGACTCGGTGTGAATCACATTTAAGTGAATTATAGTGATTGAGTCCGTAAGCCTCAGTGTCGTGTGATAAGGAGAGATGTTTTGAAACGGGTTGTACGCGGGTTACCTTATCTGTTTGTCGTATTGATCGTTCTTTTGATCGTGGAATTCCCTCACGGACTGATTCGTCCAAATACATCGTCCTCTCAGCAACCAGTTGCTGCCTTTCATTGGGCACAATACAGCCAGAACATGGCGAACCTGCTGCATGGACTTATCACATGCTCACTTGGAAGGACACTTTCTACGGGCGATCCGATTCCACCGTTAATCTTGAAAACTGCCTGGCAGAGTATTGCCTTGATGAGCCTTGCTATGCTCTTCGTGTTGCTTATCGGGATCAGCAAAGGGATCTATGACGGCCTGCAAAGTTCCAGAAAGAGTACAGGTTTTGTTGTATCGACCAGCATTCAGTGGGTGCTGGAGGCACTGCCGAGTTTTTTCATTATCATCAGCTGCGTTACGCTCAGTTTCTGGATCCAAGCACGGTACCACACACAGATTTACCTGATTGGGGCCACTTCCTTTTGGGCCGGTGTCGTGTTTCCAGCGGTTATCCTAGCACTCGCGCCCATCTTCACCATGTCGCGCTACGTGCGTAACGCGGTAGAAGCACAGTATGGACAACCCTACCTTGTGACGGCTCATGCGAAGGGCTTGAGTCAGTTCAAGGTGATAATCCGGCATTTACTACCCAATTGTCTCGCTACGGTACGGATGGTTCTCGTTCCTGTACTGGCGTCAGTTTTTTCAGGTCTCATTTTGATTGAATATCTCTTGTACCAGCACGGCTTGATGTTCGGCTTGTTTGACGCCATGGGAAACGATGGTGCTGCTCCAAGTTATGGTCGACCGTACCTTCAGCAAGGTATCTTCTATTCGGATTTCAATAACTTTGACAGAAATCTTGTCCTCGGGTACCTGTTTGCTTTGGTAATCGTCTTCTTTCTCTTTTACTTTCTCATCAGAGGCATGTTGCTTTTGTTGGGAGATCGGTCTGTTGCCAACCCATATGGGAGCATCCTTCGAGATTCCGCTGAGGCGAACGGCAGAGATTGGCGTGGTCTCGTCGGGATCAGTATGATCGCGCTTCTAGTTCTTGCTGCGATCCTGGCCAATCATCTTGGCCTGCCGAGTCCCAATAAAATCGATGCCATTCATATCTCTGGAGACCAGATGACGACACCACCATTTCCTCCGTCACCAGGACACTTACTTGGGACGGATGCAGTTGGACGTGACCTCTTGAGCCGTGCGCTGCACTTTACGTTACCGACCTTTTATTACGTTGGAATAACCGCGCTGATTACCGTTGCGGCAGGAGCTGTTCTTGGTACTCTGTCATCCGTGGCAGGATGGCGCTGGGTGCGGCTTGTGGTGAATACATGGAATGGCTGGGTTACGGTTATGCCTGGGCTGTTGGGTGCCTTACTGATCCTGGAGATCCCGACGGTGTACTTTGCAGGGCTGCACATGCTTCCGAACGGAAATTCATTTTATTGGAGTCCCGTCCGATCCGTGATTGTTCTTCTTGTCCTCGGTGTACTCGAGTGTGGTAAGGTTGCTTTCACCGTTCAGCACGTGATGGACGACGCGCTGAGTAAATCGTATATGGAGGCAGCCGTCATTGTCGGGAATTGCAGGTGGAGTGCATTTCGACTGCACCTGCGCAGAACTCTAATGGAGTCCGTGATCGAACAAGTCCTCGTTGAATTTAACCAGATTCTCGTGCTGATTGCGGTGTTAGGTTATTTTCAACTTAACCTTCGTCCTGCGTGGGAAAAGATCGGATGGGGGACATGGATCTTCACTGATACTTCGCATGACCTGGGCGGGCTGTTCTCGCAAAACGCACACGATTTCTTATCTGCACCGTGGGTATTGCTGGCACCTGCGCTGTTTGTGGCATGGAGCGTTTTCAGCTTGAACCTCATCTTGGAGTCAATTCACAGACGATTGAACACCATGCCGAGGAGGTCATACGCTCGGCAACCTCAAGCAATTGGAGATGGCACGAGCATCTCAAGCGCAGGGCCAAGCATAGATTAGTTCTCTCGTTGGCAATTCCAAACCGTCTGCGGATGGATGTTGGAATATCGTTAGCTTTAACGATGGTCTTACCGATGGTCTTACCGATGGTCTTACCGATGGTCTTACCGATGGCTTTATCGGTGAGCTGCTAGCCCTTTGAATTAAGGATGGAGTGGTGTGTACAACGTCCGCTCACGCCTCTCCAACAGTGGGACGATGCTGTCGAGTACAATGCGCTTAAAATACGGAGTTTCAGAGTGCTTTGCGAGCGCCGCCTCATCTTCATATTGTTCGAAGAGCAAGAAAGAATCGGGATCATCCTCAGACCGGTTAACAAGGTAGTGGATGCACCCTTGTTCTTGCTGGACGAGGCTCATCATTTCGCGCAACAAGGATTCAACCTGATCTGCGGTGCCAGCCTTGCATTGATATTTTGCAGTCAGTACAACCAACGTACATTCCTCCGTGTTTGATTTGCTGGTTATGTGTGTTTTGGTTTTGGGCTGCATGTATTGTTTCGGGCCGCGTGTTGGGCTGCATGTTTCGATTTTCGTTTTCCGTGTTGTGCGTGTTTTACACGTATTTGTGATTGGTTTACGGATTACAGTTGTTGTTACCAGTATAAAGTTTGGCGTGCACCATAACAAACTACATGTTAAGCCGGTCGGGGCCTTACGCTGTCGCTTAGCATGGTCGGGCAAAAATTTCACAATGACACCCAAAGATAATGAAGGGTATAGTGAGAGGAGATAACTGATAGACAGGACTGATTTACGATGACCACATCCACAGCAGTCTCCATCATACTGGCGGCGTTCCTCTTATACCGTGTTTTAATGCGTACGCGATTCAGGGGAATACTGACTCGATACATCCGGAAGATCCGCCAATCCAAGATCACCGAACTCAAGCGAAAAAGGGAATTTGCCCAAATTTCAGCCCTGTACCGGAAGCGCGCATTGAGGGCTTCGCGCCCGTACTTGAAGAAAAATTTGCTTGGACTTGCCGCACTGTGGGATCACGATACGCAAACGGCTGTCGGGTTACTCGAACAATCTGCAGCTGGCATCGTGGGAACTCAAAACCAGCGTACGGTGAATAACAACCTTGCCATTGCGTATCTACAGGCAGGAAGGTATCAAGATGCCCTTGAACTGCTCAATGAACAAAGGCGTAACGGGTATGTTCTTATTGTGCCTTACGTATTTGCACTGCTGACGAATCGAAAACGAGATGAAGCCAAGGAGTTCTACGCTGTTCATTCATTGAGCGATCCGATGGAAGCTGAAGGCATACGCGTCCTGCTCAGTTTCGATCCGACTGACCCGACAACCTTGGACAATGTTCGAGAACTGCTAGATAATCAGGTGTTTTGGCTGTATGAAGGTGTAGTTCGCCAATTGATTCAAAATTGGGATCTGGAAAGTTTTTTTGCACGCAATGAGCGGTATGAGATTCTTTTAGCGCAAGGCAAGAAACTGCTTGCCTACCTAGACACGGAGCCGAGACTGTTCTCGAGTCCGCAACTGCGTTGGTTTCGTACAATCGTCTCGAAAATTGTTCCGGAAATTGGGACGTATCGCGGTTGTGCCAGTCTGTTTGGGATCATCTTTGGGATCGAACGCTTTGTTTTAGAATTGCCGATGGAGCCAGAGTGGGTAGCTGAAGCACAATCATTCTGGGCTCGTCTCATCTACACATTCTCTCGAACGGTAGACTTGTCAGCGAATGATCTTCCGATTGAAAGGGCAAGACTCCGGTCACTTCTGCCATCTGACGCAGTGGCGGTGTTGGGAGAACGACATCCGCGATGTGAGCTCTACGTGTCGAAGTTGACTGGGGTGGCGATTCGCGTGGAGCAAATTTACGATGCGCGCGGTATTCACAGCTACGTTGATCTGCTCGCGAAACCACACGCTGAAGCGCTCCAGGAGGTGTTACAACCTCTGGCACGGCTCCTTGGCCCTAGCCCAGGTACCGAGATGGTACTCGAACCGTTCATCTTCAACTTGGTCTGCTATCCAGAAAGAGTCGCTCCAAGTGATGTTCAAGAGATGTTAATGCAGTTGCCAACGCATGAGTCGCGTGTGCTTTCAGATTTGGGTCTCAATGCAGAGCAAGTGCGTGAACTCCACAGTGCGATTCAGTAGGGCTTCCTGAAAAAAGCTCGCCATCTGAATGTGGCGAGCTTCTGTGTTGTTTGCATCGGTATGTTGAGTGTTCGGCTCGGTTTAGCGGGAGACGGCCTGATATGCGTATACACCTCTGCCTGTACGCTGGATTTGTCCATTTGATCGGTCCATGAAGCTTTTAATCTTTGCAGAAGGATTACTGCCCCAATGTACATCTTGGATCAGGTTTGGGAGTTCGGACGTTTTCACTGGACGACCTAATTTTCTCAGGGCTTCGATCACGAGCCGGCCTTCCTCATACACGCGCCCTCGGTGCCGAGAGCCTCGATCTCGATCGGAAGGAACCGACACACTGTACGCACTTTCACGTCGTTCACGCTGTGTCTGTTGGTAAAGGAGTTCGGCCTCCTCGAGGGCCAACTCATCACCTTCATCCAATCCCTCAGCGTCCGTTTCATTGAGCGGATCCGATTCGGTAAGTGTGGCCTCTTCATGGGTAACAATCGTCGCGTCCACAACAAAGCTTGCAACATCTTCAGCAAACTGCTCTTGTGGGACATTATCTGTAGCTTGCTTGATTGCTTCAGGAGAGGTTCCCACACTATCCACGGCCTCGGCAGTTCCGGCAGCCCCACTCATTTCTGCAGTTTCAGCGGCATCAGAGGAGGTTCCCTCACTAACGACTTCAGCAGTTCCGGCAGCTACACTTATTTCTACGATTTCAGCGGATGCCAAAGTTCCTGTAGTCCCACCGACCTCATAGTCCCCGGTATCCGCAAGAGATTCGTGTTGTGCTGCCTGGTTGACTGAAGTGGGAACTGTTTGATTTTCATGTTCCTGAGGGTTGACATTCTGGTTAACGAATTTGGTTGAAAGTTCTTCTAACATATGTTCCATGTATGTTGTCATCACAGTCTCAATCTGTCCACTGATGACAGTCTCGAAGTTTGAAGTGCGCTCTTCTATCTCGTGTTGAAAGTTTAAGACCATGTCTCTCATCTTGCGTTCAATCGCTCGTTCGACAATATCAGGCAATGATTTGGCGATAGCCGCTTCTACAGCCGACGAAAAGATCAGAGAGAAGGTTTGCAGCCCTTCTTGTGTAAACGTGGCTGCCACGTCTTGCTGTCTCATATTTGGCCGCGGGGAAGACTGTCGTTGCCGATGGTCCGGGCGATGGTCGTTTGAACGTGTATAGTTTCTCGAAACGGGAGGTTGTTGTACATTGTCTTGAGGATCTACATCGGTAAACGGAGGTTGATTGCTCCGAAAGGGTTGGCCCTGGGTCCATGTCATGATATCCGCTCCTAACGTCGGTCGTTTCATCTCACAGTTTGGTGTTCAGTATATAGATTTGCCAAAGCAAAGACTATCGAAACTTGACAGTCAAATGGCGTGTTCGCAATCAGATTCTTGGTTCTTGTGTCGGCAAATGACGAAAGTGCGCGACTGCATGACTGCACGACTCGAATCGGATTGCAGAATCGGATTGCATCAGATGCATTCTATGTGTGTGGGCTGAATCGTGTTCTTGGTGTGGGATCTCGTCAGATCGGGAATCTCCGTGTGTTCGTATGGCCGAGTGTATTGCGGCGGGCCGCCCCGCTTGTAGAGGAATGCTGATTTAGAAGGGAAAGTGTTTACTTCAACAGCCTGTTTAAGATAACATTACACGATTTTCAGGATTTCGCAAGGTGGTCCACAAGTCTGCTATACTTTGGATGTTATTGAAGTTTTCGGTTCGTGTTGACAGCCAGATTTGCAGAGAGGAGAACCTTCGTTGAAGTACCTGATACGTCTTCTGCAGTGGATCTTTGTTGCCTTTGTCCTGGTACTCATCGTTGAGTTTCCGCATGGTGTTGTCCAACCTCAGATGGCGGATATTGTACAGCCGATACACGCCTTCAGTTGGACGGAATATTTCCACAATCTAGGGAACTTGGGGCATGGCATCTTAACGCTGTCACTCGGTAAAACGCTGGATAACGGTTACGCAATTGCACCGATTGTCGTTCAGACATCTTGGAAGAGTATCGAGCTGATTGCGATTGCACTGATATTTGTTATCTTCGGCGGCGTCGCGAAGGGGATTTATGACGGATTACACGGTCATTCTGGCCGTAAAGGTGCCGTTGCGTCGTCACTGCTGCAATGGTTCGCTGAGTCCGTACCCGATTTCTTCGTCATCGTGACGCTCGAAACCATTTATTTTGCCATTGAGATCCACTACCAGATTCAGTTCTCGTTCATTGGCAGCGGCATGTTTGTTCCGGGTACGTTGATTCCAGCGATGACGTTGGCACTGGTACCAACCATGTACATGGCGAGAGCCGTTCGAACGAATGTGGAGGATCAGTATGGGCAGATGTATCTCGTTACCGCTCAAGCAAAAGGCTTACGCTTTTGGCAAGTGCTGATGCGTCATTTGATTCCAAACTGCCTTCCTGCGGTTCGGATGGCTGTATTACCGGTACTCGCTATGATTTTTTCAGGCCTCATCATGGTTGAATACCTATATTATCAACACGGGCTGTTGTTCGGATTGTTCTCTGCGATGGGTAACACAGGCGAAATGCCTCAGTACAGTCAACCCTTTTTCCACCACGGCGTAATCTCCGCGCAGTTCAACACATATGATGCGAATCTCGTCCTTGGTTACCTGGTTGCAAGCTTTGTGGTGTTCATGGCGTATTACCTCCTGATGTATTTCATTTTGCGGGTGTTCGGTTACAAGCGTGTGCACAACCCCTACGCGAGTACGCTGCGGGACGATAGCATCGGATCGCGAGCAGCCAGTCTTTGGGTGGGGGTCGGCATGCTTGCCGTATTGCTGTTGTCGGCGGCATTTCGAAACCACTTGCCTATTCCCAGTCCGAACGCCATGGACTCGCTGCACATTTCACAAGGCGGTGACGTGATGTCCGCGCCTGCGTTTCCGCCGTCATTTCGTCACCTGCTTGGCACAGACGAATTTGGCCGTGACATGCTGAGCCGGGCACTCAGCGATACATTGCCGACGTTTTTATACGTGGGTGGCTTAACGGTGGCCGTGCTTGCTGTCTCGACGGGGCTTGCAGTCCTGTCTTCTGTCGCCAAATGGAGGTTTGTGCGGGCGTTCATCAACGGTTGGAATGCTTGCTTCAGTCTGATTCCGGGTGTCGTCGGTGCTCTCTTGATCTTGGAAATCCCGAGTGTGTATTGGCTTGGCGTGCACATGGAGCCTGATGGTGGATCGTACTGGAGCTACGCACGAATGCTTGTGATTTTGTTTGTTGTCGGATTGATTGAGTGTGGCAAAGTGGCCTACACCATACAGTATGTGCTCGATGACGCGCAGGAGAAATCGTATATCGAAGCAGCCGTTATCTCTGGGAATACGGGGTGGACCCAGTTCTTGCTGCACCTTTGGAGACCGTTGATTGAGTCCGTATCGGAGCAGTTTTTCGTGGGGTTTAACCGGATCATCATCTTGATCGCGGTGATAGGATACTTTCAAATTACGCTTCGTCCCGCATGGATACCGGTTCAGGGAGGGTTCAGTCTCATTAATCTTTCCAATGACTGGGGAGGGCTGTTCTCTGAAACGGCTCGGCAGTACTTTTCGTCCCCGTGGGTTCTGATGGCCCCGGCACTGCTCGTAGCGTGGACTGTGTTCTCTATGAATCTGATTCTCCAAGCCGTCCGACTGAAGCTGCGCTCGGTTCCGAATCGTCGCCGGAAAGATGTATCCTCCCTGGCTTTCAGGTGGTTGGCCAGACCACGGAGAAACATCATGGCCCCGTCCGTTCCGGGCAGCAGTGGTCACAGGCATTAGTGATGAGAGGTGCATTGTTGTGAGTGAATATGGACTTGAAGCGGAACTGAAAGTGTATTCAACTGCCCTGCAAGGGCAGTCTGAGTGGCCATGGCCGCTGCTTCCGGAAGACTGGAGAGAGGCGGCCCGAAAGGTGTTGAAACCCGGTCCTTTTGGGTACGTAGACGGTGGTGCGGGACTGGAAGACACCATGCAGGCGAATCGAGCCGCCTTTGCGAAATACGCCATTCGCTCGAGAATGCTTCGGAATGTATCAGACAGGGACCTGTCCATTTCACTTTTCGACCGCCCACTGCCTGTACCAGTTTTGCTTGCTCCAATCGGTGTACAGTCGATTATTCATCCGGATGCGGAGTTGGCGTCTGCAAAGGCAAGCGCAAAGCATGGCATTCCTTTCATTCTGAGTACGGTATCCTCTGTGCCGATGGAGCAGGTCGCCGATGCGATGGGTGATGCGACGCGGTGGTTCCAACTCTATCCGGGGAAGGACAAGCGGATCGTACGGAGTTTTATGGAGAGAGCCAAGCAAAGCGGGTACGCTGCGATTGTGGTCACACTCGACACGACAATGCTCGGTTGGCGTCCAATCGACCTGAAGAATGTGTATCTCCCGTTTCTGCAAGGTGAAGGCATTGCTAATTTTGTGAGCGATCCGATTTTTCAATCGCGGCTGCAACAGTCCCCAGCGCAGAATCCGGCTGCCGCGATCGAGGAGTTTCTCAAGGTCTATGTGAATCCCTCCTTTGCCTGGGATGACCTTGCAGAACTTCGGATGTGGACAGACCTGCCGCTTCTGGTCAAAGGAATCACGCATCCACACGACGCAAAGCGTGCCAAAGAGATGGGAATTGACGGTGTCATCGTATCTAACCATGGAGGACGCCAGGTGGATGGGGGAATTGCGTCACTCGACGCGCTAACTGAGGTCCGGGAAGCGGTCGGTGATGACTATCTCGTGCTGTTTGACAGCGGCATTCGCTGTGCAGCAGATGTCTATAAGGCAATTGCACTGGGAGCGCAAGCGGTTCTGCTTGGCCGGCCGTACGCCTATGCGCTTGCTGTAGGCGGACAGATGGGTGTGGAAGAGATGCTTGGCCAGTGGAAGGGTGAACTCGATCTCCAACTTGCCCTGTCTGGCTATTCGCGTGTGCGGGACATTCACGGAGACTACGTAACCCAGAGAAACGGATAGGCCAAGTGGTCTTTGGCGTCACATCTGAGTCGTAATCCCCGTCTCATGGGATATAACCCACTATGGCATTACTTTGCGGCAGTTGAAGCGGCAGTTGAAGCGCGTTCATGGAGTAATTGTCCAGGTGAGCCCGGTTGATGCAAAGAGTTTGGGGGTAAGAGGTTATGAGACGAACAGTTGTGGCATTGAGTGCTGTAGCTCTGTTCTCATCTGTCCTGGTGGGATGCAGTACTCCAGGTCACCAGGGGACAACAACTTCGCCGTCGACAAATGGCAGAGCAAATCAGGCTGCGGGGAAGACTAACGAGCAGGGGACGAACGCCGCCGGTTCTGCCAACGCTGCCGGGACAGGGACAAACAATACCGGACAAGGGCAGAATGGTTCCGCGTCATCCGCCAATACATCCCCGTCAAACACGGCTGCGTCAAACACTGCAGGAACGAACTCAAATCCCGGCCAGAACAACACAGGCTCATCACCGACGTCCTCGGTGCAGGCGTCAGCGGAAGTACTGGTGAAACAGTCCATGCATTTGGCGACGTTAGGTGCAGATCCGAATATTCCGTTTTCTCTTCAGGAAAACATGAGTGTGGTCGAGAGTGCCTGGGGGAAACCCGACAGTGAGAACGGCGCTGGTGCAGGAATCTATGCGTCCTACAACAGTCATCAGACTGCGCTCGGATTCAACAAGGGAGGCCAACTGATTGACCTCCGGTCATATGGTTCAAACATCCAATCCATCACGCTGGCCGATATTAAAGCCGTCCTCGGTACACCAGGGGAAGTCAGAGAGTCCTCCGACTCCATCATCTACATGTATCCTGCAGGTCCGGATTATCAGCTGTTGTGGGTGTTTCCAAAAACGTCATCTGGTGGGGCTGGTCCGACGGTAAATCACATTTCTGTTTTTTTGCCAGCAGGAACGATTGACCTGATGGCGCAGAATCAGCCTGCACCATCTGTCGTTGTCGACAATGCACCAGGCACGGTTGGCAGCCTCTTTACATTTTCAATTATGCATGCTCCGACGGGGTATCGGTTGGTTGAGTTGGAGTGGTTGCCAGCGGGGAAGCCTCCTGTTGTCAACACGTTCAACCAGGCATTGCAAAATGGTAAGCTGGCGAACCTTAACCCCGGGTTCAGCATCAGCGGTGATGGCCAGACTCTAAGTTTCCTGTACCCCAGTTCGATGCACAGTGAAAGCGGACATGTACAGGTCATTTTCCAAGCAGTGTCCGGTTCAGCCTTGATAGGGACCAGTCCGATCATCACCCTAAAGTAAGTGTCAGGTTTCGGAGGTACAAAAATCCGTACACAGCAATGCCACCCTCTTGAGGATGTCGAGTGACTGCCCGACATCCTCAACTTCAAGGCTGTGGTCAGCTCCCGGAATGACATGGATTGCTGCATTTGCCGACGGACGAATTTCGTTGACATCAGAGGCGGTAAATGCAGGGTCACGATCTCCGACAATCACAAGCGAACGCTCAGCACTTTGGATGGCTGGAATAACGGGCCTCAGCGGGGTCAGAAAGACCTGGTTGCGAACGCTGAAGTGGACTTTTGACAGGACCTTGGCCAGCACAACGGTACCGATGCTTTTGCCGATAAAGGTGACGCTTTGGTACTGACGAGAAACGTGGGTGGCGAGCGCGTCTACAACTTCACTCACAAGCGTGTCGAGGTCTTCCATCACTAGGTCTGCGCGGTTCGCCTGGTATCCGTATTCCACACCAAGCACATCGCAGCCGGCTGCATAGGCAGCCTTTTTGGCGTACCACAGGAGGGGCGCATCAAGGGGATAGTTTCTACCGGGAAACAACACGGCAAGTTTGCTAGAATCAGAAGAATGGGTTACATAGGGATAAGAAGCATGCTGTGTGCCCCATTTTGTTGGGACCTTCAAGATAGGCATTTTGTCACCTCCGGGAATAGGCAGCACTGAATGAGACGTGAAACTTGAACTGAACAGGGACATGAATCGCACCAAGATTGCACCAACAGGAAACGGTCTTTGTGCTGACTGTATCATACCCGTCAGTGAAAATGTCCATTGGTGTCAAGATCTGTCATCGTAATTTCTATTCACTTTTCGTATATTTGCTAGTAGACAAAATCAGGAGGGTGATGTTATGCCCACAACACGTATTTGTAAGATATTCACATTTGATGCTGCGCATCAATTGATTGGACACAGTGGCAAGTGTGCGAACTTACACGGCCATACGTATACATTGGAAGTCGTCGTTAGTGGGGAACCGATTGGGGAGGAAAATCCTTCGGATGAGGGGTTTGTGATGGATTTCGCAAAACTCAAGGCGGTGGTTAAGACTGAGGTGACCGACATCCTCGATCACGCCTTTATCTCCCGCGGCAACGAACCTGCCCTCGAGGTGCTGCGTGCGTCGGGTTCTAAAGTGGCCGTCCTGGGGTTCCGTACCACGGCGGAGAATCTGGCACGTTACATCGTTTATCGATTAAAGACGGCCGGCCTGCCCGTTGAGTCTGTAAAGCTGTGGGAGACACAGACGGCATGGGCACAGGTGTACGCTGCCGAGGTTCCGGACGATGGACCTTTCTACCAAGAGGTTGGAGGGTGCGATAGTGAGTAAGATTCCCGTTTTGGAGACATTTGGTCCGACCATCCAGGGTGAAGGAATGGTCGTTGGCCGCAAGACCATGTTTGTACGTACCGCTGGCTGTGACTATCAGTGTGTTTGGTGTGATTCAGCGTACACTTGGAATGGATCGGAAAAGCATCGTACGAGGATGCTTTCTCCAGAAGAAGTGATGGACGAGCTGGTTGCACTTGGCGGGAACCGCTTTAATCATGTGACGATTACGGGCGGCAATCCGGCACTCATTGGCGATCCGATGCGCCGCTTTATCAATCTCTGCCATCAGCAAGGGCACAAGGTGGGGCTTGAGACCCAAGGGAGTCGGATGCAGGACTGGTTTTTTGACATCGACGATCTGACGCTCAGCCCTAAGCCCCCAAGCTCGAAGATGGAGACGAACTGGGATACGCTTGATCGGATCGTACATGAGCTTACTGGGCACAGCGTCAACTTCAGTCTGAAGATTGTCGTGTTTGATAACGAAGACGTCGAATACGCAAAGAGTGTCTTTGCGCGCTATCCGGATGTGGCGCAAAAATACGTCCAACCGGGTAATGCGCACACAGATGCATCCGGAAACATCTCTGCCTACCTGCTCGAGCGGCTGGAGTGGCTCTTTGGTGTCGTCATTTCTGACGCGGCATTCAACTCTGTCCGTGTTCTGCCCCAACTGCATGCGATGGTTTGGAGCAACGAGCGAGAGCGTTAATCCAACAATCAGACGATGCTGCTGCTGCAGCTTTGGGGCGAAGCAGCTGGACCTTTGTGCTGCTGGAGCTTTGTTATGACCGACGCGATGCCGCTGCGGCAGCTTCGGAAACATAGCACGTCCCACTGCCGCAGCCCATCATAAGACAATCTCCCGGCGACATAGATATGTGGAGTCAGTCACTGACGAAGCAACGACGTTCGGGAGGCATATCTGATGTCTGACATGGGTGCGGTTGGGCAAAACATCCCACGCAAGGACGCGGATGCAAAGGTCACAGGACTGGCAAAGTACACGGATGACTTATCTGATCCAGGCGGCTTACACGCGGTACTGGTGACTAGCACGGAGGGACATGCGAGAATCCTCTCAGTGGACACGCATGATGCTTCCCGTGCACCCGGTGTGCGAGCCGTTCTGACAGGCCGAGATATGCCCGTGATGACTGGCGATCCAATCAAGGATCGCCCCATTCTCGCGATCGACACGGTTCGGTATGCGGGAGAGCCTGTAGCGATCGTGATTGCTGACGAGCTCTATCAGGCCCAGGCAGGTGCTGCACTGGTTCGCATTGCATACCAGCCGTTGCCGGTTTTGCAGTCCCCTCGACAGGCCTTTGCGGCTGACGCTCCCCTAATTCACCCCAATCTTCGTGATTACCATTGGACTGAAGAAGCGAATCCCGTCCCGGGAACCAATATTGCAACCAAGATCCACATCCGCAAAGGAAACGCGCACGAGGCCTTCAGACGTTGTGACGTTGTGGTCGAATGTCAAATCTCATTTCCACAATCCCATCATGCCCCGATGGAGACACACTGTGCGAAAGCAAAAATGACGGTGGATGGGCACGTCGAAATCACAACGTCGACCCAGTCCCCATATTCAAACCCCCGTGTTATCTCAGAAACGTTTGGGATTCGGGAATCAAATGTACGGGTGGAAACACCGTTTGTCGGCGGCGGATTTGGGGGTAAGTCGAGTACTTACATCGAACCGATTGTGGTGGCAGCAGCAGAGGCGGCGAACGGCAAGACGGTACAACTGCGGTGTACGCGAGAGCAAGACATGATGACAGTGCCTTGTCATATCGGACTCGAGGCTGTCGTCAGGCTTGGGGCGACACTGGATGGACGCCTGGTTGCAGCGGAAATAAGCTACTGGTTTGACGGCGGTGGATACTCGGACAGAGGTGTCATTGTGGCGCGGGCGGCTGCGCAGGACTGTACAGGGCCATATCGGATCGACCACGTGGAGTGTCATGCGTACTGTATGTACACGAACCATCCACCGACGACATCGTTTAGGGGATTCGGGCACCCGGAGCAGACGCTTGTCATGGAGCGAGCGATGGATGAGTTGGCAAAAAAGTTATCGGTCGATCCGCTCGAGTTACGCCGCATAAATGCTATCTTACCTGGTGATACGACTCCTACGCAGGCTAGGTTGACGAGAAGCTCAATTGGCGATGTGCGCGGCTGTCTGAACCGGCTGCAGCAGTTACTGGACTGGCAAGGCCCAAACGCGATCCGCGATGGACGGGTCGTGCGGGCACGAGGCATAGCCTGTGTGTGGAAGACGTCGAGCACGCCACCGAACGCGAGCTCTGGGGCGATTGTCTATGTCAAACGAGATGGAGGGGTCACGGTCGTCTCGGGAATTGTGGAAATCGGACAGGGTACGAAGACGGCGCTCACGCAGATTGTGGCGGACGTGTTTCGGATACATCCAGACCGCGTCGATGTGGTGTTCGACGTGAATACCGACGAGCAACCTGAGCATTGGAAGACGGTGGCTAGCCGAGGAAGTCTGCTCGCCGGAAACGCTGCCTTACGAGCGGCAACAGACGCAGTTCATCAACTCACAGAGACGGCAGCGCTCGCGTTTGGATGCAACCCGCAGGATGTTCGGATAGAGGACGGTTTTGCTTACTGTCCTTATGCCGAAAATCCGATCCCGATTGGAGACCTGTCACACGGGTATGTCTTTCCCGACGGGCACACAGCAGGGAGTCTCGTTGTCGGTCGCGGCAGCTATACCATCGAAGGTGTCACCCCCATCGATTTCGAGACAGGTCACGGGGTTCCTGGACCCGAGTGGACCGTGGCAGCACAGGGGGTGGAGGTTGAGTATCGTTCTGATGACTACACATATCGCGTGATTCGGGCTGTGACAGTGGTGGACGCAGGCGGAGTCCTTCATCCGGAGTTGGCTCTGGGTCAGGTTAAGGGTGCCATGAGTATGGGCATTGGCCTCGCCACACGTGAAGGGTATGTCTACGACCGTCGGGGAGCAGTGACGAATCCACAACTGCGCGTCTACCCTATGCTGCGCTACGGTGAACAACCAAGATATGATGTCGAGTTTCTTACCACGCCGCACAAAGACGCACCTTACGGCATCCGCGGACTCGGGGAACACGGTCTGATTGGAATGCCTGCGGCACTTGCGAACGCACTCTCGAACGCTATCGGAATTGAAGTGAATCAGATGCCAATGACACCCGAACTGTTGTGGCGCCTGAGTCAACATGAGGATGACCCGAAGCGCAAGCGAGGTGGCGTAGCCAGGCCGCGTGGATAGCTAGGGCTGCGTGGATAGCTAGGGTTGCGAGGATAGCCAGGGCTGCGAGGATAGCCAGGGCTGCGAGGATAGCCAGGGCTGCGAGGATAGCCAGGGCTGCGAGGATAGCCAGGGCTGCGAGGATAGCCAGGGCTGCGAGGATAGCCAGGGCTGCGAGGATAGCCAGGGCTGCGAGGATAGCCAGGGCTGCGAGGATAGCCAGGGCTGCGAGGATAGCTGGGGCTGCGTGACGGTCTCGGGGGGGGGGGGAACCAGATCGGTGGTCAGGCGTGGTGGATAGGCTGTTGAGGCATAACGGCCAATCGGCTGGTGGGTGAGCACGGGAGGGGGGACACTTCATGATCCCACTTGATTTTGAATACCTTCTTGCGTCGTCTCTCAAGGACGCCGTGGGACGATTTGTCACGGCTGCAAATGCACGGATGTCTCCACTTTATTACGGCGGCGGGACTGAAATCATTACGCTGTCAAGACTCAATCAAGTGTACACAGATGCCGTCATCGATCTGAAGCCGATACCGGAGACTCAGGCCCTGTACGAGACGCACGGCCTTCTCGTCTTGGGCGCATGCCTGCCGCTCACCAAAATCAGTGAGGACACGGGCTTGACGCAAGCGTTTCCGCTTCTTCAGCGGACGGTGACAGAAATAGCGGATCGAACAGCTCGCAACAAGATTACCCTCGGCGGTAACATTTGCGGTCAGATTTTCTATCGTGAGGCTGTCTTACCGCTCCTGATTTGTGAAAGCCGACTGCGGATTGCGGGACCGTCAGGGCTTCGCGAAGCCAGCGCGATGCAAGTGTTTCGAAAACGCCTGCGGCTCAGCCGCGGTGAATTTCTGGCGCAGGTGGTAACGTCAGCGGCTGTCCGGAAAGCCCCGTTTATACATATCAAGCGGCGAAAGATGGGGAATGTCGGATACCCCATTATTACCCTGGCAGCAATTTCGGTGGATGGCCAAATTCGGGTTGGTGTGAGCGGCTTGTATCCCTATCCATTTCGTTCAGAGCAGATGGAAGCTGAACTCAACCGAACAGACCTGGCGCAAGAGCAGCGGATCGAGCGCGTGTTACGGATGTTATCTATGGAGGCCATACTGGATGACTTTGAAGCCTCACGTGAGTACCGCCTGTTTGTGTTTCGACAGTCACTGCTTGAGGTGCTTCAGCAACTGAAGGGGTGATGTGAGATGGTTGCACGAAAACAAGAGATTCGACTGAAGGTGAACGGAGAAGAGCACGTGATTTTTGTGCGTCCAGCTGATCCGCTGTTGTCCGTCTTGCGCATGCAGTTGGGCTTAACTGGGAGTAAGCCTGGCTGCGAAAATGGGGATTGCGGAGCCTGCACTGTACTGGTCGATGGTGAACCGTATAAATCGTGTATTATGCTAGCCGTCGAAGCATCGAGCCGCGATGTTACCACTGTTGAGGGCCTGCGCGATGCGCCCATTCAGGGCGCGTTTGTAGACTGCTTCGCCTTCCAATGCGGGTATTGCACGCCCGGATTTCTGATGAATGCCCACGCACTCTTGCGGCACAACCCTTCACCGGATGACGAGGTCATTCGTGAATGGCTGGAGTCGAACATCTGTCGATGCACCAGCTATGAGGAAATTGAGCGAGCGGTGAAGATGCTTTGTCAATGAAGGCAGACTTGGATGGCAGGCTTGGATGGCAGACTTGGATGGCAGACTTGGATGGCAGACTTGGATGGCAGACTTGGATGGCAGGCTCGGCTACGGCTCAAATCAGGCCTGCTTAGTCGCTGGCATCGACTAAGCAGGGGCCTATTCGATCCGTTAAGTCGGCCCGAGCGACTTAACTTCCGATTATTCGCGACTTAAGACGGTGTGGCCGACTAAGCCGCAGCCGCTCGAGGCTAATTAGGTCAGCTTAGTCGCTGGCACCGACTAAGCAGGGGCCCATTCGATCCGTTAAGTCGGCCCGAGCGACTTAACCTACGATTATTCGCGACTTAAGACGGTGTGGCCGACTAAGCCCCAGCCACTCGCGGCTAATTAGGCCAGCTTAGTCGCTGGCACCGACTAAGCAGGGGCTCAGTCGATCCGTTAAGTCGGCCCGAGCGACTTAACCTGCGATTATTCGCGACTTAAGACGGTGTGGCCGACTAAGCCCCAGCCACTCGCGGCTAATTAGGCCAGCTTAGTCGCTGGCACCGACTAAGCAGGGGCTCAGTCGATCCGTTAAGTCGGCCCGAGCGACTTAACCTGCGATTATTCGCGACTTAAGACGGTGTGGCCGACTAAGCCGCAGCCGCTCGAGGCTAATTAGGTCAGCTTAGTCGCTGGCATCGACTAAGCAGGGGCCTATTCGATCCGTTAAGTCGGCCCGAGCGACTTAACCTGCGATTATTCGCGACTTAAGACGGTGTGGCCGACTAAGCCGCAGCCGCTCGAGGCTAATTAGGCCAGCTTAGTCGCTGGCATCGACTAAGCAGGGGCCTATTCGATCCGTTAAGTCGGCCCGAGCGACTTAACCTGCGATTATTCGCGACTTAAGACGGTGTGGCCGACTAAGCCGCAGCCGCTCGCGGCTAATTAGGCCAGCTTAGTCGCTGGCACCGACTAAGCAGGGGCTCAGTCGATCCGTTAAGTCGGCCCGAGCGACTTAACCTGCGATTATTCGCGACTTAAGACGGTGTGGCCGACTAAGCCGCAGCCGCTCGCGGCCCCCCGTCGCCAATCAGGCCTGCTTAGTCGCTGGCGCCGACTAAGCAGGGGCTCAGTCGATCCGTTAAGGATGTCATGAGGGTGAAGTATCAAAATGAGGGTGAATCCCAAAATGAAAAGCGGCGATGGTCCAGCCCTCGCCGCTTACCTTTTGTAGAGGTTCATTTGACCCCTGAATGACTCGGCCTGAAACAACCGGTCGTCCAACCAGCCATACCAGCCATACCAGCCAGCCGCAATCAAATCGCAGGTTATATCGACTTCTGATCCGCTGTCATCAGTGAGGCGGTGGTCGGAAGTTCAATCTCAATCGTCGTTCCTTCGTTCGGCTTGCTCTCAATGGACATCCGGCCTTTGTGCGCCTGGATAATCTGGTGACAGATCATGAGGCCGAGTCCCGTACCTTTGTCCTTTGTTGTGTAAAAAGGTTCGCCGATTTTACTGAGCAACTCAGGAGGAATTCCCGTACCTTGATCCTTCACCCGGACCTTTGCCAGGTCGACGTCTTCATCGTAAGACGCTGCAATGGTCAAAGTCCCGCCGTCCGGCATCGCCTCGATGGCGTTTTTAATGAGATTGATGAACACCTGCTTGAGTTGATTCTGATCGCACATAATGGCTGGCAGATCCGGATTAATATCCATTGCAATCTGCACCTTGGAGCGGTTCGCTTGATAATTCATCAAGCTTATCACGGCATCAAGAATCGACCGCAAGTCTTTGCGCTCCAGATGTGTTCCGTGCATCTTCTCGGGCTTAGCCAGCAACATGAACTCGTTGACGATATTGTCGATCCGATCGATCTCAGACAAAATCATGTTCACCTGGTCCGAACCTGCATCGGTGTCTGACTGAAGCAACTGCACGGACCATTTTAACGCTGCAAGCGGATTTCTTATCTCATGCGCAATGCCTGAGGCGAGCTGCGCAACAGCAGATATCTTGTCAGAACGGCGTAAAAACTCTTCAGCCTTTTTCCGCTCTGTAATGTCAATTCGGAATGAAACGTACTGATATGGTTTTTTGTGTTCATCAAGACATGGCACAATCGTTGTATCCATCCAGTACAGTGTTCCGTCCTTGGCTTGGTTGCGGATTTCACCACGCCAGATTCCGCCTTGAGCAATGGTGCGCCACATGTCACGAAAAAACTCCTTGGAGTGGTAGCTGGAGTTGATGATCCGGTGATTCTGACCCAGCAGTTCGTCACGGCTGTACTTGGAGATTTCGCAGAACTTGGTGTTTGCGAAAATAATGTTTCCACGGACGTCTGTAATCGCAACAATCAATGCTTCGTCCAAGGCGAAGTTGATGTCGCTGATTTGCTTTAGCGCTTCCTCCATGGAGCGAATGGCATCTTTCAACATGGGGAATTTCTCCTTCACTCCAGAGTGTATACCTTCAAGCTTGAACGAAGCTGAGCGACAGAATTTTCAGTATAGTACTAAGTAACTATTGAATGTATAGTCTAAATGAACTATTATGATGTACTTATAATGTCGCATAACAATGGATGTTCGTCAATTGGTGTCTAAGCACAAGGAATTTGTTGCATGCGCGTCGTAGTGGTAGTTGTGGTGGTAGTCGTACTGCTGTTTATAACTGAATTTTTTGAAGGGGTGGAAAGCTGTGGCTAGTTACACGAAGAGTGGGTTTCACGTTGTATTTCGACTGCGCATCGAGACAGGCACTCCATTTGGCGACACGTATGCAGCAATCTCACAAGCTGGCGGAGATGTTATTGCAATGGATATGCACCACGTGGAACCGGACTTTTCGGTCCGCGACATTACCGTACTCGTCCGCAGTGACGAAGAGCGTCAGCGAGTGGTGGCAGCATTGCAAAACCGCCCCGGAGTTCAGGTCCTGAATTATTCGGACCGTACGTTTTTGCTTCATCTAGGTGGAAAAATCGGCACCGCTCTGAAAATGCCGGTAAAAAATCGCGACGATCTGTCGATGGTGTACACACCTGGAGTGGCCAGGATCTGTGAAGCGATTCACGAAGACAAGAGCAAAGTATTCCAACTGACCATTAAGCGTAACACGATAGCCGTTGTCACAGATGGATCCGCGGTTCTTGGCCTCGGTGACATTGGACCGGAAGCTGCGTTACCTGTAATGGAAGGAAAAGCAATGCTGTTCAAACAATTTGCCGATCTCGATGCATTTCCCATCGCGTTGAACACACAGGACCCCGATGAAATTGTGCAGATCGTGAAATCGATTTCACCTGTGTTTGGCGGTATCAACCTCGAGGATATTTCGTCGCCTCGGTGCTTTGAGATTGAAAACCGACTGAAAGAAGAACTCGACATCCCTGTCTTTCATGATGACCAACACGGCACTGCTGTTGTAATGCTTGCAGGACTTCTCAATGCCTTGAAAATTGTCGGCAAAAAGATGGAAGACTTGTACGTTGTTGTTGCCGGAGTGGGTGCCGCTGGGGTGGCCTGTACCAAAATTCTTCAGGCATCGGGCGTTCGGGAGATTGTCGGCTGTGACAGACAAGGTATCATCGACCCATCCAAAGAGTACGAGAATCCCATCAAACAGTGGTATGCGAGAAACACCAATCATTCGGGCCGACAAGGTTCCCTGGCTGATGCAATACGCGGCGCAGACGTATTTATCGGCGTCTCCGGACCAGGAATCCTTACAGCGGATGACATGAAGGCGATGGCACCCGATCCGATTGTTTTTGCGATGGCAAACCCTGTACCTGAGATTTTGCCCGAAATTGCTGAACCGTATGTTCGAGTAATGGCAACCGGTCGATCCGATTACCCCAATCAGATTAACAACGTCCTGTGCTTCCCAGGGATCTTCCGCGGTGCGTTGGATGTCCGTGCGCGGGAGATTAACGAGGCCATGAAACTGGCTGCTGCACGAGCGATTGCTGAGTGCGTTCCGGAAGCGGAACGCAACGAGCAATACATCATTCCAAGCGTGTTCAATCCGCAAGTGGTGGACTCGGTGCGCAAAGCAGTATCCGAAGCGGCGGTCGCGACTGGAGTGGCAAGACGTCGTCTAGGCTCTGGAACAAGTACAGTTGTGGACGAATTTGAAGAAGCACATGTTACCGAGTAAAATTCAAACCATGAAACTTATGTGACAAGCACTAAGATGATGGAACATGAGTACAGTTCTTGGACCCTTACAATGGTTCAGGAACTGTATTATTGTTTACGGGAACTATAGTGAAGTGGATGGGGGGGAAGGCGATGTTTTTGCAGGACGTGGAATTGTTTCGCGATCTTCCGCAGGAGGATCTTGAACGGATCGCCAGTTTAGCGATTGAGCGGAACTACGATAAAGGTGAGTACGTCTTCATGGAGGGGCAAACTCGAGAAGCGATTTACTTCGTTGAGCGGGGGCTCATTAAAGTGTTCAAGGTGGATGAAGAGGGGCGCGAGCAGATTGTCAACATCATGGGCCCTCCCCAGATGTTTCCCCACGTGGGTTTCTTCGACAATACACCATATCCGGGGACGGCAGAGGTATTAACACCTGCCGTACTTTGGTCGATTCATAGCAAACGGTTTGATGAACTGATGACCGCGAATCCTCAGATCATGAAGCGTCTGATGAGTGTGATGGGGCGGCGCATCCGTCAACTGCAGGGAAAACTGCAGGAACTAGCTTTGTTTGACGCACGTCAACGCGTGGAAGCATTACTTCGTCACTTTTGCGAGGAACATGGTCACCCAGAACAGGGTGGTATCCGTCTGAAATTGCCTGTGACTCATACTGAACTCGCACAAATGGTCGGGATGAGTCGCGAGTCGGTGAACCGTATTTGGAATCAACTGCGACGGGAAGGCTTGATTGAGCGGAACAAAGAGGACTGGATTATTCATCCGGATTGGACGTAACGGGAGTCGGGCGTAACGGGAGTGGGCGTAACGGGAGACTTAAACGCATGCACGTAACCGGACTTTACGTACGAGGTCTGCGAGGTCCTTTGACCTTCGAAATCAAGCCGTGAACGGGGGACTTTGCGGTGACCGCACGACAGCAGGGACCGAAACTGCCACAGGGGTTTATTTTTATTGCGTTTCTCAATTTTACCGTTGGAGCCGTCTTGGGTGCCGTGATGGCTGTAGATCCGGCTGAAATGCCGGTGCTTGCAGGGATACATGCGATTCTGAATCCGTACGGTTGGTTAACAGTACTTATCTACGGGATGACCTTTGCCGTATTGGCGCTGTCTTTGGGGGTTCGCCTGCCCACTTTGTGGCAGGGTTGGTTGCAACTTGTTGTTGCTGAAGGCGGCGTGGTGTTGGTTGTTGTCGGGGCCTCCGCGAGCCTTGACTGGATCCGCAGAATCGGCGTCATATTGCTTGTCTTGGCGCCGGTGCTGTTTCTCTATAACATACTCTCCGGAGTGCGTTATACCCGTAAAACTGCAGGCACTGCACAGCAGGTGCAAGCGGATGCAGGGCGCTTGTTTGGACGCTTTGCCGCGTACCGTGCCACGGATGCAGTAGGGCAGCGAGGGACAGACCTCTCACTGATGATTTTTATCGTTGCTGCTGTGTGGGCAGCCATCGAAGACTGGGGAGCAGCAGCAGGGGTGGGACTTGCAACGACATCTCGCCTGGAATGGTTGACGTTCTATGGGTGGATTGGCGGTACGACGCTGTCTGTAGCCCTGCACCTTGCCCCAAGGTTCCTCGGTCGTAAAGTGGAGCCTGCGTGGCTGTGGAGTATGCTTCAAGTTGCTTGGTTTGGCGGAGTGCTATTGGCCGAACTCGGCTCCGCTTTCGGGGTGTCGTGGAACCGCGTTGGGAGCGTCCTTGTGGGGGGGGCTTTGTTCGTCACGGCACTGCGCTACATTCAATTGTCGTTGGTCAGAGGCAAGCATCAAGACGATGCTGGCGAAACGTCAAGAGTCATCGGCGGACCAGGACTCGCCGCTTGGTTTACCGCATGGGGCTTCGCATTGGTATTTGGCGGCATTTTGGTTGTGAACGGGCAACCCTTTGCGCTCTCGTCCATCCACTTTCTTTTTCTCGGCTTCATCACATCGCTCGTCTACGCAGTTGGCTACACAGCTTTTCCCATTGTTCTCGGTCGTTCGGCTCCGCAACCGTGGCTGGGGTACGTACAGATTGCCTGTGCCATCATCGGTGCAGCGTCATTAATCTATGCATTTGTTCTTTTTGGAAACGGTGTCGTAAACCGGTTGTTGTTAGGTGCAGGCGGGGTGTTCGCAGTTGTTGGGGTTCTCGGTTTTCTGGCTATGTGGGCAATTCCGAGCCGAAGGCGAGCGCTGTGAATGCCCGTTGCACCACAGCGCTGAAGGAGGATTTAGCTAGTCCATAACAAGTATCACGTTGCAGCACGAGGAGACAAATGAGTCAACTGTCAGCGGAATGCGGCTACTGCTATGTAGAGGCCAAACAACATGATAATTGCGGAAACCGACCATACCAAGTACTTATAGATTCCTTTCATCCGCAGTTCGACAGGCAGGGCCTTGGCCTCGAGGGCAAGCAAAAAGCCGAGGACAATGGGCAACAGTATGGCATTCATGACTTCCACATCGAGCGTCAGGCGGACTAAGTTTACGGCAAATAGCACAAGTAACGCCCCGCCAACGTGAGCCGATGTGTAAATTGTATAAAACCATTTCGCATCTTTAACCCGGCTGTTTAGGCTGTGGTTCCAGTGAAAAGCCTCGCCGATCCCCCACGCTCCGGCAACAGACACAACCAGAGACGCCAGAAAACTAGCCCCGAGAAATGCAAGTGAAAGCAACCATATGGCACCATGCCCGAGGACAGGGGCGATGCGGCTTACAATCTGGCCGATCGTCGTCAGCGGAGCACTCCCGTGAAACCTTCCGACCGTCGCTGCGGCCGCTATCATCACCGCGATCATGATGAGCTGTGTAAAGATAGAACCCATCAGGGTGTCCACTCGAGCAGAGCGAAGCTGTGTACGCTTCAAGTGCTTGTCGACCACGGCTCCTTGTTGGTAAAAAACCATCCATGGCATGATGACAGCACCAATGTTGGCAGCAAGCAGAAAAAGATAATTCGGGTTTTGCACAGGGATGTTGGCCATGCCCTGCAATACAACATGCAGCCTTGGGTGAGCCAGGTAAGCTGCGGGGATAAAGAGGACCTCGAGCAATCCAACAGCAAGGCCGATCCGTTCAAATCGCGCGTAGCTGCCTGTCAGGCCGATTGCCACAAGGAGCGCCGTTGTGAGACCCACCGTCAACCATTTGGGAATGCCAAAGATATCGCCGCCGACTCCAGCGATGCCTGCGAACTCTGTGACGAGGGCGCCCAGGCTTGCCACAAATAAAGTCAGAACGGAGACCAGCGCCAAGGGCAACCCAAAGTGCTTTCGAATCAGCTCTCCATGACCTTGACCCGTTCCGATACCGAGCCGAATGGTGATCTCTTGGACTACATATAGAACGGGAATCAAGATAATCTGCGGAAGCAGCAATTTATATCCCCAAGTGGCACCAGACTGGGCCGCTGTCACAATACTGCCGGCGTCGGTATCAGCAAGCATCACCATCAACCCTGGCCCAAACGCCATCACCGCAAGCAACAATCGCATCCATGGTGTGAACTTTCGTTTTTCCGTGAACGGTGACAGTGTACTTGGTGAGGCCGGTCTTGACATATATGGTGACTCCTTTCAGAGGTTGTTTCTCTCCTTCAGGGGATAAGTATAACCTTCCGGAATGAATTCACCGTGACTAATTAGGACTATTTTAGTCAACTTTTGATAATGGACTGGTGCGGTGGCGTTGAATTGTGATAAACGGCACAACGTCCGCGACGGACGGCGTTTAAACTTGCTTCATAAAGCGTGGATGAACTTAACTCATATCTTTCAGCCAGCTTTTGCTGGATGAGGAGGAAACAACATGGAAAGTAACGATACATTGGAGAGAAACTTGGTCGACCTTGACGTCCGGGAAATTTTGCTTGCGAAGGGAGAACCGTTTCAGGTCATTATGGAGGCCATTGGCTCCCTGCAATCACAGGACGTCCTTCAGCTTCATACAACGTTCGATCCTGCCCCATTAAAAAAGGTGTTGGGTAAGCAAGGATTTCAAAACTGTCTTCATAAAAAATCGGACGATCACTTTGTGATTCAGTTTTACCGAAGTGAGGATACGCGTCCCTTCTGGCACTTGGATAATCGAGGACTTGAACCGCCACAGCCAATGGTCCGTGCTCTTGAATGGCTGGACACAGAGGATGGGCTGGTGAACGGGGAACAAGGCCTCGAGATCTGGAACGAACGGGTCCCGGCGTTCTTGTTGCCCGAACTGGAAGAACGAGGGTTGCAGTTTGACATCAATGACCTGGAGAACGGTACGGTTGTGGTTCGAATCTATCGACAAGCCAACTGATACGACAAGCCAACTGATACGAATGAACTATGTGTTATCACGAAATACACTCCAAACTGGTCATGCGGCGTTTGGAAGGAAAGGTTATGTTTGTCACAAGGAAGATGGATGCCGCGGCAGAGTCGATTTTTGGAGCAGTTTGACGGCGACTAGGCTGCTCCAGTTTACCTCTATTCGTGCGATGGTTTGACCAAAGCGAGGGATGAACATGAGTGCGAACTACGAGTCCGCGAAACAAGATTTAAACCCAGTCAAGCGCTATCGAGTGCTGCGCGGACACGTAGATTGCCCGGCTCGAGGGCGAATTGATGTAGAAGTCTGCTTTTACTGTCCTTTGCTGGAGTCCATCGACATGGACAGCCCGGTAAAAAGTATTCACTGCAGACCTTTCGAACCTGAGAGTGACGCAGAGCGACTCGCCTATGAACGACTTGGCATTCTACAGTTAGCAGATACACTCGGAAATGTCAGTGAGGCTTGTCGAGAACGTGGTATTTCAAGACGTGTTTTCTACTTGTACAAGCACGCTTTCGAGGAGCATGGATTAGAAGGACTCATGTTCAGAAGCCGTCGAGGTCGCCGTCAGTACCATAAGTAACTTACTCCACGTGATGGACGGTGGTAGCCTGCATGGCCATGCAGAAGGCAAAGAGAAAGTGGTGGACGCCGGAACGCATTCGAGATATCGTCATTGGAATGTCCGACGGACTGACTGTTCCGTTTGCTCTCGCAGCTGGATTGACTGGTGCAGTATCGACATCAAAACTGATTGTGACGGCGGGACTCGCTGAGATTGCTGCCGGGTCTATTGCGATGGGACTCGGTGGTTTTCTTGCGGTTAGGTCTGACCACGAGTACTACTTGTCAACCAGGGAAGATGAGCATCGTTCTGTCCGTGAGATTCCTGAGGAAGAACGTGATGAAGTACGGCAGTTGGTTGAAGAATGGGGTGTTGACGAGGCTCACCTCCCGATGGTTGTGGAGAGCATCACGAGGGACCACGAACAGTGGGTCAACTTTATGTTGCGCCATGAATTTGGTCTTGAGGCCCCAAGACCCGGCCGGGCACTCAGCAGTTCCGTGACCATCGGCGGATCATACATTGTCGGTGGCCTGATTCCCTTGTTGCCGTACTTTTTCATTCATCATCCGCTTCGCGGCCTATGGGCTTCCGTGATCCTCACTGGCTTGGCTCTGTTTATATTTGGTATTATTAAAAGTCGTTTGACCAGGACACGACCTTTTCGCGGCGGCGTCTCAATGGCTGCCATTGGCGGTTGTGCAGCGGCAGTAGCTTTCTTGGCCGCTCGTTTCATCAGCTGACTTACTCGGCTGAAACACTGGTTATATTCGATTGCACGCCCCCTTGCATGGACAGTCCACCGAGCAACTACGGCCGATGAGTGATTTCTCATCGGCTACTCGATGTTTTCCCCACTTTACCGAATGTTCCAGCCACACGCCACTTTCCGAATCCTGACTTGTTTGGCTGTTTTACAGCCTCATATTTGTGTTCGGCAGACAACCATGTCGATCGTTGCCACTTGCAGTCATGAAAATTTCACAAAGACAGTCCGACTAGACCTTGCATATGTAGACTGGATGTATTCCTTGGTTGTAAACTAAAGCCACTATTACAGAGGTGTCAGAATTTTTCGTGAGGTGATGGTGCTTTGGACGGAACAGTATGGAACATTCCAGACTACAGGGACCCACCGATGCAGGAGAGACGGGTGACACCTTGGGTGTGGATCAAACGTATTCTCTTCGTCCTTTCACTCGTAACTTTGATTACTCCGTTGTTGGACGTTTCTTATCGACGTCAGGCTGCTCCAGTTGTGCTTCCGGCGAAAAGGCTGGTTCTTACGGCTCTAATGACGAGTCAGGGTCCGTGGACTTCTTCCAATGCAATGCAAACGCTTCACCTGAATTTGTACTCTGGAGATGGGGCGGTTCGTGCACAAACCATCAACCGGGTGGCGTCCATCGTTCAAAACGATGCGTGGCCCACTCTCAGCACATTATTTGCAACGGCTGCAGTTCCGGATGCAAACATCATTTTGTTTGGCAGTCAGTTAGGTTATGAAAGCGCCGTCAGCGAGAACTTCACGGGCAACGCTGTTGATATCGCTGCAAAGACAGGAGGATTCACCGTAGGGACAACGCTCTATCTGCCCATCTATAAATATGTGTCCTCGGGCCCTGTAGCGAACACAATTGCGCACGAGTTAACCCATGTGTTCTTAAACGTTACGGGTATTTCTCGGGTGATTCCTCAGTGGCTGAATGAGGGGTTCGCATGGACAATCGGACTTAAGGCAGAAAATGCCGTCGATCCGGCACAAGTCCAGACGCTCCTCGCCCAACTCACAGCTCAGTTTGATGCGGCTCGTAGGTCCGGACACATGGCACCGCTTACCACGGCTACGGACGTGGGTCTCCAAAAGAACTTTGAGTACAACCTTGAGTTCGAAGACTATCTCGCAGTGAAACAGCTTGAGACAGGCTATGGCTCGGCAGCGCTGCCTGTATTCTTGCGCAATAGCATCGATGTCGGACTTACGAACAGCTTTGCCGCATCGTTCGGAATCGGTCTGACAAGTTATGAACAAGCCTTTTACAACAGATTCGCTGTTCACTAGGGATGGTCCGTTCAAGCAGACCATCCCTCAATGTCTTCTCCCCCTCGGCAACCCCTCCTCAAAATTTGTCTGAATAGTCCCAATAGACTAGTCCAAGTATAAGTCCATAACGAGCATAAAGACTATCCCGGACCAGATTACAAAACAGTATGTTTTGCTCTCACCTGCCGAATTTTCGGGAGTTACAGTATGAACGTAACCACCGAACGCTCAAGTTCTTGTGCCGCAAAGGCGCACTGCATTGCACTCATGCTGCGTCGGGATACTCGCCAAGAATTGGGAAGAACACTGCCACGATGGAGGGATGGACATGAGCGTATGTCAAACGGGAGTCCCGTGTGTTTGGGGTAGACGTCACGCAGATACTGTGGTCTGCAGTCTGCCGCGGTGTGTGGTATTTCAACTTCGTACCGGGTATCTCGATAGACTTCGTGGTGGCTGGGTGAAATACGGTGTATTTCAGAAAGAAGTTGAGCGCCTTGGGGTGGAAGTTGAGACCGGTTCAACTGACCCCGCTTCGGACGTCAATACGACCGACGAGCTTCTGCCCACGCCAGTAATGATGAGTCATTCTTCGTAACCATCCGTAATGCGAGACCTGATTGGGGGGAGAAAGGTGCACATCGTTGTCTGCATTAAGCAGGTACCAGACAGCAAAGAGATCAAAATTGATCCCAAAACAAACACCTTAATGCGCCAAGGTGTTCCAGCCGTAGTGAACTACTACGACATGCACGGCGTGGAAGAGGCTTTACGCATTAAGGACAAATACGGCGCAAGAGTGACAGTTATCACCATGGGACCACCGTCTGCTGACAAAGCTTTAAAGCAATGTATTTCTCTTGGAGCGGATGAAGGCGTCCTTGTCAGCGACCGGGCATTTGCTGGAGCCGATACTTTGGCGACCTCGTACGTCCTTGCAAGTGCAATCTACAAAGCCGCAGATACTTGGGGACCAGTAGATATGATTTTTGCCGGCAAACAGACTTCAGACGGGGATACAGGCCAGGTGGGGCCGGGCATCGCCTGTCGAATCGACTACGAGCAATTGACCTATGTACAGCAAATTGAGGACATCAATCCGGATACAGGAGAGTTGATTGTACACAGACACCTCGAGGACGGGGTGGAACGCGTAAAGACCAGGACTCCCGTCTTAATCACGGTTGTGACTGAGTTGAACACGCCGCGGAGGGCCAGCCTGCCAGGTATGCTTCGCGCAGCGAGATACACGCCGATTGTCTGGACGACCAACGACTTTGAGGAACTGGATCGTTCAAAGATTGGCTTGCGCGGTTCGCCGACAATTGTGTCGAAGACCTGGGTGCCGGAGCCAAAGCATGTCTCTACGGACATGTTGACGGGCACGGGGAACGAGGTAGCAGCAACCCTCGTTGAGAACCTGTTTGGCACTGAGTTGAAACACAGTCTTGGGTGGGCGTAGGACCTCCGAAGGGAAGTGAGAGAGATGGCCGAAGATAAACGCAGAAAAATGATTGGACTTCAGCCAGAAGGCGATGTCGACTGGTCCATGTACCGTGGGATTATGGTGGTCGTGGAGCAACGAAGCGGGGTTGCGAAGCCTGTGTCGTGGCAGCTCCTTGGCGAAGCCCGAAGACTTGCCGACAAGCTTGATGCCCCACTGATGGCACTCGTGATGGGACAGGATGTTTCCCATATTGCACAGCAAGCCATCGGGTACGGCGCTGATATCGTGTACCACGCTGATGCACCAGAACTGAAGGATTATAGGACAAGGCCTTACAGTCGTGTATGTCTGAAAGTCATCAAGACCTATCGACCGGAAATTGTCCTCATGGGAGCAACATATACAGGACGAGACCTTGCCGGCGCAATAGCTACCCATTTACCGACAGGTCTGACAGCTGACTCTACTCAACTAGATGTTGATGACGAACGGCTGTTGTTGGCGAGTCGCCCTGCGTTCTCAGAGAAAATGCTGGCAACCATCTTGTGTAAACAGTTTAAGCCGCAAATGGCAACTGTTCGCGCTGGCGTGTTTCAAGCCCTGCCGTATGATGAAAAACGTACTGGAAAGATTATCGCGGTTCATCAGGACATGCATGAAAATGACATTGTCACGAAAGTCCTCGAATTTGTCCAGGACGACAACCGCGTGAATCTTGAAGACGCCCAGGTCATTGTAGCTGGTGGACGGGGCCTTGGCGGACCGGATGGATTTAAACTCCTGCACGAACTGGCGAACGTGCTTGGCGGAACAGTTGCAGCATCAAGAGCTGCAACCGACCTTGGCTGGATCGATCACGCTTATCAAGTCGGGCAAACGGGGACGACCGTACGACCAAAACTGTATTTTGCCATTGGAATCTCGGGTGCTGTCCAGCATGTCGTGGGAATGCAGAATTCCGACTATATCGTTGCAATCAACAAAGACCCCAATGCACCGATTTTTCAAATTGCCAACTACGGTATCGTGGGGGACCTGTTTGAAATTGTGCCATTGTTGACGAAAGCGTTCCAGGAACGACTGACGCCCGTGATGGCCAGGTGAGAGGGGGAACGTGCTGTGGCTGATGAACGCTTTGATGTTGTCGTCGTAGGGGCTGGTCCTGCAGGTGCTGCAGCAGCACTGACAGCCGCTCGTGGAGGACTGAAAGTGGCCCTGATAGAGCGCGGCGAGTATCCAGGGGCTAAAAACACGTTTGGCGGCGTGCTGTACCGAAAGCAGATTGAACAGTTAATCCCAGAGTTCTGGAAGTCAGCGCCGCTGGAGCGCACTGTTGTGGAACAACGTCTGTGGCTCTTGGCTAAAGAGAGTGCTGTAACCGTGTCCTATCGGGACGACAGATTTAATGACCCGCCGAATTGCTGGACAGGTCAACGGTCGAAGTTCGATCAGTGGTTTGCTGCACAGGCTGAAGCAGCAGGTGCCGTACCGATTTATGAAACTGCCGTAACAGATGCAATTATAGAAGACGGCAGGGTCGTCGGCGTCGTAACAGACCGTGATGATGGCGAATTACGAGCTAATCTCGTAATCATTGCAGACGGTGTGAATTCACTGCTTGGAAAACGGCTGCGAGCCCATCGGGAATGGAAGCCGGACCAGGTTTCATTGGCGGTGAAAGAGGTCATTGCACTGCCGAGAGAGAAAATCCAGGACCGTTTTAATCTCGATAAGTCTGAAGGATGCACCATCGAGCTGGTCGGGGAAACGATGGGCATGGCTGGACTTGGCTTTCTGTACACCAACACAGATACCTTGTCTCTTGGTGTCGGGGTGATGGTCAGCGACTTAAAGCGACTCCGTGTCAAACCCTACGAGGTCTTAAACGGACTGAAGCAACATCCGATGATTCAGCGACTGATCGAAGGCGGCGAAGTCAAGGAATACGCCGGTCACCTCATCCCAGAAGGGGGCTACACGGCAATGCCGTCGCTGTCCGGAGATGGATGGATGATCTGCGGTGACGCTGCACAAATGGTCAATGCAGTCCATCGTGAGGGTACAAACTTGGCTGTGGAATCAGGACGACTAGCCGGCGAAACTGCAGTGGCTGTGCATGAGAGGGAAGACTTCTCGTCAGCTGGGCTCCAGAGATACACAGACGCGGTCCGCAAGTCCATTATTCATAAGGACTTGAAGAAGTACAAAGGTCTTCACGGGCTGCTTTCGTTCCCAGAGTCCGAGAAGCTGTTTGGCCAACTTCCGCAGGCAGTGAACGACGCGTTGTTTGAATTCCTCTCGGTAGACGGTGAGCCAAAGCGGGATAAACAGAAACAGGCGTTCCGGAAACTGGAAGGCGTTGCCGGTGGCCGCATGGACCTCGTGCGCATGGCTCTCAAAGGATGGAGGGCGATGAACGGATGAGTCAGTCCATTGAAGAAAAGCTGTATTTAATTCGATATAAGGCAGACGACCAGTCTCATCTCACGATTAGGAATCAAGATGTGTGTCTCAACTGTACGTCAAAGGAATGCAATTTCTTTTGCCCGGCGGATGTCTATGAATGGGATGCAGAAGGGCATGTAACAACGGTCGCTTACGAGAACTGCATCGAGTGTGGAACATGCCGCTTGGCATGTCCTGCATCTAACATCGAGTGGGTCTATCCCAAAGGCGGACACGGAATCACATATCGGTTTGGCTAAAGGGCTGACCGCCCTGATGGAAATCAGGGCGGTCCACCGAATAAAGGGGGATGACCATGCTGAATTCGACAGAAGAACTTTACCCTTCCAAGTCCATAACTGACCACAGGCCGGTGTTTGGTAAACTTGAATTTTCTTCATTATCCCGCTTTATGGAAGATGCCAGTGAAGACCATGTGCACACGGTCCATCTTGACATCTTTGAGGTAGCCCAGCAGAGTGAATTGTCATTCGTCTACTACGTGACTGTAACCGTTTTTGTGACTGCCGAGGACGTTGAACAACGCTTGTTATATGAATACGCCGAGGATATTGATACGGTTGCAAGTACAGACCGAAAATGCCGTGATGAGCAGATTTTGGATTGCGCAAAGCAGCGCATCAAGGAAATTGAACAGGTGTTACGCGACGAGGGCTTTGAAGTCCGTCATGGTCGTTTGACCGTTGGACGGCGTGCATAAAGACCGACCACTAGGAACCCGCGTACATCCTGAACCAGATGAAGTTTGTACTTATCCAGATATACCGAATGACGGACACCGTTCTTCCGCTGCCTATCGCGACAACCAAGCCGAGGTTTTCCTCCGCTGAACCCCACTGATGATACACAGCTGAATAGCTGGAATGCTTTTACGATACGCTTGAAAAACTTTGCGATGCGCGGAAAAATCTGTTACAAAAAAGCCGTGGCTGGATGAGACCAGGTTACGGCTTATCTCTCTGTACCAGTTTACGGACTGAACAAATTATCCCAGTGGAATGTCGCAATGAATGTGCGTACCTTCATGGAGCCGAGACCGAACCGTCATGTTGCCGCCAAGGAGCTCGCAACGTTCGCACATGGTCTTCATCCCATAATGGCCACTCGGTTGTGACTCACCCGTCACGAAGCCGATTCCATTGTCCACCACGTCTAGATGCAACGTGTGGTTATCTGTCGAGCGCTTGACAGCGATTTGCACGTGTGTTGCTTCGGCGTGCTTGCGAATATTCGTCAAGGCTTCCTGAACAATTTTTGTAACCTGATGAACAAATGAAATCTCGAGGTCGGTCGGCAACGGATCGCAGTCCAGTACGACATCGATATTCGTGCGTGTTTGAAACTCGAGTACACTTTGGGATAGGTGATGTTTCAGATTGCCCGAAATACCAAGACTGAGATCACGAATCGCTGTCCTTAGTTCACCATAGCCATTGTCCAGCACGTGACTGATCTTGGTTAGTTGTTCTGTCGATACAGGTCGATTGGACTCCAGGTCCTCAAGCAGTAACTTTACCTGCATGTTCACGAATGCGATGTCCTGAACCACTCCATCGTGAAGGTCGCGAGCGAGACGTTCGCGCTCCTGCAGGGTGTAACGCAGTTCTTCTTTTTGGCGTCGTGCTCGTTCTGCCTGTTTCTTATCCGTAATATCCCGGAGGGACATCAACAAATACGGTGAGCGCTTCGGCACCGGGATGTAGGAGTATGTCACTTCTACCGGCACAGTCTCACCGTCGATATTTTTAATGTTCATCTCAATGTTGGTAAGCGGTCTTCCTGATGCCAGTACGCATTGTCCATAGCAGCCATCAAACCGTAAACTTGAATGGTCCGCATCGTGACAATGCAGTAGTGTGCCGCAATGAATGCCAATCGCATCATCACCAATCATGCGCGAAGCTGTGTGGTTCACGTACACTACGTTCCGTTCTGCACTAAGCACAATCAACCCGTCCACAGCATTGTCCAAAACAGACTGCAAAACCGGGATATCTAGGAACGGTGAGGAGGCCTGTCTGTAATCAGTTACTTCACTGGATTGCATTTGCCTCACCTCACAGAGATTGACATGATATGATACTAACATTATACGACACACAGCTCAGGTGACGTAGTCCGATTAGACTATTTCGCAATGGCAAGTTGTTTCATGTACCAAATACGAAAATACAGTATAGTGAGAATCAAGCTATGGGATGAATTGTCTGAGTGAAGGGCATTTTCATATGGTGGAAGGAGAATTCGTGTGGAACAAGATTTGAAGAAAGACAGTGCAGTACGCGTACTCATTGTTGACGACCACGAACTGTTTCGACAAGGCGTGAGCTCAATTTTGAGCCGTAACCCACAAATTGAGGTCGTTGGCGAAGCGGAGAACGGCAAAATTGCAATTGAAAAATGCCGTGATGAGTTACCGGATGTGGTTCTGATGGACATAAACATGCCGGTTTGTGATGGACTCACAGCGACACGGGAAATCAAAAGAGAACATCCTTATGTAAAAATCTTAATCTTGACTGTGTCTGACGCAGAAGAAATGCTGTTTGATGCCATTAAGTCGGGTGCGTCGGGCTATGTGCTGAAGAACGCCAGCCCGGCGACGGTCGTGGACAGCGTATTGCGAATCAGTCGAAATGAACCGGTCATTCCGGGGAACCTTGCGATGCAGATCATCACGGAATTTTCGAAGCCCGTGGAACGTACCGTCCGGCAACAAGTGGACGAGTTGACTGAACGTGAAGTCGAGGTTCTGCGGCAACTGAGTACCGGGGCAACCAACCGGGATATTGCGAAAGTCCTCTACATCAGTGAAAATACGGTACGCAACCATGTGAGAAATATCCTTGAGAAGTTGCATTTGAGCAATCGGGTTCAAGCCGCGGCTTACGCAGTGCGTGAGGGTTATACGGTGAAAGGCGATCCGGATTCGGAACAGTCTTGAGGCACTTCCGGCGTCTACTACGAAGGGCCGCAGCCCGTGAGGCTACGGCCCTTTCTTAATCTGCTTTTGATTTTCCCGCTCATATTCATTAAAGAGGCTCTCAATCCTGGAAAGTTCGCGAGTCGCAAGATCCAGCTTCTGGTCTTGACTGTCATGCATCGGAAACAGGAGGTAGCGTACTGCCGCGAGTGACGTGCGAACTTCGTTCACCATGTCCCATGGTAAGACCTGATCGGGATGAGTTTGTTTGGCTCGTTCCGTTTCCATCCGCTTCTCTTCGCTGTGCTGGTAGCCGAGCCATGCGGCTACGCAATAACCTACGAATCCGAGCATAGCAGCCGTCATGTTGTCTCCGTTAAACGGGACACTGAGCAGGTTTGCAACGAAAAAGACCAGACCAAAACTTGCCCCTACAATCAAACCAAGGAAGTATCCAAGTGCCCCAACCGTAAAAATACCGGCGACAATCTCAACCTTCCCGTTGGTCACTGCCCACGTACATATCCACAGCGTCGCAATGGCGGTTAGCAAATTCATATGCGACCAAATCCACTCGACTACGTTTCCGTCGATATCCGATAATCGAGTTCTTAAACTGGACGTGCGGTCTATCTCCCGCTTGGCCATTGCTCTCACCAACTTTCAATAGGCGTTGCGACACTTGCTTTTGTCGTATGTGATAATGATATGTTGTACCCCATAATACCGTAAGATGTTAAGCTACTAACGAATGTAGTCCGAGTGTACCATCGTTTCACCACGCGACAGCTTGGACAAGCGGAAACGGGCAGCCTACAGTGGAGTCACGTATTCAGAAACCAGTTGCGGCCTCTTGACAGCGCTTTCTCCTGAGATATAGGTTAAGTGTAGCAAGAATTATACAAAGATTTCTAATAGCCAGGGTTGTTTGGTGCGTCGAAATCACACAGAAGAGGGAGCATGATAACGGATGATGCGTTATCCATTGTTACTGAGATCCGTACTGTATCGCGCAAATACGGTTTTTCCAGAGAAGGAAATTGTCTCTCGAGATTTTGGCGGACTCTTTCGGTATACGTACCGAGACATGTTTCAGCGAGTCAGCAGACTAGCCAATGCTTTGGAACGCCTTGGTCTTGAGAGGGGAGATCACGTCGGTTCTTTTGCATGGAACAACCACCGGCATCTCGAGCTGTACTATGCAGTACCGTGTTCGGAAAGGGTTCTGCACACCATTAATATTCGCTTGTTCAGAGAACAACTTGTATATAGTATTAACCATGCCGAAGACAAGGTGATCTTTGTCGATGAGGACCTGGTACCAGTGATGGAAGATCTCGTCGATGAACTGCCCACTGTGGAATGCTTTGTCGTGATGACAGACAAGCCTGAACTGCCTCCCAGCAAACTGCGCAATCCAATTTCTTACGAAGAACTCATCCAGGATGAATCCGATGCGTACGCGTTTCCTGAGTTCGACGAATGGACTCCGGCCATTATTGGATACACCTCGGCGACGACGGGCAACCCGAAAGGTGTGGTGTATACGCATCGCGGCTTGTATCTCCACTGCCTGACCTCGCTCGTTGGCGAACTTGGAACCGATGAGCGAGATGTAACCATGCCGATTGTCCCGATGTTTCACGTGAATGCTTGGGGGCGGCCCTATTCGGACACTTGGGTGGGTGCAAAGCAGGTGTATCCAGGTTCTCGCCCGTCTCCGAAAGACTTTTGTGAGCTCATCAGTAACGAACGGATCACATACAGTGCTGGTGTACCGACGATTTGGATGGGGATTTTGCAAGAGGTTCGAAACAACCCCGGGAAATATGATTTCAGCTCGATCCGTGTGCTGATGTCAGGCGGCTCGGCGTTGCCGCTTTCACTGACAGCAGCTTACCAAGAGGAACTCGGGGTAAAGTTGTACCAAGGATACGGCCAAACCGAAACAACACCTGTTACCTTTGTCAACGTGCCAAAGTCTTCGCTTGACAGCCTCTCCGACGAACAGCGCATGCGCATGCGCACAAAGACCGGACTGTTGCTGCCAGGATTAGAAATGCGGCTGGTCGACGCCGAAGGGAAAGATGTTCCTTTTGACGGAAAGGCGATGGGAGAATTACTCTTGCGCGGACCGTGGGTGATTGGGGAGTATTACAAAAATCCGGAGAAGACCAAAGAAGCCTTTGTGGACGGGTGGTTCCGTACCGGAGATATTGCCATGGTCGACGAGATGGGTTATCTGCAGATTACGGACCGTACGAAAGACCTCATTAAAAGTGGCGGAGAATGGATTTCATCGGTCGATCTCGAGAATGTCATCATGGGACACCCTGCGGTTTCCGAAGCTGCAGTTATCGGAATCGCCCATGAAAAGTGGCAGGAGAGACCGCTTGCTTGCGTGGTTTTGCGACCGGAAGCGAGAGGAAGTGTCACTCGGGCTGATATTCTCCTCTATCTCGAAGACAAGGTTGCCAAGTGGTGGATGCCTGACGACGTGGTCTTTATTGACGAAGTTCCAAAGACGAGTGTCGGTAAGTTTTCGAAGAAGACACTGCGCGAACAATACGAGGCTGGGCAACTCGGAGCCGGGGCGTAACGAAACAGAACTTAATTGCAGTTCACAGTGGCCATCCCATCAAAGGATGGCCATTTCTCTTCCATTGTGTATAATCGTCGTTGTAGATCGTGTCTCGTGAGCGGAGGGATTCAGTGAAAGGATTTCGATTTACACCGCCTCGGATCATTGCCATCAGTTATTTTGGCATTGCATTGATTGGGGCGTTGCTGCTTGCATTACCTATATCCAGACATGTCCCGGTTTCGTTTACGGATGACTTCTTTACGTCAGCTAGTGCTCTTTACGTTACAGGGCTTTCGACTGTTACGACATCGACAACCTGGACGACATTTGGGGATGTTGTTATTGCGGTGCTGATTCAGGTGGGTGGAGCAGGCATAACCTTCGTGACGACATCCTTTTATCTCTTGATGGGACGTAAAATTTCGCTCGGTGCCCGCATGGTCATCGCTGAAGACAGGAACTTTGGTGTACACGGTGTCGTCAGGTTAATGAAAGCCATTTTGCAGTTCAGCTTTGCTTTTGAGGGTGCGGCTGCACTCCTGTTTACGCTGTACTTTCGATTTGTCTACCATTATCCATGGGACCGTGCGGTTGGGATTAGTATATTTCACTCCATTTCTGCATTTAATAATGCAGGGTTTGACCTTTGGGGAAACTCTCTCGAGGGGTTCTCGACCGATCCGTTTGTACTGTTGCTGACGAGTATCCTCATCATCTTCGGAGGTCTTGGGTTTATCGTCTTGGCTGAACTGTACAATTTCCGGCGGACGAGGACACTGTCATTACATACCCGCATTGTTTTGCGCGTTACTGCATTCTTGCTTGTAGCTGGGACCCTGCTGGTCCTCTTTTTTGAGTCGTATGCATCGATGAAAGGGTTATCGTGGCCATACAAGATCTTGAATGCTTGGTTTATGTCTGTCACGACGCGCACAGCCGGATTTGATGCGATTCCGGTCGGCCATTTGAAAGAGGTCACATGGTTTGTATTTACCATTTTAATGTTTATTGGTGCTTCTCCCGGCTCGACTGGCGGCGGCATCAAGACGACGACGTTTTACACGCTCATCCGGACGGCGCTATCCACCGCACGAGGCAGGTCGGAGATTGTCGTTGGGGAGCGGTCGATTCCTCAAGAACAGGCTCAGCGCTCGCTCGTTATCTTCTTGCTCGCAATGGGTGTTGTCATGGGGTGTACCATGATTGACGCGGCTCTTGAGCCTAGGATACGATTGATGCGGATCGTATTCGAGGAAGTCTCGGCGTTTGGCACCGTCGGATTGACGACAGGCATTACAAGTATCGTCAACACGCCGGTTAAGTGGGTCTTAATCTTCACGATGTACGTGGGACGGATTGGGATCTTAACCTTGCTTATCAGCCTTGTACAAAAGGGTCAATCCAAAGTGAAACGTATTCCTGAACGCATTTTAATCGGGTAGAGATGAGGCGACGAAACCTTGGCCAACAGCAGACCACTTGGATTACTCGGGAGCAGTCGGTTTTCAAACTTGGGTCGGCGCAATCCAAAGACGATAGGTATCATTGGTGCGGGACGGTTCGGCACAGGGGCTGCACAAGAACTCGTTCGGAACGGCCATCACGTGCTTTTGATTGATCAAGACGCAGAGTGCCTCGAGCCGATGGCGCACCAGTGTCATACAGCCATTGGCAACGCAGAAGACAGCGAGTTTCTAGCAGAGGCCGGCATTAAGGACGTAGATGCTGTCATCGTCGCGATTGGAGACAACGAAACAGCCTCCAACCACGCAACTATCAACTGTAAAGATTTCGGATTGTACGTGGTTGCAAAAGCCACGCATGCTACGCATGGAAAGATTTTAGACAGGCTAGGTGCCGACTACGTTGTGTATCCTGAACACGATTCTGGTGTCAGACTTGCTCGCTTATTGACGCGTTCGTCCATTCTCGAGATGATTGAGCTGTACGAAGAAGTCTTTATGATGGAAGTCAATGCCGGCGGAGAACTTGTCGGAAAGTCCCTCGAGGGATTAAACCTCCCGCACCGCTTCGGCGTTCAAGTACTGTTGATTCTGAGAGGCAATAAGACGATTTTCCCCGTATCCGCGAAGGACATCGTCCAAGATGGAGACCGAGTTGTGTTGCTCGGGTCGTCGGAGTCGTTGCATCGGGTTGCAAAAGTGGCAGAGAGCGGTTGAGCCCAAAGGGCCAACCGCTCGTTTTGATAACGGGCCTTGCAAGGTGGATGGAACTCCTTTATTGCCGAAGCTGCAACCTTGGTTAGATCGGCAGGTTGACCTGCATGGTACAGCCGTACGTCCTAACTATCCCCTCACTCATTGCGAAACTGAGTGTCATGCTTTTGATTTCAGGTGCGTCGTCAACGAGCCTCGAGATTCGCAACAATGCTTCGGCTAAAAGCGTATCGTAATCGCCCGTATCCAATCTGGTTGCGTCAGACACTGCTCGAACCACGACTTGCCCCACGAGGTCGGCAGCATCGACATCGGTCAGTGGAATCAGTTTCGTTGCGCGAGCCTGTTCAAGAAACCGATATGACGCTCTCTTGTCAGGGGCAGACGGCAGATGGTTGCAGGAAGAGTTCTCAGAGCCGGCGATGTCTGAGTCCCGGTGCAGTTGCATGGTCGGCCCAAAAAGCGGATGTGACGTAATCACAACGCGGACACAGTGGTCAAGTTTGTCCGCTGTGTTTCCGGGCGCCAGTGGCAGTCCGATAGACATCAATACCTCTTGGCACTGGCTGGGAGGGAGGCATCGTTCGGACGCACTATCTGCGTTTTCATCGTCCAACCAGGTACGGATAACCGAACGAGCTCGGTGGCAGTCAAGGTCCTGCATGTCAGGAATGTGTCCAAGTGGACGATGAAGATACTGAGCATATTCGGAGACTTTTGCCAGTGCAAGGGCAGCTTGCTCCGGATAAGGATAGACAGGAATTTTGCACGTGTCGTCTCCGATCGTCCGCAGCCGAGGTTCACCCGTCATAAGAAAGTTCCCGACAACTGGTTTCGGTGCAATACCCGCCGCTTCCCATTCGGCTGTGACTGTTTTTACTGCCTCAATAATGGCTGCTGACACCGACTCTTCCTCAGACAGTCCAACTTGGCTGAAGAGAACCAAGACGCCGTCCACGTTTGGATCGCGCAGAACATGGGGAAGCACGTCCCGGTACCCTTGTGGTAATGCTTCAAAGCCTAAATCGATAGGCGGTCCAACAAAATCAAGACCAGACCTGCCAAGGGCATCCGCGCTCATGACGGCACCGCCAGCAGTGTTGGTTACAACAGCAATCTTCTTTCCTCTTGGCAGCGGTGCAAAATTTAACATCAATGCAACGTCGAACACTTCCTGAAGGCTGTCAAGCCTGATGATGCCTGTTTGACGGAAGAGAGCCTCGACGGTAGATTCGTGACCGGACAATGCAGCCGTGCGTGCCCGCGAAACTTGAACCCCTTCTGCGGTTCTTGCCCCTTTCACGACGAGAATCGGCTTTTTGCGAGATAACCTCCTTGCAATCCGACTAAATTTCCGTGGATTACCGAAGGACTCTAAGTACAAGGTGATGAGTTTCGTCTGTGCGTCGTCTTCCCAATACAGGAGTAGGTCGTTACTGGATACATCAGCTTTGTTGCCTGTACTGCAGAAGGACGAAACGCCGATGCCGCTGCGACTGACTGCCTCCAGGATAGCAATGCCGAGGGCGCCGGATTGACTGGCAATGGCCATGCTTCCGTACAAAGGCATGAAAGGAGCAAAGCTGGCGTTCAGTTGGACATCCTCTGTGGTGCTCACAAGACCAAGGCAGTTGGGGCCGATTAAACGGATCCCAGCACCGCGCAGTTTCTCCAGGATTGACTGTTCAAGTTGCACACCCTCTGGCCCGGATTCACCAAACCCAGCAGAGGTGATGAGAACGGCACGGACCTTTGCGGCGATACAATCATCTACGACACTGGATACTTGCCAGGCAGGGACAACGATAATGGCGAGATCGACTTGTTCGGGAATCGACACGACATCCGGGTAGGCTCGCACACCTGACACAGCTCCGGCACTTGGGTTGACGGGGTAAACGGTACCGCTGAATTCTCCGCCCAGCACATGGCGGAATAACATGTGACCAAGGCGTCTAGGGTCCCGCGACGCACCAACGACAGCAATCGCTTTCGGCTGAAAGAAGGGCATGAGTGAGGCTGCTGTGGACAACTTCTCGCGGGTATCCTGGAGTGCTCGAATTCGCTCTGTTTCAGCGAGCGGCAACGTTAATTCGTAAACGTCAGAGAGCCGCCGCCTGGAGTTTTCGAACCCGCTTGCGTGGAATACCTGCAGCATTTTCTGATTGTCGCTGAGCACGGTCGCTTCAAACCGGCGTATTCCATATCGCCAAGCCATGTGCGCCAGATGTTCGAGCAACAAGGTGCCAATGCCCTTTCCGTGCAGGTTGTCATTGACAAGCAGAGCTACCTCGGCACAAAGTTCATCTTGGCGAACATATGTCCCAATGCCAATTGCTTTATCGCCAGCCACACAGATGAGTGAAAGTGCCTTGTTCCCATCGTCGGTGAGCATGGTATTTAAGATGTCTTCACTGACTTCCCGGACCATGTGGAAAAATCGGTAGTACAAGCTCTCTGGAGATGCGTGTGCGAACAGTGCCCGCACCAACTGTCTGTCTTCCTCAGTGTTATGCGCACGGCGGACTTCCGCCACCCTGCCATCGCGCAGAATGACTCTCGACATTTGTACCGCCCCTTTTAAACAACTGGCGTTCACCACTATTGTAACGTCTTTTTTCCAAAACTCCGATGATGCGAACTGCTCATTTACAGAAATCAAAATAGATTCATGATCCGTTCATGAAGTCTTTACACAGCGTTTACAAAGTCTTTATACGTAATTCATGAAATTTTTATAGAATCACGAGTGTCGGGTTCTCACGCCACAGGGCTTGACAACGTCCTCCCCTGACGACGTCCTCCTTGACAATGTCACGCTTGAACTGGGATATTTGCCAAGGAGACGTGCTCAAACGCTGCACGCGATGACGCATTTTGGCGAATTTTGCGGCGCTTTTGAGCCGCGATGACTTGACCTTGACTCGTAAAGGAACTGATTCGCCTGCCAGATGCTTTGTTCCCCGAGGAGAAAAATGGAAGGATGACCGGAAAGTTATGAGTTGGATACAAACCATTGTGTACGCGATTGTACAAGGTATTACTGAACTATTCCCAATTAGCAGTGTCGGCCATGCAGTCCTTCTGCCGTACCTTGCAGGATGGGTGTCCGTGTCGCAAAACAACCAGTTTCTTCCTTTTGTCGTCATGTTGCATCTCGGAACTGCGATAGCGTTACTCATCTATTTTTGGCGCGACTGGGTGCGGTTGATTGGGTCCTTGTTTCAAGCCGGCAAGGCAGCGGAAAAACGGCTGCTTCTGTTGATTATCGTTGCAACCATTCCGGCAGCCATCGTTGGGAAACTGTTTGAGCACAAGTTTCGAGCCCTCTTTCCGTCGGCCCTATCAGCAGCCTTGTTTTTGATTGTGAACGGTTTTGTTCTGTTGCTGGCTGACCGTCTGCGCAAACGTCATCGGCAAACGGTAAGACTGTCGCGAATGGGCTATGGCCAGAGCTTTTTCATCGGTTTGATTCAGGTGCTGGCGCTGATTCCTGGCTTCTCGCGCTCGGGCATTACAATGACAGCGGCCTTGGCAGTTGGACTCAGCTATGAGGACGCTGCGCAGTTTTCCTTCCTGCTCGCCACACCAGTCATCCTTGGTGCTGGTATCCTCGAAGTACCGAAAGTGATTCATTCGCATGCGACGCAAGTCTTGCACTTTGGAATCATTGGCGGTATCTTGACGGGTATTCTAGCTTTTTTGAGCACATTCTTCCTGATGCGTTACTTTCGTGGGGATATCACAAATGCACTTCGTCCATTTGCAGTGTACTGTATCGTAGTGGGTGTTGTGGTCTCATTAATGGTCGCTGCAGGCCTTCACTTTTAATGAGATAGACCATGATTGCTATCGCATAGCTTTATCGAATACAGGTAAAGCTCAACATAGAGTCGAGGTGTGAGTATGGGGAAATCAATTTCGGTCACAGATTTAAAAGCGTGGTACGGAGATTCTCTGACCCTGAAGGGTATAACGATGGAACTGGATGCCAACCGAGCCACTGCGATTATCGGTCCATCCGGGTGCGGCAAGTCGACGTTTATCCGGTGTTTAAACCGGCTTCACGAGACAAGTCCCGGTGCCAAAATGGAAGGGTCTATTCGATTGGAAGATGAAGACCTCTACACCATGGACCCGGTTGACGTGAGGCGTGTGGTCGGTATGGTCTTTCAAAAGGCCAATCCGTTTCCGACCATGTCCATTTACGACAATATTGCGATTGGTCTGCGTCTTGGCGGTATACGAAACCGTACAGAACTTACAGACCGCGTGGAAAAGAGCTTGAAGATGGCTGCGTTGTGGGATGAGGTAGCAGACAGGATACATACTCCAGCGACTGCACTCTCCGGTGGCCAGCAACAGCGCCTTTGTATCGCTCGTGCTCTAGCTGTGGAACCCGAGGTGTTGCTGATGGATGAACCTGCATCGGCGCTCGATCCGGTTTCCACACTCCGCGTGGAAGAGCTGGTTGAGCAGTTGAAGGAGTCGTACACGATTGTCATTGTGACGCATAACATGCAACAAGCGGCTCGTGTCGCCGACAAGACGGCGTTTTTCCTCAATGGAGAACTGATAGAATTTGGGGAAACGACGGGGATATTTACAAATCCAGTCGACAAGAGAACCGAGGATTATATTACTGGGCGATTCGGTTGATGCAAAGGACGAGCCTGCAACCGGAGGCCGACGATAGGTGGGGAGACAATGCAGCAACGGCATAACTTTGACTTGGCACTGCGTGAATTGAAGTTGAAACTGCTGAAGATGGGCGGGGACGTCCAGGAAGCGATTCGAAAATCGATTCAGGCATTGCAAGGGTTGGACGCGGAGGTGGCACAAAGCGTCGTGGACGGAGACAAGGCCATCAACCGCGAGGAACATGAGATTGAGGATCTATGCATTCGATTGATTGCAACACAACAACCGGTTGCAACAGACCTGCGTAAGATTGTTTCCGGATTACAAATTGCAACTGACTTAGAACGAATGGGAGACAACGCAGTGGATATCGCGAAATCGGTTATCCGTCTGCGTGGGCAAAAGCTCGTCAAGCCGCTCGTGGATATTCCCCGCATGGCAGGGATTGTCGACCAGATGATCTCTGATGCCCTGAACGCGTATGTTGAAAGCAGTCTCGAACTGGCTGAAAAGTTGGCTCCAGAAGATGATGAAGTAGATCATATCTACCGAAAAATGGTCGAAGAGTTGTTCAAAATCGCTACAAACAATCCTAGTGTTGCAGAGCAGACCATGAGTTTGGCGTTTATCGGACGTCATCTCGAACGGATTGGCGATCACGCGACCAACATTGGAGAAGGCGTTATTTACATTATTTCTGGCGAACGGTCCGATCTGAACTGAATTGTGAAAACAGGTGTGAGACTGGGGAGGCCCCCAGTTTCATGCCGTTAGGTTGGAGGGAAACCATGGCATGACGCTCGGTCTCTTAATTATGGCTGCTGTGTTTTTTGTTTTGTTTGTAGAGCGCTACGTGCGCAGCAGGAGACGCCGCCTCTTCATTACAGACATCGTACAGACCGTTCGTGCGTTTGCCGGCAGCGGAGCGGGTAGAGAGGGACGCATCACTGATGTTCAAACGGCTGAAGAGAAGGCCGCAGCCAGCGTTTTGAATCAAGCTATGGACAGCGTATTAAAGCAGATTACCCGGTTGTCTGAGGAACGGGATGTCTTGACACACATCCTCGAAACCATGACAACCGGGGTTATTTATGTGAGTACCAACGGACGGATTGAACGGATGAATCAAGCTGCAGAGCAAATGTTTCTGCGACCAATTGCGGATGTGCTTGGAACTGACCACTGGACGGTCATTCATAACTATGAGCTCGGTGCAGCGATTGACAACGCGCTGCTGTTTGGGCACAAATGGTCGTCTGAAATGAACTTGCGCAAAGGTCTTACTGTCAGCGTGCAAGTCATCCCGATTCCCCTCGACGCGCCTGCGGGGGCTGGTCCGCGTCAGATTTACACTGCTCTGTTGCTTTGTAACGACGTGTCACAGTGGCGCAGGATAGAGCAAATGCGTTCCGACTTTGTCGCAAATGTCTCGCATGAGTTAAAGACACCGATTACGGCCATTCAAGGGTTTGCTGAGACTTTGCTTGACGGGGAGAAAGACGCACAGATCCAAACCGAATTTTTAAGGGTCATCCATGACGAGTCGATTCGCATGAAGAATCTGGTCGCAGACCTGTTGACGCTGACACGCCTTGAAAGTGGGAATGGGGGACTTTCGTTTTCGAAGGTCAATTTACAAGAGGTCGTTGCCGCAAGTGTACGGGTGATTGAACCCATTGCGCAAGCTGCACAAGTTGTTGTGGAAAATACCGTGACTGCAGACCTTGTAGTTTGGGGAGCGGAGGAACAGCTTAAGCAGGTTGTACTCAATCTCGTTACGAATGCGATTCACTACACTCCTTTAGGGGGGGTGGTGACCGTGTTCGCTGAGTCTTATGTCGATAGAGTCAAGATTCATGTTGCTGACACTGGCATTGGAATTCCAAAAGAGCATCAGGAGCGGGTGTTCGAACGCTTCTACCGTGTCGATCGCGATCGAAGCCGCGCAACGGGAGGGACAGGCCTAGGGCTGGCCATTGCGAAGCATATCGTTCAGACGCATGGTGGTGAGATTGGAGTCGACAGTGAGCCCGGTCTTGGCAGTGACTTCTGGTTCACGGTCTCGCGTTTGCAGGGACTTCCAACGGAAACACCCGATAAAGTGTAGTCATTTAAATTGCAATCATTGCTTCATGTAAACTTGGTTCGACAAATTCCCTAGTAAATTTACAAAGACTTTACATAGGGTTCATTGTGGATTTACATTCCCCTGATAAAGTGTTCATCGAAAGGGAAACTTACATTTGGAATGAAACAGTGATTCAAACCATCAGGGGGTAGGATAAATTTGATGAAACAATCTGGTAAGTGGATCGCCGTCTCGGTAACGGCTGCAGGTTTAATTGCTTCTCTCGCTGGCTGTGGTACGGGAGCTGGTAACAATACATCGGGTTCCGGCACTGCAGGAAACGCTTCTGGGAATGCAACAGGTACGAGCGCATCCGGTGCTGTGACGCTGAACGAAACCGGATCATCATTACTTTATCCTCTGTTTAACAATCAATGGATTGCAGCCTATCAGTCGGTTGACCCGAGCGTGAAGTTGACTGCTGCTTCGACTGGCAGCGGAACGGGTATCTCTCAGGCGATTGCCGGTACGGTGCAAATTGGTGCATCCGATGCATATATGTCCGATGCTCAAATAGCACAGAGTCCAAACATGTTGAACATTCCGCTTGCCATCTCTGCACAGCAAATTATGTATAACCTGCCTGGCGTGAAAGGCCATCTGAAGCTGACTGGAGACGTTCTCGGTCAGATATACCTCGGTAAAATCACCTATTGGGATGACGCCGCAATCAAAGCTTTAAACCCGGGTGTATCTCTGCCGCACAAACCGATTGTGCCTGTCCGTCGTACGGACGGCAGTGGTGACACGTTCTTGTTCACTCAGTTTCTGTCTGACACCAACAAGACTTGGGGTTCCAGCTCAGGCCCGAACTACGGAACGAGCATTTCCTGGCCGGCTGTCGCGAGCGAGGTGGGTGCCAAGGGCAACGACGGTGTTGTCAGCCAGTTAGCAAATACACCGTACAGTATTGGGTACGTTGGTATCAGTTGGTTGGATAAAGCAACTCAAAAGGGTTTGGGTTATGCTGCCCTGCAAAACAAGTCTGGAAATTTCGTTCTTCCGACGCAGGCCAATATCCAGGCTGCTGCAAGTACCATGGTCAGTCAGGTGCCGGCAAGTGAACGGATTTCCCTCATTTACTCTCCGGGGGCGAACTCCTACCCAATCATTAACTTCGAGTACGCCATCGTGAACAAGCAACAATCCGGTGCAACCGCGGCTGCGCTGAAGAAGTTCTTGAACTGGGCAATCAGTCCGAGCGGTGGAGACAGTTCTCAGTACATGACACCCGTCCACTTCCTGCCGCTGCCAGCTTCAGTTGCACCAAAGAGCCAGGCGCAAATCAATCAGATTGGCAGCTGACATTAGCCAAATGATATGATAGGCAAGGCAGAATCAGTACAGAAAGCTTGAAGTTATCGTTGCATACAGGAGCTGATGTTTGTGCGTAAGGTGAGTTCAGCCTCCAAAAATGCAGACAGGGTTTTCCGCGTGGCTACTGGCGTTGCTGCCAGTAGCCCTGTCGTGTTTTTGGTTGTTATTGCGCTGATCGTGCTGGTTCAAGCAATTCCGAGTATGAAGTTTAATGGATGGCACTTCATCTACGGAATTCAGTGGAACATGGGAAATCTCTACGGTGCGTTGGAACACAAGAATGGCGTGACCGCCGCAGCAGGCGCCTCATATGCCGCATTACCCTTTATTGTAGGGACGTTGGCATCGTCAATCATCGCCATCCTTATCGCTATCCCAATTTCGATGTTCACTGCCCTCATATTGGCATACCGCGTTCGTGGGGTCTTGCAATGGATCTTATCCATTCTGGTCGAACTCCTGGCAGGAATCCCGAGTGTTGTGATTGGGCTTTGGGGCATTATTACGCTTGCGCCTTGGGTCAGGGATAACCTTGCCGTCTGGCTCTCTCACTTGGGACCTGTAGTTCCATACCTCCGTGGACCAGTTGGAACGGGTTTGGGTCTGTTGTCCAGTGGTTTAGTGCTTGCCATCATGATTGTGCCGATTATTACAGCGACGACGCGTGATCTGCTCATGCAGGTGCCCATTCTCTACCGTGAAGGTGGAATCGGACTGGGCATGACAACCTGGGAAGTCGTTCGCTATATATGCATGCCCTTTATTCGAGATGGCTTTGTCGGGGCCCTGGCACTCGGTTGGGGGAGGGCGATGGGTGAAACCATGGCGGTTTTGATGGTCAGCGGCAGTGCAATGAATCTGTTGCCGCATAACCTCTATAGTCCGATTTCAACCATGGCTGCGGTTATCGCTGACCAGCTGGACAGTGCACTGACGGACGCATCGCAGATGGCTGTTCACGCGTTAGCAGAACTCGCACTCATCCTGATGGTTCTCACGCTGCTGACAAACTTCTTGGCACGCTGGCTTGTGACTCGAACTGGCCGTCGTCGTTCCACGAAAGCGGGGGTGGCCGCGTAATGGCACTCCGTCGAAAGCGAAGAAAGTTCGGTTCTACGATGGGATGGACGCTTGGGTGGATCGCCACCGCACTTGTGTTGTTCAGTCTGGCCGACATGGTTGGGACTATTATTCTCAAAGGTGTTGCATCGTTTCGGTGGAACATGCTCTGGACGGTGACGTCGGGTGAAGCTGGTGGTCTCGAAAACGCCATTCTGGGAACGTTTGAGTTGATTATCATCTCGATTATCCTTGCAGGGCCGCTTGGGGTCTTGGGAGGAATTTTTACCTCGGAGTTTGCATCAAAGCCGGTGGCTAAGACCATCCGTTTCTTAACCGAAGTCTTGTCTGGTGTTCCCTCTATCGTCATTGGATATTTTGGATACCTTTTGATGGTCTTGCAGTGGGGCTGGGGCTTTTCCCCGATTGCTGGCGGAATTGCACTCACCATTATCATGTTGCCGTATATCCTCCGAAACACGGAGGCCAGTCTCCAGCAAGTGCCGCTGTCCTTGCGGGAAGCAGCTTGGGGACTTGGAATGACTCGGTTCCAAGCTGTCTATAAAGTCATTTGGCGACCAGCTGCCGGAGGCATGGCGACCGGCATCCTGATGGCAATCGCGATTGGGATGGGCGAAACCGCCCCGCTCTTGTATACTGCTGGGTGGTCATCCCTGAACCCGACTTGGCAGTTGACCCATCATCAACTCGGTTATCTGACGTATATTGTATGGACCTATATCGACATGCCCTATACGGCGTCTCATCAGTTGGCCTACAGTGCTGCATTTGTCCTGCTCGTCATCGTTCTTGTTATCAACATCGCTGTCCGGGCGCTCGTAACCCGTCCGTCGTTGCGCCGATAGGACCAGTACAGAACGCAGGATATAAGCTCAAGCACCGCTCATGATGGTTTTACCACCAACGGGACAAGCAGTTGTGGTTATGAATGTTGCACGCAGGGGCGTGTTTTCGCTATACTATGCACAACTCGATACGGCACTTGACGATGACTGGGAGAGTAACCGAGGGATATCCGTTGCAGGGAGGCCTTGCCAGAGACTGCGAGCGGGCTGCGTGATGTCACGGTGAAGTTCACCCTTGAGTTGTGCGCCTGAACGCCTGGCAGACAGGTGAGTAGGGGGCATCGGTTGGAATCCGTTACATTCCTTTGAGGAGGACTGAACTCCTTGTTCACCAGAGGTTTTCGCAGCCTTTGGCAACGATTGGTGAGTTCTGTCAATGAGGGTGGTACCGCGAGCAATTCGTCCCTTTGGGATGAATTGCTCTTTTTGATGAACATAGCTTTGTCGAACATAGCAAGGACTTGTTTTGCATTTTCAGTGTACCGGATCGTCGAGACCCAGGTCTGAGAAAGATGGGGTTCCAAGGTCACAGGGATGGAGGAATCGTTATGAACGTTCAAGAAATCGAACAGGAGTTAGCACACTTGCGAGCGGGTGCAGTGGAGGCATTAGCAGCGACTTCAGATGTCAAAGCTCTGGAAGAGTGGCGCATCGAGTTTCTCGGGAAAAAGAGTCGACTGACACAGGTATCGCGGCAGATGGGGGGACTGTCAGCAGAGGAACGGCCGATTGTCGGCAGTTTGCTCAATCAGCTGCGCGGGCAGTTGCAAGAGGCGTTTGACGCGCGTCTCTCTGAGCTGGAAAAGGCGGCTCTTGCGGCGCGCTTTGCTGCAGAGCAGATTGACGTTACACTCCCCGGCCGTAAGACGAAACGTGGCGCGATGCACCCGATTACAAGGGTCATCGAGGAGATTGAAGATGTGTTTCTCGGAATGGGATTCGAGATTGCCGAAGGCCCGGAAATTGAAACCGATGAGTATAACTTTGAACGGCTGAACCTCCCGAAGGACCATCCTGCCCGGGATATGCAAGACACGTTTTACTTGACGGAAAACCTGTTGCTGCGCACGCATACGTCACCCATGCAGGTTCGCACGATGGAACGGATGTGCCCAAGTGCGCCGGTGAAGGTGATTGTTCCTGGCCGGGTCTATCGCCGCGACGAAGATGATGCGACACATTCACACGCGTTTAATCAGATTGAAGGTCTCGTGGTTGATAAAGGCATCCGGATGAGCGACCTGAAAGGGGTCCTCGAACAGTTTGCCAAGGCCGTGTTCGGGCCGAACCAGGCAGTCCGGCTTCGTCCGAGCTTCTTTCCGTTTACTGAACCGTCTGCGGAAGTGGACGTGCTGTGTGTGAACTGTGGCGGCAAGGGTTGCCGGGTTTGCAAGGATACCGGGTGGATCGAGATTCTCGGTGCCGGGATGGTTCATCCAAACGTGCTCGACTGGGCCGGATATGACAGCAAAATCTACAGCGGTTTCGCGTTTGGTATGGGGGCGGAACGGATCGCCATGTTGAAATACGGGATTGAGGACATTCGACAACTGTACCAAAACGATCTCCGTTTACTAAGCCAGTTTGCCCGCACGCTTGTGTAAAGGGTCGACAGGCATTGTTCTGCATCAAAAACCGACTGAAGACTCGATGAGGCAAGGAGTGTATCATGCATGAAGGTGTCATATCTGTGGCTGTGTGAAGTAGTGAACATCACTGGAGTGAGTCCGGATGAACTCGCGGAACGACTGACCAGGGGCGGACTTACGGTTGACGGGGTTGCACCGCGTGTCAAAGGAGTCAGCGGGGTCGTTGTCGGCGAAGTGGTCGCGTGTGAACAGCATCCGAATGCGGATCGACTGCGCGTATGCCAAGTCAATGTAGGACAAGATGAGTTACTGACGATTGTCTGCGGGGCACCGAATGTCTCGGCTGGACAAAAAGTGCCGGTAGCTGTCGTCGGCGCGAATCTACCGGGTGGCAAGATTGGCAAGGCGAAGCTGCGCGGGATTGAGTCCCAGGGTATGCTTTGTTCGGCATCTGAAATTGGTCTCGAAGTGAAGTTGCTGCCCAAGGAGCAAACAGAGGGTCTGTATATTCTGCCATCCGACACAATCGTTGGCGCAGATGTGGCGGACCTGCTTCAATTGAACGATGTTGTGCTCGATATTGATCTCACGCCAAATCGCAGTGACTGCCTCTCGATCCGGGGACTGGCATACGAAATTGCGGCTTTATACGGTCGGCCGATCCGGTTTGAGCCGCCGAAGCGAGCTGTCACTGGTGAAGGTTCTCCGGTGCACATCGAGATCGCGACGGACTTGTGCAGCAGATATGACGCGCAGGTTCTTTCCGGTCTTAACGATGTTGCGTCCCCGCTGTGGATGCAGATGCGGCTTTTGACAATGGGTGTCCGCCCCATCAATGCGACGGTTGACATCACAAACTACGTGATGCTGGAGTGGGGACAACCACTGCACGCGTTCGACTTTGATGAAGTCCGCCAAGAGACGATTGTTGTGCGACAGGCTCACAACGGCGAGAAACTGGTGACGCTCGACGGCGAAGAACGTTCACTGACTCAAGACATGATTGTGATTTCCGATCCGGACAGGGCAATTGGTTTGGCAGGCGTGATGGGCGGTGAAAATACGGAGGTCACACAGAAGACAAACCGCGTCGTACTCGAGTCAGCCGCTTTTGATGCACCGTCCGTCCGCCGAACGGGGCAGCGTCTTGGGTTGCGCTCGGAGGCACAACAACGGTTTGAAAAGGGTATCGATGTTGTCGCCGTGAGAGCAGCACTCAACCGTGCAACTGAACTGTACCAGCAGATTTGTGGGGCGAGCATCGTTGGCGATGTAGCGAGCACGGCAAGGACGGAGGAGCCCGCTGCGGAATCCCGAATGGTGGCATTCTCCCCTTCGCGCTGCCGTGAACTGCTCGGCGCCGAGATTGCTGATGAGACGATGCAGGATGTCTTTTCTAGACTTGGATTTCACATTTCGACGTCAAATTTCTCTGGATCCGACAGGGAGTGGGACGTTGCTGTTCCCACGCGGCGCCCTGACATCACGCGTGAGGCCGACTTGGTGGAAGAGATCGCTCGCCTCGTTGGCTACGACGAGATTCCGTCCACCCTTCCTGAGGGAGCCACGACAACCGGTACGCGCACTCTCCGGCAGAAGATCCACCAAACCACTCGTCATATCTTGCTTGGCGCTGGCATGACAGAGGTTTTCACGTATTCCTTTACCCATCCGTCACAATTGGACAGGATGCGTTTGCCTGAAGATGCGGAGTATCGGAGGATGATCCCGATTGCCATGCCTCTCTCAGACGAACGTACGGTGATGAGAACGCACATGCTGCCGAGTCTCGCTCAGATTGGTGAATACAACCTGTCTCATGGAAACCTGGGCGGACAGGTGTTCGAGTTGGCTCGTGTATATCGGCCGAAGTCGTTGCCGCTGACGGAGCAGCCGATCGAGGAAACTATGTGGGCAGGGCTTTGGTTTGGTGAGTATCCGGTACAGCTTGGGCAGCGTCCGCGTGCGTTTGACTTTTATGACGCGAAAGGATCCATAGAAGTTTGGTTAAGTGCCTTCGGACTTGGGCACCGTGCTGCATTTCGAAAGACCAATGTGCCGTACCTGCACCCAGGACGCAGCGCAGAAGTTGTCGTAGATGACATCAGGATTGGTCAAGTTGGTGAGATCTATCCGGAAACAGCAGAAGAAATGGGCGTTGCGGGAGCTGTCTACGCGGAATTCCACCTCGACGCAATCGAGTCTTTGCTCAACCTGCGGTATCACGTTCAACCTCTGCCAAGGTTCCCGGCTTCCTTGCGCGATCTCGCTGTCGTTGTCGACCAAAACGTTGCTGTCGGCGACCTGCTCTACGCAGCCAAGGAGGAGCTATCTTCTGGTACTGAAAGTCTCCTCGAATCGTGTAATGTGTTTGACGTTTATCGAGGGAAAGGAATTCCAGAGAGCCATCAAAGTGTGGCATTTTCGTTCATTTACCGTGCAACCGACAGGACGCTGACAGACGAGGAAGTCAGTCACCTCGAAAGTCGGGTGCTTGCCCGCTGGCAACGTGAGTTTGCAGCTGTTCTCAGAAGTTAACGATAGGCTCCTGTTCTGCAGGGATTTATATCCGTATCTAGAATAACGATGCGTATGGGGAGGGTGGCAAACGATGGCCGATGATGCACGACACAGGTCCCGAGTTACGATTGGCGGTACGGACTACACCTTGCGCGGAGAAGCGAGCGAAACGCACCTCCGGGGTGTGGCTCGGGCTGTAGACAGCCTCATGCAGCAAATCGCATCAGCCAACCCTCGCCTCGACGGGCGCCGCATTGCGGTATTGACAGCAGTGAACTTGGAAGACGAGTTGATTCGCCTGCGCGAAGAGAATCGACAGTTGCGAGAAGAAAATCGAGAGTTGCGAGAAGAAAATCGAGAGTTGCAGTCCAAGTACCATGAAGTGCTTGTCTTGTTGGACGAGCATACAAGGGTTTCGCCAGAATCCTCGCCTAGGTCTGGGGGAGTTTAAGGTCCGTGAACATTGTCGATTTAGTCATTGTGGTCATCGTGGTGCTCGGTGGATGGAACGGCTACAGGCTGGGGCTGGTCCGCCAAGTAACCCGCCTCTTTGGGACTGTGATAGCGTATTTTGTTGCACTTTGGCTGCGACCCGTATTAACGCCAGCTGTCGATCAGATGCTGCAAGGGACAAAGTGGATACCACCGTCGAACGGGGTGTTCCAGCTCGTGCTGGGGAACTTTTCCGGAGCAGTAGCATTTACAATTCTATTCATTATATCTTTTTTGATTCTGCGTTACGCCGCGGGTTTAATTGATGCACTGTTCAGCTTGCCATTATTGTCGACCGTCAACCGTCTCGCGGGTATGGTGGCTGGTTTAGTTCTGGCTATCGTGTTTGTATACGTGGCCTCGCTGGTGTCGCATTACATCAACAATCAAAAACTTCAAGCCGACCTGTCGAACTCGGTTATTGTACAGTGGCTGGACGCCAATCACCCTGGCATCACACACAACCAAAGTCAGAACCAAGGTCAAGGGCGGAGCCAAAACCAAAGCCAAACCGTGAATTCAACCAATAATTCGGGATGAAAATTTTAACACGAAACGAGCGAACCACAGTTGTGGCCGCTCGTTTCTTACAGACTTTTCTAGTCCCTAAATCTTTCTAGTCTCGTCTGCCGCGCATCTCCGTTGGAACAAACAAGTCGATGATACCGATCACAAGTGATGCGAGGAGGGCCCCAAGAATGGTCACACGCATTCCTGGTACGACTAACTGGGCTAAGTACAGCACGACCGCACCAGAGATAAACCCGACGATACCTCTGCCATAGGGAGATATTCGACGGCCAAAGAGGGCCTCAATTGCCCAACCGAGCAGGGCAATCACGACGGCTGCAAGGAGTGCGGACCAGAAGTTCATGACGCCGAATCCAGGAACAAGGAATCCGACAAACATCAGAACTAACGCTGACACAATAAATCGAACAATTGTTCCTATCAGGTTCATGTGGCACCTTCCTTTCTGCTGTCTCACCTGTAATATGCCCAGGACACGCTTTCATATGTGGTACAATGAGTGGGATTTGCGGCTTCGCCCTTGTGAAGCCGTTTCAGGCGTTGTGGAAGGCAGGAACGTGGATGGACAAACGAACACTCGAAACACTCGAATACAGCAAGGTTAAGGCCCAAATCCGCACTTACGCGGCCTCCAGCCTCGGCAAGGCACAGATTGACGATATGGAGCCTTTCTTGCGCCAACAAGAAGCCGAAGCAGAACTGGCGGTTGTTGATGAAGCACTTCGGATGTTATACCGATATGGACCAGTACCGTTTGGCGGGATCACCGACATCCGAGCCGCGTTGAAAAAGGCTGAAATCGGTGGGGTACTCGGAACCGATGAACTCAACCGAATGGTTGACTTTATCCAAGGCGGGCGAAGGGTTCGCCAGGCACTGCAGGTCGACTCGGAAGAGCTTGATGTCCCGCGGCTGCGGGAGGTTTCCGAGCTTCTGTATGACGCTCGCAAAACCGAGGAAGAAATCCGTAAGGCGGTTGCTGAGGACGGAACGATTTGGGACCACGCAAGTTCCGAGTTGGCCAAACTCCGAAATCAAAGACGGCAGTTGGAATCTCGGATGCGTCAACAACTCGAACAAATGCTCCGCTCACACGCCCGCTATCTCCAGGATCCGGTCATTGCCATGCGCGGCAACAGCCTATGCCTGCCGGTTCGAATTGACTACAAAAATCAGATTCCAGGGATTGTACATGACGTTTCCGCTTCAGGGGCTACAGTATTTATTGAACCTCAGTCTGTGGTTGAATCCGGGGCAAAGGTCAGGGCATTGCTCGTTGACGAAGAGCGTGAAATCGAAAAAATTCTGCAACACCTCTCTGGGGCCGTCGCAGAAATTGGATCTGAGTTGCAGCAAAATGTCGAGTGCCTCGCCCTTGTTGACCAGTGGTTTGCTAAAGCAGCGTGGTCAAGGAAGGAAAATTGTGAACGACCGAGGCTGCGTGAGGATAGTACTTGGATTTTGCGCCAAGCCAGACACCCTCTGATTGCTAAGGAACACGCCGTTCCAATTGACCTTTCTCTTGGGGACCGCAATCAAATGTTGATTATCACGGGCCCGAACACGGGTGGTAAGACCGTTACCCTGAAGACTGTTGGCATACTGACACTGCTTGCGATGTCCGGTTGCTTCCTTCCGTCTCGTCAGCCATGCGACATTGGATGGTGTGACAACATATTTGCAGATATCGGTGACGAACAGAGCATCGAACAAAGCTTATCGACGTTCTCGTCACACTTGTCCAACATCGTGCGCATGTTTCATCACGTGACGCACGAAAGCCTGGTCCTGCTTGACGAACTTGGCGCGGGTACTGATCCTGCAGAGGGTGCAGCGCTCTCCATGGCAATTCTTGATCGACTAAAAGCAGTGGGTGCACGCGTCGTTGCAACAACCCACTACGCCGAGCTCAAGGTATACGCCATGAACGATCCAATGGCGATGAACGCAAGCATGGAATTTGACGTTGAGACACTTCGACCCACATATCGACTTCGCTTAGGAATTCCAGGACGTTCAAATGCACTGGCGATTGCCGCACGGCTTGGTCTTTACACAGATGTGATTGAACAAGCGAGGGGCTATGTGCGCACGGATGATGCTCGGATTGACGCACTGCTTCAAAGTATGGAGAAGGCACAGCGCGAAACAGAAAGGCTTCACCAAGAGGCCGATGAAGCCAGGCATCAGGTGAAATCTTTAGAGGACGAGCTGCTCCGAAAAGAAGAAGAACTCCGGGTTGAGACTGAAAAGGCTCGACGTCAGGCAGTCGATGAAGCCAAAGCAATTGTTCAACGGGCACAGAGCGAAGCAGAGCGCATTATTCGAGAGTTGCGAAGCCGAAAAGACTCGGGTCACTTTAAGGACCATGAGTTGGTCGAACTACGTAAGGGTCTGGAGTCTGCTTTGCCTCGGGAAGTCGAACGTATTGTCCGCAAGGCGAAACAGCGTGAAAAAATTCGGGTCGGTGCGGTGGTCCGCGTGCTCTCCCTCGGGCAAAAAGGAGAAGTCGCAGAAGTCAGCGAAGATGAGCAGACACTGACCGTGCAACTTGGATTACTCAGGATGAAGGTGAAGCAGTCCGAAATTGAGCTGTTGCAAAATGCTGAAGGCGGAGGAACTTCTGCGCCGACGGGCGGGCGCTCCGTGAAACGTGGACTGCCGAGACAGATGCCTCTGCAGTTGGACATTCGTGGTGAAACAGTCGATGAAGCAATACCGCGCATTGACAAGTACCTGGATGAAGCGGTGATCAATGGGCTGGCGCGTGTGACGATTATTCACGGGAAGGGCACTGGTGCCTTACGCGATGGGGTACGGAAGTACCTGAGTCGGCACACTCAAGTCAAAGAGTGGGTCCGCGGCGGCCAAGGGGAAGGCGGGGACGGTGCGACCGTTGTCACTTTGGAGTGACAACTCAGCGAGCCCTGATGGGGGGTATCATGTTATTGCGTAGGGGTGCCTCGTGATTCAACATACAAAGGGGGTTACGCAGCACTTTGGCTGTGTAACCCCCTTTGTTTAATCGACCAGATGGATCTTGGTCTTGGCTTTCACTGTACGACAAGACCGCTTAGTTTGTCCGTGAACGCTCCCCCGTTTGCGGCCATAGCATCTCCGGTAACCCAGAACCACTGCTTCCTCCGGAATTGTTCCCGCCACGTGGAGTCGAATTCGTGGTGGCTGAGGACGAACTGTTCCCCGTCGTATTACCGTATCCCGGTTGATTACTACCTGACAACTGAACCGTAATCGGTTGTGACGGCGGCGATATGGCCGAGTCTGAAGCGGCGTAAATCTGATAGTAAACAACGGCTGTACCTGCAGGTACGCTGGTGTCCGTGTACGCTGTATCAGGAATTGGACCAGCAATGTTGACGTACGGCCCGTTCGGTGCTGTCGCACGCCACACGGTGTAGCTCGTTGCTGTGTTCACTGGGGCCCACAACAAGTTCACTGCACCCGTCGTTGGATCCACTGCGGCCTGTACGTTGCTTGGTGCTGCCAACGTCGGCATTGGGGATGAACTTGGCGCTTGCAGTACGGTGCCGCCGCGTGGGTCTGGTTGAGTCGGCACGTACGTGTTGCTGTCCAGTGTAGTGGCGCCGGATGGAAGCGGCCATGGCTGGTTCAACTGAATCTTTGACGGGTCGACAAACACGCCTTGTTTGACCTCGTTTTGCGGTGTGTTCGTCGTAGCCAGGTACTTTTTACCGTTCAATATCGTGTACAGGGCCTGTACATATACATTGTCTGTCGCTGTCGGCTCCGTTCCTTGCACGAAGATCTCCTTGTCAACAGCTCCGGCTTGTTGACACAGTGGTGATGGCAGTTCTCCTGAATCACGGCACACAGCCATTTGAACAATGCCTGGTGGTTCTGCAATCGGCATGGTTGGCGGATCCGCTTTAAACACCGGTGCCATAATTTTGCTCCATAAGGTGAACTTGAGGTTGTACCAGTTCACCGGGTAGACTTCAATTTGCTCGTGGTGGTTGTATCCCATCCAAATGCCCATCGTGTACTTCTCGGTATACCCGACGAACCAACCATCGCGCTGTTTATCAGTGGTACCGGTCTTACCATAGATGTAGTAATTCTTTGGGAACGCCGTACCGATTCCGTAGTAAGCTGTACCGGTCGGGTTGGTCACGACATCGCGAAGCATGCTGTCAATAACATAAGCCGTCTGAGATGAAAACACAGTTGTCTGCGTCGGGTGCGCTTGATACAACGTGTCACCTTTGCTGTCGGTGATCTGTGAAATCAGATAAGACTGACGCCATACCCCCTGGTTCGGGAAGGTAGTGTAGGCACTGGTCATCTGCTGAACGGTCAGTCCATTCGCCATACCGCCGATGGCAGTTGGCAACTGTTGCAAATCCGATGCAGCCAGCGTTGAACGTCCGTCGATGGTCTTTGACTGTGGCGTGATGCCCATTTTTTCTAAGTACTTCCCGGCTGCTTGAGGCGTAATGTACTGTAAAACCTTAATTGCCGGGACGTTTAGAGACTGGGTCAGTGCTTCTCGCGCTGTGACAATCCCGTGCCAATAATTTTCGTCGTCCTGCGGCTTCCACGGTGGTTGGCCTGGACCGGCTGGCATCGAGATCGGACCATCCATGATCGGTGTTGCAGCGGTGACTTTCCCCATTTGGATGGCGGGACCGTAGTCGAGCAGAGGTTTGATTGAAGACCCTGGTTGACGTGGCAGATCGGAGTGGTCGTAGTAATCTTTGTAATAATCACGCCCACCGCCGATGGCAAGAATTCCTCCCGTCGCATTGTCAATCATCGTGACGCCAGCTTCATAGAGGTCTTGTACAGGTTTTCCATTTTGGTCCTTGAGCAGTTTTCCGTTGATATACACGTCTTTTGTCGTATTGCCAAACAGCTGATTGTCCGAAAGGACTTTATCCACGTCATTTTGCTTGGTCAGGTCAATGGTTGTATAGACTTTATAGCCTGCTGTAGGCAGGGCATCTTCTGCATCAGTAACTGAACTGTAAATTCCTTGCTTGACGAGGTACTGTGCGATCAAAGGCCGAATATCGTCATTCATCAGATACGGGTACTGCTGCGATGTAGCTTGTTGCGGTTGATGAATGTCTTTCAGAATGTTAAATGACAGGGCTTGATTGTATTGGGATTGAGTTATCATCCCATTTGCCAGCATGTGTTGTAAGATCAGGTGTTGCCGCTTCACGGTGTTGCTCGGGTACTGATATGGCGAAAACAGAGATGGGTTATTGGGTATTGCTGCGAGAAAAGCTGCTTCTGCCAGATTCAGGTTTTTCGGGTCCTTGTGAAAGAGGATGTTTGATGAGGTTTTCACCCCGTACACGTCGAGGTTACCCATGCGACCCATATACAACCAGTTCATATAGTCCGTGAGAATTTCATTCTTAGAAAGTATTTGGTTCACGTGAATTGCAAGGGCGATTTCCTGAATCTTGCGTTTCATGGTTCGTTGCTGGTCTGGAAAGATAGCAAGCTTGACAGTTTCCTGTGTTATCGTACTTGCTCCACTTTGAATATGGTGATGCACGAGGTCTTGCACAAACGCACGGGCCATCGACAGCGGGTTTATTCCAATATTTGTATAGAACGTTTTGTCTTCAGCTGCGATAAATGCCTTGGTCAAGTACGGTGAGACGTCATTCACTGAGGCAATCGGCTGGCGATCCCCGTCCGCTGCAAACTGCCCAATGACTTTTCCGGTTCGGTCATAGACCACGGTCGGCGCCCTGTTATTAATGAAGGTGGCGGCAGTGACGGTGGGCAGACCCTTTAGTAACGCTGTGGCGTACCCAACCCCAGCGCCAATGCCAATTACGACGACACCTCCGATAAACATGAAGGTGTAGCCAATAATTCGCCATACCCAGCGCCCGCGTCGTACCTCTGCCTTGGCACGCTTCTTGTCCGCCTTGTTTTGCCGCTTCTTTGGGCCTTTTGGCGGGTTAGAGCGGTCGGCCATGTCGGTCACTCCTCTCATTCGCACTGATTATAGCAAAGAAACTGGCTTGGTTGTCCATTTTCGACAGGTTTCGACCGACAGGACGGTGCTGACAAGCACAGGTCCTACATATACATGTGGCAAGGACAGGCTAGCAGAGTGGTGCCTACCTGCCATCATTCAGCTTTGCCGGAATTGTATCCTGCGGAACTAACCGGGAAGTTGTCTTTTTCTTTGCGCCAGTTCTTCGCGTCAGAAGTTGTCCTTTCGCCGTTTAGGAGTGTGAAATCTTGCCGCAGACATTTCGACCACGACGTTCACGTGGCAGCCGCAGTTCCGGTGCCTCCATTGAGTGGGAGTCGCAAACGCCTTCAGGGCCGCGGCGGCGTTATCTTGGAATCAAAATATCCGGGGGAATCTTTGCCGTAGTATTGTTACTTGTGATACTGATTGATACACGGGTTCGTCCTTCTATTGCCGCTATTGCGGATACCGTTGCACGGCGGGCTGCTACAGAGGCAATGAATGACGCATTGCAGAGCGCAATTTCGCATTCTCCTGACACCGGGAAAATGCTGCATGTGGCTACAGACCGTGAAGGGAACGTTAGAATGACCTCGTTTGACTTTCATGCCGTCAGCATTCTGCAAGCCGAGGTGACCAAAGAATCCGAGGAAACGCTCGGAGCCCTGTCACGCGAAACATTTCCCTTGCCAATAGGACAAACCCTTGGAGGTGCCTTGCTTAGTCCGTTTAGTCCAGAACTGCCCGTTCGAATTCACCTCGTAGGTTCTGCCCATTCGAGTATTCACATGGAGGTAAAATCCATCGGCATTAACCAGAGCGTGCACGCTTTGTATCTGAACGTAGATGCTGAGGTACAGGCTGTGGCTCCTCTTGTCACGAAGCCTGTCGAAGTGCAAACGAGTGTCCCGCTTGCGTACGTGGTGCTGAATGGTGAAATCCCCAGCACGTATGTGGCAAAGGGGGATGGGGCACTGCCAGTGCTGCCGCCTGCAAAGTCCCCCTGATTGGCGAACCGGTTTATCCAAAGTTTTGACAACGAGAGTGCCCTTGTGGACGGTCGGTAGACCGCCCATTTTTGTTGTGTTTAAACCACTCCCTGGGCTCCTGCATATACTGGCAGGGACGAAACGCCCAAGGCCAAGGCTGGTAACAGACGCCCATCAATGTATACCGGGATCGGCGGTGCACGTTTTTCGTCATCAGGCGGTGGCGAGTAAAGGAGGTAACACTACATGAAGAAGTACGTGGTGCGCGACGGCGATACAATGTGGAGCATCGCTGAGGCGACTGGGGTGCGACCCAAGTTGTTGTTGGCGGCAAACCCACAGATCCGAAACCCGAATCAGTTAAAGCCGGGCAGTATCATCGTTGTGCCCGAACTCACGAAGAGCAAGTCAAACGCCAAAGGCGGGATGGGCACGACCCAGCCAGCAGCAGATGCAGCGGGCGAGACTGGTGTGCAGGATGTTTCGCCACAAATGCAAACGATGGCTCCGACAGGGACCCCAACTGGCGTGGCTGCGCCAACTCAGATGCCAGCAGGACACAGCGACGCAGGAGCGGGACAAAGCAAGCCGGCAATGCCGCCATTCTTTGGATTTGTCTGGCCGCACGCTGTGAAACCGGGGGAAAACTGGGAAAGCATTCAAAAAAAGTATAACGTGCCGATGAGTCACTTGTTGCAAATGAATCCAGGTCTTGCACATCGCGCCTTGCGACCAGGTGACCTGCTTTACGTCCCAGGCATGGTACCTCCAGCGCAGCTGCCATCCTGGGCGGGTTCCACGACACCAGGCAGTGCGGGCTCTGAAATGGGACCTGTAGGGGCTTTCGGTGCTGGTCCAACAACTCCGGAGGTCGCGCCGACACCAGGGGAAGCCTATACACCGGGTCAAGGCTACGCACCGGGTCAAGGCGCCGCGCCGGGTCAAGGTTACGCGCCAGGCCAAGGCTACGAGCCGGGTCAAGGCTACGCACCGGGTCAAGGCTACGCGCCAGGCCAAGGCTACGAGCCGGGTCAAGGCTACGCACCGGGTCAAGGCTACGCACCGGGTCAAGGTTACGCGCCAGGCCAAGGCTACGCACCGGGTCAAGGCTACGCACCGGGTCAAGGCTACGCACCGGGTCAAGGCTACGCACCGGGTCAAGGCGCCGCACCGGGTCAAGGCTACGCGCCAGGCCAAGGCGCTGCACCGGGTGCCGGTATCTCACCAACATCCGGGGAAGCATTCACACCAGGGCAGGCCTACCCATCTGTTACTGCGCCAATACCTTATGGGACAGGAGCAACCAGCCCTGAGATGCCTGGCACGGGTCAATTGCCCATGGCGGCGTCCGAGTGGACTGACCCTTATGGCCCGCACCAACATCACCCGTTTCGAACTGATGCCGAGGGCGCCGTCAATGACGTTTGGGGCGAGAGTTCTTCGTGGGACGTTGAGGATGGAACGTTTGGTAACAGTTGGCGCACTGCAGAGGAACAGGATGTTTGGCCGAAGAAGGAGTTCAAATGGCCAGACGCCAAGGCGGGCGAGATTTCTGTGTTCCTAGGAGAGCCTGATGAAGGATCAGCCGATATGGGACATTGAGTGGTGGAATCGGCCACAGAGATTGACCCAGTCACGTCGAGGACACGATTGGCGCCAGGACGACTCCGTCGAATCGGCTGATAGTGACATGGCGCTGACAAGCGCTTTAGGCTTGCACTACGGCATATCCGTGCAGGCCTATCAACAGCTTCGGTCTGCAACAGGTGTGATAGCCGAGGATGGCACCCGTTACGTCTGGAAGCCAGTTAAGCAGCGTGATGCTGTAACCAAGTTGCCTGAGATTGAATGGTTGGTTACGCGACTCAATGACGGCGGGGTGCTTGCGGCGGGGCCGATTATGACCAACCAACAGCACCTGTTTTGTCGGGTAGAAGAGAACCGTATCGGCTACCTGCAACCCTGGCTTCCTGGGCAGCATCTGGACCTTCGTGAAGATAAGGAACGGTTTGCGGCCATCTCGACCGTGAGTCGTATGCATACCATCACAGCGATTCCAGACGGGCCAGCACAGATGAATGCCGGAAAGCCTTCGGTGCTGAGCCGTCCGTCGCTGCTCGTTCACCGTATGGTATACAAACGACAACTCGTCATACGAGTCTGGTCGCAACTTCTTGAACAGTTCCCAGAGTGGCAAACGATGAGTGTACCCGTCATGGATGGCATGGCAAGGGCTATCGAGTCAGCCAATCGTGACCGACTTCGTTTGGTGTCACCTCGCAGTTGGTGTCATCGGGATCTGGCGCCCCACAACTTGCTTTGGGACGGCCAACGGATTGGTATGATTGATTTTGATCTCGCTGCCATTGACGATCCGCTCGGTGACCTGCTGCAGATCTGTAACCATGCGCTGTACCTTGGGGCCGTCAGGGATGCGTCAGAGTGGTTTCAGATGGTTCATCTGTACGCGGTATCAACGTCCATGTCCGAGGATGAGCGGTCTCGGATGAAGGGTCTTCTACAATTTCCAGAGACGCTCGTTCGAGCCATAACCGACTGGCTGCATGCAGGGCACCCAACACATGGAACACTCCTGCATCACGCGATGGAATGCGAAATAAAGCGCCAAGATTTTATCCGGCAGCTCGGGTAAGTGATTTGAGAATCCAAAGTACAAAACACAGGCCACCAGAAGCCGCTGCTGGTGGCTTTTACTTTTGGTTCGACAAAAGTATACTAATAACGGTATTTCTTGTGGATTCAAGGCACCTTAGTGGTAGTCGGGATACTTCAGACAGGTTTACCCGGTGGCTTTTGTGAAAAGGGGAGTGTAGAGACGTGACAGACCGTGTTACCGTGGCCCTAGGTCAGTTGAGACCACGTTTGGGTGACGTGAGTGCTAATCTTGAGCAGCACTTGGCGTGGATTGAACAAGCCAAAACGAACCATGCTGCGCTCATCGTTTTTCCGGAACTCGGCTTGACCGGGTACCAGGTGCAAGACCTGACCTTAGATGTCGCGAGAACAACAAAACACCCCGACATTCAACGTCTCGTCGCTGCAAGTCAAGACATTGACGTGGTATTCAGCTTCGTTGAGGAATCCGAGCAGCACCTGTTTTATATCACGGCGATTTATGCCCGTCGCGGCCAAATTGCCGCAAAACATCGCAAGGTCTACCTCCCAACCTACGGGATGTTTGACGAAGGCAGATATTTCGCCTGCGGTGAGGAGTTTCGGACTGTGCCTACTGATTTCGGCCGATCCGGTCTCATGATCTGTGAAGACGCCTGGCATGTCTCCAGTCCGTATCTGCTCGCTCTTGGCGGGGCTGATCTTATCTGTGTTCCGGCCTCCGGCCCGGCTCGAAGTGTAGCTGAACAAGACCGTTTCGGTTCTCACGTGTTCTGGCGTGATTTACTTCAGGTGTATGCAAGATTGTTTGGTACATATTTCATTTTCGTCAATCGAACCGGGTTTGAAGACGGTGTGAACTTCTTTGGTGGTTCCGGAGTGATCTCCCCTGAAGGCGAGTGGCTGGTTGAGGCGCCTGAACTCACGGAGACGCTGTGTTACGCAGAGCTTGATTTGTCTGTGATTCGCCGGGCTCGCTACATCACACCGATCTTGCGCGACGAAAAGAAACATTTGGTCTTACGGGAGCTTGAACGGCTGCTCGAGCACAGGGAAAGGCGGGATGCAGAGTGAAACAGGCTATCGAGAAAAAACTGCATCTCAACGCGAAGCTGACACTGGACGTACTGACTGCGTTCGTTCGGGAAGAGGTGACCAAGGCCGGGTTTTCCCGGATTGTGATGGGGCTGTCTGGAGGCATTGACTCAGCGCTGGTGGCGTATCTAGCCGTGCATGCACTCGGTCAAGAGAACGTACAGGTTGTCATGATGCCGTACAAGACAAGCAGTGCGAACAGCCTGAAGGACGCTGAAGAGGTCTGTACGGATTTGAACTTAAAACCACTCGTTGTGCCTATCAGTGCCCCAGTTGATGCATTTTTCCAGAACATGGACAGCATCTTTGGGGAACCCGCATCCAATCTGCGCCGAGGAAACCGCATGGCTCGGGAACGGATGTGTACTTTGTTTGACATATCTGCCATTCAGAATGCGTTGGTCCTTGGAACCAGCAATAAAACAGAGCTTCTGCTCGGATACGGGACTCAGTTTGGAGACCTAGCGAGTGCGATTAATCCGATTGGTGACCTCTATAAGATACAAGTTCGTCAGTTATCGAAAGCCATCGGTGTTCCGAATTCCATTCTTGAAAAGGCGCCGAGCGCAGACCTTTGGGAGAACCAAACCGATGAGCAGGAGCTTGGGTTTGACTATGATACGGCCGATGAGATTCTGTACCAACTGGTTGACGCACGCATCAATCCCGATGAGCTTGCCACCTTTGGGTATGACTCTAAGTTGTTGGGGTTGATCGTCCGAAGAATGCGCTTGAATCAATACAAGCGAAAGCCGCCAGTGATTGCTAAAATTTCGAGCAGGACAGTTGGTATCGACTTTCGCTATCTGCGTGACTGGGGGAACTGAGCAAACGGCTCATCCAAAACACGGGTTTGCTACGAAATCATGGGGGGACAATACATGTCTGGACACTCGAAATGGCACAACATTCAGCGCCGTAAAGGCAAGCAGGACGCGGTGCGCGGCCAGTTGTTCACGAAGCTGTCAAAGGACGTCTATCAGGCCGCTAAGGAGGGTGGGGGCAACCCCGATACCAATTTCCGGCTAAAGACAGCGATCGAACGGGCCAGGCAGAGTAACCTGCCTTCGGAAAGCATTGCTCGGACGATTGCGAAGGCGACGGGAACCCTCGAAGGTGCTCATTATGAGGAACTCATCTATGAAGGCTACGGACCAGCTGGGACTGCCATCATGATGGAGATTGTAACTGACAACCGAAATCGGACTGCGGCGGACGTTCGCCACATTTTCGCAAAACGCGGCGGAAACCTCGGTGAATCTGGGTGTGTTGCGTGGATGTTTCGCCGAGTTGGTGAAATTGCCATCGACAAGTCAGATTGCAGTTTGTCGTATGACGACTTAATGATGTTGGCGCTCGAAGCCGGTGCCGATGACCTCAAGGAAAGTGAAGACCAGTATGTCATAACGACAGCGCCAGAATCATTTGCGGCCGTCAGAAATCAGTTGGAGGAGCAAGGCCTGGTCCTTTCTGAAGCCAATCTCAGTTACGAGCCGGAAAACCTGGTTCCAGTGTCCGGGGAAACCCTTGATCAAGTGCTGGAGCTGGTCGATGCTTTGGAAGCGCACGATGACGTACAGGACGTCTATGCGAACTTTGAGCCGGTTGAACCTGTAGAGTAGCCTCGATCCCAAATTTCACGGTACAGACACAAATGTTGTACAGTCTTTCCGCATATTTCACAGTCAGCGCGGCATCCTACCCTCAGAATCAAATTGAGGTGAGTGCTATGAAAGCGCACTTTAGATTTCGTCTTTGGCCGCGAAAAAGCTGGTTGGTTCAAGCTCTTCTTGGTGTGCTCTTCGGCTCCTTAGCGGCGATGACGCTGTCCGTTCATGGCTTTGTAGCCTTAGCAGATACGCCCGCGGTGACAGACTTCGGCCAGGCTGATGTCGTACCTGCATCTATGATGCGAGAAAATGGCTGGAGACAAGCCGTTTTTGTTACCCTGTATCCAGACGGCAGCGGCAAGTCTGAAGTTCGCGGCGTGAGGGATGACGCGGAGAACACGCTTTTGTCTGAACATCCTTCTTGGCAGCTCGACCATAGCCTTACATGGTTCGTGCAAATGCCGGTGTACGTCCGTCAACTGTCTATTCAGGACACGCAAACCGGTGGTAGTACAGTATAGGCACGTCCAAGTTTGGGCGACTTCCATAACTAACAAGTAGGAAATTCCCCTCCCCATGGCGAAAGAATGTCGCGGGGGAGGATTTTTTTATGTCTGGATTTCGCATTCTAGGTATCGACCCAGGTCTAGCCCGACTTGGTTTTGGCTTGATTGACCTGGAGGAAAACCGTCTGCTCCCTGTTCATTATGGTTGTCTTGAAACGCCCGCAGACTGGTCCACACCGAGGAGATTGGCATTTCTGTACGAGGAACTGAAGAAAATCATCGAACAATATCAGCCTTCCGTGATGGCTGTTGAACAGTTGTTTTTCTATAAAAACGTAACAACGGCATTTGTTGTTGGGCAGGCCCGGGGTGTTGCACTGCTAGCTGGCGTTCAGGCGGGAATTGAAGCTGTTGAATATACACCGATGCAAGTCAAGCTCGCAGTAACGGGTTACGGCAAGGCGGTCAAAACGCAGGTTCAGGATATGGTACAATTACTGCTCAGGCTGGCGGAACGTCCAGAACCTGACGATACCGCGGACGCGTTAGCCATCGCCATCACACATGCACATGCTTCGCGCAAAGTCGTGTCGAGGCAGAGCAGTGAAAATGTAAAGCGGCCGTCGATCCGGTATGGAAGGGGAGTCAAGCCGTGATTGTATTTCTCCGCGGCATTGTTAGACATCTCAGTTCTGCGAGTGCAGACTTGGACGTGAGTGGAGTCGGCTACCGCGTGTTTATCACGGAGCCGCACGCGAAGAGTCTCATCTCCGGAGAGGAAACATTTGTTTATACGTACCATCATGTTCGCGAGGACACTGTACAGTTGTTTGGATTTGAATCTGAATCGCTGCGGGATTGGTTTGAACTTTTGATTGGCGTTTCCGGTATTGGACCAAAAGGGGCACTGCAAATTCTGTCTGGAGCCTCAGTAAACGAATTTGCTGTTGCAATTCAGGAGGAAGATGTGGATACGCTGTGCAAACTCCCAGGTATCGGGAAAAAGACTGCACAGCGGCTGGTCGTCGAACTTAAGGAGAAGGTTGGAAAACTGGAATGGTCCAAGTTGGGTGTCAATCAGACCAAACCTATGCGCCCGACGCAACTGAAACAGCATCCATTTGAGGAGGATGCTGCCGCTGCGCTTGTTTCTCTCGGATATCCGGAAAAGTTTGCGATAGAGAAAGTAAAGGCAGTTTTGTCCCAAGGTCGATATGAAAGCGTGACTGAAGTGATTCGGGCTGCCTTACAGCAGTTGGTACCATGAGGTTGTGCAATGAATTTAGAGAGGGGCAACACCCATGACGGATAGAATGGTATCAGCGGATTGGAGTCTTGAAGATGCGTCCATGGATTCCATTCGGCCCCGATTCCTCGACGATTATATCGGACAGGAATCCGTCAAACAGAATCTGAAGGTCTTCATTCAGGCCGCCAAGGAACGGCAGGAAGCGCTCGATCACGTTCTCTTGTACGGCCCTCCGGGGCTAGGCAAGACATCCTTGTCGATGATCATTGCCAATGAACTCGGTGTTCAGCTTCGACAGACGTCCGGACCAGCCATCGAACGACCGGGAGACTTGGCAGCACTCGTTACAAACCTGCAAGCGGGTGACGTACTGTTCATCGACGAGATTCATCGATTGCCGAAGCCAGTTGAGGAAGTCCTGTATTCAGCAATGGAGGACTTTGCCATTGATATCATCATTGGCAAAGGGCCGCACGCGCAAACAGTTCGACTCGACGTACCACCGTTTACGCTGGTCGGCGCTACGACAAGGGCGGGATTACTGTCGGCACCTTTGCGGGACAGGTTTGGCGTCATCGCACATCTTGACTACTATAAACCCGAAGAGTTAGCAAAGATCGTCCGGCGGACTGCCGATATCTTACGTATGCCGATTGACCAGGATGCTGCTGTTGAAATCGCACGCCGGTCACGGGGGACTCCCCGAGTCGCAAACCGGTTGCTCAAGCGCGTTCGTGATTTTGTTCAGATTGGCCAAGAATCACTGATCCGTATGGAAACAACACAATTTGCACTTTCCAAATTGCATGTGGATGAACTTGGCCTCGATGAACTCGACTACAAAGTGCTGAAAGCCATCATCCAGAAGTTTGCCGGGGGGCCAGTCGGACTCGACACCTTAGCGGCCGCTGTCGGCGAAGAATCGGGTACCATTGAAGATGTGTACGAGCCCTATTTGATTCAAATGGGGTTCATTCAACGCACCCCACGGGGGAGAATTGCGACAGAACGTGCTTATCGTCACCTTGGCCTTCCGGTGTCCGGCAGGCTGCTTGAGCTGTTCCATGAAGGACAATTCGACGAAGATCATCGGTGAATCATTCGCGTTTTACGTAAATTTAATGTTTTTGCAAATTGGATCTGGAATTTGGATAGATATAGTCTGTAGAGCCGGGAATGAACCCCCATAACGTACGCGTCCGGTCGCGAATACCTATGAAACGAGGTGGATCGAGTGCAGGGTTTTTTTACCCGAAGAAAAAACGCAGCAGCTCATGCGCAACTCGATGCCTTAGTTGAGCGGGCTCGTACCGGTGATGACGAGGCGCGTTCCGAATTGTTGAGTGCCTATACACCGTTTATTTTGCGAGTCGCGTCCCAAACTGCAAAGCGCTTCATTCATAAAGAACACGATGATGAGTTCAGCATCGCAATGACCGCAATGAATGAAGCCCTTGACCGCTTCGACCCGAGTAAAAACGCAAGCTTTTTGAACTTCGCAGAAACGGTTATCCGGCGAAGGTTGATTGATTATTTTCGATCTCAGCAGCCAAATCCATCTGTCGCTGTTTGGTCAGAATTTGATTTACAGGACGAAGAGGACAACGTTGTGAACTACGCGGAAATCGAGTCAGCGGTGAGCGCTCATGCCAAGATCGTGGAACAGCGTGACCGTCGTGACGAGATCGTCGAATTTGCCAAGGACCTCACGCGATTTGGCCTTGAATTCTCGGAGTTGGTTGATTTGGCGCCAAAGCATGCTGATGCCAGGGCGAACGCAATGGCGGTGGCAAAGCTGATTGCAGCAGAGGAGCAGTTGCGAGAGTTTGTGTTTCGCAAAAACTCATTGCCGCTTAAGGAACTTGAAGAACGCGTGACTGTATCTCGGAAGACCCTCGAACGACAACGAAAATATATCATTGCCATTGTAATCTTGTTGTGCGGGGATTACCATTATCTTCAAGATTACATACAGTGATAAAGAGATAGAGAGAAGTGCCAGATAGAGGAGGTGCGGTTTATGAAGCGCCGAGGTTTGGTGTTGGAATTGAATTCCCGGGACGCCATCGTGCTGACCCCGGACGGTGACTTCTGCCGTATCCCTCGCAAGAGTGACATGGAGGTCGGACTGGAGGTCACGTGGCGCGACCGGTTATTTGGAGTCGTGCCAATACAGACCGGCAGACGGCGACGGCGAACCGCGTGGCGGAACAGCCTAGGCTCTGTTGCGAGTGGAGTGGCGGCTGTGGCGGTCGTTGCTGCTGGTGTTTGGATGTACTCAGGAGTACTCCATCCGCAGACGGCCGAAGCCTACGCATGGGTGTCCTTGGATGTCAAGCCAAGTGTTGCTCTGAAAGTGGATAAGAACTTGCGTGTACAGGCAGTCGATGCAATCGGGTCAGATGCGGTATCCGCCATCAACTCGCTTCATCTGGAAGGTATGACGTTGTCGCACGCGGCGGAAAGCGTGTTATCGTACGCGGGTACGCACCAAGATTTATCACCTCAACCAGGTATCCTTGTCGCGGTTTCTCCGATTGCGCAGCAGGCATCTGGAACGAGAGTAGAGTCTGCAGCCACTGCAGCCGTAAAGTCTGCGATTCAGGCAGATAAAGCCATTCTGTCTCTCAAGCCGTCGGTGTTTTCTGTGGTGGTTCCACAGGATATCTGGCAGGCGGCGAGTCAAGCGGATATTCCTCCAGGACGGTTGATGTCTGTGCTTGTCGCAGCACAGGAAGGCCGAAAAACAGGGCTGCTGGACCTCGTCGGTTCAGAGATGGTTCAAGTGTGGAGCGATCCGATGGCGCAAACAGCCGTGTCGAAGATTGACTCAAGTAACCCGGCTGATTTGGCAAAGGTCTTACAATCGCTGTCAAACCCTGTACCGGGCTTGCAGCCGTCCAGTGGCAAGGGTCAGCAGGGCGCAACCAGTACGAACAACAGTACCGATGCGAAATCCGGTTCACCGCATGGAAGCGATGTCGTAAAGACCAATCATGCTGTAAGTCCTAGTCAAAATACGAGTCATAGTTCAAGTCGGCCGCCGAGTCATCACAGTCCATCGACGACGGTAGAAGTCAGTGGCCATGGTACCTTGAAAAAGACAGGACCACCCCCGGGGCTGGCTAAGGGGAACGGGGGTCATGGAAACACGAAAGTGTCTGCCAATAACAACAGCATCACCATTCGTATTGGGAATCAAACCATCGTCATACCATTGGAGACCCAGAATCGATCACAGGATTTTAGCGGAACACAGGGGCTCAAGGGAACACAGGAGTTCAACGAAACAAAGGAATTCAGCGGAACACAGGGGTTCAACCAAACAAAGGGATTCACCGGAGCAAAGGGGTTCAGCCAAACAAGGGGATTTACCGGAACACAGGGGTTCAAACATTCACAGGGGGACTCCCATTGGTGGAGTCAGGGAAATTAGGCACCGCGACACGCTAAAGCGTCATTCGGACTCTTAACTTCCAATATTGAGAGAAACGATAAGGTCAGTGCGTTTGGGCACTGACCTTTTATGTCGTATAATGAAGGCTACGCGATTGGAGCGGAAACAGTTTAGGTGAGGTGGACTTTGTTGTACCAAAGGAAGACAAGCGACTTACGTGTAGAAGACTTTGATTATGCACTGCCAGATGAATTAATTGCCCAACATCCGCTTGAGGACCGTGACGCATCGCGGTTAATGGTATTGGATCCGGTCGTGGAAACGATCGAACATCGTACGTTTCGAGATATTGTTCGATATTTGAATGCTGGAGACGTATTGGTCTTTAATAACTCGAAAGTGCTGCCAGCCCGACTTTACGGTAAAAAAGAGGATACAGGGGCAAACGTAGAGTTGTTGCTGACAAAGCGTCTTGGTCCGTATGAGTGGGAAGCCATGGCTAAGCCAGCAAAACGACTTCGCGAGGGGCATGTCGTTATCTTTCCCAGCAATCACGGTTTGGAAGGGTCAGGAACTGACGTGCTTGGACAAGCGGTTGTTGCAGGTGTGGAGGAAGACGGTATTCGACGACTGCGCTTCACCTTGTCCGGTTCTATGGAAGAATTTTTATACGAGATTGGCCAAATGCCGTTGCCACCGTACATCCACGAACCCCTTCGGGAGGCAGATCGCTATCAAACGGTTTACGCAAAGGACGAAGGCTCTGTCGCTGCGCCCACAGCCGGTCTCCATTTCACGGAATCACTGCTTGATTCTTTGCGGGAGAAGGGTGTTGACCTACAGTTTGTAACCTTGCACGTTGGGATTGGGACTTTTCGGCCCGTGACCGTGGACAGGGTGGAAGACCACCATATGCACAGTGAAACGTACTATGTGGATCCGACTGTTGCAGATGCTGTCAATCGGGCGAAACGGGAGGGGCGCCGTGTTATCGCGGTCGGGACTACGGCTTTACGAACTCTGGAGAGTGCGGGGCAGAGCGGGGAGGTGCATCCTGGTCACGGCGACACTGACATATTCATTTATCCTGGTTACCAGTTTCAGGTCATCGATGCGTTAATCACAAACTTTCACCTGCCAAAGTCGACACTCATCATGTTAGTTTCGGCTCTAATGGGGACCGAGTTCACAAAACGCGTTTACGAAGCGGCTGTTCGGGAGCGCTACCGATTCTTCAGTTTCGGAGATGCAATGTTTATTACGAGGAAAGGACAGTCCGAATGACACAACCGATTCGATACGAACTACTGCGCCGCGATGAACACAGCCTTGCACGGCGCGGGCGCCTTACGACGCCGCACGGCGTGATTGAGACCCCGGTTTTTATGCCTGTCGGGACACAAGCCACCGTAAAAACGATGGCCCCGTGGGAACTGGCAGAGGTCGGTGCGGGAATTATTCTTTCGAATACATATCACCTCCACCTTCGGCCTGGTGAGGAGTTAGTCCGTAAAGCCGGTGGACTGCATGGTTTTATGCACTGGGATGGTGCAGTCCTGACAGACAGTGGAGGGTTCCAAGTCTTTAGTCTGGCCGATTTGCGCAAAATCACCGATGATGGCGTGACCTTTCGCTCTCATCTCGATGGCAGTCTCCATTCGTTCACTCCGGAGTCTGTGATGGAGATTGAAAATGCCCTTGGTGCTGACATCATTATGGCCTTTGACGAGTGCCCGCCCTATCCGGCCACCCGCGAGTACGTCGAGACGTCATTGCGTCGGACTTTGGATTGGGCTGCCCGCTGTAAAGCCGCCCACCGCCGCCCTGATGAACAAGGGTTGTTTGGCATTGTACAGGGTGGTGAACATATTGACCTGCGCAAAGAATCGGCCCAGCGGCTTGTGGAACTGGATTTCCCTGGTTACGCAATCGGCGGATTGAGTGTTGGAGAACCGAAGCCTTTGATGTACGAGATCTTGAGTGCGACGACACCATGGTTGCCAGCAGACAAACCTCGTTACTTGATGGGGGTCGGTTCACCCGACGATCTATTTGAAGGGGTCGAGCGAGGCGTCGACATGTTTGACTGTGTGTTGCCGACCCGAATTGCTCGCAACGGCACCGTGCTCACGTCGGAGGGCAAGCGTGTCATGAAAAATGCGCGCTACGGCGACGATTTTCTGCCGCTTGATCCGAATTGCCAGTGCAAAGTCTGCCAAACATTCTCCAGGGCATACATTCGACACTTGCTTAAGGCGGATGAGGTGCTGGGCATTCGACTGACTACATACCACAACGTCTATTTCATGCTTGACCTGATGAAACAGATTCGGCAATCTCTTGACGAAGGCAGGTTCCTCTTGTACAAGCAGGAATTTTATGCGCGTTACGGTTATAATGAGACAAACGCAGGAGAGGAAGTGTAAACTTGGGAAATATTTTTCTGATTGTCATTGTTTTGGCTGTCTTTTATGCGCTGATGATCCTTCCACAACGTCGGCAAGCCAAACAACGCACGGCAATGATGAAACAACTCGGTCCGGGAGCCAAAGTGGTCACCACTTCGGGAATCTACGGTAACGTCGTTGAGATTGCGGATGATCGTGTATTTGTCACGATTGCTCCGGATGTTGAAATAGAACTTGATCCGCGGGCCATTCTGCGAGTTGTTGAGGCGGCTCCAGTCCAAGCGGAATATGTAGAAGAACCGGATGATGCGCACGGTCACGTGGAAGAACCTGATGATGAGGTTCAGAAGGACGAGCAGTTGTAGAGCACAGCATATCGGTCCCGGGAATCGTTGCTACGTACCGGGACCGATGTCTGTTGATTCGTCACTCACTTTGGGTGGCAACACCGAGAATGCCGCCGAATGCCCCAATGAGGGCCATAATGAGGACTCGGAACAAGCCTGAAGCGTCAAACGAGAAGGAACTGTACACTAAGAGGCTCAACGCGACCATGATGAGAGCGTAAATCAAGCCAATGAGTCCACCGTAGTACCAACCGCGTTCCGAAGCCGCGCGACTTCCCGCAATCGCCCCAATCAGTACTGAAATGCAGTGCACAACATAGGCACCAATCACCAGCCCGCTGTTGCTGAGATTGCCAAAGTGCGCCCACAGGGTCATTACAATTGCCCCGATGACAGCCCAGAAGAGGGCATAGGTCAACCCAAATAACACAGGTACTCTTCTTACGACAGACATCGCACCCCGAACTGCACCGCTCATTTCCATCACCTCCAACCGTCTGCGAACGCAGATATGCGAGATATCAGCGTTTGGCCTCTTTCAAAAGTGAGTTTCAGTAAGCTCTGCACGGAAACTCTCTTTACCCTATCTCTATTCAGGTTGTCCTTCATTCATGTGGTGCACTGTGTTAGAATTGTAAGCAAATTTCCTCGGCGGTCAGAAATGATAGAGTGGGTGAGCATGTTGCAGCGTGACACGTCAAAATGGTCGTCGTCGCTCGAGTGGGCGATTGGTATACTTGGTGTATTCGTAGCTGTCTGGTATCTTCCCGGGCTCACCCGACTCTCCATCTGGACAGTCCTATTTCTGCTGGTTCTCGCGATTGTGCTGGAAGCAATACCAGTGCCGATCGGAAAAACGGAAGCTACTCTGATCTTTGTCATTCCCCTCGGGCTCGTCGCAGCGTATTCTTCATCTGCTGCCATTTGCGTATTAGCGGCCGCCGAGCTCCTGACACCGTTTTTGGTGCAGAAACGAAGAAAATGGTCGACGTGGCTGTTTAACGCAGGGCAGTACGCGCTGAGTGCCTATGTGATGGCACTTGTGTTTCACCTTGTCGCTGGACAGTCGAGGGTTGCTGCCGATTCGTTGAACTGGCGAGTTGTCGTGGCCGTTATCGTAAGTGGTCTGACACTTATGATTGTCAATCACCTGTTTATTACAACTATTCTTCGTGTTCGGCGTAACTTTGTACGTTCTGACCTCGTCGCCTTAGTCACTAACGATGGGCTGAGCCTGCTGGCCTCGTTCCCGTTTGTTTTGTTCTTCATTGTGGCGGCCGGGCCGTTGCCGGTATTGGCCCCCGTCTTGATGACTCCACTTGCGTTCATCGGCCAACTGTTTCGTTTGTACAGGCGGATGACGGTTCTCAGAGATATTCATACAGCCGTGCTTAAACTGACCAGCGAGTTTGATATTGACACAATCTGCGAACAAGCTGCTTCTACCGCAGCCAGAGTGACCTATGCAGATGCCGTGAGCGTGTATACCCTGTCCGAAGAAAAGGATGTCTTAATGCCAAGCATTATTTATCCGACCACCGCGATACACGATTTTAACCTCGAAGGGATCCCAAAGTCCGCTGGCGGCGTAATCTGGTCGATTGTCGAATCTGGTACCTGGGGGTACGTACCGCACACGAAGCATGACGTGAGGGTCAAGGACGACGGTGCAAACGGTCGAGAGTATTTGAGTCTCGCTGTCTTTCCCATGCAGACGAGAGGGGAGACCCAAGGGGCCATCGTACTGTATTCGTTGCGCCCATACGCGTTCGGTGAGTATCAAGAGTACCTGCAGGTGTTGTCTGGGCAAGTGGCGGTATTGATTGAGAATGCGAAGCTCTATCAGCAACTGCAGGAGCAGTCCTGGCATGACGGAGCGACAGGTCTTTACAATTACAGATTCCTCTACGAGGAACTCGAACGTTGGATTCGTGATGCAGAGAAAACACAAAAACATCTTTCCTTGGCGGTGCTCGATCTCGATTACTTTAAAAAATTTAATGATACGTATGGACACCTTGCTGGCGATGCAGTCCTGCGCTCAGTTGGTGTCCTCCTCAGCGGAATGGCTGGAAGCGACTCCATTGTTGCTCGTTATGGCGGTGAGGAATTTGCAGTCCTCATGCCGGTCGGTCCAGAACTAGCAAATGAGCGTGTAGAGGCCATGCGAGTTGCCATTGCCCGACACGTTGTCGACTTTCAAGGTTACCAGTTGCAGGGTATTAGCGTCAGTGCGGGGATTGCCAGTTACCCGGATCATGCAATGGATGACCGTGACCTGCTCTTGAAAGCGGACTCCGCGATGTACTGGGGAGCAAAAGAACGAGGCAGGAACCGTGTGGCGTGTTACAGTCCGGAGTTCGACGCTCAGTTGTTTGTCGATCAACTGACGGGACTCTATACATACCATTTTGTCAATATTCGTTTACGTGAAGAAATGGAAAAGGGAATTCAGTCCTGGGGCGCTTTGTGCATAGACGTCGAGAACTTTTCATTCATCAATTCTGCTTTTGGTTTTGGTGTGGGTGATGAGATCCTTCGCCGAGTCAGCTTGATTCTGACAGAGTGCCTCCGTACAAACGAATTGGCGTGTCGCTTTGGCGGGGACGAGTTTCTTGTCTTATTGCCAGGTGTATCAGCCCACGAGTTGGCAGCGATTGCGCTGCGTCTGAAACGGGCCGTCCAGAGCTTTCGCTTTGAGTTCGCGAACAATGTTGTCATTTCAGTCCGCATACGACAGAAACTTGACGTTGTTGAAGACGTCGGGGAGTCGGGTGCTGTATTTGAGCTTGTGGGCCAAATGTTTGCAACGCTGAACGATCATGTAGTTTCTGAGTTACCGTCTGTATAGAAGTTCCTCCGACAGAGCAAAGGTCAGTCAGTGGCCTTCAACGCACCAAACACTGCAAACCGTTTGTGCAGCTTTTCGTCCTCATAGAGTTTATCCGATGATGATTTACCGTTAAAGCCCCCTGTTTGCGGCCATAATAACTCGCGAACAGGGGGCTGGTTTTTTTGAACATCCCATGGTGGGAATTTTTGGTGCGCATCGCGGTTTTGTACGTCACTGTAATGATCGCGTTGCGACTGATGGGAAAACGCGAGATTGGGCAACTCTCGGTGTTTGACTTTGTTGTGTCCATGATGATTGCCGAGTTGTCCACCCTTCCGATGGAGGATACGAAAATTCCACTGTACGTATCCATTCTTTCTGTCGGTATCCTCGTGTTGTTGCAAATCGCTGTAGCTCTTTTGCAATTGAAATACCATCGGTTTCGACACCTGGTCGAAGGGGAGCCGGTCGTGTTAGTGGAGCACGGCAAAATTCGTGATGCAGAAATGAAGCGAATGCGTTACTCAGTCAGTGACTTATTGTTGCAGTTGCGAGAAAAAGGCGTAGCCACGGTGGCTGACGTTGAGTTCGCCATCCTAGAGAACTCAGGAAAACTGAGTGTGTTGCCAAAAGCAGACAAACGTCCATTAACTGCAGCAGACTTAATGCAGCCCGTGCAGCAGGAGACGATTCCCCTGCCGCTTGTCATTGATGGGACACCAGTTGAGAAGAGCTTAAACAATATCGGCCGCGATACGGACTGGCTCACACAGCAGCTGAAACAACGTGGCTATCCTGACCTCGACCAGGTGTTTTTTGCGTCTATCGATAGTTTGGGATACATGTACATCGATCCGAAAGATGATCCGTCCAATACGAAAAACGGGCATTCGCGCTGAATGTCGCATCCGACGTGTAGAACACCCTGCAGAGGTCACTGCTTAATGCGCAAACGGCATCCACGAGACCAGGCGAGCAAGCCGGTTCCCGATTTTTGGCAGGCGTTTCGCTCGTGCCACCGTCAGTACTCCGAATGCGCAAAGGAGTACAAAATAGACCATTGCTGCGGCAAAAATTGCCGCGGCGAGCGGGCCAGCGGTGACGGTACCCGGGTTGCGGACAAGAATTGTCAGTACAGCTAATGTGACCAGTGTGGCAACTGCACTTTTCCACGTGTCCATCCAGTTGACCGGGAAGCCAATCATTCGTTGAATGGACCAGATGTCCAACCCTGTTGTTACGGCAATCGAGATGGTTACGGCAAGCGCTACGCCCAAGATACCAAAGCGAGGCTGTGAGGCGAGCAGATAGACCAGCACGAGCCGCAAAACGCCTCCGACGGTATGATTGATGGTGACTGTTCCTGCCCGATTCAGTCCCTGCAAGATACCCGTGAGTGGGCCCTGGAGGTAGAGCAGAAACCCGGATGGAGCCATCACGGTTAAAATCGGTCCCACACTCGATTCACCAAAAATAATTCGACACAGAGGCTCTGCAAACAGGGTGAGCACCACAGAAGCGGGAAACCCCACGAGGGCTGTTGCCAGGAAAGATTGATTCAGTCTCGATCCGACCCGACTTCGGTGGTTATCTGCAATCGCCTCTGATACTGCTGGGACCAGGTTCACTGCAAGGGAGGACGTGAATACCGTCGGAAACACCAAGAGTGGAATGGCCATGCCACCATATTGTCCGTACAGAGCAGTGGCTGCATCCGTGGTGATACCCGCCGCAAGCAAAGAGCGCGTTACCAAGACAGGCTCGACTGCAAATAAGAGAGAACCAATTAGACGGCTCAGTGTGACGGGCCCTGCAATATCTACAATGGCGTGCAGTGTCTGCCGAGCGGTTTCAAGGCTGCGTGTCGGGGCGTCTGCCAGAATCACTGACAGCCTTCCACGGTACCGTTGGGACACAATCATAAAGAGGAGCCCAGCAAGTTCCCCGAGTACCATGCCCATCATGGCAGCCGCTGCTGCATAGGACAGACTGTAGTGAATGAAGTAGGCGGCGAGGATCCAAACGCTGATGATGCGAACGGTTTGCTCCAAAATGGATGCCCACGCCGGAGGCGACATGTCCTGCAGTCCCTGGAAGTACCCCCGATAGATACTTGAGACCGCAATGACGGCGACAATCGGGATCATGCATAGATAGGTTGGGTACGCCCTTGGATCGGTCAGCCAATAGTGAAAGATGATACGCCGCCCAAACCACATGAGCGCTGTGAAGAGGGCAGCCATGGTGAGAATCACAGCAGCGCTGACCTTAAGAATGCGCTCAACGCGAACGCGATCGCGTTGGACCACTGCTTCAGCAACCAGTTTTGAGATGGCCGTTGGAAGTCCGGCGGTCACAAAGGTTAAAACCAAACTCAGAACGGAGAACACCATTTGGAACAGGCCCATGCCGGCCGCGCCAATCATGCGGGTTAGAACAATACGGTACGCGAATCCCATAACTCGGGTAACAAGACTGGCCGCAATCAAAACCATTGCGCCGTGAAAAAAGGATCTTTGTGACATCTTCAGTCCCTCCGGAGCTTGTCTTTACAACGTATGCACACCTTAGGTGGGTTAGTCCTAACAGGCATCGACATGAAGCGCGCCAAATGGTAAGCTGACCATCGTAGGCAACCGTCGGTACGAATTGGGGGAGAAAGGTGTGGACACGGAGCTAACGGGATTGCAACCAGAAGTGGGTAAGGCAGCAGTTTGGGAGGATTACACGGATGAAATTCGACGACTCTGCGAAATGAAGGCTGATGATTTCCACTTGCTCGGCTACGAAGAAGTCGAGCCTGCGGAAATATGGGAATGTGTAAACAGTTCACTAAAAGGCCAAGTTCGCTTACACGACGTGGTTGCGGGCGTGCTAGGGCTTCAGGTTGGTAAGTTTATGAATTGGATGACCATGCAAGCGTATCGCGGTACGCTCACTGGAGACGATTCTCCCTTTAAGCTTTGAGGAATTGCCGGGGCGAGGCTCATTTGCGATTCTGTCATGTATTGGAGAAGCGTCACGTGGACTGAAGCGGAATGGTTTGACGCTTGTTTTTCGCGTTGATTATACTAATGCCTAGTGAATTGGGTAGACTCAATGGTTGGGAGACTGGAAGTTTGAAGAAGACGAAACGGAATTGGGGCAGGTTTTTCGCCTTCCTACTCTTTGTTGTCGTAATCCTCGGCCTGACAGGCGGGACGTCAGTCCGATTGTGGAAGACCATTCCTCTTGGACTCGACCTCAAGGGTGGGATGGACCTGTTGTACCAAATTGAGGCCACACCGAGCCAACCACTCACCAAGACTGGAATCGATGCGGCCCTGCAGGCGGTTGAACTGCGCGTCAATTCACTAGGGGTTTCTTCGCCTCAAATTGAATTAGAAGGCAAGGATTTTATCCGTGTGGATTTGGCAGGGAACTTCAACCAGCAACAGTACACACAGGTTATCGGTACTACAGCGGACTTGAAATTCTATGGACAAGCCACCCAAAACAAGAATGGGACATGGACGCCAGATCCAAAGACGCTGCTGGCATCAGGCAAAGATTTGAAGAGTAACTCCAAATGGGCGCAAGACCCGCAGACCGGAAACAATGTTGTCACACTGGATTTTAAAGATCCGGCTTTGTGGCAGAGTATTACGACAAAGTATTTACAGAAGCCGGTCTACATTTTCCTGAATGGCAGCCTTTTGTCGGCGCCGAAGATTGATTCCGTGATGTCAAACGGACAGTCTGAAATTTACGGGCCAGGACTGACGACTCCACAGGAATGTATTACGCTGGCACACGAACTGAACGCAGGTGCGTTGCCGTATCCTCTGAAGCTCGTGAGTTCCATGAACGTTGGTCCATCGCTTGGGATGTCGTCACTGAAAGCTACGATGATCGCAGGTCTGGCGGCAATCATCGTCATCTTCCTGTTCATGCTCAGCCTGTACCGCTTAGCCGGGTTGATTGCAGATGTTGCACTGGTTGCCTATCTCTACCTGGTCCTGGTGACGTTTTCAGGGCTCCACGTTGTCCTCACTTTATCGGGCTTGGCCGCGCTGATTCTCGGTGTTGGCATGGCCGTTGATGCCAACATCATTACGTATGAACGCATCAAGGATGAGGTGAGAAACGGGAAGAGTTTGCAATCGAGTGTCGTTGCAGGGAACAAGAGAGCTCTTCGAACCATCATTGACTCGAACGCAACGACATTTATCGCGGGAGCCGTAATGTACTGGTTCGGCCAGGGTGATATTCGCGGATTTGCGATTTCACTCATGCTCAGTATTGTCATCAGCTTGATTACGGCAGTGTTGCTCAGTCGTGTCATGTTGCTGCTCTTCACGAAGTCGAATGTCGTCGGCCGCCCCTGGTGGTTTGGAATTGGCAAAGGGGTGGTGCAAAAGTGAACCAGTGGTTTGATATCATTAAGTATCGCAGATGGTTTTTCGCGCTGTCTGGTACCATCACAGTGCTTGGTATACTTGCCTTTGCCTTCTTTGGATTCAACTTGGGTACAGACTTTAAGGCAGGCAGTCGAGTCCAGATGGACCTCGGCCAGCCGGTCACCACGAGCCAGGTTCGGGACATGTTTGCACAAAATGGTTTTCCTATCGGTCCGAATGCGATTACACTCGCGAGCGCTACCGCAGGGTCTCCGAATAACACTGCCGTTGTTCGTTTTGGCGAGAGGTTGACTCCTGCACAAGTCGCCAAGATCGACGCACTGGAGAAGCAGTACTTCCCGAAGTCTCAGGGCAATCAGACGCAGATGGTCGACCCAATCGTTGCGACCCAGACGTCTCATAAGGCCGTGTATGCTGTTTTGTTGGCTTCTCTGTTTATCGTCGTGTATGTGGCGATCCGATTTGAGTACCGATTTGCTATTGCCGCCATCATTGCACTGCTTCACGATGCGTTCATCGTCATGTCCGTGTTCGCATTGTTGCGGCGCGAAGTCGACTTGACTTTTGTGGCTGCGATTTTAACCATCGTTGGTTACTCCATCAACGATACGATAGTTATCTTTGACCGCATCAGAGAAAATCAGAAGTTAGCCAAGCCGCGTTCCTTTGAAGAACTCGAGCGTATGGTCAATAAGAGTTTGTGGCAAACGATGACACGGTCTATCAACACCGTTGTTACTGTTTTAATCGCTGCGCTCCTTTTGTACCTGTTTGGCGGTCAGTCAATTCGGACGTTCACCTTTGCCTTGATTATCGGTCTGATTAGCGGTGCGTACAGTTCCATCTTTATTGCAAGCCCCATTTGGGTTGTATGGAAGTCACGGGAGTTCAAAAAGAAGCCGAAGAAGCCTGTGGCTGAGACCGTTTGATGAGTGGATGAACGAACAACAACGAAGCGCGCTCCTTCGGGGGCGCCTTTCTGATCGAGGGAGGTTCGCTTGTGGCCGATTTTGACTTACGCAGCACGGACGAGAGAAGCGGCAGGGTTGCGGCCTGGGTGAGTCTGGTCGCAAATATCATTTTAATGGTCGGGAAAGGGGCCATTGGGATATTGGGCGGCAGCCGAGCTCTCGTTGCCGATGCCATACACTCTGCCGCTGACCTGGTCGGCTCTGTTGCAGTCATGATTGGCCTGCGTGTGGCACAACGCCCCCCGGATGCAGACCATCCATATGGACACGGAAAAGCCGAACTCATTTCTTCTGCGGCAGTATCGGTTCTGTTGATTGGTGCCGCAGTGCAAGTCGGTGTAAGTGGTATCAAGGCGCTGTTTGGGCCGGCTGAGGAACCAGATGTACTGGCAGCATTTGCCGCCGGCGCCGCCATTGTCGCGAAGGAAGTTCTTTACCGGTATAATGCACGACTTGGAAAAAAACTGCACAGTCGCAGCCTGATGGCTGCAGCCATGGACCATAGATCGGACGTTATATCCTCCGCTGCGGCACTCATCGGGATCGTCGTATCGATTACGGGTAAACGGCTTGGCGTTGGTTGGATGCTGTATGGAGATGCAGCTTCAAGTGCGCTCGTTGCTGTCCTCATCTTAAAGCTCGGTATCGAAATTGCAGCGGACGCCACACAACTCCTAATGGATCGGACAGAACCCCATGAGCTCCAGCCGTATGTTGAATTCATCACCCGAGTTGAAGGTGTGGAGCGGATTGATGAGTTGCGGGCTCGGGACCACGGCCAATATGTGATTGTGGACGTTAAAATCAGTGTTGATGCAGATATCAGCGTGGCAGAAGGGCACGAAATTGCAACGGATGTGAAAAATCGGATGATCAGAGAGTTTCCCCGCGTCAGCGATGTCTTGGTGCATGTCAATCCGTATTATCGTCAACAGGCCCGTCGTGGCAACGAAGAGTGAATTGGAGGTTGATGGGTCGTGGTTGTTCCGCTCTGGAGTTCGGCTGGGATAGATATCGATACAGTGAAAAGGGTAGCCGATACATACAAGATGCCGGTGCGCGTTGCAAGAGTGCTTTGCTCCCGTGTTGGAGAAGACGAAATACCTCACTGGCTCAGGCCTGAAACGATCCCCTTTCGCAGTCCCTATTTATTCTCCGAAATGACGCCTGCTGTAACCCGTGTGCATAAAGCCATCGCGGCGTCGCAACGTATTGCTGTGATAGGCGATTATGATGTAGATGGTGTGACTGCGACAACGATTCTGGCGACAACGCTTGAAGCGCTTGGTGCAGACTATCGTTGTTATATTCCTCACCGCGTTGATGATGGATATGGGCTGTCAGAGGACCTCATCGATCGGGCGATTGCAGGTGGATGTCAACTGGTTGTCACCGTTGACAATGGCATTCGTGCGGTAGAAGCCGTTCGTTATGCAAGGCAGCAGGGAATCGACGTGATTGTGACGGATCATCACGAACCAGGGGATGACTGGCCTGACGAAGCGATCGCTGTGTTACATCATGCGTTGTCTGACGACCGCGAACTGTCTGTTCTGTCAGGCGCTGGTGTGGCATGGAAGTTCGCTGAAGCACTGCTTGAGGAGACCAATCACAGCGATCTGCAACGATGGCATCTTGGACTCGCTGCACTTGGGGCATTTGCGGATGTTATGCCAATGCGAGCGGAGAATCGACGTCTGGTCCGGGAAGGGCTCGAAGTTCTGCGGAGTGCCAGTAAACCCGGCTGGCTGGCTTTGTGCCAAGTCGCAGGAGTGAACCCCTCATCGCTGACAGAAACGTCCATTTTGTGGTCCATTACACCGCGTATCAATGCCGCAGGCAGGATGGACAGTGCTGAACTTGCCCTCGCGTTGTTGCTGGCGACTACCGAATCGGAAGCGATGCGTTTGGCAGGCGAGGTAGAGCTAAAAAACGAAGAGCGGCGCAGAGAAACGACCCGTGCGACAGCAGCTGCACAGGCCGCGATTGAAGCAACCTATGCGGACACTGGGGTACCGCCCGTGGTTGTTGTAGCTGGAGAATGGCCGCTTGGCGTAGTTGGTATTGTCGCAGCCAAACTGTCAGACACCTACGGCCGCCCGGCGATTGTGTTTGCAGACGATGGGAACCATCTATTGCGTGGCTCTGGCAGGTCACCGGAGGGAATCCCCTTGCATGAGGCGGTGAGTCGGTGCTCATATCTGCTTGAACATTTCGGGGGCCACAGCACGGCACTCGGGTGCGGCGTCTCGCGGGAAAACCTCGATTCCTTTCGAACGGCCTTGATAGAAACGATGCAAACTGGAGAACACACAAATGGAGCGGCATCTGACATCGTTACATCTGAACATGGTCAATTAGTTGATGGAGAAGACAGTAGTCATGACTTGCAGTTCAACCTGAGCGGACCTGCCGAGGACTTAAAGACGATTGCCGACGACTACTTACCGCTCCACGAGGCGACCTTAGAAACCGCGAACTGGTTAGTTCAGTTGGGGCCTTACGGACCTGGCTATGTGCCGTATCGATTCTATGTCGGCCCTGTTGAACTGGTCGATGTGACGCCAATGGGCCAAGGTAGACATCTGCGTCTGACCATTAGGGAAGGACGAAACAGTGCCAAACTCATTTGGTTCAGTCCACCAAAATGGGCATTTCACTTGTCTTCCGGTACAACACTTGCTGCCATCGTGAATCTTGAGGTGAACACTTGGCAGGGCCGGCAGCAAGCGCAACTGCGGGCGGAGACGGTTGTGGTGTTGTCGAAACCGGTACTCAGAGAAGACTTCGCCATGGTGTACCGGTTATTACAAGCGCGCCGCAAGGTTGTCGAAGCGGATGTCCGTGAGTCCCTTCCGACGAGTGACCAGATGCCGATTCAGACAATTTTCGACACGTTTGTTGACTTGGGATTTGCGTACTTGCATGAGAGCGAATATCATGTTGTTGAACAAGCACAGGCGCGAGACCTGAGAGAGTCCATTGCCTATCAAAGTCATCTGCGGCAGGTTGCAGTTCGACCAGAGACAATGGGTCAGTGAGCGTACAGGGTAAAATGAGGAGCGAAAGCATGGACTTTAAGACATTGATTCGTGAAATTCCGGATTTTCCACAGCCAGGAATTTTGTTTCGAGATATTACACCATTGCTTGCGGACGGCGAGGCGTATCAAAAAGCCATCAATAAATTAGCTGTGTTTGCAAAGGAAAAGGGAGCAGAGTTGATTGTCGGGCCAGAGGCGCGCGGGTATGTCGTGGGCGCACCGTTAGCGTACGCCTTGACGGCAGGGTTTGTACCCGTTCGTAAAAAAGGCAAGTTGCCCGGTCAGACACTTGCTGTGCAATACGGGCTTGAGTACGGGAACGATGTTCTGGAGATTCACGTTGATGCAATCCAGCCGGGTCAACGTGTCGTTGTCGCAGATGACCTCCTTGCAACAGGCGGTACTATGAGTGCTACGATTGACTTAGTGAAAAAGCTTGGCGGCAATGTTGTGGGCGGAGCATTTTTGATTGAATTGATGGAACTTGGCGGACGGAATAAACTCGGCGATTTAGATGTGTTTACACTGGTTCAATATTAAGCACGCTGTTCTTGATCAGCAGTTCTTCAGTTCTTGTATGAGCAGTTCTTTCATTGAAGAAAGAGAACCCGGAAGAGGGGGTGCCGGCGTGCAGACGATGAAAACAATTGACGAAGTGGTCGAGCAATACCTGACATATGGAAAACAAAGTGACGCTGAATTCATCCGTCGGGCCTTTGAATACGCACAGACCGCGCACCTTGGACAGTTACGGAGGTCAGGCGAGCCCTATATTACACACCCTGTCGCAGTGGCTATGATTTTGGCCGAACTGCAACTGGATGCGACAACGCTGGCCGCTGCTTTACTGCATGATGTGGTTGAAGATACCAAGGTCACCGACGAGGAGATTGTTCGGCAGTTTGGAGCCGAGGTTGCTGCTTTGGTCGACGGTGTCACGAAGCTCAAACGGATCAAGTTTGACTCGTCAGAAGAGCAACAGGCGGAAAATCTCCGTAAAATGTTTATGGCCATGGCAAAGGACATCCGGGTTCTCTTGATAAAATTAGCGGACCGTCTGCACAACATGCGGACACTGCGTTACCAACCGTCGGAGAAACAGCAGCAGACAGCACGGGAAACTCTCGAAATCTTTGCACCGCTTGCCCATCGTCTTGGTATGTATTCGGTCAAATGGGAACTCGAAGATACAGCCCTTCGCTACCTCAATCCGCAGCAATACTACCGAATTGTCCATCTGATGGCTCAAAAGCGCAAAGAGCGTGAGAGCTACGTCAACGAAGTCATGGAGATGATCCATGACAAATGCAAGGAACTCGAGATTCAAGTCGAGGTTACTGGGCGCGCAAAACACATATATAGTATCTACCGTAAAATGGTGACACAACACAAAGAGTTCAATGAGATTTACGACCTGTTTGCGGTGCGGATTATCGTCAACAGCATCAAGGACTGTTACGGTGTCCTTGGCGTGATTCACACGATGTGGAAACCGATGCCGGGACGTTTTAAGGACTACATCGCGATGCCAAAGTACAACATGTACCAGAGCCTTCATACGACAGTTGTGGGTCCCCGTGGCGAACCGCTGGAGATTCAGATTCGGACTTGGGACATGCACCAAACCGCAGAGTATGGTATTGCAGCGCACTGGGTCTACAAGGAAGGCGGAGGTCGGGCAGATAGTAAGTTCTCCCAAAAACTGGCCTGGTTTCGCGAAGTCCTGGAGTGGCAACAGGATTTCAAAGATGCCCAGGAATTCATGGAGACCTTAAAACTCGATTTGTTCTCTGATGAGGTCTTTGTCTTCACGCCAAAAGGGGATGTCGTCGGGTTGCCGGCAGGCAGTGTGCCCATAGACTTTGCATATAAAATTCACACCGACGTAGGAAACCGCTGTATTGGGGCGAAAATCAACGGAAAAATCGTGCCGCTTGATTATCGTTTGCGCACAGGGGACATCATTGAAGTCCTGACGTCCAAACACAGTTATGGTCCGAGTCGGGACTGGTTGAAGATTGTTCAGTCCTCCCAAGCCAAGAGCAAAATTCGCCAATGGTTCAAAAAGGAGAAGCGTGAAGAAAACGTCACACGGGGAAAAGAGATGGTGGAGAAAGAAATTCTTCGCCAACGACTTGACCCGAAGGAATTGATGACCCCGGTGATGCTCAGTGATGTCTTGCACAAGTTCAACTTTGCTCGTGAGGATGAGATGTTTGCTGCTGTTGGATACGGTGGGCTCAGCGCGGCGCAGGTCGTTACGAGACTCGTAGAGCGTGGTCGCCGAGATGCCCCGGCTGCAGCTACAGTCGATCCTGTCACACTTGAACTTCGGGACAGAAAGCAGCCGTCATCAAGCGGGGTACGTGTGCGAGGCATAGACAACTTACTCATCCGATTTGCACGTTGCTGTAATCCGGTGCCTGGTGATGATATCGTCGGGTTCGTGACCCGCGGCCGCGGTGTGTCGGTTCATCGGACAGACTGTCCAAACGCAACAGCCCTTGAGAATGATCACGGGCGCATCATGGAAGTGGAGTGGGCAGGGGCCCCGGATCTGTCCTATCAGGTCGAACTGGAGATTACGGGTCTTGACCGGCATGGTCTTATCAATGAAGTGATGAATGCGGTGGCAGAGACGAAGACAGAGATTACGGCGGTCAGCGGGCGTGTCGATCAGAAACGCTTGGCGCACGTGAGCCTGACGATTCGGATTCGCAACCTCGATCATCTGCGCAGCATTGTCGAACGATTAAAGAGAATTAAGGACATACACAGCGTGCGTCGTGTGATCCAGTAAACCGGGGGTGGCTTTGTGCGATTGGTAGTCCAGCGAAGCGGCCCCGCTTCAGTTGTCGTTGCGGGACAAGCAGTAGGACAGATTGAGAAAGGGCTTGTCATACTGGTGGGTGTCAAGGCGGGTGACGGGGTCGACGATGCTCGCTATCTCGCCGACAAAGTTGCTCATCTGCGTATTTTCGAGGATGCGGAAGGTAAGATGAACTACGATCTGTTGACCGTTGGCGGAGCCGTTTTATCCGTGTCCCAGTTTACGCTCTATGGCGATGTACGAAAAGGACGGCGGCCCAATTACATGGAGGCCGCGCCTCCTGGTGAAGCTGAGCCTCTGTACGAAGCGTTTAATCAGACACTTCGAGAACTAGGTATTGAAGTGGCTACAGGCACGTTTGGCGCGATGATGGATGTTCACCTTGTGAACGACGGACCCGTGACTATATTGCTGGATAGTGAACGGAAGTTCTAAGGGCTTTGAGATAGAGGTTCTACCATCATGTCAAAGGAGGACGCACATGAAGCTGCAGACGTTTGTACTCTCTCCTTTTCAATCAAACTGCTACGTATTATCTGAAACAGATGAAAACGGTGCTCCGACTGTGGTCATTGACCCAGGCGATCTCGATGTCAAACGTGTGATGGATTACGTCAGCGAGCATCAATATCAGGTGCAAGCGGTCTGGCTTACACATGGCCATGTCGACCACGTAATGGGCGTTGATGTCATTCGCAAGGCCTACGATGTCCCGGCATATGTCCATGCGGCCGATATGGATTTGTGGCAGAGCTTGCCGAACGATGCGGCACGATGGCTCGGAAAACAGGTTCCCGCTTTAAACGCTCCGGACGGCTTTCTGGAAGAGGGCGATACACTGGCATGCGGAAACCTTTCCTTTACAGTATGGCATACACCCGGGCATTCCCGTGGCAGCGTCTGCTTAATTGAGGAAGAGGTTGCGATCACAGGAGATACCCTGTTTGCGCAGGGAGTTGGACGAACCGACCTTCCTGGAGGGAGCTTCACAGAACTGTCCCATTCTTTAAAACGCCTATTAACGCTCGCAGACAACGTACGCATCTACCCGGGACATATGGGGACAAGCACGATTGGATTCGAGCGGCAGGTCAATCCATTTTTGACTGACATCGATTAGTCGATTGACGTAGATCATCGGTGTTTTGCTTTGAGCAAACTAGTGTGCCTATTTTGATTACTGTGAGAAAAGGGAATCTTAGTTCTTTTCTCCTATTTATTGACATCTTCTCGGCGGAACCATAGAATGACTGTGGACTTGTATCATGCCGGGGGGGAAGTACTGTGAAAAAAACTATAGTAGCTGGCGCGGCTGCAATCGGATTGGTTGCACTGTTAGCTGGTTGTGGAACACCAAATAATACGTCTACAAACAGCACTACTGGGAGCAACAGTGCATCAAATAGCGTAAGTTCGACTGTGACGACGGATATGAAAGATCAGTTTGTCTCGGTTACAGCTTCGGCGCAAACCGCCATTGACGATTTTACTACCGGAAAATCTTTGCTCGGCCCGATGAGTACAAAAACCATTGGCGGAACAACTTATTCCGTTGTTGCTACATCGAAGAGTGACTTGAATGACCTGGAGCAGTCGTACTTAGACTTCCTGACACAGGCACAGGTGAACAATCTCTTTTCTCACGTGTCGTTAAAGGGTGGGGACTACGTATTCCAGTCCATGACATCAAGTGGTGATACAAATAATTGGTTTAAGGCAACGGTGAAGAGTGCTCTGCCGCAAGGCAACGGATACCTCGTCACGTTAAGCGTGCCACAGACCGACGGCGGCTCAGCACAAACACAGACAGCTGTGATTCAGAAAGATGCAAGCGGACACTGGGTGTACGCGGGGACCTAATCAGGCTCTCGCATAAAATGATATCGACTGCAGAACACCATTGAGGTCTACTTTTCGACTAGACGGCATAGGCTGATTACAACTAGCTTGTCCGAAGATCGAAGGAGTGTAGACGAGATGATGGTCAACGCAGGAAGATGGAAAAATCTAACCATGACAGAGCGCTGGTTAATTCTCAACGGTTTGGCTGCACTGCAAGCACGCCGTCGAGACACCGGCGTTCGTTTTGTTCACATTGCACACATGAAGATTCACTTGGACACCGGCACAATCACGCGCTGAGAAAATTCCGCTATGGGAACATCTCGACACGTGTATCAAGCACCAATTACCTTACTTGGGGCATAGCCTATATCGTGGGCATACCTAGGAGGTGATGGGGCTGAACCAATTAAACAAATACGCGATTGTGTTTCTGATTGTCTTTGTCCTGCTGTTCGTGTTAGTGCCAAGCATGAATCAGTCCCGGACAGGAACGCCGAATCGATAGTGGCGTTAGAACTCAAAGTTGTGACTTGCAGAAGAACAGAGTAGTCCGGTTCGATAACACCGGTGACGCTCTGTTTTTTTGTTGCAGCGACTGCGATTACAAGTGCTGCAATAAGAAGAGCTGGACAGGGCGACATCTGTTACACTAGCGGATAGGGGAGGGGAGGTAATCTTGGTAAGATTTTTCAGGAGAATTGTTGCGTGGGTCCTGAAGGTTCTTGTCGAGTTGGCTCTGCTCACAGGGGTGCTGATGTTCTTGGCAAACTACGCATTCCATCACTGGATTCCAATTCGGCAACGTGTTCAGGCCAGTGTCGAGGCAAAAGTGGCGCTTCATCATATTCATCCGTTGTCCTACACGGCGATTCCGGCCGCCTATAGAGAGGCCGTCATTGCAACCGAAGACCGCCGCTTCAGTTGGGATCCCGGGTTTGACCCCGTCGGGATTGTTCGTTCCTTCATTGTCGATGTGGAGAAAGATGGCTATGTTGAGGGTGGATCGACCATTACGCAGCAACTGGTAGACAACACGATTCTCAATAAAAAGAAGACCATCACTCGAAAAGTGAAACAACTCGCTTATGCTGTCGGTATCTATGACACGTTTAGCAAGGAAGATACACTCGCCATGTACGCAAATGTGATTTATTTCGGACACGGTGCATACGGATTGTACAATGCGGCTGAGACATATTTTGGACAAACGCCAACGCAGTGCAATGCCGGTGAACTTGCCATGCTGGCGGGCATTCCGAATGAACCTTCGCTTTACGATCCATTTCGGAACCTGAGCCTTGCCCGTCAGCGACAGCAAATCGTGATCGATAACATGGTGGACGATGGGCAAATAACCCAGTCCGAGGCAGAACAGATACGAGCGATGCCAATCCGATTAGTTCATAACAAGGGGCAGTAGGTTGGTCGCGATGACGTTATGACCACGGTTATTGGGATGAACAGCGGTGCTGCCGCGTAAGACGTCCTCGATTTGTCCTGTACGGTATCCCGCGATGAGCGCCGCTTGGCGGCCGGCAAACCACTCGTGAACTGGCGCGACGAGGCAGCCTGTTTTCTGCGCCACTTCAGCTGTCACTGTGTTCAGCCCTTGAATGGATTCAACGGCTATAGGACTGTTTGGAAAAGGATTATACTGTGTACACACGATTAGCTTCGCTTTACTGACCTTGCGAATCCCAGCTATCATTCCAGCGAGGTTCATTCCGTAGTGTTTGAGCGTTGCTGGAATCACCGTTCCAGCCCGCCTTATTCCCCCCGTTTGGAGCATCCCGAGAGCGGCATCTACGAGGTCATCTCCGCCGACCCACACACTAATGGCATCAGCGGCAACAAGTGGGCCGAAGCCGGCTGCAAAAACCGCGGATCGCAGGTCTGCGCTCGTCCACCCTGCCTCGGCCAGGACTTCTCCAACTGAGCGACTTCGGTGAGCACGTAACATTTCAGTGACTCGTGAAGGATACGCGAGGCATGGTGACGTCGCACTATACCCAGCTGTTATGGAATCACCCAACGCAGTGTAGGTGTACAACGGCTTTCACCTCCCAAATTGGGGCACTCACAGAGTTGCACTCGTGGGTATACAATGCGCGTGCATCTCGATCCGTAAGGGTACATGCCGCGGGGTGAAAGGCCCATACAAACGTCAAATAACATACAAAAAGAAAGAAGACGGCCGAAGCCGTCCTCTTTTTGGTAAGGAATTACGATGTTGCAGAAGTGACTACTAACTTCGAAGTTTGGCCGCCATCGCACATCAGCCTCCTAACGGTAGCCAGATGACGATTGTGACTGTTCACTTACGAGGTCATCGCCGCCATGCCACATCAGCCTCCCTTACGATACATATCATGTCCGCAGAGCCGAAGTTTATACATGTGAGAATGATCTTTTTTTCCTGAATCCATCATGTTGTTTCAGGTTCAGGAGTACCCCCGGAACCGCCTCGCCGTCCAGACCCTGCCCCTCCGTGTGACAGCCTGTCTGCGGCTTCGTGGTCCGCGTCGTCCGTTACGCGGATGAACGGCCAGGCGTGTGCACGGCCGATGATGCCGATCACTGCTGGTGTGAAGAATGCCAGCAACACGAACGTATAGAGAAACAGCCCAATGACAATTGACAGACCGATCTCCACGAGTGTTGACATGTTTGTGATGGTCATTGAGCCAAAGGTACCGGCCATAATCAATGCTGCCGAAAAGACGACATTACCCATACTGCGCATGGCCTGGCGGATGGCGGTAATTGGGCCGTGTCCGGCACGATATTCTTCATCAAACCGCGATGTTAGGAAGATACTGTAATCCACGCCGAGGGCCACTAACAACAAGAATGCGAAGAAGGGCACAGCCCACGCCACGCCTGCGTGATGCAACAGGTGAACCGCCACGTTTTGAACAATGCCCATCGTGACGAAATAGGTTGCAGCGAGCGAGATGAGCGTGAACAAAGGTGTCAGAATGGAGCGTAGCATCAACGCGAGCAGGATGAAGATAGCAATGAACACGATGGCCATCGTTCGAACAAAGTCTTGACTGGACAGTTGGTTCATGTTGGACTGAATACCCGTTGTACCGCCGATATAAACAGTGCCATGCCCAATGGGGCTCGAGGCAAGTGCGGTCTGCGCAGCTTGCTGCAATGGGGTCATGGTGTTAATCGCCGTCATTGAGTACGGATTCGAGTTCAAAATGACGTTGAACTTTGCGATGTGACCGTTTGGCGAGATGTACGAATCCATCGCCTGTTTCAGACCGCTGTTGTTGTTGAGCGTACTTTGTGGAATGTAGAAACCAGGGTCGCTCGCCAGTCTGGATTGATGCAAAAAGCTCTGCACCTTGGTGACACCGGTCTCCAGTTTTGAAGCCCCGGAAGATGCCTTGCTAAGACCAGATACCTCAGTGCCCATTGCGGCATTCAGCGCTGCGATCCCGTTTGTGACTTGCTGGCTGCCTGGGGCTAACCGATTTGCGCCCGATGCCAACTGGCTTGCACCCTGCGAGAACTGCTGTGCACCGCCAGCCAGTTTGCTCGCACCGCCCTGTAAGCTAGGCATGGCGGCTGCTGTTTGTTTGGCACCTGCCGCCAATTGAGCTGTGGCTTGTGCAGTCTTGCTCGTACCCTGACTTACGGCTACAGCGAGTTGCTCGATCTGTTGCCACGAGGGTGACTGTGCCGCGGATGGGTTTTGCTTTGCCCACGCTGCGATGGCGTTCGCCAGCGTGCTTGCAACGCCTGCGACTTGTTGATCCGATGCGGCCACTTTTGACACCCCTGAAGACAGGGAAGACACCCCTGAGCCCACTTTGGAGATGCCCTGAGACAGGCCCTTGGCCCCGGAAACCAGTTGATTGCTGTTCGTGGCGAGTTGTGAAGCCCCATTGGCGATACCAGTGATTCCGGATGTGACTTGAGCAGATCCGTTCTGCAGTTTGCTGACCTGAGAAGTCCCGCCTTTCCCCGTACCGCCCCCAAGGCTCGAGGAGAGAGTGGATAGTCCACTGGCTACTTGTTTCAGCCCGGATGAGGCCTGATCATTCTGATAAGCCAACTGAAAGCCCTGGACAACCTTTCCAACCGGCTGCGTGGCGCTGTCCACCTCTTTGACGCCTTTAACAGCGGCAAGCGTCTTGGAGATCTGGCTAATTGTTGCCATGCCATCCGGTGTCCGGAGGTTTACATCTGTCTGCACAACCACGGTAGTCGGCATTGCCTGACCTTCACCGAACGCTTTGGCAACCACGTTAAATCCACTCACGGAAGCAGAATTCGGGATGTCAATCATGGGGTTGAAAGTTCTGTCGTTGCTGAACAAAAGCCCGATCGGAGTGAGAATGACGGCGAGTATCAACAACGTGATCCACGGATGTTTCGTGGATATGGTACCAGTCCATCCCCAGATTCGTGACGGGCGGTGTTCTGACCCCGGTTTTGGATGACGCGGCCAATACAGGGCACGACCAAGCAGGCTCATCAAGGCAGGAACGAGTGTTAGGCACGTGATGAGCGTGATCAAGATACCAATGGAGACACCCACCGCGGATCGATACAATCCAAATTTGGCGAAGTAGAGCACTGCGAAGGAAACAAGGACAGTCAGAGAACTGAACATCACTGTTTTTGAGACACCCTGGAGTGCCTTCGTCAGGGCCTCCTGCCGGTCATGCGAGCGGGTGAGCTCCTCTTGGAATCGGTTCATCATAATCATCGTGTAGTCGGTGCCGGCACCCATTAAAATGGCAATGAGAAAGGTCTGCGTGAATGTGGAAACAGGGAGACCGTGCTCTGCCGCCCATGCGACGACGCCTGAAGATACGAGGTAGGAGAGGCCAATGGCAATCAGAGTTAAAAGTGGTGCCAGGATGGACCGAAATACAACCAGCAGGATTGCGAGTACGAGAACGACCGTCACCACTGCAGTCTTTTGGGTTGCTTGCTGGCTAACGAGGATTTCGTCCTCCTGAATCGGTACGTCACCCGTGAAGTAGACTTTGGCGCCTGTAGGGGTGTTACTGAACGACCCGTACAAAGCCTGCAACGTGTTCTTCATGTTCGGATCTGTAACGCCCTGCGACAGCCCGACGATGGCTATTTCTGTCGTGTTATCCTTACTGATAAACTTGCTGCTGACACTCTTCGATGAGTTCGCTGCGTCCTCGATATATGTAACGTGATGGTTCGAACGGTTGTTGTTTAGTGCATTCATCTTATTTGTTAAATACTGTTTGTCTGCCTGGGTCAATCCACTTGCATTGTTGATGGCCACAACAACTGTACTTTGCGCTTGGTGTTTCGGGTCGATCTCGTTCGCCAGATTTCCAGCAACCACGCTCTCGGCGTTGTTTGGAAGATAAGTCTGGCTTTGGTGAGAGACCACATCCTGCAACTTTGGCAGGAACAGCAAGACGGCGGCAACTGCTACAATCCACACAATGATGATCAGCCACTTGAGCTTATTGACGATCTCTGCATACCTGCGTAACAAAGCCGGACTCTCCTTTTGTCACGGTGCTATCTTTACTATGAAGATAAAACCGCGTAATGATGAATTCGTAGACTGTCGTGCCCACCTTCGATCCGTGTGTCTTTGAAGCACGGTGAGCGGTTCTCTACGTCATGTCATTCAAAATCTGAATGGTGTCTTTCATTAGTTGCATCGCCTCAAGCGTCCGAGACACCCCGAGTTTTTCGACGAGGCGTTTCCATTCTTTTTGGCGGTGCAACGCAACCTGCTGCGCTGCAGCTTCTCCGGCCCGCGTCAAGGAAAACCAATGAACGCGTCCGTCCTCCGGGTCCTTCGTGCGCTGCAATAGGCCTTTTGTCATGAGACGCTTTGTTAAGCTCGTGACGGATCCCGACGTGATCCCCAACATTAACCCGATGTTCGATGCTGTACAGGGGCCATGGACTTGGAGATGACGCAGTAAAAAGCCTTGCGCCAACGTAATCTCGCTGCCAGGCACCTCCCTGATGAAGTCGAGCAACTTTGCGGCCATGGTAGGGAGAAGGTCGTTCACTTCGGCTGCAAGTTCGTCCGTTGTTGGCTGTGAAGCTGCAATGACCTTTTCGGCAGCTGACAGTTCTTGATTATCCATTTGCTTCACCCCGGGCAGAATATACCACTGAATATCTTCATTGTAAAGGCATTTTATGTACCACCCAGCCGCAAAATTGTCTGGGAAACTATGGGACATACCATGTGTAAGATATGGGGGGCAGCTTTCCTTGGATGCGGCCGCATGATGAGACAAGGTTTGCGCTCTGTCCTGTAACCTTTTCGTAGACCGTTCGTCTACCCATGTGCTTTCCCGATAAAGTATCCGCGATATGCCCGGGCAATGAAGTGAGGTGAGCATTGAAAGATGGCTTCGACAAACGAAGCAATTGAGCAGCTGTTCGAGCTTTATGCAGATGAAATCTACCGATACGCGCGATACGCTGCACCAAAGTCGGCGGACGCGAAAGATATCGTGCAAGAGGTTTTCCTTCGTGCGATCCGTTCGTGGGCTGGATTCCGAAGAGATGCGAACCCAAGAACGTGGCTATTCCAGATTGCTCGAAACTACATTTACGACTTGCTGAGAAAGAAACGGATTGAGCATGCGTTCTTGGAGCAACACAAGCCCGATATGAGCGACGTTTCCGTGCGGCTTGAAACAATGCTTGAGCTTGAGGAAGTTGTTTCACAGCTCTCAAATGATAAACGACAGGTCTTTACACTGCGCGGTATTCAAGATTTTTCTGTGCAGGAAACAGCGGAGATCTTGGGCTGGTCCCAAGCAAAGGTAAAGACAACGTTTCATCGGGCTATCCAAGATTTACGCCAGTCGCTCGGCGATAAACCAGCATCATTAAGTCGGAAAGAAGGTGAGAACGGTGAATATCGACAAGGAGACAGGTCAGCAATTCTCAGCGCTCAACGAAGTAAAACTGAGTGCCGAGGACAAAAATGACATCCTGCAAAATTTACGTAAGGAAATGGCGTTATCTAAACCAAAGAGAAAGCGCAGACTGGGTGTGCTGTCTGGCGCTGCAGCAGCAATTGCCGCAGTTGCTGTCGTGGCCGCGGGTATCAGCATTGAGATGCACAGACAGCAATCCGGGTTGACGCCCTCCTCGGGCGATACAACTGCTTCAAACCAAGCCAAAGGAAACAGCATTCAACCAAAGGACCACACGCAACCAACGGCAACAACCGTCACAAATGGGATCAAGGTCGAGACCTATCAAACGGTTCAAGCAGCAGGGGCTGTGGTTGCAAAGCTGCAAGGAAGTTTTGGTCAGGTGTACCCGTCTGGTCCGCCGGTTGACCTAGGAACAGGAATTCAAGCCAATTTCAGTGGGGGGGCCGGACAGTATCGTTATCAATGGCACGAAGGAAACTGGACTATCAATCTGCTGGGTTTTGGTGACAGTAACATCGGGGGTAAAATGGCAAAGAATGTAGTGTCATATTTGCACACAAATATGTTGCCGGCGCCGAATAACAAAGGAACAATCATCATCAACGGCACGTCGAATTCATCCGTATGGAATACCACCATGGCTTGGCAGGAAGGAAATCAGGTATATCAACTTGAGCAAAGCGGGAACCCCGTGAGCGCTCTTACTGTGGCTGTGAATTCGGGCAACCCTGTAAATCCGCAGTCACAGTTTCAGCAAATATTCAAGAACTCGGGCGCTTCACATCAAATGTATCTAACGCCGACGATTGGTTTTCAAGTCACCAATCTAGGCGGCGGCGCAAACAACTTCGTGTACCAGTTTTCCAAAACCACCGATGGTGGTAAGACATGGACGAAAACGTCTACGGGTCATTACAGTGATGTACTAGGACTATCGTTTGTGAATACAAAAACGGGATATCTGCTGAATAACTCACCTGCATACGCAGTTACACCGGATTTGTTCGTCACGCATGACGGCGGGGTGAGTTGGCAGGAACAAAAACTGCCTATTCCAAGTCCCTTTGCAAATTTCTATCGTGCAAGCAGTTACCCAATCTTCTTTTCACCGACGGTGGGATTCATCCCTATTTATGGTGAGAATATAAACCAATCGAGTCCTACACAGCAATTGCTATACGTGCTCGTGACCTTAGACGGCGGGGCATCGTGGACTGCCTACACTAACGGTCAAGGAGGGGGTCTCACGTGGACTGTCAGCGGTCAGACGTTGACGGTCACACACGGGAAGCAGGGGATTACGGTAAATGGATTGTTTGCTGGCGATTGGACGGTATCGAGTGGACATTAGAGTCAGCGCATGGTGAGGATTGGCGAAGGGGGCATCCATTCTGGATGCCCCCTTCGTGTGAATTTTAACCTATCACAGATCCTCGAAAGCGTCCCTGAACTGAGGGGCTTTAGATCAGCACCAAGTCCGAGTTCTCGGAGACTCGTGTTCCCAGGTCAAAACGATCCGCGTTCATGACCTTCACCCATGCAGCGATGAAGTCATGGACGAATCTCTCTGCATTGTCGTCTTGAGCATACACCTCCGCAAGGGCACGGAGCTCGGCGTTTGACCCGAAGACCAAGTCAACGATGGTTGCAGTCCGCACCAGCTCGCCTGTCTGACGATCACGCCCTTCGAATACACCGCCGTCGGCGGGTTTCCACTGAACACCCATGTCTAGTAAGTTTACGAAAAAGTCATTGGTAAGTACGCCAACCCGGTCTGTAAATACACCGTGTTTTGTTCCTCCGTAGTTCGTCCCTAGAACACGCATACCACCAACAAGAACTGTCATTTCCGGTGCAGTCAGGTTGAGCAGTTGAGCTTTATCAACCAAGAGCTCTGCTGCACTGATGCTGTATTGCTTCTTTTGATAGTTGCGAAAACCATCAGCCATCGGCTCTAACACTGCAAAACTTACTGTGTCCGTCTGTTCTTGTGTCGCATCACCACGGCCTGGAGCGAACGGAACGGTTACGTCGAAGCCAGCATCTCGGGCAGCCCTTTCAACGGCAGCACTGCCACCGAGGACAATCAAATCAGCGATGCTCACTTTTTTATCGAGGCCAGCTTGAATGTCTTCGAGTACCGCAAGTACTTTTGCCAGTTGTTCCGGTTGGTTTACTTCCCAATCCCTTTGCGGAGCAAGTCGGATTCGGGCACCATTCGCGCCACCGCGCATATCCGACCCACGGAAGGTACTCGCAGATGCCCAGGCTGTGGTTACAAGCTCGCTGACCGTAAGACCTGAATTTAGGATCTTATCTTTGAGGGCAGCAACTTCAGCATCTCTCAGATCATAGTTGACAGATGGAACAGGATCTTGCCAGTTAAATTCTGATTCGGGAACCTCTGGGCCAAGATATCGAGCACGAGGGCCCATGTCACGATGTGTAAGTTTGAACCAAGCACGAGCGAATGCATCCGCAAACTCATCTGGATGGTCATAGAAACGTCGCGAAATTTCCGCGTATTCTGGGTCCTCGATGAGGGCAATGTCAGTAGTCATCATCATGGGTGGAACACGAAGGGATGCATCTTCCACGTCGGGTGCTAGATCTTCTTCGTCAAAGTTCTCAGCAGTCCACTGATAGGCACCTGCAGGGCTCTTGGTCAGCTTCCAATTGTATTTAAACAGCAGACGGAAATAACCGTTGTCCCACTTCGTCGGGTTGGCAGTCCATGCACCTTCCGGACCACCGCCAATCGTGTCGCGGCCTTTGCCCTTTCCGTGCGTACTATGCCAACCTAGTCCCATTGCTTCCACCGGTGCAGCTTCCGGCTCTCGACCTACGAGTGTTGGGTCTCCCGCACCATGTGCCTTACCAAAGGTGTGGCCGCCGGCAATGAGGGCGACGGTTTCTTCATCGTTCATGGCCATACGTGCAAACGTTTCGCGGATATCACGAGCACTTGCGAGCGGATCCGGCTTTCCATTCGGTCCTTCGGGGTTCACATAGATGAGACCCATCTGAACGGCAGCGAGAGGATTCTCAAGATCGCGATCACCGCTGTAACGTTTATCACCGAGCCACTGTGTTTCGGTTCCCCAGTAAATGTCTTCTTCCGTGTGCCATACGTCTTGCCGCCCCCCGGCAAACCCAATCGTCTTGCCGCCCATCGATTCAATCGCCACGTTTCCTGCGAGAATCATCAAGTCGGCCCAGGAAATCTTATTGCCATACTTTTTCTTAACCGGCCACAAAAGTCGCCGAGCCTTATCGAGGTTGACGTTGTCAGGCCAACTGTTGAGTGGTGCAAAGCGTTGTGTTCCATTTCCCGCACCGCCGCGACCGTCTCCAATTCGATAGGTTCCTGCGGAGTGCCAAGCCATGCGAATAAACAATGGGCCGTAATTTCCATAGTCAGCCGGCCACCAGTCCTGACTGTTCGTCAGGAGGTCGCGCAGGTCTTGTTTGAGGGCTGAGTAATCCAGTTTCTGAAACTCCGCCGAATAATCGAAGTCGTCACCCAGTGGGTTCGATTTTCTGTCATGCTGGCGCAAAATACTGAGATTCAGTTGGTTTGGCCACCATTCTCTGTTTGAAGGACCACGAGATTGATGGGTCGTAGCACTTCCGTGCATGACTGGGCATTTTCCAGCACTTGCATTGTCTTTGGTATCCATATGTTTTCCCCTTTCAGGTCTGCCTATTTAAATAGTAGCAATGATTGACGTATTTGATGTCAATCAGAAGATGCGAATTATCCACAATCACCTCGTTTTTATTCATGATAGAATTAGACTTAGTATAGATTCATGATAAGGTGACAATTCAGAAGTGTCAACTCTCAACCTTCTCAAAAGTCGTCTGTCCCGGGAGGGCTGGTGTACACGAAAGGGGGAGACTCTTGCACGGATTCCTTCGTTTAAAATCGCAAGTTACATGTGGTACATTGTTGCTTAGCGAATCCATATCACATGTACGATACACATCGCGGTGGTTACTATGAACTGAGGGGTTTTCCGGTGACAAATCATAGACTAAATCCCAAGGTCGATGAATTCATCAGTGAATCGACCAAATGGAAAGAAGAATATGAGAAATTGAGAAACGTCGTTCTTGAATGTGATCTGACCGAAGAGTTCAAATGGATGCACCCTTGTTATACGTTCAACAACAAAAATATTGTTTTAATTCATGGATTTAAAGAATACTGTGCACTTCTGTTTCATAAAGGGGCCTTGTTACAAGATGCTCACGGAATTCTAATCCGCCAAACGGAGAATGTGCAGGCGGGCCGCCAGATTCGATTCACCAATCTTCAGCAAATCGTTGAATTGGAAACAGTTCTCAAGGACTATATTTTTGAAGCCGTTGAAGTCGAAAAGGCAGGTTTGGAAGTGAGCCGGAAGAAGACGGATGAATATGAGATGCCAGAAGAACTGAAGAACAAATTCGATGAGATGCCATCTTTGCGGACTGCTTTTGAAGCATTGACGCCAGGCCGTCAAAGAGCATACATCCTCCATTTCTCTCAACCAAAGCAGTCCAAAACCCGTACAGCGAGGATTGAGAAATTCGCGACAAAAATCCTCAACGGACAGGGGTTAAACGACTAAGTAAGAAACTTCCTCTTCGTGAATATCGTGTCGATTGTCTAGAACGGGCTGTGTCGAGTTCATGACACTGCTCTCCGCTTAGCATCCTCCTCAACTTCATGCAGACCCAAAACGCTGCCCTGTGCGAGTCAGCCACGACTATGTCAACACCAACACAACCTCTTGATGCGTCCTTCTCGTGGACGCTTTTTCATGTCTCATCAGGGTCGTCATTTCCGCTGCTTATCCTCTCAAAAATATACGCTTGTCCGGTTCTGATGAGGTGGACGAGGCATTTGATTTATGGCAACCATATTTTCGGTGAGGAGAGATGAGTATGCCAACAATCAATGGAGATCTCGTCGTGACTGGGAGTGTCATCGCCAGCGAGAATGAAGTAGCTGGGAACAAGGTATCGGCTGTAGTGGACATTGGGGCCGGCAATAACGTGACTGCAGGAAATGATATCTCAGCTGGAAACAACATGGAGGCTGGAAACATCGTTTCTGCGAACCTGGATGTTGGTGCTGGCCGTGATATTGTCGCTCAACACAATGTCGTGGCAGGCAACGACCTCTTCGCGTTTAAAAATGTTCAATTTTTTGGTCAAGCGCAGCCACTGACTCCTCCTACCGTTCCGAAGGGGGAGAAAGAGATGATTCACAGCGCATTCGTATTCTCTGCTGAACAATACGAGCCTGGTCTCACCGTAGTTGGAACCGATGGAAACCGCTACACCCTTGTTTTGGTAGTTGAGTCTGATAACGAGCCGTGCCACGACAGTCATGATTCTCACAAACGTCGTCACGCACCGTACCTTGCGTTTGTGCGTCAGGCCTAACCTCACGTAAAGGAGAAAACTGCCGTGAACGAGTCAGATCAACTCGCAAACAAGTTGGGAGAACTGTTGCTAGGGGATGTTCTCGAGCGTAATGGATTCACGCCAAGTTCAAAGAGGCCGCTGACACCTGAGCAAAAGCAACAAATCCGTACTGTCCTTGAGAATCTGCAAGTGGAAACTGAACGATTCTTGCAACATTCCCAAAGGACCATTCGCAGGGAGTCCAAGCCCAATCATTGAGCAACAACCGGAAGGTAAATTGTGCTTTTGAACAGATAGTTTGTCCACACTCATGAATCAACCAACAGAATACGATAATTCCAAATCAAAAACATCCATTTTGGGAGTGATCAGCTTGGAGAGAACTACTTTTAATGCCTTGGATCCCAATTCTAATGTAGGCTGCGGGCGGGGCTCTGGTGTCGAGCAAGGCGCCGAGGAGACTATCTTCACGGAGCAAGCTTCCGACGATCACGTGATCATCAAAGATTCCTGCGATGTGACCGTTACCACCACGGATATCCAGGCTGCCGTCAACCTACAAGTGGCTATCCAGTTGGCAATTGCGCTTGTTCTGAGCGTATCCATCGCAGATGGGAGTCAGGCTCAGAAGATTCAACAGGATCTATTGCAACGAATTAGTACGAAGCAGCTCATTCGGCAGAAGACCTACATTGAAAACTCTCGGGGAATTGAGGTCACAATGACCGATGCCGAGGCATCGGTGAGTATCCAGCTTCTGCTTCAGGTGCTGCTGGCCCTCGTTGCAAAGCTCGACGTCCTATAAACGTTGAAGCGTCTTTATCTATGGGAGGTGACGGCCCTTGAGTAACTTGCCTGATGACATAGAGAAGTTGGTCAACCAGCCAATTGTCGATATGGTTCAGAAGCATGCATTATCAAAGGGACCTGCCAAGGACTATACCCGGTTGAAAGAGGTACTGCAGTTTGTACAAACGGAGTTTGACAGACTGAAAAGTGAACGACTCCAAAAGCAACAGGGCACCGCGCAGAATCCGCCACAACCGGCAACTCGGCGCAAAAGGTTGGTTTGGCCCCAAAAGAAGAGTTAAGGTAACCTAGTTCTTGTAGGTGGGAGACCAGATATTCTGGTCTCCCGTTTGGGTTAAACCGACGTTGGGAGAAGTATGGGACTCTATCTTGTACAGCAGAGACCTATCGGTTACACTGCGGGAGGATCCGCAAAAACCAATTCATTTCAACGAAGAATGGCATGCTTGTCACATCAGGCTTACGAACGCAGCTTTCCGTCAATCAACTTGGAGATGGGGGATACCATGGACATTCATGAAATTAACGGGATTCCAGTCGTAGCGTCAGAGGAAGCTTTGAAAGGAAACTCACCTCTGATCATCGTCATTCATGGCATGAGCACCACAGCTGAAACGCTGCGCGCAGGCTGGCCGGATGATTCAAACGATGGACTGTCCCGAATTTACTGGCGTCTTCCCGTGCTGCGTGAAGGAAGAGAGTCGATTGTAGAGAGACGCAATAAGGACATCTTTAATGACCTATTTTGGCCTGTGGTCAACGAATCACGCCAAGAGCTGACCCGTCTAATTCAAACGTTGGGTCATCCATCAGTTGGGTTATTTGGTTTTTCAATTGGCGGACTAATCAGTCTCTGGGGTGGTCTAGATAACCAAGAAGTAAAAGCCTGTGTTTCCGTGGGTGGGGTTCCACACTTGGACTACCTTCTACACTTTTATCCAGATTATGATTGGTTATCGGAGGATGTACTACAGAAGCGGAACGCAGTGAATCTGCACAACCATATACAAAAATTCACTGGAACGTCGACTCACATTATGCATGGGCTGGTTGACGACCAGGCGGACTGGTCTTGGATGCGGCCGTTTTCACAGGCGCTTACACAGTTGTCTCCAGTGGATCACGTTGAAACTACATACCCGCACGTGCGCCATCGACTGATTGGAGATAACGAACGAGAGGCTGCAGAGCTTGTTGACTTACGTCAACGCGCAACAGAGTGGTTTTTAGCGAAACTGCGCGTTTAATGGTTACGCGTACAGGCTTTTTACCCGAGCGGCGAGAATGAATTTCTTGCGGATGGGCCAGATGGAGGAATTGCAACTTGAGTCGTTTTCTTTGGGCTTCATACGGCATGTACTTTCTAGGTGGCACGAGCAGTGTCCTGTTAGGGGCAATTATGCCGGAATTGTTGGTACATTATCACACTAACTATACATCGGGCGGCATTCTGGCTCTTCTTGGGTCAGTTGGATTTATCATAGGCGTGCCAATTACGGCATCCTGTATGAGGCGGTTTCGATACCAATTTGTCCTGTCCGGGGCAGCACTCGCGGTTGCGATTGCACAAATTGGACTGTTATGCTTACCTTCCTTTCCGCTGCTCGGAGTCCTCATCGTTATAAACGGCATGGGCGCTGCCTCGTTGGAAACGGCTGTTGCTTCATACATCATGGAACAATTCGAAGGGAGAAGAGCAATATTCATGAGTCGGTTGGAAGTGGCCTTCGGCGTCGGGGCCCTGGCTCTTCCGACTCTTGCGAGTCTCTTCATCGCACTCCACGTGTGGCGGTTGGCATCCTTGTTGATCGCAATGATCGCTTTCGTGCTGACTGCATTTTGGCAAGCTGTGTCATATGCTTTGCAGCCAGAACATACTTCATCGGATGGTGGACCAAGGGATGCGCGGACTGCTGCTCCTCCCATTTTTAAGAGTATGCTTTTGAAGTACGGTGTACTTTTGCTGTTTCTTTTGATGATCTTAATCTACGTGGGTGTAGAGGGGAGCCTCAACAGTTTCCTTCCGAGCATTTTTAATGTGTACCTAAAGACCCAACCATACCTGGCGTCCCTCAGTTCAGCTGTTTTTTGGGGCTCTATGGTTTTAGGTCGGCTTGCGATTGGGTGGATTGTCCGGCGCATCAGCTACGAGCGCTATTTGCTTGGCAGTATCGTGTTGGGAAGCGTTTTTTTTCTAGGACTTATCCTGTCAAATACAGCGTGGCTGTCTTACCTGGCGATATTTGGACTGGGCTTGTCATTGTCAGCGGTGTATTCCATAACGATGGTCTATGCAAACCACACGTTTCCTGGGATGGAACGCACGGTCACCAGTTCCGTGACGGCTTTTGCTGGAGTGGGAGGGGCGGTATTTCCTTTCGCGATTGGATATGCGATGGACCACTTCCTGCCAAAGCAGGTCTTGTATATGATCCTGGGCTCTATTTTGGTCTTGTTGTGTTCTTTTTTAGTCATCTACACGAGCTTGTATATCATCAGACAACGCCATGTGCCAACGGATAAATTCGCCTGAATTGCCAGATCAACGTCCCGTGACGGAGGGATAAGATGAATCCACGCTATGCAGGTGGCCTGTACATGGCAATTGCCGCGGGTATCTGGGGCGGCATGTATGTGGTCAGCAAGATAATCCTGACAACGGTTCAGCCCATGGAACTTGTCTGGCTCCGGTATGTCGTTGGCCTCATAGCACTTGCCGTTTCCGTGGTTGTTACCAAACAATCCTGGAAGATAAGTTGGCGGCATGTTCCCTGGGTAGCTGCGGTAGGAATGGTTGGGTATGCGATATCCATATGGACGCAGTTCCTAGGCACGAAACTTTCAACAGCGCAAATGGGAGCAATGATCACATCAGCAACGCCTGCCTTTATGGTAGTGTTCGCTTGGATGCTTGCAGGTGAAAAGATAACAGTTCGTAGAGCATTGTCGGTTGGGCTAGCCACGATTGGCGTTTTCATGATTGTGGGAATTGGAGGGTTTAGCCATTCATACGTGCTTGGCGGGATAATCTTGGTCATTGCGGCATTGACATGGGCATTCATGTCTGTGCTCGTGAAACGCATTCCGCAAAACTATTCGCAGTTGACGGTAACAATGTACGCGATTGCAATTGCGACCGTATGTATATCGCCAATTGCTGTTCCGCAGTTCATCCATACGCCACTAACAATATGGCTTCAACCGAGCATGTGGGGTGGGGTTCTGTATTTGGGGGTTATTTCAACAGCGGGTGCGTTTTTCCTGTGGAATAAGGGATTGCAGATGCTTGATGCATCATCGGGAGGATTGTTCTTTTTCTTTCAGCCGCTCATCGGGACATTTCTAGGGTGGCTAATTCTCGGAGAAGTAGTCGGGATATCCTTTTGGCTTGGAGCGGCATTGATTGTCGTTAGCGCTTCTATGGCGCTGATCGATTCGTAGCGGGATTAGACAAAAAAGGACGTATAAAGCGCAACAGAGAAATGAACTGTCGCGCTTTTACACGGAACCATTTAGATACTTAGACAACTTAGATGCTTATTAGCCTAGCTGACCTGATAACTCGTTTCAAGGAACTTCCGTATTAAGTGTTAAAACCGGGCTACGAGCTCGATCCTTCACGACATCCCTTAGGGTCTTGACGGGTGCTAGCAACGCAAGTGCTTCATTCCTGGACCGTTCTATCCCCGCCAAGAATCCCATCTCGTATACGTCAATCGGATCACCCTGAAGGGTTGCCATCTCGGTCTCAATGACTGTCCCCAGCCGCTTGATAAGATAATCTACCGTTTCATTGTGAATACGTGGAATGTGATGCGTACCGACACTGACATTCTGAATGAGGCACCCCTCTGCACCAATGAAGGAACGTTCTACGAGCGATGTATCTGCAAATACGTTTGGGAATTCTATGTGACTGCAACGGGCCCACAATTTTGGGTCATTTGCCCGTCGCAAGGCTGCGAGCAGCTCGGCTTTGTCAACGAGAGTAACAACATCCTCATCTGAGTCTAATAATTCGGCTAGATTTGTCCAGATGCGATAGGCATATTTGAGATCGAACCTCCACGTAAACTGAAGTTGGCGAGATACTTCTGAACGCCACAGGACCGTGAACTCGTCAAGGAGATCCTTAGACTCGAGGATGATAGTTTGCAAGTGGTCGTCTGTGGGGTCTATGACGTCGCGGACGATCTCGCTCAGCTGTTCCTTCACCCGAAGGTTGTGCTCGAACTCCTGCCGAAACAATGTCCCTCTACCTCTAATTACACCATGGGATTCATAGAAATCCAGGCAAGGTTGAATGCGGTGTGCGTGATAACGGGCAATGGCTCGCACTTGACTTTCCACAATTGCCGACTGTTTCATAGAAAGCTTTATGGTAATGGCAGACCACCTCGCTTAGTCTAGTGTCTACCTATCTCCTATGCTGTGTGGACAGCCTTTAGACCAAAGCGAAGGCGGTTTATGGGCATTTTCATTGCATCCTCAATGCGACATCCTGAGTGCAGTGCAGACAGCCCAAGCTTGGCTTTCAAGGAACAAGGATTGGCTGGCCTGACGAGTGTCCAACCACACCAACTCACCTGGTTCACTTGGATCGTGGAGTTTGTCTTGCATCTTCGCAAAATAGAAGTGTCCAATGCCGAGGATTGGCTGGCAGAGGAGAGACATGTGGTACTGCTCTGCTTGACCGATGTACCGTCCGATATGAATCTGGTACCCAGTTTCTTCCCTCAACTCACGTTCGAGACAGGTCGTATGGTCCTCACCGGGCTCAAGACCCCCTCCCGGTAAAAAGTAAAGTCCTCTCTCGTTTTTTATCACAGCCACTTGGCCTCCTTGGAACCTGAGAATGACAGCGTAGACACCCGTTCGCTGTATGTAACTTTGGCCTTGTTGCTGCTTACCAAATGAGATCCGTTGTTCCAAGTCATACACCTCTCCACATTTATGCCTGTAGATATCGTACATCGATTGACATACTGTAGAATGACCCTATTGGACCAAGTTCCCAATCGACTTTGTTGCCTCATGGATTCTGCAACTTTGTGGAGGTGCAGAGCATAGAGCAATCCGTCATCCCGCATTTCATGTACAGAACATCGATGCCTTGCGCGACTACGTGCTTGAACAGCGAGTGAATGTCATGGAAGACGACGCGCGGACAGATGAAGGGGTTAAACGCTTTTATCTGCATGACCCATTTGGGAACCGTCTTGAATTTTTAGAATGGATCTAGCATTTGGAGATTTTTTGTGGACATAAAAAAACCGAGTGAAAATCACTCGGTTCTATGTCAATGGTCTTCGGCGAGGGGTGAAGACCGGGCGATAGTTTAGCATGCATGTATTTTACATGTTAAAAGTTAGAGCTTTATTAAAGAACAATCATATGGATAAATATACCTATAAAATGAACTTGGAGAAATGAGCCCGTTGAACCGGGGAACGATTGACCGATGTGCTTTCGATCGATTCACTATCTGCTTCAGTTAATGGCTGACCTGTTAAAGCAATGGTTAGATTAAAGTATAAAAATACGAGCCTCCTCAGAGGAGACTCGTACGTCTTACATATGTTGGTTTCCCGCGTCAGTCTGAGTCACGAACGGATCGTGAAAATGCCTTTAGCACCATAAAGAGCAGTGAGACAACGACGAAGTATACCAAAAGCATTGGTATCCCTCCATTCAGATTCTGAACGACGCCATCACGCCGTTCGCCTATTGTCAAGCCTAGCCTAAAAACATTAAGGGCTCCTGAAAAACGTATTGAGTAAGTGTGGAGGTTCTGTAACAACTCTGTGACACTTTGTCGACCGCATACCGCTACGGTGCCGTTGATGAGACCCACAATCCGCGATAAGATTCTGATATGCAATTATATCCAGATACATCACTTCCATTCAGAGGAGATGTGGGCGATGAATCAAGGGCTCAAAATGATACTTGTGGCATCGACCATGCTGATCCTGGCAGGATGTAATCAGTCTTCGCAAGTTGGAACGTCAAAAAGCGCCGTCCCAGCCAAAACGGTTCAGTCCGTTGGCCTGGCGAAGGGGACTGGAGGGAATGCAACGTGGATTTCTGACCCAACGCCATATCAAGTCTTAAAAACCAAAGCCCCAAATTACACCATATCGGTTCCGATTCTCGAGTACCATGATGCTGATTACGTACCAGACGATATTGCGACCCTGAAGCCTGGACAATTGGAACAGGAGTTTGCCTGGCTCAAGTACAACCAATTCCATCCCATCAATTTAGGCCAACTGTATGCCGCGTTTTATTACGGCTACAAACTTCCGTCCCGACCTATCGTACTGACATTTGACGATGGGTACGAGAGTATGTACACAAAAGTGCTGCCCTTGTTGGAGAAATACAACTACCAGGCAACATTTTTCATTGTCAGTGGGTTCACTCACACCAATCCTGCTGACAACAACAAGACATTCCCGACACTGACCCTGTCCGAACTCAAAGCGTTCACCAAGTCTAGTCTGGTGGACGTCGAGGATCACACGGGGCATCATTATGACCTTTCGAAGCTTTCCGTCTCGGCCCAGCAGCAGGAGATTGATGACGGTGTAACTTTTCTTCAGGGAGTAACCGGTCATTCAATCAAATACTTTTGCTATCCGGATGGTGGTTACACATCTGCTACCGTGCAGATTCTTCAGCATCGCGGTTTTCTGTTGGCCACTACGCAACATCAGGGATACGCAAATCTCTCCCAAGGTTCGCTTACGCTCGACAGATTGACGGTCCTCGATTCCACAACCTTACAGCAGTTTGCTTCACTGCTCGCATCGTCTCTTGCGACTCCCGACCCGATTGCAGGAGCGCGATTCTATCAGGCCGGGGCCGCAGCATTTGGAAAACACGATTATCAGATTGCCATCGACGATGAGACGAAGGCAATCGTAGAGGATCCAGGAAACTATAAAGCCTACACCATCAAGGGAATCGCACTGTGTTACGCTGGGCATTACAACTCAGGGATGAGCCTCATCGATGAAGCCCTGAAGATGCAGCCGAACTATGGGTACGGTCTGTTCAATAAGGCGCTGGGACTAGAGCTTTACGGGTACTACGATCAAGCGATTGCGACTTATCAAACCGCCATACCCCTTGGGAGCGGAAAGTGGTGGAAAGCCTGGGCCTACTATGGCATAGCAAGTATTTACGGCCGACGCGGCGACGTACAGCATGTTGTGGAATACCTAAAGGAGGCCGAAGCACTGAGTACGATTACGAAGATTGCTGCACGCACGGAAAAGGACTTCAACCCGGTGCGCTCGAGTCCGGTATTTCAGGCTCTGCTCAGATAGGATTGCAAGAATGGCGTACATAGACATTCATTGGGAGGACGGGGCAACTCGATACTTTTCTCAAAATCTCAATATCTGGGTAGTTTTTATTTTTGGAAATCTTTACACCTTTATTGTCATAGTGTACTATTACAATATAACGATAGGTATGTCGGACAATACTCCTTGCGAGTTCGAAAGGAGACGAACAATGTCACGAATGTATTGGGTTTCGTTTGCTCTCGGTGTTGTCGTCAGTTGCGTTGGTATTGCCTACAGTGTTGTAACTGGGAACTGGGGACAAACCACAAATGTCTTAGGCGGTATTGGGATGGTCTGTATGGTTGGTCCTTTGTTCGGGGGGTATGGAAGATCAGGAAACAATAGTGGTAGGGGACGCGTTGGTGATGGGTTTCGCAACCAGAAGGAGAGAAACGAAAATCGTCTGCAGGGTTTAAGATTCGGTTTGTTTATTTTGTTTCTCGGCGTCCCGATGCTTCTTTCGAGCATCGCGATATACTTTATCTATCCGCAATAAGGCAGGGTTTGCAACAGTCCTGAGCGGTGAACAGTATTCCGGCCTGATTCCCAAAGGGAGTGCCAACGCGGTACATTGGCTCCTGATATGGGATGTTCCCTTGTATGCTTATCACCGCAAGGGTGGTGGATACTGAGAAAGAGGCTGCGGTCACAGACGCAAAAAATCAGGTAAAACAGCAGGTAAAACAGCAGCATCAATTCATGCTGTCTTACCCACTTCATTTCAAGGTCTCATTCCACAACTCACAAGAGATTGGCCTGATGGCTTTGTGTTAAGTTTCAGCCTTTATTCATTCGTTGTTAAGTACTTCTTGTGTTGTGCGGATACGACCGATTTTCGGAAAGACATACTGAAATGTAGTTTGATTTGTTTCGTTGTTCAAGTCTGTGGTTGCATCACTTACAAAAATCTGATTGTATCCATGTTGGTAGGCTTCTCTAGCAGTTGTCTCAACACCAATACTCGTGGCAATCCCACAGAGTACAATGGTATCGATTCCTCGGCGACGAAGTTGAAGATCAAGTTCCGTACCGTGGAACGCGCCCCATTGGCGTTTGCGAATAATGAGGTCACTGGGCTGCACGTTTAACTCACTTACAAATTCCGCCCAATCTCTCGGACGTTCATGTGCTTGCTGCGGTGGAAGATCTGTTACTGGTTGCAGCGCATCTTTTCCGTCGTGTGGACCAACGTGTACCAAGAAGACCGGAGAACTTTGCTCTCGAAATCTTTGTACCAACTTTGCTGCATTGTTAATCACTTCTTTGGAAGACAGAGGGGTTGTCGAGAACGCTGTAATTCCCTTTTGCAGGTCAATCACCACAATGGCTGTTTTTGATGGCTCGTATAACATATTTTCACCTCGGAAAATATTATACAAAATACGAGGGTCACCTCAAAACGGATCCGGTGAACTGACCCGTGAATTGATAAAGAATAAAGAATGAGCCATTCTCAAATGTACGAGAAGGAGAAATGTAATGTGACGATAAAACTTGGGACGCATAATGGAAGTTTTCACTGCGATGACGTGGTTGCGTATGTGATTTTGGCCGACTTGTTTGGTAATCACACCCTCACCAGGACGCGGGATAATAAGCTTCTTGACGAACAAGATATCGTATTTGATGTTGGAGGTGGAGCGCTCGATCATCATTTTACCGGCAAGCCCTACCGAGATAATGGTGTGCCGTACGCGGCTGCAGGTTTGGTTTGGCGCACTTATGGAATGCAACTGCTGCTGAAGTTGGCTTCATTTCTTACAGACGATGAACGTTTAGTCGTTCATCAGGAGATGGACGAACGGTTTTTTCAAGGGATTGATGCGGTTGACAATGGTGTTAACGTGGATACCTCGATTCCTTTGATTTCTTTACCCCTTATCGTGAATGGCTTCAATCCACCTTTTGATAGTGATGAAGATGAAGACACTGCGTTTTATCGTGCAGCAGGCTTTGTCAAAGTTATTTTCCACAATTACTTGAACAGTCGTCTTGCACAATATCGCGCCCGAGATGTTGTCAAAGAGGCATTTAAAAATCGAGAAGATCCACGTCTTCTCGTCCTTGATAAGGGTTGCCCATGGCTTGAAACGCTGCTTTCTCTAGACAGGAATGAGGAGGTGCTGTTCGTGGTGTTCCCGGACAGACATCGCGGCTATCGGATTCAAACTGTGCAAAAAGACCCCGCCAACTTTGATGCGAGGAAGAACTTACCCGAGAGTTGGGCGGGACTTCAGGAAGACGAACTAGGGAGGGTCATTGGAATTGACGACGCCATTTTTGTTCACCCTGCACGTTTCATCGGCGGCGCAATGAGTTTTGAAAGTGTTATGAAAATGGCTCATTTAGCCTTGGCAGAATAGAAATCAGGTCATGATGAATATGTTCTTTTCGTAACAACCGAAATGCTGAATCCTGAACTTCGTTTCAGGCGCGGAGGTTGAAAAGATGAAGAAGTCGATGGTAATTACGGTATCCATTAGCGCCGTCGTCAGCGTGGCAACGATTCTACTCAACGCTTTTACCCATGATAGTCGTTGGATATTTGCAGACATTATCGTAGGTTTCATTTTTCTTCTGGCAGCGGGGATAGGGCTCGGCCCGAATGCGGGTGACGGGGGAGGAAGCATCTTTATCAGACGTACTTTCCAAGAAATGTACCAAAATCAACCGGGTAAAATTAAAAAGCTGAATCAGAAATCCATAAGGACATCTATTTATTGTTTATGCATTGGACTGCCAAACTTTATTCTCCCAATCATAGCAGCGGTTACCTATCATTACTATTGAAGGTTTTTTAGATTCGCTGCTGCAGCTCGACGCAGTGTTACGTCACTCATATCCTGTTGCCTATCAAGCGCGTAGACTTGCCCATCGGCGAGATTCCATACCAGGATTGAATGAGAAAGTCGGTAACCACGTTTGTCCAACTCACTCCGGTTCTGTATTGCATATCCTGATGATATGGAACAAATGGGAGTGCGAATGAAATGAAAAAACTTTGTTGGATTGGGATGCAGGTTCTCGCTGCGATGGCTGACATTACGACGGCTGTGGTGATCATTTATGCGTTGCAACACCATAGCCTTCCGTAGTCATGCCCTTTAACACTTGTTCAACCCAACGGAAGACACGCTCATACAGCCATCCCGCAAACAGAATGTCTACAAAGGCTTGATCTGTTCGGATTCAGTATGTTTTACACTTTCTGGATTTGTACATAAAACATAGGGGCCATCGCAACTTCAGTCATCTTAGCATAGGCTGAGTCATCGACATATCGAGATCCGCACCGTAGGCACGTCTCACAGAGAGGGTGTTTTCTGCTGGCTCACCGCATAGATGCTGTCATTGGAAAAAACGTGCTACGCATTTTGTCGCATCAACAACCGAACGGGAGTTTCGGTTATTGGTGTGAGGTAACTCCCATGTCCGAGGCCGTCATGGTCATCTTTCTGCATCTCATCGGCCAATCGAACCATCGGCTGATTCGTCCGCTCTGTGCGGCAATCTCAAAGCGCCAGCAGTCGAGTGGCAGTTGGACATTGTACCCTGATCAAACGGTGGACAGTTCCCTGACCACCTTAGCCTACTTTGCTTTGTTGCTTTCCGGAGAACCGAAGCAGGCACCGCACATGAGAGATGCAGAGTGTATGATTTTAAATCACGGCGGTATCACGGAAACATCTACCTTCACGAAGGTGCTTCTTGCTGCCGCTGGTCAACTCCCATGGAGCGCCATTCGTGTACCTCCGTTCAACCTTATTTCCTTCGATCTGTTGCAACCTGTCAGCTTGTTCGACGTTACCGCACCAGCCAGGATTCATTTACCGTCCATCCTCATTTTGTCACACCGACAATACACTGTTCCGTTTCCGTCTGAGATGAGTCTGCGTCACTTGGTTCACCCAGAGCATCAGCCGCCCAATCTGTCTATTTCCTATCCAAACCCATCAGTCATGGAACACTGTAAATCATTTTTGTTAGAACGAATGGAGCCCGATGGAACCTTAGCAGGGTATTTGTCTGCGACTGTCCTCGCCGTCCTAGCCCTTCGAGCCCTCGGTTTTCAGCAGACGGATCCTCTTCTCACCAGGTCTATCCAGGGACTGATGGGTCTCTTGGTCTTCAAATCGCCGTACATGAAAGTACCTCGTACGGTTCATCAGCAATTCTTCAACTCGACCGTGTGGGACACGTCGCTATCCATGCAAGCCCTCACCGCTGCTGGTTTCTCGCCTGATGATCCAGCCATGCAAGGTGCTGCATCCTACCTCATATCCCAGCAACAGACGCGGTTGTCAGACTGGAAATACCATACTCCGGCTACAGTGCCGGGCGGATGGGGATTCTCCAGCGACAACACCAGGTATCCCGACGTCGATGATACATTGTCTGCACTGAAAGCCCTGTACCCGTACAAACGGCAGGGTCGGTGGCGGGGCGAATGGGAGAGAGGTGCGAGATGGCTCCTAGCCATGCAGAATGATGATGGTGGATGGTCTCCCTTTGACAGGAACTGCAACAAATCTTATCTCCAACTGTTCGCACCGGCTGATTTGAAGGATACCGTTCTCGATCCGTCCACGCCAGACATCACTGCCCGCGTTTTGCATACGTTGGGATCAACCCGAATGTTAACGTCGATCCGGTCGAAAACCTTTCCGATTAAAAACGCTACGCGTATCCACGAAGCTGCTGAACGGGCCAAGGTGTGGCTGCTCAATCGTCAACACGAAAACGGGAGTTGGTACGGCCGCTGGGGTATTACGTATATCTATGGAACAGCCGCCGTAATACAAGGATTGCGGTGGGTGGGGGTAGGGCACAGCCATCCTGCGGTTCAGCGGGCACTGGCCTGGCTCACGCAGATCCAGAACGAGGACGGCGGCTTCGGCGAATCATGTCGAAGTGATGAACAAAAAACCTATGTACCGCTCGGAACCAGCATACCGTCTCAAACTGCCTGGGCTCTGATGGGAATGTGTTCTGCCGTACGAGAGCCCACTTCTCAGATTCGCAAAGCCGTCAACTACTTGTTGGACACCGCGCATGACGAGGGAGGATGGAGGGAGATGTATCCTACCGGGTCGGGCGTGACTGGCCAAGTCTACCTTCGCTACCATAGCTATCCTGAGGTATGGCCGCTGATAGCACTCTCCATGGTGCGACGAAAATTCGGTCCGATGTAAATTAGTGCGGCTTGGCAACAACAAGTCGGTAACCGACACCTGGTTCGGTTACGATCAGTGTAGGATGGGTTGGATCGTCCTCTATCTTTTTTCTCAAATAGCCAATATACACGCGCAAATAATGACTGGCTGTTTCGTAAGATTGTTCTTTCCAGACCAGTCTCACTAATTTGTTACGAGTGATAACTCGACCCGCCTCCGTAGCCAGAGTTTTGAATAGGTCGTACTCTATGGGACTCAATTTGACCGGTTGTCCATACCTTTCAACGGTTCGACGAGACAGGTCAATCGTCACTGGGCCCAAGTTAAGAACAGGTTCATCCTGTTGATGAACACTGTGACGAAGGGCGACACGAATACGGGCCATTAATTCATCTGTTCCAAAGGGTTTTGTGATGTAATCGTCTGCTCCGTTATCCAGCGCTATGACTTTTCCTTGTTCGTCATCTCGTGCGGTTACGACGATAATGGGTACATTCGACCATTCTCGAATCTGCAATAATGCGTCAATGCCATTCATGTCAGGCAATGTCAGGTCCAACAAGATGATGTCCGGCCGTGTCATGCTGGCCTGAAGAACACCATCCTTACCTGTTAAAGATTCTATCGTACTGAATCCATGGACCTGTAAAGTCACACGGAGCAGCCGGCAAATTTGTTCCTCATCGTCAATAATCAATATTTTCGCCCCCACGAACCCACATCTCCTTCCCAGCTATCTCAGATACCTCATCATTTTAGGACAGCTCTACGTAAAAAATGGGGTAGAAAAAGAACACGTTCGTGTAAAAGATCCATAAATGTCCTGCCATAAAACCCTTTCAGGCAATCTCATTTCTCGCTTTTCCTCTGGTAAGCCCCAACATTCACACGATGATTCAAATCGGCACATCGTGAAGCCTCGAGACGTGTGTACTTATGTTTTTTTTACGTCAGAGCATCAAACTTCTGCGCCATTTTGACACAGAGTGGCCCTACAATCGTCCGTGTACCACTTGGGGTGGCCTCAGAATTCTGGGCGAAAGGGGTCACCCCCTAACTTTCTGCAAGCGTCCGAGGAGCAGAGGAGGGGGACTCATGGGTTACGTATGGAGCATTGGGTTATTCGCAATCTCCTATGGAATCTTCACCTGGTTAGTAAATCTATTTGATAAAGCATGATTGGAGGGTTCACCATGTGGGTGCTTCTCATCGTATCCGCACTGCTAATGTGCTATCTGACGTACGTAATTTTTAATCCCGAGAAATTTTAATGATTTGAGGAGGTGACATGAAGTGACTTTCGCAGGAACGATAGGGATCCTCGCCGTGGTAGCGTTGATTTTGGCGCTTGCCATTCCGATGGGTGGATACATTTACCGGGTGTTTACCGGGCAGAGAAATTGGTTTGAGCCTGTTTACGCTCCTGTTGAACGGGTTATTTACAAGTTTGTGGGCATCAATCCGGATGCTGAAATGGATTGGAAGAGTTATGCGAAGTCTTGGCTGCTGGTGCAGTTTGTGATGGCGTTGTTTGTGTACATCATTTTTGTTTTGCAAGGACACTTGCCCATCAACCCGGACCACATTAAGGGAATGAGCTGGGACTTGGCATTTAACACTGCAGCAAGCTTCATTACAAATACCAACTGGCAGAATTACGCTGGTGAGCAGTCGATGTCCTATCTCGGTCAGATGGCCGCCATCACTTATTTGCAGTTTACCTCTGCCGCTGCTGGCGTTGTTGCAGTCATCGCCTTTGTGCGAGGGATGGTTGCAAATAAAGGAAAAACACTAGGAAACTTCTGGGTTGACTACGTGAAGGTGCATACCCGTATTTTGCTTCCGTTGGCTTTTCTCTTCGCCATCGTCTTTGTTGGACTAGGACTACCAGAAACACTACACGGTGCTCAAATCGCCCATACTCTACAAGGCGGTACTCAAACCATTTCACGGGGTCCTGTTGCATCACTTGAGGCCATCAAGCAACTCGGAACAAACGGTGGCGGCTACTTCAATGCCAACTCGGCGCATCCATTTGAAGACCCCACCGCGCTTACAACGGTTCTCGAGATATTGGCAATGGCGCTCATTCCGGCGGCCTTGGTCACCACATTCGGGAAATTCATTAAGGACCGGAAACAGGCAGCTGTTTTATACGTATTCCTGACGGGTTTACTCCTTGCTGGTGCGTTTACCGTCTACGCATCGGAATCGGCGGGTGATCCGCTGGTTCACCACCTGCTTGGCATCGGTGGCGGAAACATGGAAGGCAAAGAGGTTCGTTTCGGGCAATCCCTCAGCAGTATTTTTGTTGCGGCGACCACTGCTTTCACAACAGGTGCAGTCAATACCATGCATGACAGCTTAACCCCGCTTGGCGGTATGGTGCCAATCGTGTTCATGATGTTCAACTCGGTTTTCGGCGGCATCGGTGTAGGCTTGCTCAACATTTTGATGTTTCTCATCATTGCAGTGTTCTTGTCAGGGTTGATGGTTGGACGCACGCCAGAAATTTTCGGCAAGAAGATTGAAGCGAGAGAGATTAAACTGGCGACTGCTGCGATGCTGGTGCATCCCTTTGTGATTTTAGTTCCGACTGCAATTGCACTGGTTACAAAAGCTGGAACATCGTCGATGGCGAACCCTGGATTGCATGGCTTTTCTGAGGTTCTGTACGCCTTCACATCTGGTGCAGCAAACAACGGCTCAGCCTTTGCAGGATTGAATGGCAATACAGTCTTTTACAATGTTGCAATCGGGCTCGTCATGTTGTTTGGACGCTATGTTTCCATGGTAGCCATGTTCGCCATGGCAGGTTCGCTTGTAAAAAAATCTGTGGTGCCTGAAAGTGCAGGGACGCTAAGAACCAACACGTTCTCGTTTGGCGGTGTGTTTCTTGCCGTCATCATTATCGTTGGTGCACTCACGTTCTTCCCAGCCGTCGCAGTTGGTCCAATCGGTGAACACCTGCAGATGATAGCTGGTCAACTCGCAAAATAGCTTGACGGTGGATCCAACGGTAGAAAGGAAGGTTCGAAGTGGCAAACAGTAAATCTGCAGGATTGTCGGGCGCAATTGTAAACCATGCAATTGTCGACTCGTTTCGAAAATTGGACCCGCGAACAATGGTGAAGAGTCCAGTGATGTTTGTAGTAGAAATCGGGTTTGTTATTACGCTGTTGCTCAGTTTCGATCCAAACCTGTTTGGAGGTCATTACGGCCCTGGCAGTGGAGAGCGTGCGTTTAATATTTTCGTGACTGTGGTTTTGTTCATCACCGTTTTGTTTGGAAACTTTGCTGAAGCCATTGCGGAAGGCAGAGGAAAGGCTCAGGCAGAGTCCCTTCGAAAATCGAAGACGGACCTCACGGCGAACCGTCGACGTTCTGACGGAACGTATGAGAGGATACCGGCCACTACACTGCGCCGCGGAGATATCGTCCGAGTCCTTGCGGGTGAGGCAATCCCAGGGGATGGCGAGGTCATTGAAGGTCTCGGCAGCGTTGATGAGTCTGCAATTACAGGTGAATCAGCGCCTGTGATTCGAGGAGCCGGTGGTGACTTCAGCTCAGTCACCGGTGGCACAAAGCTTTTGTCTGATGAACTGGTGATTCGTATCACAGCAGACCCAGGTGAGTCGTTTCTCGATAAGATGATTAGCTTGGTCGAAGGGGCAAGCCGACAAAAGACGCCGAATGAACTAGCATTATCCGTTCTGCTGGCAGGTCTGACACTCATTTTCCTGATTGTTGTCGACACGCTGCGACCGATAGCGACCTATCTTGGAGCGCCGATTGATATTGCAACTCTGATTGCTCTTTTGGTCTGTCTCATTCCAACAACCATTGGTGCGCTTTTGTCTGCAATTGGAATTGCGGGTATGGACCGCGTCATTCGCTTTAATGTCATTGCAAAATCCGGTAAAGCTGTGGAAGCGGCAGGCGATGTCAATACGCTGATTCTCGATAAGACGGGTACGATTACGATTGGAAACCGCTTAGCCAGTGAGTTCATACCGGTAGGACAGCATACGGACAAGTCGCTGATTGAGATCGCTGTGTTGTCATCGTTATTCGATGAAACACCAGAGGGACGCTCGGTGGTCGAACTTAGCAAGGAAAACGGTGTGTCTTTTGTCCGCGAAGAATTCCACGATGCAGAGAACATCGAGTTTAGTGCAGATACTCGAATGAGTGGGCTCAATTTGCCTGACGGTACGGTGACTCGTAAAGGGGCCGTAGACGCCATCCGCCAATATGTGCAACAACGCGGGGGAAAAGTCCCTGCTGACTTGGAGGCAAAAACAAGTCGAATTGCGATGGAAGGTGGTACTCCACTCGCTGTCGTCAGCGGCAACGAGGTGTACGGTCTCATCTACCTCAAGGATATCGTCAAGCCTGGCATGAAAGAGCGATTTGAAGAACTGCGCAAGATGGGGATTAAGACGGTGATGTGCACCGGTGACAACCCGCTTACAGCAGCGACCATCGCGAAGGAAGCCGGCGTCGATGATTTCATCGCGGAAGCTAAACCGGAAGATAAGATGCGGTTGATTAAAGAGGAGCAAGCACAGGGCAAATTGGTCGCCATGTCTGGTGACGGCACAAACGATGCTCCGGCGTTGGCGCAAGCCGACGTAGGACTGGCTATGAACACAGGTACGCCTGCAGCCAAGGAAGCAGGAAACATGGTCGATCTCGATTCGGATCCGACCAAACTGATTGAAGTTGTTTCGATTGGCAAGCAGCTTCTCATTACGCGCGGCGCGATCACCACATTTTCCATCGCAAACGATGTGGCGAAGTACTTCGCCATTATTCCGGCGATGTTCATCGCGATGATTCCGCAATTACAGGCTCTGAACATCATGCATTTAACGAGCCCTCGAAGCGCGATTTTATCCGCGTTGATCTTTAACGCGATTATTATCCCGCTGTTGATACCGCTCGCGATGAGAGGCGTGAAATACCGTCCGATGAATGCGACATCGATGCTGATGAGAAACATTTTCATTTATGGAATCGGCGGCGTGATTGCTCCCTTTGTAGGTATAAAAATCATTGATTTGATCATTACGGCACTCGGATTGGCACATATTTAAGGAGCGATGAAAAATGGTAAATCTTTGGCGCTCTCTTCGGTTTTTGGTGGTGTCTGTTGTCCTGCTGGGGTTGATTTACCCCTTGATAGTCACTGGAATTGGTCAATTGTTGTTTCCGTATCATGCAAACGGCAGTATGATTAAGCTTCATGGACGTGTGGTTGGATCGATGCTGATTGCACAGAACGTGACAAATCCTGGGCTCTTTCATTACCGGCCGTCCGCAGTCAACTACGCGGGAAACGGTTCAGGAGGGTCAAATTTAGGACCGACGAACCCAGCTTTGATCAAAGAAATCAAGGGAAATATTCAAACCGTAGAACAGCAAAACCCTGGCACACCAGTCTCGCAAATACCACCAGATATGGTGGAGTCTTCGGCCTCGGGGTTAGACCCTGACATTTCAATTCAGGACGCGAAAATCCAAGTGCCGAGAATTTCAAAGGCGACGGGTCTGAGTCAACAGGTTTTAATGGCACTCATCAACCGCAACGAACAGGGACGATTTTTAGGCATTTGGGGGCAACCGATGGTAAATGTCATGAAATTGAACCTGGCCCTTCTGCAGCAACGAGGAAAGTAGAATTTTACTTGGCGTGCCTTAAGATCACGGTGCTTAGTTAACGAAGCGGCATATGCAGGATGTGAGTCTCACCAGACCCCGTCCTGCATATGTCAACGTTGCCACATTGCAGACAGAAAGCGGCATCCACAAGGTAGTTTCGAGGTGTAACAGTGACAAAAACGACAAAGCTTGAACGCGCAAAGCTTTTACCTGGCTTAGCAACAGTCAACTTAGAAGATGTTTTTGATGAGGAAGAGCTTGAACTGGTCAACTGTTCGGTGTCCAATTCTCAGATGGACGACCGGTCAGTCGACCGGCTCATCATCTCCCGAGCCATAATTAAGAATGTCTCTTTCGTGGACAGCACCCTAATGAACATTGATGCAACCGACGTGATTTTCGACAACTGTAATCTATCAAATGCACGTTTATGTGGAGGGACGATACATCGAGCAGAGTTTAGACACTGCAAACTCCTGGGACTCGATGTGTCCAACTCGACCCTGGGGAACGTACTGTTTGAGGATTGCCACTTGAACATGAGTAATTTTGCGGAGTCTCGCTTAAAACAGGTGCATTTTGAAGCGTGCTTGTTGCGTGGCTCCCATTTCTTCAACGCGATGTTTCAAAACATCATTCTCGACCGATGTGATCTCGATGATGCCGATTTCACGCAGGTTTCCCTCAAAGGGATCGACATCAGCACTTGTTCTTTTGAGAAAATTCGGGTATCAATCGATAACTTGGCGGGATGCGAAGTTTCTCCGCGCCAAGCCATTGCGTTCGCAAAGTTGTTCGGACTTACAGTAAAAGACTAACTACGAATGAGCTCGGATGGAGGCTTGTAATTTCTCCATTTCACCGCGCATGCCTGTCGTCCCATCCTCGTGCTTGATGGCTGACTCGATGGAAGACTGCGCCTCATCTGAATGACCTAGTTTTTGAAGTTCTCTTGCCAGATAAAACAGAAAGACGGGGTGCGTTGGTTCACTGGCAAGTACTGACCTGATGATGCGGATGTTTCGTTCGACCTTTGCAATCTGACTTGTGGCAGTGTTGTCGTATCCATCGTGCAGCAATTGAATGTTGACGTCCTGCGTTTGCAAGCGGCTCACTTCATGTCCTTGACGGGTTTCGAGCTGTTCATGAATGGGGTAGCGCCAGCGGATGCCGGTGCTTTTTTGATACATCCTTGCGGTGGGGTGGACATTAACAACGCGCTCACCGATCCGATTGAGTTGAATGGCATTGAGCGCCATTCCGGTCCCATTGAACAACGCCGCAGCCACTCTTATAGTGTTGACATCGAACAGAACCAGGATCTCATCGGAATCCACGGTGATGATCCAATCATGCGCGGCCAGTGATTCTGCATACGTCCGTGCAGCGGAGAAATCGTCAATCCACTCAAAATAATGCACGTCGAGACCGAGCGATTCAAGGATTTGTACTGTATCGTCCTGCGAGCCGGTGTCGACAACAACAATCTCGTCTACAGCCGGCACGAGAGCCGCGATACACTGGCGGATCGTGCGAGAACTGTCGAGTGTAAGGACACAGGCTGAAACGGGCACGTGCTCGGTGTCGAGCAACGTCTGAACCTGTTTATCCGGGGACCCACGTCCCACGCGCTCAGTATCGTTCCAGGCTTGCCGAAAGTCTGCGAAGGGAGCAAGCAACGCGGCACGCTGTAAGCACAGTTTCGCCATATCGCCGCGCTTGAGACCGACCATCGTTTGACTGAGAAAGACCCAGGCTTGGGCGTCAAGGCGACTACGTTTTAGGCGGTCGATACAACCGTAGCGTGCACTGTCAAACTTGTGTTGTTGTATTAATCTGGTAATCTGCTCATCGGTTTTCATGCACCCATTGTAGCACGGCTTGTCGAAGGTAGTGGTGATCGTCTTGGGCCTGTTTTAGCAGTGATTATTTACTTATTAGCCATTTAGCTATATAATGAATTTGCTCGGAAATCGTTATTACGATACGGCAAGGAAGGTCTGTGATGGACGATGAATGAGAGTGTTTTCAAGGCAATGTCTGACGCAACACGGAGAAAGATCATCGAATTATTGAAGGAAGGGCCAAAAACAGCAGGTGAAATTGCGGATCACTTTACACATGCGCAACCGACAATCAGTCGTCATTTAACAGTGCTTAAACATGCCAATTTGGTTGTGGACCAACGAGAGGGAACTTTTATTATTTATAGGCTCAACACAACAATTTTACAAGAATGGCTTGCATGGCTGCTCGAACACTTCGGAGGTGGTGATAGTGATGAATGAGAAAAGGGTAATGCCCTGGTGGGGCTGGCTCGCGTGGATTGTAGTGATTGCGCTGGGGTGTGTTGCGTACTTTCATCTCCCTGCACAAGTTCCGAGTCATGTTAATTCGGCTGGAAAACCTGCTCTCTTCATTTCGCGTCTAGCGGCGGTTGTGTACGAACCGGCAATCATGCTCGTCATCATACTCTTTTGGCACGTGTTGTGGAGGATTGACCCTAAGAAAAGAAACTACGAGTCTTTTTGGTCAACGTATCGATATATCGGCGGGGTCATTATTGTGTGTATTGGCTTAATTTATGTCACCGTATTAGGACACCTGTTGCACATTGGGTCTATGCGTTTCGCTCCGACCGCATACGGAATCATGTTTATGCTGATTGCAAATGTATTGCCGCGTCTGCAGTCGAATTGGTGGGTAGGCATTCGCACACCGTGGACACTGTCAAGCGAAGAGAGCTGGCAGAAAACGCATCGCTTGGGCGGACAGTTGGGAATACCAATGGGCATTTTGATTATCATTCTTGCTTGGGTTTTGCCAATAAGCAAGCTGATGATATTGGCGGCTCTGGTGCCCGTTCTCTTGTGGGCACTCATTACGATTGTGGCGTCGTATTTTTACGCGAAAGACGGTCGCAACCTTGGATAAAGGCATGCGTTGCATTGTGGTTCTAAACGTTGGAGGTGAGCCCGGTGAGTGATGAAAAAATTGTCTTGGGGGCTGAGACGAATTACCCGCTAAATGGCAGATTAGCCATTCCTGATGGAACGAAGGAATTACTCCCTGCAGTGGTCCTGGTTCATGGCTCTGGTCCGAGCAATATGGATGAAAAGGTCGGGAATATCACCCCGTTTAAGGACCTTGCTCAAGGATTGTCGCAAAAAGGAATTGCAGTGTTGCGTTATGACAAGAGTACAAATCATCGCGAAGAAACAGATTGCAAAGCTATCATCGAAATTTCATACCATCTACAACCTGACGGACGAAGAAGCAAAGTCCGCCCTGGTCTTGGGTAAACATGCACGAGCGTATTACTTCAAAGAGATGGGTGAACATCAAGCCGTCAGTTATCTGAGCAAATTACAAAAACCAGTTCTCATTCTGCAAGGAGATAAGGATTTTCAGGTATCTGTTGAAAGGGATTTTAATGCCTATAGAGCTTTATTATGTGACAAACCTAATGTAACATTTAAACTATACCCGAATCTAAATCATGTGTTTATGCCATCTGTATATGGAAAAATACTAAAGGCAAAAAAGGAGTACCAGGTTGCCCAGCGGATTGATCAACAAGTGATACATGATGTTGCCGACTGGATTTTCAGTGTCAATACGCTGAGGGATTGATGCGCACTTCCGTTCTCAAGGGAGATGCACGGAAGCAATGCCGAACGGGGTAAGAATCGGATAAGTGCCGCAGATAAGGGGAGTGTGCAGAACGTGTATGCGAAATATTTCGACGAGTATGATTGAAGACCTTCTCGACAAACAAAATGGCACCGGCGTCGTGACATCGAGCCCGCACGTGGTGAACCAAACGGGCCATCCCGTCATTATATCAACCGTAAAAATGCCGCTAAAGAAGCGCGACTAGTTGATGAAGATTGTTTTCCGGACTACGGCGTGAGGCGCGGCGCCTGGAACATATCTGACTAACGGCTTGCCTATGCAGCGTGGAACTAAAAAGGGGCGCTTGCAGTGACAGCCACCCCTTTTTACTAAAATTTAGTCTAGAACTCAGCGTGACCGACAGTGCGAGGAAACGGAATCACATCGCGAATATTTGACATCCCTGTTAAATACATCAGGAGTCTCTCAAATCCAAGACCAAAACCAGCATGTTTCGTTTCACCATAGGCACGCAATTCAAGGTACCATGCGTATTCTTCAGGATTTAATCCCATCTCAACCATGCGTTTTTTAAGAGCCTCTAGACGCTCCTCACGTTGACTTCCGCCAATGAGTTCACCGATGCCTGGCACCAGCAAGTCGCTTGCCGCCACGGTTTTTCCGTCATCGTTCATACGCATATAAAACGCCTTGATGTCCTTCGGATAATCTGTAACAAAGACAGGACGTTTAAAAACCTGTTCACAGAGGTATCTTTCATGTTCGCTTTGCAGGTCTAGCCCCCAAGAAACTGGATATTCGAAGTCGACCTTTGCGGTCTTAAGCAGCTCTATCGCTTCCGAATAGCCCACACGAGCAAAGTCGCTTTCTACAACGTGCTGTAACCTCGCAAGCAGGCCTTTCTCAACGAATTGATCGAAGAATGCCATTTCCTCTGGCGCGTGCTCCAGCACGTAATGAATCACGTGCTTCACCATATCTTCAGCAACCATCAAGAGATCTGCTAATTCAGCAAAGGCCATTTCCGGTTCAATCATCCAAAACTCGGCAGCGTGCCTTGCTGTGTTAGAGTTTTCGGCACGAAACGTCGGTCCAAATGTGTACACATTTCCAAAAGCAAGTGAATAGGCTTCCGCATTCAATTGACCACTTACGGTCAACGATGCCGGCTTTCCAAAAAACTCGTCGTTCGTGCCCGTCGTTAAACGAAACATTTCTCCGGCACCTTCAGCATCGCTTGTGGTGATGATTGGTGTGTTGACGTACACAAAACCCCGTTCTTGGAAGAATTGATGGATGGCGAACGCAGCAAGCGAGCGAACCCGGAAGACGGCAGAAAAGGTGTTGGTACGTGGGCGTAAATGCGCAATGCTTCGCAGGTACTCAAATGAATGGCGTTTCTTCTGAAGCGGATAGTCAGATACGGAGTAGCCGTCAATGCGAACCTGCGCTGCTCGGATTTCAAACGCCTGTTTTGCGTCAGGCGTGTATATCAGTGTACCTTCGACAGTGACGGTGGAGCTTATGGGTAATTTTGCTACATCACTGAAATTTTCAAGATCACTATCAAATACGACCTGGACGTTTTTAAAGAAGCTGCCGTCGTTCAACTCTAGAAAACCGAAGGTCTTGGAGTCACGGACAGTTCGAACCCATGCTGTTACTGAAACGCTTTGATTCGCCAAGGCTGATGCGTGCGCAAATAACTCTTTCACTGTAAATCGCTTCATGTTCACTAATCCCTTCAAAGAATTTTCTGGCATTCGCCTATGTAAACAGTAAAGTGATCGGAGCAGTAGAACAGGACTATCTGTCGATGTGCACGACAGATCCCACCTATGATCTATTGTGGACACAAGTCGTTTCGAATGGTATCTCAGTGGTGTTATTCGCTTCGCCAGACAGCTGTTCGTCCAGCCAAGAAACCGCCCTCTGCATATCTGGTTCAAGGTTACTTGTCCACGTCATGGATTTGTTTTGCATTATACACGTTTCGACAGCGGTTATCATCTCAATCATGGGACTTTCAGGCAGATGAATCCTTGGGCATAATGGACCATCTGCATGGGTAGATTCCCGTGATTTGACATCCGTCTGTCGAAATGAAACGATCGTTGCATTTTTTGCTTGATTATGTTAAATTCACCGCAATGAACACCCACTTTCTTGACCCTTTGGGGGTGATAAAAAGACATGGTGTGACGCTGCATTATGGATCGTTTTTTCTTATCATTTCATTTGGTGTCTTTCGCGTTGACCTTCTCGACTCTCGCACTGAAAGGCGGATAGGACATCCTGATCGTAATATTTGAACAGTAAAATGAGGTGAAGCAATGCTTGCTTTAGATTTGTACTCTGCTTTTGCAAGCTTTTTAGGAACGAGTGTAGAATTTGTAGAGGCTTTAACGATTATTCTTGCAGTAGGCGTGACACGAGGATGGAAGACTGCACTGACCGGTGCCTTTACTGCAATCGTCATACTGGCCGTCCTTGTTGCCGGAATTGGAGCCCCTCTGGTTCAGGTAATCAAGACGCCCTGGGTCGCTTTAATCGTGGGACTGTTTATGTTGCTGTTCGGTATTCGCTGGCTGCGCAAGGCAATTTTGCGATATTCCGGGTTAAAGGCGTTGCATGATGAATCAGAAAGCTATGAAGAAGAGTTGGAGCGCCAGAAACAGGCAGGCCGGACCTCAAGTGGAATTGACAAGTTCGGCTTTGCAACCACGCTTGGTGTCACGTTTCTTGAAGGTCTCGAGGCCATCTTTATCGTCATCACAATTGGACTCAGTACAAGTAACATGACCTTTTCCATCGCGGGGGCTGTTGTCGCAACAATCATTTTATTGATTGTTGGCGTTTTGCTCAGAAGTCCACTGACAAAGGTGCCTGAGAATACGATGAAGTTCATCGTTGGCGTGATGTTAACAAGCTTCGGTGGTTTCTGGGTCGGTGAGGGCTTGCACGTAAACTGGCCACAGAAAGACCTGTCGATTTTGTATATTGCCGCGTCTCTCCTAGTTCTATCTTGGATTTTGGTATCTCGTTCTAAAGCACGCCTAGCAACACGGCAGCATCAATCCACATCGATGGGGGCATAGCCGCAATGAAGGTATTGAAAACACTCTGGGGGTTGTTGGTTGACGATGGACGGCTGGCCTGGACATTAGTGATTGGCCTGGTGATCAGTGCGGTGGTATCCATGGTGTTGCGTCTAGAGTTTATTGGGGCTCTCATCATTTGGATCAGTCTCGTCGCAGCCTTGATTATTTCTGTGGAACACCAACTGAAGCTTAAAGTTGATCGCAAGTAACGTCTCTGCATATGTAATCTGCTCCAGTGGGATACGCTAAGCCATCTTGCAAAAAAAACTGTCTCCGTACGTCCTGCATATTTTGAATCGCTGCGGCGACTTTGGATAACAATAAGCCTGTGTGACACAAACTCCCTTTATCGAAGCCTCCAGTGCTAAGCTGGAGGCTTCATGCACGCTTATATAGCAAGCAAGACACTACTCTGACGAAATTTCTATGACTGTTGAAATCCAAACATGACTTCACCGTTTCTAAGTGAACTTTTTCGACACTGTAACCGTCCCTTGAGATGAGGATCGATCAATCCATACATGAATTTGATTGGGGGATGCGTCTTGTATAATACTGGGAAGAATTTGTGCAACGTACTGCTGCGAAGCTTATATCGTATAGATATACGTGGTACTTACAATATCCCGGATTCCGGAGCAGTGATGTTCTGTGCAAATCACATATCAAATTTAGATCCCATTTTAATGGGGATTGCCAGTCCTCGGAAAATTCACTACATGGCAAAAGACGAATTATTCCGTATTCCCTTTCTCGCGGTTCTCTTACGTGTTTTGGGTGCTTTTCCAGTACGGCGTGGTAAAGCCGACCGGACAGCGCTACGAACGGGAATCGATGTACTGAAGGCAGGCAACGTACTTGGATTGTTCCCAGAAGGGACGCGCAGCAGAAACGGGAAATTGGGCAAGGCTCACAGCGGTGTTGCCTATTTCGCCCTAAGAACCAATTGCCGGGTTGTCCCAGTCGCGATCTCAGGCAGCTATCGATTGTTCTCTAGGATGTCCATTGCTTTTGGGGAGTCCGTGAATGTCAGCGATCTATCAACCAACGAGTCTCATATAGCCACTGGACGCATCATGAATTCTATTGAAGCGATGCTATTATCCCCTTAACGCTCTTGTCCTCAAGTCTTCTAAATGGCAGCCATACTCAGAATTGATTCGAGTGTCGATATAAGCCTTGTCCTAGATGGATTGCAAATTTTAATGAGTGGAAAGGTTGATGTACATTGGGCTTCGAGCATTTTGCAACAACATATGGATATGTGGGTGTTTTTATTCTATTGATGCTTGAGTATCTAGTGCTTGTGGTGCCAGGTGAGACTTTGCTCACCACGCTCGGGATTTTGTCTCACACCAATCAGGTACATTTTAATTTGCCACTGCTCATTGTGGCCGCCAGCTTGGGTACATTTACCGGGTCCATGTTCACATACTTCATCGGGAGCTTAGTTGGAAGACCAGTGGTACAGAGGTATGGGAAATATATATTCATTACCGATAAGCGTTTGCAGCAAACGGAGCGGCTGTTTCAGCGGCAAGCTGTATTGACACTGCTGATTACGAAGTACATTGCCGTAATCCGTGATGTCATTCCATACGTGAGTGGCCTGAATAAGGTAAACTTAAGAACCTACATTCCGAGTCAGCTTGTGGCCTCCTTTTTATGGACCAGTACATTCTTGATTGGCGGAAACATGTTAGAACGGCTAGGAATGTCCGTTTATCACCACTGGCGGATTGAATTGGTCCCTGGTGTATTGTTACTCATAGTGCTCGTGATGGGGTATCGCTTCGTTCATCGGCGGTTAAGACACTTTGTCAATGTGAAAGCTGAACGTGGGATTGATGGTTAATCTGACGTTAGGTGATACAGTTTCGGCTGGACTTCCATAAATGAAATAATGATTCTTGCGTCGGCCGGAGGTCCGTCCCCTGGGTGGCTCTGTGGATGTTCTCTCTACGACCACGGTTAAAACCCCAAATTCCATTCAACCTTTGCCACCCATTGTCACCATTACACTCTTCGAGAACCGTCACCTTGGAGATGCGTCCTCTCCCAGATATCCCGAAGTCAGTGGGGCAATACCGTGTAGATACGAGAGTGGCGGTACTTCATCAACTCTCCACATCCGCTCAACATGTACTTAAAGCTCTGGAACTACAATGCATATGGCTAGCGGCAATCGACTTTGAGGTGTCTAACTTTTGAGGGGCATCGATCTCGATGAATGATATGACTGAGGACCAAAATGACATGGAAGTGATGGGTGGCAGTGATGCTTCAATTCTGGAAGAAAATTGACCTTGTCCTGATTTTAACTTGTGTTGCGCTCAGCGTAATCAGTTGCGTTGCAATATACGCTGCGACGCACGGCAAGACCAACCCTCAGATCCCAAGCCATGCTTGGGCAAAGCAAATGGTTTATAGCGCTGTTGGTTTTGTAGTGATGTGGCTCGCGATAGCAATTGATTACCGAAGTTTGAGGAAGATGCATTGGTGGCTTTACGGAGTCACCCTTCTATTGTTGACAGCTGTCTTTGGTTTCCACGCGGTCAACGGTGCTCGCAGTTGGATTCCCCTGCCCGGATTTAGCTTGCAGCCGTCTGAGTTTGCAAAGCTCACTCTCATCGTGACTCTCGCCTCCTTGATGGCAAACACTGACGAAGCGGAATATCCTGACTATCGAATTCGAAAGACACTCCCTATGTGGGGACTGATGATCGTTCCGTTTGCCTTGACACTGAAGGAACCGGCCCTTGGCCAAGCGATTGTGATGTTTGCTATTTTTTGCACCATGTACATCATGTTCTTGCGCCGAACATGGTTTGTCCTGAGTGTCATTATTTTTGTGGCCTTTTCAATCGTATTCATTGTCCTACCAGTCGAATTCCCGGGACTTGCTATGAATGTGGTTCAAAATGTCATCATCAAGCACCACCTCTTACACGGATATCAAGCTAACCGCATTCTGACATGGTTGGACCCGTCGTATCAGACTTCTGGTGCAGGATATGAAATTCATCAGGCTCAAACGGCCATTGGCTCAGGACAGGTATTTGGTGAAGGGTGGCTTCGTGGCATCGAGACATCATCTGGGGGGGTACCGAATCAGTGGACTGACTACATCTTTACAGCGATAGCAGAAGAGTTCGGGTTTTTGGGGAGTAGTGTGGTCGTATTATTGTTTACAATTCTTGTTTACCGACTTATTCGCGCCGCAAGCGTATCAAAGGATACATTTGGCACGTACATCATCATGGGCGTGGTAGGTCTGTTTGCTTTCCAGGTATTTGAAAACATTGGAATGGATATGTATCTCAGTCCATCGACTGGGATCACGTTACCGTTCATCAGCTACGGGGGAAGCTCACTGGTGGCAAACTACATTGCCGTTGGACTGGCTATCAATATCCGCAAGCGGAGCCCAGCCTTCCATTTCTCGAAAACATACACCTGATGTTTGGATATCCCACGGGGTCTGAATGATGGTCCGTTTGTGCAGCGGTTGCGAGCTATGAGGTCCTGCAGGGCATAGTGTGACCATCGAGCACGCGTCTTGTAAGGTTAGTCCAAGCTTCGGTCGCCACGCCAGAGGATAAAGCAATGGTTGCTGTTAAAGCACCCGACAGTAGACCGTGGGCTGTCAGCATCGCCAGAGCCGGCATGAGGTTTAAGATGAGGAGGCTGATGCGCAAAGGTATGCCGGTTCGCGCTTGCAGAATCTGTCCTATCGCTGTAAATCCTCCGGTAGAATAGCCTTTAGACACCAATAGGCCAATTGGAAGTTTAGCGAAGAGCAAAATCGTTACAAATGCGATCCACTTAGGTAAATCCAGATCAAGCGGAAGTTGTTCAAATACCCACATGGCGATGCCCGTGATGCCTGCCGCAACGACGGTCCAAAAGCCTGTTGACTTCCCTCCGAGGATAAATATGAATCCAAAAATCCCTAACTTTACGCTCAGGTTGACAATTCCTGCACTCAAGTGAAGATAGTCAGCGATGCCGATACTTAAACCGCTGACACCACCAGAAGAAATATGGGAGTCTCGTTCGATGAGTACAGAAACAGCCGCCATTAGAACGCAACCGATAAAGTATCGTATCGGGGGTTTGCCCATGCTCAATTTTGATGCACTTCTTTCTCATGAAGGTCAAGGTCATTCTTCTCTTCACAAGTTTGCACCAGAGCTTTGGCGCTCAAACTTGGCTGAAAATTTCGTTGTTTTTGAGGCGTTGCAGGCACTCTAAAACAGTAGCAGAGGATGGGAAATAAAGTTCACCTTGGCATGAACTTAAGTCTTGGCTATGCCGTCTTTATATTTGCGGTCCTGTTGTTTGTGGTAGCATGGTTTATATTACCCAGAAGGATCTTGAGCGTAGACGTACCTTGTTAGAGTATTTTCATGACCGTGTGAGTACGCATTGGGTGTACATTATCCGACTGATGTTATCGGCGGATTCACTGCCGCCGTGATTTTTAAAGGCCATACTATGCCTTCAGGAGTTGAATAAGTCCATGTATGAATCGATTTCACGGCGTGATCGTAGAACTCAGCTGTTAGCTAAAGTTCCGGAGGTTACGCTCTACTTTTGGATTGTGAAGCTGCTGACGACCGCCATGGGCGAATCGACGTCCGATTATCTTGTCTCCCACATCAATCCATACCTGGCTGTCATTCTCGGCGGCCTTGGCTTTGGTGCTGCGCTCGTTCTTCAGTTTACCGTTAGAAAATATATTGCATGGGTTTATTGGCTCCTTGTTGTCATGGTGGCCATCTTTGGCACCATGGTTGCAGATGTCACCCATATCGTACTAGGTGTTCCTTATTACGCGTCAACTATTGCATTTGCCGTGATCCTGACTGTCGTCTTCACAACGTGGTACAAGGTCGAGAAAACGCTCTCCATTCACAGTGTATATACCTTTCGCCGTGAGGTGTTTTATTGGGCTGCTGTGTTGGCCACTTTTGCTACGGGAACCGCAACGGGTGATATGACAGCGACGACACTGCACCTTGGATATCTGGCGTCGGCAATCCTTTTTGCGGTGCTTTTTTTACTGCCGGCGGTTGGGTATTTCTTGTTGGGTATTAACGAGATTTTTGCCTTCTGGTTTGCATACGTCATGACGCGTCCACTTGGTGCGTCCTTTGCGGATTGGTTTGGGAAACCGAAGAGTATCACAGGGCTTGGATATGGCGATGGGATTGTGGTCGTTGTGTTGACCACGCTGATTGTAGTGTTGGTGGCGTATCTGAGCGTGAGTCGCCGAGATGTTCAGAAGAGGTCGGTGCCTCGGAGCTACAGCGGTCAGTTTAACGGGTTCAATTGAATGACGCTTGTGGATTGACATCATGAGTCTCCGTCCTACGAATGGAGACGCAGGTTGCCGCTCAGAGTAGATAGGATAGCTGCGGGGCGGAACTGAGAAATGTTCTGTACCAATCAATCCAGTTGCGGCACTCAATGAGAGTTTTTGAGGGTACAAAAAATGGGGAGGACGCACGTCGAATTTTTTACAGGGATAGATGACCAGAACCGATGGTGCAGGGGATAATTCACAAGTCGTATGATGTCATGCTACGCGTTCGTGAATGTGCAGCATGCGACGTATCGGGGATGAATGAGGAATGCTACGAATGAAGCTGTCGCGTCGTTTTGGGGACGGGGGAGTAAATTAATTCCAATTGAATGTGCAAAACGACTCAAGTGCGCGTCGCAAACAGAATACAAGCGACTCCGATAATCAAGAGTAGAATCCGGCGGACACTCACCCCGTCCGCAATCCCAACCACGCCAAACACAGTCACCGCGATGAGAACAAATGGTCCGACTAGCGCCAGTAAGCCATTAACCTGAAGAGCCTTGGATGCAGTACCGAAATACAACATAGTAAGTCCGCCAAGGACCTCGAGGATACCTGAGATAAACCGAAGTGACGCCATGGCGTACACAACCCTTTCAATCCCGTGAAACATGGATCATCCCTCCCATAGTTCGTATGCAACGAGGGGACATGCAAGACCATGTTTGGTCGACGAAGGGCTGATTTGTCATTCCAGTCTATGGAGGCCGTTAAAGATTGGGGGAGACTTCCTTCTGTCGAATCAGCTTTTGAACAATGGACGATGTGCAGAGGTTTACGAATGGGGCGAAGACCATGTATTAAAAGTATTTCATCAAGAATTCGCCGCTGATGCAGTATTCGAATTCCAAAACAGTCAAGCTATGAAGAATATCCATGATCGTCACCAGCGGCAAAGTCGATTCTAGCGGTCGATGGGCGTACATCCATAGTATTCGAACGAGTTCAAGGTATGTCCATGCTGGAACACATCGTTCTTAATCCGTCGGTGCTTACAGAGATGGCGTTTTATCTCGGACAGCTACATGCTAACATGCACAGCCATTCATGTAGATTACTCCCGCTTCAAATAGAGTATCTAAGCAACAAAATTACGCGAGCAGACATTCATAAGAGTGTCCGTATCAATCGATCGGGTGACGGCAACACAAGGGAATCCACTTGGGGACGTTGTTTGGACGAGACTTCTACTGGAACTTGACAATTTACCCGCGGGAGCTCCGAATAAGGAAGCCATCGACGCGGTTCTTCCAATGCTTTACGAGGGGTATCGTAACGGATATAGCGAAGTCCGTGACGTGGATAATGAAGCACTACACCAATGGGTCTTTCCTGTAGCCGTGGCACGGTTAGGTGATGGTCTTTCCAGCGAACGCCAGCAACTCTTATACATAATCCAAAAATACGCGAACGAGTAAAAGAAGAGTTTTTCCCACCGGAGCTAAACTTGCCGGAAGCAGAACTCACTCCCCATGACTCTGAACGTCCAAGGTCAGTCCATTCTTGACACACGCCCCTATTTTGTATTACTATATACAGGTATTATGTAATACTTGTTATCTGTATCACAAAATATCTGCGTTACAGAATACTAATCACGAAGGAAGTAGACATTTGGAAAACATAACAGAAATGCTCAAAGGCGTGCTTGAGGGCTGTGTGCTTGAAATCATTGGCCGCAAAGAGACCTACGGCTACGAAATCACGCGGCGACTGAATGCCCTTGGCCTCACAGATGTCGTGGACGGAACGGTTTACACCATTCTGGTCAGGCTTGAAAGAAACAAGTTAGTAGAGGTCACCAAAAGGCCTTCCGATATGGGACCGCCGCGAAAGTTTTTCGTTCTCAACGATGCAGGACGCGAGGAATTGCGGAAGTTCTGGGAGAGATGGGAGTTCGTATCATCGAAAATTGAAGAGTTAAAGGAGATAAAGTGATGAATTTTTGGGATAAAATCACAGGTAATGACATGACTAGAGAAGTTAAGGCCTTTGAATCGCGAGCTAAAATGCTGCCGGTTGATTATCAAACTGCATGGGAAGAAATAAAAGCCAATCTTTGGCCGCACTCAGACTTTAGTGGTCGCAATCTTATGCCAATTCTTGACGGTGTGCTTGGCCTGCTCGAAGAAACGTCGGCGGAAGGTCAGAGTGTCCAAGAGGTTTTGGGTGACGATATCAAAGGCTTTTGTTCAGCGCTGGTCGGCGAAGATGGGGCAAAGTCCTTTCGAGACAGGTGGCGCGAGCAACTCAACAATAATATCGCCAAAAAGTTAGGTCGATAGGAGGATAAAAAGTGAGAATACACGACATTATCGAAGGCAAAAAGGAGTGGCGAGCGCACACGGCGCGTGTCCAAGCGCTCCCTCAAGACTATCAGATTGTTTATAAAGAAATTCAAAAATATCTCTTTAAGGTCGGACCCGTTGAACTACCCGAGACGGGTTTGCTTTCAGGGATTATCGATCTTTTTGAAGAGGGCGTGGGCCTGGGGAAAGATGTGCTCGAAGTGACGGGCAGTGACGTAGCAGCTTTCTGCGACGCTTTAGTCAAAGATTCAAAAACTTACGCTGACATCTACAAAGAATCTGTTGGTCAAGAAGTTAATAAGGCCATAAAAAAGGTTACGGATCGAACAAAATGAAAGGCGTGATACAATGGATGTAATATTTTGTATGTTTGAATCGGGCGGAATCGGAAGGGAATGATCTCATGAATGCAGTTGGCCGCTGGTACATTCAGCCGTTCATCATTGCGCTGTGTGGATTGATTCTGCTCAGGTTACTCCCTAGATTCAGTGGCATATCAGCATGTTTCATCTTGTGAAACGCCGCTTTAGTAAACAGAATTCGCAATAGACAACGCAGTTTTGCATTGGTGGGAATCACTCTTTCTGTAATCGCTTTATTGGGCTGCTTCTACTTCATCACTTTGTTTGTCGGCTCCATCCTCTTCGTTCAAGGAATACCGCACATTTATCATCTGTCATAGCTCGGGTTTTCCGGTATTGGCAACATCTCTCTAACTTTTCAGCTTTCGAATGGGTAGGGCGTTACGCAAGATTAAGTCCTACAAAGGCTGCTCTAGTCTTTCAACAGTCCGAAATTACATACGTCCAATTGAATGACCATCCTCGCAAAGTCGCTAGTGCACTTGAAGATTTAGGGGTTCGAAAAAGTGATCGCGTTGCGGTTTTGATCCCCAATCAGCCTGAATTCGTTGAGGTTTTAGTGGGTTGCAGCGTCCTTGGCGCGATATTTGTTCCGATTAATACTAGACTGGCGGAGGATGAGATAGCTTACATCTTGGAAGACTCAAATCCCGAGGCTTTTATCTGGGATTCTTCGTTGGAGTCTAAAGCCAAAGAAGCACATCGTCGTGTCATGAATCACCGCTGCAGTATGACTCCCATTCAAATTGGTGGCGATTCCAGTGATGGAACACAACTCTACGAAGATTGGCGGGAGTCGTATGAAGCCTACTCCGGGCACAGTGATATATGGGAGCATGATGCAGCCTTAATGATGTATACCTCAGGAACGACTGGTCGACCAAAGGGTGCAATGATTACGCATTCTAATGTGATGTGGAACGCGTTGAATATCTCTGTGGATTTCGGCGGGGGTATGGACGACGTGATTTTACACACTGCTCCATTATTTCATATCACGCCATTAAGCATTCTGCTGTTTGGTCTGTATTTTGGTGGATCATCTGTCTTACAGAAAAGCTTCCATCCAGTGAATGCGTTGGAAGCCATTCAAGAGCATCGGGTCACGTTCGCGTTCATGGTGCCAGCCATGTGGCAAGCAGTCACTCAAGTCCCTAATCTGGCTGAATATGATTTGAGTTCTCTACGGTTATGCCCAAGTGGGGGAGCACCTTGTCCGCAACCCGTCATCGAATTCTTCCTGAATCTGTGGGGGGAAACAGTTGCAGCCATTGTTGTTCCGAAAGCAGGTCGACACATCCAGTGGGAGGATGTTCGGTCTTTTTGTGACTCATCGCTCGCTAGATACAAAATGCCAACTCGGTTACATATCGTTGACGCCTTACCTCGTAATGGAGTAGGGAAGGTAGCCAAAGTGGAACTCAGACATCAGTTCGGAAATCAGTCGGTGCCGCTATAACTGACAAGGAAAACCGGAAGCCAGACTCTGTTGTTGGGGCTGGCTTCCGGTTTGTCTGTTCACGTTTACAAGTACGTGCTATGGCAGTATCAGGCAGAGCCGAGCGAACCTGCGTGAAAATACGGGCAACTCTGCAGGACTTATGTGGCTATCCGCAGTTTTGTACTGTAACGCCTTACCATAAAGGTGTCCAAACTGACGTTTTGATGTCGGTCACAAGGGCCCCCCTTTTTTGTGATCAAGTTGCGTTTTAACGAATAAACGTTAAACAGACTTGCTCTAGTACAGTGTCCGGTGTGAAACCACGCACTTCTCGTAAAAATGTATAGGAGTCTCTACTTAACGTCGTTAACAACATGTCGGCTTTAAAGACACTGTCCGGATGGTTTTGGCCAGCGACGGACATTTCATTAAACAATTGGACAAACAGTTGATGTAATTCGTTATATATCGGACTTTGCGTTCGTAAGCTATGCCGTTTGGTTAATGACAGAGCGGAATCTTCGACACCTGCAAGCAATTGTGCCTTATTCTCACGGAAACGAATAAAAAAGCGGATAACCTCTTTTAATCGTCGATTGGGTGGTTCATCTTTGTTTTGGTTCAGGAAAGAGTCAATGTCTTCAAAAAGTAAGTCAACATTGTCCTTGATCAAATCCAAACATAACTCACTTTTATCGCTATATCGCCGATATAGAGTTCCAGGACCGACCTCTGCTTCCATGGCGATTTGATTCATACTTACTTTTTCGACACCATGTTGCTCGAATAATCGAAGTGCCGCGTTCAATATGCGTTGACGATTCTCGACTGCATCACGACGTTCTACGCGGGTGTGGTTTCTCTCCATTTCATTCATCCGTAAGACCCCTTCCGCACCTTGCTTTGAGTCCTGTTTCTTGACAAACGGAGATATCTCCACTTATATTAAGGGAGAGTTCTCCGTTTAATATAACCGAGAATTGAGGAGGGTACAACAAACGGAGTCATTCCACATTGCTAGCAAGTGATATCAAAAGCCATCTCGTATCGCATCTTGAGAACAATGTTGGTTGACTGTCGCGATTGGATTGACGAGTCGTCGTCAAATCGGCTACAGGCAGCAGTTTAAGGAGTGGAAGGAAGAATGCCGAGTGAGAACCCCTTCTCGTGGAGGTTCGTTGCACCGATGTATATGGGGTCCACGTTGAACCCAATCAATAGCTCAATGCTCGCAACGGCACTAGTGCCGATCGCTTCATTTATGCATGTCTCTGTCGCTCAAACCACGATACTGGTTACCGCTCTTTATCTGGCAAGTTCCATTGCTCAACCTACGGCAGGGAAGCTCTCTGCCGAGTTTGGTCCCCGCAGGGTATTTCTTACCGGTATTGTCATGGTCCTTTTGGGGGGGCTGTTCGGCGGATTTGGACGCAACTTGATCATGTTAATCGTATCACGAATTCTAATTGGCATTGGAACTTCCACCGCCTATCCATCTGCTATGCTCCTCATTCGCAGACGTGCAGCATCGGTCGGGATGTCGAAACCGCCTGGGAACGTTCTAGGTGCACTTCAGATTGCGGGAGTCATTACAGCTGCAGTGGGACTCCCTATTGGTGGACTGCTCGTGGATGCGTGGGGATGGCGAACAATATTTCTGGTGAATATCCCCTTTGCACTTGTTGCATTTATCATGGCTGCGCTTTGGATTCCAAAGGATGAGGCTATCGTAGGGGCTACGACAGTTCGGGAAATTTCATTGCGTATTGATATCATGGGTATTCTAGGCTTCGCGGCAACAGTCAGCGCCCTGATGGTATTTCTGTTTTCCTTGCCTAGTCCGCACTGGACTGCCTTAATTCTCGCCGTCGTGTTGGGGGGGGGGCTCATTTGGTGGGAGCTGCGAACAAGCCATCCTTTCATCGACGTACGTATGCTCACTTCCAACTTAGCGTTAACTCGCACCTACGCTCGCTTTTCTTTGATCACGCTGTGCATCTATACCGTGCTCTACGGTGTAACTGAATGGATCAGTGCAGCACGTGGAACCTCAGCACTTGAAGCCGGTCTTCTCATATTACCCATGAGTGTGATTTCGGCTGTAGTTGTCGGTCCCGTTTCGAAAAGAAACTTAGTGCGCGGACCACTTATTGTCTGTGCTGGATCGTCCATTGTTGCTTCTCTTGGCGTAATGTTTCTCACCGCAAACACCTCAATTGTCTGGATTTTGCTCATTACTGTCGTCTTCGGTATCACGATGGGGACTATGGCGAGTTCCAATCAGACAGCGCTGTACCTGCAGGTCACTTCGGACCAGATTGGGACAGCTTCAGGGCTGCTCCGTACCTTCGGATACGTCGGGTCGATTGCTTCCTCAGCACTAATTGGCATTGTTTTCCACACAAGAGTTTCAGATAGCGGTCTCCATCACATTGCTGTGATCATGACCGTAATCAGCGTTATCGCACTCATCATGACTGTTGCCGACCGCGGACTTAAGGTGGTTAACAAAGAACCAGCAGGTGTTGCGCCATAGCAGACAGGAAAAAGCATGGAACAAATGCAAATGAAGATAACTAAAAGGTGGTTTTGTTATGCAAATCAAATGGTTTGGTCAATCTTCATTCCTACTGACTTCAGAAGCAGGAGTGCGCATTTTAATTGATCCATTTGACCGAATGATCAGATACAAGATGCCGAAGCCAATCGAAACAGAGATTGTGGCAGTGACGCATGATCACGGGGATCACAATAAAATTCAGGTGGCTACCGGCGACTATCTACTGGTTAATGAGCCAAAGGAATATCACCGGGATGGTGTAGCTATAAAGGGATTTAAGACCTATCATGACAAAGTAAATGGAAAAAAGAGGGGCGGGAACATTGTATACCGTTTCAACGTCGATGGTTTGACAATATGTCATTGTGGAGATTTAGGTCATTTATTGACCAAAGAGCAGGTGAAGGACATTGGTAACGTAGACATTCTCATGATTCCCGTCGGAGGCAGAATGACATTAAACGGAGAAGACGGTGCAAAGGTGGTGCAGCAACTAAAGCCCACTGTCACGATTCCTATGCATTATCGGACGAAGGCGCTGTCGCTTCTTGGGATGATACTATTCGATAAAGTCGATAAATTTATTGAAGCTACGGGTGAGCGGACGACCGAAGTGAGAATATTGGACATTAACACAGTGAGTTTGTCGCACTATTCCGGTGTAGTCACTATGCAGTACCAGTAAGGTTGCGTTGTCCCCTTGGCAGACGAAGGGTTGAATTTTTAGACAAAGAGGATTCTGCTGTGATTGTCAATTATGCAATTCAAACAGTTCGAGCAATCAGAGAGGTCATAACAGAAATGGTTCGCCTAGAGGAATATCCTGAGCTTTTGATAGATGGAAATATCGAAGTGGTGGAGATTGTCCACGACTTCTTGGAGCACCGTATACAAGGAATTAATTATCGTCAGTCTTGAGTTCGGAATGTAGAATGGCATATAAAAATGAATCATGCCATTGTCCTTTGAAAAACCGATGTTCTCGTAGATGACCTTCTCTTGTCATGCCGACTTTCTCTAAAACTCGCGACGAGCCAATGTTGCTTGGTCTGCAAGTTGCATAAACACGATGTAAGTTCAGTTCTTTAAATGCGAACCTTAGCATAGCCTGAGCAGCTTCAGTTGCAAATCCATAGCCCCAATAGTTACGGTTCAGGCTATACCCAATTTCTCCTTGCAATGGCTCGGTTCTTGTTAAACTGCAGGCACCTATTAACTCGTTAGAATCTTTTATTACAATCCCGAGCGCAAACTGATTTCTTGGGTGTCTAAGTCTTTCAACGAGTGTATCTTCCATAAATTTTCTTGTGTCTTCGTTGGTATTTGGTCCCCAGTCGGAATATCGACACACCTCCGGGTCAGAGGCATAGGCATGAACAGCCTCTATGTCTTCCACTTGGAATTCACGCAGAATAAGACGGTTGGTTACCAAATCCATGAAAAATGTCACCCTCCGAACGATGAATAACAATACAACACAATAAGAAATCTTGTACTAGGGGCACGCTCTAAGTGATGAAACCGCTCCTCAACTTCTTCTCTGCTGCCAGGATAAGCAAATTGTCCACATAGTTCTGTTACCTGCTCAACATCTTTTGATTCCATTTGGCGCACCCGCATATAACCACTCCTCAGAGTTTGATTTCGCCTCTGGGTTCGTGATTCCTCTACGCCCCGCTAACTGAGATTTGGCTGAACAGATTCTAAATGTGCAGGAAATGGATGGATATGTATAGAAGGAGTCTGTGGACATGCCCCGAGTTCAGTTGAGGAGATGTACTCCCTCGGTGCGGCTACGGGTCAGATGCATGATTTACTCGTGACGCTCGGTGGCGTTCCAACCCATAGTAGGAACATGCTGACTTCACCTTCAACGACGAAACAAGGCGACCACACGGTGGTTGGAACGTACGGCAAAGACCCTGTATCCGAGGCATTTATACGCAGTCACGATGAACCGGGAAGGGCTTGGAACATGCAGGAGTGGATGCGAAGGCATCGAGATCGGTAACATGAATGTTTCTAGGTCATGGTATTTGGATAAATTAGGATGCCTAGCATGAATCATTGGCGAGGCACAGCAGACGCTGTGTCAATGAAATTCATGAAGGTGGAGCGAATGGAAGGTCTGGAAATGAACGAGACAACGCAGCCTACGAAAGTGGCAAAGGTTCTCCGCACTCTCTTCTCTGATCTGGAGATGCCCTATATCTCATTACTCGGCGAAGGCTGGGACAGCGTGGCCTATCTAGTCAACGAAAGCATTGTCGTCCGGGTCCCCAAGCGCTCGGCAGTGGGACGACAGATGGCAAGAGAGGTCCGGATATTGGGAGCGATTCGACCATACGTGAGCGCTCGAATCCCACTTATTGAATGGTTCGGTCAGTCTCAGGAGGACTTCGCCGTTTCGGCCATCGGATATCGGAAGCTGTCGGGTACGCCACTTTGGGCGATTCCACCCGGACCGACGAGAGACGGTGTACTTCGTCAGGTTGGTCAGTTTCTCAGAGATCTCCATGCCATCCCGATAAGTGGGCTGAACAAGGTACATGTGAAGTGGTTTCGATGGACGGGCTACAACGTCTAGACGGACCAGACGGTTGGGAGACAGGCTTGCAAGCGTTCACGGATCACATCATGGAAGACGTTGTTCCGCTGCTGAACGCTCCGACTGGTAACAGCGTGACGCGGGAAATTACGGCCTTCCTGGGTGAGAAGCAACATTTCGATTTTCAGCCTGTCCTCATTCATGGAGACCTTTCTCCAGAACACATCCTTGTCAACAAGGAAACAGGTGAAATCGGCGTAATCGACTTTGGGGACAGCGGAATTGGTGATCCCGCTTATGACGTGATGGACGAGCTTATGCCCTCGTATGGCGGCCAGATTGATGGCTCGTTCCAGGCCAGGCAGCGATTCTACCGTCGGTTGGCACCGTTCCACAGCGTGCTGCATGGCGTGGCGACGGGGGATGAGGCGCTGGTTTCGGATGGCCTGCGAGAGGTGGTAGCGGAATTTGGGGAGTGATTTGACTGATCTCTTACGGACTGGTGTGACTACGCAAGACCAATATGACGAGTTGGACAGGTTTTGGCTCAAATTAGGCTCGCCAGAATTCATGGGTTCGAGGTGGACGATCACGGTGAGCGTCATCAGAATACAATGACCATCAGTTTGAGAGAACTGGTCGAGTATAATACCCCCTACTACGACTTGTTGTTTTCGAAACTTGGTGAGCTTGCAGGTGCCTGAGTGCGCACGGCGTGGGAACACTTGGAGCCTATCATGATGGGAGGCAGGGATTTGGAACAACTGGATTTTAGACTGGGTTCGGTGTCCAGACGGTGAGAGTTGGATGATTGTTTCATTTGCCCACAAACATTGTAAAAATGTTCAGGATGAACTACGTACTGGACAATTGTCGAATGGAGAGAAAAAGCAAGACTTCAACAAAAACAAGACTGATTTGAATGAGCCATACAACCTGATTCGTGAGCATCCCAATGAGCATGACGCTCATCGATACACTCATGATAGACGTTATAAGTAACTCGACAATCTCGATGTACTGAAAGGTTCTTGCCGTCCACAAGAGTGGCAAACAAACCGTTACCATGGGGAGAATAATGGATGCACTCTTACTATCGGTCGTTAGTTCCACAAGCATTGCGAAGATGAACGTGAGTGACATGTTGTTTAGCATACAGATTCGCATGCCAGGTGAACTTGCAACAGTACCTATGTGTTGTACTGCTTTGTAGCAGACGAGAAACCCAAGAATAGATCCTATAAGACTGGTAAAGAGGAGTTCCGTGTCACTTCACCTCCGTTATTCGTTCGTCAGCGACTTCTTGCGTCTCGGAGGTCCTAGAGGTACCTTCAACGATGAGCTTTTTTTGTTTTAACCGGAGTGCATTGGTCACTACGAGGACGGAGCTGAATGCCATTGCTGACCCAGCGAGCATGGGGTTCAGCATACCGCATGCGGCGATAGGGATTGCAACTACGTTATATGCGAGTGCCCAAAACAAATTTTGACGGATATTGTGAAGGGTAGCGCGCGACAATGCAATCGCCTGTACCACACCTTCGAGGTCGGAACGAAGTAACGCAATGTCCGCAGCTTCTAAGCTCACATCCGCCCCCGTACCTAAAGCAATTCCTACGTTTGCCGTTGCAAGTGCCGGAGCGTCGTTCACGCCATCTCCAACCATCATCACATGGTGACCACGTCTTTGAAATTGAAGGATCAGGTTTACTTTTTCCTGTGGCGACAAATTGGCGTGTACATCACGAACTCCGACTTGATTCGCAATAAACCTGGCTGTCCTGTGACTGTCCCCAGTCACCATGATAATCCGTAGCCCCATTTGTCGTAGTTCTTCGATGGCATGAATAGATGAAGATTTAATGTGATCCGCCACGAAGAGCACGCCTGCGACCTGTTTTTCAACGCCAACAACAATGGCAGTCATGCCACGGTCTTCCCATTGTTCTACAGCCAACAAATTGTCCAATGAAAATCCCTGCTGTCGAATGAATTTGATCGACCCCACGGTTACCATTTTTGAATCGATGATGGCGGTAACACCGTATCCCGGAAAAGAATGAAACTGCTGGGGTTCCGACAGGTGTCCGCAGGTCAGCGCACTATCTACGAAGACACGCGCCAGTGGATGCTCGGAGTGAAGCTCAGCACTTGCGGCTAACGATATTAGGTCGGATGTGGATTTGACATAGGTATTCGGCAACAGCACTACATGATCGATCATGGGTTGCCCTTCCGTGATAGTACCGGTTTTGTCCAGCAGGCAGATACGACTTTGTTGTAGGATTTCTAGAGTTTTTCCATCTTTAAATAAAATTCCCTGTTCTGCAGCACGTCCTGTCGCGACCAAAATAGCCGTGGGAGTGGCAAGTCCAAGGGGGCAGGGACACGCGGTGACCAGTACTGCGGTTGCTTTAATCAATGCCGCCTGGAGGGAATTTGAAAACCCAGGATACAAAAGGAAGTACCACAACGTGAAGGTGAGCAGGGACAGTACAATGACCGTTGGTACAAAGTATGAAGAAATCGTATCGGCGAACCGCTGAACTGGTGCTTTTGACTGCTGTGCCTCCTCAACCAATCGAATAATCTGCCCAAGAGCACTCTCCGTACCTAATCGTTCCGCCTGTATTTGTAAGACGCCCGCCTGGTTGAGTGTGGCACCATAGACGAGATCGTTTGGTTTCTTCACGACTGGAAACATCTCACCAGTTAACATGGACTCGTCAACGTTAGACATACCCGAGATAACACGACCGTCTACCGGAATTTTTTCGCCCGGGCGCACAATCAAGGTGTCTCCGACTGTAATGAAATCAACAGGAACGTCTTCTACGACACCGTCTGTCAAGCGATGTGCCGATTTAACACCGAGGGATGCAAGCTTTTGAAGCGCTTCAGATGTTCGTGATTTTGCTCGTAGCTCCAATAGCTTACCTAATCGGACCATTGTGATGATCATTGCGTCCGTTTCAAAATATAGGTGCGTATGGTCTCCGGTCAATAACATGTAAACGCTATATACGTAAGCTGCCGAAGTTCCGAGTACCACTAATGCATCCATGTTGGCTGTTCTATCTCTGAACGCTTGAAACGCTCCGACATAAAAGCTCCAACCGCCGATCCATTGAATTTGTGTTGCCAATACCAGTTGAAGCCAGGGGTTATTTAATCCATCGAATACCACAGGTAGACCAGCCATTTGTAGCATGACCAACATAAATGGGAGACTGAGAATCGCGCAAAATAAAAATAACTCGATTTGAGCACGAACGCTTTCCTTGTGGATTTCTTGTGTTTTTTCTTCGAGATTCCACGCAGAGTATCCCATCTTTTCAATACGTCCAATGAGTGCGTTCTGATCGATTGAACTGCTGTCATGTAATATGGTGGCTCGCTCTAAGGCGAGATTCACGTTGACCTCGATAACGCCCTCTTGTCTTTTCATCACCTTTTCGATTCGGGTAGCGCACGCCGCACAGTACATGCCTCCAACCTGAAGGGTTGTTAACCGTTGTTTCAAATCCAATACCCCCGCTCGGTCTCTCGTACCAGTTGTCCATCCACCCGTCATCTAGTTTATTTTGCTTCATCTCCTATTTATTCCGTTATGTAAATAACAAAGTTTCGAGAATGTTATTTTTCAATAATTCTGTGTCCCAATTCATAGGGGGTGGGTCACACCAGCCTTACACTCTACTTGCTTGTTTTCAAACATGTCCTTGTTTAGAATCGAGCGAAAGAGTAGTTGAAGGGAGCACATTCACATCAAGCAAAGCATCGCCGGTTTTGGGAGTAAGCGATGCAATTATTTGCACGACTGGAGTAGGTATATGAGTAATTTCATAGATGAAATCGTTCAATGTATGGCAGTTGGGAACGACATACAGAGAGTGCAAACGGAGCACCGTGTAAAATTGGCTCAGTTCTGGGATATAAGAAATGGGAGTCGAATTCTAGAAATCGGATGTGGACAGGGCGATACAACAGCTGTTTTAGCACACTTTGTTGGAGAAAGTGGATTTGTGCACGGAGTCGATATTGCGTCTCCGAATTATGGTGCTCCAATCTCTGTTGGAGATTCCGCCAAGTATCTGATGAATTCTAAATTGGGAAAACGTATCAAAATGGAGTATGAAATCGATGTATTGGAGCCTCAAGTAGAGTTCCCAATCCATTCTTTTGACACGATTGTTTTATCACACTGTTCCTGGTACTTCCAATCCTTCGAGCAGTTCAATGAACTATTAAAGAAAAGTCGAAAGTGGGGAAAGCAATTGCTTTTTGCTGAATGGGATTCAAGGATTAGCACTATAAAGCAATTGCCTCATCTGCTGTCAGTATTGATACAAGCTCAGTATGAGTGCTTTAAGGATGAGAGTAGCGCCAATGTTCGTACACTTCTTACACCCTACGATGTTAAGCGTATAGTCGCGGCTGCTGGGTGGGATGTAACGAAAGAAACAACAATTTTGGCTCCTGAGATACAAGATGGTTCATGGGAAGTCTGCCAAACATTAACCAATTGGCAACTTGAACTTGATGGAACAAGCCACATGCCACCGAAGTTAAAATCTTTGATTGCGTCCCAAGTGGATTTATTAGATGACTTGGTGAGAAGTAACGGTGTAACGCCACTCTCCTCATTTGCATTAGTGGCACAATAACGACAAAGAGGCATCGCCTGGCTGGATGCCCCTTTGAAAAGCAAGTCCTTGGCGACCAGAAATGTTCCACTAAAGAACTTTTGATGTGCACTCCTGATCTACCCACTGACTTGATCCTGAAAAAATTTCTGCATATGGTGCTCCTCACTCAGCATTAGGCAGCGGTACATGAGTCCTCGAGACAAACCTTTCGGGCGGCGCGGCACAGACCTTAGTGTTCTACGGATTGATTCAAGTACCAGGTTCATCGCGAACACCGTCCATGCGACGAACAACGCTGGGGCCATGAGAACCCAAGGAGCCGCGAAGTATTGTGTTGCCTTCTCTGCGAATAACCCACCCCAATCATCAGACGTATTGACAAGATGCCATCCGTCTGGCGTCGAATGCCAAGCCTGGCCAAGGGTAATTTGAAAGTACCCTACCATTGCAACAAGGATAACGATCCGGTTGGAATTCCACAAACAGTTGTTCCGTCACTACACCTGCCTGTGCGTTAATCCTTTGGCTCTTGCAGTCACGAGGTACAGTTGTCCAAACTGCTCCTCGACCGTTACCCGCACAGCCCGCGACATGTACATAGTTGGGAGCATTGCCAGTGTCAACGCTGGAATCAAAGTGCCGGAGATAAACTGTCCGCTTCCGATCAGTGAAATCTGTTGTCTCGTTTGAATCATTATCTCAAATACGATCGTCTCGAGAGTCACAATGACAAAGAAGTCCGGTACGGATTCCATCACCCACTGCACCACCGAGGAAACGACGGTATCTTTTGTATCGGAGTCGGCCTGTTCACTAAGGGCACGTTAGCGGAATTAAGTACCATATGGAGCAGAACACAGATTGCCAGACACCAAACACCAAACAAAAGTTTCTAAAGGCGTTGACTGACTAATCCTTGTTCTGCTAAATAGATCGCTTGGCTCAGTTATTGCGATCGGGCAGTCATCCTCAGGTAGCGTCATTTTGGCAAAATAGAAAGAAAACACCCTATTGGGTGCTTTCGTCTCGTAACGCATATTCATCGAGATGTTTCTTACAAATTCCCAGCGGAATATCTTGATGACCATTCCTGCGGAACCCCGTGGTGAATATGTCCATAGCTAATTCATGTGGATAGACTTCTGTGCAGCAGATGCAGTAAAACAATTGATTGTGTGTTGATTCTTCAGAATCCATAAGAAATCCCTTTCACCTGCCGCAATCACTTCTGCGGACAGTTAAAATCAAATGTTCGTGGATTCTGATTCGATGTTGGAAAGATTTTTGTGTGAAGTGTTTCTGAGGTGATGAGGATAACAACACAGGTTTACAGTATGTTCTACTTCTAGCTATGTAGCAATAGTTTATTGCGTGATTGAGGGAATCTGTAGTCACGGTTGAGACGGCTAGTTGCGTCACTAGACAATGTTGAGTACACAGCCGGTCAGAAGTGGATGTTTATATTTCGTTATGGTGTTCTGGGATGGGGAATTACTACCTGCATCCTGTTTCAGATATTCCGACTTATCGCGGGAATCTAAAACTCTCCCATCGGCTGGGTGGTTACCCTGGGACTTTTCAGCAAGCGATGAGGCGGAATGGATAACAGGTCAAATCATCCATTCAAACGGTGGTTTCTGGAATATGGGTTGATTCTTATGTCTCCTTGAGTTGTTGAACATACCAGGGGTTGTCCTTTGCAGGAGACGTATGGAGACGTATGGAATGAATCTGGAAGTAAAATGGTGTTGTTCCATGTGACAAGCCATGTCGGGAGGGTGAGTGGGATATGTTTTATTACAGGGTACGGGACGATATTCATCTGAAACTGCTCGAGTTACAAGACGCCAAAGATGTATTTACGTTGACTGATGGGAACCGGACTTACCTTCGAGAGTGGTTGCCCTGGGTGGATTCGACTGTAACGGTGGATGACACGACGGCATTTATTCAATCGACATTAAAACAATTTGCAGCAAATCATGGATTTCAAGCGGGAATTTTGTATAAGCACCAACTTGTTGGCGTCATTGGGTTGCACGGCATCCATTGGGGCAATCGGTCCAGCTCAATCGGGTACTGGCTTGGTGAGAACTTTCAGGGCAACGGAATCATGACAGAGGCATGCAAAGCTGCTGTCAACATTGCATTTGGGGAATATGGCTTAAATCGGGTTGAGATAAGAGCTGCGGTTGAAAACCACAAGAGTCGTGCGATTCCCGAACGCCTCGGGTTTCAGCAGGAGGGCATATGTCGCCAGGCAGAGTGGTTATACGACCATTATGTTGATCACGTCATATACGGAATGTTGGCCGCGGACGGGTCCATTGACTCCTAACTGTAAGGGGAAGCGCATCCCAGACTGATGTTGTAGAGGAGGACTGGAACGTGTTCGAACTATACGCGACTCGTCATGGTCAGACGGAATGGAACATTGAGGGGCGGATGCAAGGTCATTTGGATTCGCCGCTCACACAACTTGGTGTCCGGCAAGCGACAAGGCTTGGAGAAGCACTGTCGCATATCAACTTTGACGTGATTTACGCGAGTCCTAGCGCCCGCGCCGTTAATACGGCTGAACTTATCCGTGGCAACAAAGAAGTTGCAATCAAGCTGGATGAACGGTTGCGTGAAATACGTGTGGGTTCATGGGAGGGGAAGCTGAAGAGCGAGATCGAGGAGACCTTCCCCGAGGCGTACCAGACCTATCGGCAGGCCCCACATCTTTACAAAGCGGTCAACGGTGGAGAGACATTTTTCCATGTAGCAGAGAGGGTTGGATCGTTTCTGAACGAACTGTTGTCTGCAGATGAAGAGCGTCGTGTTCTAGTCGTGACTCACACGGTCACGTTGAAGCTTATCATGAGCCGGTTTGAGGAGCGTTCGATTGAAAGATTGTGGGATCCGCCATTTATCCATCCGACGAGCCTGTGCCATGTCGTTATGAAGGATGACATATATCGTATCGAACGGTATGGTGATATGTCGCATGTTGAGCACGGCGGGAGCTACATCGGCGGCAGGTGAGGAGTTCAACAAAATCGAAAAAGGGCTTTCGCCAAAACCAGCGAAAACCCTTGTCCCACAAGCATTTCTGGCGGGAGCGTGTGAGAATCGAACTCACCCATCCGGCACCACCGGACGCACTCGGTTTTGAAGACCGGGGAGGACACCAGTACCCCATCCGCTCCCACATCGACAGCACAGTATCTCTGTTGTGGAACAAGATCTCATTATCGCCAAGGCCCACTTAGGGAGTATAGTGCTTTCGACATCGACGTGCAATACCTGCCTTCGACGCAAGGGGCAAGCAATGGACAAAAACTCCGTATGTTTCACATCGCCGAACGGTCCATTCGACTTCAGCAGATGTTATGATGGCGGCACGTAATAAAGTTGTGAATCGGGGAGAGGAAAACATGGCAGATACAAGTCCGGATATATATGTAGAATCTCATCTAGAATCGATAGAATTTATCGGTAAGAGGGCAAAACTTGTGGGCTTGTGTGAGTCGCATGTCGAAGGCTTGATGGCGGTAGCGACGCACCAACAAATTTGGACATACATGCCAACAAAGGTTGCTTCACGGGGGGCATTGGAGGCACTCGTCCGGGATGCATTGGCAGCTAAGGCGGCTGGTACAGAGTTTCCGTTTGTGATTATCGATCAGGCCACCAATCGAGTGGTCGGCAGTACACGTTTTCTGGATATTTCGCGTGTGAACAAGAGCCTTGAAATCGGATGGACATGGCTCTCACCTGACGTGTGGCGAACGAGCATTAATACGGAGTGTAAATACTTGCTCCTCAAATACTGTTTTGAGACTCTGAATACTATTCGGGTGCAGTTGAAAACCGACTTGCGGAATGTACGATCGCAAACCGCCATTGAGCGCATCGGCGGCGTAAAAGAAGGGGTTTTGCGCAAGCACCGGATCCTGGCGGACGGGTACATTCGAGACTCCGTCTATTACAGCATTGTGGATTCCGAATGGCCTACAGTGAAAGAACGTTTGGAGCTTATGCTGCAAAGGTAAGCTTGCAAAGGAATTGAAAGAATGGCCGTCCACCCCCACAAACGGACGGCAAAATGACCCACCCCGTAAGGGAGGGTCATTTGCGATCACAGCGTCCTACCGGAGACGATGAGAGGACTTTCCGTGCACCGCTTGGTGCGGTTTGGTCGTTCCTCTACTCTGTGGGCTCAAGGTATCTGTTAAACCAGTCGACAATCATGTGTAACCGGTGGATCCGATGCCAAGGTCGGCCAGCGCGGCTCATGCCGTGGGATTCTCCTGGGTAGAGTACCATTTCGACCTCACGCCCCAAGTATTTGAGTGCGCTGTACAACTGCTCGCCTTGCTCAATTGGCAACCTAAAGTCTTGCTCTTGGTGTTCGATGAGGAGTGGCGTATGAATGTTGGAAGCGTATTTCAACGGAGATTGCTGCCAATATGGTTCGGGTTCTTCCCACCACGGCTTGCTTCCATACTGTGGAATCCGTAACCAGCCCATGTCACTTGAACCCATCGCGCTGAAGCGATTGACGACGGATCGCATCGTAACAGCAGCCTTGAACCGGTCATTGTGCGACACAATCCAGTTGACCATGAATCCACCATAACTTCCGCCGGCTGTGCCTAGTCGCGTGGCATCCAGATTAGGCCACTTGGCGAGTGCGGCGTCGAGACCTGCCATCACGTCGCGATAGTCTTTATCGCCCCACTGTCCAATAATGGCGCTGCAAAACTCGTGGCCATATCCCTGTGAGCCGCGTGGATTTGTATACACAACGGCATAACCCGCCTCGACGAGACACTGAAACTCGTGGAAGTAACGATAACCGTACATGGCCATCGGGCCGCCGTGAATTTCAAGAATGACAGGATGTGGGCCAGGTCCTTCCGGCTGGAGGCACCAGGTTTGTACCTTTGTGCCATCGGACTCAACCGCCCAAATCTCTTCTGGTGCGACAGGCGGTTTGGACGATCCGTTGTCTGACCACGGGGTCGGCGCCCACGAAATGGATTCGTTGGTTTGTCCAAACTCGACGAGTGCGATGCCAGAGGGATGGGTGGGGTCAGACACGGCCAATGCGACCAGGTCACCCTTAATTGCAAAATCGTACACAACACGCTGGGCGTCCCACAGCGGTGTTGCGTTGCCCGGTTGCCCGAACGCTGTCAAGGTGACTCGGCCGGAGTCGGAGAGAAGCATCAATACCTCGGCACCACGCCACGCGGGCTTGGCTGTGGAGTTCGCAGGTACGTCAGATGAGCTTTCGTCGCCGACACACCGGTTGGTTTGAGATGATAGGTCGGTTAACACATTGTGTACGAGATCCCAACTGTAGAGGGAGGTAAGGCCATATCCCATGTCCTCTGGTTTCGTAGCGTAAAAAGCAAGATGTGTTCCATTCGGCGACAGTTGCAGGCCGCCAATGGACCAGTCAGGAAGAGGTAAGACGGTCCATTCACGACTCTCGAGGGAAAGCCGTTCGACGTGAACGATGCCAGGGTGTGCTCCTTCGGGATCATAGGCACGGTGCAGGCAGTAGATGTTTGCACCGTCTGTGGAAAAGACGGGATCCGCATAGTGGTCTAGACCGCGCGTCAATAACTCCGTATCTCCGTCGAGGGATACTTGAACAAGTTGATCGCGACCGTCGTCAAAGAAACCTTCGCCATCCAGCTTGTAATACTGGTGGGTAATGTGGCGCACATCTTGATTGAAGTACCGATCCAGTTCTTCGTCTGTTGCGTCAGAGGAAGGTTCAGACTTTGGCGCTTCGCGCGTGATAGAACCATCTTTGATGTGAGCGGTGACGACGAGCGATTGACCGTCAGGGGCCCAAGAAAAGCCTTTGACACCACCTTGTATAAAGGTGAGTTGTGTGGGTTCGCCGCCAAACAATGGAAGGCGCCACACCTGTGAGCTGCCCGAACGGCGGGATAAAAAGGCGAGCCACTTGCCATCTGGTGATGGGGAAGGCCGCTGGTCGCTGGGACCAGACGTGAGCGGTACGGCGCCGGCTGCTGGGTCTGTCATATCCATCATCATGATGCGGCTTTGCGTACGGTTGCCTTTTTTATCAGGGCGGGATTCACTGAAATAGAGTCGCGGTTGCATCGGATCAAATACAAGTTGTCCCCAAGTTGCGATGCCAAAGAGAGATTCAATCGGCACTTTCATTCCTCCTCCAGAATACCAAGCGAAAAGAAACGTCTCATTACCTGTTCGCGAGGCGTCATCATTCTCCTTCGTATCGTTTACGAATCACGCCCTTCCTGGTTACGACCTTGTGACCGGAATTGGCAGCCCGCAAATCAATAACCTGGTTCCTGCTCTGGTGTCTGCTCCGTAGCCTGCGTTCCGTTTGCTGCATATGATGTAACAGGCAAAAGGGAGTTCTTGAGTACATCGGCTCGCTTGTGGCAGCGGTGTCACTGACCAGGTTAACCTTTGTACACAGCATGTGATCATGCGTAACTGGCGCTCTGTGAATGGACAATGTGTCCGTTTACAGGAGCCTGTTTACGTTACAACTTTGCTTGCAAAGGGGGAACAGATAGTGACGGGATTGAGTACTGTGTTGGTCGGAGGCGGATCGGCTATCGGTGCGGTTCTCCGCTACGGTCTTGGCAAGGGTATCGGTGCAGCGAATCACAGCGACTTCCCATGGGGTACGTGGATCATCAATATGCTTGGGACGTTGCTGCTCGGTATCTTCTATACAGAATTCTCTGTTGTTCATCACGATCCCCAGTGGTGGTTGCTCCTTGGCACTGGATTTTGCGGTGGATTTACAACTTTTGCTACGATGTCGGCTGACACAGTCAAGTTGTATCGCAAAACCCGGTTCCTCGCAACGCTGTACCTTGCAACGTCTCTCGGTTTGGGCTTTCTGCTGGCATGGCTCGCCAAACTGTGGTTGGCCTAAATTGGACGATTCTTAGCCACTTGTCCCTAAAGGGGACAACCTCCCAGCCATATCTTGAGAATAGGTGGGGGAGTGGTGCGAAGATGATGTCGGTCATGCTCAGCATCTTAGTTGGGATCGGATCCAACTTTGACAACTTCGCTTTTCAGTCCGCCCGTGATCAGCTAGAACGCCGTGCCCCGTGGGTATTTTATTATGCTGTAACAGCAATATCGGTGTTCTGTGTGATCATAGGTGGAATGACTGCGCTGCGTGTGTCGAGTATGATTCCCGGGCAGATGCGCTATGTTGTTGGAGCTGCAATCCTCGTCTGCGTCGGCAGTTGGAGTATGGTTCAGACGTGGCTTCCGTCTGCTTCTTGCGCGTCCACTGGTAGTCCATTGCGGCAAGTCGTTTTCTCATCCGGTGGCTTTCGTTTTGGACTGAATGAAATGATGTTCGTCGGGCTCGCCAACGGCTTGACTGCATTAACCGTCGGCTTTGGGGTTGGGTTTGCAAACTTGAGCCTGACGACGAGTGCTTTGTCCGTCGGGCTCTGTAATTTCTCAGTCCTGACGATCCCGGTGTGGCTCGGCATGAGTCCTAGACCACGAAAGTGGGGAAAGCACGTAATTCTGGTTTGCAGTGTGCTCCTGATTGTGAGTGCGCTTCAATTGTGACGGGTTTATGATCCACTTCACGGTGTGTTCTCCAAGCCAGTACAAGCTCAGACCTCCTACAACCCCGCAGACAGTGAATAGTGCGACAGCCCACACCCCGTAGGAAAGCAGCTGCTCTGAATCCTGAACAAATGATGAGAATGTGGTGAAGCATCCTAACAATCCGATGATGACTCCATCTCGAATCCAGGGCGCTGCAGGTTTGTGAATGACGAGTTCACCAATGACGCCGAGGAGGAACGAACCGATGAGATTGACTGCGATGGTGCCAAACAGCCCGATGCCCTCCAGGGCGAACCGGGCAATACCGCCGACAGCACCGAGAATCAAGATAGCTGCGATGTTCATCCATCATCCTCCTTTACGTCTCAACAACAAAAAATGGCCACTGCGAACGACAAACTCCGCAGTAGCCATTATCCCGTCGGATGTTATGGTGAGCTACATCACCGATTCAGTTACCGTATCCTATTCACGCAGCCTCTAATGTACCACGACAAGTGCCCAACTCTCAGCCAGACGCGTACGGAGTTGGGTTATCCCAGTCAATGACTGCACATCTCATGCCTGCTCTCATGCGTGCACATCTCATGCCTTGACCCAGGCAGCAGTCTTCTCTGCAGCCAAGAGGCCGCTTTGAACGCATTCGGGTACGGTGATTCCGTGATAAGCTGCGCCCGCCAGAAACACTCCTGGTGCATCCACTTTGAGGTGCTCTTCGACTTCCGCTACGAGTGCGAGGTGTCCGACCTCATACTGTGGAATCCCCTTTTCCCACCGTGTCAGTTTTCGGAACCATGGTTTGGCAGAGATGCCGAGTATGCGCTGAACGTTGTCCTCAATGCTTGCCAGAAGGTTGGTATCTTCCATACCCAGCCAATCTTGTTGACCGCGGCGCCCGACGTCGACACGCACGATGATCCGTTCATCACGGGTCAGATGCGGCCATCTGCGAGATGTGACCGTGATCTTGGTCACGTAGGCCGAAGCTGATGGGGGAACGAATACCTCTGTGCCTGGAAACCCCATCACTGTCTCAGCAGGATACCCAAGCAATACCGTTCCCGTCGAGACGTATCGAATGGCGCTCAGCTTTGCCGCTTTGGCAGATAGTGAGCACAATAGTTGCCCTGCAACGGGGGCGGGGGCAGCAACAACGACAGCATCGGCCAGGATGACCTCGGTGGTGTCCCTAACGCTTGTTTCAACCGTGTATTGACCGTTCTCAAAGCGTTGAATTTTGGTCACGGGACTGTCTGTGCGTATATCGGCGAAGTCCCGAAGTTCATCGAACAACCGCTCGGTGACGGTTTGCATGCCGTTTCTGAGTGTTAAAAGATGGCGCTGAAAGCGGTCTTTAAACTCTGTTTGCCTGGCGCCGTGAAGTACACTCCGATACCGAGTTTCCAACTGTGAAAGTTCTGGATAGGTTGCGGATAGGCCAAGGTCATCCAGGTTTGCCGCAAAGGCAGCCGACAGCAAGGGTTCGCAGACTTCAGTGGTCCACTCATCTCCGAGTCGACGGCGAAGGAACGCGCCGAGTGATGGTTCAGGATCGTCTGTACTCTCGTGATTCGATCTCGGGGCAAGGTAGTCCAACATGACTCTCCACTTACCTTTCGGAGAGACAAGGGGCGTGCGCCAAACCACTCTCCAATCAGCAGGAATCCCGAAATACAAAGGAGCGGGTACAGGTACGGGTCGCTTCTCCGAGAGAATATAAGAATGCTCGGCATCAGCAGGGCTTGGGACAATTTCAGCCTGCACCCCGAGGTTACGAATTAGATCATGCGCAGCCATGTGTTCGACGACCGAGTCTGCACCGAGTTCCAATACCAGATTGTCTTCCCGATACGTCAGGATCTTTCCACCAACACGAGAACTGCCTTCCAGCAGGATACATTCCACAGCCCCGCGTTCAAACAGTTGTTTCATGTGGTAAGCCGCGGTCAGTCCTGTTATGCCGCCGCCAACGATGACGACCCGTGGGCGCTTCACTGTCCGATACCCGGAATATCCTTCGCGCGGTTGAGAACGACATCACTTAACAGATCGAGAAAACGAGGGTCCGCGTTCAGCGATGCCGTCCGCTCAAGATGCATACCGAGTGACTTTGCTAATCCCTGGCATTCAATGTCCACGTCGTACAAGACTTCAAGATGGTCGGACACGAATCCGGTTGGGCAGATGACTACATCATTCTCACCCGCTTCATGAAGTTCTCGCAGAACGTCAAGAACATCCGGACCGAGCCACTTCTCTTCTGTTCGACCGGCACTCTGCCACCCAAAAGAGTAGTTCGTTAAACCAAGTGCAGCGGCGACAGCGTCTCCCGTCTCGCGAAGTTGTGTGGGATAGGGATCGCCAACCTGTAAAATTCTCTCTGGCAGGCTATGGGCGGTAAACAACACGCGAACAGCATCTTTGGATGGAAATAGCTTTAGGGCTTCAGCAACACGATCCGACAGTAGTTCAATGAACTTTGGCTCCAGGTGCCAACTGTCCACGTGAACGAAGTCGGGGTGACCAAGTTCTGTTGCTTTTTCATTGGCGGCCTTTTGGTAGTTCGCCACACTCATCGTCGAATAGTGTGGTGCAAGGACCAAGGTCACAGCATGCGAAACCCCATCCTGCGCCATGTCAGCAACAGCATCAGCGATAAACGGCGCATTGTGTTTCATACCAAGGTATACCTTGAAGCTACCTTGGTTTGACTTGTTGAGTCGTTCTTCAATGCCCTCTGCTTGTGCCCGGGTGATCTCGTTAAGAGGGGACACCCCGCCAATAGCCTGATATCGGTCTATCAAGTTCTGCAGCAGTTCCGGGCTTGGTGCGCGACCGCGGCGGATATGCGTGTAATACGCTTCAACTTCTTCCAGACTTCTTGGGGTACCATAAGCCATCACGAGCACCCCGATTGGCGGTGTTTGCAGCGGTGTTTGCATAGGAACAGCTCCTTTCTTAACTCAAGAGCGGCGTAACTTGTCACTTGTGTAGTTGTGAATGAATTCGGTCAACCTTTGCAAAGTCTCAACGGCAACAGGTGGGTCGTTATGTGTCACACCATGGCCAAGGTTGAAGATGAATCCAGGCTTGTCCATTGATTCATCGAGAATTTCACGGGTTCTGCGCTCCAAGGCTTCCCAAGGTGCAAAAAGGAGAATCGGATCGAGGTTGCCTTGAACAGGAAATTCATAGCCGATCCGTTCCCTCGCACTCCGAATGGGGACGCGCCAATCTACTCCGATGACCGTTGCGCCGGTCTCTGCAAACGACGTCAATAATTCGCCGGTCTGAACCCCGAAGTAAATCAGCGGCACACCGGTGTCTTTCAGTGCACTGAAGATGTCTTTCATTGTTGGCAGAATGTATTCCCGGTAATCCGCGACGGACAGGTTTCCAACCCAACTGTCGAATAACTGAATTGCAGCGGCACCAGCGGCCACTTGTGCCTTGGCGTAACGAACAATCATCGCACCCAGCTTGTCGAGCAAGGACTTCCATAAGGTCTTGTCGCTCCACATCAGTTGCTTTGTCCGAATGTAATTTCGCGATGGCCGTCCTTCAATCATGTAGCTGGCTAAGGTAAATGGAGCGCCTGTAAAGCCAATCAAAGGAACCGTCAGGTCGTTCTTCAGTAGCTCAATGCTGCGAAGGACGTGGGGGAGTTTCTCCTCCGGGTCGAAAACCTGCAACCTGTCAATGTCAGCCTTCGAACGGACTGGATTTGCAATCAGGGGTCCAACACTTTCCTTAATTTCAAAGTCTAATCCCATTGCACCAATGGGAATCATGATGTCGGAAAACAGAATTGCCGCGTCAACGCCGAGCTGCGTAACCGGCAGTTTTGTCACCTCATAACAAAGTTCTGGTTGGCGGCAGATCTCGACCAATGTATATTTTTCTCGAATCGCCCTGTATTCAGGCTGATATCGGCCGGCTTGGCGCATGTACCAGACGGGGATATGAGGGACGGGTTGCCTTGCACAGGCTTGTAAGAACGTACTCTCGAAAGGCATGTTTGGCTCCTTTGCGTGCCCCGTGGGACACAAAGTCTCACTTCAAGTTATAAACGTACTACAGAGTTCGACGCAACTATCTGAATGAACTAGTTTTGCACAACCACTCGACGGCAATCCAGTACAAACACGAAAGTCGGCGGACTACAGGCAGAAAATGTCGGTACGGTGGCAGGACAGATCCCTAATGTCCACCGGCGTGTTGTCAATCATTTTGCAGAAAGTGTTATAATGAAGGAGAAAGTCTAAGTATGAGGGGGATGGCAATGAGCCTCGAACTGGATTTCTATGCAATGATGATTCAGCCAATGCGTGATGAGTTGACGCAGATTGGCTTTCAAGAGTTGAAAACCCCTGAAGAAGTTGACACCGTAATGAATGACAAGGAAGGTACAACTTTGGTGGTCGTCAACTCTGTCTGTGGTTGTGCGGGCGGGATTGCACGCCCAGGCATCGCGATGTCACTTGAGACCGACAAACGCCCGAACCGTTTGGTGAGCGTGTTTGCAGGCCAGGACAAAGACGCAACGTCACGTGCGCGGGAGTACTTCGAAAATAACCCGCCTTCTTCGCCGTCTGTCTGGTTGTTTAAAGACGGTAAGCTGGTCAGCCAGCTTCACCGCAGTGACATTGAGGGCACGAGTGCCGCTCATGTGGCCGGTCGCCTGAAGGAAATGTACAACGCCTACTGCTAAGCTTCCAGTCGCAAGACACGCCTAACGATTACTCGCTTGTAAGACAGGTGTTGGGGTGGCTTGGGTACCCTGGGGCAGGCTCAAATGTATTAGAAGAGAGGGTATATCCCGTGATTCGGGTGTATCCTCTTTTTGTTGTTGGGTCGATACTCTTCGGATTACACGCGGAATTCAAACAGGGCTGTGCTAGAATAGGAGAAAGTTGTCGATTTACAGGAGGAGTGCGCACATGGCTGCCGTTGAAGAAAAAGTATGGCTGCATGTTGATGAAGCGATCGAACAGGTTCGAAACGTGTACTGTGTAGGGCGGAACTATCGCGATCATGCGACAGAGTTAGGCAATGCAGTGCCGAGTGAACCGATGTTGTTCGGCAAGTGGACACATGCGTTGACACCATGTCAGGGAACCCTTCAGTTGCCTGGTAAGCGCAGTAATATTCATCATGAACTTGAAATTGTGTTGTGGTTTGACCGTACGTACGAGCCCGGTATGGGCCTAAAAGAGGCAGTGGCGGGCGTGGCGCTCGGCATAGATCTGACCGATCGTGACGCACAGAATCGGCTGAAAGCGGCTGGACAGCCCTGGGAATATGCGAAGTCGTTTCCGAAGTCGGGTGTTTTGACTGATTTTTACCGTGTGCTTGATTTTGATGCACTTGTGACGACACCTTTTTCCATGATGATTGGAGACCGGGTTGTCCAGCATGGTCAGGCTGCTGACATGGTATTCCCATTCGATACCTTGGTAGAGTATGTCGGTCGGGAGTTCGGGTTCCAGGCTGGCGATATCCTTTACACCGGTACGCCTGCAGGCGTCGGGCCACTGTCAGATGGAGACCAACTGACGCTGAAGTTTGGAGACCGGATTTGGGGTGCTTGTTCGGTCGCACTGGACTAGGCTTTGTTCTCGGGAGTTACGATGTTCGCTTCACAGAGGCTCGTTCGGGCGGTGCTTGGTTGAATGAAGGTTGAATGAAGGTTGAATGAAGCTTGGTTTGAAGTGTTTTTAAGAAGCACGGTTTGAAGGAAGGGAGTCAAGAATGCCAAGGACGCATGGGGTTGAGCAGTACCTTGAAGCCATTTACATATTGACTGGTGAAGGCGTTACCGTACTCGGTTCGGTCCTCGCGGACTATTTGAATGTGTCGAGACCGACGATTACACAGACAGTTCAACGTCTGTCCAATGCGGGCCTGGTCACAATGGGGGCTGGCAAAGAAATTTCGCTTACGGATGAAGGGCTCGACAAAGCGGAGACGGTAGTACGTCGACACCGTTTACTTGAGCGCTGGTTAAGTGATGAACTGGGTCTCGACTGGGCGGATGCCCACGTAGAGGCGGGGCGGCTTGAGCACGCCATTTCACCGCTCGTCGAGCAGCGCCTGTACGAAAGGCTTGGACACCCTTTGACGTGCCCGCACGGGAACCTGATTCCTGGGACGGGTTCTCGGCAACCGCATGGCATGCGCCTGACGGATGTGGTTCCCCCGGCGCAGGTTGAGATTATTCGCATTTTTGAGCATGCGGAAGAAGACCTTGGTTTGTTGCGTTTTCTCCATCAAGCAGGGTTGATTCCTGGTGCCCAGGTTAACGTCAATCAAACCGAAAGTCGATATGAGGCTGGCGTGCCTGTGGAAGTGAACGGACAGGTCTATGCACTTGACCTCACGGTTGCGGAGCGGATCATTGTTCAACCTGCATCGGTAACGCAAAAGTCAGAGTAAAACCCACGGGTTGAACAAGACTCACATGAAGTTGAAGCCAAAGTAAAGCTCGCAGATTGTCGTGGGGTTGGCGTTTACTTGGCATAAACCGGGGCCATTCTGCTAACTTTAGGTTGTGAAACCGTAAAGGAGTGTTCAAATGGTCTCGGTGATGAAATTACTGCACTTTGTGAGCCTGTTTATGCAGAGGGCCAGGCTCAAGTTGCTGTTCCTTGGCGTTACGATGCTCGCCGTCCCGGTTGCATCAACGGCCCCTGTATATGCTTCGGACCGCGTGTTTCTCAACGCAAAGTCTGCCATTGTGATGGATGCGGACACTCATCAGGTCATTTATGCCAAAAACCCCGATCTGCAGCTTTACCCTGCCAGCACGACAAAGTTGATGACGGCAATCCTGCTGGTGACGCATTTGAATCCAAAGGATCCAGTGTACATCAGCAAGGAAGCAGCCAGCCAACCACGGGTTCGACTCGGTCTGAAAAGCGGGACCACGATCACCGCTGACGACGCACTCCGTGCGGTCATCATGAAGAGTGCAAACGATGTGGCCTATGCCGTTGCAGAGACTGTCGGGGGTTCCCAGCAGGGTTTCGCCCGGATGATGAACTTGAAGGCGCGGTTGCTCGGATGCACCCACACGAACTTCGTAACGCCAAACGGTTTGCATGATGATGCGCACAAGACCACGTCACGCGACGTAGCCTTGATTTTAGCAGAGGCCGTAAAGTATCCAAGGATTGTCGCCGCGATGCAGACGAAGGACTACAGTATTGCAGGCAAGCCGTTTCACAACGGCAACCGAATGCTTTATGTAACGAACACCACCTACGGCCAAACAATTGGCGGAAAAACGGGCTACACTTCAAAAGCCATGTACTGTCTTGCTTTTGCAGTCAAACAGCATGGACATACCCGGGTGTCGGTTGTCCTTGGAGCACCGAGAAAGAGTTTCATGTACCGCGAGACACGGCGGTTGTTAGACTGGTCCTATCGTGATAAGGCTGTTCAGTTGGTGTAGTGATTGACACGACTTGGGGCAGAGCGAACAGGGCGAACTCCCACACATTCAAACAGGCCGTCACAGCATAACGTAGGTTAGGGCTGAGGCGGCCTGTTTGATTCACCTGATACACGGATACCTTATGACTGTTCCGTGTTTCGGTGATAAGAAAGGGAGGATGCTCCGTGGGAAGGTCAGTTGCATTGGCATATGTGCTCTGGTTCTTTTTGGGGAGTCTCGGAATCCATCGAATGTACTGTGGACGCGTGGGCAGCGGTGTGACAATGCTGGCGCTGACGATTATCGGCGGCATCACCTTTCCAATCCTCATTGGGCACATCCTGGTGTTCATTGTCGGAGTCTGGTGGCTTGTCGATTTGTTTTTGACTGCAGGCATGGCCCAGCGGGCCCGATGATGAACAAGGTGGTGGAATCGATGATGAGCAAGGTGGAAGAAACATTGTTTCGGTGAGAGCAGATGATGGCGATGTCAGTGTGGAGATAAAGGAAGAGGATCTTGAAGGGAACGGAGATAGAGGGAACGGAGATGGAGGGAACGGCCATATCGCGAAAGCAAGTTAAAGCAACCAACTTCTGAGGTTTGATCTGAAATCGATCCTCTGGTATCGTATCATTATTGTCTTCCTGTGACCGATGACAGGTGAGGACTCGGGTCGTATTGCGGCCGAAGCCTTGTTGTTGGGCAGGTTTTTCTGTGTATATGGGAGGTTGTGCAATGCTGAAAATTGGCGATGTTCAGATTGATAATCCTGTCATCTTGGCACCGATGGCCGGCGTCTGCAATCCGCCCTTTCGAAAAATAGCCAAGCGGCTGGGTGCGGGTATGGTTTGTGCGGAAATGGTCAGTGACAAAGGGTTGGTGCATGGCAGTCTCAAAAGCCAACAGATGTTGACCATCTTGACGGATGAACACCCAGTAAGCCTGCAACTCGTTGGTTACGATAAGGAATCGATGGTCGCTGCAGCGGAAATGCTCGGTGAGACCAACGCAGATTTGATTGATATCAACATGGGATGCCCTGTGTTGAAGATTTATAAAAACGGATCGGGCGCAGCACTTGCCCGGGACCCCAAATATGCTGCAGACATTGTCAAGGCGGTGGTGGAACGTGTCAACAAACCGGTCACCGTCAAGTTCCGCAAAGGATGGGACGACGATTCTGTGAATGCGGTCGAGGTCGCGAAAGCGGTCGAGCAGGCTGGTGCGCAGGCAGTGGCTGTCCACGGGCGTACCGCTAAACAGCTGTACAGTGGACAAGCCGATTGGAGCATCATCCGCCGCGTCAAAGAGGGTGTCTCGATACCTGTGATTGGGAACGGTGATGTGACCGATCCGATGGCGGCGAAACGCATGCTCGAAGAGACTGGTTGCGACGGTGTAATGGTGGGCCGAGCTGCACTTGGCAACCCGTGGGTGTTCCGCGAAATCAGCCACTTCCTGAGCACTGGCAAAGAACTTGCCGAACCGGATGCTGTGGAGCGGATCGCTGTGGCGATTGAACATTTGCACCTGCTCTGTGATTACAAAGGTGATGTCGTAGGTGTCCGTGAGATGCGCAAGCACGCGGCATGGTACATCAAAGGCCTGCCTGGGTCTGCCCAGATGCGCGATATCGTCAACACGCAAACCACTCGGGATGGTATGGAGAATGCACTTCGGGCGTTCCTCGATGAGGTGCTTGGGATCGCGGTGTAAGACGAGCAACATCATCGACAGTCTCAGGCCCAGACTCTAACGTTATAGTCTGGGCCTTCATTGCAACGGCCACGATACACCGGCTAATTTTTTGGCAGCGACTAAGGCAGCCCGATTTGCCCCGATTGGCTCTGGCTTAGTCGGTGGACGCGACTAAGGCAGCTTGATTTGCCCCGATTAACCCTCGCTTAGTCGGCGAAACCGACTTAAGGCGCAAAAAATGAGGAGTTAAGTCGCTCGGAGCGACTTAACGGATCGCGCAGCCTCCTGCTAAGTCGGTGGAAGCGACTAAGGCAGCCCGATTTGCCTCGATTGGCCCTTGCTTAGTCGGTGGAAGCGACTTAAGGCGCAAAAAATGAGGAGTTAAGTCGCTCGGAGCGACTTAACGGATCGCGCAGCCTCCTGCTAAGTCGGTGGAAGCGACTCAGGCAGCCCGATTGGCCCGATTGGCCCTTGCTTAGTCGGCGAAACCGACTTAAGGCGCAAAAAATGAGGAGTTAAGTCGCTCGGAGCGACTTAACGGATTGGCCAGCCTCCTGCTAAGTCGGTGGAAGCGACTAAGGCAGCCCGATTTGCCCCGATTGGCCCTTGCTTAGTCGGTGGAAGCGACTTAAGGCGCAAAAAATGAGGAGTTAAGTCGCTCGGAGCGACTTAACGGATTGGCCAGCCCCCTGCTAAGTCGGTGGAAGCGACTAAGGCAGCCCGATTTGCCCCGAGTGGCTCTGGCTTAGTCGGCGAAACCGACTTAAGGCGCAAAAAATGAGGAGTTAAGTCGCTCGGAGCGACTTAACGGATTGGCCAGCCTCCTGCTAAGTCGGTGGAAGCGACTAAGGCAGCCCGATTTGCCTCGATTGGCCCTTGCTTAGTCGGCGGAAGCGACTTAAGGCGCAAAAAATGAGGAGTTAAGTCGCTCGGAGCGACTTAACGGATTGGCCAGCCTCCTGCTAAGTCGGTGGAAGCGACTAAGGCAGCCCGATTTGCCCCGATTGGCCCTTGCTTAGTCGGTGGAAGCGACTAAGGCAGCCCGATTTGCCCCGATTGGCTCTGGCTTAGTCGGCGAAACCGACTTAAGGCGCAAAAAATGAGGAGTTAAGTCGCTCGGAGCGACTTAACGGATTGGCCAGCCTCCTGCTAAGTCGGTGGAAGCGACTAAGGCAGCCCGATTTGCCCCGATTGGCCCTTGCTTAGTCGGTGGAAGCGACTTAAGGCGCAAAAAATGAGGAGTTAAGTCGCTCGGAGCGACTTAACGGATTGGCCAGCCCCCTGCTAAGTCGGTGGAAGCGACTAAGGCAGCCCGATTTGCCCCGAGTGGCTCTGGCTTAGTCGGCGAAACCGACTTAAGGCGCAAAAAATGAGGAGTTAAGTCGCTCGGAGCGACTTAACGGATTGGCCAGCCTCCTGCTAAGTCGGTGGAAGCGACTAAGGCAGCCCGATTTGCC
>NZ_LJCO01000065.1 GCF_001399675.1 Paenalicyclobacillus ferrooxydans
GCACGCACGTGCCACATGGACCTTCTTCGCGATGTCTGCTCCGATAACCAAGGTCGAATCTGTAATACGACGAATCTTGCTGTTTTGCGTTATACTCATCTTGTAAAGCCTCCTGATTAGTGGTGTGTTTTCGACGACATCAACACTATCAGGAGCTTTTTATTGTCTCAAACCCGATTTTGCTTCTTAACAGGAATGCTGTCCGTTACCTGAAGAAGAACTAACACAACCATCTTTCTAGTTATTGTCCGTAAAACCCAGTTTTCAATTGCATGACTTGCCCTGTCATGGGATTAACTATGTAATAATCGTGTTTTCTAGTGTCTTGCAGCGATACCTCGTAGTAGTAAAACTCATGGTGAAGAAGAAATGCATATCCGTTGTAGACAACTGATACATGTCTGATGGGCGGTGCCACAAATTGAACCGATTGGCTTCCAATGTGACGAGACACAAGTTCCTGCCCGCTCTGGTACGTGACATGTGGCAGTGCCAGAAAGAACATGAGCGGAGTCACCAGCAGCAGAGTCAAATTGACCCATATGACACGCTTCGCACGCCCTTTCAACATCCCTATCCAGCCCAAAATTAAACAGGGCAATGGAGCGACAATAAACCAAGTCATATCGATGAGGTTTGCGTAAGCTTCTTGATTAACCAGCAGTACTAAGACTGATTCAGCGAACACTATAACCACAGTCACAACAAACGCAACGTTGACTCTCTCGATAATACTTCCTCCCCGATAGGTCTTAGCTCTGTCTCATATACCCCAAGATTCAGTTAGGTCGCTACGTCAGTAACCTGCCCGTTACCCGAAGATCCGCCAGGTCCACAACGATGGATACTTATGCAGTTGCATCGGTATGCCTCTGTGATTAAGCCTCCTTGAACAGGAATCAGCTTTTTACGTCATACCACGCTAGAGATGGGCGTCCCGTTGGATAACCATACTGAGCCCGATATGTTTTGCGTTCCTCCGTAAAGTCAAACCAACATTTTTCACTATTCGGGTTATTCGCGTGGTACACGATGCAGCGCAAAGCGTCTTCCACACAAGGGTCCACCCAATGTCCGTATTGTTCTTCCAAGCGATTAAGTAAGTCCGACCCGTTTTCCTCTTTGATCTCATTCAAAGAATAGTATCCTAAGTCCAACACCCACTGTGCAGCCCTCGGACCAATGGAAGGAATGGTTTGAAAGGCAGAAAGAGCACAAAGCAGTTGGGCTCGTTCAAAACTAACACCCAAAACATTTGAGAGTTCTGTTGGGTTGGTACGTGCAACATCCTTTAATTTGATTTTGGACTCCCGTAATCGGATTCGTTCTTCATCCGTTAGAGGTAATTTTGGAGATGACGTTCTCACTCCATCCACCTCCCTCAACCGTTCATTTCAACCATTGCACCGTTTTCGTCAAATACGGCATTCGGATTGTACGCTACTTCCCACGCATTGTTCTCAGGGTCGAGGAAACAACCGCTTCTTCCACCCCAAAACCTATCGCTCGCAGGACGGTTAATTCGAGCCCCAGCCGCCACTGCTTCTGACAGAACCGTATCAACCAGTTCACGCGTCTCCACGTTTATAGCTAATGTAACACCTCTGAAAAATCCAGGGTCGCTGGGAATCGTTGTCTCTGCATCCTTGGACAACTCGTCCATTGACCAAATTGAAAACATACACCCAGCATTCTTGAATACTGCATAGTTGTCCGAACTCCAGTCCGTTTCGTACCAACCCAATCTCTTATAAAAGGCTCGCAGTTTCGGTACATCCCACGCACCAATTGTGACCAACGTCACCCGTTGCGGTATCATGATATTCCTCCCACAGCAATCTCTGCCCACGCGTATAGCTGGTTATAGAAGTTGAGCAACTTTTCATCGTCGGATATCTATTCTACGTAATTTTTCCATTTCCTTGCTATTGCGCACTCCTGCCCTGATGTGCAAGAAGCTTGTTATGGAACGCCGTGCATGATTATTCATATTTTACCACAAGTGGGATGAGGAGTTATCGATGAAGAGCTTCTCATCCCTGTTACGACTACTGAACGAAGTATCGCTCATACGCCTGTTGTCGTGATGCTCCACTAAGGGTTGCGTACAACTGCGTTGTCTCCGGTTTTTCATGACCTAATATGGACTGGACGGTCACCAATGGCGCTCCCTGATTGATAAGCACGGTCGCCAGAGTATGTCTCATCTTGTGCGGACTCACCCGCTCTCGCAAACCGCACCGGACTGCAATCCGCTTGAAGATATACTGTATCTGATGAATTGACATTCGGTGTGGCTGGCGGACTGTCACAAACAGAGCTTGGTCATCATCCTGCCTCTCCTTCAGATAGCGTTGCAGCCAAATCCGCGACCTCGCTCCGAAGTAGACTTCTCGCTCTTTGTTCCCCTTCCCCAGTACAGTTACGGCAGAACGTTGCCAGTCAATGTCTCCGCGGCTCAGCCTTTGCATCTCCGCGACACGGCAACCGCTGGCAAATGAAAATTCGACCAGCGCATGTTCGAGTGAACTTCGGCAGGAATCACGAAGTAATTCGAGTTCTTCAATCGTCAGTGCTTTTGGAACCCGCTTACTCCGTTTCGGTTCATTCACCTTCAGTGTGGGATTACGTAGCAGCAGTTCTTCCTCCACAAGCCAGTGAGACAAGCTCTTAATGGCACGGATTTTGTGACCTAAACTTGCCGGTTTGAGATGAGTGTGGTGACTCAGATGGGTCCGTAGCAGTTGCAACGTCACTTCGGTAACGTCGAGGTCACCTATGTCCCGTATTAACAGTTTGTGCTGAAGTCGATAGGCATGAATGGTGTACGGCGAGAATCCTTCCTGTCCCTTCAGCTCCAGGAACATGTTTGATGCATCCGATAGTCGCATACTTTCAACCTCCTCAAGATAATCCGACGTTTGAGACGTCTGTTATCAGAGTTGGCTGTTCAATCTGCGCACATTCCCTGTTAATATGAGTCGATCTATAATGGGGACAACACTGCTTACGCTTCTGGAGGTTTGGTTCATGCTGAAAGTTTCCGTGAGTTTAGATGAGTTGTGCGATGCTTATGAAATGAATAGCGACGAAATTTCACATTATCTTGACGTGAACACTGGGGAAATTCTGATGCGAATGGACCCACTCCTGACCGGATACAAGGACGGAGACTTAGAAGAAGAACTCGAAGATGAAGAACGCTATCTGGAACTGCCAACCATTGCATCACGCGATGCCTACGGACTCATGGTCGACTTCGTGGAAATTGTCACATCAACGGAATTACAAGACCGTCTAAACACAGCATTAAACGGACGAAAACCCTTCCGCACATTTAAAGACGTTTTGTTCGACTTCCCAGAGGAACGTGAGAAATGGTTCAAATTTGAGCGTGAAACACACCGACGCGAGATCCTGCAGTGGCTGGAAGACGAAAACATAACCATAGAGCAAAATAAAATCTAGATGAGCAAATGTATTAACTGTTACCGCACTGAGTCACCGGTGTTCAAAACCAGATCAACCAAATTAACACAAACGAATGTGAGGTATTTCACCTTGAGCAAACAAGAAATGCGTAAGAGAATCTGGTCATGTGCAGGTCAATTGGTAGACGAAAAAGGATATGTCAGCCCAGTCGATCTGCTGGTGAAGATGGGGCGGGTCACGAAGAAGCAAGTCGCAGACTGGCGTGTCCGGCGAATTCCGTACCTGGAGCAAGTGAGCGAAGGAAATTTTAGTAAAATGAAGTTCATTCTCAATGAACTTCGTGAATTCGGGAAATCGGCGAATTTGAAGTCATCTCAAACCGCTTATGTATCCTGGGGAAAGGGTTCGAAGAAGCGATTGCGATTCTCCAAGTCAGGTGATGCGTGGATCGAAACGATGTATTCAACCCACTACGTTCTAACTACAGCAAAGCAACTGATTCTAGACACGGAGCCGGAAACCACAGATTCACTTGGGTCCTAAAATAATTGTGTTGTCGTCCATTCGCCCTCTTTAAGTTTAGCAAGCGCCACTGAGGCGTATTTATACCCCCTTTTTGTAGCCATACTACTCCATTCTCCTGCCCAAGAGTCCAATAACGGCTACTAGTTAAAAGTGAATATTCATACAATCATAGACAGACCACACTTCTTCGGGTCCTGCTTTTATTCAGGAAGAACGTGTGCGAGCTTCACTTTCAAAGTTCTCGGTAACCCAGTTACCCTCGCTCTCAACGAGATTTAGGACTTGTTCGTGGTTTGTCGGTGCTTCTTCTAGCCAAGCCTGCATGGTACGAATTACAGACTCTTTCTCAGGGAAATATTGAATGACTGCTTCAGCCTGCTGATGGAGTCGTGTCGTCCAGATCTGAGACCGTACCATCACCATTGAATAATATGTTCGAATGAGTTTACGAGCAAAGCCCTGTGAAACTCTCTTAAATTCGTGGTCGGAAGCCGATTCTAAACGGCGTACTGTCCGAGACACAACGTCACCAATATCTCCGTTGAAACTCATTGGTATCTCTGGAGTGAGTTTGTACGGACCGAATTTCACTCGAAGATCCTCACCGTGGACACAGACGCTAATTTCTTTAAGAAATGCCCCTTCGTAATAATTCGTCGGGTCGACTGTATAGTCGACATCCGCAACAGCTACGCCGACATCGCGAACCAAAGAACGATACTTTTGAGACAATGCGTCAGAAAGGGTCTTTAACTCCATTGAATCCTCGGATGTTAGTGCGCCATTGAACATGACAATGAGGTCCAGGTCTGACCCACCCTTTACCGCTTCACCCCTTCCAACGCTTCCATATACGTAGACACTGTGCAACCGATGGGGGAACAACTTTATTAGTTCCTCGACACATTCATGTATGCACGGAAGATAGGCAACATCAATCTTGTCTATACCAACGTCACTCACGATGTATCCATCTTGGTCTAGCCCATATCCTGCTTGTAGATTCGCCACTTCGATTCCCACCATCCTTCCAAAAAGATATGGCAGGCTCTTGTTCGAGTTTCCTACCCTTATGCGACAGAAGGAAATTACAATTAGAGCACCGTTTCACCCTCACCAGAAGGTTCTTCAAACCCTTTTAGGTACGAATTCAGAATGTCCTCAGTGATGGGAAAAGCAGCATTTGCGTCAAAACGATGGCTACGGATAGCGAGTCGTTCTCGCAGGACATCAGGACTGACTTTTAGGTATATTAATTTCCAATCGCCTCCAGCGTCCCTGATTACGTGCTTATATTCATCTCGTCTGGCTCGTTGCCAAAAACTGAAATCGATGACGACATTTTTCCCGTTGTGAATCAGTTTTACAAGTTGATGACGTAGCTTTTTCTCTGCCTCGACAGAATACTCGGCATACTTATCAGCGGGATAGTCAATCCCGTAACGTCCACGGCTTGCCCAAACTTCCTCGTCGATTGAAAGACGAACAAATCCATTTTTCTCTAGTTTTTGGGCATATGTCGTCTTTCCAGATCCTGCTATCCCGCACATCATTACAACAATTGGAATGGTATTGGACACCAGGTTCACCATCCTGACTCGATTTCACGTCGTCGCGTCTCGGTATTCATTCGAAATTGCGCATAACTGCCCATTTGCGCAGGAAGACCACATCGTGAAGTTTGTATAAGTATGCAGAGAGGGCGCACCAATTCAGACAGGCTGCCATTGTCCACCATCCTGTATTCATTCATCATTTGATTGTACATTGTCGTTTCGCAAAGTTTCCATATCCACCAGAGTCAACCCTGACATCTCAGCTGGATCAAACCACTGGTTCGTGAACACATGCAAGACGGAACCATTTTTCACCACTTCGTCGCCTTCGTGCGGGGCTTCGTCCACTGCCGGGGCAATTAGAGAAGTGTCAGCATTTCTGCGCCGGGACGCGTAAAATCTACCGGTTTTGATTACGTCCTGCACAACCAACGCGTAGAGATAGCTACTCCGGCGATCGATCACAATCCTAGATTGATGAACACGAATTCCGATTTCTATCTGAATCTGTGGAATGAGTACATGCTTGTCTTCCACCACGATGTGAGCTGGCGGGTGTATGCTTATTACCGCCGGATTGACCATGTAAACAGTGCATTCCTCGCCCCCATTGAATGTCACTGCGTTTTGATTGAATGACCCTTTCAGCACGCCCAATGTACCTTCATCAATTATCTGCTCGAGGGTTTTTCCGGGACTACCGTCATCCTTTATGGTCGGCGTGGCACTTCTCACTTCAGGGGATCCCATGGTCATGTTTAGCCTTACACCCTGGTGACCTGATGCTACAGCTGTTGTGTATACTTGCATTCCTGGGAATGAATACTTGAGTATGCTCCGGTCTATTACCTGAAGGTGTATATTGAGTACAGGTCCGGGCTCCCCCCATTCGTCGTCCGTCGGTTCCCGAACAAGGAAAATTTCAATTCCATGATCTGCAGCCATAGTTTTGGCTCCCGACTGACACCCTTTCACAGTGAAAAATACTGCCTTCGACGCGTTTAAATCCTGCAGTTGGGCAACCATTGCATCGACATGCAGCCGTTTAATTCTGGTGTTCCAGTACTTACATTCAACGATGATTTTTTCAGTGTAGAAACCTTGTGTATGCGTAATCAAAACATCAATTTGCCGAGGGGCACCGGAGCGCCCCGTAAGAATCACATTGTGCTCAACTTTAACGTCACCCGTGTTATGCAAATCAGCAACCAAGCGTTCAAAACCGCCCCAGTCCTTGACCATCTCGGATAACTTCATGCGTCAATGCCTGCCTTTATTCTGTCGTCATCTGGCACATATGCCCAAACGGTATCCAGTCCACACCGGAGCCGTGCCACCGACCGATGAAGTCCATCAATGACGTTTAGTTTCCCCGACGGATACATCCGATGCCCCAGAACGATAGGCGGTTGCTTGTCCACATCCATGTCTGCATACTCCAACACTCGGGCATCATTTCCCCAATCATCGAACCTCAACAATAACTCATCTAACGGTACACTGCGCAAGACGTAGTCCGAAAACTGTGAAATTTGCTGACGAAGCCCTTCATCATCATTCCTCAATACCCGAGTGTGCAGACCCAAAACTAACTTGAGAAGAGCCTGCGCCTCGATTCTCTCCGGATACTCCTTCAAAGTGACCCTCCTCGCCATTCATCCACAGAACACCATTGCTGACCAAAAGCCCAACAAGGCTCCACAGTAGTTCCTCCAGATCATCACTGATGACTACTCATTTTGGTGATAGGGTTACTACTCAACTCTCCGTTTGCGACACAATTCCATACCGGCGGACATGCATTTCTATGCAGTGATGAATTAAGTAACCTTAAATTGAATCCCGTTCTCACAACAAGAATATCACTTGGATCTGCCCAAATTAACATTAGTCGAAAACACGGCCCTTATTAATACTCAAAACGTCTAGTCACACAAGGTTTGCCGCCTCTCCCTTTGGGAATGCTAGTTTACTAGACTTGTCATAGTTTTCAACTAGAAAGTTCTTATGGGGAGGTTAGACTTATGAATCTTTCTCAGGCGTCCGAAACATTTTTAAGTATTCGAAGTCAGGAAGGGTTTTCGCCGTTTACTATCCGCGCCTATCGGCAGCAACATAAATTGTTGATCCGGGACGTGGGAGACTTACGGGTGGAAAAAGTGACACTGAATATGTTGCGTGACCATCTTAGTCATAACGACCATTTAAAGCCTGCGAGTCTTGGTCATAAAATCCGGGCAATCAAGAGTTTGTTTGGTTGGCTGGTTGAAGAAGACCTGATCGTAAGAAACCCTACGCTCAAATTGAAGGAACCCAAACAAGGGAAGCGAGTTCCGAAAGCCCTGACGATCGATGAACTCGAATTGCTTCGTGACTCGTGCAGTTCCTCCCTCGAGCATGCATTGGTAGAATTCTTTTTCGCTACTGGTGGTAGAATATCCGAAATTCAACGGTTAAATCGAAATCAGATCGACTGGTACCGTGGAGCAGTAACTGTCCTTGGGAAGGGTGACAAAGAACGTGAGGTGTACTTTGGGGCAAAGGCACGGATATGGGTGAAACGATATCTTCGAGACCGCAACGACCATGACCCAGCCCTATTTGTTACCATGCGTCAGCCACATCGGATGTCCGTTCATCAGATGCAATACATTTTCAAACGAATCGCCTCACGATGTAATTTAGCAGAACGAGTCAGCCCACATAAGATGCGACATACGTTGGCTACTGTACTGCTAAACCAAGGGGCACCATTGGTCGCCGTGCAATCAATCCTTGGGCATGAAAAGCCTGAGACCACGCAACTATACGCCACGCTGAGTGGAACATCCCGCCAGCAAGCTTACGAACGTTACTTCGTTCAGTAACCATCTTAGTATCCGGAAGGCGGATGATGCCCAAGCTCGGTAAAATAATCAAACAGAGCAAACGGGGGCAAATAAAAGGTATATTATGTGTAGCTTGAATCGGTCAGAAGTCGGCACATAAAGCGGTGGAGAACTTTTACCTACCGACTACGTAGTCACAATAAATTAAGTATTCTTTCCCCCTCGCAAAACGCGAAACGTAGTACCCCAGGTCCATGCAGAGCTCTCAACTTCTTCGCCAGTGTCATGATTAAGTCGCTTTTGCATTGTTGTGGAGTTTGTCGGCAAGTGAATCAGCCAGAGAATAAAGGTGGCGCCTGCGACACACAACCAGGCTATGCCACCCAGAGCCCCGCAAGCAACAATAAATAGTGCAATCTCACCAAAAGGAACCGCTGTCTTCGACAATGTGTACACCAAGTAAAATCCGACCAG
>NZ_LJCO01000049.1 GCF_001399675.1 Paenalicyclobacillus ferrooxydans
GGTTTCCTAGCGGATCCAGATCGACGATGGCAACGGTGTAATTTCGTTGTGCCATCTGTCTTGCGATCATGGATACAAGCAGCGATTTCCCAACTCCGCCACGCGCGCTATGCACAGCGATCACGCGCCCACGCCCCACCATGGATGTTTCATCCACCTGCGTGCTTTCATGTACTCTGTTGGCCCTGGTATATGTACGTTTCTTGTTGAGAACATTTTTCGATCGCAACACCTCATCAAGTGGTGTCAGAGGTTCCTCATCAAGTTTTTGCGGCACTGTAGAAACGTCCACAATAGGTGCCCAGCGTTTTAGGTAATCGATTGGAAGAGGATAAGAAACGGCATCGACACATCCAAACATACGAGCCGTCTCATAACTCTCGTCATTCAACTCCGAGGCAATGTATACGAATGGACACGATACGCCTTGCTCCCGCAGATGGCTTATCGTCGCTTCCTGCCACCCTGTACCAATAAGGAGCAGTTCAACATTGGAATATTTGATTTGTGCCAGTTGCTCTTCGTGATCGACTCCGGTTACCTGCAAACCACTTCGTTCCATCAGGGCTATCGCTTTGTTTTGTAAGACCCGGTCATACTCCAACAACATCCACATGAGGTGGCGTACCTCCTTTCGCGTTTTGAATGAACATCTCGGAAATACGATCCGCGATGGGGCCAAACAGACTCGAAAACGTATCGTCTAGTTCAACCAAGGGTTGTTTCATTCGCATTGCGGCAAACTGACGAGGTTCATGCGGTAATACGACATAATCACCATCCAACTTCACGGGAAGGGATAACGCTGAATCATGCCGGTTGATGACCCAGCATACTTGGTCCGGTGAAATCATCTGTTGATGAAGCGCGAGTGCCATGCGTTCAATTCGGGTCTTGTCCGGCCAACATACCGCAACAACTAAGTCCGCCTCTGATGGAATACCATCTTCCCATGGCCTGGTGTCCAAAAGGACGCGATACCCTTTCTTCGGCTTCTCTTGATACACATGTACACCGGTCTTGATGTCGGTCCAATCTATGAGCGGCAAGGAACTCTCCTCAATGACGGCAGCGGGTAATTCTCGACGGTTGCAGATGGCAGCCAAATTCCACGCTACGAAAGTTTTGCCGGATCCAGGCTCACCAAGAATGCGAACATGAACTGCCTTCGGGTTTGGCCATACAAACTTTTTTACGACAGGACGCACATCAGCGTCTTGACCATGATCCGTGATCGATTCCGACAACGCATCTTCCTTCGTATTGCTGCGTCGTCGGAAGAGTTGCCCGATGCCCCCAAACCCTCTTGACGCATTTGTTTCTTCCTCTAGCGCTGGTTCGGAGTCCGTTTCTTCCTCGTACACGTCCACTACGGGCGGAAGTTCTGTCAATGCATCACTGCCCTGATCCATGTACGCTTTGACATTCATCGGTGTCCGCGGATGCTCAATGAGTTCATCAATGGTGCCAAGCAGAATTTCGTCTCCGAAAAATGCAAAATCAAAGACACCCATCAGGCATAACTGACGCTTAAAGTCGTCCGTCTCACTCTGTGATGGGCCAACAAAAATGACCCTTGCGCCTTGTTCACGCACCCGATATATGGTCTGTACCAGTTCCATGCGGTCTGGAACGGTCCACTCGGATAACACCAAAATGTCCTGTGGTGTGAACAGAGTTTCGCTCACCATTTTTCCATATACCAGCCACTCACTCTTTTGATATCGGTCCCGCAAGTCAGTAGGAAATGCTAGATACAGCACAATGTTGACCTCCTTCCTGAACGATACGGTACAACATCAATGGGTATGGTTTGTGCCAACATCATGCCAGCTCATTGAGGATAGATTTGTATTCGAGCCAAAATAAGGGGTTAGCGCGGGGATCCAGCTTCCCTGAATGTTTTGTACGTACTGTATCGTTTGCTCATTTTGAGCCACATGATCCCCCTGTGCCAGTGCCGTTTCCTCTGCACCAGGTCCGGCGTTGTAGGCTGACTCTGCCTCAGATGGATTGTTACCAAATTGATGGTACAGCTCTGATAAATACATGGACCCAATCTCAATGTTCATGAACGGATTCGCCAAATCCGCATACGCGTTTGTACCAATTGATTGTCCACCCAACGTAAGTCCGGCTGCAGTAGAAGGTTCAACCTGCATGAGACCGATCGCTCCAGCGGACGAAACCTTAAGGCTGCCATCCGAAGAGTGTTGTCGACCACCCGATTCCTGATACATCACGGCTGCAATAAGGACAGCTGGAACCTGATACTTCTTCGCTGCCGCATCAATCTCGTCTTTCCATCGCAGGATGTCGTGAATCGTGTTTCCATCCGCTGGTTCCACATGCCCTGTCAGTGTCGCATCTGAACCGCTTGGGAAGAGGATGGCGTTCACCATGGTTTGGACATACGGATCTGTTATGCCGTAATCGACCGCGCCAATGAGTCCAGCCAGGGTATCTTGATTGGTCTGATTGGGCTTAATCGTAAACGGCTCCCCATCACTTTGGGCCTGAACGTGCGAAAAGAGATTCCAAATTCTTGACCAGTCATATGTTCTCTTCGTATTCGCCAACTCGATTTTCTTGGTATACGTTCCACTACATCCACTGCCGGTACGCGCCGTTACCCACTGATAGGAATTGACCAGCGTACCGTCCCAGGTGTTGGCGGTCATCAACATCGTTACGGGCGTTTTCTGTTCTGTGGCCTGACACGTCGTTACAGTCTGCCCACCACTTTGCTCTGTGACCTCGTGATAGGTAATGGTGATATCTGTGAACGTATGCCATGTGAACACGGGAGCTAGATAGCGGTAATACAGGTGGCCGTTGGTTGGAGAAAAGTTATTCACCATCTTGCCAAGCCCTAGAAAGACGGCCCCGGGCAAATCAACCTGCTCGGTTTGTACTTGTTCAATTTGGTTCTCACTGAGTCCCGACTCCCAGGTAGAGGCGACTTCATCGTAATGGGTAAGCAACGCCTTGTTTTGAGCGGTCTTCGCCGAACTGAGTGAGATACCGTAAGCAGAATTGTCCAGTCCCCCAGAACCATTTCCTTGATAGTCACCAAGGAGAAAGCCAAAAAGCATCACTGCTGCGATGAACAAAGCTGCAAAACCGAGTACCCATCCGATGCCAAATGACAGAACAAGCTCCGTAATCAGCCAGCGGAACACATCTTTCGGGTCGCTAGGAATACTCAACAGATGTCGAAAGCGCCTCAATGGAGACACCTCGTAGAGTACCGCACGATGGGACCAACCCCCTGCAGTTCAGGCACATTCCACACAGTTTTGGATGACACTCGTTCAACCATCCTGATTGGATTCCTCCCAGAGCACGATCGTATTTCGACCTTGTGCCTTACCTCGATACAGCCCCGAATCAGCTTTTGCGATTAATTGTGCTAACTCGGTACCGTGATTCGGGTAACAAGCTGTCCCCAACGTAAGCGTCAGGCCGTATTTATCGAGGGGAAGTTGCCGGATGATGTCTGCTAGACGGACCTTTATATTTGCATGGCAAGGTACTCCATCAACGACGAAGACAAATTCATCTCCCCCTAAGCGCGCCACCACATCTGTACTTCGCAACATCCTTTGTAATACGGTTGTCACTTCTTTGAGTGCCTCATCCCCCTGATGATGTCCCTTGGTATCGTTGAGCTCCTTGAAGTGGTCAAAATCGAAAAACGCAAGAACAAAGCCACCTTCACTTCTCCGGCGTCGTTCAAACCACTCGTTCAATCCACGGCGATTGAGTGCACCCGTAAGCGCATCGTGAGTTGCTGTCTCGTAAAGAAATTCACGGTCATGGAGCAACCAATCCAGTCCTTTGATGAATTGAATCGTGTTCGTTTCATCTACGAGTTGTGATCCCTTACAGCGATACAGCTTGTACGTCGCACTCGATAGTTCGACCAGAAGAACTTCCCCATCAGCCATGGACCCGGCCTCCGCTGCCAAATCCCTTTCCATCGCGAGATGACCGTCTACAAAATGCTCCACCCTCACAGCGCCAACGTCGATCCAGAATGACATCACGGCATCTTCCCACGAAACCTCAGATGAGAGTTGTTCAATTAGCACAATGTATGGGTGCATGGTATCCCCCCTTTACATCGAAGCGTAGCAAGCATAATAGGGATAACCGTGCCATATTCACGCCATGTTGGCAGACAATTGCCCACTGGAAAAGCTCCATAATATATGGTTTCGGATAACGCTGAATAGGTTGTTTAAAAACAAACGAGCCTCTCCTCGAAAGGAGAAGCCCATTTGTTTGATTCCATTATGGTGCTGGCGTTATATATGCAGGTAGCAACTGCCCGTTCTGCTGAATCTGAGGAAACGAGTACGTAAAGTTACGGCTATAGTTCGGTTGAGTCTGCTCATACTGGGCATTTGGTTCCGGAATCTCATGGATGTAGTACCACGTTGGATAGCCTAACATTTGGGCCAAATCCGGATAGTTCCACGTCACGGTCGACCCCGTACCCGTCGTGAATGTTACATCTGCTTTAATATGGGCCGCTCCGCTCGAATCGCCCGTTAAATTCCAAGCCGTCAATTCCGAATAAGAACTTGGTGTGCCTGGGCTTGCGTATTTTGGAATCGATGTGTAGGCCCACCCATATTCCGTAGCAGGTGGCGGGTACCCATTCCCAAAGGGATCCCAAACCGGAACGTCCCCTTGGTTCAATATCGTCTGCGGCAGTAACTCAAATGCCTTTGTCCAACTCCGTGTCTCACCATCCGGATTTACCAGGTTGTACGTTACGTCAGCACTTGCGGGCATATCGTGGGGCGAACCTGTCCACATCAACCGAAATGAAAAGCCGCCACCGACTCTGGTATAGATAACTGGGAACCCACCAGAATTTCCGTATGTCGGTAAACTTGGATTTCCGGCCACAGTCGACCCGTCGGAATACCCGTCATTGTTCGCTTGAGAAGCCAAGGGATTCGATGGAGACCATAAATCTCCAGGTCGACCGGGATCATAAAACAATCCTGTAATCTGTAGGTTACTGACATTGAGCGGATAATCATGAGAATATGTCTTAGGCTGATCTACCCACTCATACATGACACATCCATCGGAATCCGTTACCAACTCCAACACCCAATTGGTATCCGTCCAAGTAAGGAGCTCACCACCAGACCCATCGGGGGCCCAGTTGTAACTCAATACTTGATTCGCAGGTTCCGGCGGAACCGTTAAAAGTGGACAAGACGTCCCACCGCCACCGCCTCCTCCCCCAGGTGGTGGTGGCGGTGGTGTGGGTGGATTACCACCAGTCAGAGGTGGCGGATTATTACTGCCGGGTGTTACGGTGAATGTCGCGGTATCAGCATTTGCAGAACGGTTAAACCAATCCTTCACATACAGCGTAATTGTATAGTTACCCGGAGCAAGGTTGGATGTGTTGATAATGTTGGGCTGGGAGCTTCCACCGTCTACAGTTTCCACGTAAGATGGTGGCTCACTTGTCGGCCCACCTCCGTTTACTTCCACCATAGCCGCACCATTCGGGGCATATATTGCCTCCCCGTTGTACGGTGCTCTCCCTTGAAGAGAATTTTCGCTGAAAGCCTGGTTTGTTACGTTTTGCCCACTAGAATTCGTGACCTCTACATATTCGAAATGATAGTTAGAATGGTATCCCTCGATATATGCGTGGTTGTAAAATTCCACATTCTGACCCTGCTGCACGGTTTGCGTTGATCCTACGACCCCAACTGCGGCTTGAGGCGGCTGTGTGGCGTACACAGTATAGTTATAGTCATCCGCGTTTGGTGCAAATTCTGCGCCCGATTCTTCTACAATTTGAGAGATGGACACTGTGTTAAATTGGTCTCCGGCCCGATCGCCCCAAGTCGTGTGCCACAACTGCGAGGTGACATACGACTGATCCCCGTTCAAGGCAGCAATCCACTGGTCGATGGTTGATGTGTCATCATTAACTTCAAGATAGCCATTGTTCGAGTCAATGGGGATACCGTTGTGTGAAACACGATCGAAATGCCAAATGCCACCTAGCGAATCTGTCCCTCCGACAATGGTGATTCCATCCGCCCCGTATCGAAACAAGTCTTCATTGCTCATTCCAGCTAAATCAGGCTCACTGGATTGGACCACTTGAAAGTCTGCTCCACCTTGAATCATCATTCCATACTGAGTATTTGCGAAGTAGCCTGCTGTGCTTGGCGGACTCCATCCGCGACTTATGTAGGCGAACGCGTAACTTGCGTCACTGAACACAACAGCAAAACAAGCCAAAGTCCCAACGACGACCATGCGTAATGTAGGTTTAACCCGCAATTTCTCCCCTCCTTTCAGTCGGCATCCTGTTTATTGGTTTGCCGCCCCACTGGAATAGGAGAATTGCGGAACTCCATTTGCATCAAATGTGATATCTACCGATCCAAATGTAATCCCGTCGTATTGATTGATTTGAGCTGCATTGATTTTGGTTTCGCCAACGTCTTTCACAAGTACACTGGTTGGTGGATTTGGTGTTCCCCCGTTATCTGGGTCTCGTGAGTCGTAGCCAAAGAAGCCCTTCGCAAACCCCCAACTACCTCCGTGATTCAGACTGAAGTAGGTATTGCTTGTAGCAATTCCAATGTTCCCAACTGTTAATTCTTCTGGAGCTTTACTTGACAAACCGGGAATTTGATAGGCTTCATGGCTACCGGTATTGGTCATTGTAATGCCGTCTATGTTACGGATGGCATCTGCCTGCCCTAACGAAACAAAGGATTCTGTTACTTTCTTGTTTGTGTGATAAATCGGATATGCATTGTACGGTTTGAACACCAAGTGATACGATCCTGAGCTGTCTTTGTAATACCCATTGAAGAGTCGAGTCAAGTTCCCAGTCATTTGTGCCACATCTGCAGTGAACATAGGAACTGAAGTACCGATGCCATTATTCAACCCGATGATATTCGACCATTTTACTAGGTCCCCACCAGCTTGCCATCCCATCTCACTGTCAGGTATACCAATGTACGCTTGATAAGCATGATCAACGGTGCTCATATCGATATCGTCTAACGATCCAAAATGTGTTGAACTGGTTGGCTGGAAGTATCCATGTTCGATTGCAGCATGGACATAAGGCCAGTCACTATCGGGAACATCATCAAATGGATTTGTTCCATTAGGATCCGGCAGAATATGCAATGCTGTGATAAAGCCTTTTACAACATCGAGCTTGTCAACGTTTGTAGCCTGATTCATTGTCCAGTCGGTTCCGTTCCAGGAATACTGAATGCCTACGCGCTTCAATACTTGCATGAGGTACCAAATCGGAGCGTAGCTTGTTACAACGTTCCCACCTGGGTCCTTATAAGCAATACGCGGTGCATACTGTACCACGGTTCCGTTTAGCGAAATTTCCATTTCGTTTACGTTCACTGTTTGTTGTGCTGGAATATTACCCAAGTCCGCGTTCACGCCTGAAGGTAATTGCAGATTCCACGTTTCCCCGTCCCAGGTCGATTGAATATTTAGCGATTTGAGTGCCTGAATCAGGTACCAAATCGGGATCCAACTTGTCGGTTTCTGGGCCGTCGCATTTTCCTTGGCCACGATGTGATATGGATTGCTAATGTTCTTGCCATCCAGATAGATGTGTGTCGCGTATGGTTTGTAACTGGGTGCTGCCAGAGCAGTTGAGGGAAATCCCATCACGACCCCAGCCACTATGGTGGTGCTCGAAGCGAACGCAAGCGTTATTTTATTCATCCATAAATCCCCCCAAATTAGTCATCCATTGATGCGAAGTCTATCATCAACCAGCTTCGCGAAAGTGCCATTTTGGGACCAATATGTGGTGGGGAATTTTGAATTATGGTTACGTTTGCTATGAGGAAATTCACAATGGAAGATAGCGGCTATTGCACGGGGGCGAAGCGGAGTCGAATCTTTTTGATACTAAAATTATATGGATGAGACATTACAAAACCTGCTTTGAAAACGTAACTGAAATTCAGAAAACTGAATATACATACTTTGTTTTTTGTGTTTATGCAATATGGACAAGATGTCCATATTGCATATTCGCCCCCGTTACCTGAAGAAGAGGGCAAAGCTGTTTAAGAGCCGCCGCCCCTCGAACACTTGTTTACAAATGCAACTTTAGACCTTCGTGTGAAGCTGTAAAACCGAGTCGTTCGTAAAACCGCAAGG
>NZ_LJCO01000032.1 GCF_001399675.1 Paenalicyclobacillus ferrooxydans
CGATTCGACGTGTCAGTTAATAATTCTGTGAAAAATGTTTCAAATATGAAAGTAAGAATCGAAAAAACCGATAGGGAGTACATGCTTTGCGATACACAGTGACTCTCGTTCCTCGGCTAAACTGCCCTTTTCTGCAACAAGGCAGCCCGTATCGATATTGCATTTTCATGCATCAATCGGGGGTACAGTTCACTCCTGTTATGGTAAGAACATCTCAGAAATTGAACCTGTTCTTAATGATTTCGGCGACTTCACCAGCACTTAAATTCGTGTTGTTGATTCTCACGTAGTTTGTTCTTGTGATTTCACCATCCCAAGAGTTTAAACGATGTTGCTCCATCGTCCGTCTCAAGTCCTGCTCAGAGCGAGCAATATCCCTCTTGGTCGGCTTGTGTTCGAGTCTATGCGGAGTGTTATTGCGCTCAATTCTTGCAGCCAGATCCGCCTCAAGTTCAACAAAATAGACTTCGCCACCCTTGTCTTCGAAGATTTTGCAAATTTGATCAACATAGTCCCAGTCACCCTGTAAGTCAAAACCCCAAACATAAGTGAATATCAGTCCATACATGTCGCTTGCGGCGACCGCTTCAAAAATGTCTCGGCGAAACTGATTGACCAACCTCCACATGTCACGACTAAAGCCGAAATAGGGGGCGAGCAGTTCAATTGTCATGTGGTTATGAAAAAGTTTCAATTCGGTAATCTTCTCAAGCTCATGTCCCACCGTCATTTTCCCTACAGCCTGCGGACCGAATATCATAACGAACTTCACGAGACCACTCCCCACGGAAATTGTTCCTATCATAGCACCACTATTTGGAACAAAACTAGACGGCATATTGGATTAACCTGCCCGATTGCGCTACAAGACGGTCTCAGTAACAAGCGCATAATAATGCAAAGAGCTCATCCTTGGCGTTCCTGGGACTATCCCCTAACAACAAGTTGCTTTGCTTCAAGCCTAATTGCGAACCTCATCACGCTAACGGACTGCCAGTCAGTTAAGAAGATAGATATCGAATCGCGCCAGCGCTTCAACGATTCTGTCAATCCAGGAACTCGTTCGATCTGCGTGCAAGAACCGGAAGTAGAGGCTCCGTAGAAAGTGTTCTGCGTTTGCCCCACACAATGTCTCATCCCCATCGTTATTCTGGTCTGTTACGAGTTGAAATGAGTCCAACCATCGTTGAATGTTAGCTGACGCAGTCTTGTTGTGATGGATGATGGAGAACGCTGCAAACGCCAACCGGTCGTCTTCGAGATATCCCAAAGGATGCGGGACCATGGAAAGATGTTTGATGCCCTGCAGGATGCGAGCACCCAACTCCTTGGTTGCTGCCGGGTGGGTGCCACAAGCCATCAGCGCGTCTGCTGTATGTGCAACAGAATGAGCCCACCCCTTGTCTGGTATATACCCGCGCCAGTCCCGTTCGGTGGTGGCGTAACGCAGTAGGCGATTAGCGACTTCTTCCACTGCTGAGGTGCTGAATACGTGAGCATGTTCGCCATGCGCCAGCAATAACGGAACCATTAGGACGGAGAAGGAACGCATGAAGACCGTGTCCGTACCTGACTCCCCGATTCCCAGGAATAGATGCTCAGCATCCGTCGCCATCCACAGTAGCTCTTCGTGATCGGCGAATTCGAGGTGTCCTTCGACAACAAGCATACCCATCAACCGATACGTCAGATCATCTCGGAGTTCTGGGTCGGGAGAACCCAAGTTTTGCATCAATTTCCGTGCGAATCGCCCAGCCTCCTCCACGGGAGGCAACTGGTTCGATTCGATGATCTCACGCAAAAATTTCCTATCTTGCCATTGATCCGATTCTCGCGTCATACAGAATACATTCCTCCAATCTACTATTCCAAGGCATGTTTCCTTGCCGGCAACTAAACTCCTCTTACGTCGTTCTATGCTTCTATAGCGACGTTACGGCACAACAGCCAAAACTGAATATTCATTCATAAACGGCTGCACGGTAGTTTTCAGTTGTTGCCCCTTGGTTAGGGACATATAATGTGACGAATTAGTTCCCTCTATCGTTGTGCTTTTGCATCCAATCTCGAATATTCCAAGCTCGCCCTGGTTCTTCATGATTACGAATGAATGCCTCTCCTACGGGGTCAGCACTTTGATACGTTCCATCAACCATGAGCTGCCCAAGCATCTCTTCAAGCATACGGCTCATGGTATATGCTCTTGCCTTGTATCCCTCGTAATCATCGGACATCGACACAATCGCCGACAACCCATGTTCTTCAAAACTCCTTGGACGCCATGGCAATTGGACTAGGGTCGTCATCTCTCTTGTCTTCCACGTCCGCCACTTTCTATTGTAAGCAAACATCATCTGCACCAAGTAATCATAAGCCGCATTCAAGCGGTCGTGACCTACCATGGGACCGTAAGTGTTCCAAACCCTGTCAGGTTCACCCTCATTCAGAAGTTGGTCCAACCACACAATGGCCTCATCCAACCGTTTTAGTCTTGTGGAATTGTCGTAGAATGTCTTATGTCTGATAAGGCGTCCCACGTCACCCGTTGGGTCAAAAGCAATCCAGCCACTTCCTATCTCTGATTTCATGGGTTCTGTCCATGAACAAGCAGGATCACTCCATTCTTTAAAGTTTAAGCGGTTAAAATCAACTTGCAGTCCATGCTTGAGCAATGACTCATCGCTGGTAAAAATACTGTGAAACGTGTCATCCTCCTCTCTCCAAATGGCTTCGGCTGGGACAACGTACAAGTCATATGGATCGAGAAAGACAACTGCATCTATGTCGGAATCTTCGTGAGCGGTTCCTGCTCCAATGCTTCCGACTGCAACAACGCCTTTCACTGCGCTCTCAGATTCCATCTTCACACGTATGAAATGTAATAGTTGATTGCGTTTCAATTGTGTCTCGGGTGTCATGAATGACCTCCACATTCTATGAACTTTAGCTGGTATTATGAGAACCGTCATATTGACCTAGCCTGCTTCGATAGCTCCGTAACGAAGTCAGAGCGCCGCCGAATTTTTATGCAACCAGCGTCCGGTTCTCCTTCCTGCGGATATACCCAGTTTCCTGAAAAACGAAGGGGCAATCATTTTATTTTTTTAGCAATCATTACGTCCATCGCGTGTTTATGTGGAACTCCACTGGAATTACAATCAAAGATAAATTCTTCAAACGAAATAATTTCCCAATCCCAGTAAAAGTTAAGTAAATCCCCAGAGCGGTAAAAATACTCGTCTGTTCCCCAGTCAGGTGCTGTTTCAATAAATGGCTTTTCGACAAACACGTTGAATACATTGAGCCCGCCGACGTTTGTATGTTCTTTATAATTCATGAATTTGTCTTTGCGGAGAGTCGGTGATATGTATGTGAGTGTCCCACTTGAATAAACAACATCAAACATCTCTGTCAAAGTGAACTCATTAAGACTAGCTTGTACAGTTTTGATTTCTAGACCCTCTTGTTTAGCCCATTGAAGTGCCTTTTGTAAACCTGGTTCCGACAGATCGACACCTACAGCATTAAAACCATGTCTTGCAAAGTGGATAACGTCTTTGCCCTCGCCACAGCCCAAGTCAACGACCTTTCCTTTTATGTCAGGCACAAGCAAATCCACGGTACGTTTGCACAGGTTATTAGGCTCCATACCCCAATAAAACTCTGGTTTACTGTAAACTTCATCATAAGTATGCATTGCCATATTAACCCTCCTCATTTTACGAGTTTACATGCTATTGAAGATTTCTGCCCGAAAGCGACAGACACAGGCTAGTGTCAATCTGGATATTCATGCAAATCGAGCGACGTTGCCGTTGCCGGTTTCGCCACGTTTTTCAAGAATAAGTGCGGTAACCAAGTCAGAGACCAAAACTCCAAGAGCCACTACTTTGAGTACCGAAGTGTAGCCCGCCGAATAACAGTGCTGCAAGAATAAGCAACCGAAATGCTTGCCAGTAAGTTATTGTGGGAAGATGAAATACATCAGGACAAGTAATGTTCCACAGCCATTGAAATATCGCTGGGACCACAAAAATCAACAAAAGAATCAAAATAACAAAGACCTGAGACATGGCATTGCCCCCTTATACTAGCAACTGTTGACCAGCAACCCACACAACCACACTTTTATACCACTATTATACAATTTTCAGATTGGGGGTAGTAGAGTAGAGGACTGGGTGCCCAGCCCCCTCTCATCAAACCGTACGTGCAGTTTTCCCGCATACGGCTTTCCGATGTTCTTCACCTTGTACCTTATAGCTACCACCAAACACGCGGACTCAAGTCCGAACCGTACGCGCTCGCGTGCTTCAGTCCCATGCTCGAAAACACCTCAGCAACCCGTTTCGGGTGCAGGTGCTTTCTCTTATGCTTTTTGTTCCAGTACAATGTCAGTCTCCGGTTAATATGCCAGTCTACTTTCTTTAGGTACTGGTGTGACACAGCAGGGTCTACTCCGCCGTAGTAATTCTTCCACCCTTGAATGATGGGGTTAAGCTTGTCCACCATTTGCTTCGGCGACCAGAAGAGTCGAGACCTCGGTGCAGTTACTTCCTTCACCTTTGCTCGCATCTTCTTCATCGCCTTCTTGGATGGAAAGCTGCGCAGGTCGTAGAATTTCCCCTTCTTGAACAGCTTTGGCAAACGACGATGGTGGAATCCGAGAAAATCGAACCCCTCTTTGTCGAGCCACAGGTTCACCAGTTTAGACTTGTCCGTGTTCATCGACAGCTCCAGTTTCCCGAACACCGTCTTGAGGACTTGAATGGCTTCCAGAGCGTGCGTTTTCTTCTCGCACAAGATGACCAGGTCGTCCGCATAGCGGACGAGTGTGCCTAAATGAGAGAATTGCTTCTCCCATACTGTATCGAGGTAGTTCAGATAGATGTTTGCGAGAAGCGGAGAAATGACGCCACCCTGAGGACTCCCGATTTCAGTTTCCTCATACTGCTCGTTCTTCATGACGCCAGCTTTGAGCCATTTCCGTATGAGTTTCAACATTCTACGGTCGCTGACTCGCTGTTCCACGAGTTGGAGCAGTTTGTCATGGGAGATGTTGTTGAAGTACCCGGTAATGTCTACATCTACTACCCAGTACACTCTCCCATAGTTCACTGTTTTGTGTATCCGTTGGATGGCTTGCTTCGCGCTTCTCTTCGGTCGAAACCCAAATGAACAGTCCTTGAAGTCCGCTTCGAATACGGGCTCAAGTGCGATTTTCGCCGCCATTTGCACCAGTCTGTCTCGGATAACAGGAATCCCGAGGGGACGAGTTTTGTCGTCGCCCTTGGGTATGTCCTTTCTTCGTACTGGCTTGGGACGATACGTATCTTCGATTACCTGTCTTTGCGTGTCCCGTACGAATTGAAATTCTCCATACTCCCGAACGATGTGGTCAATTGTCACACCGTCCACACCGGCACTGCCCCGATTGGCTTTCACTCGTTTCCATGCTTCCCACATGACATCTGACCTGTACACTTTGTCGTACAGAGCATGAAACCTCCGTTTGGCGTTCGCCTTCGCAGCAAGGTAGAGGGTTCTTTGGAGTTCTCGAACTTTTACTTTGGTGTAGTTAGCAGGTTTCACTGCATTCACTCGCTCTTACCTCCATTGATACCCGTGAACAAAGTAAGGGTGCTTTCCTCGTGCGGGTTATGTTGTCCCGCGTTCATTGGTACTACCACCCTCTCCGACTCCCTTCTCGCCGCTTGCCACTTCACCCTTCGGGCTTATAGGTTCGCGTTTTACGACAACATGTCGTGCGAGGGAGGGTCTCCCTAGTTCCAGACACAACTGTCACTACATGCTGATCCCCTTACACCGGAGGGTTCTTCCGCGCTGCTCGTCCAAGTTCTTCACGCGTTCCGTGGTCTTCGCCACACAATACGAGGCTCGACTCCCTCTTGTCCCTTACGGGTTGCAAATGACGATGCGGCAGGATTCACTTTATGTTACAGCCTGCAGTTTTGCCTTACCCCAGTGTTTCGCGGGGCTTTCACAGGTGCTCCATCCTTAGGCTCTCGCCACCAGACGCCTGCTGGCTACGAGGTGGCTTGGTCCCTACCTCGGTCGGACTTTCACCGACAAGTTGTGCCTAGCTTAGCTAGGCGCGCTATTGCAAAAAACTGCCCTTATGCGACGTTTCCGTGCCTCCACGGAGATCGCATATTCATTCAAAATTGAGCCGTACGGCTTGTTCAATACTCGCCCTAGTGACAGACCGCAATGTCCATTTTTCAGGCAGACGGTACGAAGAATTGAATGGCGCGAATAGCTTCTAAAGTCGTGTGAACGTCTTGCCACTCGCCATCTTCACTCGCCCAATGACCGTCTCCATTTTGCAATTGTTCGAGTTTGTTTTTAGCACTCCATATCAATTGATGCTCAGGAGAAACACCCATCACACAAAGAGAATTGATAAGCCAAGCAAAGTTGCTCGGTTCTAGTTCGGGAAGTTTGGCGAGCAGATAATTCATGATGGATTCTGTATGCTTGTGATGTCCCAATGAATGCAGCAAACCAGCAGCCAGCCAATTTGCCTGCAAGAATGTCGGCAAGTACCCTTCGTCATTCAATTGAGAAACCAAAAATGATTCAATCTGGGATAAACACGAATTGGAACCGTTGTAGTGGCGAATCCAATACCCTGCATTTGCCGTCAGATAAATCGTAGCGGAATCATCCCCTGGCATTGCCCAAGGCGGTGCTACGGATGCTAATTCTGTCGCTTCTTCAAACGATCCATCTTGATTTTGTCGACCAATGATGAACAAAATCGCCTGGTCGATAAAATCCGCTTCTGTAATTCCGAGTTGCTCGCTTTGTGCCAATCGGTAACAAGTAGCATCAAGAGAACTGGCATCTGGTGCCCAAAATGGCGACCAACTGCCATCTTCCCTTTGTGTTCCCTTTAATTGTTGTGCTGCTTCTTGAACCAGATTGTCAGCTTGAAGCAACACATTCAACCGAGCTTGTTCCACTTTGTTTCCGTGGTTCCGTACAAACTGAATTGCCGACTGGATGTCACTCATAATCGCACCCCTTGTTCCATTACGAATGTTCATAATTATTGGGTCAGACCTACCCGTTAGGTCAGCAACACTTGCTGCGCGTCTAGGTCTCCTACTAAACCATCACTTGCTTGGGACAACTGAGCAGTTTCGTGTTCAGAGTAGTCAGTGATTTTATCATCGCTTGTTGTTACGTGTGAAGTATCCCACTAGTGCCATTAGAATTACAATGACTGCTGTGATGACCGCCCAAATTCCCAGATTGTGTTGAAACTGGCGATCTGCCCACAACGAACCTCCGTTGAAAGATCCCCCACTCGTATGGGCACGCATCACCAATAGATAGAACGTTACAACAATTATCATCACGCCAGTACCATAAATCCATTCTCGATATTTCTTGAGCATGAACGTATAGCCCCCTTCAATGCTCATATGTCGCTAAACTGCCCGTGAGCGACGCAAGGCAACCCACGTCCCCGACGTATATTCATGCAAAAGTCCAGGCTTGCATTCTTCGAGTTATGAACTACCCCACACAAAAAGATACTAATTCTCTTTCACCACAATATGCCCCTCGTGGCGGAACCACCATCCTCCATTACATATAATTTAATGGATTAATGAATTGGAATAGGACGTCAAGAAGGGGACTATTTTTGGAGTCCAATAGGTTAAAGTTCTTTCATTGGAATTCCTCAACACGCACTTCATACCCATTTGCTTGATAACGAGCTTCCAACTCAGTTTTCTTTTCCTCACACTCTTCCCTCGTGTCATGGAGGAACGCTTCGATTATCTTGTTATCCTTCCAAACCTGAACCCGCCACATCTATTGTGTCCCCTCTCAACAGATTAATTTTAGTTCTCTTGTGATGGGTAACTTCAGCACCTGTATGGATCTATATTCCAAATCAACACTCGTTATCCTCTTATGATTCTTGATATCTGCGTACTTCTCTCTCTATGATCTTTCGTTTTCTCCCTTATTCTAGCTTATTCGCAGTATTTCTCGTTTGACTTGACAGACTTCATAGACAGGTATGACTAACAGGGACTCTGGACGGGTAAATGGGTGCGTT
>NZ_LJCO01000031.1 GCF_001399675.1 Paenalicyclobacillus ferrooxydans
TGAACCGTATCACAAGTGATCGTAAAGCGGAAATTCGAATTAATACTTCGTAGCTCGGAGATCTTTGGAGATTAATGCCGTAAACCAGTTCAGTTGCGCGGTGGGGGAATTACCAGACGGAAAAATGCCTTTCGAGTCCCGTTTCCTTCTAATGTGCGAGTAGTCGGCATATCCTCGTGAGGTTCATACGAAAACAAGCCACCTACATAGCGACTTGTTTCATGTGTCTTCCGTATCAATGAGATCGAGGATGTCTCTAATGTCTCCAATATCGAAAGTCTCAGCAATTCGTTCAATGTGGCTGAAATTGATATTCTGGCGTTTCTGATTCGCTAACTCGCTTAAAGCCGCATGCCGAATATCAGTAAGCCTGGATAACTCTCTCATTGAAATTTTATTAGTTTCCAGCAAATCGAGAATTTTAACAACAACTTTTTTTGCCATTTCTCCACCTAGTAGTCAAAGGGACTATTGACCACTGGCGAAAAATTACCATATACTCATAAAGCATGTGGTACGCGAAAGCGTACCAACGGTTCGGGTGTTCTCTTTATTTTAATATATTAGTATTAGTTCTCTCGGTAGTTCGATTATCTGGCTAATAAGGAATTTGACTCACTGAGAGGAATATGAGGGGCGAAGCCCCTCCTCTGCGAAGCAGAGGATTTAGAAAAACAATATCAGGTACAGCGGCTGGGGGATCGACATGCGAATTGGTCTAATAATTCTGCTAATGGGAATAGTAATTCCCCTAAGTGGATGTGGTTCGAATTCTTCTACGGCTCAAGGTGTTACACAAGAGGTTCCACAGCCACGCCAACATAGTCAGCAGACAGACGATTGGGCGTCAAATGCTTCCATTGCTATAAATGAATTTACAAAAGCAGACAACATGGTAATAAACTCTATGAAGGAAATGGGAGCAGGTAAGATAGACAACCATACCTTTGTTAATCAACTCAATTCTCAATTGATATTACTTAATAAAGCCATAACAAATGTAAACTATCGAAGAGTGAGTGATCCTAGCGCAAATCGAATAAGGCAAGAGTTAGACGCATCCTTTGGCGATTACGATCTTGCTGTAAAACACCTCATGCAAGGCGCAATGTTATCGAATAGTTCTGCGGTAAATAATGCTGTTCAACAGTTGACTAGCTCTCAAAAGGAAAGTGAGCAAGCGATAAAGGATTTCAAGAGGTATATGGCTAATTAATATAAATAAACCATATATACCCAAGGAGGAATAACCTTGCCTAAACATGGATCAAGGCGATGGGGTCTCATAATTTGTTTCGGATTAAGTGTAATCAGTTCCTTTGGCCTATTTCATTCCGTGTCCGTTGCTCACGCCCAGATAGGAGCCGCGCAAACTCTAGAAGCCTCTTCGGGATCGATTAACTGGCTAATGGAAAACGCCTCGGCTGCTGAGGCAACAGCAGACATGCTATACAATATGTTTACATGGCTTTCCGGTATGGTGATTATCTGGGGGATATACTTTGGAATAAAATTGATACGTGCTAGAGGGGCTGAGAGCAGGGGCGTAAGGCTCGTGTCGGATCTCCGATAGACAACGATGCCTCCCGTACCCCGTAAACTCGAAATTAAGCCTCACGTGTAAATACAAAATGCCTCCGAGTCTGGCGTCGATATTTTAGATGAGGAGGCGATTAGGTTATGAACGTGAAAATGGTCAAGTCAAAAGAAGCAATCTTAGTTCCGGTTAGTAAGAAAATCACAAAACTCCAAGAGCAGATCCTTGTTCGGATAAGGTGATATCGAGCTATGAGTGATAATGAACGCGATAAAAAAAAGCTAAATCGGGTTGTCGGCTATGCCGCTATGGACGATGGTGGGCCAGGTGGCCTAGGCTACGAAATTACCGAAGACGATGTGGTACAAGCGCAGAAGATATACGGCGAGATCTTCGGAGACGAGCGCAAGAGGAAGTGTGATGAAGCAAAAATAAACCCCGAATAATAAAACAGAAATCTACCAGTTCAGACAGGAGCGGTTCCCCCGCTCCTGTCTTTTTCAGTCCTGCTACCCTCTTCATAAGATAAGGCTTTTCCTTGTTTCCAGATTTCCGCTTGTCTCCTAAGATTTCGGCGGGGGGCACCCCCTTTTGTTTCCTTCGAAAAATGCCCTTCCGAGTCCCGTTTCCTTATTACACGACTGTAGTACCAAGGCAACGGCCGGATGTCCTAACCCCAAAACTTTTTTTGAAATCAATGGAGAGAAAAGTCAAACCGTGACCTTTATTAGAACGAAAACGCCTGAAAGGAGGACAAAACGTGGCAGGTCACGACTGCATAATAACCATTCTCGGTGATGGTCGTGTAATTGTTAAGCAATTCGAGAAAGCGACAAAATCAAACCCATATCGACGGTTGAATTACGTACAAGAGACGGAGGAGACTACTCCAATTGAAAAGGCCATTGTACGTGAGATCGTGCGAAACAAACATTGTGATGACCGCATTGGTGATCGACAAAGAGCGCGTGATCTTTATCCAAGGGAAATTGAGAGGTTTTGTAATTTAGTTGATTGTAATTTCTCGGTCGGGCACCTGTATCTAACCCTTACCTACGAAAGGCAATACGTAGCGTTGAGCGAGGCTGGGACGCAGTTTGAAAATTGGATTAAGCGAATGCGTGACAAATATGAATCGCAATTTCGGTACATTGCCGTCCGCTCATTTCAAGAACGCGGCACATTGCATTTCCATATGCTAGCGGATCTCCCGCGTATTCCGAGAATCCAGTTACTTGATGGAACTTTTCGAGATATATGGGGCCATGGAAATGTACATGCGCGGAAGATCTATAAGTTACCTATGGGCTATAACCAAGGACGGCTGAAGCGGTATCTCATTAAGAATCTGAGGGAGTTCAAACGAGACGACCGTTCCTTTAATAAGCGGCTCTATTTGACGAGTAACAACATAGTCAATCCGCTTGTTATACGGTGTAGAGCTGAGGAATTCGAGGAACTCAAGCTGTCGGCGGTAGGGGAAGTTACGGCGCTAAGTAAGGGGGACTATCGTACCAAATTCTTGGGGAAGGTCGCGGTGACGCCCTACAAAATTTCTTCTGATTTTCACAATGCTCTTCTTGACCATTTTAATTTTTAACAATCGCCCATTGCGTTTAGTAGTCTTCCAAAGCGGGAAGTGAGCACGAGAGAATTTCTCTTAAATTTATCGAGCTCAAAATCTTTTAATTGCCAGAAATGTACTTTACACGTATGGGAAAACTATTAAAATAGGTAATAAATCCCATTTTAAGGATGTACCGAACCATGATGTTACTTTAATTTTAATTATCGTTACGACAGGAGGATAAATCGGTGAATGTCATTGGCTACGTAAGAGTATCGACGCGAGGACAAGTGAAAGACGGGTACAGTTTGGCGTATCAAAAAGACGAAATCCAGAGGCATTGCCGGGAACAAGGCTGGACTCTAGTCGATATTCGACACGATGCGGGAATCAGTGGAGCAAAGGTAGACGAAAACACCTGGGAAGTTGAACGTGAAGGCTTGCGAGATACGCTAGATGTGCTATCAACCGGTCAAGCTTGCTGTGTTGTCGTACTGAATACAAACCGTCTTTGGCGCTCAGATATTGTCAAAGTGCTAATTCATCGAGAACTGAAAAAATACGGTGCTGACGTGAAAAGCGTCGAACAACCGAATTACAGCATTTACAAGCGTGATCCAAGTGATGTGTTAATTAACGGCATGATGGAACTTCTAGATGAATATCAGCGTCTCGAAATCGCTCTAAAACTGGGTAGAGGCAGGCGGAAGAAGGCAGCCCAGGGAGGATATGCAGGCGGTCGAGCAGCCTTTGGATATAGGGCCAAACGTGGCCAAAAGTTAATCGAAGTTCATCCCGATGAAGCTTTGATTGTCAAACGATTGTTCGCATTAAGAAAGCGTCACTCAGATTGGTCATTATCGCGATTAGCTGACAAGTTGAATCACGATGGATTTTGCACACGGCAGGGAGCCGCGTTTACGAAAGTGCAAGTGAAACGAATTTTGGATCGTAAGGAGTTTTATGAAGGAACTTACTTTTACAGTGATGTAAAAGCGCAAGGTAAACATCAACCAATCATAGGACTAGACAACTAGATGAGGTGGAAAAATGACCGAGATTTTGATTGATGAAGCTACTATTTCCGAACAAGGAATCGTAATGCCTTCCTCTTCTGAGGCCAAGTGGCACGAACTTATAGGCGTACTGTCGTCTTTAATCAGCAATTACGCCAATCAGAAACTTCGAGAGGGAGAAAGACATAATGAACCAGGTCAATAGTCCCATTAAGGTGGCGATATACACGAGGGTTTCGACGGAAGAGCAGGCAAAGGAGGGTTTCTCCTTAAAGGCGCAGGAAGGACTCTTGCGGCAATATGCTCAAAATCGCGGGTATGTAGTGTATGACGTTTACTGTGACGATGGATATTCAGGCAAGGACTTTAATCGTCCTGAAATCCAACGCCTCTTTAGAGATCTATATAGTGAGAATTTTAACGGGATCTTGGTAAAGTCGGTGGACCGGGTATCGAGACGAATGAGCGATATATCAAAGTTACTCGATGATGTTTTGCTTCCAAACAATTGCCGATTGCTGGTTAGTGACAACAACCTAGATAGCTCCGAACTAAGCGGAACTATGTTTATCAATTTCCTTGGCACATTTGCCCAATATGAGAGGTCTTTGATTATTGACCGCGTAAAAACCGGTATGACGAAGCGAGCAGAATTGGGGTTTTGGAACGGAGGAGTGGTTTTAGGGTATGATCACGTAAATAAACGCCTCGTGATAAATGAAGGAGAGGCTGATATAATCCGAAGGATTTTCAACCTACGAGCGCAGGGAAAAGGGTATAAGTCAATTGCTGAGATAGTCAATGAGGAAGGATACCGAACGAAAAACGACAACCTCTTTGGAATCACTGCTATCAAAACAATACTAGAGAATCCTGTATATATTGGGAAGTGCAAGTGGGGACGTAGAAGAGACTGGAGCGTAAAGAGGAGGAAAGGAGTCACCGAGGACTATATTTTAGTTGACGGAAAGCATGAATCGATTATTCCGCTTGAACTATGGATAAATGCTCAATCGGTTAGTTGTGCGTACAGAGAAAGTGCATCGAAAAACAGAAACTTTCATGGAGAGTTTGTCTTGTCTGGTATTCTGCGCTGCCCCCAATGTGGGGCAGGCACGGTCATGAGTAAGTCAAAGAAACGTGACGGGTCAGGCTATCATCTGTACTATATGTGCCAAGCGTTTCATAGTAAAGGCAAGAAAGCCTGTAAATCCAACCTCATTCCGAAGGACTTAATTGAACGCAAAGTGGTTCAGCAAATTAGGGAATTGATTCGAAACGAAGCCATTGTAGAAAACGTCGTTAACAGAATCACAGGAGAGAACGACAAAGCTCTAGTGGATGTAAAAAACAGTATAACGGCTATCTCTAAAAGGTTAGGTAAGCAAAAAATCCATCTGGATAAACTAACAAAGGACTATTTTGATGAGCGGATAAGTCCGGAGGCATACAATGAACTATCCGAAAGGGTTAGAAAGGAAGTCACTGAACTACAGCTTCAAAGAAGCCAACTGGATCGGAAATATGAAGAGCAAACCTCCCACTCAGTAATTACCAAAAGGGACGTCATGGATGCACTAAGTAATTTCGATGTCCTGTACGACAAAGCATCTAACGAAGAGAAGAAGTCCCTGATACGAGCGGTTATAAAGAAAATTGAAGTCGAACCCAATCGGAAGGATATTAAGAAAATCACCTTCTGGTTCGACTATGACGACGCTTTACTACTTAGTAAGACGGGGGGAACCGTA
>NZ_LJCO01000084.1 GCF_001399675.1 Paenalicyclobacillus ferrooxydans
GGTTGTTCCTTTTCGTGGATTTGGACAGTACTACCTGTTCTCCATGATAAGGAACTTTTTATTTGTTCACAGAGTTAAAACACCGAATCATATGAACATTATGAATAACATTAATGCAACGCTAGTGAGGTTTTGAAGGAGTTCAACTAATTCCTTTAAGTCCAGCGCATTGTACGGGGTGACCGGTTTGGAATCTTGGATACGATATCGATCTGTCCACGATTCCGGAACGGAAATGACAGTAGAGTTAGTTTGAAGAGAGTACAGGGGAGTCCCATTAATGTGTTTTACTTTAAGCAGCGCAAAGGTCTGCCCGCAGAGAGGGTGGAATGGATGGGTGATGGTTGCAGATTCCGAAAGAGGATTGAGCTGAAGTGCATTTTGCACTGACCGTCCCCACGATCCACGATCGTGTATGTCAGGCTATCCATAAAATGGCTATGGAACCGGAATGGGATATTCAGTTTGAACCCAATTCCTACGGATTTCGTCCAAGTCGTTCCACATGGGATGCTATCGAACAAGTGTTTATTATGTTGGGTAAGCGCCGTTCCCCCCAATGGGTAATCGAAGGTGACATTAAAGGATTCTTTGATAACGTCGACCACGACAAGTTGCTAGCCAAGCTGGCCCCGGAAGACCGAGTGTTTGTCAGGCGAATGTTAAAGGCTCCTGTCGTTGACCCAAAAGAAGGTGTAATCCAAAGTACAAAGGGTACACCTCAGGGAGGAATCTTGTCTCCGCTTCTGGCCAACATTGCACTTCACGGTATGGAAAGGGACCTGAGAGAACTTTCCTTCCAAATGAAGTTTGGCTCATGCAGAGACATGCCCGGTATCAACGTGGTTCGATACGCTGACGACTTTCTCATCTCCTGTAAAACAAAGGAGCAAGCCGAACGATTCATTCCAGTGGTAGCCCATTGGTTAAAGGAGCACGTTGGCGTCGAACTAAGCTTGGAGAAAACGAAAATCGCTCACGTCGATGAGGGATTCAATTTTCTTGGTTTCAACGTTCGAAAGTACAACGGCAAGCCGCTCATCAAGCCGTCCAAGGACAGCAAATTGTCTATCCTACGAAAGGTAAAAGAAATACTGGACTCCAGCAAAACGGCCAAAGTGGAAACCATCATTCGTGTACTTAATCCGCTTCTTCGTGGATGGGCGAATTATTACAGTTCGGAGGTCAGTAAAAAGGCTTTCACTTACTGTGACTACCGAATCCATCAAATGCTTTGGCGATGGGCGGCCCGTAGGCACCCAATGAAAAACGCCAAATGGATTAGAGCTAAGTACTTCGCCCGGCGTGGTGACCGAGACTGGGTATTCACGGATGGACGTCAGGACATTTTTCACCTGTTCAAAGTTCGTATTATCCGTCACATCAAGATTCAGGGGAACCGCTCGCCATATCGCACTAGTGATAAGGACTACTTTGACTACCGGCGAAAACAATTGCTCTGGAAACGACTCGACGGCTTTCAAAAGAGGGTCGTTAAAAAGACCGACGGCAGATGTGGACTGTGTGGACGTTTCATTGCGGAAGAACACCTCCGAAAATGGCAACAGAACGGGGAAAACAATATTGTCTTCCACTCTATGATTCCGCCCCGTCTGGGTGGCCGCAATACGGTTGAAAATGTATTCATCACGCATCGTTGGTGTCGTGAACAGTTATATAGGAAACTTGGGCGCGATACGATGCCGGACAATCCCCAGCGTTTCTTATCTCCAAGGGAAGCCATTGTAAATGGGAAGATTGTATTCGGTAAGTGAATCCAAAGCCGCTGACAAACAAGGTTGCGGATACTGCAGGATGGCCTGAGCCAGATGAGGCGAAAGCTTCATGTCCGGTTCTTAAGGGGGAAGGGAGCCGCAAGGTTCCCGACCTACGTGCGCCCGGCATGGGCGTTGTCTATACGGTGAAAGTCCGGAATGGTGGAGGTAGCAGTAGCCATTAGCTTAAGCCAAGGGTGTCCACCGTGAGGTGGAATCTGAAGGAAGGCGGCGGCAAATCTCCGGCCCGAGGAACACAAACCTCATGTGAGGCTAGCGACAGTTGGGTGAGTCTGCGTAGCAAGACAAAGCCCATGCTACCGAAGGCTGTCGGGAGTAGATGGGGCGGGTATATGGAGAGAAAGACAACGTTCTTACCCGGGGAGGTCTGCCCCAAGCCAGCAAGTCTGGTAACCACCGTCGAGAGACGGTGCTGAAGGGCAGAAGTCAGCAGAGGTCATAGTACCTGCGCAGAGATGACTGAGTAGGGAAGGACCGAACATGATTGTGAGGGCTGTTCATGGCAAGTTCGAGTGAGAAGCAAAGAAAGCTGAAAATCCCATTAGGGAGCTCTCCTCAGAAGAAGGTGGTGAATCCACGGGAGGCTGAGGAAGTGCCGAGTTTCTCTCCGGCACGACCCAATGAATCAACCCGCGAAGTCGATTGTATCAACCTGATGGAATGGATAGTAGAGCGGAGAAACTTGCTTGAGGCCCTCCACAGGGTGGAGAAAAACAAAGGGGCAGCCGGTGTCGACGGCATGGAGATAAAGTATCTCCGACAATTCCTGATGGAACACTGGGACGGCATCCGAGAAGAACTCCTTGAGGGAACCTATCGACCAATGCCCGTACGTCGAGTCGAGATACCGAAACCAGACGGAGGCGGGGTTCGTTTATTAGGAATCCCCACAGTGCTCGATCGGCTCATCCAGCAGGCCATTCAGCAAATTCTAATGCCTATCTTTGACCCTGAATTCTCTCCGTATAGTTATGGATTCCGCCCAGGATACAGTGCACACGACGCCATCAAACAAGCCCGGAACTATGTGGCTCAGGGATATCGATGGGTAGTGGATATGGACCTAGAGAAGTTCTTCGACCGCGTCCACCACGACATGCTCATGGCACGTGTGGCGCGGAAGGTCAGTGACAAACGACTCCTCAAACTGATACGAGCATATCTACAAGCCGGCGCTATGATTGGCGGACTGCGTGTGATCTCGGAAGAGGGAGTCCCGCAGGGCGGGCCGCTGAGTCCTCTTCTCGCGAATATCATGCTGGATGACTTGGACAAAGAGCTGATGCAACGAGGTCATCGATTCGTCAGGTATGCTGATGACAACAACGTCTATGTGCGTAGTCGCCGGGCCGGAGAACGGGTCATGAAGAGCATTACTGAATTTGTGGAAAAGCGGCTCAAACTCAGGGTAAACCGAGAGAAGAGTGCGGTCGACCACCCATGGAAGCGCAAGTTCCTTGGGTTTACGTTCACATACCATCCAGAACCAAAGATAAGAGTGGCACCGAAGTCACTGAAGCGGTTTAAGGACAAGGTTCGAGAGCTCACGAAACGCAACCGCGGCCAGTCGATGGCATCGCGGATCGATGCTCTCAACAAGTACTTACGGGGATGGAGTGGGTACTACCGGCACTCTGAATGGAGAAGCACTTTCAAAGAACTCGACCAATGGATACGACGAAGGCTGAGAATGTGTATGCTGAAACAATGGAAGGAGCCCAAGACGAAACGCAGGAAACTCGTTGGTCTGGGAATACCCTTTGATTGGGCCAGCCGTATCAGTGCATCACGAAAAGCTTCTTGGCGCCTCTCGAACACCCCTCAAGTCAGCAAAGCCCTCGGTCTTCAATACTGGCAGGACCGAGGACTCGTGAGCTTGGTTGAAAGATACGACGCACTTCGTTTCACAACATGAACCGCTGTATACCGAACGGTACGTACAGTGGTGTGAGAGGTCGGGGGCTAGCCGCCCCCTCCTACTCGATCCGGTCAAGGCCAAGCTGGGGGTTACAGTAAAGTCACCGTGGATGCGCCGAACATTGAGACCAGTATCCTCTAATTGTTGGTAACGCCGGTTACGAACAAGAAAGGTGACGTTAGCTCCGGAAGACGCTAGTCGACCTCCAAAGTAACCGCCAACAGCCCCGGCTCCTAATATGACAAAGTTCATCGTTGTCCCTCCGTGTACTGGCTTGATAAGTAGGTTGCACACCCAATGGTGACACAATTGAGTTGTATGAGACTGTGAAGTACATTACGGAAGGATTACTTACCATTGGTCAACAATATAGGGAGGAAACGAACTGCACGTAACGCATAGTGGGAGGGGAATCAAATGGCAGATAAATTTCTTATCGTTATCCAAGCAGGACCGAATGAGTTAGCTAAGGCGCTTCATGCTCTACTGTACGGGCAAGAACTCCATGACGCTGGCTATGCTGTACAGATTATGTTCGATGGAGCGGGAACCACGTGGGTAAAGGAGTTTAAGAATCCCGAGCATAAATACTTTGATGTATACAAGCATGTTGAATCGCTTGGGATCGTCGCCGGGGCATGTGAATACTGTGCCAATGCGTTTGGTGTCGTTGAGCAGGTGAAGGGGGCTGGTGTGCCGTTATGGGGTGAAGCAGGCGGACACCCGAGCCTCGTAAAATATGTGAAGGAAGGCTACACACCGCTGATTTTGTAAAGTGCGATACAAGTCAACGTAGGCATCTGACGCCCGTAAAAGCCACTCAAATCGAGTGGCTTTTACTTATGGTGCGCCCGGCATGGGCGATAACTTGGCGGTGCAAGTCCGCTGCGGAGGTTGGCTGTTACCAACCGCTAGCCAAGAGCAAGGGTGCCGACCGTGAGGTGGGATCTGGAGGAAGCTGGAGGCAAA
>NZ_LJCO01000066.1 GCF_001399675.1 Paenalicyclobacillus ferrooxydans
AGGAGATGCTGAAATACCTTGACCATCCTTTTCAGCTTTCCGTTCAAGCGAGGCGTGCGAACTACACGGACTTTCTGAAACATGCAGAAGTGACCATCAACGAAGCGGTCAGGGGATATCAGAACCAGCCATTTGCAGAATACGCCGAGTCGTTAAAAGGCTACTTGAGAGAGGAAGCACAAAAGCCACGCACAGACCGTTCAAACTTGATTGTTATCGGTGTGTTACCAAAGGTCGGCGGGGAAAACGAGAAGGCTCAAATCGAACGCCTTGAGCGGGAACAAGGTTACGTGGAAGCAGGCATTTCAAGCATGGGGCTTCCATACGAGGTTCTAGACCCCATAGAGAGTATCGAGGCGATACAAAATTTCTGGAATCGAGAAAGAGCGGTGTCTCAAAGGTATAGGGATGCGTTTGCCAACCAAGTTCACGCCCCGCGTGTAAATGGCGCGGATGTGGAGGTGACCGATATTGTTTAAGTTAAGCCAGCGAAAGCAAGGTTCTAAAAAAGTGTACCTTGACGATCCAAGTGTTCTTGGAGAGAACGCGCCAACATTTCATGACTTAATGACACTGGCAGATGGGATAGAAGTGAACTCGACAGAAATTTACGTATCACCAAGTGGGTTCACAAAGACTTACTACGTAACAGGGTTACCCTCCACGATTCATTTTGGCTATTTGAATCGTTTCTTTCATGTTGGCGCCGACGTCCATATTTCCATTCATGTAGAGCCGGCCGATTCTACACTGGCTATCTCCAAGAGGACGAAAATGATGACCAGGCTTGAGGCCGAAATCCTCGCTGAGCAAAAGGCAGGCACCAACAAGGCCATTGCATTTTACCAGCAAGAGTACCAACTGTTAGAGAAAGAACGTGAGGAACTTCGTCTTGGCGTCGAAAGGCTGTTTTATACGACTATTATTTTTGCAGTGAGTTCACCCAACCGCGAGGAGTTTCTCAGCGCATGTGAACGTATTGAGCGAGAAGGTTTTGAGGGATTCATGATTCGGCAAGCGTATCAGGAGCATGATCTCGGATTTCGATCCGTGGCCCCGATAGGAGAAAACCTCCTTCGACATCCGATAGAGATGACTTCAAGTGCATTAGCAAATGCCTTCCCTTTTACGAACAGTCGATTCAGTCATGAGTATGGTATTCCGATTGGTATCGATTGGTCCTCCGGTCATCTGAATAGATACGATCCTTGGCATGAGAAACTAGCCAATTCAAACATGATTATCATCGGAACTTCGGGAGCCGGGAAGAGCTATCTGGTAAAGGGCTTGGTTGCAAGAGGAGCTGCGTTTGGCATTCGGTTTGTCATCATCGATTACGAGGGAGAGTACACAGCCGTTGTGAAGGCACTTGGGGGTGCGTCGATTCGGATTGATGAACGATCACCGTATCGAATGAATCCATTTGAATTAGAAGAAGAGGAAGAGAAGTTACAGGATGGAACGCTTCATCGGTTTGTCGATGTGAAAGAGAAGATCTCAGAAATGGAACGCTTTATCGTCAGTATGGCGCATTTACATTCTGGAGACCGATTAGACGCGTACAATGCAGCTGCGATAAACACACTGCTACAAACACTGTATGAAGAGGATTTTTGCTTTACCTCTGATCCGGAGTCACTGTACGAAAGGAGAGATAGCTGGGAGCGAAACGCCAATGGAGATCGCCTCATTTTACGTGTCAAGAGACAACAACCTTGTTTCTCTGATTTTTTCGCGAAACTCGAACAAAAGGCGGAAACGGACCCTCGCTTAGAGGAACTGGTCATGCGTCTTCGTCGGTTTCACAGGGGAGGGACGGAAGGGATGTTTGATTGCTATAGCAATGTAGAGCTATCCGATGCCCCAATCATTCATTTCGATCTCTCATCGCTGCCAGAGAAAAGTCATGCACGTCGGCTTGGCATGCAGGTTACATTCGAGTGGGTTCTGGAGAAGTTCATCAAGAAAAACGTTCACATCAAGAAGTGTGTGGTTTCGGACGAGACGCAAAAGATGCTCGAACTGGAGGACACCGCACGGTTTATTGAAGACGTATTTCGTCGGATTCGGAAGCGTTCTGGAGCTGCGGTGGCTGCGAGCCAAGATTTCCGCAAGTTTGCAGATAATGAGTTTGGTCGTGCGATTGTTCAGAACTCAGCAACCAAGGTTTTACTTCGGCAGGACAAAAACGATAAAGCTGCCGTTATGGAAGTCTTCGGTCTGGAAGAACGAGAATTTGACGATCTGGTGGGGTATAGAAAGGGAATGGGCCGCTGGTGGGCAGGTGGAGAGGTATTCTACAACGTCCTAAATTCCTTTGCTGAAGAGGAACAACTATTCTCCACCACATTTGTTCAGTCGGAACATCAGCTGGCACTGCAACGAGATCGAGTGATGATACGATGAACTGGTTTGATAACCTCATTGCCAACTTAATCAACGCTATTGCAAATGGCCTGCAGGCATTACTGAATCACACCATTGTTTCAGGTGACAATGTAACCGGGAACGTCATGGGGAATGTGATTCTTACAGGGTTCTTTCCAAGTGCCCATATTCCGGCTTGGGGAACAGGAAGTTTTGCAGACGTCATGGATGCGAAAGCAGTCACCTCCCTCCAACCGTTCGCTGATGCGTTTTGGGTGTTTGGCTGGACTTTTCTGCTCGTCGCATTGTATTTACTTGTGATCCAGGTATCTGGTGCAGCCAACAGCGCAATTCAACGGGAACGGTTAAAAAGTGGATGTGTAGGGCTCATTCTCGCGTCGGTCATGATGTGGGTCGGACCACACTTTGCCGTCCTTATCACGCAACTTTTCTACTATCCAAGCGATTATTTTCTGACACTGAACCCATTGATGAAATGGACATCACTCGACACCAGCGGTGGCCAAGGTCTTCTGAACTCAGTGGTCAATTTTCTACAGGCAATCTTGTCGCTGGTTGTGTGGCTTGTTTATGAGTTTCGAAAGGTGTTCTTGTATGTTTGGATGTTGTTTTTTCCACTAGCCATGGCTTTTCATGCAAACGAGCGGACGAAATCAATCGCGAAAATGTGGTGGACGGAATGGATTTATCAAATGGCGATACCACTTGGCCAGGCGATTGTATTTGGCATCGCAAGTGCAGTAGCCAGTCCAATTAACAGCACGTCGCTAACCATTGAAGATATCTTCGTTGCGCTGGCAGGAACCATTGGTCTCTTGGCTTCAGCCGTGTATGTAAGAAAACTAATTGAGGCTGTCGCGCACAGTTTCGGTGCGTCGATGGTCGGGTTTAATGGAGGTGCACGGCTAGGACAATTTGCGGCTCTCGGGTTAAGTGCTTATGCTGCAGACGTCGGGGGCAAGATGGCCGTAAAAGGTGCCGCCAAAGCCATTGGGACACCCGCCAAAGCCGTTTTTAGAGCGATGGACAACATGCCTTCCGTACGTGCCAAAGCGGAGAAGGCAGTCAAAGAGCGTCCAGAAG
>NZ_LJCO01000102.1 GCF_001399675.1 Paenalicyclobacillus ferrooxydans
CAATCAGATTTCGTCACTGACATCACTCAGCCGTAAGTTGAATGAGACAAAGGAACTCCAGTCGGAAATCGGAATTCAGTCCATCAGTGCATCACAGTTGTCACGAAAGCTGCGTCATTTGGAACAGGCATTTTTAGACGCTGTTCTTCAACATTGCATTGCGCAACTTGTTCGCAGAATTGGACTGAAAAAGGCCACGAAGCAATTAGGTCGCATTAACCTAGTCGACTCTTCCACCATAACGCTGTGTTTGTCCCAATACCCTTGGGCCCTGTATCTTCCGACCCATGCTGGTGTCAAATTACACTTACGGCTGGCTTTCGTAGACGGGCTTGTACACCCAGATAAGGCTATCCTAACTCCAGCGAAGCCGTCCGACCGGACGCAGATGGACAGTCTTATTGAACTGGACAGGGATGCACTTTACATATTTGACCGTGGCTACGTCGATTACCGAAAGTTTGATGAGTACTGTCGTGGGGGAACGCGTTTTGTCACCCGACTCCGATACAATACAAGCATTGCTGAAACGTACGAGAGAAGGACGATACCACAGGGGTCACCTGTTCTTCGGGACGATGTGGTAAGGATCGGCTCATCCGCCTCTCGGAGTATGACTCATCCAACGCGTTGGATAGAGACGTTGGACAGTGAAGGTAATTTGATTATTATCCTGAC
>NZ_LJCO01000043.1 GCF_001399675.1 Paenalicyclobacillus ferrooxydans
AGGAGATGCTGAAATACCTTGACCATCCTTTTCAGCTTTCCGTTCAAGCGAGGCGTGCGAACTACACGGACTTTCTGAAACATGCAGAAGTGACCATCAACGAAGCGGTCAGGGGATATCAGAACCAACCATTTGCAGAATACGCCGAGTCGTTAAAAGGCTACTTAAGAGAAGAAGCGCAAAAGCCGCGCACAGACCGTTCAAACTTGATTGTCATCGGTGTGTTACCAAAGGTCGGCGGGGAAAACGAGAAGGCTCAAATCGAACGCCTTGAGCGGGAACAAGGTTATGTGGAAGCGGGCATTTCAAGCATGGGGCTTCCATACGAGGTTCTAGACCCGATAGAGAGTATCGAGGCGATACAAAATTTCTGGAATCGGGAAAGAGCGGTATCCCAAAGGTATAGGGATGCGTTTGCAAACCAAGTTCACGCCCCGCGCATTAATGGCGCGGATGTGGAGGTGCCTGATATTGTTTAAGTTCAGCAAGCGAAAGCAAGGTCCTAAAAAAGTGTACCTTGACGATCCAAGTGTTCTTGGTGAGAATGCGCCAACATTTCATGACTTGATGACACTGGCAGATGGGATAGAAGTGAACTCGACAGAAATTTACGTATCACCAAGTGGGTTCACAAAGACTTACTACGTAACAGGGTTACCCTCCACGATTCATTTTGGCTATTTGAATCGTTTCTTTCATGTTGGCGCCGACGTCCATATCTCCATTCATGTAGAGCCGGCAGATTCTACACTGGCTATCTCCAAGAGGACGAAAATGATGACCAAGCTTGAAGCCGAAATCCTCGCTGAGCAAAAGGCGGGCACCAACAAGGCCATTGCATTTTACCAGCAAGAGTACCAACTGCTAGAGAAAGAACGTGAGGAACTTCGTCTTGGCGTCGAAAGGCTGTTTTATACGACTATTATTTTTGCAGTGAGTTCGCCCAACCGTGAGGAGTTTCTCAGCGCATGTGAACGTATTGAGCGAGAAGGTTTTGAGGGATTCATGATTCGGCAAGCGTATCAGGAGCATGATCTCGGATTTCAATCCGTGGCCCCGATAGGGGAAAACCTCCTTCGACATCCGATAGAGATGACTTCAAGTGCGTTAGCAAATGCCTTCCCTTTTACGAACAGCCGATTCAGTCATGAGTATGGTATTCCGATTGGTATCGATTGGTCCTCCGGTCATCTGAATCGATACGATCCTTGGCATGAGAAACTGGCCAATTCAAACATGATTATCATCGGGACTTCGGGAGCGGGCAAGAGCTATTTAGTGAAGGGGCTCGTAGCGAGAGGAGCTGCGTTTGGCATTCGGTTTGTCATCATCGATTACGAGGGGGAGTACACGGCAGTTGTGAAGGCACTCGGGGGTGCGTCGATTCGGATTGATGAAAGATCACCCTATCGGATGAATCCTTTTGAATTGGAAGAAGAGGAAGAAAAGTTACAGGATGGAACGCTTCATCGGTTTGTCGATGTGAAAGAGAAGATTTCTGAAATGGAACGCTTTATCGTCAGCATGGCACATCTACATTCTGGAGACCGATTGGACGCGTACAATGCAGCTGCGATCAACACACTGTTACGAACACTGTATGAAGAGGATTTTGGCTTCACCTCTGATCCGGAGTCACTGTACGAAAGGCGAGATAGCTGGGAGCGAAACGCCAATGGAGATCGCCTCATCCTTCGGGTCAAAAGACAACAACCTTGCTTCTCTGATTTTTTCGAGAAACTCGAACAAAAGGCTGAAACGGACCCTCGCTTAGAGGAACTGGTCATGCGTCTTCGCCGGTTTCACAGGGGAGGGACGGAAGGGATGTTTGATTGCTATAGCAATGTAGAGCTATCCGATGCACCAATCATTCACTTCGACCTCTCATCGCTGCCAGAGAAAAGCCATGCACGTAGGCTTGGCATGCAGGTTACATTCGAGTGGGTTCTGGAGAAGTTCATCAAGAAAAACGTCCACATCAAGAAGTGCGTGGTTTCGGACGAGACGCAAAAGATGCTCGAACTGGAGGACACCGCACGGTTTATTGAAGACGTATTTCGTCGGATTCGGAAGCGTTCTGGAGCTGCGGTGGCTGCGAGCCAAGATTTTCGCAAGTTTGCAGATAATGAGTTTGGTCGTGCGATTGTCCAGAACTCAGCAACCAAGGTTTTACTTCGGCAGGACAAAAACGATAAAGCTGCCGTTATGGAAGTCTTTGGCCTGGAAGAACGGGAATTTGACGATCTAGTGGGGTACAGAAAGGGAATGGGTCGCTGGTGGGCAGGTGGAGAGGTATTCTACAACGTCCTCAATTCTTTTGCTGAAGAGGAACAACTGTTCTCCACCACATTTGTTCAGTCGGAACATCAACTGGCCCTGCAGAGAGATCGAGTGATGATACGATGAACTGGTTTGATAACCTCATTGCCAACTTAATTAACGCTCTCGCAAATGGCCTGCAAGCATTACTGAATCACACCATTGTTTCAGGTGACAACGTAACCGGGAACGTCATGGGGAATGTGATTCTTACAGGGTTCTTTCCAAGTGCCCATATTCCGGCTTGGGGAACAGGAAGTTTTGCAGACGTCATGGATGCGAAAGCAGTCACCTCCCTCCAACCGTTCGCTGATGCGTTTTGGGTGTTTGGCTGGACTTTTCTGCTCGTCGCATTGTATTTACTTGTGATCCAGGTATCTGGTGCAGCCAACAGCGCAATTCAACGGGAACGGTTAAAAAGTGGATGTGTAGGGCTCATTCTCGCGTCGGTCATGATGTGGGTTGGACCGCATTTCGCCGTCCTTATCACACAGCTTTTCTACTATCCAAGCGACTATTTTCTGACCTTGAACCCATTGATGAAATGGACATCACTCGACACCAGCGGTGGCCAAGGTCTTCTGAACTCAGTGGTCAATTTTCTACAGGCAATTTTGTCGCTGGTTGTGTGGCTTGTTTATGAGTTTCGAAAGGTGTTCTTGTATGTCTGGATGTTGTTTTTCCCTCTAGCCATGGCTTTTCATGCGAACGAGCGAACGAAAACAATCGCGAAGATGTGGTGGACAGAATGGATTTATCAAATGGCGATACCACTTGGCCAGGGGATTGTATTTGGCATCGCAAGTGCAGTAGCCAGTCCAATTAACAGCACGTCGCTAACGATTGAAGATATCTTCGTCGCGCTGGCAGGAACCATTGGTCTATTGGCCTCGGCTGTGTATGTAAGAAAACTAATTGAGGCTGTTGCGCACAGTTTCGGTGCATCGATGGTCGGGTTTAATGGAGGTGCTCGGCTAGGACAATTTGCGGCTCTCGGGTTAAGTGCTTATGCCGCAGACGTCGGAGGCAAGATGGCCGTAAAAGGTGCCGCCAAAGCCATTGGGACACCCGCCAAAGCCGTTTTTAGAGCGATGGACAACATGCCTTCCGTACGTGCCAAAGCGGAGAAGGCAGTCAAAGAGCGTCCAGAAG
>NZ_LJCO01000101.1 GCF_001399675.1 Paenalicyclobacillus ferrooxydans
GGGCAGTTTAGCCGAGGAACGAGAGTCACTGTGTATCGCAAAGCATGTACTCCCTATCGGTTTTTTCGATTCTTACTTTCATATTTGAAACATTTTTCACAGAATTATTAACTGACACGTCGAATCGCTCAAATAGGGGGTATTTATTATGAGTATCGAAACTCTCACTTTTCGCCAAGCGAATGAAGAAGACCTTGATGCAATCGTCTACATGCTTTCGGATGACAAGATAGGTAGCAAAAGAGAACGTTACGAGCACCCCCTGCCTGGCGCCTACGTCAGTGCATTCCATGCAATCGATGCGGATCCGAACATTGAACTGATCGTAGCGTGTGACGGTGACACCGTGGTGGGTGTACAGCAGGTCACATTCACCCCACACATTACGTACCAGGGAGGGTGGAGAGCCACCATCGAAGGGGTTCGAACGACATCAACCGAGCGTGGTAAAGGTTTGGGGAGCCAGCTAATTCGGTACGCAATACAACGAGCGAAGGAACGAGGGTGTCATATTGTGCAATTGACCACGGACAAACAGCGTCCAGACGCCTTGCGGTTTTACGAACGACTCGGTTTTACAGCTTCACACGAAGGTCTAAAGTTGCATTTGTAAACAAGTGTTCGAGGGGCGGCGGCTCTTAAACAGCTTTGCCCTCTTCTTCAGGTAACGGGGGC
>NZ_LJCO01000069.1 GCF_001399675.1 Paenalicyclobacillus ferrooxydans
TGTGAAGAGCAGAATCCCCAACTTGTGGGACTCCTTGTGAAAGAGACAGGTGAAGCCTAGACGGTTCACAAGCGAGGGCTTAATCAACTCCGGCACGAATCACACATCATCCCATCAACCATGTGGTCATGGTTGGGCAAGCATGGCGAACCGCCGTATGCGGACCCGCATGTACGGTGGTGTGGGGAGACGGGGGCTTCTTACCCCCTCTTACCCGATTGTACAAATTGAGTAATGTCTTCGCGTTCCCCGACCACAAGAACGGTGTCCCCGACATGGAGCTCAGTGTGCCCGTGCGGTACAATCGGCTTTCCATCCCGTACAATGGACATAATCAGCAGGTTGCCAGGAAACTCAACCTCCATCAGGCGCTTACCATGATAGGCGTGACTGCACAGACGTACCTCTTGAATCTGCATGTCTCCAGGCCCGCGCAGAAGCTGCGTTGACACGGGATGATTGATTAACTGATCCATCAAGGCGACCTCGGCAAACTGCGAATTAATGACGACGAACGGTGCACTCTGACGGTGCTCCTCAAACAATCCGAGGTCTCGAATCGAGCAAATGACAGATTCGACTCCAAGTGAAACTGCAGCGCTTGCGAGTTGAATGTTCAGATGGTCGTCAGAGGTATAAGCAACCAGAGCTTTCGTTCCCTGTGGATGAATGTCCATTTTTGCCAATGCCGGGAGACAGTTTTCGATATCCTGGTCGCCTTGTCCTATATCCTCATGGTGCTTCGTGGGTTGTTCGATGGAAAGCCCTGTTTCCAACAGTGCTTGGTCCCAAGCCTGAACCCACAAAAAACGCTGGCTTTTAACGGATAACTCATCGACGAGCAATTTAGCCCCAGGCAGGTTACCGACAATGACAACTTGACGATCCACTGCGTGATCGCGATGCGGGAGCAGCTTCCCAAAAACTACTGGAGATATGATGGCTGTCAACATGGCAACGAGGATGATGGCCGTATCTACTCCGCGACTGATTGCACCGATTTGCATCCCTACTGCAGCTGCCGCAACCGTTACACTCATTTGAGTGGTCAGCAGTGCAGCGCCTGACAAGGTGTCGCGCCACGAGTAGCGTGATCGCAACAAAAGAACGGGAAGTCCCTTAAATACGTAAGTTGCAATAAACAGGACTGGCAACAGGATAAGGGCCTTTGGGTCTGAAAACAGGGATCGAAAATCAAAGTCGACGCCAACCATGATAAAGAAAATGGGAATGAGAAACCCAAAACCGATTGCATCGAGCTTATGGAATATATCTGACTTTGTTTCTTCGTTGACCAAGCCAACGAGTACCCCGGCCAGGAATGTTCCAAGGATAACTTGAACGCCGAGTGACTCTGCAAGGACCAGAAAGACAATCATGATGGCCATCGAGGCTCGAATACCCAGTTGTGCTGTGCCGTGAGCCAGGTTTTTAAAGGACCTGTAGTTTGAAAAACGGCGAAATAATCGGTACATGAAGAGTAAAGCAAAGATCAAAATGAACACGAACAATACTTTTGGCGAGAACCCGCCCTGGAACAGTGAAGCAGCAACGGAGATGAGCAGCATCGTCACAAAGTCAGCAAACATTGCCGCCGCCAGAATCAGTTGTCCGAATTCAGAATCCAGCAGGTCGTACTCTTTTAAGACGGGTACGACGATGGTCAAAGACGTGGTGGTAATGATGAGGGCAAGCAGAAAGGGACTTCGAATCAGGTGCAGGTGGTGCAGATAAATGGACAGCGCGATCGAAAGTCCGAATGTGAGGACGCAGGAAATCAGTGCAAACGCCAGCGGATTTCTGATCAGGCTGAACATACCACGGGTGACGCGGGCACCTTCTGAAGAAGTTGAATTTTGAGCCTGTGTGCGGCGTTTCGGCAGCAGTGTCTTGAAGTCTAATTCAAGTCCAGATACGAACATTAAGTAAGCAAGGCCGAAGAACTGTAAGAACTGCAGCCACTGAGATGATTGAATGATGTTGAATCCACTTTTCCCTACAATCACCCCCACAAGAATCTCGCCAACCACAATGGGGATGCGCACAACTTTGATCTTCGAAACAATCAACGGCACAAGCAACGCCAGTACCGTCACAATCAAGAGCGACTCCAGAGAAAACGTCGAATTTTCCATACAACACTCCTTATCTTGATGGTAAACCTTTTATCTTCGTGTCACTGTGCCACAAGTATAAACGATTGACGCGTTGTTGGTAGTTTTGCTCCAATCATGTGTATGTAACCAGAGTAAAACAGATACCTGAACCCGGGCGGGGTCAGGTATCTAGTGTTGTTGAAGGATTCATGGCAAGGATTCATGGCCGGGGTTGATGGAAAAGGGTTCACCGCAGAGACGGGGCCAGCATTTTGGCGAAGTCTGAAATCGGCATATCCTCCCAGACTCGAAGGCGGTGCAGTTGGTACGCTCCTTGGTTGGCATTCGCATATCCCGGGTGTTCTGTAAAGGCCAACAGGTAACCGTCTGTTTGTAAATTGCGGATGGTCGTTGCAGTGTATTTACTGCTCGGGTAACAGAAGTACAGTACGGGGTGGTGCAGATGAGCCGTGAGCACTTTTGCAGAATTGATGAGTTCCCTCTGTTGCGCAGCTTGGGTCGCCAAAGACATGTCAATATGGTGAATGGTGTGAGACTCCACGTCGATAACACCGCTCGTCTCCATAGCGGATAACTGTTGCCAGGTGAGCATCGCGAATTTCCCTGTGTGGCCGACTGCACCCGTTATCAGGAATACAGTTGCTGGAAAGTTGTATTTCTGAAGGACCGGGTAAGCGTTGGAATAGACACTTTCATATCCATCGTCAAACGTGATCACGATGGGACGCGAAGGAAGTGCGCCTTTTCGATACATCGCAGCATATAACTGTCCGAGGTGAATCGGGTGAAACCCGTGTTGATGGAGCCAAGCCATTTCGGATGAAAATTGTGTTTGTGACATGCCAAGGCTGTTGTGCGGAAGATACGTGACGTCGTGGTACATCAGGACGGGTACAGAAAGTCCCAGGTTAGGTTTATTGACGCTTGTGTGCTCGTATTTCACTGGTGATGCCGTCCAATGCGTACCCTCAGGTGTTGTCTCGACAGGACGAGTGGGGCGATGGTGAGACTCCTCAGTCTGGATTCCCATTCGAGTTTCTGGTTTTGGGGCTTGCGCGGTGGTCTCTTGAATGCCGCGGATCCTCGATGATGACTGAGGAGCACAACCAGCGACGAACAACAGGGTCAAGCAACTGCAAAGTGTTGTCAATCGTGCAGCGGATCGAGCGAGCTTCTTGAAACGAGTTTGTCTCATGCAGTTAGACGCTCCTCCCATCAAGATTCTGGTACCGTTATCGACTCAACATTTATGGGTCTGCATAATTATGGGTTTACATCACATGATTGGTTTCCAGCGTTATTGGCTTGAATCGTTATCGTTTCAGTCGTGCCAGTTTGAGTGTAAATTTGGACAGCAGCAGATAGGATGGGCGCACAACTGCATGTTATACACCGACTTCCATGCGTTTGGCATACATGAAGCCGTGACCCGCTGGGGCAGGTTAAGCAAAACGGGATTGAGGTGCCCGTGAATTATGCGGGGAACAACAGGGTCCTGCAGGACGGCGGGGGGCTTGGTAAGGTGGGGTATATCAGCATTAGCCCAAGCCGCTACTGGGGGCAACGGATCAGCACTATCAAGGGTATGTTCTGAGTCATCGTCACGGACTCTGCCTCGGTCTGTGCAAAGCCTCTATCAAATCGGTATACGGGAGTGCATTTAAGACATTCTCTTGGTACAACCATCCGCGCTGTGCCATCCGAACGCCATAGTTGATGTTCTGAAACTCACCACGATGATGAGTGTCGGTGTTGATCGGAACCAACATGCCCTTCGCCTTCACAGTGCGGAGCGGTTGCTCAAAAATATCGAGTCGGTTCGGATTGGCGTTCAGTTCCAGCATCACTCCATGAGTGAACGCAGCCTCAACAATCCGATTTAGATCTAGGTCATAGCCGGATCGCCTGCCCAAAATTCGGCCCGTCAAATGACCGATGATGTGGACTGCGGGATGTTCGATGGCGCGCAGGATTCGCTCGGTCATCTCCTCTTTGGTTTGATGCATCGCACTGTGAACGGATGCGATAACGAGATCGAGCTCGAACAGCGTGTCGTCAGGTAAATCAAGCCGGCCGTCGGCTAAGATATCAACTTCAGAGCCGTGGAGAATTCTGACTGGTGTATGCTTTTGTACCTCGGCGATTTCCTCTCGTTGTTGGCGAAGCCTTTCGGGTGTTAGACCGTTTGCGATGGTCAGGGATTGAGAGTGATCTGTGACAGCGATGTACTCATAGCCAAGTTCCTCTGCCATTTGAGCGATTTCAGAAATGGACAGTGAGCCGTCGCTCCACGTCGAATGCACGTGCAGATCACCCATAATGTCTGATGGCTGAATGAGTCTCGAGGGCGTGCACAGGAGACCATTGTCCTCTCGTACCTCCGGCGGGAAATAGGGTAATCCGAGCAGGGCATAAATCTCTTCTTCGCTGTTGACTTGAAGCGAGTCACGATTCCATTCGATGTTCTGCTGCATCAGCAGACCCGATATGACAGCTTGATGGGTCTGATCGCCCGTCGTCTCCATCAACCTTCGCGCATAGTCCGCCTCGGTGACGGTATGAATGTGGACTGGGATGTCGTCGCCGTGAACAGGCAGCAAGACGTTAAAGCCGCTTTGTCCAGAGATGGGGTCAGTACTGTTTTTTGACAGGTCCTCTCTGCAAACGGGGTCTTTGCTGGTCTTCTTCTGGAGCGTGAATTGGGCTGCCCACTCGGTGAGCGGGCCTGCATTGTCCAGTGCGGCGATAACTTCAATCTCCGGAACTGCAACAACGGACCGTCGGAGCGATCCGGTGAGAGACGCACGTGACACGCCTTGTATCTGAGATACCAGTTCGACCAGTTGGATTCCTAATGGCCAAGCCAGGGCAATCGGTATGGAGTGTTTGCGGTCCAAAAACACCCGCAGGTCCCGCCGAAGGCGGGCAAGGCGTTTGCTGCCAATACCGGGGACGCCTTGGAGGCTGCCATTTTGAAGCGCTCGGTTCAGTTCCTCAGCACAATGGATGCCGAACTGGTGAACGAGAGCATGCGCCGTCTTTGGGCCAATACCAGGGAGACGCAACAGTTCTGCGCAAGACAGTGGAATGTTAACGTGTAAGCGCTGCAGTAAGGCTTGCATGCCGCCTTCTTGCAAGGCGGTGACCATCGCGAGGGTTTCACGTCCGACCCCTTTGATACTGCCAGGCGGAAGGCTGAGGATCTCCCCGATTGAAAGAGGGGAGTCAGAAATCGCATCAGCCGACAAACTGTGAGCCCGAATACTGTATAGATTCGCACCCTCAATGGCCCATAAATCATTTGCCAGTCTGAGACATCTTACAATCTCCAACTTGTCCATTCGTGGTCACCCCTTCCGATTGTTACTGCTCTCTCTATCGTAGACCAGCCTACGGATTTTCAATCTGTGAGTGCAGTTGTGTCGAGAGTGCAATCCTGTTCAATCAGAGGTAACATATACGTGCATAGGTATATGCCTGAATGAGCTTAGCCTAAGCTTTATAGGATGAGGAGGAATTTTCGGATGGTTAAAGAGGTTGCAGACCAGTTGGCCCTGCTTACGATGATTCACGCAACAATTGATAAGATGGTTGAGGGGCTCTCAGATGAGGAGTGGACGAAGAAGAGCGGCGAAGGTTACAACAGTGTAGCCGCTGTCATCGATCATGTGCTTCTTGTTGAGGAGAAGTTCCTCTCTGTCTATACAGGGACAATCAGCGACGTAAATACACAGACTCCTTTTCAGAGCGCGCCTGCTGACTTGGCCGACATTCGCAGCCGTTGGGAAGCCAGCTTAGGCAAGGCAGAGTCAACCCTCTCCGGGCTGACTGAATCTGATCTCGATGCACCTGCTATCAAGCTCGGCGTTGGTGAGCTCAACAAGCGGCAGCTGCTCGCATACATGATTGCTCACACAGCACATCATCGCGGCCAGATTCCGATTATCAAAAAACTGAACCAAGGAGTGAAGTGAGTGGAGTTTGTCACACTCGCGGCCATCTTTGGGTTTCTCGCGGTGGCACTGGGCGCTTTCGGCGCCCATGCCCTCCGGGACAAGCTTTCTGCTGCCAATACACTTGGCGTCTATGAAAAAGGCGTCGCTTATCAGATGTATCATGCACTGGCTTTGTTTGGCACCGGTATTCTGCTTCATGTCGGTGCCACCCACAGTAACCTGGTACCGATTGCAGGCTGGCTTTTTGCAGCCGGGATTGTGCTCTTTTCGGGAAGCCTGTATCTGCTCAGTCTCTCTGGTAAACGGGCTCTCGGTGCAATCACGCCGCTTGGTGGTCTCTGCTTTCTAGCCGGTTGGGTACTGATATTGTTTGCTGTGGTGTGACGCACCGTCCACGTGAACGTCGCGCTTGACGTAAAGGTGCCAGGAGGGTCCTACACTCGTTTTTGGATTCCGCGGATAGCACCGTGTGGAAGCACTGCGTGGACTCCACGAGTTTGATTGACGATCTGTGTCACTCGAAGGTCCACGACCACACTGGCGAGTGCGAGTGCCTCAGCCCGTGTCAACGGATACAACTCCACCATAAACTTCACCATTTCCTCAAGAGCCATTGCGGTTGCCTCGTTCAGGTCCTCATGAAACCCAAATGTGATCCATGCCGAGGGTGTTTTTGCTCTCGGCATGCTTAGATTCATGCCCTTGAGCAGGAAAAACGTCAAGTCGACTACCTCCATGCCGCATTCAATCGCAGTCACCGAAACCTCCCCGTCACCCTGAGCTGCGTGTCCATCCCCGGTGGAGAACAATGCCCCTTCAGTTGCAACAGGTAAGTACAATGTGCTGCCCGCAATCAACTCTTTACAGTCGATGTTTCCACCGCAAAAACGCGGAGGGACGGTTGAGTGGATCCCAGGCTCCGCGGGGGCCAAGCCCATCATACCCATGAACGGTTGCAAGGCAACTTGATGTCCAAACTGGTTTGTGCCGGTCATGGTGTCGATATCGATGGACCAATTCAGGCGTGTCCGGTGCCCGGCATCCGCGATGCCAAGGCGCTCGTTCACTGCATGGGGGAATCCTCCAGCAACATTCCAGCCCCATTTTCCCGGGGTAATCTGATTCACCTGTACGGCAAGTACATCACCAGGCTCTGCACCTCGTACGGCCACAGGGCCAATCAAGGCATGCCCACGGTCAGTCTCGGGGTGACGCCCTTCAAACGTGGATCCGGACGGAGCAATTGTCCAGCCTGCATCGAGCGTCTGAAATCGGACCGTATCGCCAGAGTCAATGGTCAAGACAGGCGGAAATTCACGTGAAAAGGATCCCCTGAGTGTATCCCTGGACGGTGCAAGGTGGTGGATCGCCATATCAATCATCCTCCATAACATATCGGTTGTTTACACTTATATCGACGGCTCACAACGACTCAAACATGTTTGCACAAAATTCCTCAATCCGTGCTTGGTCTATCGCTTCAATGCGATAGACGTCAAAAATCAATTGGTCAATCGTTTGTTGGAGCAAAACTGGGTCGTAGGCGGTTTTAGATCGGCGAACTTCGACAATTTCCTCGGCAATATTTGCAATGCGGTGCTTGATTGTTGGCTCCGGTTCAACATATGGGAGGCGCTTAATGTACCCGGCTGTGACCATGTTTGTGCGATTCAAAACAGCTCGGATCAAGTATTTGACGAGTAAGCTGTTGAGAAACCCGAGTATGTAAAAGAGGTCTTCTCTCGACTTTGCAAAGAAGTTCCCGTTCACGCCAAACAGGCAACCCGCAGGTAAATACGCTGCAGAGAACTCAATTCCCATCGAAGAGCACGTGACGCCTTCCCGAAAGTAATATTCTGCATTGCGCGCCAGAAAGTCTTTATTGTTCATGCTGGCCGTTTTCCAGTCTCTGCCAATCCAGTATGGGGTCTCGTAGAACCATGCATCTCCGGCGCCGCCATTCTTGTAAAAAGGTACCCAAGTGTCGTCGTCCGATCCGTTACCAGAGGTGGTTGCACCAAAGGTGTCGCCGCCCGCGTCAGCCGATGGTTGTCCAGGGTTCCGTCCAACCCTGTCTGGTTCATTACATTTGCGCAGGAACTTTGCGTCGTTTCCAGTTGATATGCCAGTGCCTCCTGCAACGATGTCTCCCAACCGAGTGCCCGTGGTCTGAAATATCTCAATTATGCACTTTGGTACATTGATGAAAAAGGTGTGGTTGTCCATCTGCATGAAGTACTTTTGTTCGATCCGCTGGACCCTGTTTATACCAGGGCAGTGATACGACTGTTCATCCGGGAGTCGATCTACTAAATGCATGACATGTGCAGCACGCCTCGCTGCATTGATCTCACCCGTGCGCTTTTCGAGAATCAGGATGGCTGTACGGACGTCAGCATTCTTTTGATGGAATAAGCGGCGAGGAGCAAGCGTGATTTCATGAATCAAACAGTTGTCCACAACATATTTTCGGAAATTTTTGTAGTATACGTTAGTAAGAAAGGAATCTTGAACAATGACGCAGAGCACCCCGCCTTCCCTGAGGGAGCGGATGGCGTGAACAACAAACATGGAGTACATGTTCTGGATACCGACATCCTTGAACTGCACGTCTAACCGAGAACGATTTTGCTGAATATACACACTTTCTCGCTTTGACTTGTATGGCGGATTGCCAATAATCGCATCAAAACCACCCTGCTCCGAAGCAAGGAAGTCCTGACACTCGGCATTGATATGTGGAGGGAGACTGGCCACTGCTGTCGGATCGATATCAAAAGCGAGAATAGATGCTGGATGGACCCCGTGGCGTTGCAGGGACTCGACAAAGATGCCATCGCCGGCAGCTGGGTCGAGAATGGAGACATGATGCATTTGTTCTTGTGCCCTGCGAATCTGTAAAAAGGTCAGCAACCGTTCTACCATGTAGTCTACGGTCTGAATTGGAGTTGAGTACTGCCCGAGGCTGCGCTTGGTATCTAACATTCTATCCACTCCGGTCGACAGCAGTATACCATGTCGAATGAGGCAGAGGGGAAGGGATTATCAATGACTGAGCAGGCGTTTAACGAAGAAGAAGCGATCTCCTTCGGACAACTGATAGCCATTGCAGAAGCGATGTACGCACCGGGTCTCACGAACCCTCCCATACCTCCTGATTTGTCCGCGGATTGGGACGTCCTCATCGATGACATTAAGTCAACTCACTCCAATTCCCGGAATTGCGCCATACCATCAGTTGCTTTCATCATCTGTATACGTATCTGTATGTCCTTGGGGATCATGTAGACATCAGCAGTTAAGGCATAAGACGTTTCCTTCGACACATACTGAAAGGGTCGTTAACGTTGTGCGAGGAGGCGAACGGATGTCCCATAAGAGAACGAATGACGAGTCTAAAGTCGCGTGGCCGTTTAAGGATGAACATGAAAAAGGTTTGAGGAACAAACACGTTGACTTACCGAGCATGCGTACAGAGCTCACTCAGCAATCCATCGACCGCGGGTCAGGGGATTCAACGAGCAGCAAACGTGGTTAGGCCACGGCCACCCGAGTCAGGGTGGCCGTTTCATCTGCGAACAAGATGGGGTACCTAGCCCCGTCCCCCGAAGGTGACTCGAAAAAGGGCAAAGATTGCCCATCGCCGATCTCTTCTCTTCCGAAAACGAGGCAGCATACGATAAGTATCCAGGCATTCTCGCCAAGCTTCTTGTGCTCCTCTGGAGTTCCCGAGGAGTTGCTGCAGTTTCCCCATACGATAATAAGACTCACAGGAGGAGACGTTCTGCTGTTGAAAGGCATTTAAATACGCCACAGCTCTGTCTGGGTGCGTGTTTGCAACACCGGCGGCGAGCCTGAGGTAGGGCTCGCCATAATTAAGTCTCTTGTCGATTTCCAAGGACTGTATAATCAGAGACTCGCCTCGTTCTTTGTCTTCGAGGTTCAGATGGCATAAGCCTGTTAAATACAAGATCTCGGCCGAACCTTGCATTTGCTTTGGTAAACTCTCGAGCAGAGAGAGTGCTGTCTGATATTTGTGAACCTCGATGTACGCCTCAGCCAAATCATGTTTTGCAGGAGTGTCATGCGGATTCAACTGCACTTGTCGCCGCAGGTACGACATCCTTCTTTGCCGTTGAAAAGGCTTGGCAATGCTGGGCAACAACCCAATGTATCGACGGTCAACAAAATAGTAGATGGCCAGGATCACAATAATGGCCAGGAATGGATTTCCGGTGATTCTCAAGATGAGGTAAAAGACCAGAAGTTTTCCCATCTCAGTCTCCCGTGACAATGGATTTTACAATCACGCATCACTCCCTCCTATGATACCAAACGAATTTCACTTCCTCCTCAAATTTCCGATATCTTTTAGGCTTCCGCCTATCCAGCCCACGTTTTCCTGCATAGGCTGACGTGTAGATTTCAAAAACAGGAGGGCGGAGCGAGCATGCAAATTCATGTGGTTCGACCTGGGCAATCACTTTGGTCATTATCACAGCTGTACCGGGTGAGTGTTCAGGACATCATCAATACCAATGGCATCACTCAACCGAATCAGTTGGTTGTAGGACAGGCACTAGTCATTCCCATACCGAGGCGCACGTATGTCGTGCAACCTGGGGATTCTCTTTACACCATTGCAGAACAGTTCGGCACATCCGTGGCTACAATTGCAGGACAAAATCAAATCAGTCCATCTGCGCAGTTGACCGCAGGCCAGGTTCTGCAAGTGCCTCGGACGACGCGCAGGACGATTGAAGTGAATGCCTATCTGACTGATTTTGGTCAGCGAGGGCAGCAGACAGTTCAGCAAATTGGACCGGTTATCACCTATTTGAGCCCATTTAGTTATCACGTAGGCAGAGATGGTTCGCTGACTCCGCTGAATGACACAACCGTACTCAATCTCGCAAAGGCGCAAGGGGTGGCGCCACTGTTAGTCATCAGCAACTGGGAGGGGGCCATGTTCAATTCGGACCTGGCTCATACAATCTTAAACACTCAAACCGTTCAGGAAACCCTGATTAACGATGTGCTTAACACCATGAAAAGCAAGGGACATCGAGGTCTGAATATAGACTTTGAGTACATCTATCCATACGACCGTGAACCGTATAATCGTTTCCTTCAAAAAGTGACAACCCGGCTTCACGCAGAGGGCTTTACCGTTTCCACTGCACTGGCACCAAAATCCTCTGGTACGCAACAAGGGCTGCTCTACGAAGCCCATGATTACCCTGCACACGGAAGATTGGCTGACTTTGTGGTTCTAATGACGTATGAGTGGGGATGGATCGGCGGGCCGCCCATGGCAGTATCTCCTGTCAACGATATCCGGAAGGTGCTCGATTACGCGGTAACTGCGATTCCGCGCGACAAAATCTTAATGGGCATGTCGATCTATGGGTACGACTGGACGCTTCCGTTCGTTGCTGGTCAGTCCCGGGCTCAGACGTTGACGCCGCTCGGAGCAGCACAGCGGGCAGCAACGTATAACGTGCCGATTGGATACGACACCGGATCTGAAGCACCGAACTACCAATATACGGACGCTGCCGGGAGGCAGCACCAAGTCTGGTTTGAAGATGCTCGCAGTTTTCAGGCTAAGCTTGGTCTGGTTCAGTCCTATGGCCTGCGCGGGTTTAGTTTTTGGTCGTATCCAACGGACTTCCCGCAAGTTCCCTTGGTCCTTACGGACAGCTTCAGAGTACGGAAATTCTAATTCAAATTCTGAGCCCTTTGAGGCACAAACGATTCAGGGCATGATGAAGCGCTGCGAGAAGGCACTGCAAACCGTCTGGAGCGGTCAGCAGTTGCAGTACGCAGCGCTTCGTTACCATGTATGCCGCTGAGCCTTTAGATACATCTTTGCATCAGGGTGAGACCATTGGGTTGTCCGTGTAATGTTGATAGTAGTGCTTATGAACGGGTACGACGTTGTACCTGTGAACGTGAATGATTGGATGCACTATAGGGACCTCTTGCGAGATGCTGTGGTCATGGAACACGTACTGGGGTTCGCAAACAATCGGCGGACATGGATGGCACATGACCTTGTGTGCATGCTTCTTATGGGCGTATTCGGCGTGGTAGACCTTTTTTTCCGTTTTCATCTCAAATTGCTGGACGGCCATGCCATGAGAGTGACCGTAGCTCACTGAAGGTTGCGGAACCGGCATTTCCTTCTTTTTGTAGGCCTTAGGCGGGACCACTGAAGATTCATCTTTATGCGCCATGTAAGCAGGGGATTCTTCATCCTTCATTTCGTGTTCATGGTGCTGCCATTCCTTACCCTTTTCAGTCATTTTTGCACTCGCCCCTTCCTGAAGATACACTACATGTATGAATACCTAGGTACCAATGCCCTAGTCATTTGACCATTTTCTTGCATTCTTCTTCAGGCGCAGGTTCCCCACTCTTGCATTCAAGCAGTTCCTGGAGCGCTTGCTGCGACAGCAATGGCGTGCCATACGGCACGCCATTGGTTATTGCTTAGTCACTGCTCCCTCAGTTCGGTGCAAGTGCAATTCACCCGCGGTTGATCGGCCTTTCCTTTATTACTGTGCTGCATTCTTTGGACGACGGAACCACGGACCCTTTGCCGTGAAAAGTACAATGCCGTACAGGATGATGCCTACGATACAGATATAGAACCATCCTTTAAATCCAATGGCATTGACGATGACAAAGGTAAGGCCGCCAAAGATACCTGCAAGGACGTACTGGGCGAATGACCACAATGCCCACCCGGATCCCTGAAGGGTTGGGTGAATGTCCTCCAAGTTTTCTGAGTAGAGGGCCATCCAAGGACCAAAGCCGATACCGAGCAGGATCCCTTGGATCGACGTGTACCAAATCATGGTCGATACACTGACGGTGTGGCCAATCAAGTGAATCCAGAAGAACATGAAGATCAGAACTCCAACGACGCCAACCATTGAGCAGATTTTGCGGAGTTGGAGTTTGTCTGAAATAATGCCAACCAGAATTAGGGAACCAAGGTTTGCCAGCCAGAAGTAACTAGCGATACCAGCTGCTTGTGACGGAGCGTACTTGAATACCTCGGAAAGATAGAGCGGCCCGTACGCTGTTGTGAAATAGTACACCAACAGGAAGAGCACGATGCCCACTGCCAGAGCCCAGATACGGAACGACCCAAAGACAAGTCTTGGATTTGCGATCTCGCCTGTGTTGTGCCGAGCTTGGTCTTGTGCTTTTTCGACGTCCCGATGGTCCTTAATGATTTGTGCCCGCAGACTCGGAGACAGATCGCGAATGAAAAACGCGACGACGATGCTGATAACCAAACAAACGGATCCCATGATGTAAAACTGTGATTGCCAGTGATCGTGGAAGGCTGGCAATGTCCATCCGGCGACACCTGCTGCAAGAAAGTTGGCCCCGACTGGACCAAATGTCCAGAGTCCAAAGCCGAGCGCTCGACCAACGCGTGGTGTGAAGTCTCGTACCAGACCCGTGGTTGCAGGAAGTACGAGCCCAAGAATGACAGCCATAATGAATCGAACGATGATAAAGTCAAGTGTAGTGTGTACGAAAACCATGGAGAAGACAGCGAGTGCCGTAACAAAGGTGCCAAACACGACAAAAAAGGTTCTGCCATAGCGATCAAAGCGTGATCCGAGAACCATGGAAACAATGCCGGAGATGACTGTTGTGCCACCCATGATAAACCCATAGTCAATCAGGTTCAGTTTGAGAAAGGGTAATAAGAGCGGTACGACTGGAGCTAATTCGCCCTCATAATTCGCAACGATGTTTGCGATGACAACCAACACCAAAAGACCAACCTGCAGCCAACCGCGCGGATATACCTCGACATCGCGCTTGGCAAACCACCCGACAATACCACGGGGGTTTTCTGAGATTACTGTGGACATGCATTCATTCCTCCTAATGGCCATCAACAATTTTCGTAAAGCGCTTACAGAAAGCCCTTACACAAAAATCTTGCACGAGACCTGAGGGGACCGACCACAACAACAGAACAAACAAGGCGAAGCGAGGGACATCACACAACGGAGCAACGAAGCCACTGTGTTATTAAATTATCACATTTATCCAAATATTTAAATGGATATTCGGGTGAAAGTGATCATTATGAAAATGATTTGCATATAGGAACGGATAACATGTGGGGTCCTGCACGGATGGGGCACAACGTAAACAGCACTGGAGACCAAGCTTGGTCTCCAGTGGCATAACCTGCATTTGTATCGCTTACGCAGAGAAGGTACCGAATGTGGTCGACTTAGTTTGCGCGGGTCATGCCGCCTCCCGCAGACTGGGGACGGGACATCGGCTGCCCAACAGGGAAGATGGTGCGCCCTGCGACTGAGTTAATCACTCCCGCAGCAGAGGTGTACAACGCCAGAATGCCGCAAACGAGACCAATCCAACCGCCAACCTGGCTCCCCATCACATTGAAATTTCCCAGTGCCAGGAACACGAAGGCAAGCCACAAGGTCAAGAAGACAAAGAACAATGCACGGTTCAGATAGAACGTGCCAATCCACAGGTAGAACGTCAGAATCCCGTACATCAAAAGGAATACACCCATGCCGGCTTTAGGGGCTGCGTGCACAATGAAGTAGAAGGCAATCCAGAATGCACCATACGATGTGAAAGCGGTTGCACCGAAGGTATTGCCTTTCTTGAATTCCCACATGCCAGCCAGCAACTGAGCACCGCCGCCGTAGCAAAGCGCGAGCCCAAGCACCACGCCGAGGGCGTTTGGTGATGTGACATGGGCGTTAATCAGACTGAGAATAACCGTTGTAATGCCGAAGCCTGCGAGTCCAAGCGGACCTGGATCGGCAATCGTAACCTTTGCTTCATCGGACATGGAGATTCTCCTCTCAAATTAGAACAATGTTTTGACAAAACATTTCGTTGAGGTCATGACTGAGACGACATTTCGGCGCCTCGAGACCGACAACAATCGACATATGATTCAGACATCTAATTCAAAATGACTGTGCTCTGGGGTTGACACCTCCTCGCGCGCACCTGATTCATGCGTGGTCTGGGACTGCCACAAAGGATGTGAAAATAGCAGAAGAAATGAGTATATGTGACCTGCTGACCGACAGTTTCGGTCAGCAGGGCGACATCAGAGGAACTGAGAACAATCGTCTTGATTAAGACTCAGTATGTGCGTATTGATTTTTGAGGGATTCAACCACGCTCGGATCCGCAAGCGTAGTCGTGTCTCCAAGCACGCGGCCTTCCGCAATATCGCGAAGCAGACGGCGCATGATCTTTGCGCTGCGCGTCTTCGGCAGCTCTGCAGTAAAGATAATTTCTTCCGGACGTGCCATCGCACCAATTTTCTCGACCACGTGTTGTTTGATTTGTGCAACAAGTTCCGGTGAGGTTTCGATACCTTCCTTCACGGTTACGAAAGCAGTGATGGCCTGGCCTTTGACTTCATGCGAGCGGCCGATGACTGCTGCCTCTGCCACTGACTTATGGTCAACAATTGCACTCTCGACTTCCATCGTCCCGATGCGGTGACCGGATACGTTGATGACATCGTCAATGCGGCCGAGAATCCAGAAGTAGCTGTCTTCATCCTTGTGTGCACCGTCACCGGGGAGATAGATGCCTTCAAATTGGCCAAAGTACGTGCGCTTGAAGCGGTCATCGTCACCCCATACGGTGCGCAGCATGGACGGCCAAGGCTTTTTGACGACCAAATAGCCGCCATGTCCGGGCTCAACAGAGTTGCCTTGCTCATCCACAATATCTGCATCAATGCCTGGCACAGGCCGAGTGGCTGATCCTGGCTTGGTCGTCGTAATACCCGGTAACGGCGCAATCATTGCGCAGCCTGTTTCGGTTTGCCACCAAGTGTCAACAATCGGGCAACGGCCTTTCCCGATGTGTTCGTGGTACCACATCCAGGCTTCCGGGTTGATGGGTTCGCCAACCGTTCCGAGCAGCCGGAGACTGTCAAGGTTATGCTTTTCTGCATACTGCGGTCCCCACTTCATAAATGTGCGAATGGATGTGGGTGCAGTGTACAGGATGGTTGCACTGTACTTTTCAACGATAGCCCAGAACCGGTCCCTCTCAGGGAAGTCTGGAGCTCCTTCATACATCACCACGGTCGCTCCTGCAGTCAGAGGCCCGTAGACAATATAGGTGTGACCGGTAACCCAACCGATATCAGCGGTACAGAAGAAGATGTCTTCTTCTTTCAGGTCGAACACGCTGCGCATCGAGGTATTTACACCGACCAAGTAACCTCCGGTTGTGTGAACAATCCCCTTCGGTTTACCGGTTGTTCCGGACGTGTACAGCAGATAGAGGATATCTTCAGCATCCATCTCCTCCGCAGGGCAAGGTGTCGTCGGTGCCTTTGCCATCTCCTCGTGCCAGTAGACGTCTCGTCCTTCAACCATTGTTGCATTCGACTTTTCTCCGATCCGCTGTACAACGACCACCTTGCGTACTTTGGTCCCTTCTACAGCTTCGTCCGCGTTTGCCTTCAATGGGACGATACCGCCGCGGCGCCAACCACCGTCTGCGGTGATGAGTACATCCGAGTCGCCGTCAAGAATCCGGTCCTGGAGACTCTTGGCTGAAAAGCCACCGAACACAACAGAGTGGATGGCGCCAATCTTTGCGCAAGCCAACAGCGTAATGGGGAGTTCCGGGATCATCGGCAGGTAGACCGTGACGCGGTCCCCCTTCTTCACACCGAGATTCTTCAGCATGTGAGCTGCTTTGTCTACTTCGCGGCCCAGCATCTCATAGGTATATACTTTATCGTCGCCAGGCTCGCCTTCCCAGATAATTGCCGCTTTGTTTTTCCGGGGACCTTGGCGATGTCTGTCCACTGCATTGTATGCAGCGTTCAGTTTGCCGCCGACAAACCATTTTGCGTGTGGCGGGTTCCATTCCAGAACCTTGTCGTAGGGTTTGAACCAAGTAATGTTCTCTGCTTGTTCCGCCCAATACCCATCAGGGTCTTTCAGGGCTCGTTCATAGACGCCAGGATCGTTAAAATTCGCCTGTTTCGCGAATGCTTCAGAGGGTGGGAAAGATCGCTGCTCGTGTAATAAGGTATCCAGTTGGTTGTTAACCTCAGACATTTTCAAAACTCCCTTCAGCCGATTGTTAAGTGACGTTGGCTGTAATCCGATCTCATTTGACAAGTGTGGCGGTGAAAATCCGCCGGCCCGACGTGTAAGCACACCGCAAACGCTTACAAGCATGTATATATAGAACAGTTTAAATTATACGAGCAATTCTGCTAGATACGCAATAAAACAGAAGGCAAATCGACAGGTTGCAGAAAAATATTACGAGATACGACACAATATCCATTCTAATTAATCTTTACAGGAAAACGACACCTGCTAGTTAACTGAACCTCTCATAAATGAACAAGGTGCGGGGAAAGATCCACTGCAGTCGCACTTGGGGGTGGTTCACCTGGTATTTATTATTTCTATTGTCATCGTTGTGCTTTTCGTCATTTGGGGCGCATTGGCTCCGCATCAGTTGTCTGCTGGCGCAAACTACATGCTCAGTTTCACGACAGATAAGTTCGGTTGGTTCTATCTCATCGCTGCCTTCGGTTTTCTTGTCTTCACTCTGTATCTTGCGTTCGGGAAGTACGGGAAAATTCGCCTTGGGGCTGACGATGAGGAACCTGAGTATTCGTATGTAACTTGGTTTGCCATGTTGTTCAGCGCGGGAATGGGGATTGGTCTTGTGTTTTGGGGTGTCGCGGAGCCCATTGACCACTATGTTTCGCCGCCGATGGGATTGACTCCGAAATCCTCTGAAGCAGCGACATGGGCAGAACGGTACAGTTTTTTCCATTGGGGATTACAACCGTGGGCCATCTATGCTGTGATTGGACTTGCCTTGGCGTATTTCAACTTCCGTAAGGGTTCCAAAGGCCTTATTAGTGCGACCTTCTATCCCATACTTGGTGACAGAGTCAACGGAAGCATTGGCAAGACCATTGATATCCTGGCCGTTCTTGCTACGGTATTTGGTGTCGCGACGTCACTTGGACTTGGCACACTGCAAATTAATGGTGGCCTAAATGCTTTGTTTGGCGTTCCGTCTACTCGCATTCTGCAGATTTCTATCATCGCAGTTGTGACGGTGCTGTTTTTGATTTCGGCAACAACAGGGTTAGACAAGGGCATCAAGATTCTTAGCAATACCAATCTCATCGTAGCAGCCGTGTTGCTCTTGTTTACGTTGTTTTTGGGACCAACGTGGTTTCTGTTTGATACGTTTACATCGACGCTCGGCGGTTACCTCCAAAATCTCGTACGGATGAGCCTCCGGCTGGCGCCATTTCGGCCGAGTACGTGGATTGCCAACTGGACTCTCTTTTACTGGGCCTGGTGGATTGCATGGGCGCCGTTTGTTGGCATGTTTATCGCCCGTGTCTCAAGGGGACGGACCATCCGTGAGTTTGTGACCGGTGTGCTTCTGGTCCCAAGTCTCGTGAGTTTTCTCTGGTTTTCTGTATTTGGTGGAACGGCATTGCATCTGCAAATGTTTCAAGGCGTAGATATTGCTTCTGTGGTGCAAAAGGACATGTCAAAAGCCTTATTTGTTGTGTTACGGCACCTTCCGTTGGGGTGGCCGCTGGCGGTGATTGCCACAATTCTAATTGTGACCTTCTTTGTGACGTCAGCGGATTCCGCGACTTTCGTGCTTGGTATGCTGTCTTCCGACGGGAGTTTAAATCCATCTAACCGAGTGAAGGTAACTTGGGGCATATTGCAGTCCTTGATTGCGGTGGTACTCTTGCTTAGCGGAGGGTTACAAGGACTGCAGACTGCATCCATTGTTGCCGCGCTTCCCTTTGCCGTTATCATGATTGTGATGTGCTATTCCTTGGTGAAAGCTCTGAATGAGGATTTACGGAACCAACGTCGACAAGAGAATGAAGAAATTCGCCGGATAAGGGTTCTGCTTCAAGCGGATAAAAGAACCTCTCCGTGAAGGTAACAGTTCTAGTGGCAGAAAAAGCCGAAACGAAGGAACAATGCTCGCTGCATAAATCGCCTTATTCTATAAAGTCCTTGACTCCCATCAGAAAAGTGTGTATTTTGACCGACAGAAGATCACACCAGGTGGGAGACGAGGGACGGAGCACGCCTTCGGATCAGGGCCTGCAGCGAGGAGAGACCAGCTTTGAAACTAGAGACGAAGCTTGCCCAGGCTGGAAATCGGATCGATAAGACAACGGGAGCAATTTCAATCCCGATTCACCATTCGACGACTTACGCGCACCCGCGTTTTACAGAAAGTACAGGCTTTGACTACTCACGGATGGGGAATCCAACCAGGCAGGTCTTGGAACAGACCATTGCGGAACTGGAAGGCGGTACAGCCGGATTTGCGTTTGCCTCTGGTATGGCTGCCATTCACTGTGTCTGCCAGTTGTTTCAATCCGGCGATCACCTGATTGTGTCCAATGACCTATACGGCGGCACATATCGGCTGATTGAACAAATTCTGCGGCCGATTGGTGTGAGCGCCACGTACGTAAATACATCCGATACGGCGCAGGTCGAGGCAGCTATGAGTACTGCGACAAAGGCGATTTTCATTGAGACGCCGACCAATCCAACGATGCAGATTACGGATATTAGGGCGTGTGTCGAGCTTGCGCAGTTAAAAGGCGTCACGGTTATTGTCGATAATACGTTTATGACGCCGGTGTACCAGAGACCGCTCGAGCTTGGTGCAGACATCGTTGTCCACTCTGCCACGAAGTTTCTCGGCGGCCACAACGATGTCCTTGCGGGCCTCGTGGTCACCAAAGACAGCTTTCTCGCACAGCGTATTGCCTTCTACCAAAACGCGATTGGGGCGGTACTGGGTCCACAGGATGCCTGGTTACTCCTGCGTGGGATGAAGACACTTGCACTTCGGATGGAGCGGCATGAAGAAAATGCCCGCGCGCTCGCTGATTGGCTCGTCACCCACCCGGCAATTACCCGAGTCTACTACCCGGGGCTATCCACTCATCCCGGCAAGCAGGTGCAGGAACGACAATCCACCGGTTACGGGGGCGTGATTTCGTTTGAGGTGGCAGACAAATCAATGGCGCCGCATGTCCTCGACGCCGTTCGGTTAATCACGTTTGCGGAGAGTCTCGGCGGCGTCGAGTCCTTAATCACGTTCCCTGCGGTCCAGACCCATGCGGATATCCCGCAAGCCGTTCGGGAATCGATTGGCGTGACGGAGAGACTGCTTCGCTTGTCCGTTGGCATCGAACATATCGAGGACCTAAAGGCAGACCTTGAACAGGCCCTTGCGAGTGCTTAGATTCGTCATTTGAGTCCAAAAAGGTTATAATACACACTACATGTTCCATCTGCGTCACGAATCTGCGCGTCACTCAAAGGAGGTTCCTGTGATGAGCGTACACATCAGCGCGAATGCCGGGGAAATTGCAGACACTATTTTACTTCCGGGAGATCCGCTCCGTGCTAAGTTCATCGCGGAAAACTTCTTGGAGAATGCAAAGTGCTATAACGAAGTCCGCGGGATGTACGGGTTTACTGGACAATACCGCGGAAAACGCGTATCTGTTCAGGGAACAGGGATGGGCGTGCCCTCGATTTCGATTTACGCGAATGAGTTAATGCAGAGCTATGAGGTCAAAAGCCTCATTCGGGTCGGCACGTGCGGTGCATATCAGCCGTCCATTCGTGTGCGCGATCTCGTTTTAGCCATGGCAGCGTCCACGGACTCTGCTGTGAATCGGGTCCGCTTTCCACACCTCGACTATGCACCAACTGCGGATTTCAATCTTCTTCAAAAAGCCTTTCAGGCGGCCGTCGCAAAGGGCGTTTCCGTTCACGTCGGGTCGGTTTTTACCAGCGACTCGTTTTACCGTGAAGAAGGGGACACCACGGTAGAACGTTTAACGGCTTACGGAACCTTGGCGGTCGAGATGGAGACTGCGGCGCTGTACACACTTGCAGCCAAGTACGGAGCGAAGGCTCTGTCCGTGCTGACCGTCAGTGATCACCTCGTCACAGGGGAGGAGACATCCTCTGAAGAGCGTCAGTCCTCTTTTGCAGACATGATAGATGTTGCTCTGCAAGCTGCCACTGCGGAATAACCCGATTTCATCAAGAAAAAACACCTGCCACCTTAGCGTTAGCACAGGTTTTGCGTGTTTCACGCCTGCCAACCATCCAACTTTTTTGCGTCCAAATGGATGCTCCGTCACATGCGAAGACAGCGATCTGCAGGTGCAAGGATATCTGCGCATAGATATCTCGCTAGAGGACGCACAGACAAAGAGGAATCATTGGAGGGAGAGAACCGGATGCCAGAACGCGAAGTGACTGAAGCACCCTTACACAGAGATATCAGAATCCTCGGTAACATACTTGGCGAAATCATTGTTGAACAGTGCGGGAAAGCTGTTTTTGATCACGTTGAAAACCTCCGCTCTCTATCAAAAGCATTTCGCCAGGCCCCGTCGGACGACTTGAAGCAAGCCTTTCAAGACTATGTGAATGCAGTCTCAGTCGACGATCGCCTTTTTGTTATCCGGTCGTTCGCGCTTTACTTTGAGCTCATCAACTTGGCTGAACAGCATCACCGGATCCGCAGAAAACGCGAGTACGAGAGAGCTGAGCGGCCTGTCTTGCAGCGAGGATCGATTGAAAGTGCCATGGCCGCGTTTCAAGCTCGCGGTATCGACGCGGAACACCTGAAAAACATCGTCGAAGGCCTTGGTGTCGAACTCGTTTTAACGGCGCATCCAACGGAAGCGACGAGACGCAGCATTCTAGATAAGCACCAACGGATAGCGGTCCTTCTCGAACGTTTGGACGATCCGCTGCTCTCAACCCGCGCAGCGCGCACGATTGAGCGTGAAATCCGTGCGGAGATCGTGAGCATTTGGCAGACCAGTCCAATTCGGGATAAGCGGATCACGGTGCTTGGCGAGGTCAGAAACGGACTTTACTTTCTCGACAGCATCCTGTTTGACATCCTGCCCGAAGTCCACCTGCACCTCGAAGAAGAACTCACAAAAGCATACCCGAATCAAGATTGGCAGGTGCCGAGCTTTCTTCGTTTCGGTTCTTGGATGGGTGGAGACCGGGATGGAAATCCCAATGTCACGGCTGATATCACGTGGCAGACGCTCCTGATTCACTTTGAACTGGCACTCAGCAAATACGCCCAGCGGCTTGAGACGATGTCGCTCGACCTCAGCCAATCATCCACTCTTGTCCCGGTTAGCGACGAATTGATTGCGTCACTGCAATTGCAGACAGCCAGCGAAATTCCATCTGAGCCTTACCGGGCCAAGATCGACCACATGATGGCTCGCTTAGCCTCTTCTCGGGTGGGACTTGAAACGGCACGGAAAGGTAGTCTGCTCGGTTCAACTGCAGCTTCCAACCCGAGCCAAAGTGGAGGCACGGACCACGTACCGGATTCGGGTCAGAAACCGGGTCAGGACAGATCAGGATATATCCGCCCTTATACAGGCGCCAAGGAGTTGCTGGCCGACTTGTACCTCATCGACCGCTCTTTGCGGGAAAACCACGGAGCAGAGGTGGCGGATGCAAAGGTCAGGCCGCTCATTCAGCAGGTGGAGTTATTCGGTTTTCACATGGCTACCCTCGACATTCGGCAGCACAGCGGTGTGCACGAATCGAGCGTGGCGGAGCTTTTAAAGGCGGCTCAGATTCGCTCTGATTACATGGAAATGCAAGAGGACGAACGGATTGCTCTCCTCACGGATCTGATTGTTGACCCGCGCCCCGTATGGAGCCGCTTCTATCAACTCTCACCGACGACGATGGAAGCCTTGAAGGTGTTTGACATCATCAAGCTCGGGAAAGACCAACTCGGTGAAGACTGTATCCAGACGTATCTCATCTCGATGACACAGGGTGTCAGTGACCTCCTTGAGGTCCTGTTTTTGGCGAAAGAAGCGGGACTCGTGCAGGTTGAGAACGGTGAGATTGTGGAAAGTCGGTTGAATGTGGTTCCTTTGTTTGAAACGATTGACGACCTGCGGCGAGCGCCGAGTATGGTCGAAGAACTGCTGACCAACCCGACTTTCAAAAGCCAGGTCAGAGCCCATGGTCAGTCACAGGAGATCATGCTCGGGTATTCCGACAGCAACAAAGACGGTGGTGTCCTTACGGCCAACTGGGAATTGTACAAAGCGCAAAAGGCGATGCTTCAGAGTGCCAAAGAACACGGTGTGCGGCTCAAGTTCTTTCACGGTCGCGGCGGTGCGCTGGGGCGCGGCGGCGGTCCAGTCGAACGCAGCATTCTTGCCCAGCCGCCAGAGGCGCTGCTCGGTAAAGTCAAGATAACCGAGCAAGGAGAGGTCATCGCGCAGAGATACAGCCATCCTGGGCTTGCCGAGCGTTCATTGGAGTCGGCGGTGGCCGCAGTCCTCACTGGATCGCTGAATGTCCAGACCCCATCCATGCAACGTACGGAAACCATGTGGTCGAGTATTGTTGAGCGACTGTCTGAAACTTCCTATCAGTGCTATCACAACTTTATCTACGGTACAGAAGACTTCCTTCCCTACTTTCAACAGGCAACGCCCATCAATGAAATCGGGGCGTTGAATATCGGATCGCGCCCGGCGAAGCGCAAAAACTCCGCTCGCATTGAGGACTTGCGTGCCATTCCTTGGGTGTTTTCTTGGACTCAAACGCGACACCTGTTGCCTGCATGGTTTGGTTTTGGGACTGCCGTCGAGGAGTATATGGCGGGACTCGGAGATGATCCAACGGCAACGTTTGGCGCTGAAAAAAACCTGCTTACGGAGCGCAACAAGCGGATGCGGACGCTTCGCGACATGAATAAAAAATGGCCTTTCTTTCGGGCACTCGTAGACAACCTGCAGATGGCGTTGGCGAAGACGGACCTCACCATCGCCTCCGCGTATGTGGAATTGGTTGAGGATGAGACGCTCGCACGGCGCGTCTTTGCAGGGATTGAGGCCGAGTTTGAGCGCACAAGGCATTGGGTGCTCGAAATTACTGAGCAGGCGGAACTGCTCGATAACAGCCCGGTCATCAAGGAGTCGATTCGGCTTCGCAATCCGTATGTCGATCCGCTTTCCTACTTCCAGGTCGCATTGCTGAAAGAATTGCGGACGTTAAGTACGGATGACCCGCGCTATGCGGAAACGCTCCAGGCTGTGCTTTGGACCATTAAAGGCATCGCATCCGGACTTCGTAATACAGGCTGAGATAACGGGATTGCATCCGGGTTTCGGGCTACAGGCTGAGATAAAAGTATCGCATCCGGACTTCGCAATACCTGCTGATAATTCGACAGGATCTGTCAAGAAGGTATGTACACAATTTGGTATACTCCAAAGTATCAGTGTGGCGAGGAGAAAAGTCTGTGATTGTAGAACTGAAGGACGTATTTTGGCGTCAAAAGGGGCGCGTGATTCTGTCAGAGGTAAACTGGCAGATTGAGTCAGGTCAGCATTTTGCGTTAATAGGTCCTAACGGATCGGGCAAGACCAGCTTGCTGAACATCATTCTCGGTTATCAGTGGCCCACAAGGGGACAGGTCTCGGTTCTTGGCAACCGCTATGGCGCTTGTGATATGCAGACCGTGAGAAAGTCGATTGCGTACGTAAGTGCATCCCTCGGAGCTCGTTTCCACGCTGCTCACGCAGAGGACTTGGCGCGGGAAGTCGTCAAGAGCGGCAAGCATGCCGCGATTGGAACGAGCTACCACCGCTTTACAGAAGCAGATGATGAGCGAGCAGAGGGAATGCTCGAAACGTTTGGGTGTCTGCGTTTGGCGGATACGCCGTTCTCTCAGCTGTCCCAGGGGGAGCAGCAAAAAGTATTGCTCGCACGGGCGTGGATGGGCCAGCCTCAACTGATGATCCTGGACGAGCCGTGTACGGGGCTCGATGTGGGGGGGCGGGAAAACCTCCTCTCTGCCCTCTCTGCCCTCGGTCGTCGTGAGGATGCTCCGGCGATGATTTATGTGACGCATCACGTGGAAGAAGTTTTGCCGGTGTTTACGCACGCCCTGGTTGTGAAGTCGGGTACAGTTCTGGCATCAGGTGAAAAACAACAGGTACTGACGGATGACACACTCACTCGTGCATTTGAGGTTCCCTGTCAGGTTACGTGGCAAAGCGGCCGTCCGTGGTTACGTGTCGTGTAGTCAGGTAGTCAGGTAGTCAGGTAGTCAGGTAGTCAGGTAGTCAGGTAGTCAGGTAGTCAGGTAGTCAGGTAGTCAGGTAGTCAGGTAGTCAGGTAGTCAGGTAGTCAGGTAGTCAGGTAGTCAGGTAGGCACGGTTTGACAAATGACAATTGAAACGGGAGGACGACGGTATGCAACTTGAAGGCACGAAAGCGTTCCCGACAGCACCAATGGCAACGTATGAACTCATCACCAACCCCGACGCGATTCAGCGCGCCATGCCCGGACTGAAAGAACTTCGTGCTGTTTCTGACACCTCTTACGAAGCCCGGATGGAAGTGGGCGTTGCAGGAATTAAGGGTGTTTACGACGGCACGCTCGACATGGCCGATGTTGTTCCTGGTGAGTCGTATCGGCTGATTGTCAAAGGTGAGGGGCCGATGGGGTTTATGGATGCAGATGTGGCGGTCCAAATCCGAGCGTCTGACGCAGGAACAGCGGTCAGTTATCAAGGTGAAGCCAAGGTCGGCGGAACGGTTGCGGGTGTTGGTCAGCGCATGCTCTCTGGAGTCGCGAAGTTCATTATCAATCAATTCTTCAATGCTCTGGTCAAAGAAGCGAAGACCATCGCCAAGGAAGCATAACAACCAAGACAGGAAGTGACAGGATTGGCGAATGATGAAACAAATGCGGGTCGTCATTTGAATGGCCGGATGAATGACCGGCCCAGTCCGGGTGCCCTGGAACATGGGTTACGCGAAGCCGGGTATGTGGCTGGCCCGCATCTTGCCAAGATGATCTCGCTTGGTTGCACGATGCCTCGTCCGATTCTTCTCGAGGGTCCTGCGGGAGTCGGAAAGACGTCTCTCGCTGCAGCATTGGCAGAGGTGCTCGAAAGAGACATCGTTCGATTGCAATGTTACGAGGGTATCACGGCCGATCAAGCGCTCTACGAATGGAACTACCACAAACAATTTGCAGCACTTACCGTAGATAAATCGTCTGACGTCTTTACGTCCGAATATCTGCTTGAGCGCCCGTTGATGCGCGCCTTGAACCGCCCTTCAGTGCTCTTGATTGACGAAGTTGACAGAGCAGATGAAGGATTTGAAGCCCTATTGCTCGAATTTTTGGGAGAGTACACAATTTCAGTTCCGGAATGGAAGACTGTCCATGCTGAAGTGCCGCCTGTCGTTCTTCTGACCTCCAATCGAACGCGTCCGCTCAGTGATGCGCTTCGCAGGCGATGTCTGTTCTACCGCTTTGAGTGGCCAGAAGAAGTGCAAGAGCATGAAATCGTCTCCTCTCACGTTCCTGAGTTGCCGGAGTCAGAGATGCAGATGGTCGTCAAGGCAGTTCGCGCCCTGCGTACGTGGAACCTCATCAAACCGCCGGGGGTCGCGGAGTGCATTGACTGGGCAAAGGCACTTTCTTTGGAAACGGGCGGCTGGTCGCTCGATTTTGCCAGTCAAACCATCGGTTGCGTAGTGAAAGACGTACTCGACATGGAGGTGGTCGCGAAGCGCCTCAAAGAGCTCTTCTCTGGCGAGACCTGAAGGGACCCTGACGGTGACAAACCAGGACATCCCAACCCCAGTTCTGAAACCGTTTCCCGAGTTCCGCAGCACAGAGAAGATACTGGGGCAAGTTTCGACGACGCATCTGAGCAAGGCAGCGGCACCGCGAGTCTCGGCGTTGGAGTACGTTACGGAGCAGAGGCTTTTGTGGACCTGCCGCCCTGGACAGCTCGCATTGAAGGCAAGTCCACATTGGTTCACCAAGTTCAGAGCAGGGCAAAGAGCACCAAGCGCATGAAGACGTCGCCAGACTGGAAGCGCACGGTTCGCCTCTGGCAACGCTTGGGACACGTTTCACTGCAGTACCTTCCGGAAGCACGCTACAGCGTGCCAGGGCGGGTGGCTGTGTTGTGGGACGTATCGGGATCGATGGCGGAATCGATTGACCTCTATCTGCCGTGGCTTTACATACTCCGGCGCAAATGGAAGCGTCTTGGCGTGTTTCCGTTTGCGACCCGCATGGCGGACATCACAGAGGGACTGCTGGCCCCATACCCGTTGCTTCGTGCCTATTTGGCTGAAATTGAACACGTTTGGGCTGGCGGAACGAACATTGGTTGGGCACTTGGCGAGTGGATCTCGTCTTACGGCAGTCGCTGGTTAAAGAGTGACACGCTGCTCGTCATCATCAGTGATGGTTGGGATGTCGGCGCTGCAGAGGACGTACGACAGGCGCTCCACACCATTCGTGCGCACGACACGCGTGTCGTGTGGGTGAACCCATGGATGGGCACCCCTGGATTTGAGCCGAGGACAAGGACTTTGCAGGCGGCGCTCCCGTTTCTTGAGAAGATGGTCCCGGGGGGAACCGTTGCGAGCCTTCTCCGATTGGCAAACGAATAAACCACATGACGAACGAGTACATGACAATGAGCAAGTGACAACGAGCAACAAACACCAAGTACACGACAACGTGACAAAACGGTACGCGAAAGGAAGGGAAGCTATGAAACCGGCTGTTTTTCAGTATGTGCGGCCAAATAACTTGCAAGAGGCATTGTCTGCTCTACGAGATAATGCTGACGCAAAGCTGTTGGCAGGTGGGCAGAGTCTGATTCCACTGATGAACTTTCGACTCAGCCGCCCCACAACGCTCGTTGACATTAGTCAACTGAAGGAACTTGCAACCATTTCCGTTTCTGAAGGCACTGTCCACATCGGCGGTTTGGTCCGCCACCAACAACTGCACGAAGACGAGCAGATTCGAGAGGTTCTCCCGGTTTTATCGAAAGCTGCAGGCGAAGTCGGGCACTGGGCGATACGAAATCGCGGGACCCTCGGTGGGTCACTGTCGCATGCCGATCCCGCTGCGGAACTTCCTGCGGCAATGGTTGCCTTGCACGCCACACTGCTCCTGGAGAGCGCCGACAGCGCACGCGAAGTGCCGGCTGAGGAGTTTTTCCTCGGCTTCCTGACGACGGATTTGCAGGACGGCGAGATGATAACGAGCGTTAAAATTCCGGTTCCTGCACCGAACGCTAAATACGGTTTCGCGGAGTTCGCCCGCCGCCCAGGTGACTTTGCCTTGGCAGGTGCATACGTCGAACTCTCTGGCGAGGGCGGCACGGACGCGGTGACCTGGTTTGGTGTCAGCGGCGGTCCAGAGCGTCGGGAACTGTCTATCGCAAAGGAGACATCGGATCGCGCAGAACAGTTCAAGGAACTCGCTGAAGAGTTCGATCCGGTGGAAGACCCTGCCTATCGCAAACACCTCGCCGTCGTTGTGGCGGAACAAGCATATCAGCAAGCCAGAAAGGGGCAAGCCTGAGATGGAGACATTCACCAAACAGACTGTTCAAATTACCCTCCGCGTCAATGGCGAGAACCACTCTGTAGAGGTTGAGCCACGCATGCTGCTCGCGGATGTCCTGCGCCATGAGATTGGTCTCACGGGAACGCATGTCGGCTGTGAGCAAGGCGTATGCGGCGCGTGTACGATTCTCGTCGACGGAGCGCCCGAGCGCAGTTGCCTGATGTTTGCCGTTCAGGCAGAAGGCCGTGAGATCACGACGATTGAAGGGGTTACGCCGGACGAAGGGATGAGCGAACTGCAGGCTTCCTTCCAGAAGCATCACGGTTTGCAGTGCGGATTCTGCACACCGGGCATGATTTTGACTTCGGAGGCCCTCTTGGCGCGCAACCCGAATCCGAGTGAAGCGGAAATCCGCGAGGCACTCTCCGGGAACCTTTGCCGTTGCACGGGATATCAGTTTATCGTCGACTCGGTTCAGGATGCGGCTGCTGCAAAGGCTGTTAACCATACGAATGCGGACGGCGGATCTGACAAGGAGGGAGCATAATGGCAGATATGGCTTCGCGTCCCCAGTTTACGGGGAGCCGAATTACTCGTATTGAAGACGCACGTCTCGTCTCTGGGCAGGCACGGTACCTGGACGATGTGGACTTCCCAGGTATGTTGGAAGTCGCCTTTGTTCGATCTAACCGTCCCGCTGCAAAGATTACATCGATCGATATCGAAGCGGCTAAGGCCCTGCCTGGTGTGAAGGCGGTTTGGACACACGACAACTGCCCGCTTGAGATGACGAGCGCAGGCTTCAAGACGACCTGGTACGCCCTCGCGAAAGACGAGGTCCGCTTTGTCGGTGAGCCGATTGTTGCGATTGCGGCAGAGAATCGTTACGTTGCAGAGGACGCGGCCGATCTCGTTAGGATCCGCTACGAAGAGGTTGAGCCAGTGCTTGATGTCCGTACTGCGGCTCTGGAATCGACTCGCCAGGTGCATGAAGGCCGATCCAACGTCTTCTTCCACCGCGAGCGCAAGACAGAAGGCTTTGACGATGCGTTTAACAATGCGCCGCATCGCTTGAAGGATACATTTACGTTCCATCGGCAAACGGGTGCTGCCATGGAGAACCGCTCATTCGCTGCGTTGATGGATCCGTTCTCGGGCCGCCTGACCTGCTATTGCGGTCATCAAAGCCCTCATGAACTGCGCAGTGAGCTGTGCGAGATGCTCGGCATGGAAGAGAACATGGTCCGCGTGGTCGTGCCGGAAGTCGGCGGCGCATTTGGCATCAAGGCTGCGATGTACCCGGAATATCTCGTGGTTTCCTGGATGGCGCTCAAACTGCGCAGACCCGTGAAATGGGTCAGTGACCGCCAGGAGTCGTTCCTCTCCGACGTTCACGCTCGTGATGGTGTGCACGACGTGGAGTTTGCGTTTGATGATGATGGTAAGATCATCGCTATCTATGACCACATGATGGCCGATCAGGGTGCGTATGCTGCGGTGCCGTTCCCGGGATCGCTTGGGGAAACCGTAACGGCAGCCAACGTCTTGACGGGTCCCTACACGATTCCGCACCAGGCTACGGTGATTGACTGTTCGTTCTCGAACAAGATGCCGCTTGGCGCGTATCGCGGCGTCTGGGGTCCGATTGCTTCCTTCATTCAGGAGGGGATCGTTGACCGGGTTGCACGGCACCTCGGCAAAGACCCGGTAGATGTGCGCCGCATGAACATGATTAGCGACGCAGACTTCCCGTACAAGAACCCGTCCAAGATGCTCTATGACAAGGGATCGTACCTGAAGTCTATGGAAGACGCACTGCGCCTGATTGGATACGAGGATTTCCGCAAAAAGCAAGCTGAATACCGGACACAAGGCCGTTACCTTGGCGTTGGTATCTCGGTCTTTGTGGAGCCGACCGCTTCCGCAAGCTCAGAAGCCGGCAGCGTCGGTTATGAGGCTTGTACGATTCGCGTCGAGCCAACGGGTACGGTCACTGCCGCTCTCGGTCTGGGGCCTTCAGGTCAGGGTCACGAAACGACGATGGCTCAGCTGATTGCTGACCAACTTGGCGTGGACGTGAAGGACATTGTCATCCTGCACGGTGACACTGACAGCGCACCGTTTGGCGGGGGTACGGGCGGCAGCCGTTCCGGCACCATCGGCGGCGGTGCAGCCATTTCGGCTGGCAAAGAGATGCGTGCAAAGCTCGTGAAGCTCGCTGCTCATGTACTCGAAGCTGGCGAAGATGACATCGAGCTGCAAGAGGGCAAGGCATTTGTTGCAGGTGTGCCGGCGAAATCTTTGACCATTAAAGAGCTCGCGCAGATTGCCTACACGCACGTGGCCAAACTGCCAGAGGGGATGAAACCGGGTCTCGAAATCGTCACCCGCTATCAGCCTCCGTTCAAGGTCAGCTTCTCGAATGGCACGCACATTGCGGTCGTCGAAGTACACCCGGACACCGGTCTCATCGAGACCCTCGACTATGCGGTTGTGAACGACTGCGGTAACCTGATTAACCCGACCATCGTCGAGGGCCAGATCCATGGCGGAGTAGCTCAGGGTATCGGCGAGGCGTTCCTCGAGGAGCTCAAGTACGACGAGAACGGCCAGCTGGTGACGACGTCCATGCAGGACTACCTGCTGCCGGCGAGCGTAGAGGTACCGCGCATGAAGATTGAACACATCGAAACTCCGTCTGCCTCGGAAGGCGGATTTAAGGGTATGGGCGAAGGTTCGCTGATTGCGGCCCCTGCAGCCTTGACTGCGGCTGTCTCCGATGCACTCGAGCCATTTGGTGTGATGGTCAATGCAATGCCTGTGACCCCGGCCCAGGTTGTGGAGTGGGTATCGAAGGGTACACCGGCGGTCGGCGCAGACTGAGGTGTAGGCGGCGCAGTGATGGGGCGGCTTGACGCTGCCATGGCGCAGCTGTGGCATGGATTTGCGTGGACGGTCGCTGCTTGAATCCGCAGGGTCGCCTCGGGTCATGTCAAGGTATCCGGCCGGGTGGGGTCAGGTCATCTGATCCGCCACAGCGCTCTGGATATAGGCCACAAGTAAGCCATAAGTCATTGGAATTGGAATTGGAATTGGAATTGGAATTGGAATTGGAATTGGAATTGGAATTGGAATTGGAATTGGAAGTAGATGCCCCAGGGCTGTGCCCTGGGGCTGCCTTTCAATTATGGCTTAGGATACGGATACAGGGCTCTGGTGGAGACAGAAGCGTCATGGTCCACTGTGCGAGCTAGCCGAAGAAGGGGTCCCCCTGTACCGCAGTGTGGACGAATATGACACAAAGGAGTCGTAAGATGGCAAGTGAGGTTTCAGGTAATACGCCAGATGAGAAGGTTGCAAAAACACAACTTCAGATTGTGTGTGTGGTGCTGGCAGCGGGATCGTCAAGCCGAATGGGTCAACAGAAACTCGTACTCCCGCTCGAGGACGGCGAACCATTGATTCGACGCGTCATGGAGACAGCCTCAGGGGCTCACTTTTCAGCTCGGATTGTGGTTGTCAGTTCGGATGACGAATCCGTGCGCGAGGTGACCCGGCATCCTTTGTGGCAGCAGGTGCTCAACCTCAACGCCAAGGAAGGGATGAGTACGTCGCTGCGCGCAGGGGTTACGGCCGCGGAGGCAACGGGAGCTGATGCAGTTGTTATCCTGCTGGGGGATCAACCGGGTGTGACTGTGCACCATGTGCAGGCGGTCGTAGAAGGATATCAACGAGATCGGGCGCTCATCGTTCAAGCATCGTATCAAGGAGAACCAAGCCACCCGATTCTGTTTGACAGGGCGCTGTTTGGCGAACTGATGCAAGTTACGGGCGACGAGGGGGGCCGAAGTGTCGTGTGGGCGCACCCTGCGGATCGCCGCTTGGTGGCTCTACTTGACGATACGCCTGTCGATCTCGATACACCGGCAGCCTATGAGGCGTGGTTAGCAGAACATCGCCCCGTAGACGATGTGTAAATGACCTGAAGGGTGCCGCTCGAGTACCGCTCCAGGTGACGTTACCCCGTCAGGGTGTCCATCCAATCCTGTGGAAGCAGCACCTTGCTCCGGGCAATCCGCCGCACGTCAAACATCTCAACAAGATCTTCGGGCCGAAGAGGTTCCGGTCTATCAAGCAACCCGGCAAACCAGCCCAGGTAACCTGTGATTTGTTCTGCAGTCACACCCTTCGACCGAAGGCTGCGCAATGTCATCGAACCATCCCGCTTGGCAAATCGTTCCCCGTCCGCTGAGTAGATGAGTGGAACATGAGCAAACGAAGGTTGCTCCAGCCCGAGTGCCTCGTACAGATAAATTTGACGTACGGTGGAGTCGAGGAGATCATCGCCACGAAGCACCTGCGTGATCCCCATTTCCGCGTCATCTACGACCACAGCGAGCTGGTAGCTAAACACTGCGTCAGCTCGGTAGACAATGAAATCACCGCCGAATGCGGTACCGAACTGCTGATGCCCAGCTACCAAGTCTGTAAATTCTACTGGCCTATTCGGCACGACAAAACGCCACGCCGGCTGCTTCTGCCGCATTCGACGTAGTTGCTCTGCGGACAATAGGAGGCGGCATGTTCCTCTGTAGACGGGACCCTCAGATGCGAGACCGTGGGGTGCGGAGGCTGCCTCGCGTAACTCCTTGCGGCTGCAGAAGCACGGATATACCAAGCCCTGCTTCTTCAACGAATCAAACGCGTGTTGATACTGTTCGATCCGATCCTTCTGCCGATATGCCCCATGCCGTCCCGCCACGTCAGGACCTTCATCCCAGTCTAGCCCTAGCCAAGACAGATCCTCTAAGATGGCCGATACGTATTCGGGATTCAGGCGTCTTTCATCGAGGTCTTCGATGCGCAACACAAACTCACCACCCTGTTGGCGCACTTGTAACCACGCCAGCAGGGCAGTGAATGCATTGCCGATATGGAGATATCCCGACGGGGTCGGTGCAAAACGCCCGCGTACAGGATCACCCATTCTCTATCACCTCTTACAGGTTTGAAGCAACTGACTCAAAGACCGGCCTTTGCACAGCCTGCCCCCCGAGTCAGTTTCCACGAGGACCGCTGACTGAACTTTTCAGGGTCATCTGTTTTCCCCGACCAGTCCGACCTGACTGTACTGCTGTCAGCGACCCTGGATCAGGCGCTCAATGTCCTCGACCGTCTTCGGAATCTCTGGCGACAGCACTTCACACCCGTGTTTCGTGACGATGACGTCGTCTTCAATCCGGATGCCGATGCCCTCGTCCGCGAGGTACAGGCCCGGCTCAATCGTAATCACGGCACCGGGAACAATCTTGTACGATGAATCCCACACGTCATGCGTGTCGAGTCCCATGCTGTGGCTGACGCTGTGGTAATAGTAATTCACCACTTCATCATCTTCTTTAATCTTGCCAATTCGCTTCAATTCCCGCGCCAACACCTTCTTGGTCACGTCGTTCAACTCTTTGAGGGTCATCCCCGGTTTCACTGCAGCAATGGTCTCTTCTTCTGCAGTCAGCACAATTTCGTAAATCTCGCGCTGCCTATCGGTGAACTTGCCGTTCACAGGGAAGGTCCGGGAGATATCTGCACTGTAGTAGTTCCAGGCGGCTCCGAGGTCGATTAGGACCAACTCTCCGTCTTTCAATTCCTGGTTGTTTTCAACGTAATGCAGCACTGTGGCGCGCTGTCCGCCGGCGATGATGGATGGGAAAGCGTGATCGTGCACACCAGCACTCGTCAGCTCAAAATCAAAGTAGGCCTGCAGCTGGTATTCCATCATGCCAGGGTGCACATTTTTCAGCATGCTGTGAATGCCGTCGTTGGTGATCTCGATAGCACGACGGATCTGTGCCACCTCTTCCTCCGACTTCACGGCACGGAGTTCACAGATAAGCGGGAATGCATTCTTGATTTTCAGGTGTGGCATCCGAGTACGAACCTGATCTGCAAACTCGTGCGCAGGCGTACTTGGTGTATCCCAAGCCTCTGACTCAAAGGAGAGGTACAGTTGTTTGAACATGGTGCGACGGAATAAGGCCTTGAACTGGGCGTCAAATTCGTCCAAATAGGCGATGGACTGGGCGCCGGACAACTCCCGAGCACTGTTTGCACTGAGACGTTCACCAGTCCACTTTGCTGCTACTTCATCAGGGCGCTCCACATACAAAGTCTCTTCCACGTCACCATCGCGCTTGACGATGCGAAGAATGACATTTTCCCTATCGATCCCGGTCAAATAGTAAAAGTTCCGATTGGGGGTGAACGGGTACTCGCTGTCTGCTGACCTGTGCGGTGCACGTCCTGCAAACAATACAAGAACTGAAAAATCTTTCATAGAATCTGCCAATCTCTTACGGTTCGCAGCGTAAAACTCTGCGCTAATTTGATTGCTCATGCCCTGACCTCCTCTTTTCCTGTCGGGATCTATGATACCGCATTCTTGGTCAACACTCCTACCATCAGGCTTTCGACGCAAATAAAAAGCTCGGGTTGTAGTAAATCACCTGGGTCCAGTATCTGCTAAACGGGAAAGTAGCAGGCAGCCATCTATCGTGTTATCGTGTGCCTCGGACATGTTAAGTCGGTGTGACCGACTTAATGAGGCCTATCCGGAAAAGGTAAGACGGTGGCACCGACTAAGCCGGGCAAATTGAGCGAGTTAAGACGCTGATACCGACTAAGCAACGTGCATTCGCACCCGGGAGGGGGCAATAAGTCGGTGTGACCGACTTAATGAGGCCTATGCGGAAAAGGTAAGACGGTGGCACCGACTAAGCCGGGGAAATTGAGCGAGTTAAGACGCTAATACCGACTAAGCAACGTGCATTCGCACCCTGGCGGCGGCGCTAAGTCGGTGTGACCGACTTAATGAGGCCTATGCGGAAAAGGTAAGACGGTGGCACCGACTAAGCCGGGGAAATTGAGCGAGTTAAGACGCTGATACCGACTAAGCAACGTGCATTCGCACCCAGGAGGGGACCCTAAGTCGGTGCGACCGACTTAATGAGGACTATGCGGTAAAAGTAAGTCGGCTGCACCGACTAAGCAGGGGAAATTGAGCGAGTTAAGACGCTGATACCGACTAAGCAACGTGCATTCGCACCCAGGAGGGGACCCTAAGTCGGTGCGACCGACTTAATGGTTCCTTGCCTCACGCCATCTATCCGGGGTATAAGCATTCGATGACAAGACGTGATAGAATAATAAGAGTTTTACGATAGGGTTGTGAAAGGGTTCTCAGGAGTAGGGTTCTCAGGAGTAGAGTTCTCAGGAGTAGGGTTCTCAGGAGTTTTGAAGGGGCTCCCAAAGTGTTCCAGGGGAGCATTCAAAACGTTTCAAAACAGGCTCCAAAACGCTTTTTAAGCGTTCTCAAAGGGTTTTGAAGGAATTTGACTGATAACATCGGTTCTGTGCAGAACAAATGTGGGGAGGTACTCAATTGGCAAAGCAAACAGCTCAGTACGGCAGTTGGAAGTCACCGATCACCTCCGATCTAATTGTGCAAGGCACCATCAGTTTTGAGCAAGTCCTTGTAGATGGACTCGATATCTACTGGATTGAGAGCCGTCCGGCTGAAGGCGGTCGCAGCGTCGTCATGCGACAAAACGCCTCTGGTCAAGTGGAAGAACTAACCCCGCAACCATTTAACGCTCGCGACCGAGTTCATGAATATGGCGGCGGCGCTGTTGCAATCCGCGACGGCATCGTCTATTTCTCCAACTTTGCAGATAACCACCTTTATGTTCGCGATCGCGATGGAAACATTCACGCACTCACACAAGACTCCAAAATGCGTTACGCAGACGGGCAAATCGATGTCGCTCGGGGCCGTTGGATCGGTGTTCGCGAAGACCACACCAAATCCGATATCTTCGCAGAGAACACCATTGTCGCCGTAAATACAGACGGCAGCGGCGAGACAGTCCTAGTCTCAGGAAACGACTTCTATGCTTTCCCGCGGATCAGTCCCGACGGCACACAGTTGGCCTTCATCACCTGGCATCACCCCAACATGCCTTGGGATGAGACAGAACTCTGGACAGGCAAATTCGCAGCAGACGGCACCTTAACCGACCTGACGAAGGTTGCCGGCGTGAAAAACGAATCCATTCTCCAACCCAAATGGGCACCAAATGGTCAGTTGTATTACATATCAGACGAGAGCAATTGGTGGAATATCAAGCGGATCACAGACGGTAAGTTGGAGACCGTTGTCGCCATGGATGCAGAGTTCACCTCCCCCAACTGGGCGTTCGGCCAATCCGACTATGACTTTATCGATGCTTCGACCATCATCTGTGACTACACACAGAACGGGAAATGGTACTTGGCACAAATCGATACCCAATCCGGTGCACTCAAACCTGTCGCAAGCGAATACACATCCTTCAGTTCCATCCGTACAGATGGGGAACGGGTTGTGTTTTTAGCGGGATCGCCAACGAGTTTCCGCGTCGTTGTGACCACCAACGTGGACGGGTCAAACCCGACTGTCTTGCGGAAGTCTTCAGAGGTTCAAGTCGATCCCGATTACCTCTCCATCCCGGAATCCATTGAATTCCCAACGGAGAACGGGAAGACGGCGCATGGTATCTACTACCGCCCAAAGAACCCGGACTTTACTGCACCGGAAGGTGAAAAGCCGCCGCTGCTTGTCCATGTGCACGGGGGCCCGACAAGTGCCGCATCGAGTGTTTTGAGTCTGAGTACTCAGTACTGGACTAGCCGAGGGGTCGCAGTGCTCGATGTGAACTACGGTGGTTCGACTGGGTATGGGAGAGAGTATCGCGATCGCCTGAAGGGTCAGTGGGGCATTGTCGACGTGGACGATGCCGCAAACGGAGCGAAGTACCTCGGTGAACAAGGAGAGGTTGACGCAAACCGACTCGCGATCGCCGGCGGCAGTGCGGGCGGGTACACAACCCTTGCTGCGCTTACATTCCGGGATGTGTTTAACGCGGGTGCGAGTCACTTTGGGCTGAGTGAGCTTGAGGTGTTTGCACAAGAGACCCACAAGTTTGAGTCCCGCTACATGGACAGCCTGCTTGGGCCGTATCCGGAAGCCAAAGACGTCTACTTCAATCGATCTCCCATCAATTTCACCAATCAGTTGTCTTGCCCGATCGCATTTTTCCAGGGCTTAGATGACAAGATTGTTCCACCCAACCAAGCTGAGTTGATGGTCGAAGCGCTGCGCAAGAAGAACCTGCCGGTCGCATATCTCGCGTTTGAAGGCGAGGGACATGGGTTCCGTCGCGCAGAAAACATTAAACGAGCACTCGACGGGGAGTTTTACTTCTATTCACGCGTGTTCGGATTTACGCCAGCGGATGACATTGAGCCTATCCACATTGAAAACATGGATGCTGAGCCCGGCAAGTAATGTTTGATGCGGTTGTACGACCGGGTTGCATGACCAGACTGCATAACCAGACTGCATAACCAGACTGCATAACCAGACTGCATGACCGAGTTGCACACGACTCGACGGCATGACCAAACTGCACGTCCGGGTTGCACAAGACTCGACGGGATGACCAAACTGCACGAGCTCTAGGCATCGGTTGGTATGAGGACACGTGGTTCGGGTAGAATTGTGTAGACTTGGAACTGGCTGGATTACATCACAGAGGAGGACCCACGTTGAAATTTGAAGAGATGAAATACGACCGTCCAGAAATAGATCAAGTTGAAAAGCAGTTCACCGATCTGCTGACAAAGTTTCAGGCGGCAGACAGTTTTGAAGCGCAAAACAAGGCCATGAAGGAAATCAATGATCTGCGTGTGGAAGTCGAGACGATGGCGACGCTGGCCTCCGTTCGGCACAGCATCGACACGAATGATGCCTTCTACGACGCGGAGAATGACTATTTTGATGAGAACCAGCCGCGCATGCAGGCCTTGTCAACGCAGTTTTACCGTGCACTCGTTGAGTCTCCCTACAGAGCGGAACTTGAGCAGGCGTGGGGCAAACAGTTATTCCGTTTGGCCGAGATGACCTTGAAGACGTTCGATCCGGTTATCCTCACCGACCTTCAGAAGGAAAACAAACTTTCGAGCGACTACGACAAGCTGATTGCCTCTGCAAAAATCGACTTCGAGGGGGAGGAACGCAACCTCGCGCAGATGGGGCCGTTTCTGACTTCACCGGATCGGGAAATGCGTGAACGAGCATTTGCAGCCCGTTACGCTTTCTTTGCGGAACACCAGGACGAACTCGACAACATCTATGATGGATTGGTTAAGACCCGCACGGAGTTAGCACGAAAGCTCGGTTATAAGACTTTCACGGAGCTCGGCTATACCAGGATGTCACGGTCTGACTACAACGCTGAGATGGTCGCAAACTTCCGCAAGCAGGTGGAAGAGTTCATCGTGCCTATCGCCAGCAAGTTGCGTGAACGGCAAAAAGAGCGGATCGGCGTAGATAGACTGAGATTCTACGACGAAGGATTCAAGTTCCCATCCGGGAACCCGAAACCACATGGTGATCCGAACTGGATCGTTGAGCAAGGCAAGCGGATGTACATGGAGCTTTCACCGGAAACGGACGAGTTCTTTACGGTCATGACCGAGAACAACCTGATGGACCTCGTCAGCAAGAAGGGCAAAAACGCGGGCGGCTACTGCACCGGACTTGGCAAGTACAAGGTGCCGTTCATCTTCTCGAACTTTAACGGGACTTTCGGGGACGTCACGGTCTTGACGCACGAAGCTGGACACGCATTCCAGGGCTACAGCAGCCGCCACTTTGAGCTGCCGGAGTACGGTTTCCCGACGATGGAATCGGCCGAGATCCACTCCATGAGCATGGAGTTCTTCACCTGGCCGTGGATGGACCTGTTCTTTGAAGAGGAGACGGAGAAGTTCAAGTTTATGCACCTGGCAGACGCCCTGTTGTTCATTCCGTACGGAGTTGCAGTTGACGAATTCCAACACTTCGTCTACGAGAATCCGGACGTGTCACCGGCCGAACGGCGGGCAGCCTGGCGACGCATTGAGAAGAAGTACCTGCCGCATCGGGACTACGAGGGCAACGACTACCTCGAGAGCGGGGCGTTCTGGCACCAACAGGGCCACATCTTTGGTGTGCCATTCTACTACATTGACTACACGCTGGCTCAGATTTGTGCCTTCCAGTTCTGGAAGAAGGCAAACGAAGACCGTGAAGCGGCATGGGCTGACTACCTGAACCTGTGTAAACAGGGCGGCAGCAAGTCGTTCCTGGAGTTGGTTCAGATCGCAAACCTCATCTCGCCATTTGAGTCGGGGTGTGTGGAATCCGTCATCGGCGATATCGAAGCCTGGCTCGACAGCGTCGACGACAGCAAGCTGTAAGGATAGCGGACAACGACATTTTGGGCCTTGTTCTTAGTCTTTTGCCTGTGCCTCTTGTCGTGCGCTGGATGACGCGCGGAGCAAGGACAAAGGTTCAGAGACAAGGACTAGGCTTCAGAGGCAAGGACAATGCTTCAGAGGCAAGGACAATGCTTCAGAGGCAAGGACTAGGCCGAACGCAAGTTTTAGAATAGAAATCAATGAGGAATAACCCGCCAATGGCGGGTTAAACCTTTTTTCGGGGGCTTTCCTTCCCGAGCGACGGAGCCGATGAGGCTCGCAGCAGTATTTAGGGGACTATGGCTTCAACGAAGGGAAGATTTGTTCCTTACTCGCTGGCTTTGAGCATCACGTTACGAAACAACGAACCAAATTTCCTTTGTTCGGTCCTGCTGCCCCAAATCGAGGTAGAGATAGCGTCACAAGGGACAGTTTGTACTCTAATTCGAAGCGCAGGCTGGAATTTCAGGCAACAGAGGAAGTTTTGTTCGCTATCCTCATGTGGCGTGGTGACACTGTGCGCTGGACACACAACAGTGGACGTTTTGTACGCTGCTGCCACGACTGCCGCCACGGCCATCCACGACTGCCGCCACGGCCATGCACAATTCATTCAGGTACGACATTGTGCCTCTGTGCCCATCGACTTCCATATGGGCCAGCCTCTCAACCCACTCCGGGTCGCCCTTCGTGCCCCCCGATTGATATGCTGTCTACTGCGCCACTTTGATGGTGAACTGCTGCGTGAAGCTCCGCGACCCAAACTGCACTGTAAGGGTTACTTTATCGGTGCCTGGGTTCGCCAGCGTTGTTGTGCCGCTGAAGGCTCGGTTTTGATTGGACAAGCCGATGGTTTGATTCACGCCGTTCCCGAAGATTTGAACTGTCCCAGTTGGGGGCGTACCACCGAAGGGACCACCGGTTCGATTCCCGATCCGATTCCCTCCACCGTAGCCTCCTCGGTATCCACCGGTGCGGTTGCCGGTGGATCCGGCAGCTGCTCCAACCGAGTTCCCAGTGCGAGGGCCCATGTAACCGGGATGACCTGTACGGGGGCTCCGATTTGCAAACTGCATCGAAAACGTCATGGTAAACTGCTTGCCAGCTGACAGGCTTGTTGGGTTTGTCTTCATGACAAATGTCGGTTTAAAGTTGGCGTCCCTGCGAAAGCCTGAACCAGTTGCATTTTGGGCAGCCTGTCCTGTCTGTGCTGCTGAAGCCTGTCCCGTGGTGTTGGCACTGGCACTGCTTCCGCACCCCGCAAGACTGAATACGACAGCCACAGCTGCCATCCCCGTAACAAGCTTTCTGATCTTTGACCGACCCGAATTGCCAACTCCACTACGAACCGCATCGCCAACCCTATCTCCAACTGTGCCGGCAACTGTATTGGCAACTGTATTGGCAACTGTACCGGCAACCGTATCGTAAACTGTATCGCCAGCTCTATTGCGAGCGCCACGCCGAATTCTATTCATGACCCCATGCAGAGTGCCCTTTGTTGCAGTTGATTTCATCGTCGTCCCAGTCTCCTTAGTTTAGATCTACCCACTTTCTAAATAGATTTTAGGACATCACGTATGGAGCATTTATGCCGAATATATCTCAGTTTTGTGATAGACGGAGGTTTCGTTCCATGACCGAACTTAAGCATGCAGCAGGGTCCAGCAGCGGTTACAGGTTGACAACATTCTGAAATCTGATATCCTGACCCTAACTAAATAGTGAGATCGTGTCTGTCTGGCTTATGCCAGACCACCTCTTATCACGAGAAGCCGAGGGACTGACCCAGTGACGCTTCGGCAACCAGTGTCTACGAGAACTCGCAGGCGCCCGGTGCCAATTTCAGAGGATCTCAGGTCAGATCCGAAGATGAGAAGTTGACGCGCCCAAATCTACGGATGAAGGCCTCTTCTCTCTTTTGAGGGAAGGGCTTTTTTGTATGGGATCACGTAAGTACGTTTGTATGGGATCACGTAAGCACATAGACATCGTTTATAAATAGAGAGGAACGTAGAGATGAGTCAGGAACTGAACCAACCGAACCAACCGAGCCGAACGCACCAAAGTGAATCGCACCGCCAGCCGGACCACAGGGAAGCTCAGGATCCTCAAACTGCGAAGAGCCAGCCGCCACAACCGTCGCAGCAATCTCAAGCTGCGACGACTCCGTCCGAACCACAGCACCCGCACCTCAAGGTCGGCGCCGTCCACCCCATGATGGAGGGCGGACTGAGACTTAAAGAGGCCATCGCCAGCCGCATCCTTATCCTGGACGGTGCGATGGGCACCATGATTCAGCAACTCGACCTCACGGAAGCGGACTTTGGCGGGCCCCAGTACGACGGCTGCAACGAGTACCTCGTCCACACAAAGCCGAAAGCCATCCGTGCCATCCACGATGCGTACCTCGACGCGGGGGCCGACATCATCTCGACCGATACCTTTGGCGGCACGCCGCTGGTGCTTGCCGAGTACGGCCTTGAAGACCAAGCGGAGCAACTCAATCAAACGGCTGCTGAACTCGCTCGCAAAGTCGCGGACGCCGTCTCCACACCGGAGTGGCCGCGCTTTGTGGCTGGTTCTATGGGGCCTACCACGAAGAGTCTGTCTGTCACTGGCGGTGCCACATTCGATGAGCTCGCAGAGTCCTACCGGGTACAAGTCCGCGGCTTGCTGAGAGGCGGCGTCGACGTGCTCCTGCTCGAGACCTCCCAGGACATGCTGAACGTCAAGGCAGCCAGTGAGGGCATTCGCCAAGCCTTCGCCGATCTCGCTTTATCCGTCCCGGTCATCATCTCCGGCACGATTGAGCCGATGGGCACCACCCTTGGCGGCCAGAACATCGAGGCCTTCTACCTCTCCGTCGAGCACCTGCACCCGCTCGCCGTCGGCCTCAACTGTGCTACGGGGCCCGAGTTTATGCGCGATCACATCCGCACCTTGTCCGGCCTCGCGGAGTCTGGTGTGAGCTGCTATCCAAACGCAGGCCTGCCGGACGAGAACGGCCACTACCACGAGACCCCGGCAGCCTTCGCCACGAAAGTCGCCGACTTTGCGAAGGCCGGCTGGCTGAACCTGGCCGGCGGTTGCTGCGGAACCACGCCGGATCACATCCGGGCGCTCCGTCAGGCGCTCGGTGGCATCGCCCCGCGCACACTGCCACCGGCGCATACCCACGCTGTCTCAGGGCTTGAACCAGTGTACCTGGAAGACGACAACCGCCCCGTGCTCGTGGGGGAGCGGACAAACGTCATCGGATCGCGCAAGTTTAGAAAGCTCATCGCCGCCAAAGACTACGAGACCGCCGCCGAGGTGGCACGTGCGCAAGTCCGGTCTGGCGCGCAGGTTGTGGACGTCTGCCTGGCCGATCCCGATTCCGACGAAGTCGCCGACATGGCCGCCTTCTTGCCGCATGTGGTGCGGAAGGTGAAGGTGCCGTTCATGATCGACTCGACCGACGCAAACGTGGTGGAAACGGCGCTCAAGATGATCCAGGGCAAAGCCATCATCAACTCGACCAACCTCGAGGACGGGGAGCCGCGGCTCGCTCGGTTCGCCGGGTTGGCGAAACAGTACGGCGCAGCTCTGGTGGTCGGCACGATTGACGAAAAGGGCATGGCCGTCACCCGCAAACGAAAACTCGAAGTGGCGCTCCGCAGCTACGACCTGCTCGTACACAAGTACGGCATTGCTCCGTCAGATATCATTTTCGATCCGCTCACCTTCCCCTGTGGGACTGGGGATGAGAACTATATCGGATCGGCCAGGGAGACGGTGGAAGGCATCCGCCTGCTGCGGGATCGTCTGCCTGAGTGCCCGACCATCCTCGGCGTGAGTAACGTCTCCTTTGGCCTGCCGCCTGCCGGCCGCGAGGTGCTGAACTCCGTCTTCCTCTACGAATGCACAAAGGCGGGACTGGGTTACGCCATCGTCAACGCCGAGAAGCTCGAACGCTACGCGTCGATTCCAGAACATGAGAAGAAGCTGGCTGAGCGTCTGTTGTTTGAGACGAGTGATGCGTTGGTTGCCGAGTTCACCGCTTTTTACCGCGACAAACCGAAAGAGCCCCCCATCGAGAAGGCCTCGCTGCCGCTCGATGAGCGACTTGCTCGGTGTGTCGTTGACGGCACGAAAGAAGGGCTGATTGACGATCTCGATGAGGCCTTGAAAGCGAGGTCGCCGCTCGAAGTCATCAACGGGCCCTTGATGGACGGGATGAATGAAGTTGGCCGACTGTTCAACAACAATGAGCTGATTGTCGCTGAAGTCTTGCAGAGTGCCGAAGTGATGAAGGCAGCGGTCGCCTACCTGGAGCCGAAGATGGAGAAGTCGGAGAGCGCCAACAAGGGAACGGTGCTCCTCGCAACGGTCAAAGGTGACGTGCACGATATTGGGAAAAACCTCGTCGAGATCATCCTTGCGAACAACGGGTTCAAGGTGGTCAACCTCGGGATCAAGGTGCCGCCAAACGAGCTCATCGAGGCCGCGCATGAGCACAAGCCGGACATGATTGGTCTGTCGGGACTGCTCGTGAAATCAGCGCAGCAGATGGTTATCACAGCCGAAGACCTGACGAGTGCAGGTGTCGATGTACCGGTGTTGGTTGGCGGTGCAGCCCTGACGAAGAAGTTTTCGTACACGCGGATTCAACCGGCGTACAAGGGCTCCATCGTCTATGCGAAGGACGCCATGGAGGGACTCGCGTACGCCAACAGGCTGGTCAGCGGGGATGCCGCACGCGCAGAGCTCACAGAGCAGTTGGCCCGTGAGCAGGCGGAGATGGCAGCACGAGATGTATTGAAAGTCAGCCCGGAAGGGGACGGTGCACGAGGTGATAAGCCGCATGTATCCGATATCTCGCGGACTGCCCCGGTCTTTACGCCACCTGACCTCACGCGCCATGTCCTGCGGGAGATTCCGCTGTCTTATATCCGGCCGTACTTGAATCTACAGATGTTGCTCGGAAAACACCTTGGCTTGACGGGGAATGTGGAGAAGCGCTTGGCGGAAGGCGATGAGAAGGCTGTCGAGTTGCTCGAACTGGTCGACGATCTGATTCGACAGGGCGCAGCCGACGGCTTCCTGAAGGTGAGTGCAGTCTATCAGTTCTTCCCGGCTGTGGCATCCGGAGATGAAGTATTGATTCTCCATCCGGAGGATGTTGCAGAAGCCGGACTGGGGGCCGGACGAAAAGTCGGATCAGAAGCTGCCGCTGAATCTGGCGCACAATCTGGCGCTGAATCTGGTCGCTCACTCCGTGAAGCACGGGTGCTCGAACGGTTCCACTTCCCGCGCCAGCAAAAGGCGCCGTATCTCTGCCTGGCAGACTTCCTGCGCCCGATTGATGGCGGGGTGGTCGACTATGTGGCGATGTTGAACGTCACCGCAGGCACAGGGGTCCGCGAAGTGGCCGAGGCGTGGAAAGCCAGTGGAGACTACCTCCGCGCACACGCCCTGCAAGCTGTGGCGCTCGAACTCGCAGAGGCGTCAGCGGAGCGGATCCACCATGTGATACGAGATGCTTGGGGCTTTCCCGATCCGCTCGAGATGACCATGCGCGAACGCTTCATTGCCCGTTACCAAGGCATCCGAGTGTCATTCGGCTATCCGGCCTGCCCGAACCTTGACGATCAAGCCCAGTTGTTCCGACTGCTTCAGCCGTTTGACATCGGAGTGGAACTGACGGATGGATTCATGATGGAACCCGAAGCCAGCGTCTCAGCCCTCGTGTTCTCGCATCCGGAAGCGCGCTATTTCAACGTAGACATCGGATAAATCGATAAACATCCAATCAGGAGGTGACATGATGTCGGAAACCGAACAAACGCAAGACGGATCCCGACCGCAGCAGGACGGACCTCGACCGCTGCAAGACGGACCCCGACCGCGGCAGGACATCCGCGACGTCTGGAGTCAGCGCGTCATCCTTGGTGATGGCGCGATGGCAACGATGCTGCACCAGTCGGGTGTGCCTATTCGCACGTGTTACGAAGAGCTCTCTCTGTCTCATCCCAAGCTCGTTCGCGATGTCCACCTCGCTTATATTGCTGCGGGTGCCGAGCTGATTCAGACGAACACCTTTGGTGCGCACCGGGTGGGACTTGCTCGCTATGGACTCGAAAGCCAGTTAGCAGACATTAACAGGGCTGCGGTTGCGGTGGCGCGTGAGGCGGCAGAGTCTGCTCCCGCTCGGCAAGGAGCCGGGCACCAGGGAACCACAAGACAGGGATCGGGGCAAGGATTCAGTGCATTGGACACCCCAGTCAGGAGTTCCAAGGGCCAGGTGTGGGTGTTTGGAACCATCGGATCGACAGCAGGACTCGGATACCGAGGTGAGACAGAGGATGAGACCCGCTTCACGTTGCGGGATGTGTTTGCCGAGCAGCTTGATGCGTTGCTCGAGGCTGGAGTGGACGGCATTGTCCTCGAAACCTTCGCCGATCTCTATGAAATGCTCGTTGCCCTCGAAGTGGTTAAAAGCCGGACGATCCTCCCTGTTCTTGCGACTTTATCGCCAGATGCGCCAGACGTTACCCGTGATGGTGTGCCGCTGGCTGACGCGTTTACCCGAATGCAGGAGGCGGGGTCGGATGTTTTCTGACTGAACTGCCGACTTGGCCTGGCTGGAATCCTGCGAGCCTACGAGCGCATGCCCCATGCGCCCGGGACAGTCTACGCCGCGGTGCCGAACGCGGGCATGCTGCACATTGACGAAGGTGACGTGAGCTATACCGCAGGTGCGGATTACTTTGCAGACATGGGCAAGCGGTTGGTTCAAAGCGGGGTTCATTTTGTCGGCGGCTGTTGTGGAACGACTCCAGATCACATTCGGCGCCTCGCAGTGAAACTGCAGGAAAGTGATATCTCCGGCCGAGAGGCGAAGGCCAGGCCCGTCGTTGCCACCGAGACAACGGCTGTGCAGAACCGCATTCACATCAATGAAGAGCAGCATAAAGGCGGAGAGACGAGTAGGAGCAACGAGACGCACGGCAACCAAGAGGTGCACAGCAACCAAAAGGTGCACAGCAACCAAAAGGTGCACAGCTTTGACGCAAAACCTTCCTCAACACTGCTCGACAAAGTCAAGCGTGAAACGACTGTGATCGTCGAATTGGATCCGCCGCGGACCACGGATATCTCCCGATACATGAAAGGTGCGCTGGCGTTGCACGAGGCCGGTGCGGACTCGATTACCCTCGCTGACAACTCTCTTGGGACCGTTCGAGTGAGTAACATGGCTGTGGCTGCAATGTTGAAGCCGCTTGGTATCGATCCGCTCGTTCATGTGACGTGCCGCGACAGGAACCTGATTGGACAGCAGTCACACTTGATGGGTCTGCATGTACTCGGAATTCACCACATCTTGCTCGTGACCGGAGACCCGTCCAGGTTTGGAGACCTGCCGGGTGCAACATCGGTCTACGATGTCTCCTCTATCGAATTAACCAAGATGGTGCGGCGTTTGAATGAGGGGATCGCGTTTTCAGGGCAGCCGCTGAAGCAACCTGCAAAATTTGTGGTTGGCACATCGTTTAACCCGCATGTCAGAAACTTCGACAAGGCCATTGAGCGATTGAAGCGCAAAGTAGATGCGGGGGCAGACTACATCATGACGCAGCCGGTGTACGACGAGCGTCTGATGGAGGTCGTAGCAAACGCAGCATCAGAGATTGGTGTTCCTGTATTTATCGGAGTGATGCCGCTCGTCAGTGCACGGAATGCCCTCTTCCTGCACAATGAGGTCCCAGGGATGCAGATTCCTGAAGACATCATACAGAAAATGGTTGATGCACCACTTGAGGGCGCTGCAGAAATCGGCATGCAAATTGCAGAGGGGCTAACAAATAGAGCAAGCGAGTACTTCAACGGGATCTACCTGATGACACCCTTTCTTCGCTATGACTTGACGGTCCGCTTGACCAAGGCTGCAAAAAGGGCTGCAGTTGTTAAACCGTACTAACCGATCCGGTCATCCGGTCATCTAGAGTCGTCCCTTTGACCATGTATTCGATCGAGTGCAAAAGAGCAGTCCCGCTGTTGGATAGAGAGTGCATAAAAATGAATAAAAGATGGACAGGGAATGGACAGGGAAGGCTCTGTCCATTTTTATTTCCATCGTCGCAAATGACAAAGCGGAAACTTTTTTACGAATCGCTGAGAAGGCAAGATCAGCGTGCTTCAACACCCGCTTAAATACGCATTTAAATACGCATTTAAACCGACTGGAATATTCTTAGGACAGCTGTGATCCTTTGTGACGACAGAGGAGGTTGCATTGCAAACGCGGCTACAATCCGGTATACCGATGGAAGACGTCTAGGGAAGGAGTAGGTACCTTGACTTGGCTTGTTGAACCAAACCCCACGCAAGATCAGCTTGCTGACCAATTTAGACTACTGATGAGAAATGAATCCCTTTTGCAAATTCCAGGTGCGCATGACGGAATGAGCGCCCTGCTTGCGAAAGAAGCTGGCTTTCAGGCACTGTATTTGTCAGGAGCGGCTTATACGGCGAGCCTGGGCCTTCCGGATCTGGGTCTCCTCTATTCCAATGAAGTTGCCGCACATGCCCGGGTGCTTGTACGCGCCTCAAAACTCCCCCTGCTTGTTGATATCGATACGGGTTACGGGGGCGTACTGAATGTCGCACGTACAGCTGCAGAGATGGTAGAAGCCGGTGTGGCTGCGGTTCAAATTGAAGATCAGGACCTTCCAAAAAAGTGTGGGCATCTCAATGGCAAAAACCTCGTGGCGACGGAAGAAATGCAGCAGAAGATCAGAATGCTGAAGCAGGTGGCACCTACATTGGTGGTCATTGCGCGAACGGATGCCAAGGCAGTCGAAGGAATAGAATCTGCGATTGCGAGGGCAAATGCATATTTGGCAGCTGGTGCAGATGCGATTTTCCCGGAGGCACTCACAACGGAGGCGGATTTCCTCCAGTTCCGCCAGGCTGTTTCTGCACCGTTGTTGGCCAACATGACTGAATTCGGAAAGACGCCGTATTACAGTGCAAAACAGTTCTCAGACTGGGGATATGACATGGTCATCTATCCCGTAACGTCACTTCGAGCAGCTGCAAAGGCTGCTGAAACGGCTTATCGCACGATTCATAATGAAGGAACGCAGGCCGGAATTCTGTCTACATTGCAGACACGTGCTGAGTTGTACGATACCATTCACTATTACGACTACGAAGCACTCGACGAGCACATTGCCAAAACAGTATTGCCGACTCCTGATGCCGACTCGAAAGACAGGCTTCGGCTGTGACTTGGTATTTGTCTTTGCTTCTGTCTTTGGGGGTACCGTGTAAGTCTTGTGGCTGGGAAGAGGGATTTGTATGAATTGGAGACGTACACTCTGGATTTTATGGGCGTCAAACTTCGCTGTTACCGCCGGTATGAGTTTAGTGATCCCGTTTCTGCCGTTATACATCGAAAAGCTTGGAATTCACAACCTGTCAGCTATGGAGCGATGGTCAGGTTGGGTGTTTTCAGCTCAATTTGTGACCTCTGTTATTTTCCAACCGATCTGGGGAGCTTTTGCGGATAGGCACGGGCGGAAAATCATGCTTCTTCGGGCTGGCATCGGCATGGGTGTCGTCACGGCATTGATGGGTGCAGTGGGTGCAGTGTGGGAGTTATTGCTGCTTCGCCTTTTCAACGGAATATTTTCTGGTTTCATCTCCATGTCCGTATCCCTGCAGGCATCTATAACGCCAAACGAGCACTCTGGAAGAGCTCTCGGAACGCTGCAAACCGGTGCGATTGCGGGAAACCTCATTGGACCTCTGATTGGTGGGGCATTGGCTGAAACAATTGGATTTCGGGGTGTGTTCTTCTGCACAGGTGGCATGTTGATTATTGCAAGTTTGATTGTATTGCTGTTTGTTCACGAACATCATCAGCCAATCGTTCGAGCGAAAGGGCCAACAGGGGGCATCAGACAACTACGCCCTTTGTTTCCGGTCTTTGTGGTTTCCACCTTTATTCAGGTAGGTATGATGAGTATCGAACCGATTGTCACGATTTACGCAAAGACGTTGTACACAGGTCCGCACTTAGCGCTGATTGCGGGTTTGGTCGTTTCTATAACAGGTATGGCCAATCTCGTCGGTGCGCCGTCTCTGGGTAGATTGGGCGATCGGATCGGGCAACGGAAGGTCCTCATCTTGGCTACCTGTGCCGCTGCGGTGATGTATATCCCGCAAGCCTTAGCCGGGAACATCGGGGTTCTTCTTGTGGGACGGTTTCTGCTCGGGCTGTTTATTGGTGGTATGATACCGTCGCTCAATGTACTGGTAAAAAAGAAGGCGCCTCCGGAACTCTTAGCGACAGCATTCGGAATCAATTCTGCGTCTACGTTTCTGGGAAACCTGCTTGGTCCGCTTCTTGGGAGCAGCGTCGCCGCTGCGTATGGAATTAAGAATGTGTTTTACGTAACCATGATCATTTTGGTGCTGAATGGGATCATCATATTTTTCAATCGAAGGTTGGATGCGGAACGCGTGCCTGCTGTAGCAGGCTAGACGGTTGTGGACGCCTATTCCCACGGGTATCCCAGCCCTTCCGCATCGGCGGGTTCATACATGTACGACACTCCGAAGAGCATGATTTCGCTCTGCACGCAAAATAACGTGCCAATCTTTAGATTGGCACGTTCAGACTGACACCGGTACGCCGCTGCGTGACCTCATAGAGGAACTGAGTTCCTCTCCAGCCAGGCGGTCTTCCGCTGCGGAACCTCATAGCGGAACTGAGTTCCTCTCCACCCCGAACGTGCCAAAGCTGTCATTATCACGCCACTGAGCTGGCTGTTTATGCCTCACTGCCAAAAATCTCTGGCCACTCGGACCTGGCGGACAACATTTTCTGAGCCAACTCTTTGGCGCCTTCGAGACTGTGGCTTGCCGCCCAACCGCACTGGACCTCGTTGCAAGCCGGGACCTCGGTTGCTTCCAGCACATCTTTCAGCGTGGCTTCGAGATAAGCCATGACCTCATCGCGATCATCGACGTTTAGCATCGTCAGGTAAAATCCTGTCTGGCAACCCATTGGGCTGAAGTCAACCACTTGGCTGGTGTGGTTACGAATATTTTCGGCCATCAAATGTTCGAGTGAGTGGAGTGCCGGCATCTCCATGTGTTCTTGATTCGGCTGGCACAGCCGTACATCGTATTTGTAAATCGTGTCTCCATGGGTGCCGTTTACTACGCCGGCGAGTCGTACGTAAGGAGCCTTGACCTTGGTATGATCCAGATTAAAACTCTCGACATTCATCTTCTTCACATCAATCTACCTCCCAAGTCTTCAAGATGGACGTAATCTTCAATTTCATGTTGCCGCCTTGAGCCAGATAGCCTTGAGCCAGATAGCCTTAAGCCAGATAGCCTTAAGCCAGATAGCCTTAAGCCAGACCGCCCAGACCGCCGCTGTCGCAGACGCCCGTTGACATAGATGGCCTGTTTCGACTCCAGTTAAAACAGGCACTCCAAGGCGTTTAGAACGTCCTCGTCAAATGCGCCGGCGTTCGCCCGAAGATGTTGCATAGTTTCGGTATGAGAAACTCTCTTTAGAACAACAGATTCTGCGTATGCGTCTGACAGTTGCAGAATCCTTTCCGCTGCTTTCAGACTGTCACGTTCTGCCTCTTCGCCATTGGGACTGACGGGGACGTCAGTCGCCTGGTTCGGGAAACCGGATCCGTCACAACGCTCATGGTGCCGCAAGATGAGGGTGTTGACGTCTGGACAAAATTGGAGCTCACCGAGCATTTCTACAGTCAGCTCGGGATGATGAATGTATTGCAACCAGGTAGTATGTGAGCGATCCGGTCGGTCTGTAACGTCGGACCCAATCGCTGTCAGGCCGTAGTCCGCCAATCTTGCGGCGGTCACAAGATTTACTTTCATTTCTTCGGAGAGCTGCAGTTGATGGGCCAACTCTGTTGCGTACTTGACCCGTGTATCAATAAACTCCGAAAAACGAGTTGCAATAAACTCTTGTGTGTTCCAGGCCTCTGTAATCAGTAGAAACCGCTTCATCAGCGTAGTGTCTCCGGCAAGATGTCTGTCCGGGGAGACGCGTCCGTCTGTCCATTCCTCCAGGCGTGCTCTGATCTCGGCGAATTCTCGCCAGTGGCCGAGTAATCCGACTTGGAGTTCGGCCTTTTCCATCAGCTGCTTGGCAAGGCGTTGATCACCAATGTGAAACGACAGCTCCGCGTACAATCGGCACAGATGGGCCGTCAACAGCGGATCGGCCGTCTGGTATGCCTCGTCAAACAAGGGCACGGATCGCCTTGCATATTCAATGCTCTGCTCATAATCCCCCTGGTGGAGGTACATTCGGGACAGAGCAGTGTATGAAAACATCAGTTCTTCCTTTGCATCCGAAGCTTCCAGGGCTTTTTGAATACATAACTCTGCGTTTTCATAGTCACGCAGTTCGATGTAGCAAATACCGAGATTGTTATAGAGCGTGCTATGGTAATGCACAACGTCTGCTTCCTCGAAGTACTGAAGGCTTTTCCTCAGGCTGGTTACGGCATCGCGGTAAAACTGTGTCGCCCATTGGACCGTGGCAAGGTTGTTAAACAGAATTCCCCTTCGCAGGTTGGGGAGTTGTGCTCCTGCCCGGTTTTCAATCTCCTGCAATAAACGGTAGGCCCGGTCAAAGTTTGATTGGGCATGGAGTGCCATGGCTAAGTGAATCTGACACTTGGCTTGGTTATCAAGTGTGTCGGCTGCTGCGACAGCCAACGTAAAGGAATGCTCCGCAGCATTGATATCATGTTGCTGAATTTGAATCTTACCAATTTCATCGTAGAGTAACGAGAGTGAACCTGAGGCTCCGTACTCTCCACTCCGAAGTTTGTCTTGGAATTTCTCAAGTGCTGCATACAGATGCCCGTTTGCTGACAACTTTAAGGCGTGTTGGAGCTGTGCATCATGAAGTAATGTTCGCATTATGAACCCAACCTGTCCGCATTGTACATACCCTATGTGAACTAGCAGCAAGGATGTGATTTCTCCGTGCTGAGAGCCCAAATCCCATTTATCTTTCTCTCTATTTATTCATAAACCGGCAGCCGGATCTCGAACCGGGCACCTGTACCTGGAGCAGATTCGATAAGAAACGTACCGTCTAGGTATTCGATCCGTTCCTTCATGCCGGCGAGGCCGTAGTGCCCTTCTGGTATCAAATCGGGATCAAAGCCCTTGCCATTGTCTGCGACCTGGATAATCAAGTCACTCTTTGACTGTGAGAACGCAATCTTGACGTTTGTCGCCTCGGCATGTTTGTGGACATTGTTCAGCAACTCTTGAATCAGCCTGTAAATCGCAACCTGACGAGCAGGGGCGATATCAAGCGAAACATCCTCTTGAACTGAAACTTCAATCTTCAGGTTCCAGTCGTGTTGATTCCGCTCACAGAGCTGCAAGGTTGCCTGAAGCACGCCGACTTCGTCAACAGCCACCGGGCGTAAATCATAGATCAATCGCCGAACGTCACTGACTAGCACGCGAACCTTCTGTTGTAACCGATCTACCTCTTCCTCAACAAGCGCAGGCTGAGTTTGAAGTAAACGGCGGATGATATCCAGACGCATACTGACATTGGTGATAGCTTGCGCTGGACCGTCGTGCAGATCGCGGGCGATTCTGCGGCGCTCTTCTTCAATGAGCTTAATGCCGTGATCCGTTTGATCGAAAATCGGGAGATCGCCAGGTGACATCGAGAATAACCCCTTAGTTGTTTTACTGCCCATCAGTGCGTTCACAGTGATTGGTTCCCCTTGTATTGTAATATAAAAAGATCCATCAGTACTAGGAAGGGAAGCGTTGCATGCAAACGGGCGTTGAATTGACTTGAATTGAGTTGAAATTAAATGGAAGTTCAACAGAAGTGAATGTTGAACACAAATGAAAAGGGGCAGTGCGCGCAGGCACCCACCCCTGTAGCAGATGAAGTCTGAAACAGTTTCCCGTTAATCCCATATTGGCCGAACAATGATATTTGGGGACGTCGTTGTAGTTGTGGTTGCAGCTACTGCTGCAGAACCATGGTGCGATGCCGTGTGGAAGGTTACTGGGACGACGACCACAGCAGCAACAATTGCGAGCCCCGCAAAAACGGCTTTTGCCCACTTTTTCATGCTATTTCTCCTCCTTTCTGACGGTCAGGAGCACCGGAAACCCGGCTGCCATAGTGGTCTGAGAACACGCGTTCATCAGCACGACAGGCCCGTGGCTTTGCGTCCTTGCCTTTCGACAAGTTTGCTATTACTTACCAATATATTAAATTCAGAATTAAAAGTCAACTAAATTTATCCAAACTTTGAGAAATTGAGAAATGGGGTGGTAGATTGCGAGCGGTGGCTCATGAGTGGTTGGTTACCGGGCAGTAGATTAGGAGCAGAGGCTTACGAACGCCGGCTTATGAGCGGTCGCTTACGAGCTACGAGCAGTGCCTCGCGAGTAATGGGTTACGACCGGTACCTTAGGAATAATGGGTTATGAATGGTATCTTACGAATGGTATCTTCATCAAACGATAAGATGGATAGATGGATAGATAGCATGTTAACGGATAGATGGAGGGAATAACGTGGAAAACCAAACTTCAAACAGATCTGACAGTCAACATCGCCTTGCCGGCAGGGTCGTCCTTGTGACAGGTGCTGGGCGCGGGATTGGTCGTTGTGTGGCACGTACATATGCGGAGATGGGTGCACAGGTCGTCTGTTGGGACAAAGACGCGAACTTGTTGAACGAAGCCATGGCCAAATACCCGCAGACGTTTCGGGATACCGTGACGGCCACGGTAGATGTCAGCAAACCGGATGAGATCACCCGTGGCATTAGAGAGGTCGTTGAAGCGTTCGGTCGGATCGACATCCTCATTAATAATGCTGGGATATCTCATTGGAAGTCGCCGATAGACCTAGCTGTGGCGGAGTGGGATGAAGTCATTCATGTAAACCTCCGTGGGACCTTTCTGTGTGCAAGAGAAGCAGTGCAGCATATGGCCAAAGGAAGCGCGATCGTGAATCTGGCATCGACACGAGGCATCATGTCAGAGCCGAACAGTGAGGCGTACGCAGCATCAAAGGGAGGCATTCTAGCCCTGACACACGCACTGGCAGCCTCCTTCGGACCCCGCGGCATCCGGGTGAATGCCATCAGCCCGGGATGGATTGAGACGGGTGACTACGAAGCGTTGGGTGAAGCGGATCACGCACAACACTTCGCAGGCCGGGTGGGCCATCCGGGGGATATCGCCAAAGCTTGTCTTTACCTGACTGATCCGGATAACGATTTCGTGACCGGGACCAACCTTGTTGTAGACGGTGGCATGACCCGCAAGATGATTTACGTCGAGTAATTACGACAGACTTATAGCCTTGTCCGCATTTTGTGATACAGTGAATCTCGATCTATTCCTTTGCCCCATCGACAGTGACATGCTGAAATTAGGAGTGAACTTCATGAAACGAATGATTACGGGGATCTCGCTTATCGCGCTCACCTCGATGGGCTTTATTACGGGGTGCGCGACCAACACAACAAACCAGGCCAACACGTCGGCGACAAATAGTATCTATACAAACACAACTACACCAGCAGCCGGCTCGGGCAATGCAACAGCGACTGGTTCAGGGAACGTGACAGGGACAAGCGGAAGTGCAGGAAACGCTGCCAGTACGAGCAGCAACCCTGTCATGACTGATGCTCAGATGAAGACTGTTGCGAAGGACCTCGTCGACAGGTACCTTCAGTCGCACAACGACAAGACGGCAGCCGAATACCAAGTCGATATCACTCAAATTTTAATACCTGGGCTTGCTCAAGCCGTCGCCTCTGCAGCGAGAAGCGGCGTCGATTACAATCACCCGATTCAGTCATCAGCGGTCACGGTAGAATCCATTCAATACATGAATCCAAACTCGTTTGGAGCCATTGCGAACGCGAACATTCATTTTAAAGATGGGAAGACGGAGCAGACAAAGTACCATCTGATTTTGGCGCTTGATCCGGGTTCCCAGCAGTGGCTCATCCGGTCTATCGGCTAGCCTCCTGCCTCCCGGTCGAGGTGTTGGGGACTGCACATTGCCGGCGGCACCCTTCCTGAAACACCCTTCCTAAAGGCCAAGTGGTGAACAACAAGGCAACGTGGTGAACAACCGCTGGACAAGAGTCCAAATAGAGCCCGTTTCGGGGATTCGACGTGGCATCTTCCGGGTCGCAACCATACAGTATGGTGAGGCTCCTGCGGGAGCGTAACTCGACAGAGGAGGGACCACTGTGCGGAAGCGACCCACTAAAAAAGTAGCCAAGAAACGGCAAGCGAAAGTTGCTCCCAACAGTCCGGCGCAGTCAATTCAGTCTCCGATGCCGACGGCACAAACTGCTTCTTCTCAAAAACCGATAGATAATTTGAAGCAGAATCTGTCTGGCAAACGAAAAGCGATTTTTCAAATCCTGGATGATGTGAAGAAGGTTCAGCCGGACCAATGGAAAGACCCGAATGAGGTTGAAAAACTGGCGAAGAACTTCGCTGGAAAGCTCGGGTTGCCGGTGCCGGAAGAGCGGATCAAGCAGTTTGTGAATGCGTACAAGGACGCAACGAAGAACGGACCGAATGCCAATGTGGACGACATCGTCAAAAAATACGGCAAGAACGTCGATGGAGACACCCTGAAAGAAATCAAGAAGTTTGTTCCCAAGAGCAAGTAACAAAGGGTTCGCAGCCAAGGCGGACCGTCTCGTCGCAATGATGAGGCGGCCCGTTCTGGGTTGATGGGAGAGAAACCGTAAAGGGCTGGCACACCGTGCCAGCCCTTCTTGCTGTACGAAGAACCGGAATCAGCCTATCCGGGGAATCCTGCACGTCCGGCTGGCCGCCCGGCGGGTTGCTGACGCGCCGGGCGGCGCTGTGCTTGCTGCCGGGGAGGTTGCTGTCGCCGGGGCTGAGGGTTCCTCTGCGCAGCTGCTGGCTGACCCTCAATCAACGCTTGTTGGTTAGCAGGTGCTTCTACCTGCTCCACGTTGTCGGAGTCATCGGATCCGCCGCCCATCCCCTTCAAAATTTGGCTTCCTGCCGGTGAATTCATCAGAGCAACAAGGATATTTGTAAAGTCCTCGGTAGACAGATTCTTGCCGCGTTGTTTGATGAGCTTGTCAAGGACTCCGGTTTCCCGCAATGAATTTGTGGTTACAAATACCGTGTCCAAGACCTGGTCGGCCTGTTGCAGATACGTCATCCATTTTTTTACTTGAGTTCGCAAACTGCCAACACTTTTGATGGTTTCTTGAATGTTCTCGGGTGATAGGAGTTTTGACAGACTGTTCTTGCTGCCCGAGCTGCTTGCATTCGTCTTACTTGGCAAGCCGCTGCTCCCTCCGGACGCTTTCGCTGGGCGCTTTGCCGGACGCTTTGGTCTTCGTGACGTCCCTGGACCGGCCGACTTAACCTGTGTACCTGGCCTTTTTCTGACTTTGCTTGGTTGGGCCATGGTCTCACCTCCGTCTCTGTGCACAACTTGCCAACTACTGTATTGTATGGGCGGACAAGGGATTCGGTGACTGGACTTGAACCCGACCGTGACGGAAGGTGCATGATGTGCCGGGAGCAAAGCCAAACTACATGCGAGTTGATTTACAAATGGATCAGGCTTCAGAAGCCGACGGAATGGGGGAAGATACTTGGCTGAGGACAAGGACAGGAGTCAGAGGGAACGTTCTCTGCATGCCCGGTACGGAGGCGTCCACTTTACGCAGCTAGCGCATGCACGGGACATCAATGAATTTGTCCGGGCGCTTCCCATGGATAAAAAGGACAGCTTGTTTGAAGTGATGCAAGAGCTTCACAACAGTGGGTACATCCGAATCGAGAATGATCACGAATTCACTGACCACACCGGCGAAGTTCACCCAGACACGCACAACGCATAACGGCGCAAAAACAGGCGGTACCGTCTTTCAACCGACGGGCCGCCTGTTTCCTGGACTGAGTCATTATTTCCTCTTTGGAGACTACGATTCGAGGCGCGAGATAAACCGCTCGATCCGCTCAACGGCCGTTTTGATCTGCTCCATCGATGTAGCATAGGAAAGACGCATGTTTTCCGGTGCTCCAAAGGCTTCGCCGGGAACCGCGGCAACGAGATCGGTCTCGAGCAAAAGGGTACAAAAATCATTTGAGGTCTCAATCCGTTTGCCGTTCAGTGACTTGCCGTACAGTCCGGAGATGTTCGGGAATACATAGAATGCTCCATCGGGCACCAGACACTGGATACCGTTCATGTTTTGCAAGGCACTAACCAGGTAATCCCGGCGCTCGTGGAACGCTTCGACCATCCCGGGGTCAAACGAGTCGAGGGCTACAATACCCGCTGCTTGCGAGATACTGGCAGGGTTTCCGGTGGCGTGACTTTGCAGACTGGAGACAGCCTTGACCACGTCCTGTGGTCCGGCCAAGTATCCAAGTCTCCAACCGGTCATCGCAAACGCTTTGGAGAACCCGTTGACGACAATCGTGCGATTCATCAGATCGGGAACTAGGGCCGGAAGACTGTAGTGCTCCACATTGTAGACGAGTCGTTCGTAAATCTCATCGGTAACCACATACACATCGTACTGCACGAGAACTTCGCCGAGTGCCTTTAATTCGTCTTTTGTATAGACGGCACCGGTTGGGTTGCTCGGCGAATTCAACATGACCGCTTTTGTACGCGGCGTGATGGCAGCTTTCAACTGCTCTGGCGTCATCTTAAAACCGGTATCTTCATTGCAGGAGACGATGACAGGTTCTGCACCCGACAGTCGGATCTGCTCTGGGTAAGACACCCAATACGGTGCAGGAAGGATGACCTCGTCACCGGGATCGCAGATAGCAAGAAAGATGTTGAACAGCGAGTGTTTCGCGCCGGAAGATACGACGATTTGTTCAGGCGTGTACTGCAGGCCGTTTTCGGTCATGAGCTTCTGTGCGATCCGCTTGCGCAGCTCGAGCGTCCCTGCTGCAGGAGTATAGCGTGTTTGTCCATCGACAATCGCTTTAATTCCAGCAAAGGCAGCTGCTTTCGGTGTATCAAAGTCCGGTTCGCCAACGCTCATGTTGACGACTGGCTGCCCCTCTTTCATCAGGGCCTTGGTCTTGGCGTCGATGCTCATCGTCGCCGATGGCGCTATTCCTCGAACGCGCCCTGATAAACGTTGCTCCACGGGCCCACGCTCCTCTCATAGTTTGAGGTCATTGTACCATCATCACTGTACTGTCACTACCACTGTACGCCGCGAAACCGCTTGCAGTTGCAAAGATTTCTGAAAAGACCATATTCATCGCCAAAACCCACATAGTTCACGCCAAACCTACACGTTTGTCGCTACAGCCGCATGGTGGTCGCTAAGGCCGCATGATGCTCGCCAGAACGCATGATGGCAGCTGGAACGCATGGTGGTCGCTAGAACGCATGGTGGCAGCTGGAACGCATGGTTATCGCCAAAACCATTTTTTCCACCAAGGCGTCTTCTCCACCTGATGCTCTTCAGGTACCTGTTCCGCATGAAGCGAACAGAACTCTTTTGGTGCAGTGCCGGGTGTAAAGTAATCCGTCTCGGTGGTGCTGCAGTTCTTGGTAGCTAGTTCTGCGGTCACCGGATCGATAACCCGTTTCTCAAGACCGAGCGGCGGGCGGTACCAATCGGATGGGAGGCGCTGCTGGGCGGTGCCCATGAACTTCGCCCAAATGGGGCCGGCGAGATGTTCTTCATCCAGGGACAAAGGATGGTTGCTGTCGTATCCGACCCATACGGCACAGACGAGTTTTGGCGTGTACCCGACCATCCACGCGTCCGTGTCTGTGGTGCCTGTTTTCGCGGCTGCCGGGCCGTGCATGTATTGGTGGATTTTGTACCCTGTGCCGCCTGGGCCAAGGACAGACTTCATCAGATCGGTCATCTGGAACGCAACCGCCTCCGGAATGACGCGTGTTTTGTCCTTCTCTGTTCCAAACTGCTGCACGGATCCGGTAAACGAGGAACGGACTTCGTCTACCGTATGCGGCACGATCCGATATCCTCCGTTTGCCAAGGTGGCGTACACGGTGGCCATCTGCAGTGGACTTGTTGGGAATACCCCAAGCGCGAGCGCGGGGTACGGCTGCAGCGGTGTTGTCACGCCCATCTTTCTGGCTTGGTCGATCACGGTTTGCGGCCCGACGTCGAGATTCGCTGTCACTGCGTACACATTGTCGGAGCGAGCGAGCGCCTCCCGCATGGTGAGCGGCCGGTGTGCGTAAAACTCACCGTAGTCATGAACGGTGTACAGTTTTGACTTGTCGTACAAAAAGGTAGTCAGCTCGCTGTTCACTTGCTCGGCAGGCGTCCATCCGTGCTGGAGAGCAGCGGTGTACAGAATGGCCTTAAAGGTCGAGCCTGGCTGCCGCTCAGCAAACGCTCGGTTGTATGGACTGGTTGCGTAATCCTTGCCGCCAACCATGGCTTTAATGGCACCGGTTTGCGGATCGATGGCAACCAGAGCTGCCTGGATCGAGCTGCCCTTTGGCAGGGTGCTCACAACTGCGTGTTCTGCGGCTTGTTGTAAAACCGGATCGAGCGTGGTTGTAATTCGGATGCCGCCCCGATACAACTCGTCACTGCTGATGTGGAAGTGATCCTTTGCTTCCTCGAGTGCTGTATGTGTGAAATAAGGTGCAGAGGCCGTCGGGTCTTGTGCAGTATGGTAGTGCAGCGGTTGTGTAAATGCTGCATCTGCCTGTTCCTGAGTCAGTGCTCCAACCTGAACCATTCGGTTTAACACTAGTCTTTGCCGGTCCTTCGCCGCTTCCGGATGGAGCAACGGGGAGTAGATGCTCGGTCCTTTCGGCAGACCGGCGAGCATGGCAGATTCCGCAAGCGAGAGCTCGGACACGGGTTTTCCGAAATACAGGCGTGAAGCAGCGCCAACACCATAAGCACCGTGGCCGTAGTAAATGGTGTTCAGGTACTGGGTCAGGATGTCCTGCTTAGATTCGTGCAACTCAAGCTGCAGGGATAACAGACCCTCGCGGACTTTCCGAGTGATTGTCCGCTCTTGACTGAGAAAGAGGTTTTTAACCAGTTGTTGTGTAATGGTCGATCCGCCTTCAACTACATGCCCGCTCTTGGCATCGACGAGAAGCGCGCGGAACATCGACCTTGGGCTGACCGCATGGTGTTGATAAAAACGGGCATCCTCGACCGCAAGGGTAGCCTGTTGTAACTGAATCGGGATTTGATCGATTGGAACTTGCTCACTTCGTACACCACGAAGGGTCCACTCAGACAGGACGCTCCCTTGTTCCGTTTCAATTCGGGTCGGATCGAGAAAGCTTTGGTCCGGCAACGGGGTTGCTTTCAGCGCCAACAGAAGCGTTGTCATTCCTGCAAAACCAAGGGTCATCGGAAGAAACACGTATTTCGCCCACCAGGGAGACCGTGCCCACCAGTTTTGGTGAGGTGGACGGTTGTGATCATTTCGGTTTTGGCGGGAGCTGCCGTGCTGGGAGCTTCTGTGCTGGGAGCGCCCTTGCCGGTTAAACACATATGTTGTTTGTTGCTGGATGGGCAAGCCAAAACCTCCTTATGTTGCTGATCGAGGGTTAGTATGCACAGTCTTCCAATCTGGTATAATACGGGCGGCATAACTTTCGACAGAATGTGCCTGCTGCTGTCGATGGGCGGCAACGCTGGGTGCGATCCCGTGGCGCGTGCGGGGCGGTGTTGCGGGTGCGATCCCCGGGCGCACCGACCGGCGCACGCGGCTTCGGCGATCGTAGAGGAACTCAGTTCCGCTAAATCATCGCCGCCCGCGGCCTGGGCGCGCGTAGAGGAACTCAGTTCCGCTAAATCATCGGCGCCCGTGGCCCGGACGCTCGTAGAGGAACTCAGTTCCGCTAAATCATCGCCGCCCGCGGCCTGGGCGCGCGTAGAGGAACTCAGTTCCGCTAAATCATCGGCGCCCGTGGCCCGGACGCTCGTAGAGGAACTCAGTTCCGCTAAATCATCGCCGCCCGCGGCCTGGGCGCGCATAGAGGAACTCAGTTCCGCTAAATCATCGCCGCCCGTGGCCTGAGCGCGCATAGAGGAACTGAGTTCCGCTAAATCATCGCCGCCCGCGGCCTGAGCGCGCATAGAGGAACTCAGTTCCGCTAAATCATCGCGGCCCGCGGCCTGAGCGCGCATAGAGGAACTCAGTTCCGCTAAATCATCGCGGCCCGCCAGCCATCCCGGCACTGTCGGCCGACAGGCCACAACGGATGAACGGCTTGTACAAAACGGTTTTGTACATATGAAGGAGGAATTGTTCAAGTGAAAAATGCAGAGTTGTGGTTTACCGAGTACCAATCCGATAACCTCTCGATTGGCCTTCGTATTAATAAAACGATTCATAGCGAAGTGACGGAGTTCCAAACGCTCGATATCATGGAAACTGAGCAGTACGGCAACCTGCTTGTGCTCGACGGTTGCGTGATGACGACGGATAAGGACGAGTTTGTCTATCACGAGATGATCTCACACGTACCTTTGCACACCCACCCAAATCCAAAGCGCGTGCTTGTCATTGGCGGCGGAGACGGCGGGGCTATCCGCGAGATCATCAAGCACCCGTCGGTTGAGAAGGCGGTTCTAGCCGAGATCGACGGACGCGTCATCGAGACCTCCAAAGAGTACTTCCCGCAGATTGCGAGCGGCCTTGCTGACCCGCGTGTGGACGTCCAAGTCACGGACGGTATCCAATACGTCAAGGACCACAAAGGTGAGTTTGACGTGATTCTTGTTGACTCGACCGATCCGATAGGTCCCGCCGTCGGCCTCTTCGCCCGCGACTTCTACCAGCTGGTCTTTGAGGCCCTGACAGACGATGGCCTGTTTGTCGCGCAGACGGAATCGCCGTTCGCGAACCAGAAGCTCATCAGCCAGGTCAACGCGGATATCAAGAGCGTGTTCCCGCAGACACACATGTATCTAGCCTTCATCCCAACCTACCCGACCGGTATGTGGAGCTTTACAATGGGATCGAAGAAATATAACCCGCTCCAAGACCAACAGCCGCAACGCGTGACGGGCACAAAGTACTACAGCAGCGATGTGCACAAGGGAGCCTTCGCGTTACCCCCATTTGTTCAGGAGTTGATCAAGGGATGAGTGGCGCAGGCGAGCATAACTTCAATGGAGGAACGATGGGATCAACTGCCGGAGTCGGCAACGCTTCCGGGGCAGGCTCAGGCCTAGGTGGCACAGGCGGGCCAGCTACCACGGCCGGGGCGGCCCGCCGCCCGCTCGATCCCGCATACAGCGGCAACGTCTACATCGGATCGAGCGAAGATTATGAAGCAGCCAAAGCAGTCATCTATGGGATGCCGATGGACTGGACGGTCTCCTTCCGCGGGGGCACACGCCTCGGACCGGCCCGCATCCGCGAGGTTTCGATTGGGGTGGAGGAGTACAGTCCGTATCTCGATCGCGATTTATCGGACATCACCTTCTTTGACGCGGGCGACGTACCGCTTCCGTTTGGCAACCCGCAGAAGAGTGTCGAAGCCCTGTATCAGTATGTGCGTTCGGTGTACGCTGACGGCAAGCTGCCGATAGGCCTTGGCGGTGAGCACCTTGCTACGTGGGGGCCGCTCCGTGCAGCGTGGGAAAAGTACCCTGACTTGCACATTGTCCACATCGACGCACACACCGACCTGCGTGACGAATACGAGGGCGAGCCCTATTCGCACTCGACCATCATCAAGAAGGCCTGTGATGCTATCGGACCCGATCGGATCTACCAGTTTGGCATTCGCTCAGGCACCCGCGATGAGTTTCGTTGGGCAAAGGAGAACACGCACTTCTACCCATTTGACGTAGCGGAGCCGCTCAAGAAGGTGCTGCCGGAGCTGAAGGGGAAACCGGTGTACGTGACGTGGGATATTGACGTGTTCGATCCCGCTTACGCCCCTGGCACAGGCACAGCTGAACACGGTGGCATCGACCCGCGCGAAGGCTTCGAAACGATGAAGTTATTAGCGGAATTGAACGTAGTGGGCTTCGATCTGATGGAGATCTCCCCGCCGATTGACCCCAGCGAGCTGTCGCAGATCCTGGCGGCGAAGCTGATCCGCGAGGCCTTGCTGGCATTTGTGAAGTAGGGAAATTGTGGGCTGGACCGGGCCGCGGGGGTCAACGGGCTGCGAGGCTGCGAGGCTGCGAGGCGAGCCAGCACGGAGTTACGGCTGTTTCGTCGAGGCCAATGGGCCAATGGGGTCTACTGCACCCAAGGGATTAACGGGAAGGAGGGCATCAGATGAGGGACTTCTGGTTTTCGGAGACCGATTTCGTGGTTCCTGTTGAACTGAGCATCTCGAGGCGTAACCGATTTTTAGGCCATCTGACAACCGGCCAGCCGTGGGACGAACAGGAAAAGCAGACGGTTCAACAAGTTCGCTGGAAGCAGAGTGCAAACGTGCATGAAATCTCTTACCGGGAGACACCAGAGAATCCGAATCGCCGAGGGGGATCCGGATCGGCTGCCTCCCCCTTGGCTGCCTCCGACGAACCTCCGAACCTGACCATCTGCCGGTTAGAGCCCACAACACTGACGTGGCAACGGCATGGCGGTGTTGAATGGGAACACATTTTCGAAACAGGGGATGTACGATCGTCTCTGATGACGGTACCAGGTATCGGTTCCATTGAGGTGAAGCTGCGGACGCGCAGCTTACGGATTGAGGTCGGACCAACCGGCGGGTTGATTGACGTGGCATACGATATGACCATGTCTGATGTCACACAGTATATTGAGCTCAGTATGCGCTTCACCCGGACGTGAACTCCGGTTTCGCCCCAGCCGCGTTGACGGGATTCAGGCACGGTAGCGGCATTCAGGCATAGCGACGGGACTCAGATGTAGCGGTGGGACCCAGATATACCGGTGGATTCAGGCATATCAAAAGGAGGCACACGCAGTGGCCGATCTCGATTTAAGCCGCGACGGACTCGTTGAGATCCTCGATACCATTGATGAAGGCATTCATGCCGTGAATCTCGCGGGTGAGACAACGGTCTACAATTGTGCTGCTGCGCGCCTCGACGGCCTCAAACCGGAAGATGTGCTCGGTAAACACCTTCTCGAGTCTTTTCCGTCACTCGAAAACGGCACAAGCACGTTGCTTCAGGTCCTGAAAACTGGCAAGCCTATCTATAATCGCCCGCAGACCTACACCAATTACCTTGGCGTTAAAGTCCACACGGTGAACACAAGCCTGCCCATCCTCTCGGAAGGCCACCTCGTTGGCGCGCTTGAGGTGGCGAAAGACTTCACCCAGGTCAAGCGGCTGTCGGAGCAGGTGCTCGAGTTGCAAGCGCAGGTCACCGGATCGAGCAGGAAGAGGGGGGCTGCAGGTAGCGGATCGGCAAGCGGATCGGCAGAGAACCGATCGACGAGGGCCGTCTACCGTTTTTCACACCTGTTAACGAAGTATGATCCGCTCCTCGAAATCAAACGCCAAGCCGAACGCGCGGCACAGACGAGTTCTCCGGTGCTCATCTACGGAGAGACGGGAACCGGCAAGGAACTGCTGGTTCAGGCCATCCACAACGCCAGCCCGCGGCAACAGGAACCTTTTTTAGCGCTGAACTGTGCGGCGCTTCCTGCGTCGCTGCTCGAAGGGATCCTGTTTGGCACGGTGCGGGGGAGTTTTACGGGTGCCGAAGATCGGGCAGGGTTGTTCGAGCTCGCCAACGGAGGAACAATTTTTCTTGACGAGATCCAGTCGATGCCGCTTGAACTTCAGGCGAAACTCCTGCGCGTCCTGCAGGAAGGCGAGCTGATGCGCGTTGGCGATTTTCATGTTCGACGGATCGACGTCCGTGTCATCACGGCGACGAACCTTCGCCCGGAGAATGCGGTTCAGGCGGGGCAACTGCGCGGTGACCTCTACTTTCGCATCAACGTGGTGCGGTTTGATTTGCCGCCCTTGCGGGATCGCCATGTCGATCTCGCTCTCCTCACCGACCACTTCATCGGCAAACTGAATGGCCGTTTCGGCGCGCGCGTTCGCGGTGTGACCAAGGATGTGGCAGAACTGTTTGCTGTCTACACTTGGCCTGGCAACGTGCGTGAGCTTGAGAACGCGCTGGAGGCGGCGATGAACTTGATCGATGACGGGTGGATCGGTATCGAAAGCCTCCCCGTGCACCTGCGGAACTTCGCCCGTCAGCACGGTTTGGGTGAGGACGGTGCCGAGGCGGGGACAGGGGTGGGCCTGCAGGGGGCACCAGGGCTCGGTCGCGATGGCCAGCGCGGTGAGCGAGGGGCTGGAGTTGCCGATGGAGATGGAGTTGCCGACGGAGATGGAGTTGCCGACGGAGATGGAGTTGCCGACGGAGATGGACGCGAGGCTGGGAACACAGCCGCGCATATCGATAGGCACATGCATTCAACGGTCGTAGCAGATAGGCGCGCCGATAATTCGGCACAAGAGTCATCGGGCAAAGTGCATTGTGCCGAAAATCCAGCACAAGAACAGTGGGTAGATGCCTTAGAAGAGGTTGGGCTGCCAGAGTTTTGGCACAACATCGAGCAATCACAGCCACCCACAGTCGGTTGGAGAGAATTACAAAGTGGTTTTGAACGGATTATCTTGAAGCATGCCTTGGCGTCAGCCCACGGGAACGTAAAACAGGCCGCATCGACATTGGCAATCCCTCGGCAGACCCTGCAGTATCGCCTAAAGCAGCTGGATTTAACTTAGTCTGCGGGCCGTCTATGGGTTTGTGGTACGAGTCTGTACGTTTGTCGCTGCACCTAGCTGTAGGTGGCTGTATGTGGCTGTATGTGGCTGTATGTGGCTGTATGTGGCTGTATGTGGCTGTATGTGGCTGTATGTGGCGATGATACCTGTATGGGTATGCCTCTGAGCTAAGGCACAAAAGTTCCCTTCAGCACCCCACAACGTCCTTTGTTACCCTCGTATCAATAAAATACCTACCTGGGTATTCTGCGATAGCGTACAAACGTTCCCTTACCCTCCCCTTTTCGCTGTCTCCTGCCGAAATAAGACCCAGAATTTCCTCTGTAGCCTCAAACCATCCCCGGATTGGCTTGAATTTGGATGATAGAGGACGTTTCGTCCTCTATTCCATTTGGTCTTTTAAAATCCAGGCCTACAAGGGAAGCATTTTCCCTTAGCACGCCCCACCCCCATCCGGCTCGCTGTAGTGACTCCACTCCAACTCACCATCGTGCTCCGACCTCCCGACGGAGATGGAGATGGAGATGGAGATGGAGATGGAGATGGAGATGGAGATGGAGATGGAGATGGAGATGGAGACCGGGAACACAGCCACGCATTTCGAGAGGCACATGCGTTCAACGGTCGTAGTAGATGCGCGCGCCGATAATTCGGCACAAGAGTCATCGGGCAAAGTGGATTGTGCCGAAAATCAAGCACAAGAACAGCGGGTAGATGCCTTAGAAGAGGCCGGCTGCCAGAGTTTTGGCATAACATCGAGCAATCACAGCCACGCACGGTCGGTTGGAGAGAATTACAAAGTGGTTTTGAACGGATTATCTTGAAGCATGCCTTGGCGTCAGCCCACGGGACCGTCAAACAGGCCGCCGAGACATTGGCCATCCTTCGGCATACCCTGGAGTATCGCCTAAAACAACTGGATTTAACTTAGTCTGCGGGCCGTCTATGGGCTTGTGGTACGAGTCTGTATGTTTGTTGCTGCACCTAGCTGTATGTGGCTGTATGTGGTTGTACGTGGCGATGATACCTGTATGGGTATGCCTCTGAGCTAAGGCACAAAAGTTCCCTTCAGCACCCCACAACGTGCTTTGTTACCCTTGTATCAACAAAATACCTACCTGGGTATTCTGCGGTAGCGTACAAAAGTTCCCTTACCGTCCCTTTTTCGCTGTCCCCTGACGAAATAAGACCCGGAATTTCCTCTGTAGCTTCAAATCATCCCTGGATTGGCTTGAATTTGGATGATAGAGGACGTTTCGTCCTCTATTCCATTTGGTCTTTTAAAATCCAGGCCTACAAGGGAAGTATTTTCCCTTAGCAGGCCCCCCCTCGCTGTCGTGCCCCGCCCCTCGACCTCCCGACCAAAGCACTGGTGGCACACTTTTTTCATAATTCTTTCTTTCAGATAAGACACCAGTGTCAGGAGGGAGAAGGGTATGCCGCACACCTACAACAATTCGCACACCAACCTAGGCCTCAGCGCTGAGGGAGGCCAAAGTGGCCACGCCACCAGCCCGGGCCCTGTGAACACACCCACGAGCCAGACGCCCACGGGTCAGCCGCCCCTGAGCCAGCCGGACCCGAGCCAGCCGGACCCGAGCCAGCCGGACCCGAGCCAGCCGAACCCGAGCCAGCCGCCCACGGGTCTGCCAAGCGCCCCCAGCGTTCACGCGGACTCGGGAATGACCGACGATCCCTACGGTCTCTACCGGGTGGTGACCCCAGAGGGGAGCATGCCGCAGGCCGCCTGGAGGGTTGACAACACGCCTGTGTGCCGCGGGGGTGAGATTCTCATTGACGTCGAGATGCTGAATATCGATTCGGCCTCGTTCACGCAGATCAAGTCAGTCGCGGACAACGACCCTGCCCGCGTGGCGGAAGAGGTCAAAAAAATCGTCGACGATCGCGGCAAGATGCACAACCCCGTAACAGGGTCCGGCGGGATGTTGATTGGCCGGGTGAAGGAAATCGGATCGCGCATCGAGGCTAGAGGGGATGTACAGGTTGGCGATCGCGTTGCAACCCTCGTTTCCCTATCCCTGACACCACTGGAGTTACGCCAGATTCATCACGTCGACATGCACAATGCGCAACTCGACGTGGAGGCTGTGGCGGTACTGTTTGAAAGCGGAATCTACGCGAAGATGCCGGAGGATCTGCCGGATCGGATCGCGCTCGCCATGTTCGACGTCTGCGGTGCCCCGGCTCAAACCGCTCGCTTAGTGAAGCCGGGCAACACTGTAGTGCTCCTCGGAGCCGGCGGAAAGTCCGGGTTGACCGTGCTCGCACAGGCAAGAAAGTCGGCGGGTGACGGCAAGATTGTCGCCATTGAGTACGGGGACGCAGGATGCGAGCGGATTCGCAAGCTCGGGTTCGCTGACGTCGTCCTCAACCTCGATGCAACCAAGTCAGCCGACGTCTATCAAGCCGTAACGGACGCGCTCGGTGGAGAGTTGGCAGACGTCGTCATCAACTGTGTGAACGTCCCTGGCACGGAGATGAGCTCGATCCTCTGTGCGAAGGACCGCGGTACCGTCTACTTCTTCAGCATGGCGACCAGTTTCACAGCTGCCGCACTCGGCGCCGAGGGAGTCGGCAAGGATGTGGACCTCATGATTGGCAACGGGTATTGCAAAGACCATGCCGATCACGCGCTCAACCTTCTTCGCGACACACCGGCCTTGCTGGAGGTCTTTGAACAGAAGTTTGCTGCCGGCGCAAAGTGACTAGACCAGAGGGGCCCATGTGAACCGGTTACCTCTACAACAGCCACCACTCAAACGGTGTTGCAATCGGCTGCGTGGAACCTGCTCAAGTGACAATGGCCGGCCAGATTAACGCCCTGAAATCTTGAACCGGCTAGATTCGGCTAGATTCACACCTTGATACCCTAAACGGCCTGGGCCCGCGCCCACCCGTCTACCTTAGCCGTTTACCTTAGCTGTCTACCCTAAAGGAGGATGACCCATGAGCTTACTCGAAAAGAACCTGACCCACCGTTATGGAAAGAAACAACGCCACTTCCGCGAAGTTGAGTTGTGGAAGGACGTTGCCGATGAGCAGTGGAACGACTGGAAGTGGCAATTGACGCACACCGTCAACACCATCGACGAGTTGAAACAGGTGGTCAATCTGACGGAGGATGAGATTGGCGGCGTGGAAAACGTGCGCGAGTCGATTCCACTCCGGATTACACCGTACTACGCCATGTTGATGGATCCGGATGATCCGACCGATCCGGTCCGCATGCAGGCCGTACCGCTGTCGAATGAGATGCAGCGATCCCCATGGGACATGGAAGACCCGCTCGACGAAGACGAGGACTCCCCGGTGCTCGGTCTGACGCACCGCTACCCGGATCGTGTGCTGTTCCTCATCACCAACCAGTGCTCGATGTACTGCCGGCACTGCACGCGCCGCCGCTTCTCTGGTCAGGTCGGCCACGCGGTTCCGAAACCGCAGCTCGATGCGGCCATCGACTACATCCGGCGGACGCCAGAGGTTCGCGACGTGCTCCTGTCAGGCGGCGACGGTCTGCTCGTGAATGACCGGATCCTTGAATACATTATCAGTGAGCTCCGTGCGATTCCGCATGTTGAAATCATCCGGATCGGTACCCGGGCGCCAGTCGTGTTCCCGCAGCGGATCACCGATAACCTCTGCAACATCCTGAAGAAGTATCATCCAGTGTGGATCAACACGCACTTCAACCACCCGGACGAGATCACGCCGGAAGCTGCAGCAGCTTGCGAAAAACTGGCGGATGCCGGTGTGCCGCTTGGCAACCAGACCGTCTTGATGCGCGGTGTCAACGACTGCGTACACGTGATGAAGCAACTCTTGCACGATCTCGTTAAGATCCGCTGCCGCCCCTACTACCTCTATCAATGTGACCTGTCAGAGGGCATTGAGCACTTCCGGACCAGTGTGGCGAAGGGCATTGAGATCATGGAGCAGTTGCGCGGTCATACCTCCGGTTACGCCATCCCGACCTACATCGTGGATGCGCCTGGCGGGGGCGGCAAGATCCCGGTCGGACCACAGTACCTCATCTCGCAGGGACACGGAAAAGTCATCCTGCGCAACTTTGAAGGTGTTATCACCACCTATCACGAACCGATTTACGAAGATCAGGGCTGCCCGCCGTCCTGCACGCATGACCATTCACGTGACAAGGATGAACTCATTGGCGTGGCGCGCCTCTTGAACGACGTAGATTTGACCTTGGAACCCAAGAACCTGAAGCGCCGCAATGGGCGTGAACATCTGGATCGCCAACATGCCGATCTCGATGCGCTTCGCCGCGCACCCCGTCACAACTGACGGAAGCGGAGGGCCCCCGGGACGACCACCGGCATCAAAGACAGTCATCACGATGAAACAGGAGGCGATCCCATGAACCTGCTCGAGCGATGCAGACAGCACGGATGGCGGAGGTTGGCGTTTATCGGGATCGCCAAACATGCAGGGAAAACGACTGCACTTAATCGGTTTCTGCATGAGTTGGCCGAGGCTGGCGGCGGTGAAGAAGAAGGCAAAAGCCGTGAAGAAAGCGGCCACGCAAGCGGCCACTCAGGTGAGCCCCTGCGCGCGAACACAGGCGAACGCGAAAGTCACAGGTCGCAAATCGGGGTTGGCCTGCTCAGCATTGGTCTCGACGGAGAGCGCCGGGACACGATCCTGGGCGTACCCAAGCCCCGGGTCTATGCAGAGGTTGGGACACTGATCGCATCTGCCGAGGGTGCGCTCCTCGACTCTGAGGCTAGGTTCGAATGGATTGAGGAGTTGCCCATTTCTTCGCCGCTTGGACCGATCATGATTGCGCGCGTAACAACACCGGGGCCTGTCGTATTGGCCGGCATCCGGCAGCGTGCACATGTCCGACTGGCAGCAGAACGACTGGAAGCGCTCGGTTGTGAGTACATCCTCGTCGACGGGGCGTTCGATCGCGTTGCAGCTGCCGCCCCCACGTTAGTCGACGCCGCGGTGTTGGCCGTTGGCGCTGTCGTCGGGAGTACGGTCAGCGAGGTCTTGCAGCATGCATGGCCGGTCATTGAGCGGTTTGCACTCCCAGAGACGGACGAGCCTTGGAAGCAGCTTTTTGGCTCAGTACGCGACGAAGGTGCAGCGGGCATTGCGGTTCTTCAGCCCACGGTTCATCACTTGGCGTCTCGTGACTCCGAGGCACGTGACTCGGTGATGACTCATTCCTCCGAAGGTGTCACGGGTGAAGGTGTGTCGCGTGAAGACGGGGTGTTCGAGCATGTGTCGGTGCTCCGCCTGCCACGAGACGCCGTGATGTTTGATGTGACCCGTCAGATGGGGTGGAGTGATGCCGTCATCGGGGTGTATATCCCGGGTGCGGTTACGGATGGGGTTATCGGCGGACTGCTCCGCCACCCATCCCCGCTCCAAATTGTCGCGGATCATCCCGCTCAGATATTGATTTCCGAGTCTACCCACCGAAAGATGGCTCGGCATGGGCATCAGTTGACGGTTTGGGATCGATTGCCGTTAGCAGCGATTGCGGTAAACCCCCACCATATTGCGGGGGCAGACTTGCCTCGCGACGAACTGCTGAGACAAGTTGCATCGATAGCTGGGGATGTGCCCGTATACGATGCGATGGACCACTTGCCCTCGCAAGGCCTCCGCGCGAATGAGGCTGAGCCGTCAGGTCTGTCAGCGCTGTCCGAGAAGGCGACCGGGGCGTCGGGGGAGGGATCGATACGATGAGTTCGGGAGACAGCACTCGTTTATCGAGCCTTTCTTCAAGCTCTCCATCAGGACATTCATCCAGCTCTCCATCAGGCGGCTCGGGGAACATCACCCGCGGCGCAGCCTTCGTGGATGCTGAGACAGAGCGCGCAGTCGATTGGTCTCATCTTCTGGCCATCTTCGCACCTATTACGCCGTACGGTCGTGATCGCAAACGTACCCTGCAGCCATTCCTGCCTGGTTTTGAGGCAGATGCAAAAGCTGTCTGGAACCAAATACGCGAGGACGACCGACATTGGAAGGACGAAGACCTTGGCAGGCTTCGAGAGGCTCTTTCTCGCCTTCCTGATATTCGTGAAGCAATCGAAACGGTGGCGTGGAGCAGTGCACCGTTAACGCCGAAGCACTTTCTGGCGCTGAAGCAGTTTGTCGTACGTGGTGCTCGACTCTCGGAGAGTCCCGAAGTGCAAGGAGTCGGGTGGAGTGAACCAGCCCGGTGGCGAAGGCTTCTTCAGGTGTTTGCGGCTCAGCCCGCCGAGGCTGGCCGGGCGAATCAGTCTGCCCAAGCGGACGACTGGCCTGCCCCAATCTTCGAGGCGGCCACAGACAGCCGGCCTCGTCCGACTGCCCGCCCCAATCAGCCCGCCCCAACCTTCGAGGTTGAGTCAGCCAGGATGTCTGGCGCCGCTGAAGCAGTTTCGGATGAAGTGGTTGCGGATGAAGTGGTTTCGGATGAAGTGATTGCGGATGAAGCAGTTTCGGAGCAGTTCTCCATTGCCGATTTAGCGACACCCGCTTACGAAGCAGCAGCGGCTGCCATGAACAGTGCGTTGCACAAAGTTGCGCAGGCAAAGCACCGGCAACAGATAACGTGGCGGGCAATTCCGGGGGCCAATTTGCGCCGTGATGGGCAGCTCGTCATCACGCTCCCAGCACATCGAGATCTCGCCGAAGCATGCAAACAAGACGCCTGCCTCAAGTGGCTGCGGGATACTCCCTTCGAGAGTATCTTTGAGGTCGTGCCAACCGCAGAGCTGCAAGCCGCTGAGGCAGAACTCGAGGAGGCAAAGGCTACGCTCTCCCGCGAGGAAGACATCATCCTTGGCATCTTGACCGAGCGGCTTCGCGAAACCCTGCCCCTCTGGAACCAGGCCGCCGAGGACACAGCGGATCTCGACGTTCGGATTGCAAAGGTCCGGATGCTCCATCAGTTTGACGGCTGCATCCCGGAGTTCACAGACGCACTTCACGTCGTCGATGCGGTGCATCCGGAGACAGCGGATCGGCTGCGCAAACAGTCCCAGACGTTCACGCACATTACACTGCGGCCGGAAGACGGGGTGAACATCCTGTTCGGTTCAAACATGGGCGGCAAGACGCTCTCACTGTCCATGCTTGCCGCATATCAGATGCTCGCACAGTTTGGCCTGCCTGTGCCTGCGAAGGCATTCCACACGCGTCTCTTCTTTGCGATCCGCTTTGCCGCCACGACGGGCACCGACGTCCACTCGGGGCTGAGTGCTTACGGCAGCGAGGTCGTGCGTGTGAGTGACTGTTGGCGGGCTTTGGTGTCAGCATCCCCGGCCTTGATTGTCTTCGACGAGCCCGTGCGGTCAACCAACCCCATTGAAGGGGCTGCGCTCGTGACCGGGTTGGTTCGGGCGGCCAGACGGCAGACAGAGGGTACTCTGTCGGTGGTCTGGATCGCAACTCACTTTGCCGATCCGCTCTCTGAACCCGGCATAACCAAGTTCCGGGTCCGCGGACTTCAACATCACAGCTGGTCTGCCCTTACTGACCCGAAAGACAGGGTGGAATCACTCAAACGGCTCGAAGCGGCGATGGATTACCAGATCGACAGGGTTGATACCACCCACATCGACCAAGAAGCCTTGCCTGTCGCAGAGATTCTCGGTGCACCGAAAGAATGGCTAGAGCACGCGAAAGCCTATTTGCAGGAGGGAAAATCATGAAGTCCAAACTCAACTTGGACCCACAAATGGTCGAGCGGGCCAGAGCAGCCGCGGCGACGATTGCAGACAACGTAACGGACTTCATCTCACAGCGCACGACGGAGTCTGTTGAACGAACCGTGTTACGCCTGTTTGGTGTAGACGGAATAGACGCTGACGGTGTACCGCTGCCAAATGTCGTCGTCGATGCAGTGCACGAAGCAGGCCTGCTCGCTGGCGGGGTTACGCGCCCGTTTATGAGCGCACTCATCGCGACCGGACTTTCTGTGCAGGAATTGGCCGAGGCCGTGGCGGATGGAACGGTCGACATCTCATCGATCGCGCTCGCCCCTGAGGCCGACATTCGGGCGAAGGCGCGGGAACTGGCGGCTGTGGGGATGGACCGGATCAGGCAAAACCGCAGCACCAGGGACGCTTATTTGGATAGATTGGACGGCGGTCAGGCACCGCTGTTGTACGTCATTGTGGCGACTGGCAACATCTACGAGGATGTGGTGCAGGCCCGTGCTGCAGCAAGACAGGGCGCGGACATCATTGCGGTCATCCGCAGCACAGGTCAGAGCCTGCTCGATTATGTTCCCTATGGCCCGACGACGGAAGGCTTTGGCGGAACCTATGCGACGCAGGAGAACTTCCGCATCATGCGTGAGGCCCTTGACGAAGTTGGCGAGGAACTCGGGCGCTACATCCGCCTCTGCAACTACTGCTCAGGTCTCTGTATGCCGGAGATAGCCTCGATGGGTGCGCTTGAGCGCCTCGACGTGATGCTGAATGACGCCTTGTACGGGATTCTGTTCCGGGACATCAACCCGCAGCGAACCCTCGTCGATCAGGCGTTTTCGCGCATGATCAACGCCTACGCTGGCGTCATCATCAACACGGGTGAGGACAACTACCTGACAACAGCAGACGCTGTGGAAGCGGCACACACGGTGCTTGCCTCGCAGTTTATCAATGAGCAGTTTGCCCTTCGCGTCGGATTGCCGGAGGAGCAGATGGGTCTCGGTCACGCATTTGAGATGAATCCGATGATTGAAGACGGCTTCCTGATGGAACTGGCACAGGCCCAGATGGCCCGCGAGATCTTCCCGAGGGCGCCGCTCAAATACATGCCGCCGACGAAGCACATGACGGGCAACATCTTCCGCGGTCACATTCAGGACGCCCTGTTTAACATGGTCGGCATCATGACCGGCCAGGGAATTCAGCTGCTCGGTATGATGACGGAGCAGATCCATACGCCGCTGATGCAGGACAGACACCTGGCGCTCGAGAACGCGAAGTACATCTTTAACAATGCGCGTCACATCGCGGAGGAAATCGAGTTCGCGCCAGAGGGACGGATTGTCCAGCGTGCGCACGCAGTCTTGGCGGAGTCGGTGGAACTGCTTGAGCGCATCGTCGAGACAGGGTTCTTTGAGGCATTGGCCAAAGGAGTGTTCGCGGATGTGAAGCGGACCATCGACGGCGGGAAGGGACTGCACGGTGTCCTCCTCCGATCCGATGACTACTTCAACCCCTTCGAGATTGCGCTCCGTGAAGAACTGGGTCTCGGGCCTGTAAAGGTAGGTGTGCGAGGGTGAGTATGAATGAGACTTCACGCGTTGTGGAGGGACAGCCGGGCGATGATTATCGCGATCGGATTGCCAAAGCAGACCTGACCCGCATTCGCCCGTATGGGGACACGATGGATGACGGCAAAGTCCAACTGAGCTTCACTCTGCCAGTCCCCGATGGTCCGGAAGCGGTGGAAGCGGCTAGGCAGCTTGCTGCAAAGATGGGACTGGCTGAAGCCTCGATTGTGCACCACGAGGGGACGGGCGAGGGCTTCACCTTTTTTGTCGCGTATGGCAAGTGCCTGCACACGGTCGATTACGCGCACATCCAGGTCCCGAAAGTGACCAGTGAAGTGATGGACTTCTATGAGATCAACCATTATATCCAAGACCGTATTGGCCGTAAGGTCGTCATCTTGGGAGCATGCACAGGGACCGATGCGCACACAGTAGGTATTGACGCCATCATGAATATGAAAGGCTACAACGGAGAGTACGGGCTCGAGCGATACCCGGAGGTTGACGCACACAACCTCGGCAGCCAGGTCGAGAATGAGGAGCTCGTGCGCAAGATCATCGAGTATAAGGCAGACGCCGTCCTTGTCTCGCAGGTTGTGACCCAAAAGGACGTGCACATCAAGAACCTTGGTGCCTTGGTCGATCTGCTTGAAGCCCAAGGGCTGCGCGAAAACCTGATTCTTGTTGCGGGGGGGCCGCGGATCACGCATGAGTTGGCCTTAGAACTCGGCTATGACGCCGGTTTTGGTCCAGGCACACTGGCGCCGGATGTGGCATCATACGTCGTGCAAGAATTGGTCCGGCGAGGGCTGGCGAAGTAGCTGGAACTCTGTCTTGGTACACCCGTTGTGTATAATTGGATGAAGGATCAATGGCTGGCGGGCAAAAGCCAGCCCTTGTTATTGCATACAAAGGGGAACATTGATGTCGCTCCAAATTACTCCGTCAGCACCATTTGACTTCTCCCAAATGCTCCGGCGTCCATTGTCGAGGCCGTCCAAGGTAACCATCATCCATCCGGAGCTTCCATCCTACACGCGAGCTATGTGGGTATCTGGTCACCCGATTCCCATCACTGTCTCTGCCATAGGCACAGTTGAGTATCCTGTGCTCGACGTGACGTACCCTGACGATCTATCTCGCGAGGAACAAGCCCACGTTGAGCGGTCGATTCGACATATGTTTTCAACGGATGTCAGGCTGGAACAATTTTACTCGCACATGGCAGATATCCGTGAGTGGTCAGGTCTGACGGACCGGCTTTACGGCCTGCGCCCCATTCAGGATGCAGATCTATTTGAGTCCATGGTCAAGGTTATCATTGGGCAGCAGTTGAATGTGCAATTTGCCGCAACGCTGGTGGAGCGTTTGGTCGATCTCGGTGGACAGGTCATCGAGTGGCATGGGACAGGCTTGCCTGTTTTTCCGTCTGCACAACAGGTTGCGAACTGGTCTTATGAGGATCTCAGGACGCTTTCGTTCAGCCAGCGAAAGGCGGAGTATGTGATCGATTTTGCCCGGGCAATGGTTAGCGGCAAGGTCGACCTCGAGTCACTTTGGCACATGTCCGATGACGAGGTCTATGATCTGCTTCTCCCACTGCGGGGCATTGGCCGTTGGACGGTGGAGTGCTTTCTGCTTTTCGGCATGGGAAGAGCGGACATTATGCCCGCAGCGGATATTGGTGTGCAAAATGCGATACAAAAGTTGTATGGCATGGTTGAGCGGCCGAAGGAACAGGAAATCAGGCAGTTGGCTGAACCCTGGGCCCCTTGGAGAAGTTATGCCACGTATTACCTGTGGCAAAGTTTAATCCCGTTTGAACCCAATTCCTCAGCAATGACGCGTAATCTTCAGCATCCTAGCGAATGATAGGGACAGACTCCCATAGAAGCGCAATCTCTCAGAGCATTCATGCCCGTGGACAAATTTAGAGTTTGCAAGTGGATGATGACAGAGTAGACTCTGATGTAAGATATCTGTGGATGAATATGACATTCGACAGCACAGAGTTTGGACGACTGTATACTTTTGACGACTGTATACTTTGGGATGCACACCGCTGAAGCGACACCTTACATCAGGGGTCGTTTTATGTTTTTTTGCAAATTGTAAGGTGCATGAACCGAAGTTGGGGAGTTCCGTACCATATCCCTTCATATCGCGTCATATCACTAGGGCAATTTTACAACATGGGGGTCATGACCTTGGCAAACAATCGTTCACTAGGACTCTTGGGAAATATGCGGATGATCGGGCGTCGAAGTCCAAAGACGATTGGTGTCATCGGTGCAGGTCGATTTGGGACGGGTGCTGCAGAAGAACTATTGAACAACGGGCACGATGTGCTTCTGATTGATAAATACGCGGAGTTTCTCGAACCTTACGCAAGCCGCTGCAGTACGGCTATCGGAGATGCGGAAAGCATCGAATTTTTAGCGGAAGCCGGGATTAAAGACGTAGATGCAGTGATCAACGCGATTGGAGACGATGAGACTGCATCGAATCACGTCGTCATCAACTGTAAAGATTTCGGACTCTACGTCATGGCGAAGGCGAAAGACGCCACGCACGGAAAGATTCTAGAGCGATTAGGGGCCGATCACGTCGTCTATCCCGAACGCGACTCGGGGATTCGGCTGGCGAGGCTCTTAACGAGATCGGCTATCCTCGACATGGTTGAGCTTTACGAGGGCGTGTTCATGATGGAGATCAGTGCAGGTGGGGAGTTGATTGGCAGGACTCTCGATCAGCTCGATTTACCCCGCCGCTTCGGTGCACAGGTCTTGCTTATCATTAGAGGGGACAAGACCATCTTCTCGGTGTCTGCGACAGACAAGGTGTGTGAAGGTGACCGGATTGCGGTGCAGGGGCCGGCAGAAGCGCTGCAGAAAATTGCGCGTCGAGTGGAGCTTGAAAACGTTCGTTCCTAAGGAACAGCTTTTACGCCAGACTCGAGAAAGAAAGCATACATACGGTGGCAATACACCAAACGTTAGTTTTCAATCGATCTGTTTTTTCAAATGGATGGATGTTGGTTTTCCATCGATGGATGTTCGTTTTCCATCGATTAATGATGTGCCTGGGGGAGTTTTCTACAAATGTTCAGTACGCAGCAATGGCAAAGCGTAGTTACGATTCTGATCGTCATTTTTGCCGGCGGCCTCATTGTCGGCAAGCTGACGGAGAAGCCGAGGATTCCGGATGTAGCGGCTTATCTTGTGTACGGCATCATCATCGGCCCTGCAGTCCTGAACTTGATCAACGTACCGAGTCAGAACCAAGTCAATCAGTTCCTGCTGAACGTCGGAGCCACACTGATTCTGTTTGATGGTGGTCGCGGAGTTCAGTTTAAGGTTTTGCGTAAGGTATGGTTGAGCATTGTCATGCTGGCTATTGTGGGTGTGTTGGTGACGGCATTCACCATGGGTCTTGCAGCACACGAATTTCTGAGGATTCCATGGATTACGGCCATCTTACTGGGCTCGGTGATCGCGTCAACGGACCCCGCGACACTCATCCCGGTATTCAAACGGGTTGCCATCATTCCAAGGCTTCAACAAACGGTTGAGTCGGAATCTGCCTTTAACGATGCAACAGGTGCCGTGCTGGTGTTCACGGTGTTATCCATCATGCAGGCTCATACGGCGCTTCACTGGTACGCTCCGATTACCTCATTCCTTCACTCTGCACTTATCGGCCTTGTTGTAGGTATCGTCTTTGGGTTGCTCAGCCTCTGGCTCGTTTCGAAGCGAGGGTGGGGGATTTTTCACGAGTATGGGTCGATTGTCCTGCTGACGGTTGCACTTTCCTCCTACCAAGTGGCAGGCATGTTCAATGCGAGCGGGTTCATGGCAGCCTTTACTGCAGGTATCATCACAGGCAACGGCGAGTCCTTTCGGCTCGGGTTCATGGAGCACACAGAGGAGAACATTCATCACTTCGGCAATGCCATCACTTTGATTATGCGGATGCTCATCTTCGTTCTGCTTGGCACACAGGTGGACTTTAAGCTGATTCAGGAACACCTGTGGATGGGGTTGTTGTTGGTTGTGGTATTCATCGTGATCGCCAGACCATTGGCGGTGTTCGCTTCAGTGCTGGTCGATCGGAGTGCACAATGGGGCCGCAATCACGTCGCGTTTATGTGTTGGGTTCGGGAAACGGGTGTGATTCCGGCCGCACTGTCTGGCGTGCTGGTAGCGAAAGGCATTCCCAACGCGCACCTCATTGCCTCCATCACGTTCATGGCCATCTTGCTCACGATTTTAATTCAGGCGAGCACGACAGGTCTGGTCGCGAAACGTCTGAACGTCATGCGTGAATCGGAGACCGAGGACATTTGACGAGTGGGGGTGGCTGTTTGGGGGGCAGGGCCAGATGGCCCTCGCCGTCCGTCCGGCCATAGCGGAACTGAGTTCCTTTAAAGTAGCCGGGTTCGCGCTCCGTACAGGTCGGCCACAGCCCGGGCGCGCTACAGCCACCGGCTACAGCGCCCGGTCGAGCAGCTCCATGATGTGGACCGCCTCAACGTGATCGGACAAACCAGCCCGAATAATCCCCTGGCGCATCTGCAACAGGCATCCGGGGTTGGATGTGACAATGACATTTGCCTTCGTGTCCACGACTTTACCCATCTTATCGTCGAGAATCTTCATCGACAGGTCAAAGTTTGTGATGTTGTATATTCCGGCAGATCCGCAGCACTGATCAGCCCCCGGCAATTCCACGTACTCTACGCCCGGCAACTGGCGAATCAGCTCGCGAGGCTGTTTCCAAATCCCCTGGCCGTGCCGTAAATGGCAGGAGTCCTGATAGGTGACCCGCGCATGGACTTCCTTTGTGAACGAAATCTCAGGCAGCTTCGCGAGCAGCTCGTTTGCATCCATGAGCTTGGCCACGAACGCTTTGGCTCGTTCACTCCATTCGGGATCGCCCTCGAACCAATGGCCGTATTCGCGGAGAGCCGCGCCGCATCCGCCTGCGTTGTTCACGACGTAGTCGATGCCTGCCTTCTCGAAGGCCGCGATGTTGCGCTTGGCGAGGTCAAGTGCACCCCACTGCTCGCCGGAGTGTGCGTGCAGAGCGCCGCAGCAGGCCTGATCCTCCACGAATACAACCTCGCACCCAGCCTTGGACAAAACGCGCGCAGTCGCCTCGTTTGCCTCAAAGAACATCACATCCATCACGCAGCCCTTGAACATGCCAACGCGAATCGTTTTCGATCCGATCGAGCCGTCCATCGAAGCCCCAGTTGAGGCCCCGGCCGGCACACTCGTTGCGGCTCCCGCGGTCACCACACCCGTTGCTGCTGATGCAACCCTGGTGCGATTCGCCGCGCCTCCACCGGCAGTCTGCATTACACCTGCGGCCGAAGCAGCACCCGATGGCGGCACAACAGTCCGGCGCTTGCGACGTGCAGCGGGGGATGCCACCTTCGGCACCGCCTTTTGCATTTCCGCCATCGACCGTGGCAGGATGCGCATCAGACCCGTTTTGTCGGCGAGCTTCTGCAACCCCAGGGTTTGTGCGGCCCAGAGCACAGTTCCCATTTTCTCGATCCGGCTGGGATACAAAAATATCCGTCGAAACACGAGGTTGCGGACAAAAGACTCTTTCGCCGTCCTCTTCACGGTATGTTTGAGCGGGAGTGTGCCCGTCGCAGCTCCGTTCGCTGTGATGGCGTCTGCAGCAACCTGCAGACTGCCGCCCTGAGCCGTTGCCACAGACGTCTGATCGCTTTGCGTATCGGTGGTTTTGGAGGCGTTCATGGACTTGACTGTTTCAATGGCGTCACGCGCGTTTTCTACGAGTCGTCCGTATTTCACGCCGGCCGGGCAAGCCGACTCACAGGCCCGACACCCCAGGCACAGGTACATGTTGTCTTCGAAGTCTTGGTCTATGGCCAACTGTCCTGTGGCTATGCCTTTCATCAACGCGATCCGTCCGCGCGGGCTGGCGTATTCCTTGCCTGTTTCGCGGAAGGTCGGGCATGCGGGGAGACAAAATCCGCAGCGCATACAGTTCATGATCTCGTTCATGTCAAACTGCGGCACAAACGAATCAGCAGACTCAGCAACCGGGGCCTGATTCGACAGTTCCTTCGTCATCGTGTCTTTAGTGGACGTGCTCATGAGTTCCAATCACCACCCTGCGACGCGTATCCTTGGCGAACATCTTGCCCGGGTTCATGATCCCGAGCGGATCGAACGCCTGCTTCACACGCTTCATCAATTCCAAACCTTCGTGGCCAACCTTCAACTCGAGGTAGCGCGCCTTTGCGAGTCCGACACCGTGCTCGCCAGTGACTGTGCCGCCGAGCTTGATGGCCGCGTGGAAAATCTCCTCAAACGCCTGCTCGACCCGCTCAATCTCTTCTTTGTCCCGCTCGTCCGTCAGGCACGTCGGGTGGAGGTTACCGTCTCCGGCATGGCCAAAGGTGCAGATTTCCACGTTGTACTTCTTCGCTATGGCGTTCACCTGCTCCACCATCTCCGCGAGTTTTGCGCGCGGTACGGTGGCGTCCTCGAGAATCGTCGTTGGTCGCACACGGGCAAGCGCGCTCAGTGCCGCACGCCGGGCGGTCATCAGTTCATCGCCCTCCTGCGGAGTAGCGGCCATCCGAACCTCCACCGCGCCTGAGGACCTGCATAAGCTGGCGATCCGCTCGATGTCCTCCTCGACCTGCAGCGTCGACCCGTCCTGCTGGATGAGCAGCATGGCCTCCATATCGAGGGGGAGACCGATGTGGCTGAAGTCTTCGACGACATGCATCGTACCGTGATCGAGAAACTCCATCGAAGAAGGAAGAATCTTCGCTGCGATAATGGCAGAAACGGTCTTTGCCGCATCGACCAGGCTCCGGAAATAGGCGACGAGGGTCTGCGTCGATTCAGGGAGCGGCAGCAGTTTCGCAGTGATCTCGGTAATCACAGCCAAGGTCCCTTCCGATCCGACGAGCAGCCGTGTGATATCGTACCCGGCGACGTCTTTCGCATTTTTGCCGCCGAACCGGACGACCGATCCATCAGGAAGAACCGCCTGCACACCCATCACGTAATCCTTCGTGGTTCCGTACTTCAACCCGCGCATACCGCCGGCACACTCTGCCACGTTGCCGCCGAGGGTGGAGACGCGCATGCTGCCGGGATCGGGCGGATAAAAAAGTCCTTTGGCCTCTACGGCCTTGTGCAGGTCTGCCGTGACAAGGCCAGGCTGAAAGGTTGAGGTGAGGTTATCTGTGTCGATCTCCATCAGCTCGTTCATCCGGTTCAGGTGCAGCACAATGCCGCCTTCGACCGGCACCGTACCGCCAGACAGGTTGCTGCCTGCGCCTCTTGAGACAATCGGAATTCGATGTTGACTCGCGAGTTTCAAGATGGCGGCAATCTCTTCGGTGTCGCCGGGTTGGATGACGAGATCGGGCATTGATTGATACAGCGGCGTTGCATCATAAGAGTACGAAAACCGCTCTTGTATGGAGTCGAGCACATAGGTATTGCCGACGATTTCCCGAAACTGCCGGATCAGGCTTTCATCCACTTTCATCGCTCCTTGCGTTCGAATGTCAGCGTTTGCTCGTTGGGTACGGCGCCTGTTTCACTGATATCATCAGGTCATCAGAGATATCATCAGGTCATCAGATGAATTATGTAAGAACACTCTATCACAGTGACGGGAAAGTGTGTAGAGTATTGGCTGTGAATGGGCAGGTGCAGGCTGCAAGGGCACAGGGGTATAACGTGCAAGGTGGAGGATGGAGGGTGCAGGGTGCAGGGTGCAAGGTGCAAGGGTATAAGAGAAGATATTTCCCCTATTACAAAAAGGCTGGTAAAGCCGATTGGATAGCGGACGAAACGTCCGCTATCATCCGAATTTCAGTGAATTAAGGGAAGAATTAAGGCCAGAGCGGCAAATTTGGGCCTTAATCGAAAGAGGTTTCCTGAGAATGAGGCCATAGAGGAAATTTTGGGCGTTGTCGAGATATACTGGAGTGGGTATGTGGATGGTTTAACGGTGTTTGCGGGCGTTAATGACTCACGAACGGAATGTTTGTACTCTAGCTTCCGTGCGGGGGATTTTCGTCTCTGTGCACAGCGCCGCCTGTTACTGACGGGCTGATGAATAGAAGGAGTATGGTCTAAATGGGTTTAGTCCGGAAAACGTCTGAAGTTGTGGCAGACGATTTGGAGAGACAGATAAGCGACGGGTCCCTCAAGTCGGGTGATCAATTGCCGACAATTGATCAGTTAGCGATCCAGTACGGCGTCGGCAAGTCCACCATTCGTGAAGCCATCAGTCAGCTGAAGGCTCGTGGACTGGTTCAACCCCGGCAAGGGGAGGGAACATTCGTCACGCCGAACGCAAACGATGCTTTGCAGCATGCGAATCATGCCTTAGGCAATATCCCGTTAGCCTTAACAGGGAACCCTGAAGAACTAATTCAGTTGCTTCAGGTGAGACGACTCATTGAGGGTGGATGTGTGGTGGCAGCGGCTGAGTCTGCAGATGAAACGGATATGCTGCGGATGGCGAATATCGTTCACAAGATGCAAGACGCTGTTGATAATGAGGAGATGAGTCGACTCTACGATATACAGTTTCACATGGAGATTGCGAAAGCGTCCAGGAATCCGTTTCTGCTGAAGATCATGGAGACCATCTCGGAGGCCTTGAATCAGACCATTCGCGATTCGAGATCGCTGTGGTTGTACAGGGGGCAGCAGCAAAACCACCAGCTCTACCTCGATCACCGGAGCATCTACGAAGCCATTCATGATCGGGATGCTGCTCTCGCCAAACAGCGGATCGAAGCCCATCTCGATAATGTGAGTGCAGCACTAAAGGAGTACTTAAACGCGAGTATATGACCTGAGCACCTGACCTGAGCATTCCCACCCAAGTAGTCACCCGCTCGCATGACGAGACTTCAGACGCCAAACGGGTAGGAGCAAGGCAGCCCTTTAAACCGTTCACCGCCAGGGCAACCCTTGCCTATCCCTATCCCTATCCCTATCCCTATCTCCATCTCCATCTCCATCTCTTGGCCGACCCCCACAACACCTTCGTCTTCTGTGTTCTTCAATGGTGTCTTATTTATGCGGAAAAATGAATATATACAGACAACTTCACCTTGTTCACGCTTCTCATAAATCAACGAATCATAAGTGTTATTCATTCTTAAATCAATATTCCGCCTATTTTATCTGATTGCATATTTATACGTTAAAACTATTGACATATACGGTACTGCGGATTTAATCTAGGATTCATTCACTTCCGCGTGCCGCCTTGAGGCTGGCACACTGCTTGTTCGCTGGTCAGTCGCTGATCAGCCAATCCATGCAAGTTAACCAATGACAGGTATAAACACAACATGATCTGACAGACAGGAGTTGTCACTTCCCAATGAAAAACATCAAGCAAAAGTCGATTTTATCCACAATGGCAATGGGCGGTATTGCAGTTCTTCTCGTCGCAGGCTGCGGCACAACGGCTGGCAACAACACAACCAATCCGACAACGGGCCAGGGTGCAGGCAATACCACCTCATCCGGAAGCGCAGCATCGACCAAGAAGATCAGTGCCATCAATGTTACCGCGACGGCCAACCCCAATGCGGAGCCGAAGGCAGGCACTATCGTGATCGGCACAGATGATACTTACCCGCCAGATGAATACACCAATGCGAGCGGCCAACTGCTTGGTTTTGATGTCGATCTCGGTGACGCCCTCGGCCAGGTCCTCCATAAAAAGGTCATTTGGAAGCCGACTGCATGGGACGGAATTATTCCAGGACTTGAAGCCAACAAGTATGACGCCATCATTTCATTCATGAACGTAACACCGCAGCGTGAGCAGCAGATCCAATTTATCCCGTATGGAACTTTTGGACAGGTCATCGTGACCAAAGCCAATTCCTCTGCACCCATTACGACGCTGAACGACCTCAAGGGCAAGAAAGTAGGTGTTCAGATTGGAACAACCAGTGAGGATGCCGTAAAGAAGGTCGGCGGTGCCATCATTAAGGAATACAACACATTCCCTGACGCGCTCAACGATCTGGCAAACGGCCGCATAAATGCCGTCGTGGTGGACGAGTCTGTCGGACGATATTACATGGCAAAAGACCCAGGTGTGTTCAAAGTGGCTGGACAACCTTTTGCGTCTGAACCAGTCGGTATCGGTTTGCGTAAGAACGAAACGCAACTTGACCAACAGCTGCAACAGGCTTTGAACACTCTGAAGCAAAACGGAACATACAACAAGATCTACACCTACTGGTTCGGAGCTCCGAGCAAATAAGCGGTGCGAGCAAGCAAGTTAGCAGATGATTGTTTGAGAAGACCGCGGGGTAAGTACTTCAACATACAGAGAATCGTTCCAAACAGGAGTCATGCTGGACAAGCATGACAGCAGACAAGCATGAAGCCAGACAACAGAGTACTCGCAACGTAGAAAGGATTTTCACGGATGCAATTTGTGAATTACGCCATCGAATATCTCCCCCTGCTCTTGCGGGGGGCTTTGGTTACACTGGAACTTACGGCGCTCGGGGTGTTGTTCGGCTTGGTGCTCGGCGTTATCGCCGCATTAGGACGCATTTCACACTTTTGGTTGTTTAATGTTCCGGCCAGGCTCTATACCTGGATCATCCGAGGAACCCCGCTTTTGGTCCAGATCTTGATCATCTACGTGGGGTTGCCGTCACTTGGCATCACGTTGCCTCCATTTCCGGCCGCAGTCATCGCACTGAGCATCAACTCCGGGGCGTATATCACCGAGATCATCCGAGCGGGAATTCAGTCCATTGATGTAGGGCAAATGGAGGCATCACTGTCACTGGGGATGACGTATGGAAAGGCGATGCGACGCATCATTTTTCCTCAGGCCTATCGTCGCTTACTGCCGCCCCTTGTGAATGAGTTTGTCGCTTTACTGAAGGACTCGTCATTGGTATCGGTGATCTCAATGGAAGAACTCCTGCGCCGAGGCCAGGAGATTTACACCGCCAACTTCAAGCAGATGCAGACGCTCATCCTGGTGGGCATTCTCTACCTGATTATGACCAGTATCTTCGTGCTGGTTGCCAATCGACTTGAAAAACGCCTGGCGGTAAGGGGATGAGCGGAGGCATGAGCGAACAGAACATCGTTGTCCGTGCTCTAGATGTTCACAAGGCATTCGGTGCATTGCGTGTCTTAGAAGGTGTGACTGTCGAGATCGATCGCGGTGAGGTGCTCGCCATCATCGGCCCGAGCGGATCGGGCAAATCAACTTTGCTTCGCTGCTTCAACGGCCTGGAGGAAATCCAAGGTGGGAGTGTTGAGATTCTAGGGACTCCGCTCAGCCTCAAACCTCGCCGATTGGCAAAACAGCGTGAGAAGCTGGGCATGGTGTTTCAGCGATTCCACCTGTTCCCGCATCTGACGGCTTTCCAGAATATTATCGAGGCACCTATCCACGTTAAGGGTGTGTCGCGGAAAGAGGCGGAGCGGATCGCGTATGAACTGCTCGATAAGGTAGGGCTTCGCGACAAGGCGAACGTTTACCCGTCACAGTTGTCCGGCGGACAGCAGCAGCGCGTCGCCATTGCTCGGGCACTAGCGATGGAGCCGGACGTGTTGTTGCTCGATGAGCCGACTTCCGCGCTCGATCCGGAGCTAGTTGGCGAGGTCCTCCAGGTGATTCAGCAACTCGCGCAGGAAGGCATGACGATGGTGCTCGTCACGCACGAGATGGCGTTTGCTCGCAAGGTAGCGGACAGGGTCATTTTTATGGAGGGTGGCGTCATCGTCGAAGAAGGGGCACCGGAGGAGATGTTCACCCGGGCGAAATCGCCGCGGACGCGCCAGTTTCTGCAGCAGGTGATGCACGAGGAATAAGGGTTTGTCGTCCAATGAGGAACAAGGGTGTGGCCAGCCACTTAACCACGCCTGAGTCGGTTCGTTAAGTCGCTCCGAGCGACTTAACTTCCGAATTTGAGTGACCTTAGTCGGTGACACCGACTTAACCTCGCCCACTCGGCATCGTTCCGGCCTGCTTAGTCGGCTTCAGCCACTTAGCCAGGCCTCAGTCGGTTCGTTAAGTCGCTCCGAGCGACTTAACTTCCGAATTTAAGTGACCTAAGTCGGTGACACCGACTTAACCCCGACAACTCGGCGCCGTTTCGGCCTGCTTAGTCGGCGTCACCGCCTTAACCGCGACAACTCGGCATCGTTCCGGCCCGCTTAGTCGGCGTCAGCCACTTAGCTAGGCCACAGTCGGTTCGTTAAGTCGCCCCGGGCGACTTAACTTCCGAATTTGAGCGACGTAAGTCGGTGACACCGACTTAACCCCGACAACTCGGCGCCGCTTCGGCCAGCTTAGTCGGCGTCAGCCACTTAACCACGCCTGAGTCGGTTCGTTAAGTCGCTCCGAGCGACTTAACTTCCAAATTTGAGCGACGTAAGTCGGTGACACCGACTTAACCCCGACAACTCGGCGCCGTTTCGGCCCGCTTAGTCGGCCTCAGCCACTTAACCACGCCTGAGTCGGTTCGTTAAGTCGCTCCGAGCGACTTAACTTCCGAATTTAAGCGACGTAAGTCGGTGACACCGACTTAACCCCGACAACTCGGCGCCGCTTCGGCCCGCTTAGTCGGCCTCAGCCACTTAACCACGCCTGAGTCGGTTCGTTAAGTCGCTCCGAGCGACTTAACTTCCAAATTTAAGCGACCTAAGTCGGTGACACCGCCTTAACCCAGTCAACTCGGCACCGTTCCGGGCTGCTTAGTCGGCCTCAGCCACTTAATCAGGCCTGAGTCGGTTCGTTAAGTCGCTCCGAGCGACTTAACTTCCGAATTTAAGCGACGTAAGTCGGTGACACCGACTTAACCCCGACAACTCGGCGCCGCTTCGGCCCGCTTAGTCGGCCTCAGCCACTTAACCACGCCTGAGTCGGTTCGTTAAGTCGCTCCGAGCGACTTAACTTCCGCATTTTAGTGAGGGTGTCGCACGTTACGTTGGTTGGAGCCCATGGACCTCTAGCCGGCACCCCAATTATCCTATCCCCGCGCCCCATCCTAGTTCAGCTACCAGCGGACATTCCCAGAAGTTTTGATTTCCCCATCCAGCCCATTCATGGTATCTTAGACTTGTGACAGGGTGTGTACGGTTTCATGGCGAGGGTCCTCCTCGCATAATGTGATTGTGTCCACCACTTCTTTTTTCTCTATGTAGAACCGACCGGTCGGTCGATAGTTTTTTCAAAGAAACATCCCGGTGTCACCTGCAGCAGCATGTAAGAGGTTTTAGCAGCAAGACAAGATCTTCACACGTCTTCACCGCATCTTAGTGGACATGGAGGGGTATTGCGGTATGTGGTTCATCATTCAAGCCGTTCTATTCGTACTCATTTTTGGCGCGGCCCTTTACTCGTTCGGCTACGCCATCGCGCAGCGCGTTCGCTACCTTACGTTGGCGTCACGCGAGGACAGCCGGCTCGATCGCAAAGGCGACCGGTTCATGAGCTTCGTCAAGTATGTGCTTGGCCAGCGCAAAGTTATCGCTGAGCCGTCAGGCCTCGGTCACTTCTTCATCTTCTGGGGCTTTCTTGTTCTCGTCTTTGGCGATCTCGATTTCATCATCTACCACCTGACCAACTGGCACCTGCCATGGGCAACCGCACCAGCGTACCTGTTCATTCAGGAGTTGTTTTCCGCGTTTGTCTTGGTGTCGTTGCTTGTAGCTGGGTTGCGCCGGTTCCTGTTCAAACCTATGCGCCTGTCTAAATCAGTCGAAGGCGGCGCAATTCTCGGTCTCATCGCCACCATCATCATCACCTATTATCTCGCGACCGCAGCCGACATGGCGCTGGCTGGCACGCATCCAGGTTGGGCGTCTCCGATTATTAGTGCCATTTCAAGTGGATTTGCGGGGATGTCGACGACCGGTCTATGGGTGATTCGTGAAGTCTTCTTCTGGATTCACGTTTTGTGCCTCTCGACCTTCCTGTATATCATTCCGCGGTCGAAGCACTCGCATATGATTGGATCCATGTTCAACTGGTACTTCCGTCGTCTCGATTCACCCGGTAAACTCCGTAAGCTCGATCTCGAAGATGAGTCCATCGAAGAGTTCGGTGTTGGTCGGATTGAGCAGTTTACATGGAAGCAGTTGCTCGATGGCTACGCCTGTACCGAGTGCGGCCGCTGCCACGTTTCCTGCCCGGCCACGCTGAGCGGCAAACAGTTGTCACCGAAGTACATCATCCTCAAGATGAAGGATCAAATCAACGCTGCCGGCCCAGGCATGCTGGCAAAAATGGCTGCCGGCGCAGAAGATATGACCAGTGAGAACCTGTTTGAAGCTGGCGTGTTCACCGAAGAAGAAATCTGGGCCTGCACCACCTGCCGCGCTTGCGAAGAAGCTTGCCCGGTCGCCAACGAGCACGTGCAAGCCATCGTAGACATGCGTCGCAACCTTGTCTTGACAGAAGGCAAGACGAGCCCGGAAGTCACCAAGGTATTTTCGAACCTCGAACGTCAGTCGAATGAGTGGGGTATTAACCGGCGCGATCGCGCTCTGTGGGCCAAGGACCTTCCAGTCAAAACGATGGCAGAGGTCGAAGGCAACGCAGAGTACCTGTTCTTCGTCGGTACGGCAGCATCGTTTGATCAGCGCAACCAGAAAATTGCGCAAGCCTTCGCGAAGGTTCTCCTCGCTGCTGGCGTTGACTTCGCCATCCTTGGCCAGGAAGAAGAGTCTGATGGCGATTCCGCTCGCCGCCTCGGCAACGAGTTTCTCTATCAGGAGTTTGTCGAGCGCAACGTCGAGATCTTCAAGGAATACGGCGTGAAGAAAATCATCACAACGGATCCGCACGCATTCAATACCTTTAAAAACGAGTATCCCGATTTCGGTTTCGAGGCGGAGATCTTCCACAGCACACAGTTTGCTGCGAAGCTCATCTCCGAAGGTAAGCTGAAACCGAAACGTGCCGTGAATGAGACGATTACCTACCACGACTCGTGCTACCTCGGCCGCTATAACGATGTGTACGATCCGCCGCGTTACATCCTCGAATCCATCCCAGGTCTGAAGCTTGTGGAGATGGAGCGCAGCCGCAATAAGAGCATGTGCTGCGGTGCAGGCGGCGGTGGCATGTTTAAGGAAGAGACAGGAACGCGTATCAACGTGATGCGCTCCAAGCAAGCCATCGATACCGGGGCAAGTATCATCGGCACAGCCTGTCCGTACTGCATGACCATGATGATCGATGGAACCAAGGCAAACGGGAAAGAAGACGATGTCAGCACGTATGACGTCATCGAGCTGCTCGCGATGTCGATTGAAGACGAGGCAATGCATCAACCAGAAACTGCAGCTGTGAACTAAGGAACCGTAACCAGAGTGAAAAATCAAAGGCACCGGCGCAGGTCGGTGTCTTTGACCTTGGGAGGAATAAAAAATGTCCACGAATCCAAGACAGTCTGTCATTGTAAGCGCTGCCAGGACGCCGTTTGGAAAGTTCCAGGGCGGGCTCAGCAGTAAGAAAGCCGTCGAACTTGGCGGCACAGTGATTCAGGCAGCCATGCAACGTGCCGAGGTCCGACCTGAAGAAGTGGAACAGGTCATTATGGGTCAGGTGCTCCAGGGTGGATCCGGTCAAATTCCATCGCGTCAAGCAGCCAGGCTGGCCGGTCTCCCTTGGGAAACGCCCAGTCTGACTGTCAATAAAGTGTGCGCATCAGGCCTGCGGGCAGTGACGCTGGCTGACGCTCTGATTCGAGCAGGGGACATTGACGTGGCAGTCGCTGGCGGCATGGAGAGCATGTCGAATGCACCTTATGCCATTCCGGGTGCACGAAACGGTCTGCGGATGGGGGACGGCGCAATCATCGATCTCATGATCCATGATGGACTCCAGTGCGCCTTCCACAATGTGCATATGGCCGTTCTTGGAAGCCGAGTCGCCGGGGAGTACGGGATCTCTCGCGAAGCACAAGATGAGTGGGCCCTGCGTTCTCATCAACTGGCTCTCGCTGCCATTCAGTCTGGGAGGTTTGCAGAGGAGATCGTGCCGGTGGAAGTAACGGATCGCAAGAAGGGAACTATCATCGTCGATACGGACGAAGCCCCGCGATCCGATACGTCACTCGAAAAACTTGCCTCCCTGCCGCCTGTGTTCACGAAGGACGGCAGTGTCACGGCCGGGAACGCCCCTGGTGTGAATGACGGTGCGGGCGCCCTTACAGTCATGTCGGCCGAGTACGCCGAAAAGACGGGGCGTAAACCGCTCGCCTACATCAAGGGATACACCGAGGTTGCGGCGGAGGCAGCGTACATTGCGACAACCCCGGGACTTGCGATTGAGAAGCTGCTGAAGAAAACAGGGTATCAACTGTCCGACATCGACCTGTTTGAGGTTAACGAGGCGTTTGCTGCGGTGACGCTGACGTCCGGACAGATGATCGGCCTCGATTACAGCAAGGTGAACGTAAACGGCGGTGCAGTAGCGCTTGGTCACCCGATTGGCGCGAGCGGTGCACGCATTCTAATGACCCTTATCTACGAGCTTCGCCGTCGCGGTGGCGGACTTGGCATTGCGGCCATCTGCAGCGGTGCCGCGCAAGGCGATGCCGTGCTCGTCGAGGTTCCGTCCTAAGTCGGTGACATTCCGTCCTTCGGAGTTGACCTTCAGCCGCAGGTCGGTGAAGTTCCCCTCTTAAGTAATTGAGGTGTGGATACAAAATACGAAAGAGCATCACCAATTCAGGCAATTCCGCATGTTTTTCCATTGCATGATTTCGTGCCGATAGGGCTTTGCTTCTTGTTACAATGGTGCATGGAACACTTGTTGATACGGACTAACATTTGCAGTGAGGAGTGGAGAAATATGGCACTTACCGTAAACAAGCTCATGGTTGTCGGGGCTGGCCAGATGGGCAGCGGCATTGCACAGGTCGCTGCGGAGGCTGGACTGAAGGTTTACCTGAATGACATCAGTGAAGAGTACGTCAACCGCGGGATCGCGAACATCACAAAAATCCTCAGCAAGAACGTAGCAAAGGGTCGCATCACTGAGGCGGAGAAGGACGAAATCCTCGCTCGCATCACTCCGTCGACGTCGCTGTCAGATGCGTCATCCTGTGACATGGCGGTAGAAGCAGCAACGGAGAACATGGAGATCAAAACGCAGATCTTCAAGAATCTCGATGCTGCCCTTCCGACCGATGCAATTCTCGCTTCAAACACATCTTCGCTCCCAATCACTGAGCTCGGAGCAGTGACAAACCGGCCGGATAGAGTGATTGGCATGCACTTTATGAACCCGGTGCCGGTGATGAAACTCGTCGAGATCATCCGGGGACTCGCTACATCAGACGAAGTGTATGACACGGTGCACGCCTTGGCAGAGCGGATGGGCAAAGTGGGTGTGTTGGTGAACGACTTCCCTGGCTTTGTCTCCAACCGGATTTTGCTGCCGATGATCAACGAAGCTATCTACTGCGTCTACGAAGGGGTTGCCACTCCGGAAGCCATCGATGAGGTCATGAAGCTCGGCATGAATCACCCGATGGGGCCGCTCACGCTGGCTGACTTTATCGGTCTCGATACTTGTCTGGCCATCATGGAAGTGCTGCACGAAGGGCTCGGGGACTCGAAATACCGGCCGTGCCCACTGCTTCGTAAATACGTCAAGGCTGGTTGGCTTGGCAAAAAGACGGGTCGCGGATTCTACGTGTACGAGTAAGGTTGTGCAGTCAGCGGGTGCTTGAACATCCGCAACAGGCTTTCGACGCAGCCTGCGCTTAACTTAAGAGGCTGTGAGCCACTTCAGTCAGAGTCCGAGCCCCACCCCATGAACCATAAACCATGGATCATAAGCCATGGACCATGGGCTATGGACTCTCGAATCTAAGCGGTACAGTTGAAACCTAAGCAAATGATTCTCTGGTGAGGTGATCTTACGCAATGGCGAACCGTGAACTTGTCGACCTTCAGGTCGAAAACCATATTGCAACCTTGACGTTGAAGCGTGAAAAACAGTTGAATGCACTGAGTCAACAGTTACTGACCGACTTGAATGATGCGCTCGGCGAGATCGAGCAACGAATGGAGCAACAAGACGAGATCCGTGTCGTCCTTCTGACGGGTGCAGGCAGAGCTTTTGCAGCAGGCGCGGACATTGCCCAGATGAAGGACCTTTCTGCACCTGTGGCGGAAGCGTTTGCAAGACTGGGTCAGCAGGTCTTCTCAAGGCTTGAACAGCTCGCAGCGCCGACAATTGCACTCGTCCATGGATATGCACTGGGCGGTGGGATGGAGCTTGCGATGGCTTGTGACATCCGCATTGCGGCGGAAGGAACAAAGTTTGGGCAGCCGGAAGTCACACTGGGGGTCATCCCCGGTTTTGGCGGCAGTCAACGATTGCCCCGGATTGTTGGGCAGGGCAATGCACTCCATCTCCTGTTGACAGGCGATTCGATCGATGCCGCAGAGGCGTATCGCATTGGTCTTGTCACGCAGGTCGTGCCCCTCGACGAGTTGACCACTGCCGGACACAAAATTGCTGCGAGACTGCTTGAACTAGGCCCCACAGCTTTAGCGGGAGTGAAGCGTGCTGTATATGAAGGTGCTGAGCTCAGTTTGGAAGCTGGTCTCGTTTACGAGGCCGCACGATTTGGGATGTGCTTTGCGGGTGACGAGCAACGCGAGGGTATGACTGCGTTCGTCGAGCGCCGCAAGCCGCAGTTTGCGATCAGTGCCAAGCCCGACGGACAGCAGCAATGACGGACAGCAGCAATGAGGTGACGGAGCCATGAACTTCGAACTGACCCAGGAACAACGTGAGATGCGCGAACTTGTGCGCCGATTTGCCAAGGAAGAGATCATGCCACGCGCAGCGGAAATTGACGAAACGGACTCTTTTCCGCGCGATCTCGTCAAACAGATGGGCGAACTCGGCCTCATGGGATTGCCCATCCCGGAAGAGTATGGCGGCGTTGGTGCCGATTTTGTCAGTTACATGCTGGCGATTGAGGAGATTTCCTACGCTTCTGCCACGCTCGGTGTCATCCTGGCGGTGCATACCTCCGTCGGATCGTTTCCTATCCTCTACTTCGGCACCGAGGCACAAAAACAACACTATCTGCCGAAATTGACCTCGGGTGAGTACATCGGCGCCTTTGCACTGACAGAGCCGGACGCCGGGTCAGACGCCGCGAGCATCCGCACGCGCGCAGTTCGTGACGGCGACCACTATGTGCTGAACGGCAACAAAGTCTTCATCACCAACGGCGGCGAGGCGGACGTCTATTGTGTCTTCGCAGTCACCGACCCCAAGCGCGGCAACCGCGGCATCACTGCATTTCTTGTCGATCGCGATACACCAGGCTTTCGCGTCGGCAAAAAGGAGCGGAAGATGGGGTTGAACGGATCGGCAACGGCGCAGCTTCACTTCGAAGATGCTAAGGTCCCCGTGGAAAACCGCCTTGGGCAGGAGAACGAGGGCTTTGTCATTGCCATGCGGTTGCTGAACGGCGGTCGCATCGGCATTGCAGCGCAGGCACTCGGCATTTCTCGGGCAGCCTTTGACGCAGCCAACCGCTACGTTCGCAGCCGCAAGCAATTCGGCCAAGAGGTCTTTCAATTTCAGGGTGTACAGTTTATGGTTGCAGATATGGCGACCAAGATTCAAGCCGCAAGGTGGCTCGTTTACCACGCGGCGCAGCTCAAAGAGGAAGACCGGGACTGCGCCCGCGAAGCGTCGATGGCAAAGGTCTTTGCCACCGACACTGCGATGCAAGTCACGACGGACGCTGTGCAGCTGTTCGGCGGTTATGGATATGTGAAAGAGTATCCTGTTGAACGATATATGCGTGATGCAAAGGTTACGCAGATTTATGAGGGAACCAATCAGATTCAGCGGATCGTGATCGCCCGTCATCTCGACGTCCCGACGATTTAGCCGGCCAGGGCACCGTGCCGCTGTCGACCTGGCTTATCCGACCAAACGATAGAAATGGAGCGTGCTGATAGAAATGAAATTCACACTCGATCAAGAACACGAACAACTACGCAGATTGGTCCGCGACTTTGCAGATCGCGAGGTGGCCCCCGGGGCTGCAGAGCGTGACGAGTCCGAACACTTTGACCGCGGACTGTTTGAGAAAATGGCGGAACTTGGCTTGACGGGTATCCCTTGGCCGGAGGAGTACGGCGGCGCTGGAATGGACTTCCTTGCCTACGTCATTGCTGTTGAAGAGTTGTCCCGCGTCTGTGCCTCGACAGGTGTCGTGCTGTCGGCGCACACGAGTTTGGCAGGCTGGCCGATCTATAAGTTTGGCACGGAAGAGCAGAAACAGAAGTATCTTCGCAAGATGGCAGAGGGCGAGTGGCTCGGTGCCTATGCGTTGACGGAGCCTGGGTCTGGATCGGACTCCGGTGCCATGCGCACTACGGCGAAGCTGGATGGCGACCACTATGTCCTCAACGGCAGCAAGGTGTTTATCACAAACGGTGGTGCAGCAGACGTGTACGTTGTCTTCGCGCTCACCGAACCGGAGAAAAAAACGCGCGGTGTCACCGCGTTTATCGTAGAAAAAGGGATGCCGGGCTTCTCAATTGGCAAGAAAGAAAAGAAGATGGGCATCCGCGCTTCCACAACGGTTGAGCTGATTTTTGAGGACTGCCGCGTTCCCGTTGAAAACCGTTTGGGAGACGAGGGGTTCGGGTTCAAGATCGCGATGATGACCTTGGATGGCGGCCGCAACGGCATTGCAGCACAAGCGGTCGGTATCGCACAAGGCGCGTTTGAGCAGGCACGAGACTACGCGAAGCAGCGCGTACAGTTTGGCAAGCCTATCTCTGATCTGCAGGCGATTCAGTTTAAACTCGCCGACATGGCCACAAAGATTGAGGCGTCGAGACTCCTCACGTACCAAGCGGCCTGGCTCGAGTCGAGCGGTCTGCCGTACGGACAGGCCTCTGCCATGAGCAAGGTGTTTGCTTCCGACACCGCGATGGAAGTGACGACCGAAGCGGTGCAGGTGTTTGGCGGCTACGGATTTATTCGGGAGTACCCGGTTGAGCGGATGATGCGTGATGCGAAAATCACGCAGATTTACGAGGGTACGAACGAGATCCAACGCATGGTGATTGCTCGGCACATCCTGACACAGCAAAAGTAAGGATTGTGACGGTCGATCCCGATGTTGGTCCACCTGGTCCACCTGGTCCTCCAGGGCTGACGTGGGGTCAGATGGGTCCGCATGTCGGTCCACCTGGTCCGACATGATCACAACAACGGCCTTACGGGGTAATGATTCCGGCGGTGACTATCGCTTCGTGGAGGTGGACGCTTTGCATCCATTGGTGTCGCGCATTTTGCGGGGCGACATTCGCGCGGTCGCAAGAGCGATGACGCTCGTTGAAAATGACCATCCGGAGAAACGTCAATTGCTGCAGGGTCTCTACCCCTATTCCGGGCGAGCGCATCTGGTGGGGATCACCGGATCGCCCGGGGCCGGCAAGAGTTCCTTGGTCGACGGATTGATTGCGCACCTGCGCGGTCTTGGTCTCTCCGTTGGCGTATTGGCTGTCGATCCGTCGAGCCCCTTCACTGGCGGCGCACTCCTCGGCGACCGGGTGCGGATGACGAGACACAGCGAAGACAAGGGCGTGTATATCCGAAGTATGGGCAGCCGCGGGACGCTTGGGGGCCTCGCCAAGGGATCCCGGGAGATGCTGTATGTGTTCGAAGCCTTCGGTTGCGATGTGGTTTTGCTCGAGACCGTCGGCGTTGGACAGGCCGAGCTCGACGTCATGTCCGTGGCGGATACAATTGCACTGGTGCTCACGCCTGGTGCGGGGGACGGTGTGCAGACTGCCAAATCTGGCATTATGGAAATCGCGGATGTGTTTGTCGTCAACAAGTTTGACCTGCCTGGTGCTGAGGCCCTTGTGCGTGAGATTCAGATGATGTTGATGGACAAGTCCTCTTTTCGTGAGGATTGGCAGCCCCCGATTGTTCGGACCAAGGCGGCGCACGGAGAAGGCATTCCTGAGATGTGGACAGCGTTCGAAAGCCATCGACATCATCTCAAAACAAGCGGGTTTTGGAAGGCGCGACGCAAAGAACGGCACAAGCGAGAGACGCTGCAACTCTTGCAAGGACACCTATCGAGGTATGTGGAAGACCGCGCAGACACCGATTTACGTTGGCAACGAATCTTGGAGGATGAAACACAACTTGATCCGTACCGGGCCCTCGATGAGCTGCTTGTCGACCTGCCGTGGTTGACGAATCTTGGACGAGACGCAGAATAGCCGATTCAATCTCGGTCGACTTTCAGACGTTGTGGGTAAAAATAGCCTCTCGTGCGTTGCTGTCAGGATTGAAAATGGGCCTCTCATGCGTTGCCATCAGGGTGGACATCGTGTACGATGGACGCGCGAGTTTCCATATTGTGCAGGCCGTGTGCTATAATCCTTCTTATTTGCCACGGCGGGTTTTGTACCTGGTCTGAGGGAGGGTATCTCATGACAGCTTCACTTTCTAAGAGTGCTGACGAAATTCAGCAATTACCTCTGGTGGAGATTGCATACGAACTGTTAAAAGCCAAGAAAGAACCGATTTACTTCCGTGACATCATGGAAGAAATCCGTACACTTCGCGGCATGACTGAAGAAGAAGCGATGGACGTCATTGCACGACTGTACACGGAAATCAACATTGATGGTCGGTTTATTCACCTCGGACAGAATGTCTGGGGCCTGAGACGCTGGTACCCGGTTGAGAAGGCCAACGAACGTCCGCAGTCGAGCAAGCGTTTCGTTCGCAGCAGCGGCGACGCCTTCAGTGATGATGATGAGTTACTCGATGATTATGACGAAGAAGAGGACAGCATTGCTGAAATCGGCGAGGCGGAAGACGACACCGAAGACGGCGATGACTACGATAAGCTCAACAGCGACGACGATTTCGATGAAAATGACGACACCGAAGACGCCGACGACGACTTCGATGGTGATGAAGACAGTGATGTCGAAGAGGATATAGAGGATTCCGACTTCGCGGATGAAAGCGATGATGAACCCTATCCTGACGACGAGCTTGATGACTCCAATCCAGATGATGAGGATGACGATCGGTAATGTCTACTCGTCCCACACCATCTGTGGTATAGTAATTGGGGCGAACGAACAAAACTTGCGTTCTGGGTCCTCCAGAACGCTGTTTTTGTGCGGTCTTTGGTTTGGAATTGACGAGGAGGAGCACAGATGTCCAAGTTTATCTTTGTCACCGGTGGTGTAGTCTCGGGGCTCGGCAAGGGAATTACAGCTGCGTCTCTTGGGCGGATTTTAAAGAACCGGGGATTCCGGGTAACGATACAGAAATTCGATCCGTACATCAATGTTGATCCAGGGACGATGAGTCCGTATCAGCATGGTGAAGTGTTTGTCACCGTCGACGGTGCAGAGACTGACCTTGATCTTGGTCACTACGAGAGATTTATCGACAACGAGCTGACGCAAGACAACAACGTGACGAGCGGCAGAATCTACTGGTCTGTCATCACGAAAGAACGCCGCGGTGATTACTTAGGTGGAACCGTACAGGTTATACCTCATATTACCAATGAGATTAAGGATCGCATTCTGCAGGCTGCAACACCAGAAACGGACTTCGTCATCACCGAGATCGGCGGTACGGTAGGCGACATTGAGAGTCTGCCATTTCTTGAAGCCATCCGCGAGATGAAAAGCGAAGTCGGCCGTGACAATGTGCTCTACATTCATGTCACCTTGATTCCGTACCTCTCTGTCAGCGGTGAAGTAAAGACCAAACCAACGCAACACTCGGTTGCGGAACTGCGCAGTATTGGTATTAATCCTCATATCATTGTCTGTCGTACCGAAGTTCCTTTGAGTCTGGATGTAAAGCGCAAGATTGCGCTCTTCTGCGATACAGATATAGATTCCGTGGTTGAAGCCAGGGATGCCGAGGTGCTGTATGAAGTGCCGTTGCTCCTCCGTGAACAAGGCTTCGATGACACTGTACTTCGTCATCTGAAACTTGAGGCACCTCAGCCGGATATGACTGAGTGGTGCAAGATGATTAACCGCATCAAGACCTTGCAACACCAAGTCCGGATTGCAGTAGTCGGCAAATACGTCGCCCTCCAGGACGCTTACGCAAGTGTGGCAGCGGCGCTCCAGCACGGCGGCTATGAAAGTGACACATCAGTGGACATTCTCTGGGTGCAATCCGAAGATGTGACTGCAGAGAATGTGGAAGAACTTCTCTGCGGGGTGGATGGTATTCTCGTGCCTGGCGGTTTTGGCGATCGCGGTATTGAAGGCAAAATCATCGCTGCCAAATACGCCCGTGAACACAAGATTCCGTACTTCGGAATTTGTCTCGGCATGCAAATCGCCGTGGTTGAGTTCGCTCGTCACGTTGCGCAAATGCAGGGCGCGCACAGCAGCGAGTTTGATCCGGAAACATCCTATCCGGTCATCGACCTGCTGCCTGAGCAGAAGTTCGTCGAGGAAAAGGGTGGCACGATGCGCCTTGGCGGGTACGAATGCAGTGTCGTACCAGGCACGCATGCAGCTGAGGCCTATGGTAAGGACTCGATTGTCGAGCGCCACCGTCATCGCTTTGAATTCAACAATGACTACCGCGAACAACTCGTTGACGCGGGTCTCATCATCAGTGGGACATCACCGGATGGCCGCTTGGTTGAGATGGTTGAGGTGGCTCAGAAGGAACATCCGTGGTATGTTGCCGTGCAGTTCCATCCGGAGTTCACGTCCCGCCCGAACCGTGCACAGCCGCTGTTCCGTGACTTTGTTGCGCACGCACTCGCTTATCAGCAGGGTCATTTACACCAGACTGCTCGATAACCCAGGCGTTTCAATAAACGGCATTTCTCGATAAAAGCAATTTTTAATCAACGGCGTGAGCAATCTCAACAGAAGATGATTCGATACGAAAACGGGAGCCGAGGCTCCCGTTTTCTATGTGCAATGGTTTTTTCATGCGTCTTCCAAACATTGCGTGTGAAGCGCGGGGGCCGGCTCGCCGGCAGGAGAATTACGAACTTTTAGCGAAAGATATACAAGACGGCGGTACAGACTTGCATCAATACGTTTCACTCGTGCTTAAATGTTTCCAGAGGCATTTATCGAGAGCGCTGAACTGCACCACAACGCGCTTCAGCATCACACTAACTGTCTGTGATACCGCATACAAACCAGCAGCCCGTTTGACCATGAGCAACTCACTGACCATGGAACGGCTCCAAAGGAGGAGACAGCTTGGAGAAGAAAGTACTGATTGTTGACGATCAATTTGGCATCCGTGTACTACTGCAAGAGGTACTGTCACAAGAGGGTTACACCGTGTCCCAAGCACCCAATGGCCAAAAAGCGTTAGAGTTGGTCAAGGCCGACAAACCAGATCTAATTTTGCTGGACATGAAGATTCCGGGCATGGATGGCCTTGAAATTCTACGAAATATCCGCAAGATGGAGGTAGACACCAAGGTCATCATGATGACAGCTTATGGCGAACTCGATCTCATTCAGGAAGCCATGGAGATGGGGGCCTTGGCCCACTTCACCAAGCCTTTCGACATCGACGAGTTGCGTCAGGCTGTACGGGCACAACTGCAATAATTGAGCAACACCAAGATGAGTACCCTGCTGGGGGTGTACGAATGATGGATGAAGGCAGACTAGACGGCAGTTGGGAAGTTACCATTCGGTTGCGGATGAGCGAACACGATGCACATTATGGGGGTCGCCTTGTTGATGGTGCCCGAATGCTGGGCCTGTTTGGCGATGTCGCGACTGAGCTTTTGATTCGTCATGACGGAGATGAAGGACTTTTTGTGGCATACGACTGTGTGGAGTTTAAGGCACCTGTGTATGCCGGGGATTACATTGAAGCGAAGGGCCGCATCACGAAGGTTGGTCGAACATCTCGGCGAATGGAATTTGTGGCGATGAAGGTGATTGAGGCCAATATCGATCCCGCTGTCCCCTCCGCTGCCAATGCCCTCGACCCGCCAGTGCTTGTTACATACGCCAGTGGCACCTGTGTTGTGCCGCTGGATAAACAACGGATCGACCACTGATTTCACTATGCCTTGCCCAGGCGTGATTTGAACAGCAAAGGGCCAAGTGAAAGGTCTCATAAAGTGACGACAAGGCGGTGAGTGATACGGATAAGCTCATCATCACAGCGGCGATGGTTGGGGCGGAGACAATGCCATCGGATCAGCCAAACCTCCCCATCACGCCGGAACAGATTGCGGATGCAGCAAAGGCTTGCCGGGACGCAGGCGCGAGCATCTGCCATCTTCATGTACGCACGGACGATGCGAGGCCGACTCAGGATAAGGAGCGGTTTCGCGAGACGATTGAAGCCATTCGCGAGAAAACGGACATTATTGTGCAGGTGTCAACTGGCGGAGCCGTTTGGATGACACCTGAGGAACGCCTGCAACCCATTGAACTGGCTCCGGAGATGGCAACGCTCACGTGCGGGACGGTCAACTTCGGTAAAGAGGTGTTTTGGAACAGTCCAGAACTGCTCGAACGGTTTGCCTCGGAGTTTCAGAAGCGGGGGGTCCGCCCGGAATTCGAGATTTTTGATTCTGGAATGATCGCGAATGCAATGAATTTAGCAAAGCTTGGCCTTGTTGAACCACCGTTTCATTTCGACTTTGTGCTGGGGGTTCCGGGCGCACTTCCGGCGAGTGCGAAGAACCTGTTGTTCCTAATGGAATCCATTCCTGCGGGCGCAAGTTGGTCAGTTGCAGGAATTGGCAGGCACCAATTGCCGATGGCAGCGCTTGCAATTCCACTTGGCGGGCATGTACGGGTTGGATTTGAGGATAATATCTATTATCGTAAAGGAGAACTTGCGATCAGCAATGCGCAGTTGGTCGAACGTGTGGCACGAATTGCAGCTGAGCTAGATCGGCCTGTGGCCACACCAGACGAAGCACGAGCACTGCTTGGTATTCCGCGAAAAGCATAAAACCGTTCGTGGGCACAACTCCTTTGTGGGAACAACTCCTTCGTGGAAACAACTCCGATGACAGGTCAGATCATGCGATTTGGCCTGTAGACGTTTTGGACACCACGAGACGGTCCTTAGAATGTAGCGGGAGTGCTTGTTCGAAATATAAAAATATAGGGGTGGAGCCAAGTGAAACTGTTTATCGACACAGCGAATGTCTCGGAAATCAAGGATGCCGCAGAAATGGGAATTTTGGCTGGTGTCACGACGAACCCAAGCTTAGTCGCAAAAGAAGGCCGTGACTTTGTGCAGGTCTTGAAAGAGATCCTGGAGATTGTCGACGGACCCATCAGCGCTGAGGTCATTAGCCTGGATGCAGATGGCATGGTTGAGGAAGGCGAAAAGTATGCCGCGATGCACAAAAACATCGTCGTCAAGGTGCCGATGACATCGGAAGGCCTGAAGGCTGTGCACCGCTTCGCACAGAAGGGCATCCGCACCAATGTTACGTTGGTCTTCAGCGCGAACCAGGCACTGTTGGCAGCGCGGGCGGGTGCATCGTTTGTCAGCCCGTTCATTGGCCGTCTCGATGATATCAGCTATGACGGCGTGGAATTGATCCGCGACATCAGCACCATCTTTGACATCCATGGGATCGACACTGAGATCATCGCGGCAAGTATCCGACACCCAATGCACGTGACTCAGGCTGCTTTGGCTGGCGCGCATATTGCCACCTGCCCGTACAGTGTCCTCGATAAGATGACGAAGCACCCACTCACCGACCAAGGTATTGAACGCTTCTTGGCGGATTGGAGCACGGTCGCAAACAAGAAGTAAGCAGAGTAGCGTATGTGTTTGGGCTCACCTTCAGTCGCAGGCCGGATGACCAGGCTCACTGGGGTCGGTGGCAGGCCTGCTGACACGCCCATGCGTCTGTGGCATCGGCGGCTCAGATGTCGTCTGGCATGGACTACAATGAACAGCTTTTCCGGGTAAATCATCGTGCCCGCGTGCCAACGGCCGCGGGCTACATTTTAGTTTAGTCTTGGAAGGGGATAACCGGATCGTGGACGCGGAGCAAATTATTGAGTTTATTCGATCAAGCGAAAAGAAGACGCCCGTCAAGGTGTACTTAAAGGGCCGTCTGAGTGAGATTCAGTTTGGCGAGAGCATACATACGTTCATCAACGATTCTACGGGTGTTGTCTTTGGCGAGTGGAAAGACTTGCAACCCGTCCTCGAAGCCCACGCAGACGCGATTGAGGATATGGTGATTGAGAATGACCGTCGCAATTCGGCGATCCCGCTCCTCGACCTCAAGGGCATCCACGCCCGCATTGAGCCGGGGGCAATCATTCGCGATCAGGTCGAGATCGGCAACAACGCAGTCATCATGATGGGGGCTTCCATCAACATCGGAGCTGTCATTGGCGAAGGCACGATGATCGACATGAACGCGGTCGTCGGCGGTCGCGGCATCATCGGGAAGAACTGTCACATCGGTGCAGGCTCGGTCGTCGCCGGCGTCGTAGAGCCGCCATCGGCTAAGCCGGTTGTGATTGAGGATAACGTTTTGGTCGGGGCGAACGCCGTCATTCTAGAGGGTGTCCGAGTTGGCAAGGGATCGGTTGTGGCGGCGGGTGCCATCGTGATCGAAGACGTGCCGGAAAACGTTGTTGTCGCTGGCGTCCCGGCCCGCGTGATTAAGCAGATCGACAGCAAGACGCAGTCGAAAATCGAGATCAAGCAGGAACTGAGGCAACTCTAATGCAGGACGTACAGGTGTACGACGGTCTGACGTTAACCCAAATTCGTCGGCGGCTTCATGAGATCCCTGAGCCTGGCTATGAGGAGTTTGAAACGCAAGCGCAACTGCTGGCATGGATCTCTACCCTCCCGCAGGACAACATCGAGGTCAAGACCTGGCGCACGGGCGTGTTAGTCATGGTGCGCGGCACGGAGGCTGCTGGCGCCGGAGCTGAGGCCGGGGCCGGGGCTGACGTGGGGACTGTTGGAGCTGGCGCTGGAGCTGGCGCTGAGGCCGGGGCTGGAGCGGGGGCTGAGGCCGGGGCTGGAGCTGGGACTGTTGGCGCGGCGGGTGGAGCGGGATTCACCATTGGTTATCGGACAGACATCGATGGCTTGCCGATTGTCGAAGAGACTTCGTATGACTTCAAGTCTACCCATCCCGGCTTTATGCACGCGTGCGGGCACGACATGCACATGTCGATCGCGCTCGGCGTCTTACGCCACTTCGCAGTTCATCCGCCGAAGCAAAACCTGCTGATGGTGTTTCAACCTGCGGAAGAGGGCCCTGGGGGCGCCAAACCGATGCTTGTGAGCGATGAGTTCAACCTCTGGCGGCCGGACATGATGCTCGCGCTTCATATCGCACCTGAGTACCCTGTTGGTACGATTGCCACTCGCGAAGGCCTGTTGTTCGCGAACACGTCGGAGCTTTTCATCGATCTCGTCGGCCTCGGCGGCCATGCGGCCTACCCGCATCGGACCCGAGACATGATTGTTGCTGGTGCCCATCTGATCACGCAACTGCAGAGCATCGTTTCCCGCAATGTCGATCCGCTCGACTCCGCCGTCGTCACCATCGGGAAGCTCACCGGGGGTACGAAGCAAAACATCATCGCCGAAACAGCGCGCCTCGAAGGTACCATTCGAACGATGTCCATGACTGCAATGAAGGCCGTCAAGGCACGCATTGAAGCGCTGGTCAAGGGCATTGAGGTTGGGTTTGAGTGTAAAGCGACCATTGATTACGGCGCCAACTACACACAGGTCTGGAACGACAGCGGTCTGACGCAGGAGTTTATGGAGTTCGTGCAGGGGATGGGTGCGTTAGATGGGTTAGGCGAGCGGCATCAGGCGCAGGCAGAACAAAAGGCCGAAGCGCAAGCCATACGCCAGGCACGCGGGGTAACAGACACCGGCGGCCAGCTCTCAGTCGAGTTGGTTGAATGCGGGCCTGCGATGACGGGGGAAGATTTCGGCGATTTCCTCGCTAAAATTCCAGGATTCATGTTTTGGCTCGGAGTCGATACACCGTACGGACTACATCACAGTAAAATTGAGCCGAATGAAGGAGCCATTGAAGTGGCTGTCGGACTTATCACCCGTTACATCGAGTGGAAGTGCGAGCGAGGCTTGTAGGGCTTGTAGGGCTTGTTCGAACCAATGAAATGAGGAAGGCAGGCCTCCGGCCTGCCTCTCCATATTAAATGCTCTAAACAACCTGGAATGCGCTGAATAACGTACCATTTGTCTCTTAATCCGGATTTCAAGCCACCGTCAGCTTAAACAGCAAACAAATTTTCCCTTATGGCTCGCTGTCGGGGCTATTTTGCCGACCTGAAGCCCCATAGCGGAAGTTTTCTCCTCTAAAAGTCGCCAGACTGCCCGAAATCAGTCAACAACGAACAAACCTTCCCTTACAGCGTGTGCTCTGCACTAAGTTGTGACTTCAGGGCCAGTACATCAGGTGACCGGACCGTCAATCGACTGGCCGCGCAGCGATGTCCGGGCGTTTTAAAGGAACAGAGTTCCGCTAAGGCCACCGTTCCCCCCTGCTCCCGTCCTGCTCCCGTCCTGCTCCCACCCCGGCGCCCCGTCACCACCACCCCGGGGCCCTACCACGCCCACCATAATCACCCCAGCGACTTCACAAACCGCTCCATCCGGTTCAGGCCTTCCGCCAAGGTCTCTATGAAGACGGCATACGAGATTCTGACGTGCCCTTCGCCAGTCTCTGAGAAGGCGGTCCCAGGGACCACAGCAACGAGCGCCTCGGCCAACATCCGGACTGCGAAATCCCACGATGACAACCCAAACTTCGAGATCGACGGGAACACATAGAATGCCCCGCTCGGTCTTGTGACCTCAAGCCCCATTTGCTCGAGCCTGTCGCATACATAATCACGCCGATCCCGATACACCTTCCGCATTTCACTCGCATCATCGATGCCGTTTGTGAGTGCTTCGAGGGCTGCAGCTTGGCTGACGCTGCTCGCACAGGTGGCGTTGTATTGATGCACCTTTAGCATCTGATTCGATATGTAAGCCGGGGCAAACGTAAACCCGATGCGCCATCCGGTCATGGCGTGCGACTTTGATAATCCGTTCACCACAATGGTCTTCTCTCTCATCCCAGGGAAGGTCGCAATCGATTGATGTTCCCCTTCATACACCAGTTCGCTGTAGATTTCGTCCGAGATGATAAACAGGTTCTTGTCCCTCAGCAGATCAGCTATCCGACGTAGTTCATCTGCCGGCAGGGTGCACCCGGTCGGGTTAGACGGATACGGGAGAATCACACAACGCGTTCGGTCTGTCAGGTGCCGCTCCAGTTTCTCTGCGGTCAGGATGAAATCCGAGTCCCGTGTATCCACGTAGACAGGATGGGCGAGTGCCATGCGGATAAGCGGCTCATACGCAGGATACACAGGCCCTGGGAGAACGACTTCGCATCCTGGCTCGAGAATCGCGCGCAGTACGATGTCAATCGCCTCACTGACACCATTGGTTGTGATAATCTCGTCCTCGGCCCGGTAGCGAAGGCCGTATCTTTGCTCAACAAAATAGCTCGCCGCACGGCGTACCTCAATCGTGCCAGCGTTATGGGTGTACGTCGTCTGATTTTCGTCGATAGCTCGTTTGGCAGCTTCCTTCACATGATCCGGTGTGGGGAAATCCGGCTGCCCAATCGTGAGCGACAGCGCTCCAGGATGGTTGGGGATCAAGTTGAACAAACGCCGGATCCCGGAAATTTGGATATCCTTCACCTGCGGATTCAGCAGGGCTTCTAGCGAGGTCTCCATACGAGCATCTCCTTGTTTAACGCGGTTTCCAAAAATATATCACACCGTTGGGACGAGGAGAGAGCAGATATCACTTTGCAGTGGATTGGGCTCGTCTCACCGTCCCGCGAGCCTAGAGCTCCGCGAGCCTGAAGGTTCGCAAGTCTGAAGGTTCGCAAGTCTGAAGGTTCGCAAGCCTAGAGGTCCGCAAGCCTAGAGGTCCGCAAGCCTAGAGGTCCGCAAGCCTGAAGGTTCGCAGGTTTGGAGGTCCGCAAGCCTGGACGTCGGTAAACCTAGAGGTCCGCAAGCCTGAAGGTTCGCGAGCCTGAAGGTCCGCAAGCCTGAAGGTTCCCAGGTTTGGACCATCGCAGCGCTGGCGGTCTGAAATTCGGAAGTCCGGAAATCCGCCAATATTGCCTGTACTATGTTGTGTCACATATTGATAAATGTGTTATATTATTAAATCGAAAAGTATATACGGGTTTTCAATCATCAGAGGGGGACATGACCGTGGACAGAGAACTGGCACTTGAAATTGCACGTGTCACGGAGATGGCTGCACTAAACTGCGCGCGTTGGATGGGGCGCGGTCGCAAGATGGAAGCGGATGACGCCGCGACCACCGCCATGCGACGCATGTTCGATACGGTGCAGATGGACGGTATTGTTGTGATCGGTGAGGGTGAGATGGATGAAGCGCCGATGCTCTATATCGGGGAGAAACTCGGGACCGGATCGGAACCGCGTGTAGACGTCGCTGTCGATCCGCTCGAGGGCACCAACATCCTCGCCAAAGGTACGTGGAACGCGATGTCTGTGGTAGCTGTAGCGCCCCGTGGCACGCTGCTTCATGCGCCGGATATGTATATGGACAAGATCGCCGTGGGACCCCGTGCGAAAGGCAAAATTCATCTCGATGCCACCATTGAAGAGAATCTGAAGGCCGTCGCAAAGGCCACGGACAAAGACGTTCAGGATGTGGTTGCTGTTATCCTTGACCGTCCCCGCCACGCACATATCATCGAACAAGTCCGTGCGGCAGGAGCACGTATTCGCCTCATCTCAGATGGCGACGTGGCCGCAGCACTCAACACAGCATTTGAAGATACCGGTGTTGACATTCTGTTTGGATCCGGTGGCGCTCCCGAAGGCGTCCTCTCCGCCGCAGCCCTCAAGTGCCTCGGTGGTGAAATGCAAGGACGACTCCTGCCGGAAGATGAAGCCCAGATGCTTCGTTGCCGGGAAATGGGCATTGATGATGTGAGTCGCGTTTTATATATGGACGATCTCGTTCAAGGCGACGATGCCATCTTTGCTGCAACCGGTGTTACGGATGGTGAATTGCTTCGGGGTGTGCGCATGATCGGCAAGTCCCGGGCCCGTACCCATTCCATCGTCATGCGGGCGAAAACAGGCACAGTTCGGTTCATCGAAGCCGTGCACGATCTGACCCGTAAACCAGGTGTGACTGACGGCACGCTCAGTATGGCAGGCTCATCGTCTTTGTAACACACTTTTGCGCAGCGGGGGGTCCCAAATCCATAGCCCTTCCTATCCAGCGGAGGGTTTCAATCGGCATTGGCGCTGGGGCGCCTGCGTCAGGGTCTCCTCGTCCTGCAAGTGCCCCCTCCGGATAGCGCAGCGAACGGAGCCGCACTAAACGGAGCCGCAGCGAACGAAGCCGCACTAAACGAAGCCGCACTAAACGGAGCCGCACTAAAATGCGTCAAAGGGTATCAAAAGCCCCGGGAATTACCTCCCCTTTGAGCCTCACTAATCTTTTAAGAGGGAATCCTGAATGAAAATTCGTGCGGCGATCCACTTCGTGACGGCATAGAATAGGATTACGCGGGTAAACATGATATAATGCAAGCGATTTACTGCTTGCTGTGAAGGGTGCGTTAAGAATGTGGGGGACGCTTATTGGACATTAAAGAACTAGAATCAAAAAAACTGACAGAGTTGTATCAGTATGCAAAGGAATACCAAATTCCGTATTACGGGAACATGAAGAAACGCGAACTCATTTTTGCTATCCTACGTGCCCAAGCGGAGAAAGACGGGTTGATGTTTGCCGAGGGTGTCCTCGAAATCATGCAGGACGGCTTTGGATTCCTCAGACCGATTGGTTATCTTCCCAGCGCAGAAGACATCTACGTTGCAGCTTCACAGATTCGACGCTTTGATCTCAGAACAGGTGACGTTGTTTCCGGTAAGGTTCGCCCACCCAAAGACAACGAACGATATTTCGGCCTGTTGCACGTCGAAGCCGTCAACGGTGTAAGCCCGCAAGAAGCAATGGAAAGATTGCATTTCCCCGCGTTAACACCTTTGTTTCCTGAAGTTCACATGGTTACAGAGACAACACCAGAACGGGTAGCAACAAGACTCATTGATTTATTTGCCCCGATCGGTTTTGGTCAACGCGGTCTCATCGTCGCACCACCCAAAGCAGGCAAGACCGTTTTACTGAAGGAAATCGCCACAGCTATCACTACGAACTATCCTGAAGCCACGCTGATTGTTCTCCTGATTGACGAACGTCCTGAAGAAGTCACCGATATGCAGCGGTCCGTCAAGGGTGAGGTAATCGCCTCTACATTCGACGAAGTGCCTGAGAATCACATTAAGGTTGCTGAGTTGGTATTGGAGCGTGCACTCAGACTTGTCGAGCATAAGCGAGATGTCATCATCTTGTTGGACAGTATCACACGTTTGGCCAGAGCGTATAACCTGGTTGTTCCGCCGAGTGGACGGACATTGTCTGGCGGTATCGATCCCGCTGCATTCCACCGCCCAAAGCGCTTCTTTGGTGCTGCGCGTAAAGTTGAGGAAGGCGGCAGCTTGACCATTCTGGCAACGGCGCTGATTGACACCGGATCGCGTATGGATGACGTCATTTACGAAGAATTTAAAGGCACCGGCAACTTGGAGCTGCACCTCGACAGAAGACTTGCAGAAAAACGCGTCTTTCCTTCGCTCGATATTCGACGTTCGGGGACACGGCGTGAAGAGATGCTGTTACCAAAACCTGTGCTCGACAAGGTATGGGCGATCCGTAAATCCATGGGTGACAACCAGGACTTCACGGAACTGTTTATTCGTAAGTTCAAACATTATAAGACGAATGAAGAATTCCTCGCAGGACTCGAGATACAGCATAAAGAGAAAAAGGCATAAGGGTAGAAACGAGATGGTGTTGAGCGCAACAGGTCAGGGTTTTTAGGGCCTGGCATCAAGCTCAAGTGACAACGTCAATCACTCCTCCCTTCTCCTGTCCCGCGCCCAAGCAACTCCCTGCAAATCCAAGCCGAGATAAATTTACCCATTGTAAAAAGGAAGATGACAACTCGCTTTTATGGTGTTATAATGGTTCGCAGTGTCTTATGTATCCATTAAAGCGAGGTGATTTTCATGAAGACCGGAATCCATCCGGAGTACCATGCAACAACAGTCACCTGTGCCTGTGGTGCAACATACGAGACCGGATCCACTAAGGAGAACCTTCGTGTTGAAGTTTGCTCTAACTGCCACCCATTCTTCACGGGTCGACAGAAGTTCCTCGATGTAGGCGGACGTGTAGAGAAGTTCAACAAGAAGTACGGACTCGCATCACAGAACCAGGAATAACAAAGGAATTGACGAGGCCAGGCAGTCGTCTGCCTGGCTTCAGTTTAAGACCCGAGGTTTCTTTAAACAGACCTTTCAAAGCCAAGCAGGACTTTCGCGCGTATCGGGGTTGCTGTCGAGACAGCTGTCACCGTCGGTCTCGAAGGGTTCTGACTTGGCTTTTTGTAACGGATAGATGCTTTGTGCAACCGACAGATGCTTTTTTGTAAATGACAGGTGCGTCGCAGATACATGTTTTTTTAAAATGATAGATGATGAAGATAATGAGGTGTCGGCCATGTTCGACCGTTTAGAATCCATTCTGGACAGATACAACCAGTTGGGGAACTGGCTGTGCGATCCAGACATCGTCAGCGACCCAGAAAAACTGAAAAAATACTCTAAAGAGCAGTCTGACCTGAGCGAGACGGTCGAGGCCTACCAAGCATACAAGCAAGCGCAGCAGCGGATCGCCGAAGCGAAAGAGATGCTGCAGGAGAAACTCGACGATGAAATGCGCGACTTCGTGAAGCAGGAGATTGACGAGAGCTCCAAGGAGATTGAGCGGTTGCAGCAGGAACTGCAAGTGCTCCTGTTGCCGAAGGATCCGAACGACGACAAAAACGTCTTCCTCGAAATCCGCGCGGCTGCAGGCGGCGAAGAGGCAGCCTTGTTTGCCGCACGCCTGCTCCGTATGTATTCGCGTTATGCGGAACGCAGTGGCTGGAAGACGGAGATTATTGATGCCAACTACACGGATATTGATGGGTTCCGTCAGGTCGTCATGTCGATCCTCGGTAAGGGTGCCTACAGCAAGCTGAAGTTTGAGAGCGGAACGCACCGGGTGCAGCGTGTCCCGGTGACGGAGTCGGGCGGACGTATCCACACCTCCACTGTCACCGTGGCAGTGATGCCTGAGGTGGAGGACATCGAGATCGATATCCAGGATAAAGACGTTCGCATTGATCTCTTCTGCGCAACTGGACCAGGCGGACAGAGTGTCAACACGACTCAGTCTGCGGTTCGCTTAACGCACTTACCGACCGGTATCGTGGTGTCGTGTCAAGACGAAAAGTCGCAGCTGAAGAACAAAGACAAGGCGATGAAGGTCCTGCGCGCTCGTTTGTACGAGAAGTACGAGATGGAGCAGAAGGCCGAACTCGACGCCAACCGCAAGAGCCAGGTCGGCACAGGCGATAGAAGCGAGCGCATCCGAACCTACAACTTCCCGCAGAGCCGGGTGACGGATCATCGGATTGGGTTTACAACGCATCGGATCGAAGAAGTCCTCGATGGCGATCTCGATGAACTCATCCAGAGTCTCATCGTAGCTGAGAGATCGGAATTGCTGACCGCGGCGGAGGCATGATGGACGACGGGATGGACGACGGGATGGACGACGGGATGGACGACGGGATGGACGACGGGATGGACGACGTACAGAGAGTCGGGCAAGCTCTGCAAGTTGCGCTAAACAAGTTATTGGAGTCCTCAGGTCCGTCACAAGGCGGGCCTGTTTCCGTTGCGGATGCTTTGCAGATAGCACGCGGTGAGGCGGAATGGCTTCTTCAATCGGTGCTCGGATGGACTCCGACAAAGATGCTGATGTCACTTGGGGATCCGCTTCCGGCAGACGCTGCAAAACGCTTTTTTGAGGCAGTGAAGCGCCGATCCGCTGGGGAGCCCATCCAGTACATCATTGGCGAGGCACCCTTTTACGGACGATGGTTTCACGTTGAACCGGGTTGTCTCATCCCGCGGCCGGAGACAGAATTACTCGTTGAGGCCGTCGTTACATATATCCACGACGTACATCGAGGGAACGTGCACGGCCTGACAGGAGGAGCATACAGCGACCATCTGCGGGTGGCGGATATCGGCACAGGAAGCGGAGCCATCGCTGTGACCGTCGCCTTGGAGTGTCCGGGTGTCGACGTCTATGCGATTGACCTTTCGATGGATGCTCTCCGGATTGCCCGCGGCAACGCACAGGTCCATGACGCGCCTGTATCGTTTGTACATGCCGACGGCATTAACTGGCTGCGTGATTTCTCGGGCCAGATTGTTGTCAGCAACCCACCGTACATTCCTTCACAGGATATCGAGGAATTGGCGATGGACGTACGCGATCACGAACCACGCTTAGCCCTTGACGGGGGCCCAGACGGTCTCGATTTTTACAGGGGGCTGGCGTCGTTGGGTGATGGGATCTTTGCAGACGGCCCGGCAGCTATCTTTCTTGAAGTCGGAGCAGGTCAGGCACCTGCGGTCCGAGACCTGTTTGTCCACGGAACAGGTGGAGCCGATTTCAGGAGTTGGGATTTCAAAATCCTGAAAGACTTACAAGGGATTGAGCGGATCGTGAAGGGAGTCCGTGGGGATGGCTGACACGGTCAGACAGACTGTTCAAAGGGCATTGACAGAGTGGATGTGAAGGGTGCCTCAGCAAGGGTGCCTCAGCAAGGGTGCCTCAGCAAGGGTGCCTCAGCAAGGGTGCCTCAGCAAGGGTGCCCCAGATGGTTGAAAGGTGCCTCACGCGAGGGTGCCTCAGCAAGGGTGCCCCAGATGGTTGAATAAGGGAAGAAAAGTTCGTTGATCACCCGAAAATCAAAGTTCAGCGTTGGATAGAGTACAAAATTTCCCCTGTCCCCTCATAACTGAATCAAATCGGCAGTGTATCAGGTAACAAAGGAAGTTCGGTTCGTTATTTCAAGCGCGTCTTCTGAATTAGTACGGACAAGGGAAAAATATTCCCTTAAATCAACATACCCCAATGGGTATGCCTGGAGAATAGAGACCATTATGGCCGTTCGGGGTTGTTTAACGTACATGAGGAGCCTCTGACTTACCTGGCCGTCGGCGCCAAACCCTGCAATCGTGACATCCTGACATTCTCGCATTCTCGCATGCTTGCACTCGTGCCCTCCTTTGTGTAGCTCTCTGCCGTATGGACCTACGAACCCCCAACAGGGGAGCAAAGTTCATTCGCCAACCACCGTGCTTCGCACAGCACGTGATCCGTATTTTCGTGAGCCTGCGTTTAAATCTAGCAATCTGTGGCCAAACTTCCTACTAGAAATGGTAGGAGGGGTCGCTGATGAGTGTCGGAAAACGGTTGGCAGTGTTCGTGGTTGGAGTCGTATGTGTGACGGCAGTTGCCAGAGCGATGTTGGGCATAGGCGGGCCAGGCTTGACTGCGCAGCAAGGAGGCAGCAGAGCCAACACTGGCAACTCGCAAAGCGCTGTGGCACAATCACTAACGACAACACAAACCGGTAACTCATCAGCGAATAATGGGCCGATTCTGACCACTGAGGCTTACGATGTCGCAACACCGCATGATGCGCCCATCCCGCAGCAGGCGTTTCGGCTGAGGATTATCGCAAACAGTGACTCAACGCAGGACCAAAACGTGAAACGCGATGTCCGCAATGCGATTGTCATAGAGGTTGCCAAATTGGTACACGGTGCAAAGACAGAACCGGAGGCACAGGCCCGAGTGACAGCTGCCCTGCCAAAACTGCGCGCCATAGCACTCAAGGTAACCCGTCAACACGGTTTTACCTACCCTGTGAAGGCGATGGTTGGCAAGGCCCCATTTCCGACCAAACTGTATGGCAATCAGGTCTACCCAGCTGGTGAGTACAAGGCACTTGTTATTACACTGGGCAAGGGTCAAGGGCAAAACTGGTGGTGCGTTCTATTCCCACCGCTGTGCTTCATCGATATCGCTTCTGGAGATGCGGTCCCAAACACGGCAGGGTTCCCCGACCTCCCACCGCTGGAAACCATATCCATCAATGGACCGACGGGTCAGCCTGAAAAAGTACAGGTTCGCTTAGCGGTACTCGATTACGGCGAAGAGGCTTGGAAAGCGATGATGCATTGGTTCTAAACTGCAACGTTTCACGCAAGTACGAAGAGGTACCTGTTCAAGCAAGTATGAAGAGGTCCCCGTTCGCGCAAGTATGAAGAGGTCCCTGTTCACGCAAGTATGAGAAGGTCCCTTTTCGCGGAGTTATAGGAGGTTCCTTATGGAAGTCTGGCGGATCGAAGGTTTCGCATCATCTGGGAACAACGCATCGGAACACAATGTATCTGACAACGTCTCATCGGATCACAACTCGTCTGAGAGCAATATTTCATCCAACAACAATATGAAATCGAACAACAACGTGAAATCGAACAACATGAAATCCAACTTGGAAGGGAGCATCCACACAGCCGATCAACTCCGGCATGCGCTCTCTGAGCCCGCGCATCGACTTCGCCGAGGCCAGGTCATCGCATTCCCTACCGAAACCGTGTACGGTCTTGGGGCGAACGCCTGGGATGAATCCGCCGTTCAAAAGGTATTTCAGGCGAAGGGCCGCCCATCTGATAATCCGTTGATCGTCCATATCGCTGACCTGACGCAGCTTAAAGAGGTCATCAGTGACCCTGGGACAATCCCGGGTCCTGCCAAGCGGCTGATGGATGCCTTTTGGCCGGGCCCGTTAACCATTATCTTCCCTGCCCACGAGAAACTCGCCACATCTGTTCATCCAGGGATGGATACCGTTGGTGTACGCATGCCGAACCACCCGGTGGCATTAGCTCTCATTGCTGAAGCCGGGTGTCCTGTGGCTGCACCGAGTGCGAATTCGTCCGGGCGGCCGAGCCCAACTGTGGCTGAGACTGTTTTGCACGATCTCGCCGATCGGATCGACGGTGTGGTGGACGGCGGACCTTGTCAGGTGGGCTTGGAGTCCACGGTGATTGCCGTCACTGAGACCGAGGGTGTCGTTTATCGACCGGGCTGGATCACGCCAGAAGAACTCCAAGCAGCCTCAGGGGTCCCTTTCACACTCGATCCACATCTGAAAGGCGAAGGAGACAAACCAAAGTCTCCTGGGATGAAGTATCGACATTACGCTCCCGATGCACGCGTGTGGGTCTGGTGGGGCGATCCGGTGGATGTCCGGGAGGTCATCGCGGCGACGATAGCGGATCACCCGGAGTTGGAGCGAGTGGCGCTCATCTGCCCCGCGGACTTCCCGGATGTGGATGGCCTCTCGGCGAGGTGGAGTCCTGACCCAAATGCGCCGTACGAAAACGGACTTGGCCATGAACTGTACGAGCGCTTGCGCTGGGGGGACAAGATTGGCGCCGATGCGCTCTTTATCGTTGGTGTCGAGCCGAAGGGGCACGGGCTTGCACTTATGAACCGTTTGCAGAAAGCGTCAGAAGGCCGCCAGTTCCATGCGACACCGTCCCGCCAAGAGCCTTCCAAACCGCCGCTGCCGGGGCATACAAGACGCCGTTGATTCCTACAATTGGATGCGTGAGGCTCGTCGCCTCTCCGTCAATTTTGAGCAGCCAGCCTGACATCACGAGGTTGGCTGTTTGCGATCCGGTGCCACTACTCCCATCGCTCGCCGGCCCCATAGGCGAGAACACGAGACTAGTGCCGCCGCTTCCTGTATTGGCACCTGCGCTGCCCGAGCTGCCCGAGCTGCCCGAGCTGCCCGAGCTGCCAGAGCTGCCAGAGCTGCCAGAGCTGCCAGAGCTGCCAGAGCTGCCAGAGCTGCCAGAGCTGCCAGAGCTGCCAGATCCAGTGGGCGAGCCCCCAGTGCTGCGGTTCACCTTCCCAACGTTTTTGCCCCCACCTGCGCTGCTCCCATTTCCTACACCTGCCCAACTAGATTGAATAAGGCCGCTGTGCAGAGGTGTCTCAAGGGAGATGGTGCGGTCCGATCCATTCTCTTTGAACGTACCTCCGACCGCCTTCGAAATGACGCGAAGCGGCATGTATACAGTTTTGTTCCACACAAACCCGTTTCCCGAAACAGCACTCTGATCCGGCTGGTAGGTGGTGATTGATCCGTCTCGAACAGGAACCTGTTGCCCCCCGAATTGAACCTCACCCGGCCAAGGCCGCGTGAGCAGCGTGAGGTTGTTTGGCGCAACGTACCCCGTCTCGCCCGTTGGCAGCAATACCTGAACGTCCGACTTGTGGATGTCGGTCACGATGACACCTGTGTTTCCACGGATCCACCCAATCGGATTCGCGGCAAAGTTTGCTGTCGGGTAGACCAACGTCCCGGGGTTCGAAATCGCGTAGAGCCGAGGAATTGAAACCTTGGGTTTTGCCAGCGTCTGCTCGATTAAGCGGGCAAGCACCATCTGACCGGCCGCGGTCGGGTGAACATCGAGATCGTTTAACCGTACGTCCACCGCCTGCTTGTGATTGAAGGCGCTGTAGGCATTTACGACCGGGATTCCGTTCTCGGCGGCGATCTTCCAGATGGCATCGTTCGCGGGTGCGATTGCCTGCTCGGCAATGTCGTGAAGGCTGCTGCCATCGGGGAACGGATCGTACAGGTTAATGAGTACAATCGGTGCCTGTGTGTCGCTTTGCACGGTGTGGATGATTTTCGGGAGGTCTGTCACGAAACCGTTCACGGCTTGGCGCAGGATACTGCTGTCCAGCATGTCATTTTTCGGTGGCAAGGGTGTATTTGGCCGAAGGAAGATGTAGCTTGCATGCAGCAGGTCGTTGCTCCCAATATCAATCGTGACGAGACTTGCCTTTTGAAGAGCAGACTTAAACTGAGGTTGACGTACAGCGAAGAGTAGATCGTTGGACGTCCAGCCAGCCACACCGAGATCGACAGCGTTCATTCCCTCCGCTTTGGCCAGCAGAAACGGGAAGGCCTCGGGAGACGGTTGGGTTGCGGTTGATCCGGGGAGTCCAAACCCAAACGTAATCGAGTCGCCCAGGGAAACGAGCGTCTTTTGATCCGCTGTGCTTCCATTTGGCTTCGGATTCCCGCGTCCGATAGACGGGTTGGCAGATGCGTTGCCTACCGTCACAAGACCGCCTGGTTGCAGCATCGAGTTCAAATTGTTTTGCGTGGACCCTGAATTGGTTTTGGAAGATGAGCTACGGGTGGGAGATTTGGACACAGCGTCTGCTACGGCTTTCAGTTGCTCGGAGACAGAGCGAAACGCGGTCGGGATTTCGGGTCTTGGCACTTTCGCCCAGATGCCGACCGTAATGGCGACGGTGAGTACAGGGATTGCTGCAATCTGCAGGATCTGTTTTACGATTTGACGCTTGGTGCGACGGGAGGGCGTCTTATCGGGCAATGTTGGAGTCATAACGGATCGCCTCCCAGCAGATTTAGTTTCGATTGTTTCATGTGACGTCAGTTGGAGTGAGTTGGCGTCAGTTGGTGGGAGCGACATAAGGTTCCTCGGCCAAGTCAGGTTACCTAGAAACTCAGGTTCACTAGAAAATCAGGTTACATAGCCAGTTTGGGTTAGCTAGCCAGTCAGGTTATATACCCAATACCCAGTTAGGTTAGCTAGCCAGTCAGGTTATATACCCAGTCAGGCTCCTCGGCCAAATTGAGTGGTAGATTTCCTCCCGAAATTCGTTCTTCTACTAGTAATTGTACGCAGATTTGCCCCATTTGGCCACCGGCAGGCTTGTCGGGACAATCCAATCATGTCCAAACGGACAAGCGCATACAGTTTGGATAGGCAGCGAAAAGGGGGAGGCAACTTGCTCGCTCACCACATAAATGACGCGTTAGAGATCCTCATGATGGCGTTAGCACTCGGCATGGATGCATTCTCTTTAGCCGTTGGTGTAGGGTTAAAGGGAATCGACCGCAATCGGGCTATTTTTTTGTGTTTTGCGATTGGCATTTTCCACATTGTGTTGACCTTGATTGGTATATACGCGGGAATGCTGCTTCAAGGGGTGCTAGGAACCCTGGCAAAGTGGTTCGGATCGTTCCTGCTGTTTGGACTCGGGTTACACATGTTGTATTCAACGCTGTTTGCTAAAGAAGAGGATGCAAGTTCTTTGAATACGACTTACACGGGCATGATCCTGTTTGCGATTGGGGTCTCGATTGACGCTTTATCCGTTGGCTTCAGTCTTGGACTGCGAAGCACAGCCTATGGCATCGTGTCCGCGGCGACATTTGGGATTGTCGGATTGGTGATGTGTGGCGGCGGCCTTGTCATTGGTCGACGCGTAAATCGCCTCGCAGGAACGGCCGGGGAAATCCTTGGGGCGATCATCCTGCTCGGGTACGGAGTCTATTTCCTGCTGTAGTCTGGATTGGCAGTTAAAAGCCCTGACTTCGGGTCAGGGCTTTTAACTGCAGGTCAGGCTTTTAGAGGAACCGAGTTCCTCTGTGAGGCTGCGCCGCAGCTTGCGGCCGGATTTAGAGGAACTGAGTTCCGCTGTGAGGTTGCGCGGCAGCTTGCCGCTAGTTTTAAAGGAACTGAGTTCCGCTGTTAGGCTGCGCCGCAGTTTGCGGCCGGATTTAGAGGAACTGAGTTCCGCTGTTAGGTTGCGCGGCAGCTTGCGTCCGGATTTAGAGGAACCGAGTTCCTCTGTGAGGCTGCGCCGCAGTTTGCCGTCGGATTTAAAGGAACTGAGTTCCGCTGTGAGGTTGCGCCGCAGTTTGCGGCCGGTTTTAGAGGAACTGAGTTCCGCTGTGAGGTTGCGCCGCAGTTTGCCGTCGGATTTAGAGGAACTGAGTTCCGCTGTGAGGTTGCGCGGCAGCTTGCGGCCGGATTTAGAGGAACTGAGTTCCTCTGTTAGGCTGCGCGGCAGCTTGCCGCTAGTTTTAAAGGAACTGAGTTCCGCTGTTAGGCTGCGCCGCAGCTTGCGGCCGGATTTAGAGGAACTGAGTTCCGCTGTGAGGTTCCCCCTCCGCGTATTTTCTCGACAGCTTTGCGCGAATGACATGACGGATAGGCCTTCGGGACTTCAACGGAAACCATAGGCCTGTGGGGCTTCAACGGAAACGATAGGCCTTCGGGACTTCAACGGAAACGATAGGCCTTCGGGGGTTCAATGGAAAGGATAGGCTTGGGGAAGTTTAACGGAAAGGATATACTGACGAGAGAGAATACATGATGAAGCCTTCAGATGGGAGGCGGCTGACGTGCACTTGTTGTTCGTTTGTACAGGAAACACGTGTCGCAGCCCGATGGCGGCTGCCATGGCACAAACAATGATCGCTGAGCGCAACCTCCCGTGGACGGTTGCGTCCGCCGGCTTGGCTGCTGCAAACGGGTTGCCCATGTCACCTTTATCAGCGCAAACGCTGACGAGGCGGCACATTCCCCTGCCACAGCATCGTTCATCCATGTTGCGCAATGAGATGGTGGACAAGGCGGACCTGATTCTGTGCATGACTGAAGGTCACGCTGCACAGGTCAGACGCCAGTTCCCGCAGGCGGCGGAAAAGGTGCACTGTCTCGGGGAGTATCGCCGGCCCGCCGAACAAAGCCCGCATCCAGACGACGGGTCAGCAGGTGGTGCAGGCAGAACAGGTGACGCGGGCAGCATAGGCCACAATGCGAGGGATAAAGGAGCGAGGCCAGATGGAGCGGATCGCACCGGACACCGCCGATCTCGACATGGTTCATCGTGTGACATTGTCGATCCGTTTGGCGGATCGGATGAAGATTACGAGCAGGCAGCGCGTGACATTGAGTCCGCCTTGGCAGGGCTTTTTAAGGCGTTGACGGCGAGAGATGCAAACCCGCCGGGGAAGGCGGAAGGGGACGATGCGGATGGCGGATCGCCCACTGGAGAAGGAGGAACGCGATCGTGAAGGTGGCAATCGCAAGTGATCATGCTGGTTTTCGGCTCAAACAAGAGCTGCTCGGGGCATTGAAGGAGTTGAACGTTGACTTTGACGATCTCGGCACGTTTGATGAGCAGTCTGTCGACTACCCGGACTACGGAAAAAAGGTCGCAGAAGGAGTCGCGAAGGGACAGTATGATCGCGGTGTGCTCGTCTGCGGAACAGGACTTGGCATGGCGATTACGGCCAACAAAGTCCGTGGTGTACGGGCGATTACGGCCCACGACGTGTTTTCGGCGAAGATGTCTCGTCTGCACAATGATGCCAATGTCCTCACGATGGGCGAGCGCGTTGTCGGACCAGGATTGGCTGCTGAGGTACTCACGGCTTGGTTGGCTACCGAGTTTGAGGGCGGTCGCCACCAGCGACGGGTGGACAAGATGACGGCCTTGGAAGAGGCGTGGGTAAATTGACGGCGGATGGCGTTCGAGAGGATCTCATTGCAAAACAACTGAGGGAATCCCTCGAGGACTTGCAGGAGCAGGCGCATCTCGGGCCGGGCGGTTTGCTTGTCATCGGCGCGTCCACCAGCGAGGTGGCTGGAAGGCGCATCGGGACGGCGACGTCATTGGCGGTGGGGAGCGTGATCGCCAAAGAAGCGATAGCATTTGCTGCATCTGTCGGCTGTGACGTGGCGTTTCAGTGCTGCGAGCATCTCAACCGGGCCCTTGTGGTTCGAAAGGCGCTTCTCAAGGAGCGTGGTTGGTTTGAGGTGATGGCCCGTCCTGTACCGGGGGCCGGAGGTGCTGTCGCCGCGAGTGCGTATGTTCAACTCGAGGGCGCATGTCTCGTTGAAACGATTCAGGCGGATGCGGGCATTGATATCGGGGACACCTTTATCGGCATGCACCTGAAACGCGTTGCGGTGCCTGTGCGGGGAAGGCATCGTGAAGTCGGGGAGGCACACTTAACCATGGCGAGAACGCGGCCGCCGCTTATCGGGGGAGCGCGTGCAGTGTATGATGAGGATGTATTCCGGGAACGCCTCGGACTGAAGGATTAGTCTCGGATTGAAGAACTGGTTTCGGACTGAAGGATTAGTCGTAGATTGAAGAACTGGTTTCGGATTGAGGGATTAGTCTGGAATGGGAACACTCGGGTGGCTCGGGCAGAACGAGGGCGGGTGTATGCACCAAAATGTGCGCATGCACTCAGGGTGAGCGCATGAGCGCATGCACCCAGGGCGAGCGCTTGGGAGCAAAACGAAAGCGGGATAGATAGGGACTTGGGGAGGCAGATGTTAGATGACCATGCTTGGCGATTGGGATCCGGAAATTGCACGCGCGATGGAGCAGGAACTTTCACGTCAGCGTGACAAGATTGAATTGATTGCGTCAGAGAACTTTGTCAGCGAAGCGGTTATGAACGCGATGGGCAGCGTATTGACGAACAAGTACGCAGAAGGTTACCCGGGACGCCGCTACTATGGCGGCTGCGAGTACGTAGACGTTGTGGAAGATATTGCCCGCGACCGGGCAAAGAAACTGTTTGGAGCGGAGCACGCGAACGTCCAACCGCACTCTGGGGCTCAAGCAAATATGGCAGTTTACTTCAGTGCACTTCAGCCTGGCGATACCGTCCTCGGAATGAACTTGGCGCACGGCGGCCACCTGACGCACGGAAGTCCGGTCAACTTCTCCGGCACACTGTATAACTTTGTCGCCTACGGCGTGGACGAAACCACACAGACTATTGACTATGACAAGGTTTTGGAGATTGCGAAGGAACATCGCCCGAAAATGCTCGTCGCGGGGGCTAGTGCATATCCCCGGACCATCGACTTCCAGAAGATGCGTGAAATTGCCGACGAAGTCGGCGCACTTCTGTTCGTCGACATGGCTCACATCGCGGGCCTTGTTGCGACCGGTCATCATCCATCACCGATTCCCTATGCCCATTACACGACCACAACCACGCATAAGACGCTGCGGGGGCCGCGCGGGGGCATGATCCTGACCTCATCGGATCAGGCAAAGGCGATTGACAAGTCTGTCTTCCCTGGCGTTCAAGGCGGCCCGCTGATGCATGTGATTGCTGCGAAGGCCGTAGCATTTGGCGAGGCACTGAAGCCGGAGTTTACAACATACTCGGAGAACATCGTGAAGAACGCGAAGGCGTTGGCTGCTGGGCTTATCGATCGCGGTTTCACCCTCGTCTCCGGCGGCACGGATAACCACCTCATCTTGATCGACCTGCGCAACCTCGGCGTGACGGGCAAAGAGGCGGAGCACCGGTTGGACGAGATCGGCGTGACGGTCAACAAGAACTCGATTCCGTTCGATCCGGCGAAACCAATGGTCACAAGCGGCATCCGTATCGGGACACCAGCTGTGACGACTCGCGGCTTTGGTGAGGCGGAGATGGATCAGATCGCGGAGATCTTCCGGATCACGCTCGCTACTGACTTCTCCGAAGGCGACATGTCGGCAGCGCGCAAAGCGGTTGAAGCGCTCACCTCGCGCTTCCCGATGTATCCAGGCCTGTCGTACGTGGGAGCCTAAGGGCGCGAGCTAGCCCGGCGGGGCTGCATAGGCCCGGCTTACATAGGCCGCATCAGCATGGGGCTGGATTGCATAGGCCTGGCTTGCATAGGCCTGGCTTACATGGCCGTATCAGCATGGGGCCGGATTGCATAGGCCTGGCTTACATAAGCCGCATTGGCATGGAGCCGGATTGCATAGGCCTGGCTTACATGGCCGCATTGGCAGGTTTGCCAGGACTCACATAGGCCACGTCGATCGGGCTCTTTCACCTAAGTTCCACGTTCCACCAAGCTATCTTCGAGCATCTACACAGTGGACAGCCCCGCGATATCTGCGGGGCTGCCATTTTCGGATAAGGAGTGTATGCATGGCTGAAGCACCGGATCTCACCGCGCCGCAGTCCCTGATACTTTTCGATCTCGACGGCACGCTCACGAATCCCAAACTGGGCATTACCTCGGGGGTCCATCACGCGCTTGAGAAGCTCGGTATTGAAGCCCCCAGCCCGGATGAGCTGGAGTTCTTTATCGGTCCACCGATGCGCCTAATGTTTAAACAGACCTACGGCCTCGCTGAACAAGAAGTGGATCGAGCAGTGCAGTATTATCGCGAGTATTACGATCCGATTGGCTGGCGCCAAAATGAAGTCTATGAAGGCATTCCGGAGGCCTTGAAGGCACTCCGCACAGCTGGGTTCAAACTTGGATTGGCAACCTCAAAGCCGACCGTCTTCGCACAACGCATCTTGGACCATTTTGGGTTGCGCGACGAGTTCTCTGTGCTCGCAGGCAGCAATCTGGATGGAACGCGGGAGGACAAGGCAGAGGTCATCCGTTACGCGCTGGCAGAGGCGGGATTTGACATAGGGTCGGATTCGGATTCCTCGGATGTTCTTGTGGAGCCTCAGGTGGTCAACCGAGCAGCCTTCCCGGTGACCATGGTGGGTGACCGGAAGTATGACATCATTGGCGCCAAAAGGCTTGGCTTGCGCTCGGTTGGTGTGACATACGGATTCGGATCACGTGAGGAACTAGAGAGTGCTGGCGCAGATGTCATCATTGACCGCCCAAATCAACTTGTTGAAGCCCTGCTGCCGGCCCATCAGGCAGATGACAGATGAGATGACGGTTGGGTTGCTCTGTAAGGTGGGTTCATGCAGCATTCCTGATGCCCGCTGAGGAACGTTTTCGCTAGTACGGCGGCCAATACAGCGGCCAAGGCAGTGGCCAATACAGTGGTTCGTTCAGTGGCTAATACAGTGGCTAATATCCGGCCAAGGCAGCGGCCAAGCCAATACAGCGCGCCAAATATAGTGGTTAAGGAACATTTCCTCCGCTATACCAGATCGTCTAGGGAAGGATCTTCCCCTATTCAGTCATTCTGAGGAGAAAGTTCGGAGATAGCGAACTATTTTTCCGCTGTGACCTCGATCCTAGCTTGAATTCCTTCGGGTCGAACCGATAAGGGAAATTTGGTTCGTTCTTGTGGCACCAGGGCCAGTTTTTGTCGTTTAACGAACAAAATTTCCCTTGATGCGTCGTCCAACGCTCAGAGTCACGGGTTCGAGTTGGCAGGCGTCTCTTTAAATTTGGTTGCTCCTCGCCACGGCGAGGAGCTTCCTTATGATGGTACCTATTCGGCTTTGCAAGTGGGCCTTGTTCAGTAGGCTTTTCCAGAGGCTTTGTCAGTAGGCCGTGTTCAGTTGGCGGCATTGGCTGCTCTTGCGTCTTTCATGCCCTTGGGCCCCGTCGCCTCCTCCATGATGGCCTCCGTCGCACCAGCCCCAGCAGCATCCCTGCCCGCCCCAGCGGCCTCCGTCGCACCAATCGCGGCGGCATCCCGGCCGGCCCCAGTGGCCTCCGTCGCACCAATCGCGGCGGCATCCCGGCCAGCCCCAGCAGCATCCCTGCCAGCCCCAGTGGCCTCCCGGCCAGCCCCCACCGGCTTCACACCGGTGCGCTCAAACAGCTCCTCGCGGCTCATCCAGACCAGCTTGATTTCGAGCTCGCGCGTTCCCTCTCTGAGGCGCCGGAACCCCTCCGGATGATACATCCCCATGAGGAATTTCATATATCGCTGCAGGCGCCGGTTCTCTTTCGTCTTCGGCAGGTCTTCGACGTGGAAGCCGAGCATTTCGATCCCTCGGTTCATCAGCGTCGGCGCCGCCACCACTTCGATGTTCTGAAAGCCCGGGTGGTAGACGATCATCCGCGCAATGTCTCGCAGCCCCTCTTTCACCTGACGGAGGCCGCGGACCAAGGAGCGCTGGTCGGCGGCGGAGGAAATCGCGATCAGCGTCTCGTTTCGAAAATGCAGGTCAAGTCCGGGAGCCCCCTCACGTACCATCACGGTTGAGTCATCGCCGACGCGTGGTCCGTGGTGCCAAACCATTGGCCCGATCCGGAATATTTCATTGACGCCCTGCACATGGTACATCCGGGCGAACGCCAGTTCGACAACGGCCCATACACCAATCAGCATCCGCCTCCAGAGCGGGTAGCCTCGATAGAGTGATCGCCTCTGCTGTTCAAAAGTCTCCCACGCCTCCGACATCTCGCTGACCGTGGAGAATTCGTAGCCAAGGCGGCGGAGTTGCTCAATCGCCTGCGGCAGCGCGGTGATGGTGTTTCGCGGTGCTCCCTCCGCGCCTCCAGCGTCGTGACAGAGGACGATCGCGCCCGGATGCGCACCGACAATCACCCTCTGTTCGACTTCCGTCGCGTGATCGCCAGGAAGCCAGTCGATGGCTCGAGCTGACCACAGCGTAGGTCTCAGCCCCAACTTCAGCGAGGTGAGTTTTGTGAACCAGTTGAACGCGCCCCAGGGGGGGCGGTAAAACCGGATCGGGCGACCTGTCATCCGTTCCAGCGTTTCCTTCGAGCGTTTCATGTCGAGAAAGGTCGTTACGGGATCGCGAAACCAATGATGATGATGCCGATAGCTGTGCGATCCGATGTCGTGCCCCCCAGCAACAATCTGCGCGACGAGTGATGGGTTTGCTGCTGCCCGCTCGGCCACGAGGAAGAAGGTGGCTTTGACGTCCTCTTCAGCGAGGATCGAAAGCACTTGCGAAGTGTAGCGGGGGTCGGGCCCGTCGTCGAATGTGAGCGCCACACGTCGCGGGCCAGGGTTGCCGTGAAAGAGCGTGCCGATGTGCCAGATATGGAACAGCAACTCCGGCAGCAACGTATAAAGCACCCATACCAGCACCACAATGGCCAATATGATTAACCATGTCCACCCATCCACTGTGCTCACCCCAATTCAGAACAACTCTCTTCTGCCAATTGTAGGATACAAGCACGTGGTTGGAAAGTCTTTCGCGTCCAATCGGGGCTGCGTTCACGCGCGCCGGTCTGTTGGCGAGAGGCCTTGGTTCATGCCCGAACGGATCGCGCACGGAACCGCTTCTCAATCGGCAGCACTGTGTAGAGCAGGCCCATGATTAAAATCACAACTGCACTGACCCAAAACGGTGCGGATGGGCCGATCCGGTCCCACACCAGGCCGCCAAGATACGGTCCTGCGGCAGAACCAAACCCTTCTACGGTCATGAACACACCCCACAGCGAGCCCTTCTTATCCTCGTCGATGGACCTGTCTAGCACCGCATTCCAGGCTGGAAGGATAAAGGAGTACGACGCACCGAGCAGGCATACGAGTGCAAACGTGAATGGAACCGTTCGAAACAACGGAAAAAGGGCCAGCCCAGTTCCTGCGGTCAGGAAAGCCACGACGAGCGGAGTACGGGGGCCGATTCGATCGATCAACTTGCCCGTTGGAATGAGCCCGATGACAGTGACGGAACCGGCTGCTACGAGCATCAGACTGTACATGGCACCGCTCAGTTTCAGGACTGCGTTTGCGTAGACGGACAAAATCGGGATCAGGGATGCCACAGCAAACGTCTGCGCGAACATCCCCGGGAACAAAAACGACACCTCTTTGATGTTGCGCCACACAGACTCCCAATCAGTTTTTCGAGTCGAGGCTTCTGTAAACTGTGAACCGTCCCTCATCGCACCCACAGAAGTGGCATGGTGTACAGGGTTGGCATCTAACGCAAACCCGTCGCTGCTGGCAAACGGATCTCTCGCAGTGGGAACCGTGGGAACGGTGGGATCAGCGTCCCTCGAACTTCCAATGGGGGGAACGGTGGGAACCGTGTCCCTCGAATTTCCGATGGAGGGAATAAGATCCTTTGAAATGCCAACCGTGGGAACCGCGTCCCTCGAATCTCTCGCAACGGACCGTGGATCTCGCAGAGTGTGTTGGAGATCTCGCAGAGTGCGTTGTGGATCTCGCGCAACGTGTCGTAGATCTCGCAGAGTGCGTCGGGGACGCCGGGCAGGCAGACCGAGTTCAAGTGCGGTCTCGCTCAGGTAGGCGCTTCTCAGACCTATCAGCTTCTGCCTATCCAGAACCAGAGAAAGTACCGTCGGCCTGAAACGGCCATATTTCGCGATTCGATGTGCAAGCCCAGATGCAGCGGATCCCGGAATGAGTTTTGGGGAGCGGGCAGTGTCCCGAACGGTCTCCGCACTGTCATCCCGACTGTACTTCCGACTGTTATCTAGCGTGTTGTCCGGGCCGTTGTCCCGCCTGTTATCTCGGCTGTTGTCCCGCCTGTTATCCCAGGCAGTATTTCGTGCCGGCGCCAAGATGGAGTCGCGACTCTGGTCTTGGGCGGCGATGTCACCAGGAATAACTTGCCCTGCGCGCCAGGTCGAAGTGCGGCTGCGGCGTACGAGTGCAAATGCCGTGAGAAAGCCGATGGCGTCAACAGACAAGAGAAACAAAAACGCGATCCGATACGTGCCGCCGACGAGAAAGTTGATGATGACTGGGCCGAGTCCGGCTCCAAGGAGCCAAAAGATATACACATAGCTCATGAACAGGGCACGCTTTCCCTCTGGTGTGGCGCGGCTAATACCCGACATCACAGATGGCCATACGACATTTGCCCCCACACCGTAGGCACAGAGGCTAGCGATCAGCAACGTGATCGTATGCGCATTCATCATCCCAAACACGGAGGCAGTCGAAATGGCAAAGCCAGTCAGGAGGACGCTGCGTTCGCCGACGTGATCGACCAGCCATCCCGACGGGGTACGCAACAGGTTATCTACGAGATAATGCAGAGACAAAGCAAGGGCGGTCCATTCCACGCGAAAATGGAGAACGGATCGGCCGTATGTTGGCAACAAGGAGAGAACTAACGCGCCGCGCACAAATTCAGACAGTGACAAACACAGGAAAATGCCCAAAACAAAAGGCTGAAACAGCTCAGGTTCCAGCCATCGATGTAAACGTCTAGGTACACGGGCTGTTGTGTCCGTCACGGAACCACTCCCTGGGTTGAACTTGCGTATTGGTGTGAGCTTAGATAGGAGTAGTTTGTCCACGGTGGGGATTGTCTAGTACACCTATGGGCTTATTCGGCCGATCCGATGGCTTCACACTGCGGCGGGGGCGAGCGGAAGTCCGGGCAGCTTGGGCAGCTTGGGCAGCCTGGGCTCCGCTGCCGGCGGACCGGGCCGCGATAAAGGAACTGAGTTCCGCTAAAGCCGTGTGAATGGCGAACCCGGTTGCGATAAAGGAACTGAGTTCCGCTAAAGTCAGGCGAATGCCGAACCGGGTTGCAATAAAGGAACTGAGTTCCGCTAAAGTCAGGCGAATGCCGAACCGGGTTGCAATAAAGGAACTGAGTTCCGCTAAATCCGTGTGAATGGCGGACCGGGCTGCCATAAAGGAACCCAGTTCCGCTAAATCCGTGTGAATGGCGAACCCGGCCGCGATAAAGGAACTGAGTTCCGCTAAAGCCAGGCGAATGGCGAACCCGGCCGCGATAAAGGAACTGAGTTCCGCTAAAGTCCGGCGAATGGCGAACCCGGCCGCGATAAAGGAACTGAGTTCCGCTAAAGTCCGGCGAATGGTGGACCCGGCCGCAATAAAGGAACTGAGTTCCGCTAAGCGGTGCAACCGGCGAAGCGGGCTGCCTCATGCAAATGCAAAAGCAGCCCCTGCCACAGCAGGGGCTGCTCCACTGACCCAAGGCTTTTACGCCGGCCGCTGAACCTAACTTTAGTAACGCCATAAACATAAGCCCTCGTCCACAAGCCATCGTTCACAAGCCATCGTTCACAAGCCCTCGTCCACAAGCCATCGTTCACAAGCCATCATTCACAAGCCATCGTTCACAAGCCATCGTTCACAGGCCCTCGTCCACAGGCCCTCATTCACAGACCATCGTCACGCCTCAGATCCAGACTTAATACGGGTATGAGTAGTTTGCACGGGGTTTGCGCAAGCTACCGAGGTCGAGTAATTTTTCTGCGATGCTTTCAGCCGCGCTCAGCTTGCGCACCCGGAGACTTCGTCTGCGCATCGCCCCAATCTTGTCCGGGTTTTGGACAAGCAGTTCATGGAGCCTCTCGCTGACTTGTCTGCGATTGCGGGCGAGAACGGCGACACCGGATCGGACCAAATACTTTGCGTTTTGGACCTCTTGTCCCGGAATTGGGCGATACAACAGCATCGGCAACTGCATGGCCAATGCCTCCGAGATCGTGAGGCCGCCTGCTTTCGTAATCATGAGATCGGCAATCGCCATCAGTTCATAGACCTCTGAGACGTAGCCAAACACGTATGCCGGATTGGTCGCGTTCGGCAGCATCTCGGACAGTTGGGCAGCCATGCGTTCGTTGCGGCCGCTTACGACAATCGTCTGAACCGGATACGGATAGGAGAACAGCTCCTCGCAGATCTGTTGGATGTCTCCCATGACACCATAGGCGCCACCCATCACCAGTACAATCGGCAGGTCTGGGCGCACCCCGTACTTCTGACACAAGGACGCCTTGTCGAATGTCTGCAGGAACGCCGGACGAATCGGGATCCCTGTCACGTGAATGGTGCTTGCGGGAATGCCGCGCGCCATTAGGCCGTGTTTAACATGTTGCGATCCGACGAAGTACATATCCGTCTCCGGATGGATCCACTGTGAGTGAATCGCATGATCCGTAATCACCGTCGCTGACGGCACGTTCGTGCGCCCTTGTTGACGCAAAAAGGACACAACCCCTGCTGGTGTGGGGAAGGTCGAGAAAACGACATCGGGATCGTACGCCTCAAGTTCCTCTGCCAAGCTCTCAATACCAAGAGAGTTCAATTGGCGTTGGATTAAAGACGACGGTGGAATCTGGCTGGTGCCTTTATAGAACCATCCGTAAAGGGCAGGCGCATACCGGACACTCTTCAGGTAACAGTATTTCACAATCGAGTCCAGCGTCGGGTGCACGTGATGCATGTAGTCTACAATGCGCACATCCGTCTGTGGACTCATTTTTAGTAGCGCATCGCGAACCGCATTGGCTGCCTGCTCGTGGCCAGCCCCGTAAGAAGCAGACAGTACGAGCAACTTGGACAGTCCAGTCATTCTTGTTGAACACCTCCATCCGCCGGTCACAGGGTGTGTCAAGTGCTCACATGATGTGGTCACATTGAGTCGATCATATCTTGAATTATGTCCATTTTATCGTACAGCATATCATGTGACTACTAGTACGAGCCTATGGAAGATGTGGTCGGCGTGAATTTTAGCCCGTTCAGCGGGCTGGAAACTGAGGTTGCACAGCAATTCCTGGCGAGACACGTCGATGCGGGAGACATAACCCTACGTCCTGCTTTCTCATTCTGCTATAATAACAGCGATGCTGAGCCTGTACGATGTGCGTGGTACTATGCAGATGGTACACAGTGCGCAGTCAGGATATCAGCAAAAAGGAGCGTGAAGGTATGGGACAAGTCTATGTCCTTGACCATCCTTTAATTCAGCACAAACTCACATTTATCCGTGACAAAAGCACAGGAACCAAGGAATTTCGAAATCTGGTTCAGGAAGTTGCCATGTTGATGGCGTATGAAATCACCCGCGATCTCCCGCTGATCGAGGTTCAAACAGAAACTCCCGTTGCCACTGCAACGACAAAGGTGATCGAAGGAAAAACACTCGCACTCGTACCCGTGCTTCGCGCCGGCCTTGGAATGGTCGATGGAATTTTGACCCTCATCCCAAACGCGAAGGTGGGCCATGTCGGTTTGTATCGCGATCCAGAAACGCTGCAACCCGTCGAGTACTACTGCAAATTGCCGCCTCATGTGGAGGAACGGGATGTGATCGTTGTCGATCCGATGCTCGCCACCGGCGGATCGGCCGCCGCCGCCATTACTGCTGTCAAGGAACGCGGTGCCACAGCCGTGAAGCTGATGTGTCTGGTCGCAGCACCGATTGGCGTTGAAAAGGTCCAAGAGGCGCACCCGGACGTCGATATCTATGTGGCCGCTGTGGATGAAAAGTTGAACGATCACGGTTACATCGTACCCGGACTCGGCGACGCGGGGGACCGGTTGTTTGGCACTCGCTGACGGCCTTGGCGCTGCTTGACTGGCGGCCGTTGGGTTGCTGTTAAACCGCCGCCATTGCACGGTGCCGTCGCATGGTGCTGCAATCAGCTGTCCGCTGCTTGACGGCCAAATTTGGCCGACCGTCGCTCGATTTTATCCATTGTTACCCGCTGACCTGAGGAGGAAACCTGCTTGGCTCGAGAAAAAGTTCGCGTGATGACCGTGTTTGGTACCCGTCCAGAGGCTGTCAAAATGGCACCGCTGGTGAAAGTCCTGGAGCAAAACCCATTCATCGAATCGCTCGTATGCGTCACAGCGCAGCATCGCGAGATGTTGGATCAAGTCCTTGAGGTCTTCAACGTCCATCCAGACGACGATCTCGATATTATGGAACCAAGCCAGTCGCTTGGCACCATCACGCGCAAGGCGCTTGAAGGTTTGGAGACGGTGATTGCACAGCGCAAGCCGGATATTGTTCTGGTACACGGCGACACCACGACGACACTTGCAGCCGCACTCGCCGCCTTTTATCAGCAGGTGAAGATTGGTCACGTCGAGGCTGGACTTCGTACGTACGACAAGTACAGCCCATTTCCTGAGGAAATGAACCGTCAATTGGCGGACGTCTTGACGGATCTGTTTTTTGCACCCACGTCCTGGGCAGCGGGAAACCTTTACCGGGAAGCAAAACCGGAGGAAAATGTGTTTATCACCGGTAATACCGCAGTGGATGCGATGGCAACGACGGTACGTCAACAGTACCATCATGAGGTTCTCGACAGTATTCCGGACGGGACGAGGATTGTCTATATGACCTCACACCGCCGTGAGAATCTGGGCGAACCACTCGGCAACATCTGCCGGGCGGCCCGACGGTTGGTGGATGCGCACCCTGATGTTCACCTCATCTACCCGATGCATCTCAATCCGAGTGTCCGGGAAACAGCAGTCAGTGTCCTTGGCGGACACGACAGGATCCATCTGATTGAACCGCTCGGCGTCATTGACAACCACAACTTCATGTCGCGAAGCACGCTCATCTTGACCGACTCTGGCGGCATCCAGGAAGAAGCCCCATCTCTCGGCGTTCCCGTGCTCGTCATGCGGGACACGACGGAGCGACCTGAAGGTGTCGAGGCGGGCACCCTGCGCCTCGTCGGTACAGATGAGGAGGCCATTTACAACAATGGCTACGAACTCCTGAACGATGAAGCGGTTTATCAAGATATGGCCGGACGCAAGAACCCGTATGGGGACGGGCATGCGTCGGAACGGATCGCAGAAGCCATCCTGTATCACTTTGGCATGGGCGAGAAGCCAGCCACTTTTGAATAGAATCGATTAGACCTTTGTGGCCGGACGCGGTGTAAGTCATTGCGATCGGCCACACGGGGTCCACTGAAGGGGGATTTCACATGGCAAGCGAGGTTGTGATTGTAAGCGCTGTCCGAACTGCGATAGGAAACTTTATGGGTTCACTCGCTCCCCTATCCGCAACAGAGCTAGGGGCAATTGTGGTCGACGAAGCGTTAAAACGGGCTGGTCTTGATAAATCTGAAGTCGACGAAGTGATCCTCGGCAACGTGCTTCAGGCTGGACTCGGTCAGAATCCTGCCCGCCAGGCGGCCATCAAGGCGGGCCTTGCCGACGAGATCCCATCGATGACGGTCAATAAGGTTTGCGGATCCGGTTTGAAAGCCGTGATGCTGGCCGCGTCTGCAGTCAAAGCTGGTGACGGGGAAGCCTTTGTTGCAGGCGGTATGGAGAGTATGAGCAACGCGCCGTACCTCCTTCCGGGTGCCCGCAGCGGCTATCGAATGGGGAATCAGCAGGTGGTCGACAGCATGATCAAGGACGGCCTCTGGTGCGCCTTCTGCGACACGCACATGGGCATCACCGCCGAGAATATCGCGGACAAGTACAGCCTCACCCGCAACGAGCAGGATGAATTCGCCGCACAAAGTCAACAGCGCGCAGAGGCCGCCATCAAGTCCGGCCGGTTCAAGGATGAGATTGTGCCTGTGATGATTCCACAGCGCAAGGGCGATCCGATTGCCTTCGACACCGACGAATTCCCACGCGCCGGAACGACGGTGGACACCTTGGGCAAACTGCGCCCTGCGTTCAAGAAAGACGGTACAGTCACCGCTGGAAACGCATCCGGCATCAATGACGGTGCCGCAGCGCTCGTCGTAATGAGTGCAGAGAAGGCTGCGAAGCTCGGACTGAAACCGCTGGCTCGCATTCTCGGCTACGGTAGTGCCGGTGTCGATCCCGCTGTGATGGGCCTCGGCCCCATCAACGCAACCCGCAAGGCACTGAAAAACGCAGGCCTCGAGTTGTCGGACATCGAGCTCATTGAGGCCAATGAGGCGTTTGCCGCTCAGTCACTCGGCGTCGCACGCGAGCTCGGATTCAACAACGAGATCTTGAACGTAAACGGTGGAGCCCTCGCGCTCGGTCACCCGATTGGCGCGAGCGGTGCCCGCATCCTGGTCACCCTCTTGCACGAAATGGCCAAGCGTGAAAACCGATACGGCCTCGCCACGCTCTGCATCGGCGGCGGCCAGGGCGTTGCGATGGTCGTCGAGCGCATCTGACGTTTGGGGCATCAGCACCCAGGGGCTCTGTTGGAATGGACCGGCTTGGGTTGGCTTGGGTCGGCAGGGTCGGCAGGGGTAGAATTGGACCGGCAGGGTCGGCTTGGGGCTCCCGGGTGCTGATTTGCTTCATGGAACGGACACTGACACAACAAGAAAAGACGCAACGAGAACGGCCGCAACAAGGGACAAATGTTCCCTTATCAGCTGCATTCTAGCTCGATCCGCTCCAATAACGCCCGTTCTTTCCCTTATGCCGCCAAATCTGACCCTACGGGGGCCGGGGTGCCGACATAGCGAACAGTTTTTCCTCTATAACTCTCCGCTCTATCCCCGTTTGGCATCATAGCGAACAAATTTTCCCCAATTTTCTGTGGTCATGCCTCCGACTCGGTCCAGAGGCGCCCATCCATACGGGGCCGCTGTCGCGGCTGCGGCAGGCGTACCTCGTGTGTGCCGATACTCCGCCTTGGCCTCATTTCGCGGTTAAGCCGCACCCACCGCACCCACCGCACCCACCGCACCCACCGCACCTCACCGCACCTCACCGCACCTCACCGCACCTCACCGCACCTCACCGCACCCACCGCACCGCACCTCACCAGGTCCGTCCCAACTTGTGCCGTTCCATCGCCAGATTGCTTAAGTTAACAGTGGAAGGCAGGCCGTACGGCCTGCCAACCAATCGTTGCTTTTCAATGGCGTTGTACCCTTGGTGCGTCGGAAACGCGCAATTGTCCCCAGAGAAATAGTTTTTATGCCTAGATGTTTACGGAATGCGAGGCTGAAATTGGGGGAAATATAACAGATATGTGTAAATTAACTCCTTCAAACCGTCTGAGGGGGTCGAAAATCGTAGAGTTTCGTTGACACGCATTTTTGGGCTAGTGTACTATTATTCAGGGTTCCCGTATTTCACGTAGGAAATTGGTGTTTCGCCCTGTGAAACAGACTGGCGAGGGAAGCAGTTAGAACAGGCCTGTTTCAGAAACACCGAATGCTGTCGGCATTCCGACATCTTGCATTTTTCCGCTTTATGACAGGGTGCGTGAAATGGGCAGGCTCATCGAGCCTGGGGAATCGCGTTCACTGACCGCTACGCTGGCGCGTGCCGCTCTACAATGTCCCTCTCGGTATTTCACGTTGGGTGGTGTACAAAGTAGAAAAAAAAGAACCTCCTCAATCTGGGACCAGTATGTGGAAAACGTTTGCAGTGTATTCGGGAGCGATGTTCCAATTCGGAGCCTGTATGGTTATTTTCGGCTACCTTGGACACCGCCTTTCGTCGCGTATCCACCATACGTGGCCAACAATTGCGGGAGTTGTGTTCGGCGTCATCGTAGGCTCGTCCGGAATCGCGTTTCTCGCCAAACAGATTTTGGGAGACAAGCCATGACTCAAGACCGTTTGAACGCCAGGCTTCGTGCAACTAAATTGTGGGGACTCGCCTTTATCGTGCTAACCGTTATCGCTTGGATCGCGATTCGGGGGTTGCACCAACTCATTGGTGGTCTCTTCATAGGGGAACTAGGTGGGGCCTATGTGCTCGTCAGCTTGATTGGCCAAGGCCATCGCAACGACGACATGGAAGGCACAGCCTTGTTCGCGTCCGGAATGCTCGGGATGTTTACGCGAATCATTGCACTGGTCATTGTAATGGTTGTAGCTGAACATTGGCGGACCTATTTCAATCCCTATACCGCACTGGTCGGCTATCTACTTGGGTTTGTCTTCGTCGTTGCGGGCCTCTATGGGTTTGCCAAGAGCCGAAAAACCGACTCTTAAGCGAAGAGGGTGAGAAAATGCCTAATTTTCCTGTGCTGTTTGGGAATACCGCATTTCCAGTCAATTTGGTCGCCATCGGTACAATCATTTTCACGGGACTAGTGGTCCTTGTGTTGATGCGTGTGGCGGTTGCCAAGATGGATATGCGGCGCCCAAGGGGTATGCAGAACTTTGTCGAATGGGCTCTTGACTTTACGAGGAACATGGCGAGAGATACCATGCCGACGGAGAGTGCAGTGCGCTTTGTTTTACCGCTTGCATTCTTCACCTTGTTCTTTCTGTTTATCGCCAACTGGCTCGGTCTGATTGTGACCATCGGGGTCAAACTGCATCATCCTATCCCGTGGTTAGGGTTGACTGCAGCGAAACTGGCGACAACAAAGGGAGACGTTCTGTTCTTTGACTCCCCGACTGCCAACATGAGTGTTGCTCTGGGGTTGGCCGTGCTGGTTTGGCTTATCAGCCATGCCCGTGGACTACGCCACCCGAAGCTGTGGTTCCGCCACTTCTTTTCTCCGTCCCCGCTGGGGTTGTTGGAAGAAATCACGAACCCGCTCACGCACGGTATGCGTCTTTTCGGCAACATTTTTGCTGGCGAAGCGCTGCTGACCGTGATGTTGCAAGCCCCGTTCGCGCTGGGGTGGATTCCGTGGACCCTTCCGCTGATTCTGGTGTGGTTGCTTTACGCCGGGTTCGTTGCTTCGGTGCAAGCGTATGTGTTCTCGGTCTTGCTGTGTTTGTATATCGGCAACAAGTCTTTTGAAGGTCACGCGCACTCTTGAGGCAAGTCTTCGATGAGGCGTGACATGTGAAATTGGTGTCGAAACAGAACGAAAAAGGTTTCAGAGAAACTGCGCAATCAATGCGCAGCTGAACCCTCTCTTACACACCATCTCTTACACCCATAATGTGCACAAAATACAGGGGCACAACTCAAGGAGGATAACTTCGAATGAATGCAGCGAACAATTTGTTGTATATCAAGGCAATGTTTGACATCGCGGCAGGACTTTTGCTCGGTATGGGCGCACTTGGTTCCGGTGTTGGTGACGGCTTGGTTATGAGCAAGTACGTCGAAGGAATCTCTCGTCAACCAGAAGCACGTGGTCAAATCTTTGCTGGTTCGATTCTTGGTATTGCGTTTGTCGAAGCTTTCCCGGTTATCGCGATGGCTTTCGGCATCATCATCTTGTTTGGCTCGGGTCAACTGTAAGCCGCGTCATCTCGTCGAAACGAGGATCAATCTGTTAGAGAAGGGAGTGGCGTAGTTGTTCGAGCTAGGTACGTTTATATTCTCGATTATCGCGTTCCTCCTCATGTTCTGGATTGTCTCGCACTTCGGGTTTAAGCCCATCGCGAGAATGCTGGAACAGCGAAGAGCGCACGTGACCTCGCAAATAGAAGATGCTGAAAAAGGACGCTTGGAAGCAGAAGCTATTTTGGCCGAACAGAGACGTCTGCTTGAAGAAGCGAAGAATGAAGCTCGCGCCATTATGGACGCAGCACGAGCACGTGCTGACGAACAGGCACAGCAACTTATCCATGCCGCTCAGGCAGAATCCGAGCGCGTTCTGGCTGACGGTCGTGAGTTGATTGAACGCGAGCGCAACGAAGCCCTTGCATCTGTGATGGATCAGGTCGCAAAGCTTACGGTTGAGCTTACGACGAAGCTCCTGCAAAACCACGTCACGGAGCAGCTTCAGCAGGACATGTTAGCCGAAGCGGAAAAGCGCATAGGTGAATTGGTATGATAAGCGGCGCCGTGACCAACCGATACACTGAAGGACTCTATGGGGCTGCGAAAGATTCAGGCGTCGTCGACGCCGTTGATATAAGCCTGCAAGAGGTCGCCAAGGCTCTGGACAGCAACCCTGACTTTCGCGTCTTTCTGGAACATCCGGTGATTCCGGCGAAAGCCAAGAAAGAACTCGTCGGTCAGGTGTTTGGCCAAGCAGCGCAGCCGCTGGTTGTGCGGTTCCTGGACGTGTTAATCGACCGGAAGCGAGCAGCCTATGCGAGCGCTGTTGCAGAGGCGTTCCATCGCCGCGCAGAGCAAGAGCGGGGTCATGTGATTGTCCACGTTGAGTCCGCTCAACCGCTGTCGGAAGCGGAAACACAGGCCATCCGACAGAAGCTTGCTTCTGCCCTGAACAAAGAGCCCCAAACCATCGTCGAAGTGAACCCCGCCCTCATCGCCGGCTATCGGTTCCGGATTGGGAACCGCATTCTTGATGCGACTGTGCGCGGGGCGCTGCAACAGTTTTCACAAAAACTGACGGCGAGCGGGGCTGTCGAGGAGGGAATCCGTTGAGTATCCGACCTGATGAAATCAGTGCGCTGATTCGCAAACAAATAGAGCAGTTCGAACAAAAAGTTCAGGTTTCCGACACTGGCATCGTGTTGTCCGTCGGTGACGGTATCGCACGTATCCACGGCTTGGACAACGCCATGGCTGGCGAACTCGTTGAGTTCTCCAACGGCGTCTACGGTATGGCTTTAAACCTTGAAGAAGACAACGTCGGTATCGTCGTTCTGGGTTCCGTTGAAGGAATTCAGGAAGGCGACGAAGTAAAGCGCACCGGCCGTATCGTCGAAGTTCCCGTCGGCGACGCACTTCTTGGCCGCGTTGTGAATCCGCTCGGTCAACCGATTGACGGCCGTGGTCCGATTGAGTCCACAACCTTCCGTCCGGTTGAATCACGTGCTCCTGGCGTTATCGAGCGTAAGTCCGTTCACGAACCGCTCCAGACTGGTATCAAAGCTATCGACGCGATGATCCCGATTGGCCGCGGCCAACGTGAGCTCATCATCGGCGACCGCCAGACTGGTAAAACTGCCATCGCGATCGACACCATTATCAACCAGAAGGGCAACGGCGTGAAGTGTATCTACGTCGCGATCGGCCAGAAACGCTCTACCGTCGCTCAGGTTGTTGAGACCCTTCGCAAGCACGGCGCGATGGACTATACCATCGTCGTTTCCGCTGGTGCATCTGAGCCGGCACCGTTGTTGTTCTTGGCTCCATACGCAGGTTGCGCGATGGGCGAACATTACCTCTACAACGGTCAGCATGCCCTCATCATTTACGATGACCTGTCCAAACAGGCTGCTGCTTATCGTGAGATGTCCCTGTTACTCCGTCGTCCGCCAGGTCGTGAAGCTTATCCTGGTGACGTATTCTACTTGCACTCCCGCCTCTTGGAGCGCGCTGCGAAGCTCAGCGACGCCAATGGAGCAGGGTCCCTGACAGCACTGCCGTTCATTGAGACCCAAGCTGGCGACGTGGCTGCGTATATTCCGACCAACGTGATCTCCATCACGGACGGCCAGATCTTCTTGGAGTCTGACCTGTTCCACAGCGGTGTTCGCCCGGCTGTTAACGTCGGTATTTCCGTCTCCCGTGTCGGTGGTTCCGCACAGACCAAGGCGATGAAGAAAGTTGCCGGTACTTTGAAGCTCGATCTCGCTGAGTACCGCGAACTGCAAGCTTTCTCCCAGTTCGGGTCCGATCTCGATAAGGCTACTCAAGCTCGCTTGAACCGTGGTGAGCGCACCGTTGAAATCTTGAAGCAGCACCAATACGAGCCGATGTCGATGGAAAACCAAGTGCTTTCCCTGTGGACCGTCGTCAATGGCTATGTGGATGATATCCCGGTTGGCTCTGTTCGCAAGTTTGAAGGGGAATGGTTGAGTTTCTTGGCTTCGAGCTATCCGCAGGTTCCAGAGTCTATCCGGACCACGGGCGCACTGTCCGATGAGACGGTTGCGGCGATGAAGGAAGCTGTTCAGAAGTTCAAGGCAACCTTCGTATCGTAAGACTAGGGCAAGCCTACGAAGCTGTGGCTTCGAAGCGAAGAGAAGTGCGCGTTCCCGATGGGCACTCCCATCGGGTGCGGACAACCCCGAAAAGGTGGTGAACTGAGTGCCACAGAACGCAAGGGATATTAAGCGGCGTATTACCAGCTTTAAGAAAACCGCGCAGATCACCAAGGCCATGGAAATGGTTGCGGCGGCCAAACTGCGCCGCGTGCAGGAAGCTGTGCAGTTGTCGAAGCCATACCTGGCTAAGATGACTGAGATGCTCGCTGACATCGCTGAATCCGCGCGTTGGATCAAGCATCCACTGCTTGCACAGCGTCCGGTTAAGAAAACTGGTTACCTTGTGATTTCTTCAGACAGAGGCTTGACAGGACCGTACAATTCACAGGTCATTCGGCAAGCGCTGATGGAGTTTCGCAAGAAGGATAAATCAACGTACACCATTTATGCAGTCGGCCGTAAGGGTCGTGACTTCTTCCGTCGCCAGGGTTACCCGATCGGCGGAGAGATTACCGGATTGCCTGATTCCCCGACGTACGGGAGTGTGCGGCCGTTAGCCGAGCAGATTGTCGAAGCATACGCGAACCAGGAGTTTGACGAGCTGTATCTCGTCTATAACGAATTCGTCAATGCCGTGACGCAGACCCCGGTCATCAAAAAGGTCCTCCCCTTGTCGGGTGTGACCAACGGTGAGAAACGGAAGTCACCACAGTACTTGTTTGAACCAGGCCCTGAAGCTGTGTTTGAACGACTGTTGCCCCGCTACGCTGAGACATTAGTGTACCAGGCTGTTCTCGACGCGAAAGCGAGCGAACACGGTGCCAGTATGACAGCGATGGGCAACGCGACAGAAGCGGCGTCAGAGATGATTGATGACTTGACGTTGGTTCTGAACCGCGCCCGTCAGGCCGCGATTACGACGCAGATCGTCGAAATTGTCGGCGGCGCAGAAGCACTCAAGTAACTGTCGACTTGAATTTCAAGTTGACTCGGCAATAGCTGCAAGCCAGGCCAACTGCAAGCCAGGCCGATTTTGCGAAACGGCAAGGCTCGGTCGAAACTGCGATATCGGCAATATCGGCTAGGCTAGGTTGAATTTGCAACACTAGAAGGAGGGTATGCAGTGAACAAGGGAACAGTCGTGGCAGTCATGGGACCGGTCGTCGACGTCCGGTTTCCGGAGGGCCACCTGCCGGCTATCAATAACGCGCTGCGCATCGACAGTGAGGGCGAAGTTGCGATTCACCTGACCCTCGAGGTCGCTTTGCACCTTGGCGACAACGTCGTTCGCACAGTCGCCATGTCCTCAACGGACGGACTTGTCCGCGGCACAGATGCTGTGGACACCGGTACCACCATTTCGATGCCCGTTGGTCAGGCAACCCTGGGACGTATCTTCAACGTCCTTGGTGAAACGATCGACGAACAGGGACCTGCAGGAACCGACGAACGCTGGTCTATCCACCGCAAAGCACCAGACTTCACACAGTTGAGCACCAAGGTTGAAGTGTTCGAGACCGGTATCAAGGTTATCGACCTTCTCGCCCCTTACATCAAGGGTGGTAAGATTGGTCTCTTCGGCGGTGCTGGCGTTGGCAAGACCGTTTTGATTCAGGAGCTCATTCACAACATCGCGAAGGAGCACGGTGGTTTCTCCGTGTTCGCGGGTGTTGGTGAACGTACTCGTGAAGGTAACGATCTGTACCACGAAATGAAGGATTCCGGCGTTCTGGACAAGACCTCCATGGTCTTCGGTCAGATGAACGAGCCGCCAGGCGCACGTCTGCGCGTTGCTCTGTCCGGACTCACCATTGCTGAGTACTTCCGCGATGTCGAACACCGTGACGTGTTGTTCTTCGTCGATAACATCTTCCGTTTCACCCAGGCTGGTTCAGAGGTTTCCGCTCTGCTTGGACGTATGCCGTCCGCCGTCGGTTACCAACCAACCCTGGCGACAGAAATGGGCCAGTTGCAAGAGCGGATCGCGTCAACCGTCGACGGATCGGTCACATCCATTCAGGCCATCTACGTGCCTGCTGACGACTACACCGACCCAGCCCCGGCGAACACGTTCGCGCACTTGGACTCCACAACCAACCTGGATCGCCGCATTTCTGACATGGGTCTCTATCCCGCTGTCGATCCGCTGGCTTCCACCTCCCGCGCCCTGTCTCCGGACATCGTCGGCGAGGAGCACTACAACGTTGCTCGCGGCGTTCAGGGTATCCTGCAGCGCTACAAGGAACTGCAGGACATCATCGCCATCCTGGGTATGGATGAGCTCAGTGACGATGACAAACTTGTCGTTGCTCGTGCCCGCCGAATCCAGAACTTCCTCTCGCAGCCGAACTTTGTTGCTGAGCAGTTCACGGGTATCCCAGGTAAGTACGTTACGGTTAAGGATACCGTTCGCAGCTTCAAGGAAATCCTTGAAGGTAAGTACGACGATATTCCGGAAACCTATTTCCGTTACAAGGGTGCCATCGAAGAAGTTGTTGAGGCTGCCAAGAAAGACGGCGTCGCTGTCTGATGTCTGTGGAGTGTGCAGATCGGTGATGGCGGGGTGACCCGCGAGAGGCCATGTGGTGCTGGCATGCAGGCTGTGTGGTGCTGGTGCTGGCATGGAGGCTGTGAAGTGCTGGTGCCGGCATGTAGGCTGTGTGGTATTAACATGCAGGCTGTGTGGTGCTGGTGCCGACATGGAGACTGTGTGGTGCTGGTGCCGGTATGTAGGCTGTGTGGTATTAACATGCAGGCTGGAAGTGCTGACATGGCTGCTCTCTCGTTTGGGGAACCTACCGCTCTGATCTCACCCCAATCACGCGTCATGCCGGAGGTGAGAACGGCTTGAGTACGACCTTATTGGAAGTTGTGACTCCGGAGAGAATGCTTCTCTCAGAGGACGTCAACATGATTATCATCCGCACTGGCGGCGGGGAACTTGGCATTCTGCCAAGGCATACGGCGCTCGCAGCCACCGTGAAACCTGGCGTCATCCAGGTGAGATTCCCGGATGGGGAGGACTTCATCCACACGACTGGCGGGTTTCTGCAGGTGTTGCCGGACAAGATCACTATTCTTGCCGACGCAGCTGAGTTGGCTTCACAGATCGATCTCGAGCGCGCCGAACGCGCCAAGACACGCGCTGAACAGCGTCTGAACCAGCGCGACAGTATCGATGTTGCTCGGGCCGAGATGGCATTGCAGCGCGCTCTGAACCGGATCGAAACGGCACAGAGAGCGCATCAACCTGGCACACGGGTCACCAATCGGTAATTTGTTGCTCAGTTGGTGTTTGTGAGGCCAGTTGGTGTTTGTGAGTTCAGTTGATGTTTGTGATTTGAGTTGCAACGCGTCAGCTTCGCGGTTTATCGTTTCGGATGCTCGCGCGGGAGCATATCGAACGTTCACGATGAAGTGGCGGTTAAGTGGCGATTAGACGAGTTCTGACGATCTCGCTCTAGTCCGCCACTTTTTTGTGTGTTGTGGGGCTTGTGGGGCTCCGCCCGAGCGGCCAGAGTTGAACTCAGTTCCCTTTAAGCAGCCGATTAAGCGGCCGACTCTGGGGCCCACGGACGTGTAGCGGAACTCAGTTCCGCTAGCGAGCAGGGTGATGCTCGTGGATGCACCTCAGCGCCTTGATAGGTTCCACATTAGAGCCAAAAGTTTCCCTTATGCACCCGTTTTCAGCGTAATCTGGCGTGACAGCGTACAAATCTTCCTTTTTGCCGCCAATCGGCCTCAATATCGGGTGAATCTACCCCGTCAACGAACAATTATTCCCCTATCGACTCCGCGGATATTGCACAGACAGCCCTAGCGCACAAAACTTCCCTTAGCATCTCTCGCTGGCCTATCTCCAGCTTTCACCTTGCATCTTTCAACTTCGTCCTTCCACCTTCCACCTTCGACCTTGCATCTTTCAACTTCGTCCTTCCATCTTTCAACCCTTCCACCTTCCCGGTCGGCGACTTCATTTCAGAGTGGAAGGCAGGCCGTTTCGGCCTGCCAACCAAATGTAATTCCTTCCATTCGTGGGGCGGACTGACGGATCGAAACCGTGGAAATTGACAGGGTTCTCTCGATTGCGCGAATGTTCGCAGTCCGTGTCAAGCCAAGAACGCTCAAAACGGGCGATTTATGTCGAATATAGCTCATTCGGACTACGTTTATGGCATCCTCGTGGTGTTTTACACCCAAAAATCGGTTTGTTATACTTATGGACGGTTCACTATGGCCGATCATCTTGTCTGACGGCCGATTTTAGTCCAGTTCACCAGGGGGGAACGCCATGTTCCATTACTGGAATCCGTATTTCCTGATTGTCTTGTACGTGGTTCTGGGCATTTTTTTACCAGTCGCTTCAATCTGGGTAATTGGTCCAATTTTGAGACCAAATAAACCCTCTGAAGCAAAGGGCTCTACCTACGAAAGCGGGCTCGAACCCGTGGGGGATGCACACGTCCGCTACAACGCACGCTACTACTTATTTGCGTTGATGTTCGTAGTGTTTGACGTAGAAACCCTGTTTCTGTATCCGTGGGCAGTAGCATTCAAAAAGTTGGGGATGTTTGCCCTGACTGAGATGCTCATCTTTATCGTCCTACTCGTCATCGGGCTGGCATACGCCTGGAGAAAGAAGGTGCTCGAATGGACCTGACGGCAGCATCACGAAACCTGCCGGTTATCCAGTATGAAGGCTTTACGCCCGAAGAAAACGCGATCCTCAGCCGCGGTGTTATCGTGAACTCGTTAGAGGTCATCAAAGGCTGGGCGCGAAGCAACAGCTTGTGGCCAATGACTTTTGGTCTCGCATGCTGCGCGATCGAGATGATGGGAACTGGTGCGGCACATAATGATCTAGACCGTTTTGGAATTATTTTTCGTGCATCTCCGCGCCATTCTGATGTCATGATCGTCGCCGGTACTGTGACAAAGAAAATGGCTCCCTTGCTTCGTCGTCTGTATGATCAGATGGCCGATCCGAAGTGGGTCGTATCCATGGGCGTATGTGCTACAGCTGGTGGCCCGTACGTAAATAGCTATTCAGTGGTGAAGGGTGTCGACCAGATCGTTCCAGTTGACGTTTACGTTCCCGGATGCCCGCCATCTCCTCCGGCGCTTATTTACGGACTGAACATGCTTCAGGAGAAAATTCGCATTGAGGCCCGCGGGAAGAAGGTGCAGGCATGAGTGACGAGGAACGCTCGCAGCAACCAGATTCTCAGCCGACGACTGAGCCGAGCGGCGCAGACAGTCAACCTGCCCCTGCGGAACCTGCATCCGAAAAGCCAGCAGCCCCGGCTGAACAGCCTGCCGTAGCTGCCGAAAAGCCAGCAGCCCCGACGGAAGCGCCTACTGCCGCCGACGAGAAACCCGCCGCTGGTGCCAGCAAGCCTGCTCCAGCCTCGGCCGCCGCGGACCCAGCCTCAGCTGCTGATGCAGCGCCCGCTGCTGCTGGTGATGCCGCCGCCAAGCCGAAGGTGAAGCCTGAGGGAGCCGCCAAGCCGGCAGCCGCCGCGAAACCCGCGGCCGCAGACGGAGAGGCCAAACCCGCAGCTCCGGCAAAGAAAGCGCCGCCAAAGAAAGAGGCGCCGCCGCCGAATCCGCGGACGATTGCTGCCAAAGAGCTCGCCGATCAGATTGCTGCCACCATCTCTGCCAGCTTCGGCCAAGAAGTTGTTGAAGAGACCGGCGCAGCGCAGTTCAAATCGATGGTTCGCGTCCGTAAGGACCGTTGGCACGATGTCTTCGCCATGCTCAAGGATCATGAATCATGGAAGTTCAATTATATCGAAATGATGGCTGGTACGGATTACAAAGACTACATCGAGATCGTGGCCTTTGTTCAGTCGACTGAACTCGGCCATTCTGTATTGCTCAAGACTCGCACAGACCGAGAGAACGCATCCGTTCCTTCACTCGTCAGCGTTCACCCCGGCGTGAACTGGGAAGAGCGTGAGATCTACGACCTTCTCGGCGTGACATTTACCAACCACCCTGACCTTCGTCGCATCATGATGTGGGAAGGCTTCAAAGGGCACCCGCTGCGCAAGGACTATACGCCGTGGGAAGGGGAGGAGGATCCCGATGTCGCTGAGTGATGGCAAAACGCAACTGCGTACAGAAGAAATGATCTTGAACGTGGGTCCTCAGCATCCGAGTACTCACGGGGTGTTCCGGCTGGTTGTGAAGCTCGACGGTGAAACCGTTGTCGAAGCTGAACCGGTCATTGGTTATCTGCACCGCGGGACGGAGAAAATTGCTGAAGACCTGCAGTACACGCAGATCATTCCTTATACCGATCGCCTGGACTACCTCGCCGCAATGCTCAACAACTACGCGCTCTGCCATACCGTCGAGGAAGCCATGGAGATGGAGATTCCGGAACATGCGGAATACCTGCGGGTCATCATCATGGAGATGCAACGGATCGCATCGCACATGCTCTTTATCGGCGCTTATCTGCTCGATCTCGGTGCAATGAGCCCGTTCCTCTACGTGTTCATCTCGCGTGAACGGATCGTCGAGTTGTTCAACGAGATCAGCGGTGCAAGACTCACGTACAACTTCATGCGGATTGGCGGTCTGCGTTTCGATGCGCCAAACGGCTGGTTGCAAAAGGTGCGCGATCTCGTTCCACAACTGCGCGCTGACCTGAAGCTCTGCCAGGACCTCATCACAGGCAACGAGATCTTCCTCAACCGCGTGAGAGGGCTCGGTGTTTATACGACTGAACAAGCTCTTGCCTACGGCATGAGCGGTATCAACCTGCGCAGCACCGGATTTAAATGGGATCTCCGAAAGACGAAACCATACAGTATTTATGACAAGTTTGACTTTGAGATCCCGGTCGGCCAAAACGGCGACTGCTTTGACCGCTACTATCTTCATATGCAAGAGATGGAGCAGTCCGTGCGGATCATTGAGCAGGCGCTCGATGACATTCCTGACGGGCCGTTTATCGGGAAGGTTCCGAAGTTCGTTCGCGTGCCTGCAGGTGAGTACTACACCGGTATTGAAGGCGCGAAGGGTGAACTTGGATTTTACATCGTCAGTGACGGAAAAGACAAGCCGTATCGAATGAAAATTCGCAAGCCGTCTTTTGTGAACCTGCAGATGCTTCCTGAACTCCTGAAGGGGCAGAACATGGCAAACGTCATCGCGATCCTCGGCGCCATTGATATCGTACTGGGGGAGGTGGATGCCTAATGTGGAACTGGGCAACACACCCCGTCTCTTGGCTCTCGTTTCTCGGGATGCTGATTGGGACCGTTGTGATTCTGCTTTTGACACTGGTTGTTGTCATGTATTCCATTTACTGGCAACGGAAGTTTATCGGCTGGATCCAGCTTCGCATCGGGCCGAACCGAGTCGGACCGTTTGGACTCCTGCAGACAGCAGCTGACGTATTTAAGCTGTTAATCAAAGAGGACATCATCCCGAACAAGGTCGACCGAGTCTTGTTCATGATTGCACCAATCATCGCCTTTGTTCCATCATTCATGGCGTTGTCCGTTATCCCGTTTTCACGGACGCACGTGTTCACGGCAAACATCGCGGTTGGCGCACTGTTCTACCTGGCTCTGTCTGCCATCACGATTCACGGTGTTATGATTGGCGGCTGGGCATCAAACAACAAGTACGCGCTGATCGGCAGTATGCGGTCTGCAGCTCAGATGCTGAGTTTCGAGATTCCGCTTGGGATGTCCATCGTCGGGGTGGTTCTGATGGCGGGATCCATCAACCTCAACGACATCATTGCCGGACAGCAGCACAGCGTCTGGTACATCATTCCGCAGGTTCTCGGCTGTATCGTCTTCCTGATTGCATCGACAGGTGAGCTGAACCGAACGCCGTTCGACTTGCCGGAAGCTGAGTCAGAGCTTGTTGCAGGTTATCACACCGAGTACTCTGGTTTCCGTTTCGCGTTCTTCATGCTGACCGAGTATGTGTACCTGTTTGCGATGGCAGGACTGTTCGCCACCTTGTTCCTCGGTGGTTGGAGCGGACCTTGGCTTCCAGGCTGGCTCTGGTTTGCAATCAAGGCTCTCATTTATATCACGTTCCAGTTCTGGGTCCAGGCTACCATGCCCCGTATGCGTGTTGATAAGGTAATGCCGTTTGCTTGGAAGGTGCTGCTCCCGTTGGCGCTGTTCAACCTCGTCATCACAGCAGTACTTAAGGCGGTGCTGTAAGCGTGCGAAAGCGAGCGAATGAGGTGAGACCATGTTTGGATTCATGAAAGGCTTGGGTGTCACGCTGCGCCAACTGCCAAAGAAAAAAGTGACCTTGATGTATCCGGAGCAAAAACCGGTGTGGCCCGAACGTTTCCGCGGCGTGCATCGTTTCATTCCAGACTTGTGCATTGTTTGTAACCAGTGTGCACGTGTTTGCCCAACGGACTGTATCTCGCTGTCAGGTACCCGCGGGCCGGATAAGAAGATGCGCATTGACACCTACGACATCAACTTTGATATCTGCATTTTGTGTTCTCTTTGCACCGACGTTTGTCCGACAGAGTCGATTTTGATGTCTGACACGTTTGAACTCGCGACCTACTCGCGTGACAATCTGTACCTTGATATGCACTGGTTGTATGAGAACGAGCTCGCGTATGAGCGAAACCATCCGGAGCGCTTTGTGAAGGATGCAGAAGGCAATGTCGAGTCGGAGAAAGCAGGTGACGCCGAGTGAACTTTGTCTGGAGTTGGCCCGTCATCGCGTTTTACATCATCGCGCTCTTGACTCTCTGCTGCGGTGTCATCATGCTCTCAGTCCGCAAAGTCATCTACATGGCTCTGACGATTGGCGGCGTATTTATCGGTGCCTCAGCGCTTTACTTCTTGCTCGGAGCCGATTTCGTCGGTGTCGCGCAGATTCTCATCTACGCCGGCGCCATCACGATTCTTATCATGTTTGCCATCATGCTGACGAACCACGAAGCGACGGAACCTGGTTTCAAGTGGTCGCCGAAGAACATCGCAGCTGCCATCGGTTCGGTCTTGCTGGCTGTGGTCTTACTCTTGGCGATCCGCTCAACCGCCTGGCCCACTGCCACCACTTCGCAAACTGCGCTTGATGGCGGGAACAGCAATCCGATGGCGATTGGTTTGGTCATGTTCAAGGGTTACGCGATTCCGTTTGAACTGGTCTCCATCCTGCTGATTGTGGCGTTGGTTGGAGCCGTCATCCTCGCCAAAGAGCGAAAGGAGGACGAGTGAGATGGGTGCAGCCCCGTTTCCGGTGCCGACCGGATCGCTACTTGCATTAGGAGCACTGTTGTTCTGTATCGGATTGTTTGGAGCGCTCACAAAGCGCAACCTGATTATCGTGCTTGTATCCATTGAGTTGATGCTAAACGCAGCGAACATCAACTTGGTGACCTTCTCCCGTCTCGGTGTTGCACCGAGCCTGAGCGGACAAGTGTTTTCACTGTTTACCATGACAGTGGCCGCTGCTGAAATTGCGGTTGGACTGGCTTTGCTGCTTGCCCTTTTCCGACTGCGTAAAACAAGCGAAGTGAAGGACCTGAACATCCACAAGTGGTAACGACGGCGACGGCTCTCCGGCATCACCGCGCAAACGGTGGCTGGGCGATGCCAATACGCAAGCGGCAAAGGGCCGCGCGTGTAACCACTGTGGCAAGCGGCAGGGGGTACAAATTGCTCCACTAGCCGTGGTTAGCCAAAATCAGGTCAGCTTACATCAACGAGTCGGATGCGGGTGCAAGGACACCCGTCGTCAAGCCGCAATGCGAGGAGGGAGTTTATGGTACAGTACGCCTGGCTGGTTCCTTTTCTGCCGCTCGTCGCGTACGTTTTCCTGCTGGTGCTGGGAAGAAAGGCTGCTGAAGGCCTGGTCGCCGGGGTGTCCGTCATCCTGACAGCCGTGTCCTTCGTCCTCAGCCTCTTCATCTTCCAGGCTGTTGGAAACAACCCGCATGGGAACAACACCTACGTGTTTCATTGGTTGACCGTTGGAAACCGCGTATTCGACGTTGGATTCCAAGTCACCCATTTAAATGCCTTGATGTTGGTCGTCGTGACACTGGTCAGCACCTTGGTGTTCTTGTTCTCCAAGGGTTACATGCACAAGGATGACCGCTTCCCGGTCTTCTACCAGTACCTGAATTTGTTCGTGTTTTCAATGCTCGCTCTTGTCATCTCACTGAACCTCCTGCAGTTGTACATCTTCTGGGAGATGGTCGGTTTGTGCTCGTACCTGCTCGTCGGATTCTGGTACTTTAAGCCGGAAGCTGCACTGGCAGCGAAGAAGTCATTTATTGTTACCCGTATCGGTGACACAGGAATGTTTGCAGGCATCGTCCTGTTGTTCCTGGCAACCGGCAGTTTTGATTACTCAACCATCTTCTCGGCGGTGGCCCACGGCACCCTGCACATTGGCTGGTTGTCGAACAACGGCGTCATCACCTTGACGGCTCTGCTCATCTTCGCGGGTGCGGTTGGTAAATCGGCTCAGTTCCCGCTGCACGTCTGGTTGCCGGACGCCATGGAAGGTCCGACCCCTGTGTCAGCCCTTATCCACGCGGCAACGATGGTCGCAGCAGGTGTTTACTTAGTGGCTCGTACCTTCCCGTTGTTCCAAGCAAGCACGGGTGCTACCACGACGGTCGCTTGGATCGGCGCGATCACCGCGTTGATGGCTTCCCTGATTGCGCTCACGCAACGGGATATTAAACGCGTCATCGCCTATTCGACGATGTCGCAGCTCGGCTACATGATGATGGCACTCGGTGTCGGCGCGTATGCGTACGGTATCTTCCACCTGATGACACACGCCTTCTTCAAGGCGCTCCTCTTCTTGGCTGCCGGTTCTGTCATTCACGCTGTGGACACACAGGACCTGTTCGAGATGGGTGGTCTTCGAAAGAAGATGCCAGTCACCACGTACACCTTCCTGGCTGGTGCCTTGGCTTTGGCCGGTATCGTTCCGTTCGCCGGATTCTGGTCGAAGGATGACATCCTGTCAGCGACCCTGCAAAGCGGCCATCCGGTACTCTATTGGTTCGGTCTGATTGCAGCCTTCTGTACCGCGTTCTACATCTTCCGCGTCTTCTTCTTGACCTTTACAGGCAAGCCGCGCGTGGAAGAAAAGTACGAGCATGCACACGAAGGCTCCTGGGTCATGAAACTGCCGCTTGTGGTTCTGGCCGTGTTCGCGACCATCGCTGGTTTCTTCAACAGTCCAGTCAACCACTACGGTCTCGAGCGCTACCTGTTCGCTGACTTTGCCAGCGGCACAGCGGGCGTGGTGGTAAAGGAAAACGTCGGGTTGATGGCTTTCAGTGTCGCTGTCGGCTTGCTTGGCATTCTGCTTGCAGCCCTTATGTACTGGCGGCCAGCCTTTGGCGGCGAGAAGCTGTCTAAGGCGCTCAGCATTCCTTATATCATCTCGTTCCGGAAGTTCTTCTTTGACGAGATCTACACCTTCGTCATTGTTGGCGGCGGTAAGGTGATTGCAGCTATCGTTGATTTCGTCGATCGCTATATCATCGACGGCATTGTCAGTCTGCTTTCGTGGATCGGATCTGTGTTTGGAACCATGCTCAAGTACACGCAAGACGGTCAAGTTCAGACGTACAGCGCGATTGCGGCGTTTGGCGTGCTGATTTTCATCGCCATTGCGGTGTTCACAGTCGGGGGGGTGTTGTAACATGAGCCTGTCCTTTTGGTTAGTGGCTGCCCCTCTGATTGCAGCAGTACTGTTGCTCGTTCTGCCAAAGATGGGTGGTGCAGCATCACGGGGCCTGGCGATTGTCGGGACACTCGTATCCCTCGTTCTCGCCATTGTGATGTGGCTGTCGTTCCCAAGTGGGAGTACAGGGTTTGAGTTTATCGGCAAGATCCACTGGTTTACACTCCCTGCGATGTGGCATGGGACGGACCTCTCGGTCGGCCTCTCCTTCGGGGTCGATGGACTCTCGCTTCCTTTGGCTGCCATGACCGCGTTTATCTCGGTACTCGCGATGGCGGGTGCAAAGCGCGATATCGATCGGCCGCGGCTGTATTACTTCTGGCTCTCGATGGTAACAGCGGGTCTGCTTGGCGTGTTTGCCGCACTCGATCTGTTCACCTTCCTGGTCGCTCTCGAAGTGACGTTGTTTGGCAGCTTCTTCTTGATTCAACTGTTTGGCCGCCCAGGCAGCCCGAAGGCAGCCATCAAGTTCCTCATCTACCGCGGTTTCGCCACGGTCGCGATGTTGGTGGCACTGGTTGGCATCGCCTACGGACTTACAGGTGCTTACTCGCACTCCGGTATATCGGGAAACCTCAGCTTCTCGATTCCGACGATGCTGAATGAAGCGCATCATCTGTCGAGCGGCATTCTTCCGGCAGGAGTCGCAGGTGCATTACTCCTCGTTCTGTTGCTCGGTGTGTTTATCGAAGAGGCATTCGTCCCCTTCCACACCTGGTTGCCGACGACGCACGAATACGCGGATACCCCAACCAACATGGTGATTGGCGGACTCCTGACCAAGACTGGTGCATACGTTCTGCTTCGCTTCGGTGTCGGTATGTTGCCTGCGCAGATCCAACACTACGGCATGCTGATCGCGGTCTTCGGTGTCATCAACATCCTCTATGGTGCATTTGCAGCGTGGGCGCAGAAAGACTGGCGTCGTCTGATTGCCTTCGGCGGGATCAGCCACATGGGCCTGGTGCTCCTCGGCATCGCTTCATTCTCCGCTGCCGGCCTTCAGGGTGCGATGTTCATGATCGTTTCTTCCGGCCTTTTGACGGCACTGCTCTTCTTCTTGACGGGCGCCATCGAAGACCGTACGAATACTGTTCAACTGAAAGACCTCGGCGGCTTGTCAAAAGCCATGCCGATGATTTCCGGGTTCCTCCTTGTTGCGGCACTCGGCTCACTTGGACTTCCGCTGACCAGCGGGTTTATCAGTGAGATTCAGGCGTTTATCGGTGGTTTTACAGCGTATCCAGCGGCCTCGTTCGTTGGGCTCGGCGGCCTCATTTTGTCCGCTGTGTACCTCCTGTACGCGATTCAAAAAACCACCTTCGGCCCGACTGCGAAGCTTGCAGAAGGTCTGTCAGATGCAACCGCAAGGGAGTATCTGCCAACCATCCTTTTGACCGCATTCGTGCTGTTGATTGGTATTTACCCGAACCTCATCGGGCACCTGTTTGGGTTGTCCGTACAAGGTTTGTTGGGGATAGGGGGTTAAGGCCATGACAACTCCTCTGGATATGCTGCATCAGCCGTATTGGATGACCATGGGGCCGATGATTGTCGTGGCCGCAACAGGCTTCGTCGTGATGATTCTCGAGTTTATCTTCCGCAAGGGGGACAGACGCTGGCTGACAGTGCTGTCAATGCTCGGCGTTGTCGCGGCTCTCGTTGTGGCTATTATCCACTTCAACGCAAAGCCGACTTTTGCGCTGAATACTATCGGGGTCGATCCGTTCGCCTCCGTCTTCTCGGTCCTGATTCTCATCTCGGCTCTCTTGGTCTTGCTCTTTACGCTCGACTTCAGTGCCAAGAGTGATGTCCCGGCGGAGCACACGTACCTCATTCTGTTTGCTGTCGTCGGCGCACTGACCATGGCTTCCTCCATCGATCTCGTCACCCTCTACGTGGGTCTCGAACTTTTGTCGGTGGCGAGTTATGTCCTGGTTGCAGTCCGGACGCATTCGATTCGCAGCGTTGAGGGCGGCATCAAGTACATGCTGATGGGCGCACTCGGCTCAGCCGTCCTGCTCTACGGGATGTCGTTCATCTACGGCATCTCAGGTACGACGAATCTGATGAATCTTAGCGGTGCCGGTCTGCAGATGTTCTCTACGTACCCGGCCATTACCGTGATCGGCTTCTTGATGATGCTGATTGGCATGGGCTTTAAGCTCTCGCTGGTTCCGTTCCACATGTGGACACCGGACGCTTACGCCGGCGCACCAACTCCCATCACCTCCTTCTTGGCTACGCTTTCGAAGGCGGCGTCATTTGGGATGTTGCTGCGGATGTTGGTCTTCATCTTCAACGCACCGGGCGCGCACCTGTTCTACTGGGCAGGTATCATTGCCGCCATCACGATGATTGTCGGTAACTTCATCGCCTTGCCGCAGCGGAACATGAAGCGGCTGCTCGCGTTCTCCAGCGTGGCGCAGGCAGGCTACATCCTCGTCCCGTTCGCGATGTTCGGCATCGCACAGTCGGCGGATTGGGCCGGGCTGTTCGACAGCATCTCGTTCTACCTGTTCGCTTACACGTTCATGACGGTCGGCGCGTTTGCTATCGTCTATCTGCTCGAGCGTGACAAGGGATCACTCGATTCAGATGCGCTGATTGGACTTTATCAGCGGTCTCCATGGCTGGCTGTCGCACTGACCATCTTTGTTCTGTCGCTCGCCGGCATGCCGCTGACGGCAGGCTTCCTTGGGAAGTTCTACATCTTCGTCGACACCATGCACTTTAGCACCATCTGGCTTGGCGTCATCCTCTTTGCGACCAGCGTCGTGTCGTTCTACTACTACATCGGCTGGCTGCGAAAGGTGTACCAGAAGGAGCCGGTCGCGGAAGTGACCGCCTTGTCTGCAAGCCCGATTATGCACACCCTTGTTGCGGTTTGTGTGATTGGCACGCTGGCACTCGGTATCGTTCCTGCATTGCTCCTGCACCCGCTCGCAGGCCTGCCGTGGATTTACGGGTGATAAGTGGCCGATAGGCGGTCGATAAGCGGTCGATAAGTGTTCGATAAGTGTTCGATAAGTGGCAGATGAGTGGCAGATGAGTGGCAGATGAGCCCGGTGTGCTGGGCCTGAACGCAAAAGCCGCAAGAACGGCGAGACGGCACGGGTCTAGCGAGCCGACCAGGGTTCACGCCGGCCACACGTGGCACATCAGGGTATGAAGCCAAGGCCTCTACCATGTAGACCGAGCACCGATTCAACTGAAAATGACATTAGAAGGTAGGGCCCCGCTCTTGGCGGGGCCCTATTTCGTCGTGGGTAATTCATATGGGGCGCAGCCTTGTGGTGGTTGGTACCCTTTCATACAAGTTGACACGCAGCTAAGTCGGTGTCGCCGACTAAGCAGGGCCCCAGACGCCTTCGGACACGGGTCTAAGTCGGTGTCACCGACTAAACCGAGGCCGCAGAGACAATTAGTAGGCTGACACCGACTAAGGTCTGCCAAGGATGCCCCGTTAGTAGGCTGTGACCGACTAAGCAGGGCCTCAGACGCCTCGAGACACGGTTCTAAGTCGGTGTCACCGACTAAACCGAGGCCGCAGAGACAATTAGTAGGCTGACACCGACTAAGGTCTGCCAAGGATGCCCCGTTAGTAGGCTGTGACCGACTAAGCGAGGCCCCAGACGCCGTCGGAGACGCAGCTAAGTCGCTGACACCGACTAAACCGAGGCCGCAGAGACAATTAGTAGGCTGACACCGACTAAGGTCTGCCGAGGATGTCCCATTAGTAGGCTGTGACCGACTAAGCAGTGCCCCAGACGCCGTCGGAGACGCAGCTAAGTCGCTGTCACCGACTAAACCGAGGCCGCAAACACAATTAGTAGGGTGTCCCCGACTAAAGATCCCCAACTTCCATAGTGCCTCGATAGGGCACCGCGCCCCGGAAGTGCGGTAGAATAGAAGCTAAGTTGACATCAGACCGGGTTGGCTGGAAGAGATGGAGTGATGCTCCACCGTGACGAGTTGAACCACGACCCGCAGCGACAAGTTGAAGCACGGGACGTAATCACCACATGTGGTGTGAGCCGCAGCGTCAAGTTGCGTCAAGTTGCGGACAGTTGCGACCAGTTCGACCCAGTTGCAGCGTACGTGCATCGACCAGCTGTGACTGAGCAGGTGTTATTGCGCTTAAGTCGCAAGCAAAGACACGGGGGTAGACTTTCGATGGGTATCGGTACAACAGGTGCGGCGAATACACAATACACGGTCATGGTCGCCGCCGACGGGTTTATTTTTATTATCGCATTCCTTGTAGGCACCTATTATTCGTGGAGAGCCTTGGGAATCTTAAAGTGGGACAAATTTGTGTTCGATCCGATGGGCGTACAGGCCCGCATCCTTCGCTTTCTCATGTCCATGGCCGGAGGCTTTATGGTTGGCCTGATTGCTATCGCCTACCTCGTCGCGGGACAGGCCCTGCGCATCTTGTTCTAAGACTCGTCGACCAGTTGATCGCATCTGGCCCGGTTTCAGGAGTAACTAGTCCCCCATTTCATCCGTCGATCCGTTCAAAGTTGGCAGGCCCCTGACCTGCCTTCCACATCATCATTGTTATTATCTTCAGCACCATCTTTGATCCCAGAAATCGTTCTCTTCGACCCCGGAAACGGCCAACTTCAATCCAATAAATAACCCCCCCGATCCAAATAAATCACCATCTTTAGCCCCAGAATCATTCTCTTCGTTCCAAGAAACCATCCTCTTTGATCCTCTTTGATCCTCTTTGATCCTCTTTGATCCTCTTTGATCCGATGAATCACTCGAACGAACCCTCTTCGTCTAGTCCCATGTCATCATGCGCCAAACCATTGCATTCAAAACTCGGCCTCTGTGGACAAAAATGGAGTTATCCACAGAAACATGTAACATGTCCACAGAAAATCTGTGCATATCCACAAAATTAGCGGTATACTCCACAATTAAGTTCGGGTTTCCCACATTTCCTTAGACACTTATCCACAGTGAACTAAGATGGCTACCCCCTAGAATGACCGTAATCAACGCCTCCGTGTGTGGATTCCATATACCTAAACTTTAAACGTGTAATTCTGCAACTCGTTCCAGAATATATTCAGTGTGCTGTCGGCTCAACTCAGTGCCCGCCATGACGTGCTGTCGGTCCAATCGCGAGTTAACTCTGGTCGTTAACCGTTGTCGGGAGGTGCTGCCACCCAGGCCCGCCGTGGGTCGGAATGCGCTGCTGCGGGCCCTATGTAATTTGGGACTGGTGGGGCTCATGAAGCGACACCCGTAACATTTCTTGTTCAGACCCGTCTGTATACCGTGACTCATTCTGTGTATTACGTGACTCATTTCGCCAATTATGTGATTCATTCCAACCATTAAAGGGGTCTGATGTAGAGAGAAGAACCGGGTCTACCCAGATGGTCATCATTCGGTCTATTAAATCTAGTAAAGCTGTTCGCCGATATAGTATAAAACCCCAACCGCAGGTAAACACTTCAATGTATAGACCACCGAGCGGTAGGGGAGGAGTAAACATGAAAAGGCGAACACTGTTGGTGACGGCGGCGTGTGGGGTCATGGCCTTGGCGGGTTACCACATGGTATCGACTGCAACTGTAGGGAACGGTTTGAATCAGACTGGCATGTCAAGTCACCGGATGGCTGCAGCAACGAGATCTTTGATTTCATTCGATCCACAGACCAACAGCGCACGGACAGTGTCTGCAACAAGCTCCACCCCTGGGGTCGGCAGACCTCAAACTAGTACTTCGGCAGCCAGCAGTACTCAAAACGGAAGTACGCCAGCCAGCAGTACGCAGTCCAGCAGTGGCGGTTCGGGACAAGCTGGAAACATCAATCTGAACGCTGCGAATCCCAAAACTGAGGCCCAATTCCTTGAAACGGCATTTCGAGCCACGGGGAGTCAAGTGAACGGATACGTCGTAAACAACTGGTCCCAAGTCAATAACAACTTCGAGTCGCTTCAACAAATCACCTCATTTGTCGACAAAATTGGGCAGGAATTAGGTGTTCAGAACGCGAAGTTTCTAACACATCAGGACACTGGTACGACGCAAACTGCTAGCAACGGTCATTCCGACCAGAATACTTCCGAAGTATATGGAACGTGGCCCGACTCTACCCAAATAACAGTTACAGCGAGCACATTTAACTTCGGAAATGGGCAAAAGGAAACACTGTTGGTGATTTGGGCGAGAAGTAAAGGAAGTAACTTGAAGCAATTCGAACAAGACTTGTCCACAATCCGCAACATCCTTGATTCTGAGGGTGTGGCGCCGGAAATTAGTGCTTGTATCATCGGATCGCAGGGTGCTAGAATGAGTGGCGGGCAAGCAGAATCGCTGATTAGCGAGGCCTTTGCATCCGTTCATGCAGCACGGGTAGAAGGTGTAAGTACATCGCTGTATACCAGCATTTCCGGCTATTCTGCAATGATGCCGCAGTACATCCTCACAGATGGACGGAAAATGAACATACAAATTGGAATACATTATGATGCCGTTCATCACCGAACGAACGTACTCGTAGGATCTCCTATTATTACAGTCACGTATTAATACGGAGAGGCGAGGCTTCGATGGAGGAGTACTGAGCGGTTGCGTACAGGAGTTGACGCAATGGCGAAGATCGTGATTGAAGGCGGGCACCGGATCTCCGGGACAGTCCGCATTGGTGGCGCTAAGAACGCAGTGCTGCCCATCCTAGCCGCCAGCCTACTGGCCTCCGACGGAGCCAGTTACATTGATGATGTCCCTTCACTACTTGACGTAGAACATATGCTGCAAACCATTGAGGCACTCGGCTGTGATGTGCAAAACGGTCTGGGAAGCATCCGAATAGATGCAACGCATGTCAATTCATACGAACCACCGCACGATCTCGTTCGTCAGATGCGGGCGTCTTTCGTAGTGGCGGGACCGTTGTTGACCCGCGTGGGTGAAGCGGTGATCGCGTTGCCTGGCGGTTGCAATATCGGACCCCGACCCGTCGATCTGCACATCAAGGGACTCGAGGCGATGGGTGCAGAAGCGCGAATTGAGAACGGTTGCGTGCACTTCCGCGCACCCAAGGGCGGCCTGCACGGTACGCGCATTTACTTAGACATTCCAAGTGTCGGTGCGACACAAAACATCATGATGGCAGCTTGTCTGGCACAAGGTCAGACGATTATTGAGAACGCAGCGAAAGAGCCTGAGAATGTCGATCTCGCGAATTACCTCAACGCCATGGGCGCCCGCGTTCGCGGTGCGGGGACAGACACCATCCGTATCGAAGGTGTCGACGCAATGCACGGGGCGAACCATAATGTGATTCCGGATCGGATCGAAGCAGGTACATTCCTCATTGCAGGTGCAATCGCCGGAAACGGCGTGTACGTTGAGAATGCACTGTCTCAACACCTGAGTTCCTTGCTCGCCAAGTTGGAAGAGGCGGGCGCCATCATTGAGGACGACGTGCGGGGCATCCGTGTGTATCCCGTTCAGTCGGGTCGGATGCGCGCGCTCGATGTCAAGACCCACTACCATCCCGCTTATCCAACGGATATGCAGGCACAGATGGTAGCAGCTCTTTGTACAGCCGTCGGTACGAGCACGATTACGGAGACCGTGTTTGAAAATCGGTTTATGCATGTCGCAGAACTGCAACGCATGGGTGCGGAGATTCACATCGAAGGGCGTACCGCCATCATTGAAGGGATTCATCGGCTTTCTGGTGCAGAGGTGACTTCCACAGACTTGCGGGCAGGTGCGGCACTTGTGATTGCGGGATTGGTCGCAGACGGTGTCACAACCGTCGGAGGCTTGCATCACATCGACAGGGGTTACGACAACCTCGTCGGTAAGTTCCAGGCCCTCGGGGCGAACATTCGCCGGATCGAGGAGGCAGTTGAAGTCTGTTAGTTAGTTAGCCAGTTAATTGGCAGGCCTTTAGAGCTGGGACGCTCTAGCGGTCTGTTTTTTTTTTTTTTTATCCGCTTCAGCGGTCTTGCCTGGGATGTCTGCATGCTGCTTTAGAGGTCTGCCCTCGTCGACCTCCCTTGTCGGTCTGCCTGTCGGGTCTGCCTGTTCGGGTTCTTTCGTAGCCTGTAGAGGTCTGCGCTCGTCGGTCTGCCCTCATGGGTCTCCCTTTAGCGGTTTGCTCGGGCACGCTTCCACAGGATGTAGCCGACCAGTGACTCCTGCCGTGCCGCCCCTCGACAGGGGGCGCACAAGGCCAGGTTCTGTGGCGGTTGAAATCGTGCGCTCGGGATATCCGACAAAGTCTGCCGTACCACAGTTTACGACTTCGGGCCTTCCAAGAGAGGCGTGGTTTGAGCGATCACCCGTTGCAACGATTGTGCACACGTTGTGTACAGTTGCTTGGCAGCGGGATTTTCTGTCTCAAGGGCAAATGTTTCGAGGCTGGCCTGGGCTTGCTTCAGTGTGGCAAGGGTTGTTGGGTGGGCATTGCTTCGGGTCGGTGGGGGTGTCATCGTATCATCGTAAAAGTCCACGTGAACCGAACCCATTCCGTCCACCTGTGCCAAAGCGATTGACTGGATGTGTTTGATCCCTTGTCTCCGCAGTTCACCTGCCAGCCAACTCCGACTGACCCCAAGCTGTGCTAACGCTTGTGCCTGAACCAAACCATCAATCACGACATCCACCGGACCCGACGTGTTTTCCACCGGGATATTTAATTGCTTCGGTGTCACTGGCTGACTTTCCGATTTCAAAAGCACGCTCAGTTGCCCGTCCGGCTCCAGAACCCCCATTTCCACATCCGCAACTTGAAACGCATTCTTTTGCCGCAGCATGGACAATAACTGAGCCATGGGGGTCTGTGCTTTTTTCAAGTTGTCCTCAAGGACTTTCCCACCTTGAACGACAATGGTGGGCTGCTTACCGATCAAGGTCGCAAACTGCGGTGACTTGAGGCTTGCCCACTGTGCGAGCAGAGTCAGACCGATCCACGTTGCCACGGACACAAACCAGTGCGTCCACGATACTCCGATGTCCACAGCGGTGATCCCCGTCATACACGCAATCGCGAACGCTATGACCGCCATCAGGTTTTGCGCCAGAACCCGTGCAACAATGACGATCCCGATAAATGTGGTGATGCTGTGCAACAGCACAGTGACTTCATCCGACAGATGTATCAAAAGCTCTCACCCGCTTGAACCCATGATGGGGGAATGTATGAAGTACGGTACAAAAGCAATCAAAAATGGACCATACAGTGCAGTCCGAAGAGCGATCCCATCCGGACCGCCCTCCGACTGCCTCATCTGAACTTACTTGCTGCATTGCTCTATTGCTCTATTGCTGCCTCAGCGCTAAATCTGGCGAGTTCCTATTAAATCAAAACCCCGCATTAGAACCCTTTATACTGCGGTTCCTCCTGTTCAAGCTGCTGAACGCGGGATTCCAGTGCCGTTACGATAGTCTCTGTTTGTGACGCTGCATCCTGGTACAACTGCTTTGCCTGCTGATTCTGTGTCTGCAGTGCAAACTGCTCAAAGCTCGCTTGTGCACTCTTGAGTCCGGCAAGGGTCTGTTTTACCTGACTTGCTACTGTCATCAAATCGCCTCCTCTACACCCAAATGAAATGCGGGTTGCCCACATCGTTTTGATGTTCCGCAATCCCGACGCTCACAGGTTGCGCGATTCACATCGGGAAATACCATATTCCTACAGGAAATTTCAGGGTACCTATCCACTCCTAGGCCGGTGCTCATAACCTGTCCACTTCGCTCATACCTCTGTATACAGGGAGTCGTCTGTGCGCTCCCCGCCAGGTTGGACAACCACATGCATCCACACGCGTGGGACATGGCACTACATGCATCCACATCGGTTGGACATGGCACCACATGCAACCACATAGGAGGGCCATGCCACTCGGTGCATCTGCATGCGTGGGACATGCAACCATCATGCATCCACACGTGCGGGACATGCCCCTGCGATCAACGACACGCACGACTCGACACAGCCAGTTAACCAGGACCGCGATAGGGAGGGATCCGTTTGCACGGAATTCAACATCCAAATGGGGTTAAATCAATCTTTGCGAGGTTTCAACAAACGGTGGCAAGGGCTATCCATGTGCTCCGGGCCAATCCCATTGGTTGGTGGTGGCGCCGATACAGCGATTGGCGACTTGTCCTGACCTTGATTATGGTAGTGGCTTTCATCAGCATGATCGCGATGCCAGCCAGCGTCGCTTTGGCCTTTCACCGGGGCAAACCAGCTCCAAATTCTGTACAAGCCTGGCTCAACTCATCTGACGAGCAGACCACCATCTATGTGTACAGAGTGCACACGGGAGAAACGGTGGCTATGCCGCTTGGCGAGTACCTGATTGACGTACTCGCGGCTGAACTTCCGCCAAACGCTCCGCCAGCCGCACTGGAGGCTGCAGCTGTTGCCGCGCGGACCTACGCGGTACAGGCGATGCTCGCCAAACGATCCGGTATGGTGGCTCCAGGTGCCACTCGACCCGCCATTACCACTCTGACCACCAGCAACGCCAGTCACGTCAGCGGTGCCACATCTGCTGCTTCCAAGACAGGTTCAACTTCCCAAGCTGGTTCGACTTCGAGGACAGGCTCGACTTCCCAAGCCGGTTCTGCATCCCAGGCCGGGTCAACGTCTCAGGGTGCGCCAGCCTCGAACGGCGTCTCTGGGGGCCAATCTAGATCCCCCTCTAGTTCGGCATCCCAGGCCGGTTCTACGTCCCAATCGACGTCTCAAACCGGGGCCGGGTCACAGAATGCTGCATCATCCCACACCGGGTCTGCATCCAAGACAGGCTCAACGTCGCAAGCGCAGTCGGCACAAGCTGCAGGAGCTGACGTAACGGATTCTGGCCAATACGATTTGCCGATGGAGACAGCCGCCGCACAAGATGCGCGATGGGGTTCTCAGGTAGACGAGATGCGAGCAAAGTACCAGGCCGCGATTCTAGCTACTGACGGTTTGATCGTCAGCTACAAGTCCCTGCCGATTTTGGCTTTCTCATTTCCCTTGTCTCCAGGTGTAACGCGAAGTGCTGAGGAGGTCTTCCATAAGTCGATCCCATATCTCCAGGCTGTTCCTGCGCCGGATGACAAGCGTGCGGCCAAGCAGCCTGTAAAGTTTTATACACTAGCAGAGCTTTCTGCTCGCCTTGGGTTTTCCGCGAAGGGCGCCGCATTAACACAGTTTGCTGTGACGAAGCGGCTGAAAGATGGGTTTGTAGTTGGGGTTACCGGGCCTCGGGGGGCGAGTTGGACCGGATCGACATTTGAACAGAAACTTGGACTCTCATCGAGTGACTTCACACTAAAAGTGGTGAGAGACAAACTGGTCGTGGAGACGTACGGGATTGGTGCAGATGTCGGTCTAAGCCTTCACGAAGCTGCGGCTCTTGCGGCACGCGGCGAAACGTGGCAAAAAATTCTGGCTACATTTTATCCCGGTACAGGGATCATGTCAGACGTAGGTTTTCCGCTCACAAGTTTTCAACAGTAATGGCAGACTTCCGTTATCAGAAAGTTTTCTATTTCTTCTGTTTCACGTTGGTATAAATCGTTGTAGATGTGGCGACACTTCGTTAATGAGGTGAGCGCCAAATGGATGCAAACAAACATCCACAAGAACAGAACAAAGAACAGTTACAGGCAACCCACAAGCCAAGACTTCGGGGTGCCGCCGGTTCGCGCCGGATCTTCTCAAAGCGCTGGGTGTATCCTGCAATCTATCTCGGAGCCGCAGCCCTGATCATCGGACTCATGTATGTTAAGAGCCAGGTTGGCAGCAGTCCGGTAACAAGCAACGCGGTGGAAACAGGCACTACTGGGCAGACTACCACAACAGCAGCCACTGAAACATTCCAGTGGCCGGTCGCAACTAACGTAAGCCCGAAGGTCACGCTGGGCTTTTTCTCAGACAAGGGCACTCAAACCCAGCAAGCAGCAGCCTTGGTTCACTACGACAACGGTTACTATGCACACCAGGGTTACGACATTCAAGCTGCCGACAAGAAGACGTTTAACGTCCTGGCGGCGGTCAGCGGTAAGGTGACCAGTGTCGACGTGGGTAAGACCACGAACCCGCTGTACGGAAACATTGTCGAGGTTACGAGTCCGAACGGGTACCAAGTCCGTTACGAGTCTCTCGGCAGTGTGTCGGTGAAGGTGGGCGAAACAGTCCAACAGGGACAAGTGCTTGGGACAAGCGGTACTTCACAGTTTGAACTGTCCCAAGGAAACCATCTCTACTTCGCTGTCTACAAGAATGGTGTCGCGGTCGATCCGGCGAGCGTTTTACCGAAGCAGTAAGGTCTATCATTTCCCGAGTTCAGCGTTAGACAGACAAGCTTAGAAAAACAGCGCAATCTGTGAGAAACCGCGCGAAACTTATTGAGTAGCCGCTTCTATCGAAGTTGGCTACTTTTTTTATTTCCCTCGAAGCAAATGAGAGAAAACAAAAGATAAAGGGACAAAACAAGCCGTGACAAGCTCTCAAGGACGAAACCAAGGCATATGGTGTACACCCCCTCATATACTGTAACAGACCATCTGAGCAAAACCTGGGGAGGCGAGGGGAGTGCATGACTATATCAAGGAGCGTACTCTGAAAATCGGTGAGTATATTGTAGAAACGAGAAATACAGTGCGGACCATTGCAAACGAGTTCGGCGTCTCAAAGAGTACGGTCCATAAAGACTTGACGGAGCGTCTGCCGGAGATCAATCCCGACCTGGCGAACCGCGTCAAGGAGATCCTTGAATACCATAAGTCCATTCGACATCTGCGTGGGGGGGAAGCGACCAAACTCAAGTACAACAAAGACTCTGAGCCGGAGCCAGTGAAAAATACGTCGAAAAAGTTCGAGCGGAAGACAGGAGTTTCTAGCGGTCTGTAGAAACCTTAAGCTATTCCGATGTATCTTCCGTGAATGGGGTAGCCAGCGTCCGCTCTAAGTACCTAAGATGTGCACCTGCATGTCGTGTATGCCTTTCGATCGCATGTATCGCTTGTGTGCCAAGATGAGTCAGGATGAATGCAACAGTGTGACTTGAATCATCAACGCAACATATCACGTATGATCATACATGGCGTTCAATGGTCCAGGCGGACTCTACAATCACCGACACATTGGATACGCTTATCTGCACGCTCAGTTGGGGAGGACTCGCCGTAAATGTTTTCCAAGGAGATTGGAGTAGACTTGGGCACTGCCAACGTCCTGGTACACGTTCGTGGCCAAGGTGTGGTCTTGAACGAACCATCGGTTGTAGCTATCGATCAGGTCACAAAACAGGTGGTCGCTGTTGGGGAGGAAGCCAGGCAAATGCTCGGGCGGACTCCAGGAAATATTGTAGCCATCCGCCCACTGCGGGATGGGGTCATTGCTGACTTTGAAGTTACGGAAATTATGTTGCGGCACTTCATTCGAAAAACGATTGGTCAAAGTGTCTTTATTCGCCCGCATGTGCTCATCTGTGTGCCGGCAGGTATCACGTCCGTTGAGCGAAAGGCTGTCCGTGAAGCAGCGGAAGCCTGCGGAATTAAACATGTGGATTTAGTAGAGGAACCTAAAGCCGCTGCGGTGGGCGCCGGACTCAATATCTTTGAACCGAGTGGTAGCATGGTGGTCGACATTGGTGGAGGAACGACAGATATCGCAGTGTTGTCACTGGGAGATGTCGTGACCTCCACGTCTCTCCGCATGGCGGGGGACAAGCTCGATGCAGCCATTGTCAAATATATTAAGCGTGAGTATAACTTACTCATCGGTGAGCGAACTGCAGAAGAACTCAAGATCTCGTTGGCCACGGTGTGCCCGAACAGCCGTGTCGCGGAAACAACCGTACGCGGTCGCGACATGATGTCGGGTCTGCCGAAGACCATCACCGTCAAATCAACCGAAATGCACGACGCCTTGCGGGAACCGATTGATGCCATTGTGGCTGCAACGAAATCCGTTCTGGAAAAAACGCCGCCGGAACTCGCCGCTGACATCTTTGATAAGGGCATCGTCCTTACAGGCGGTGGGGCGCTTGTTGATGGGTTGGACAAACTCATGATCCATGAACTCCAGGTCCCTGTTCACGTAGCAGAAGACCCGATGCAATGCGTCGTGCTTGGCACAGGCCTGATGCTCGAACACCCAGCCATGAAGCGCTCCAAGCGTATGAGTCGTGCGCAGCGACGAGCTTATTAAGCAGCGCTAGGCAGGGTTCATTGAGGGGCCGAAGTGGTGGAACGAAGTGGTGGAACGAAGCAGTGGAACGCAGGGCTCATTGATGGAATGAAGCGGTGGAAGAACGGGTCTCATTGATGGAATGTAAGCCCATTGATTAGAGCTTTTGATCCGAACGAAGGACCGATTCATTAAGGACCGATTCATTATTGATGTTTCTAGGGATTGGGTTAGGTAAGCCCGGCCATGTGGCCGGGCTCTATTTTATTTGTGCGCCCGGCATGGGCGTTGTCTATACGGTGGAAGTCCGGAGTGGTGAAGGTAGCAGTAGCCATTAGCTCAAGCCAAGGGTGTCCACCGCGAGGTGGAATCTGAAGGAAGGCGGCGGCAAAC
>NZ_LJCO01000081.1 GCF_001399675.1 Paenalicyclobacillus ferrooxydans
TGCGCCGAGGATTTTGCGGGTCTGTGCATCCGCAATCAGCTTGAATACACCGGTGGTCTCCCGATTCACAAGTGCGCGTGGTACGGCATCCAACGGCAGTACAGAGGATATCACATCGTAACCTTCCATCTTGGCCTGTTGTTCCGTCAGACCCACCGTGGCAATGGATGGGTTGGTAAAGGTGACGCCGGGTACAACTCTGAGATCCCGCTTTTGGTTGGCCCTACCCACCGCATTCTCTGCCACGACCCATCCTTCATGCGCCGCGACATAGACAAATTGCGGTCCCATCGTCACATCGCCTGCCGCATAAATCCTTGGGTTGGAAGTTCGAAGATATTCGTCAACGAGTACCTCCCCATGTGCTCCAAGCTGGGTGCTTTTGCCTATCCCCCCGAAAAGGTTCATTTCAGAATTACTCACTTGGAATCACCTTTGATTGAATCAGCTCCTGGACGATAGCCTCCATGTCAACGGGATCTGGGTATCTTTTGAATTCGTATCGACCGTAGAGATTTATATGCTGCCAAGCAACGGGAGAAATTCGCTTCAACGCATCTGAATCCTGACCGTTTTTTTCTCTGTAATCCAACATGTTCGATAAAATGCTGGCATTGTAATAAATGATGCAATTGGCGATTAGACGACTGCATTCGCTCCAAATTTGTTGGTGTTGTTCGGTTTTGAAACGAAGCTTCCCAAAGTTGGCATAGGACACCGCTCGGCATAGTTTATGATAACTCTCGCCCCGATTCAGGGCTCGCTGCACATTTTGACGTAGCGGTGGAGAATCAATGTAATCTAAAAAATATAAACTTTTGATGATGTTATCGTACTCCCACAAGGCTCGCTTGGTTTTGTTTTTACGGGCGTAAGCGCTTAGTTTCCCGATGATAATGCTTTGCGTTGTAGTTTTCAGGGCAAGGGACAAGATGATTCGCTGGATATTTTCCCATTCCTCAATAATCAGCTGGGTATTGATTTTTCGAACGGGCTTAATCAAGACATCACCGTATTGGCTCGGGTGTTTGAACCCATATAACGACTTGCTGACCGTACCATATATGTCCCGGTAACGGGGCGCAAACTGATAACCGAACAAGTGAAGAATGGCGAAGTTTACTTCATTGGTTCCGTGTGTATCGGTGGAATGTACATCAGGCTGAATATCGGTTGTGTTGTTGTATAAGATATCAAACACGTAATGGCTTTCATGCTCGTTTGCACCAATGATTCGGGCATTCACCGGAATGTGATTGGCGACCATAGTGTAAGAGACAATCCCCTTTTTAAGGCCGAAATATTTAGGTGAATGACGAGAACGAATCGTATGGATTCCCGTCTCGAATTTCTGCCCATCACTGCTGGAATGAATGACTTCGTTGATATCAAAGTGGTGAAAGATCGACAGCTGGCCGGTCGCGTTACTGACGCGATTATTGGCCTCTTTTAAAGTCTCTAAGCGAATAAAATTATCGGATGTAGCCACAAGCAAGGGATAACCAATGTCAGAGATTTCGCCCATTCTCCCCAGTCCCATATTGGTCCCCCAAGCAATTAGGCAAGCAATCAGAATCTGTTCTTCCTTGGTCTGCTTCGCATACCGCCCTAAGATATGATCGAACGATTCAACAAATTGACAGCGTTGATTCACGTAATGCAACACACTCCCAACATCAACGGATTTTAATGTATCGAAAAAGGAGTGGTTGATGGAATCAGTGTCTCGAGTATACGGAAGCGTCCAACGGTTATGTACGCCACGGTTTTTAATTTGTACCTGTTCATTTTCGCCAGATGCAATACGCTGGTTTACTTCTGTAATTCGGGATTCAAGTCTCTGCTCCAGTTCGGCTAAATGATCGCGGATGGGTTGGCTGACGGTCGTCAGACCGACATCGGCCATCAACTTTTCTCTTTGCTTCCACTGTTCGTCATCGATCAGGTCATCCTCAAAACTACGAAATCGGATACTTTGACGGCAAAAAACATCTCCCGCTTCCAAACGGTTACGTAAAAGGCGGTAAATGAAGAATTCATAACGATCCACCGATAAGGTTTTTTGTTCATCGGAATCTTGTTGATAGATGTAACGTTTAACGCTATTTGGTAGGAACTGATAGGGTAAATCGGAGGCATACTGCGCCAATGATTTATTTTGACGAAAACATCGTGTCATAAAATCAATGGCCTCCATCAGCGAATCATTCCCCGAAGGGGCTGTGAAATCAATCATTCGAATTAAAGGGCGTAAATGCCGTTTGAACTGACGGGCTAATTGATCAATGTGCTCCCATTGAAAAGTCGATTCATCCCATTTTGCATTGATGACAATTTGATCCGCTACAGTGGCAAGCTTCTGACGTTCCAAAATGGAAAAGGCCTTCTCCTGAATGTCACCAAAAGGGGTGTTCGATGCAATGTTGTCGTCAGTAAATAGTTTAAGTACCTCTCCAGCTCTTTTCATGTCTTGACGGTTTTCTGCGTAACGTTCATATACTTGGTCCTTGGCCGCGGATTTGGCTTCTTCTATGTACCGCCTGACGTTGTAAATGAAGGTGCTAATCAGGTTGTCATTCATTCGCTGATAGCGATAATAAACAAAGCACAATAAATAAACATAAACCATCCATTCATCAAGCCGCTTGAGTTTATAGACAGAGTAATAATCGACCAATGAGGCAAAGTATTTGATGCTTTCATTCGAGATTCCCAACTTGGGTAATACTGTCTTGGCAAGTTGGTATAAAGGCTGGATTTGCTGACCCCGATCCATCTCACGCTTGATTTCCTTCAGACTAAAATCCTTAGGTTCACGCTTAAGTTGCGTCACTTCATACAGTCCTTGAGGATCTTTTATCAATGCCTTGAAGGCACTGATATGAGGCTGTTTTAGGTGGTCCTGCATCATGGCGATTAAGCGGTTCTGTTCGAAGATAATCGCTTGGCCAACAACCGTCTCTTGAATAAAACTGTAACCTGGGGCGATGATGCGTTGTTCAGATAAATAATTCATGATTTCACGAAAGATGAAAATCGGTTTGACGGAAACGGTTACTGCCTGACGTGCTTTTTTCCTTACCTGTTCCCTTTCTTCTGCACCACAACTGCGGTACCCAAATAGCTCAAGAATCATCTGCTGTTGTTTAAAGCGAGTCACCTTGCTAACGGAACTCAGATCAGCCACTTCTCTGTTGTTGAAATGTTGCTTCAAGACGTATTGAAGGTCTTCCCCTGTTTCACGGAAGTCGAATGTGAAAAAGTTAGAGTCTCATGTAGTGGTGTAAATTCCAAGGCTGGATCTTGACGAGAAAGCCATCGAGTGCAATCTACTAAAGGTGACGAGCAAATAGTAGAGGAGGCACGTCGATGGCTTCTACAGACAAGA
>NZ_LJCO01000024.1 GCF_001399675.1 Paenalicyclobacillus ferrooxydans
ACCGAGGACTGGTTAGCTTAGTCGAACGATATGACGGAATTCGTTCCACAACGTGAACCGCCGTATACCGAACGGTACGTACGGTGGTGTGGGAAGACGGGGGTTAGTCACCCCCTCTTACCCGATTGAGTGGGTTTAATTTCCTGTCGTGACTGGACCGGCGCCTGAAGGCTGGGATAGATTAAGAAGCTCGGTTCAGCGGTCATCGGATCGAATTAAGACGCTGTGGCCGACTTAACTTCGAAAAACAGCGAGGCTAAGTCGTTGGGAGCGACTTAGCGCTGGAAAACCGGAAGGTTAAGAGGCTGAGACCGACTAAGAAGCTCGCTTCAGCGGCCATCGGATCGAATTAAGACGCTGTGGCCCACTAACGTTGCATTAAATAGTCGTTGGGGTGTCAAGGTCATCCCAAGGCATAGCATCGGCATGTAGTTGGAACATTCAGTCAGATTAACTGACGGTGTATGGGCTAAAAGGATAACACCCCTTAGGCAGATAGCCTACATTCCATATTTTGGCGTATTTAGACTGGGTCGTACTCCAGATCATCCAAGTGTTCAATATCTCCGTCTACGTACTGCTGCAGCGTCTGGGAGAAGATTTGTGCGTGTTTCATCTTTTTCCGCCCAGGCGAACTGCGGCTCGGTGGTCTGTTTAAGCAGCGTAGAAATA
>NZ_LJCO01000099.1 GCF_001399675.1 Paenalicyclobacillus ferrooxydans
TTGAGATTCAGTACAATGCACCGTTGCCGTTTGATAAAGCACTCACATTGTTTGGCGGACCTGTTCTCAGTGCAACCGTCCCGATGACCACGCAAGCATCTTATTGGAACGAGGTGCAGTACACGGGAGCAAACCCATGATGAAGACGGCACAACGCTCTATGAAACGTTTCTACCAATTTTTACGCCGTGAAGATGGTTATACGGTTGCATTAAATCTCACGTTTCTATTCGTCACTTTAGGTATGGTAATGCTCGCCATTTTGATGTGGTTTGGCACTGCGATGACCGCTTACGCCTCTCTCAGAAATGCCGCGACGAGTGCCGCATTTGCAGCACAAGCTCAGGTGTCGCAACAAAATTCTGGTTCCGGGACAGGGTTTTCAACGGGCGTCGATTGGGTGCTTCAAAACGACTATCAAAGTGCCGCAAATACGCTGTTTGAGACCCAAGTGTCCAACCTTCACTTGGATAGTGCGTTTACAAACTTACAGTGTTCCACGAGTTCGAATGGCAATCACATTATCGTGACTGTGACTGGCTCCTACTTGCCTTTGTTTTTGCAGAAGGTTTCTCAAAGGTATCCCGTGATTGAGGCACTGTCTGTTCCCATGAAGTCGACGGTGTCTGAAGAGTACAAGGTCGTAGGTTAGAGGGGGTGTTAAGCGATGG
>NZ_LJCO01000013.1 GCF_001399675.1 Paenalicyclobacillus ferrooxydans
TTGAGATTCAGTACAATGCACCGTTGCCGTTTGATAAAGCACTCACATTGTTTGGCGGACCTGTTCTCAGTGCAACCGTCCCGATGACCACGCAAGCATCTTATTGGAACGAGGTGCAGTACACGGGGGCAAACCCAAGATGAAGACGGCACAATGCTCTATGAAACGTTTCTACCAATTTTTACGCGGTGAAGATGGATATACGGTTGCATTAAATCTCACGTTTCTCTTCGTCACTTTAGGTATGGTGATGCTCGCCATTTTGATGTGGTTTGGCACTGCGATGACCGCTTACGCCTCTCTCAGAAATGCCGCGACGAGTGCTGCATTTGCAGCACAAGCTCAGGTGTCGCAACAAAATTCTGGTTCCGGGACAGGGTTTTCAACGGGCGTCAATTGGGTGCTTCAAAACGACTATCAAAGTGCCGCAAATACGCTGTTTGAGACCCAAGTGTCCAACCTTCACTTGGATAGTGCGTTTACAAACTTACAGTGTTCCACGAGTTCGAATGGCAATCAAATTATCGTGACTGTGACTGGCTCATACTTGCCTTTGTTTTTGCAGAAGGTTTCTCAAAGGTATCCCGTGATTGAGGCACTGTCTGTTCCCATGAAGTCGACGGTGTCTGAAGAGTACAAGGTCGTAGGTTAGAGGGGGTGTTAAGCGATGG
>NZ_LJCO01000029.1 GCF_001399675.1 Paenalicyclobacillus ferrooxydans
CCTCATTTGGCACACCGAATCCCAAAGCGACCTCAATGACACCAGTGTCCCCATCCATCGTAGCTGCGTCTAACAGAGCCAACCGTGTCATTGTTTGATAGGCACCAAGGTGAACCCGTTCCTCACGGCCGTACGTGCTTACCGGTGTACTACCAACGGTTTGCACATCTTGATATCCAACAACGTATTCGCGGCCGTTTAACGTAAAAACATTCGACTGCACTCCATTAGCCTGCTGGCCTTTGGATGTGCCAATGGCCGTTTTCTCCTTGTCCTTATCGTAGAGACCATAGGTTGAAGCGTACATTTTACGCGAGATAGAACTGTCCTCCCTACGAACGACAATGCATGTCGTACCATTTCCGACATCTAATCCGATGGATTTCATGGCAAATCTCCCTCCCGTTTCACTGGTCCATGATTGTGCTGTGACAACATCATTATGGACCCGTGATGGGACCTTCGTGTGCCGTTTTAGGACCAAATTGCACACTCATGGCACTGTGAATGTGTCGTCAATGTGCTGTGACGGAACATGTCAGCTACATCGCTTTATCGGTTCAAGCAACGTGTCAGAGTCCCCATTCAATCCGGTATATTGCTTTGTCTTTACATCCCAATCGCTCGACACCCATCAGTACACTACCGCTGCCATAACGAATACCGGACTCAATCGCAGATTCCAGGGATTCTGTATTATTAATGCCCCTTTGCCATCGGATGCCGGGTTCGCCCTCTTCATTCATCACAACCTCGCCACGCTCAGAACAAACTTGCCTATTCTCGTACAGCCAAAGTGGTTCAGGCAATCGCTTGACGAATTCATCCCACACCGATTTCATCACGGAAGGGCGACACACCACAAGCGGCACAAAATCTCGTTGAAATGCCACTTCTATGTTCTGATAAAGTTCTCGCGGTGATGAAGCTTGTGTCGGAAATCCATGTGCGTCCGTTAGCACATACGCAATCGGTCGACCCGCCCATAAATCTACAATCGGCTGAATAAACAATGACTAATACCTCCACATCACATCGTGTTGAAGAACCAAAGCAAAGCGAACAACAAAGTAACTGCCGAAAATATCGGCACCGCTACCGGAATACTGAGTGCCTGTTCAGCTGGTAAATATCGAAGACTGATACGACGCATACCAGGTTTCAAAATAGGCACGAATAAAAAGCCAATGAACCATACCAAGAGGGCCGGAAGTGCACCAATGGCTGCACCAAGTACCATTGACATCTTCCAATCCCCTTGCCCCCAAACACCAAGGAGAGTCGGCACAAACATCAATACAGCCATGAGAATGAAACTGAGTAGAGACGATTCAAATGTCCGATTGGCAAAATGAATGGACAGAAACAGCAGCAACCAAAGGGCTGTCCACTTGTTTGGAATCCGTCTTTCTCGTAAATCTGTCCACGCGGAAATGGCGGTGTAAACTACGAGTCCACCCCATAGCATGAGCACGATATTCGAGTGCCATTGCCATGTGTTTTCTAAAAAGAGACGAATCCATTCGTTCTTCCACACCTAATGAGACCCTCTCTCTCCTCCCAAACTTTTGTGGCGCAGGAGATAAGCCCTCCTGCGCCACGGAAGTCTCTGCGGACAAACCCGCTATTGCAAGTTGCCAGCCAAGTAGTTCTCAGCTTGCAAGTCCCACACGTTTGAAATCCCATTCGGACCCGTGCTCCAACCCACACCCGAATTTGCTTGGTCTGTGGAGTCGAAGATGAGCGTTCCACCATTTTGAATCCATGTATCGAGTTGCGGCATGATTTGTTCGAGGTTCTGAGCGAAGTAACTGTCCTGCACCGCATCAACCACAATCGTGCCGTACTGATCGATGTTCGGGATACTAGGTGACGATAGGGGACTCTGCGTTGCACTCGGAATTGCCCGCTCAACAGCCGATACAGCCTGCTGATTACCCCCCCAACCCGCACCATCATTTAAGAGCAGAACTGGTTTGTGACTGGGAACTAAGAAGTCATTGATGATGTTGTTCCACTCTGTCGTTGCCCAACTGTAAGAGTTGTAATAGAACTCAACAGTTTGCGTATCTACCAATACCTGTCCGTTTCCGTAGCGGAAATAGGCAGCAGTTGGCTGTGAGCCATTTGTCGCGAGAATTTGCGCGCCACTTGGCAAATTTGTCAGGTACATGTGGGAAGCCCAATCCCCACTCCACTGTGAAGGCATGTTATTCATCACTGGCCCCTTGCTAAGAGGTGGCTCTGTCACCACAATCGAGGATTGTGCGGAAGTTCCGGCACCTTGGGCAGTGATCGTATACGACCCTGGTGTATTCGGTGCAACGTACGTTGCCTGAAACATTCCGCTCGCATCCGTGGTCACAGTTGTCGGCGAAATCGTGCCTCCCGTAGCGGTCAAAGCTATGGTCTGATTGGCAAGTGGCGTTCCGTTTGATGTCAGCTGTCCGCTTACGTTGTCACTCTGTCCTAATTCCAGCGTAGATGTGTTCACTTGAAGCTGCAGTTTTGGAGACCACACAGTCACCGACTCGGTAGAGCTGACGCCATCAGACATCACGGTGACCTGATACGTCCCTGGTTGATGAGGCGTCGTATAAGGCATTGAAAAATCGCCATTTGCATCCGTGGATACAACATACTCACTCGCGTTGTTCCCATACGCGGTTCCGCCAAGGGTACCACCTGTCGCCGATACATTGACTGTCTGCCCGGAAAGCGGATGCCCATCAGACATGACATGTCCGGAAACCGTGGTTGCGGAGCCAGCCATCAGATTCTTAGGGATGGCATTCACACTCACTGAAGGCATTGAAGCATTTCCTGGATATGTGACGTTTTTAGTCCCTGCTATCCCCGTTTGTGGGTTCTCCACCTGAATCGTTAGGTTATCTCCCGGAGCAAATACCCAGCTGCCAAGCCCGTCATTCCAATTCGATAGATCACTCTGGCCATAGCCATCAAATCCCGTAACAACAATTTTGTCATTACGCCAAGTCTGAACCGTTGGATTGACTCCGTAACTTGCGGCGTTACCAGCCACCCATCCACGACTCTGGTCACTGATGGTCAATGTGCCATTTTGACTCGATGGAGGATTACCAAAACCATATCCAGTGAGCGTCAACTCTGGCCCCCAAACGGATGTAGTCCACTCGACGCTTTCAATATGCGGCGCTGTAGCACCCGGAATAATTGCCACCCCGCTATCATCCGCC
>NZ_LJCO01000055.1 GCF_001399675.1 Paenalicyclobacillus ferrooxydans
CCTCATTTGGCACACCGAATCCCAAAGCGACCTCAATGACACCAGTGTCCCCATCCATCGTAGCTGCGTCTAACAGAGCCAACCGTGTCATTGTTTGATAGGCACCAAGGTGAACCCGTTCCTCACGACCATACGTGCTTACCGGGGTACTACCAACGGTTTGCACATCTTGATATCCAACAACGTATTCGCGGCCGTTTAACGTAAAAACATTCGATTGCACTCCATTAGCCTGCTGGATTTTGGATGTGCCAATGGCCGTTTTCTCCTTGTCCTTATCGTAGAGACCATAGGTTGAAGCGTACATTTTACGCGAGATAGAACCGTCCTCGCTACGAACGACAATGCATGTCGTACCATTCCCCACGTCTAATCCAATGAATTTCATGGCAAATCTCCCTCCCGTTTCACTGGTCCATGATTGTGCTGTGACAACATCATTATGGGCCCGTGATGGGACCTTCGTGTGCCGTTTTAGGACCAAATTGCACACTCATGGCACTGTGAATGTGTCGTCAATGTGCTGTGACGGAACATGTCAGCTACATCGCTTTATCGGCTCAAGCAACGTGTCAGAGTCCCCATTCAATCCGGTATATTGCTTTGTCTTTACATCCCAATCGCTCGACACCCATCAGTACACTACCGCTGCCATAACGAATACCGGACTCAATCGCAGATTCCAGGGATTCTGTATTATTAATCCCTCTTTGCCATCGGATGCCGGGTTCGCCCTCTTCATTCATCACAACCTCGCCACGTTCAGAACAAACTTGCCTATTCTCGTACAACCAAAGTGGTTCAGGCAATCGCTTGACGAATTCATCCCACACCGATTTCATCACGGAAGGACGACACACCACAAGCGGCACAAAATCTCGTTGAAATGCCACTTCTATATTCTGATAAAGTTCTCGCGGTGATGAAGCTTGTGTCGGAAATCCATATGCGTCCGTTAGCACATACGCAATCGGTCGACCCGCCCATAAATCTACAATCGGCTGAATAAACATTACCCACTACCTCCACATCACATCGTGTTTAAGAACCAAAGCAAAGCGAACAACAAGGTAACTGCCGTAAATATCGGCACCGCTACTGGAATGCTGAGTGCCTGTTCAGCTGGTAAATATCGAAGACTTATACGACGCATACCAGGTTTCAATATAGGCACGAACAAAAAGCCAATGAACCATACCAGGAGGGCCGGAAGTGCACCAATGGCTGCACCAAGTACCATTGACATCTTCCAATCACCTTGCCCCCAAACACCAAGGAGAGTCGGCACAAACATCAATACAGCCATGAGTATGAAGCTGAGTAGAGACGATTCAAATGTCCGATTGGCAAAATGAATGGACAGAAACAGCAGCAACCAAAGGGCTGTCCACTTGTTTGGAATCCGTCTTTCCCGTAAATCTGTCCACGCGGAAATGGCGGTGTAAACTACGAGTCCACCCCATAGCATTAGCACGATATTCGAGTGCCATTGCCATGAGTTTTCTAAAAAGAGACGAATCCATTCGTTCTTCCACACCTAATGAGACCCTCTCTCTCCTCCCAAACTTTTGTGGCGCAGGAGATAAGCCCTCCTGCGCCACGGACGTCTCTGCGGACAAACCCGCTATTGCAAGTTGCCAGCCAAGTAGTTCTCAGCTTGCAAGTCCCACACGTTTGAAATCCCATCCGGACCCGTGCTCCAACCCACACCCGAATTTGCTTGGTCTGTGGAGTCGAAGATGAGCGTTCCACCATTTTGAATCCATGTATCTAGTTGCGGCATGATTTGTTCGAGGTTCTGAGCGAAGTAACTGTCCTGAACCGCATCAACCACAATCGTGCCGTACTGATCGATGTTCGGGATACTAGGTGACGATAAGGAACTCTGCGTTGCACTCGGAATTGCCCGCTCAACAGCCGATACAGCCTGCTGATTACTCCCCCAACCCGCACCATCATTTAAGAGCAGAACTGGTTTGTGACTGGGAACTAAGAAGTCATTGATGATGTTGTTCCACTCTGTCGTTGCCCAACTGTCCGAGTTGTAATAAAACTCAACCGTTTGCGTATCCACCAATACCTGTCCGTTTCCGTAGCGGAAATAGGCAGCAGTTGGCTGCGAGCCATTTGTCGCGAGAATTTGCGCGCCACTTGGCAAATTTGTCAGGTACATGTGGGAAGCCCAATCCCCACTCCACTGTGAAGGCATGTTATTCATCACTGGCCCCTTGCTAAGAGGTGGCTCTGTCACCACAATCGTTGATTGTGCGGAAGTTCCGGCACCTTGAGCTGTGATCGTATACGACCCTGGTGTATTCGGTGCAACGTACGTTGCCTGAAACATTCCGTTCGCATCCGTGGTCACAGTTGTAGGAGAAATCGTGCCTCCCGTTGCGGCTAAAGTAATGGTCTGATTGGCAAGTGGCGTTCCGTTTGATGTCAGCTGTCCGCTTACGTTGTCACTCTGTCCGAATTCCAGCGTAGATGTGTTCACTTGAAGCTGGAGTTTTGGAGACCACACAATCACCGACTCGGTAGAGCTGACGCCATCAGACATCACGGTGACCTGATACGTCCCTGGTTGATGAGGCGTCGTATAAGGCATTGAAAAATCGCCATTTGCATCCGTGGATACAACATACTCACTCGCGTTGTTCCCATACGCGGTTCCGCCAAGGGTACCACCTGTCACCAATAAATTCACTGTCTGCCCAGAAAGCGGATGCCCATAAAACATGACTTGTCCGGAAACCGTGGTTACGGAGCCACCCATCAGATTCTTAGGGATGGCATTCACACTCAGTGAAGGCATCGAAGCATTCCCGGGGTACGCGACGTTATCTGTCCCAGCTATCCCCGTTTGTGGGTTTTCCACTTGAATCGTCAAATTATCTCCCGGAGCAAACACCCAGCTGCCAAGCCCGTCATTCCAATTCGATAGATCACTCTGGCCATAGCCAGCAAATCCCGTAACAACAATTTTGTCATTACGCCAAGTCTGAACCGTTGGATTGACTCCGTAACTTGCGGCGTTACCAGCCACCCATCCACGACTCTGGTCACTGATGGTCAATGTGCCATTTTGGATCGGTGGAGGATTACCAAAACCATATCCAGTGAGCGTCAACTCTGGCCCCCAAACGGATGTAGTCCACTCGACGCTTTCAATATGCGGCGCTGTAGCACCCGGAATAATTGCCACCCCGCTATCATCCGCC
>NZ_LJCO01000057.1 GCF_001399675.1 Paenalicyclobacillus ferrooxydans
GTCAGGATAATAATCAAATTACCTTCACTGTCCAACGTCTCTATCCAACGCGTTGGATGAGTCATACTCCGAGAGGCGGATGAGCCGATCCTTACCACATCGTCCCGAAGAACAGGTGACCCCTGTGGTATCGTCCTTCTCTCGTACGTTTCAGCAATGCTTGTATTGTATCGGAGTCGGGTGACAAAACGCGTTCCCCCACGACAGTACTCATCAAACTTTCGGTAATCGACGTAGCCACGGTCAAATATGTAAAGTGCATCCCTGTCCAGTTCAATAAGACTGTCCATCTGCGTCCGGTCGGACGGCTTCGCTGGAGTTAGGATAGCCTTATCTGGGTGTACAAGCCCGTCTACGAAAGCCAGCCGTAAGTGTAATTTGACACCAGCATGGGTCGGAAGATACAGGGCCCAAGGGTATTGGGACAAACACAGCGTTATGGTGGAAGAGTCGACTAGGTTAATGCGACCTAATTGCTTCGTGGCCTTTTTCAGTCCAATTCTGCGAACAAGTTGCGCAATGCAATGTTGAAGAACAGCGTCTAAAAATGCCTGTTCCAAATGACGCAGCTTTCGTGACAACTGTGATGCACTGATGGACTGAATTCCGATTTCCGACTGTAGTTCCTTTGTCTCGTTCAACTTACGGCTGAGTGATGTTAGTGAC
>NZ_LJCO01000060.1 GCF_001399675.1 Paenalicyclobacillus ferrooxydans
AGCGCTATCCGCAATTGATTGAATACGGCATTCTCGCTCTTCCCATACATGCTTTTTACCTTCAAGTGCTGCTTAATCCATTTAAAGAACAGCTCGATTTGCCAGCGTCTCCTATACAAATCGCCAATCTCGACAGCATCCATGGTCAGGTCGTTGGTCAGGATAATAATCAAATTACCTTCACTGTCCAACGTCTCTATCCAACGCGTTGGATGAGTCATACTCCGAGAGGCGGATGAGCCGATCCTTACCACATCGTCCCGAAGAACAGGTGACCCCTGTGGTATCGTCCTTCTCTCGTACGTTTCAGCAATGCTTGTATTGTATCGGAGTCGGGTGACAAAACGCGTTCCCCCACGACAGTACTCATCAAACTTTCGGTAATCGACGTAGCCACGGTCAAATATGTAAAGTGCATCCCTGTCCAGTTCAATAAGACTGTCCATCTGCGTCCGGTCGGACGGCTTCGCTGGAGTTAGGATAGCCTTATCTGGGTGTACAAGCCCGTCTACGAAAGCCAGCCGTAAGTGTAATTTGACACCAGCATGGGTCGGAAGATACAGGGCCCAAGGGTATTGGGACAAACACAGCGTTATGGTGGAAGAGTCGACTAGGTTAATGCGACCTAATTGCTTCGTGGCCTTTTTCAGTCCAAT
>NZ_LJCO01000063.1 GCF_001399675.1 Paenalicyclobacillus ferrooxydans
AAAAATGTGGAATTTCTTACGCTAAGACACAAATGGAAACGGTCTAACCTTTTTGTGAAAGTGGATACGATACAGCAAATGTCACCGTTTCAACTTGTGCCATTTTCTCAACGCAATGATCCCCCAAATCGCTTCAACCACTCCAAATGGCCATGTTCCAGCTAACCACCCATATGTAGCTGATCCGAAACAAGCCAGTGCAAATGCGAATGTGAACCAGCGAGAACGTGATTCTAATGCATAAAAGACCATCATCAAAGTGACGATGGTCGCTCCAAACACTGTAAGCATTTAAATTCCTCCAATCTAGGGCCAATTTTGCATCATCTCATCACTTTAACCCGCACAGCACGAAAGTTTCGAAACATCCTTATCAAACGTCAAAGTGGCTAGTTTCAGTCCCTCTGCCATGGTGAGGTAGGGGGCCAGGGTTCCTCGGAGATCCTCAATGGTTAGACCAAATTTGATGGCAAGTACCGCTGCGTAAATCACATCACCTGCATTTTCAGCCACGATATGTGCGCCGAGGATTTTGCGGGTCTGTGCATCCGCAATCAGCTTGAATACACCGGTGGTCTCCCGATTCACAAGTGCGCGTGGTACGGCATCCAACGGCAGTACAGAGGATATCACATCGTAACCTTCC
>NZ_LJCO01000077.1 GCF_001399675.1 Paenalicyclobacillus ferrooxydans
AAGTCTTCTCCCAGACGCTGCAGCAGTACGTAGACGGAGATATTGAACACTTGGATGACCTGGAGTACGACCCAGTCTAAATACGCCAAAATCTGGAATGTAGGCTATCTGTCTAAGAGGTGTAATCCTTTTAGCCCATACACCGTCAGTTAATCTGACTGAATGTTCCAACTACATGCCGATGCTATGCCTTGGGATGACCTTGACACCCCAACGACTATTTAATGCAACGTTAGTGGCTCAGAGCGACTTAACAATACCGATCCATGACCTCTAAGTCGCTCATACCGACTTAACGAGGTCTCTCGGCGGCTAGACACCGAGGCTAAGTCGGCCACACCGACTTAACTCTAGAATTTTGAGGAGTTAAGTCGCTCACAGCGACTTAACAATACCGATCCATGGCCTCTAAGTCGCTCATACCGACTTAACGAGGCCTCTCGGCGGCTAGACACCGAGGCTAAGTCGGCCACACCGACTTAACTCTGAAATTTGGAGGAGTTAAGTCGCTCACAGCGACTTAACAATACCGATCCATGGACTCTAAGTCGCTCATACCGACTTAACGAGGCCTCTCGGCGGCTAGACACCGAGGCTAAGTCGGCCACACCGACTTAACTCTAGAATTTTAAGGAGTTAAGTCGCTCACAGCGACTTAACAATACCGATCCATGGACTCTAAGTCGCTCATACCGACTTAACGAGGTCTCTCGGCGGCTAGACACCGAGGCTAAGTCGGCCACACCGACTTAACTCTAGAATTTTGAGGAGTTAAGTCGCTCACAGCGACTTAACAATACCGATCCATGGACTCTAAGTCGCTCACAGCGACTTAACGATGCCTCTCGACGGCAAAACGCCGGGTTTAGTCGGCAGCCACCCCTTGACCACGCGATCCATCTACCGGCGAGCCCCCTCAAACTCAACTACAGCTCTTCTCCCAACGCTCCTTCTAGGTGGGCAATCAGATGAGATGTACACGCATCCCAGTTCCACTTCGTAATCACATGCTGCTGCTGGCGCACCGCCCTCGGACTCACTTCGAATCTCAGTTCGTAAAGGTTCCGCATTTGGCTGCGCAAGCTGTCGAGCCTTGGATTAGCCCATGTACCGCCTCGTAAACTCGGCCACGTGCTTTGCATTTGCAGTGGCACCTCTCCGATGGTGTAGTCAATGGTGTATGCATCCTCCGCTCGTATGAAATCCATTTGTCCACCCCAACCAGTTACAACCAGCGGTAACCCGGTTGCAGCCGCTTCCAGTAAGGGCAGACCGATCCCCTCCCCGTGCGTTGGCAACACAAAGGTGGAGCAGAATCGGTACAGCTCCGCGAGCTTTACCTCCGCCAGCATACCCTCGTACAAGTAGATGGGTGCCTTGTCATCTGGCGCGAAACGGACGAAGGTCTCTAAGGGCAGCCTAGGTCCATAATGGATCTCGGAAGGGCTCACGCCCGTGTGTTTGAGAACATGGTTCTGTATGCCAGCGCGTTTAACACCAGCACGCTTAACGCCCCGACCTATACGACCGACGGACTTTCCTGCCTTTCCTAGTCGTGTAATCGCTACCATCCCCTGACCTAGGCGGCCAACAGCCTTGCCTGCCATCCCCTGACCTAGGTGACCAACAGCCTTGCCTACCATCCCCTGACCTAGGCGGCCGATAGGCTTGCCCGCTTTTCCCCGGACTGCCCGGCCAACAGCCTTGCCTGCTTTCCGCTGACCTGTCCGGCCAATGGCCTTGCTCACTTCGTCCGGTCTCTTTCGACCTCTCGCCTTACCGGCGGTCTTCACTGCTTTTCCACCCGGCCTCTTGCCAGTTGCATTTGAGCGTTTTCGCCCCGCCGACTGCACCCTCTGCTTGCCCGGTGTCGTGCCGATTCCCTCGCCGTGCGTCTGCTGATACACACGGTATGAGTACTGCAGTTCATCCAAAGCACTCGCTGCCCCACCAGGTACGCTGCCCTGACCAAAGTACCGCGTCTTGATGACGAGACACACATCATCTCGATTGCTGAACTCATCCCAAAACGCATTCAGTAACACATCGTACCCCTTACGAGGCACCCACTCAAAAACCGATAGAAAGCGAAAGTGGGGCCAATCAAACGGATCGGGCTCACCTGGTTGCCTTGGACGAAAGGCGTGAACATCCACTCCCTGTGGGACTACCCAGACGGGGCGAACCACACCTGCATTCATGGCCACTTGAGCCGCCTGTTGAGAAGGTAAGATGAGTGCGTCAACCTGGCTATTGACAGCATCGACCCATTCCTGCGGCATACTCGTTGCTTCTGTGTACGTCATACCAATCGTCAGCCGATCACGCCCCCGCACAAAATCCGTAGGTACCCGGTGGATGATGCGAATGGTATCCTCCGGCTGTGCAGCGGATCGGTTGGCCATTATACGTAGGTCTTGATCCGCGAAATCTGTAGGCTGACCCGCATCTTCCTGAATGGGTGAATCCAACCGGACATCAATGCCTCTCTTGGTGAGTGCGCGAACCATGTTTCTGCATACCGTGGCGTGCCCGTTGGGGCTGTGCCAATTGCCTTCCCACACAACCTGCATCTTCGCAACCCTCTCTTCCTGACTCTCCCTTCCTGACTCTTCCTTCCTGACTCTCTCTTCCTGACTCTCTCTTCCTGACTCTCTCTTCCTGACTCTCTCTTCCTGACTCTCTCTTCCTGACTCTCTCTTCCTGACTCTCTCTTCCTGACTCTCTCTTCCTGACTCTCTCTTCCTGACTCTCCCCTCATGGCCCTTTACGACGACCTTTCACGACAACGTTTGTCCACAGAACAAAACAAGCGAGGCGCTCGCAGTGGAGCGCCACCCTTCATCGGTATTCTGTTGTCGTGTACTCGTAGGTGACGATGAGCACGGGGACGCGGGTCAACGCCCGACGGACCATTACGCCATGGTTCTGCAACGGTAATCGCCGCCAACGTCTGGCAAGGATCGTACACGGCCACTGCATCACCGCTTCATTGCTAAAGCTGCCTTTACGCTGTTGTGCACGCTGACCACCCTGAACACGTCTGCTCTTGTTCGCCGCCAACTTGCGGCTGTTCACGATGGCTCTGCGGCCTTTGTTGGCCGCTAACCCCCGGATCTTGTTGGGAGCTGACCCGCGGACCTGCGCCCGGGCTATCCTCTGTCCCTTGGTGGCGGCTAACCTGCGGCCATTGGCGATGGATCCGCTGCTCTTTGCCCGAGGGGAACCCTGCGCTAAACGGCGGCCCCTTCGGAGGATTCGCCGAGCGCCTGCACCACGGTGCCTCCGCCTGTTCGCAGCAACTCTGGCAAGCCCAACGAACACCCCAGTTCGACCGCCAAACGAAGTTCCAACTGCAACTCCATCCACGGCGCCTCCAGCCCCTTGAGCCACTGCAGCACCTGCAACTCCAGCCACTTCCGCAAGCCCAACGAACACCGCAGCACCTGCTACGTTGCCAGCACCTGCACTGCCAAGCCCTGCACTGCCAGGACCCGCAGCAGCCCGGACGATCCGCCCAAGCCCCCCGCCTTTGAGAAAGCGGGTCAACGGAAACTTCCGCCCGGCGCTGTCCACCGACCACCCTTCGGTGACGGAGCGTACCAGGGGTTTGCGGGTACCGGATCGCATAGCAAAGTGCATTTCCGCCCGGACAATCCGCATGTGATCCGGTACCTCCTGCAGGTTGAACGACACGTACGTCCTCGGGAGTTTGCCGCGTCCGGGTCGGACAAGTCGGTAGCGGTTCGGGTGCAGAACGATCTGTCCCTGCTTACCGACCACGTGAGCCCGACGCTCAGGAATCGGCATAGCCATCAAGGACTCAAACACCTGCATTGTCTTCTGTGCGACTTCTGACCACTGATGTCTCGCGGCTACGGCCAGGGTCTCCGCAGCGAGTGCGTCTCGGGCGCCCGGCACAAACAGAAGGTGCGTAAACCCGTCCGCAATGCTGTGTACATCTTCCGGATTGACGTAGACTGCCGCATTGCCCGCTGCTTCGGGCAGCGATGTGGTGTTCGATGTGAGCACTGGTGTCCCGCACTGCAGGGCCTCGAGCACTGGCAGGCCCCAGCCTTCGTAGAGGGATGGGAACGCTATGGCAAAAGCCCGGTTGAAAAGACGCAACAATTGCGCCGTCGAGATGCGCCCGGTAAAGTGGACCGCCCCGGCACGTCCGTGCTGCGCCGCTATGTTTTGCAGTTCCTGCCTTAATTCAGCTGGTGCATCCCCGACAATCACGAGTTGGAAATCACGCGGCTGATTGCGAGTAGCCATCGCAAAGGCCTGAACCGTGCGGCGGATGTTCTTCCGGAAGTCGAGTGGGGAAAAAGCCAGCACATACTGGCGATCCGTTGGAAAGACCCCCACGAAGTCATCCAGATGGGCGTCTGGCATGGGGAAGAACAGATCGCTTGCACCGGTCCCAATCGTCGTGATCTTCTCTGCCGGATAACCAAACCGAAGCAGGTCCTGATGGCTATGGTCTGATATGGCCAACATCCCGTCCATTCGGCGCAGCATTTGCGTATGCGCCTCGTAACGCGCCCGGTACTCTGGGGACGGTAGGTACACCTCCGGGTAGATGATGGGAATCAGATCGTAGACGCTTGCTGTCAGACGCACAGGTGATATCTCGGACGATCCGATGACGTCCGGATACGGCACCGACATGGGACTTGGGATGTGGAAGATGTCCAATTGATTGTCGATGATAAACCGCGATAATGCGTCCACGTACTGTGTTCGCGTCATCCCCTCAAATACGGGTTGAAACAGCAGCAGTTCGATGCCGCCCTGTTCCTTGAGGTGCGCTAAGTGGTCAAGCGCATATCTTCCGATCCCGGCATTCGCCATCGCACTCTGGGCAAAGTGCATATCAACCCCTACACGCATAAGGCTCTCTCCTCGCTTTCTTTTGGTCTGTTTCTCTGGCCGATCCGGTGGCGCTCATACCGTGGCTCACCTACGGCTGAGAGCCGAGTGAGTCATGCTCTCCAGCGCAACCAGGTGGTGCCGTCCAGGTGACGCGCACCAGCGACGTCGCATCGCGCAGGCTCACTCGGCCCACACCAGCGACGGCGCATCGCGCAGGCTGACTGGCCTCGCTTACCGGATCGGTCGGCCAACGATGGCCTCGATCGCCTGGATGAACTGCGCACCAGAGTGTCGCCAGGTCCACTGTTCTGCAACGGATCGGCCGTGTTGACCCTTTGCCTTCGCTTCCTCCCGAAATGTGTAGGCACGACGCATCAAGGCTTGCAAGGCGCCGGAATCGGGTTCAGCCCAGAGTTGATCGGGTTGGTACAGGTCGGTGTACCAAAGCGGATGCGCCCGGTCGAGCCGATACGGGATGACATACCCGCTGCTTGGCCCAAAAAAGTCCGTGTGCGCACTCCAGCCCGTGGTGATGACGGGCACCCCGCAGGCCATGCTCTCCAGGATCGGCAGCCCGACACCCTCACCGCGCGTCGGCAGCACGAAACAGTCTGCACCGCGGTACAAATTTGCCATCTGATCCGGTGTGGTCTCCACCGAGATAATCCGCACCTTGGGCGGCCTCGCCTTCGGCACACCCGATGCCAACTGGTCGTACCACTCCATCGGAAAATCCCCGTTGGCGGCGCGGTAGGTTTTGATGATCAGTGCGACTGGGTCGTCCGCAGTAAACTCCTCAAGGAATGCCCGTACGAGTACATCCGGTCCTTTTCTGTCAGACCATCCAAATACAGATAGGAACACGAATGTGTCATCTGCTTCGCCGAGTCGGTCACGTGGGCCGTTAGGGGTAAACTGAACGGGGTCCACGCCGTACTGCGCTACTTGGATAGGCACCGTGACGCCGGCTTCACGAAACGACTGGCGGTTAAACTCATTTGGAGCGATCAATCCGTCTTGTTGATTAATCCCTTTCACATAGGACGCTGGTGCCTTTGTCGTCTCAAACATGGTGCAGGATATGGTCTTCAGGTACTGACCTTTGTTTGGGTAGTCGACGTCCAAAGTGATCAAAACCCGCTCGGATTGCAGGGGCTTCTGCTCCATGCGTTGCAAGCGATCGACGATGGCAGGTTCGAGGTTCCCACCGTGCGGGCCAATGATGTCGAGCTTTACGTCTACACCGAGGTCTTCCATGGCAAACGCAATCCCTCGTGCAGCGCTGCCCCACCCGGTCGAGGTAAAGAACAAATCACGGAATACAACCTGCAACACCAACACCTCCTCCATTTCTTGCTGTCTTGTGTATGGGTATGGTACGGGCTGGGCCTGGCGTGAGCCGCGCAAGTGGCCGCGCAGGTGGCTGAGCTGGCGTCGGCCTGACTGACCTGCAGTTAGCCTGGCCTGTGCGCCTCCTGCGGTGCGGCTTGTGCGCCTCCTGCGTTAGCCTGGCGTGTGTACCTTTTAAACGCGATCGCGCCAGTAATCGAGCATATCCTGCAAGGTCTTGTGGAACGGCACCTCTGGGCGCCATCCGGTCTTTGACATAAACCGTGTGGCATCGCAGTGCAGGATCATGACGTCGGATGGGCGCATACGCGCTGGGTCCTGACGGACCTCAATCTTGGTATCAGTCAGCTTCAGGAGTTCATCGAGCGCATCACCAATTCGCCACGTAGTCCCCGTGCCAATGTTGTAGACTTCGCCAGGAGTACCGTGATCGAGCGCCAAAGTATAAGCACGAACCACGTCCCGGACATCGGTGAAATCGCGAACAGCATCCAGGTTTCCGACGTGGAGCACCGGAGGCTTCAGGCCCTTCTCAATCTCACCGATCTGCTTGGCAAAATTCGAGAGCACAAACGCCTCACCACGCCTCGGGCCTTCGTGGTTAAAGGTGCGCGTCCGAACGATGTGCAGCCCGTAGCTCTCGTGATACTGATAGCCGAGGAGGTCCTGGGCAACCTTGCTCACTCCGTACGGACTAAGCGGCCGGAGCGGGTTCTCCTCATGAATGGGTGTCTCTTCCGGATAGACCATGCCGTACTCTTCACTTGAGCAGGCAATCTGGATCCGGCAATTCAGCAACCCCTGCTTCCGCACCGCCTCAAACAGGTTTAACTCGCCGACAATGTTGTTCACCATCGTGTCCTGGGGTGAGTTCCAAGACGTCGGAACAAAGCTTTGCGCAGCCAGGTGGTAAATGCGATCGGGCTTCACCTGCTCTATCAACTGTTGCACCGAAACCGGGTCTTTCAGCTCGCATTCCATCAGGTGAATCTTTGATAGGATGGGTTGAATATGATCCATGCGGCTGCGCACACGGTACGTCCCGTACACCTCGTCTCCCTTCGCAAGCAGGTACTCAGCCAAGTGGCTGCCGACAAACCCGGTCACTCCAGTAATCAAAACCTTCAAAACTTCCACCTCACAATTCTCATGATGTCGATTCTCGTTGTGTGTCCCGGTGGGCCGTGATGGCTTCGTAGCTGGGTAAGTAGTGTGGTCGGTAGTATGGTCCGTAGTAAGGTCGATAGTGTAGTCGGTAGTATGGTCCGTAGTAAGGTCGGTAGTGTGGTCGGTAGTATGGTCGGTAGTAAGGTCGGTAGTAAGGTCCGTAGTGTGGCGGGCCCGCCCCGGAGCCACCTACAAAAGGTCCTCGTAGCCTCGTTCCTTCAGGAGTCGTCGAAACTTCTTCACATCTTGATCGCGATCACGATGACAAATAAACACGGTATCCTCTGTATTGACGACAATCAGGTTCTGGACCCCAAGGAGTCCGACAAGTTTCTGACCGGTGTCGACTAAACAACCGTCTGCATCCATGGCAACAACGTTTTTCCCGCTGGAGCCTTTCCCGAGTTTGGAGAGTAACACTGACCAGGTGCCTAGATCGGTCCACTCGAACTCTCCCGGCACCATATACAGCTCAGGAGCCCTCTCCACAATCGAGTACTCAAAGGACTGTTTGGGCATCTGCTGATACTTCGCCTTGAGCGCAGCGAATGACGCGTTCGTATCGGAGCTAGCGATCCGTTGCACGACTCCGGCTTCCGACGAATCTTTGCTGGAGCCTTCGTCCCTTTTGCCCGCTTGTGTCGTCGGCTCGACCATCATGCCGGCCTTCAGCATGGCCTCCATTTCGGATAGCCTCTCACACTCCTTTGGCATCAGTTCGTGAAACAGGTTCCAAATGGTTGAGACTTTCCAGACGAACATTCCTGCATTCCAAAAGTAGTCACCTTGCGCAAGGTACTTCTGGGCTTGCACCTCGTCCGGTTTCTCAACAAATCTCCTCACCTGACGCGCCGTTTGACCGACTTTATCCGGTGTGCATTGAATGTATCCGTACCCTGTTGCTGGGTAGTCCGGCTGGATTCCGATTGTCACAATACCGTCGGTGTTCCGTGCGATCGCGATCGCTTCCTGCAACGTCTTGATGTATTGTGAGTCGTCTCCTACATAGGCGTCAGTAGGTAAAATCACCACCACGTCATCTGGGGAGGCTCCTTGATTTTTAAGCCACATCGTGGCGTACCCCAGAGATGCTGTCGTACTGTGCTGCATTGGTTCCACAATCATCTGTGACACCGGGATTTCTGGTGCTTGACTCTCAATGTGTTGAAGGTACTCCGGTGGTGTCACCGCATAGACTGAGTCTTTCGGAACCAATGACATGACGCGAGACAAAGTTTGTTGGAACAGCGTTTTTCTGGTGCCAAGTGACATGAATTGCTTTGGAATCGACTTTCGGCTCTTTGGCCACAGTCTCGTTCCGCTCCCCCCAGTCATCAACAGCACCTTTACTGATGACTCCACACAATCGCTCCTTTCACCACATTTACGGACATCCTATTCGAGCGACGGTGGTGGCGTTATGGACAAGAATCTCGGCCCACAAAGCCCGTCCATAAAAGCGGCGAATGAGACCCGTATCAAGGAAGCCAGCTTGTGTCGGAGGCTCTGTACGGCTTCGAGGGGTGGCTTGGGGGTGGCTTGGGGGTGGCTTGGGGTGGCTTGGAGGAACGCAAAAAAGGCCGCCTTCCAGCGACCTACGTTTGGTTTGTGAGCCTGTCAAAACAAGGCCAAAATTTACCGTTAACCGGATATATTGCGATGGCGGGCGACTATTAACGCACCAAATTTCCCTTACAGTCTCACCAAGCTCAAATTTATAGGAGGATTTCCGCTATAGCGGAAATCTCTTCCTTTATTTCTTCGGGTATCGGCGAATGTGGGCCGATAAGGGAAGTTTTTACCGTTAGCTAGGCGGCGTTGTGAGTCCCTTAAACCTACCTGGAATCAACCCGCCTGACTTTAGCGGAACTCTGTTCCTTTAGCACCGCCCGACCCCACCGACCCTCCGTACATATCGGAACTCTGTTCCTCTACAGCAAAAGAAATCGCAGCCCCCTCGTCCTAGAGGAACTGCGATCGTGTACAGCAGCGTGTGAACAAACCGAAAATCGCCACCCAGGTGGCAACAACAAAGGCGTCCGATCCGTAAACAGCCGCATGATGCCCAACCTCACTCAGGACTCCACGGACACCCACTAAGCGGCGAGCCCTCCAGCCACTACGGCGTTACCTTGGAACGGTGGATGAGGTGCTCCATCAACTGAACAACCTGATCGCGCAGTTCCGGATTTTGCAGCGCGAATTCCAGAGTTGCTTCAATAAAGCCGAACTTCTCCCCAACGTCGAATCGATCTCCCCCGTATGGATACGCGAGCATCGGCTGACTCCGATTGAGCTCAACAAGCGCGTCCGTCAACTGGATCTCCCCGCCGACACCGATCTTGCCTTGCTCCAAATAACCAAAAACCTCTGGCGTGAGTACATATCGACCGATGATGGCCAAGGTTGAAGGTGCATCTTCAGGAGAAGGCTTCTCAACGAGATTGCGTACTCGTGTAGTCCCATCGCTCAACATGTCGCCATCTACAATACCGTACCGTGACACATGCTCGAGCGGCACCTGACGGACCGCCAAAACCGATCCATGTGTTTCCTCACACAACTTTGTCATGCTGTGAAGACTTGGCGCTCCGTTTCTTACAATGTCATCACCGAGCAAGACCGCAAAGGGTTCATTGCCAATGAATCGCCTTGCACACCAAATCGCATGCCCTAGTCCCAACGGGCGAGGTTGGCGAATGTAGTGAATGTTGGCCAGATCGCTGATGGAACGGATATGTTCCAATAGTTCGTATTTTTGCTTGGACAACAACAACTCTTCCAGTTCCACAGAGCTGTCGAAGTGATCTTCAATGGCCCGCTTCCCCTTGCCAGTCACGATGATGATGTCTTCAATTCCCGCTTCTACAGCCTCTTCTATGATGTACTGAATGGTTGGTTTGTCTACAATCGGAAGCATTTCCTTCGGCATCGCCTTCGTGGCAGGCAAGAACCTTGTCCCCAGTCCCGCTGCGGGAATAACCGCTTTCCGAACCCGGTAATCTCCCATTTAACGCACCCCTTTAATACACCCGCGCAGCAGCACAGGCCTGTTACCATTTATTAGTTTCAGTCATTATATCACGATTTTGCAGCCACGCCCTCCCGTTCAATCGGAGTGGTCCTTACAGCATACATCACGCTGCCAAACCGATTATAAAAAGGTTACAACAGAAAATTGGCTCTACAAGGTTATACCCCCACCACCGGGCGGTTTATTTGACCGCTTACGTGATATGTAAAACTTAATACAATATGAGCTTTAGAAAATAACTTACACCGTCGAACTTCTTCATAGTATGCGTGCTGTGTATCATCCTGTTCTACTCGTGTAAGGCGTCAGGATCGACAAGGCAAATTCTCTTATAAAGGTAAACTAATTAATGACGCTCCTAAAACAAAATGCAAAAAGAGATCGTTCAAATGATGTAGTACCAGATGCCGATCCTAAACAAGACGTAGAACAAGTCAGGCTAAGCTGAGATGGGCATAATACTTTCACAGGATTTTAATCCACAATTTACCTTTATGTATTCACCTAGTGTAGATTCGATTTTTATAAGGGCCCAAAACGCGTTACACATGTTGCAGTCCTAGCCAAATTCGTGAATTTTGTTTTTTTCCTGTATCCGTTTCTACAAAACTTCCCCATTTTTGAAACAATCATTGTATGTATACCACCATACATTGATCGTATCGGTTGTTTTAACTGAAGGAGTTGTATCCTGATTGCCGTTTGGACAAATACGCGTAGATTTCCTTCCCCCTTCGGCTACATTGCATCATATTGGGGTCGCCGTACAGAGCGCTAGAACCCTTGGACTTGATGGAATTTTGATGACTCACGATCCGATTCAAAAGGTCAATGTGGGATTCATCAACGTGGGGGATTCCTGTGTCGAAGTGATTGAACCCGCAAGCTCCGATTCCCCAATAATCAACAGTCTGAAAAAGGGTATCAAGATCGTTCACATCTGTTACGAAGTTGACGATATACAGGATGCGATACAAACTGCTGAACTCAAAAAATTCAAAGCCATTAAGCAACCCGTTCCGGCGGTGGCATTTGCGGGTCGGCTAATCGCTTGGGTCTATAGCCCAACGTGGGGGTTGTACGAACTGTTGCAAAGGGAGCCTTGAAATGGACATTGTGCCGTATGACCAAACCCGTTGGGAAGATCTCATTACTTTTCTAAAGGAGAATTGGGCACCAAACCATGTAGTCTACGACTCCACAATTTTTGACTGGCAATATCGATGCAAAGACTGGAACGATGACTCTCATTCCTTGCTCGTTGTAGATGAGAAGAAAATTCTCGGATTTTTGGGGAACATTCCTGGCCAGTACCAATTTGATGGAAAAACGATATACGGCGATGCTCTCACGATGTGGGTCGTCGACGAATCACTACGAAATCGCGGTCTCGGTGTGCTGTTGATACGACAAACTGAAAAGAACGTACCAGTTACACTGACACTAGGTTGTAATCAAAACGTCGTTTCAATGTATGAACGAATGGGTTATTCCGTACTGTCTCGTCTAAATCGTTACGTTGCTCCACTTAGTGCTTCTGAATACAGAAAGCTTCTGATTGAGCCTCGCCAAGATGTGGACATTGAAATTTGGGCAAATCGAGTTCGAAACGAGGCTTGCAAAACTTCACCGGCCAGACCGCTGGAACACATTAATGTAACTGCTCTTGAGCGTCTGTTTCAATCTAGTATCGTAGGAAATTTTCGGTTTACACAAAACCGAAACGCGAACTTTTGGACATGGAGGTATATTGAAAATAAGGGTTTTTCTTACATTTTTTTTGGTTCCCCCACCGAGGAGGGAATCATTGTCGCCAGAGTGGAACGCGCATATGCACCTGCACAGCTTGATGTCCATGGGTTGAAAGTCTTACGTCTAATTGAACTCATTCCGTTTCACGATCGCGTTTGGAACGGCGTTCGTTCTGACACGTTTGTACACCTAATCCGTTCCGTGCTGCGATGGGCGATTGATGAAGGTTGTGTTGCGGTCGATTATCAATCGAGTACCAGTCGACTAGAACATGTTCTCTTCGATGTAGGTTTCACAAGGGAGGATGAGACAACTGGTCTTGCTCAACTATTCCAGCCTTACCGACCAAAAGCAACACCAATTAATTTCGTTTGGAAGGTTAGAGGTAGAGACAACAAGCCCATTCAACTGTCACCGGATGAAACATATTTTGTCAAAGCGGACTGTGATATGGATCGACCAAACATCTGGCCAACACCTACTTATTGAATGACAGGGGTATCAAGTATGAAAAGAGCAGTAGTATTCGGGGCGGGTGACGGAGGTCTTCGTGTCTCGTATCTATTAAGTGATGAATTTGAAATTGTGGCTTTTGTTGATAATGATCCATCAAAGCAAGGATCCAAATTTCTAGGCAAACAGGTCTACTCTCCTAAAGCCTTGCAGGTTATTCCATATGACCTAATTATAATTGGGAACATTCACGGAGAACAAGTGATGGTACAACTGCGTGAACTTGGAATTTCGGACTCAGTAGTCGTAGATTATTACCAAAATGAGATTTTCAACGTGCGTACAGCGACGCTCAAGCTTGTAGCAGATGAGATTCATTCTCGACGATTGCATGGTAGTGTTGCAGAACTCGGGGTATTTCGTGGAGATTTTGCGAGAGAAATCGGACGAGTCTTCCCGCAACGAACATTTTATCTATTTGACACGTTTGAAGGGTTTTCGGAAAGTGACATTAAGACAGAGATGGCCTTTGGATACTCGGACTCACGTATTGGAGAGTTCTCCGCTACTAGCGAGGAGTTGGTTTTGCATAAGATTCCAGATCCAAATAGGTGTGTCGTTCGAAAAGGATATTTTCCCGAGACGTCAAACGGCCTGGAAGAAGAATTCGTCTTCGTCAGTCTCGACGTGGACCTGTTTGCACCGATTTATGCAGGCCTGCAGTACTTTTATCCACGCTTAGTTTCCGGTGGATATATCTTTGTTCACGACTACAATAGTTCCCGCTTTCACGGCACGAAAGAGGCAGTCAATCGATTCCGAGCGGAGTATTCCGTCCCTTGTGTGCCGATTCCAGACCTCTGTGGAAGCATCATTATCACGAAACCATAGTGGCTCTGAACCCAGAATGAGTGGCAATAATATGATTTCTCCCAAATCGGTGAGATAATTGCTTTATACTTGAAAGGCGTTGAAAATTGCATGACCACGCTCAAAACTGTTTTTGTTGCTGATACTGTCGTTGATCCAATCTTGAAGCACTTCTCTAGAGCAGAACACGACATTCGCATTGAGGCGACGGTTGCTCCTTACAATCAGGTTACACAAATTCTACTTAATGACACAGATGGAGTGTGGCAATCAAACCCTGATCTTTGTGTAGTCTGGACAACACCTGAGCGTTTGTTCCCACCCTTTGCGCGCCTACTGAATTTCGCGTCTATATCTCAAGAAGCAATTCTCTCTGAAGTCGATGCTTTCGTGCGCATAGTCCGTAAGGCGGCGTCTCGCGTCAAACTCCTGTTCATCGTGTCATGGAGTCTACCCCCACATATGCGCTGGATTCAGGCCATCACCATGAAACATCGCACAGGGGTATCAAACATACTCATGCACATGAATCTTCGCCTGGCTGAACAATTGGCAGACATAAAAAACGTCGTCTTGCTAGATTCGTCATATTGGTATGCATCATTACAGAAGCCTAGCTACGATCCGAAGCTATACGCCGTCGGCAAGGTTCACTATTCTCGCGAATTTTTCGTTAAGGCCGCAAATGAAATCGTATCGGTGGCTTCTGGTGCAGTAGGAAAGACGAAAAAGCTCATTGTGTGTGACCTAGACAACACCCTGTGGGGCGGCGTCATTGGAGATGACGGAATAAACCACATCAAACTTGGTGGCATCGACCCGATTGGGGAGAGTTTCGTGGCATTTCAAAAGAGCCTTAAAGCCCTATCATCGCGAGGAATTCTACTTGCTATCGCCAGTAAGAATGAGGAATCAATCGCACTTGACACCATCCAAAATCATTCTGAAATGATTCTGCGCAAGGAAGACTTCGTAACATGGCGGATCAATTGGGAAGACAAGGCACAAAACATTATAGATATGGTGAAAGAATTAAATATTGGTATAGATGCGGTTGTGTTCTTCGATGACAATCCTAGTGAACGAGACAGGGTTCGCATGGCATTGCCGGAAGTGTATGTTCCAGACTTACCACAGGACGTGACAGCCTACCCGTCGTTCTTATCTAATCTTGCCTGTTTTGAGACGATAAACATCACTCATGAAGATAGGGGACGGACACAACTTTATAAAGCCGAACAGAGCCGGAACATTGAGTTGTCTAGTTCTTCATCATTTCAAGAATGGCTACAATCACTCGAAATTGAGGTCATTATGTCACCCGTGACGGAGCAGAACCTTACCCGTGTCGTCCAACTGATGAACAAGACAAACCAGTTCAACCTCTCTACTCGCCGGATGACCGAAGATGAATTCCTTGGCTGGCTTCATCAAGAAACAGCCGATGCGGTCACCTTTCGTGTCAAAGATCGGTTTGGTGACTTGGGTCTGATTGGCGTGGTATCGACCATCGGGAATGGAGAGGGGGCTCGGGAGATTGTTGACTTCGTGATGAGCTGTCGAGCAATGGGCAAGCAAGTAGAGCATGCGATTCTCTATATGGTCGCTGTTCGACTAATGAATTCGGGACTTCGTTCGTTGAAAGCCGCGTATAAGGAAACTCCCAAAAACAAGCCCATATTAGAGTTCCTCAGACCTCAACTGAAAACTAACGAACAACACATGATTGATCTCGATAAGGTGTGCAAACCTAACCACATTCGTATCAGCGAAGAATGAAACTAACGAGAGAAGGTTCAAGGAATGAATACAGACTTTAAGACACTACAAATCCTCATGAGTGACGTATTTACAGTTCCAATGGAGACAATTACAGAAGACCTCAAGCTTGGGGACCTTACTGAATGGGACTCTCTTGGGCACCTCAATTTGTTCATGGAGATTGAATCTACCTTTGGTGTTTCGTTTTCCGCGGACCAAATGGTCGAGACGACGTCTGTACAAGCGATTCTCCATCTGTTGGCTACGGTGAATGCATAATGCTTACCGTTGTTATGTACCACTATGTCCGGGAACTCGAACGTTCCTTTTACAAGGGAATCAAAGGTCTTTCCGTCCAAGGCTTTAAACGCCAATTGGAATGGTTCAAGTCGCGCTATGTTTTTGTAACAACGAACCTGGTAATTGATGCCTATCACGGGGGGGCTAAACTACCGAAAAATTCGATTTTGCTCACTTTCGATGACGGATATGCCGACCATTATCGATATGTGTACCCAATTCTAGACTCTATGGGTATCACAGGAGCATTCTTTCCACCCGTGACGACTATTCGCCACCATAAAGTACTTGATGTGAACAAAATTCACTTTATACTCGCTTCCATAGACAACAAATCCGACATTGTGAAAATGGTCTTCGATCTAATCCGTTCTTACAGTTCCGAGTACAACCTGTTGGCGCCGGAACAGTACTACGAGCAATATGCGCATGCCAATCGATTTGATCCGGCAGAAGTTATTTTTATTAAGCGTATTTTACAGATGGGATTGCCCCATGGGGTGCGCTCATCCATCACACAGACCCTCTTTGATACCTATGTTACAAGTGACGAGGCTGGATTTGCTGAAGAACTATATCTGACCACTGATCAAATTCAGTGCATGGTCCGTGGTGGCATGACCTTTGGGAACCACGGAGGGACACATGTATGGCTTAATACACTCAAAGAACAGGACCAGAAGGCAGAAATTCAAGACTCTCTAAACATGCTTCAATCGTTGGGAGTCGATATGGAAAAATGGTCCATGTGCTATCCCTACGGTGCATACAACGATACCACGTTGTCACTAGTCAAACAGTTCGGCGGGAAAATTGGATTTACCACACAAGTAAGCTTGGCAAACGAATCGACTGATCCGTTACAAATCCCTCGAATGGATACAAATGATTTCCCTCAATAAATACGAAAGCGGGAAGCGCCCGATCGCTTCCCGCCACTGTAAATGTCCAATTTTACTTAAGCAAATGTCCCACGTCTAACGCCCCCTTTGAAAGGAGCCCACAAGCGAAAGTCCACTTACCGCCCTGTGGAAGGCTGTCTGCCGATCACTTTCGTCAATACGTAGAGCACAAGCCCGATAACAAGGGCTATCAAGGCGACGCCAAGTTGTTGACCTGCCTCCTGCGCGAGCAACCAGATGCAGAGTATACCAGCCACAACTGGAATGAGGATCCCGAATGGAAGGCGGAACGGACGTTCCGCATTTTTATCCTTAAACCGTAAGACAATCACCGACACGCAGACAAGCAAGTACTCATACACCCTGGCTGCAACGTTCAAAAGCACAAGCGTGTTGAACGTGCCAGTGGTGGCCGCGATCATGACGAGAATCCCCGTTGTCCAGATGGCGACCACAGGTGTCTTTTGCCCCTCAGAGATGAAGCCGAACACTCCCGGCAGTCCACCGTCGCGCGCGATAGCGTAAAGCTGTCTTGGTGCCGCTAACGCCACACCACTCTTTGTCCCAAAGATCGAGAGAACCGCACCGACGGTCATTACTGTTAGGCCGCCAGCAAACATCGCTTTTCCAGCAGCCGCAAGCGGGGCTTTTGCAGTGGCCAAAGCGGGATCGAGATGCGTTGCCGCAATTTGAATCAACATATAGAACAGGGTCACACCAACCAGGGTGCCGATGACCGCGACAGAGACCGTTTTCCGCGGGTTCACCATCTCACCTGCTGGAATGGTCGCCATTTCAAACCCACCGTACGCAAAAATCAGGACCAGCACTGCTTTCCCGAAACCTCCGCCAGTCATTACTGATGCTGCACCCGGCGACCCGGTGAAATGAATCAGCCCGATGACAATCAGGAGAAGGAGCGGGATCAACTTCGCGATCGAGAAAAATACAATCGCACCCGAACCCCTGCGGACGCCAAACGTGTTCAAGAGACACAGCAAACCGATGACGACGATAATAATGATGTTCTTATACGGAGCGATCACGGGGAACAGAGATGACAAATAACTGAAGAACCCGTTCGACAGTGCCGCCCATCCCGCGACATACGTAAGCCAACTCATCCACCCGACCGTAAATGAGACTGTCTTACCCATCGCGGCTTCGGTATATACCATCGCGCCGCCTGTCTTCGTGAACATACTGCTTGCTTCTGCAAATGAGAGACCGATCAAAATGGCAATGATGCCTGCCACGAGATACGCCCAGACAGCGTTGTGGCCGGCAAGCTTCGCGACCTGGCCCGGCAGAAGAAAAATCCCCCCGCCGACAACCCCATTAATACCAATCAACAGGACCTCTGGGGTCCTGAGCACCTTCTTTAAATTCTCCTCCATACCTAGCAAAACACCTCTAATCCATACTTTTTATATTTATATTGTCGGGTTTGTTTTAGTGGCGGACTTTAGATTAGCCTCACCGGACAGCGATGTCAAGCGTTCTCGGAAGGGGCATGTAAAGAAGGCAGCGCCGGCAAGACGTCAAAAGGTTTCTCACGTAAGGCGTTCGAAGGTTCCCCGCGCAAATGTCAAGAAGGCGTACAGGTCGAAATTAGCCGAACCAGGCGTCTCAACCAGTAGTCTCAACCAGTAGTCTCAACCAGTAGTCTCAACCAGTAGTCTCAGCCAGTCGTATAAACCGGTAGTCTGAGCCGGCCGGCGGCGGCATACGCTGCAAGACGGCGTCAACAGTACAGACACCAATGATTGATACAACAATATTTTACACCGCAGTAAGATAGTGCATCCCGAGAAAACTGATGACACTTTCTGATTTAGTTCAGGCATTCGCAGGATGCTAGATCGGGACGCTGGGATGCAAGTTCACCCCCGCACAAACCTGTTCACTCCCGAATTTGGCCGGCCCCGCGTACGACAAACTTGTATGTGGTCAGTTCCCTGAGTCCCATCGGGCCACGGGCATGCAGTTTTTGAGTCGATATCCCAATCTCTGCCCCATACCCAAATTCAAATCCATCGGTGAAACGAGTCGAAGCATTGTGATAGACAACAGCCGCATTCACAGCATCTAGAAAGCGACTTGCTGCCTCCTGGTCTTCAGTCACGATAGACTCCGAGTGTTGCGTTCCATGCTGTGCGATATGAGCCATAGCTTCTTCCAGACTGTCTACCACTTTGACGGCCAGGATGAGATCTAAATACTCCGTGTCCCAGTCCTCTGAAGTTGCGTCGACAACTCGGGCCTTCGTTAGTGCTCCATCGAAGGTACTCTCAAAGCTACTCTCAAAGCTACTCTCGAAGCTACTCTCGAAGCTACTCTCGAAGCTACTCTCGAAGACACCGACGATGCTCTCGAAGGTACTCCCTTCACTCTTACCTTGTCCGTCCGTCCCCACCACTGCCGATGCCGACAAAGCCTCCATGGTGCGTGGACACGCCCGCACCTCTACTCCAGCGTCGATCAGCGTACCCACAGCAGCAGGCAACCAACTGTCAGCTATGGCTTTATGGACCAGCAAGGTTTCCGCCGCGTTGCAGACGGATGGTCGTTGTGTTTTCGCGTTGAGGATTATCAGGAGGGCTTTATCGAGATCGGCTGCAGCATCTACGTAGACATGACAGTTTCCGACCCCCGTTTCGATGACCGGAACCCGGGCGTTTTCGACCACCCGCTGAATCAGGCCTGCTCCGCCGCGCGGAATCGCAAGATCAACGAGGCCTCGAGCTTCGATTAAGAGGTCCACCGTCGCATGTTCAACCCGTTCAATGAGTTGCACTGCGTCCCGCGGCAATCCCGCGGACTCCAGCCCTTCGTGCAAGGCGGCGACGAGCGCCTGGTTCGACTTAAGGGCTTCTCGCCCGCCGCGAAGGACGATGACATTACCCGTTTTGACTGCAAGTCCGGCTGCATCCACAGTCACATTGGGCCTCGCTTCATAGACCATCGCAATAACCCCCATGGGCACTCGAACTTTAGTGATCTCGAGGCCATTCGGACGGTGGGTGGTTTCGAGGATGTCCCCAACCGGATCGTCTAAGTCGATTAATTGGCGTAGTCCGGTCATCATTTGAGCGATCCGCTCCTCGGTCAACGTGAGCCGATCAATCCGAGCTAGTCCAGCCCCGACCATACCACCATTGTTCCCCGCAGACTCCGAAGCCTCGCCCGCGTGCCTTTGCTTCGCTTGTCGCATTGCCTCCGCCACATCCTCTGCATTCGCGGCGAGAATGTCCTCCTTGTGATGCCACAACGCCTCAGCCATGCGCTCGAGCGCTGTGTTTTTCTGAATCGTCGAGGCCAATCCCAGGGTACCCGTCGCCCTCTTCGCGCGGTGAAGCCGTTCGTAGACGTAATCACGAAGTTCCTGATTGGTCACCATCCATCCCTCCTATGTCCTTACTGGCTCAATCGACAGCCATCTTGTAAACAGTCATCATGCAGCAGCGTCATGTAAGCAGCTGTCACCCTTATACCCGGTCTACCAGTGCCATATCGTTGCGATGCACAACTTCCGGCAGATCCGTCAACCGCTCACCAGATTGCTGTCGGCGTATCAAGAATTCGAGATCGCGTGCGGAAAAGCTGACAATACCTCGTGCGATGGGCGATCCGGTGAGATCAACGAGATCGACCGCGGCACCTTCCCGAAACTCACCTTTCACTTCACGCACACCTGGCAAAAGCAGGCTCGCCGCGTGATTTCTCAACGCCCGGACGGCCCCGTCATCGATGACGAGTTCGCCCTCCGATCTCGATCCGTGGATAAGCCACGCCTTTCGGAGCGAGACAGGCTCAGCCTTCGCGTGGAAGCGGGTGCCAACCGACGTCTTATCGCCGGAGCGCTGGCTGATCGTGTCCGCACGGTTGCAGGGCCCTCCGTTGCCGTTCCCGTTGCCTTGGCCGCTGCCTTGGCCGTTGCCTGCTCCACCCATATCTCCTACACCGTGGATCCGATTGCTAGTGTCTGCAGCGCTACGGTGTCCGATCGTGCCTGGGCTGTCGGGCGATCCGCCAATATCTCTAGTAAGGTGGAGAAGGACGCCCGGCTCTGCCGACGACGCTACTACGACATCACATCCGCCTGCCACAGCAATTTTTGCAGCCCCGACTTTGGTCCGCATGCCACCTGTGCCGACTCGGCTTCCTGAGCCTCCAGCCGCAGCTTCCATCTCCTCGGTGATCTCCCAAACGTCGGAAATTCGAACCGCCAGCGGATCCGTTGCGGGGTTTCCGGTGTACAATCCATCCACATCCGTGAGCAACACCAGTTCGTCGGCTTCCGTCACCAAGGCAACAAGGCTGGCGAGTGTATCGTTGTCACCAAAGCGGATTTCGTCCACAGCGACTGTGTCGTTTTCGTTGACGATTGGAATGATGCCATGGTGCAAGAGCGTCATCAGTGTGTTGCGGACGTGGACGAAGCGGGATCGGTCGGCCGTATCGGATCGCGTTAACAAGACCTGACCAATCGCTAGACCCCAGGCCCCAAACAGTTGCTCGTAGGTGTGCATTAAGACACCTTGCCCCACAGCGGCTGCCGCCTGCTTCTCCGGCATTGTGATGTTGGTGCGGCGCCAACCGAGCTTGCCGATCCCCGCCGCTACAGCACCAGACGACACAAGCACAACCTGCCGACGCCCGGACAGCTGAATTTCAGCCAGTTGGGCAACGAGGCCCTGCAGTCGCTCGACAGAGAGTCGGCCGTCTCCATCAGTGATCGAGCTCGATCCGATTTTCACAACCATCGTTTGCATTCAAGCACCTCCCGGCATCTGCTGATAATCAAGCCAATTCGATCCGTTTTTGACACGTCTGCCGTGTGACACGAACACCCTGTGAACCCGCGCCCTTGGACTCATTGCCATCTCTGGCCTGCGCCCTCTGACACCTGTGTGCGATGAACCTGTACCATGTAACGGCTGTGCCCTTTTAGTCCTGTGCCCTCGGACTCCTGTACCATCTGAACCTGTACCATCTGAACCTGTACCATCTGAACCTGTACCATCTGAACCTGTACCATCTGAACCTGTACCATCTGAACCTGTGCCCTCGGACTCCTTTGCCATCTGACTCCTTTGCGTTGAATAGAAATACAAAAAGCCTCTCATCCATCGAAGGACGAAAGGCTTAATTCCGCGGTACCACCTTCATAATCGTCCGACGCAGCGAAGAGAACTCACGAGCGAAGGCACGATCACTCAACCCAATAACGGCGGGGATCCGTTCCGCTTTTCACGGAAAGCTAAGGAGTCGGGTGCTGATACGTCTTATCCGGCGAAGAATTCCAGCCCATGCATCTTCGCTCTCTGGGACGGATAAAGTGTGATGTATCGCAGTCTCCCTCATGGCCGTCACGATGTTTACGATTGTGTATGTTTATACAATGCTTTCTGACAGTTGTCAAGAGTCAGAGCAAGAGTCAGGTACGAAGCCTTCTGTTGAGGACACTCTTCTCTTCTCTATGCGTTCGAAGGGGGGCATATACCAATCAATGAAGGAGAGTCTTGCCGATGAATGAAGGTCGGTCATCGTGATGGATCATGGACGGACACTGCAATGGATCAAGGGCGGCCATTGCAATGGAGGAAGAGCTTCACTGTGATGGATGAAGCGCCATCACAGCAATGAGAAAGAAAGTTCAACAAAAAATAACTTTTGAGGTCAAAAAGAGGAATCAGATAACTAGAATCAGGGCAACCTGCTAGTGTAGCAAAGTTATCCATGTAAGCTCGATTGGAGGAGTCGAAAATGCAACTTCAAATGAGTGCTGAAGAGGTCATTACGAAAATTAAACAACTTAATGATCAAGGTGAATCTCTGAACAAAAAACGCGTGAAAAAGGCTGATCCGGATTTAATGAAACACGCCCTCTACTACTATCCGAGTTGGGAACATGCCATTCGAGAGACAGGCTTAGAACTACAGTAATCAGTAACCATGGCGAGTTGGCCCGGGCGAGGACCAACCTAGCCCGGGCCAATTGTCACCCCTTTTTGCCGATGAACTTCTCCACTTGATGTGCCACATATTGATGAATTTGCTCACCCGCAGGCCCCGTGCCCAGTAGATCTGACAAATCACCGTAAGCGCGTCCGACTGCCTCTTGCAAAAGTCTAATCCCCATCTGCATTAGTTCATCCCGAGATAATTCCTGTGTATTAATGATTTTCGGAAGAGAAATAAGTCCTTGTCTGTCGACCAGAGGGATATGTATGTCTGCAATGCTGTCGAGAGCATTTGAATCGCAAACCTGTGTACCAGTAGTCTTTAAATCGGAAGCAGATGGAGCGGGAGCCCCTGAATCATGAGCCTGGGAATAGGCCTTGGAATCATGGCCCTTGGAATCACCGCCCTTGGACTCTAGAACTTCTGAATCGCCGTTTTTCTCGTAAACCGTGTCTAGGGGGACAGCGGTGACAGCCGGTACGCTGCATGATTGCTCGGCATTGATCGTCTGTTTTTGGAGCAGAACCTCATTTTGATTGGATGGCTGCCCTACGACATGGAGTTTCCGGCGCGGGTAAAGGACGTACCCTGGAGTACCGTCTTCACCCGATGCACTGCCTTCCCCCGCTTCTCCTCCTGCTGAAGTTGCGGGAAGTGCTTCGCCCTCCAGAGAGGCAGCCACATCGTCATTCTCTGAAGTGGGATTCGCTTTCTCGATAGACTCCGAATCAGAGTCATCTGCGCTGGGTTCAGCAATCGTCGCCGAAGACGTCAGGGCACTGCGACTTAACATCTGTTCTATCTCTTGCTGTTCAACCGCAACATCCTTCAAGCCCCACTTGTTGAGCCAATGAAACAGTGCCGGACCGCTGATACCTTGTTGCTTTGCAATCTTATTCTTACTCTTGCCAGCCGCTCGCTCTCGCAAGTACTCTTCCGGAGTGAGGGAGAAACCCATTGTATCTCGACCTTTCCTTACATACTCCATTCTGCGGTGTTCCATCAGACGAGGAACTTTGCATCCGTGCGTCCACAGCACATCGCCAAGTGAATTCAGCATCTCCAAGTCTCTTGGGGTGTACTTGGATGCAATGGAGGGAGACAATGGAATCCCCATCACTTCACAAGCTACCTGCAGGCTGGTACGACTTGAGATCCACCTGAGCGTCTCATTTAACTGCATCTCGTATTGCTCGGCAAAATCCGTTAGTAGAGCAATCCAATCCAGTTCGTTTGTTGCGGTAGCAGCGTTTACGCCCGTAAGGCGCACCTCATCCAACTGCTGCTTTGATACGCTCATCCTTATCTCCCCTAGACCCATTCTGTGTGTGGAGCTACAGTCGGGGCCTCTACTGCTCTCTCGTCTCAAACTTATCTGTAAGGCCTCTGCATTGGTGAAGGCGCGTATTTTTTTCTCTTTTTACTGCGCCAACTTCAATTTTTACTGACTCGAGTTTTTTCCACTCTCTGTTTTTTCCACTCTATCTCTGCTTTTGGCTTTTGTCTCGTAAATCCTAAATCTCTGTTCGTTCGTGCTTTATCGCGCATAACTGACAACATTCGCTGTCGATACTTGTAAGTTATTCGGTATTTGTCCTGTTTTCCCCTGCCTGAATAGAGTGATTTATATATGTGTGAAATTTTTCCACGACAGCTTGGATGTGCTCCGTTGAGTACAGCCTGGCACGAAAGGTTTCTCCTTTTATTCGGGTGGAAAACACGGTGGAGTGAGCGTGATCGGGCACGAAATCACAGGGGCCAACTTGCCCGGGTCACAAGAAACAAGAGTGGTAAGCAAATATTAACCTGGAGTGAACAGCAATAGGGGAAATTGAGAGGCTTTGGCCGACTTAGCAGGTCCGGCTCAACCCTGAATGACATCGGTAAGTCGCTGGGAGCGACTTAACAACCGGATCGGGGACGACTTAAGTCGCTACAACCGACTAAACATGCGAAATCCGACAGTTTAAGTGGCTCTGACCGACTTAGCAGGACCGGCTCACGCCTGAAGGGCATCGGTAAGTCGCTGGGAGCGACTTACCAACCGGATCGGGGACGACTTAAGTCGCTACAACCGACTAAACACGCGAAATCGGACAGCTTAAGTGGCTGACACCGACTAAGCAGGTCCGGCTCACGCCTGAAGGGCATCGGTAAGTCGCTGGGAGCGACTTAACAACCGGATCGGGGACGACTTAAGTCGCTACAACCGACTAAACATGCGAAATCCGACAGTTTAAGTCGCTACAACCGACTAAGCAGCGCTCGCCCACGCCTGAAGGGCATCGGTAAGTCGCTGGGAGCGACTTAACAACCGGATCGCGGACAGGAGAGATCCTGCACTTTTTCTAATCCATCGGGGCGACCTGAATCTTAACGTTAACCTTAACCTCGGCCTTAACTCCACCCCCACCCCCACATTCACCTTCACCCTCGATCTGTAAGCACCATTGACGTCCACTGCTCATAAACACAGCTCTGTCCCATGGCTCGTCCGTCCATATGTAGGATGTCTCAAGATACGCGTTTTCGATCTCCTTGAGGCGTGCCTTGAGTTCGGACAGGACCGAGGTCGCATCCGTCATCACTCTGTCTGAGAGACGTTGTCTCTCTTCTACGGATAAGTCGCGTTTCCAGTATCCCAAGAGATGGTAGGCCGTGTTTCTCAGTGCAGAATTCGTCACCGGATCGGCTTCAATACGCTTTACATGTGAGAGCCACCTGTATAAGGGAAGCGGATCGTGTAGGAGAGATGCCTCTTCTCCTGCCTTTCTAAGTTCCGCAGACAGTTCCTTAACGAACCGGTAATTCCTTGCCATGACAGCGTATTTCACGTCTCTCCAAAACGCCTCGCAGCCTTTGTACAACAGCTCCACACGTGTCTCAGATCCGGAAGCTTCCATCCTCGTTCACCCCGCGCACAACTTCCAAAGCATCGTTGTATGTGAAGCAGGCACCTTGAGCCAACCCTTAGGCAGCAGTAGTTTGAGAGCCTTCCCAGGGTGCCTGCATTGTCAGCCTCTTGTACACCGTCTCATCTGCCAAAAAAAGCACGGTCTGTTTGCCCACATCGAAGCGGGTTTGCTCACTGGAGACAGGTCTGCCCACATGGAGGCAAGTCTGCTCACATGGAGCGAGTTTGCCCACACAGAGGCGGGTTTGCCCACATGGAGGCAGGTCTGCCCACATAAAAGCAGGTCTCCTCGCAGCTTATGTTCACAGCTGCCGCGAAGCCTGCAGCAGAGTGAACACTTCCTGCTCCTGTGCCGAAGTCAGGTTCCCGCGTCTTGCTTTGGTGATGGTAGACGATCCCGGTTTCTGCACCCCACGCATACTCATGCACATGTGTTCGGCCTGGATCATCACAAACACACCCTCCGCGTTCAGTTCTTCGTACAAGGTTTGCGCGATCTCGTTGGTCAACCGCTCCTGCACCTGCGGTCTCCGAGCGTAGGCCTCGACGAGTCGAGCTAACTTGGACAAACCCGTGACAACGCCATCTCTCGGAACGTAGGCCACGTGCGCCTTCCCATAGAAGGGAACCAGGTGGTGTTCGCACATCGAATAGAACGGAATGTCTCTGACCAGCACGATCTCGCTGTCGCCCACCTCAAACCTTGCCGACAGCACTTCTTTCGGATCCTGACGCAGACCAGAAAAGACTTCAGCGTACATCCTCGCCACGCGATCCGGTGTGTCGAGCAGTCCATCGCGAGTCGGATCCTCACCGATCGCTTCCAGGATCATGCGGACAGCCAGTTTAATTTTGTCGTGATCGACTGCGGTGTGGTCATCAAGTGTGGTGTCTGTGGCATCTGCGCGTGTATCTTCATTGGCCAGCGCCAGAGCAGTCACTTTATCAGGTGTCATGTCTCATCGTGCCTCCTGTTGGTAGTGCAGTTCTTCATTGGTAGTACAGTTCTTCAGTGGTTGAATTCATTACAGGCCAAGAGTTGTACAGTGTACGGGTGCAGAGTGAGAGTGTACGCATTGTGCAGAGTGTGCGTGTGCAGAGTGTGCGAAGCTTAGAGAGATTACTAGTCCTGCCAAAAGTGCGAATTGTGCACACTGCGGAACGTTATACAAACTATCGACAAAACATTGTACAACAATCATATACCTTTGACAAAGATTATACAAGGGAGTAAATTTAGAGATGATGATGAATTCGTGATGAGATCTTGGAGGCATTCCACCATGGAATGGTATCGAATTAAACAGGTCGCGGAACAAACAGGTTTAAGTGAACAGCTGATACGCAAGTGGGAGCAACGGTACGGGGCCGTGCAACCGAGACGCCTCGACAATGGTTATCGAATGTACAGTGCGGCAGATGTCGATCGGTTACTTGCCATCAAGCAGATTGTAGATAGCGGAACCTCTGTGAGCCAAGCCGTAGAATCGATTGGAGACCTGCGTTCGGACGCGGCGCTCTTCGAGGACCTCACAATCAGTGATGTTCGTGAGGCGATACCAGCGCAAGCGGCTCGGCGGATGATCGAAGAGAGGCTGCAACGGAGCGGCCTTGTTACCGAAGAGAGACTGCAACAGAGCAGTACCCTCGGCGAGCATCGCTTCTCACAGATCGGTGTGGCCGCTGCAGGAATGCAGCCTGCGTTCGCATCTGACCCATCCGAGTGGGTTAAGCTGTTGATTGTCGCCGGTACGGAAGGACGCACACGTGACATCAACCAAATCCTCCATCGTTGCTATGTGATGAATGGTTTTCGAGCGATGATACACGATGTGATTGTCCCGTTTCTACGCACCGTCGGGGTGCTATGGGAAGATGGGTCTTGGAGCGAAGATCAGGAGCACCTGTCGAGCCTCAGCGTCCGGGACTTTTTAGTACAACGCATGGCGGACCTGCCGGATGCTCCGGAAGGTGCACCGACGTTGCTGACATCCTGCATCCCCGGTGAGCGGCACGACATTATGTTGAACATCGCCATGCTGGAAGCAAAACGACTCGGCTTTGTAACGGCATTTTTAGGAACTGAACCTGCACCTGGTGCCATTGAGCGTGCTGTACAGAGACTCCATCCAACGGTGTTGCTGTTGTCTGCAACATCGGATCGCCACTTGGTGAATCATCCGGAACACCAACAGTGGCTGGAAACGCTGGACCATTTTGCAGCGTCGTTGCCAGGTACCCGATTCTGCTTGGGCGGCCCAAAGGTGATCGTGGAACTATGCACAAAAGCCTTGAGCCATATCCACGCAGTGGAGAGTCTTCCACATCTATTTGCGGAGCTTGAAGTTATCTGTGGTGTACAGGTCAGTTAGCAACCGCGGGCTGCACCATGCGCACTTTGGAGATGCGACGTTGTCCCACATTCGACGTTGTGTCCATGGGAAACATTGTGATAGGCGAGGCTCGAATCGGCGGGGTTCGATCCGTTGTGTAGAACAGGTTCAATAAATATGCGGGTGGGGAACAGCTCCCTCACCCGCATGACTCATGGGATTCCCTTTACCAAGAGGTCAACAGTGCTGTGTCGGCTGTCAGAAACCAAATCAACGCCATGCCAGCCAAGAGGACTACTGATATTCCGGCCTCGATCCACAACGCGAACCTTCGAATAGTAGATTGCTTGCGAAGGACCCAAACCTCACCGTGATCGTGATCGTGGTCATGATGAAGACTACTCTCTGAATTCGTTTCTACCTCTTCCTCGTTCTTTCTGATACAGCTTTCCCGAGTCGTCCAAAGACACCGCACGATAGAGAAGATCCGTGTGCGGGGATTATCGGGTTTCATCTTGACCAACCGATACCGATGCATTGCGCGGACCTCCTTTTGGGACTCTCAGTCCCGAAGTAAAATGCGACATTTCAGGCCAGTTTCACGCCACTCAAGGGGAATACTCGGGACTTCACGATGGAATTTATGCTGACAACTGAGACGAGATGATACGGAGTTCCATCCGAGACCCGCCGATGTTGTGGTTGTGCGTATAGTGATACGGCATCGAGCACAATTTTCTGGCGGTTACATCGACCGAGTTTATTGGCCGAGTCGACCTACTCTGATTCCACCTACCCATTACTCATTCGGCCTGCGCTTATTCGGCAGACTTGTGCGAACCACTTAGTAGACCTGCCTCGTGGACCTGCCTCGTGGACCTGCCTCGTGGCTCCTTGTGGTCCTGCCTTGTAGTCTGAGTTACATGCATTATACCTTATAAGGTATATGTCCGTGGAGCACTTCAGCAATAATTTATTTAATAATTTGGACATTATTTTGTTCATAATCGCTTATTACCTTGGGGAAAATTCCAAGCTGTCTGTAAATCACGCCAATCATGATAAAAGTGGACACTGTTGAAAGTGGTATAATTTTATTTTGAGTGTTGGACAAGCACGGAGGTGAACCGATGAAAGTTGGAAGAAATGACCCCTGCCCATGTGGCAGCGGCAAGAAATTCAAAAAATGTTGCATTGATAAACCTGAGTATAACCAAGTGGCCGCACCTGCTGCCCCTACAGAACATACCCACGACTTTCCCCATGGTGCTGGCCACGACCATAATCATAATCATGATCATAATCACGACAATCATCATGACCATAGTCACCATGACGACCACCATCATGATCACGAACACAGCTCTCAGCCCGGCGTCATTGGAGCGAGTCCAGTCGCACTCTGGGACAACAGTTCCTCACAACAGTCAGCGAGCTCGAAACGGAGCAAGAAATCGTCCAGGTTTGAGATTCTCAGCGAGTCTATGGAAGTTGGCCTTCAGCAGCTTGAGTCTGGTGACGACGAAGGGGCCGCAGGCAAATGGCTGCAAGGCTGGGTGTGGTTGCTCGAATACGCTGATTCGGAGGGTCTCAAATCACTCGAAGCCGTTGACGCTCACATGCGTGGTGAAGCTGGCGACAGCGTGTCCAACTGGGTTCAAGACTTTGAGGCTTGTCTCGGCAATCTTTCCATGCACGATGAAGACTGGGCAATTGTCCATCTGCGCATGATTCGCGATCTGCTGAGCACGTTCCCGGATACCGATAAAGAAATCATTTTTGCGATGCGTGAGTCGGAGGCAGAGACCCTGTTTGTGCTCGGGCGAAGAGAAGAAGGGGATGCTCACTTTGCCGATCTCGTTCGCGACTTCCCCGAGAATGCCTGGTCTTACATGGGCTGGGGTGACATGTACAGCCCAGCATTCTTTCAGGACCGATGGGCCAAGGACCCGAGTCGTGCACGCGAAATTTACAAGCGTGGGCTCGGGCCGGAGGTCACAACGGATCGGGAAGAGATTGAGGAACGCATCCGGCTCCTAGGCGACGAGTAATCAGGCGCGTATTCAGTCGAACCAATTCTTCAAACCGCTGGTGCCACATCAACTTCAAGTATGTTCCGTATCAGTCTTCAAACATGTGATTCAGCTTCTCGTAGGTGGCCGGGAACTTTGCCGTGTATGTCAGAAACTGCGGGATCGGGTAGCGGACACCGCCCTTATGCGTTCCCTCGAGCCCTTCGACAAGCTCTTGGGCGTCTGCAAACGGGAAGCTGAATGCCATTTCGTGATCCTGTGTCTGAGCGAACACCCTGTCGCCGTAACACGGAAGAATGACTTGAGGCTTGCCTGTACGCAGGGTCCGAATGGCGATGTCTGCACAGTCCGCCCGACTTGAAAATGTCGATCCGATGGACCCTCCCCGCTGATACTGCATTGCTGCCACGAGCCGCATCACTTGAGCCGAATTGCCGTAAACCACGACCACGGACGGATCGAACGGGGCCTTATCGAGCGGGTACGCCACGTAGTAACCGCTTTCCTCCTGGCTGAGCTTGGGGACGTCTTCCTCGGTCAGCTGCGCAGTTTCGAAATCTTTCGTGTACATACCACACACGAGATTGCCTTCCTTGTAGTAGTCGATTTGCGGCTGATAGCCAAACGCAATCTGGGCGATGGGGCAAGACAGGTCTTCGCCATTCATCGCTATAGTCCATCCGTACCGCCTCGCAAACCCTACCGCCTGGCAAATGGTGATTCGCTCCCCTAAATCTTGACCGGGCCGTTTGTACCTCTCAGGCAACTCCGACTCCGACTGCACAATACGAATGCCAACTGGGTTTGTATCCGGGCGAATGTGCTTTTGAAGGTGCGCCCCAAGTGTTTTCGCGTCCATAACCGTTCCTCCTCATCGCTTATCCGAGATTTGGTGATTTGGTGATAGGTGCATCGTCGCTGCTTAGTCGCTGCCACCGACTTAAAACGCAAAAAGTAGGGTGTTAAGTCGCTCGGAGCGACTTAACGGATCGTGGGAGTCCGGATTAAGACGCTCTCCCCGACTAAGCCCACCCCTATGACGGTGAATCGTCTGCGCTTAGAAGCTGCCACCGACTTAAAACGTAAAAGGTAAGGTGTTAAGTCGCTCGGAGCGACTTAACGGATCGTGGGAGCCCGGATTAAGACGCTCTCACCGACTAAGCCAGCCCCTATGACGGTCCATCGTCGCTGCTTAGTCGCCGCCACCGACCTAAAACGCAAAAAGTAGGGTGTTAAGTCGCTCGGAGCGACTTAACGGATCGTCAGATCGTCAGATCGTCAAATCGTGCCAACCTGGCTGCCCGCTCACGCACTCGGACAAACCCCTGTCACGCTTGAACGCAACCCTTTATATGTATCTTAGCAAATCCGTACATTTGGGATGTGAACCTTTTGGGGTTTCGACTGGTTTCCTTTGAAAGAGTTATCCACAACCAAACTGAACTTATCCACCGTCCGGGACTTCTTATCCACAAATTCCACAGCCTTATACACAGATGCAGTAATTATTTTACAAATCAGATATTGTCATGTTGCGTCCAATGGTACACTCCATAGCTCTGTCCACAGGTCTTTTTCCCGTTCCGACACGGTTTCGACGCTTGTCGACAGGAATCCACAAATTACTCAGAGGTTATCCACAGAGTTGTCCACACCCAGTGCATAACTCAACCTATTGATAACAGAGTGTTTTCTCCAGTTATCCACAGAACCGTGTAGATTCTAGTGAAAATGTCCACTTGTGAATAGTCCGGATTACGTAAACCGATAAGTACATTTGTGGATAACCACTGCCCATCATCTAGAGCAAACGCCCGAACCATCGACCTATGATCCCCATAGGCTAAATGGAACTTGTTTGACCCCAATGCATCACATGCTACAGGGAGGGGCCGTGATCTTTGTGGGAATCGGTGCGGGAGTTGGCTTGGGTGCGACCTTTGTTGTCATTGTCGTAGGGCGGATGATGCTTCGGTCCGTTGTAACGCGAAAACTTGCTGAACGGGCTGCGCGGCACCGCCGTGACAAGGCGTGATCGCCTGGTGTTATGGTGATGCTGCATGAAGTCATCTTGACGTTGCAGGGTATTATCGTGATAACGCAAGGTGGCCAGTGCCAGGGATGCAGGATGTCGTCGTAATGGCGCGAGTGTGTCTTGGTAACGGAGTTCTGGTGTGATTGGTCTTATTCCAGTCGTGACAATTTACACTCATCGAAAGACCGCAGGCCGGGGTGACCCGGCCTTTCCACACTTGTACGGTTGGACAGCGGTGGCGAAGCGGTCAGTAAAATCAGATGGGTCACAGTGGCATAACCCACCGCAAAAGTTGATTGAAATTTTACAAAAATAAAACCATCATATCATCCTGCTCTGATATGATGGCGATAGAATCAGATAAAGGTCCACGATTCGACAACCTCCGCGATCATATGAACCATATGAGAGGAAGAAACCGATGTCTCAAAATCGGACATTTCGAATGAAAACGGTTCACTGGATGGCAATGGCGGGTCTCGGTCGCAATGTCGGGTACGGGTCAAACAAGGTCTTCACCGGGCCCCTGTTAGAGAGTCTCAAGGCTTCGCAACCGCTCATTGGTATCATTCTTGGCCTTGAGGGGCTGCTCGGGTTGATCCTGAACCCTCTCACCGGCTGGATCAGCGATCGAACATCAAAACCGGGTTTCCGCCGCAAAATTTACGTCGGTGTCTGCTTGCCGGGTGCCGCAGTCGCTTGGCTGCTTTTCTACTTCTTGCACAACCCGACTCTTGCAATGATTGTGATTGTCCTCTTTTACTTGTTTCAGCAAGGTTCCGCGAGTCCTTATCAGGCCTGGATGCCGGAAGTCGTCCCTGCGTCAAAGTGGGGTTTAGCCTCCGGGTACCTGAACCTCTGGTGGCAGGTCGGTAACCTGATTGCGTTTCTCGCGATCCCGCTCCTGTGGATGGTCAACCACATCGCCGCCTTCGTGTTGACTTCAGCAATTATGCTGATTGGCGGGCTTCTGACCGTCATTTTGGTCCCGGAACCCGTCGTGCAGCAAATCGTGCCGCAAACGGCGACAGGACCAACCGATACGGGGTCGTCATCCATCGGATCGCATGTCTCCCGCCCTCAATATCGGATACTGCTTCAATCAAATCTGGTGCTCTACTTTATCGTGCATCTGCTGTCCTGGCTCTCATTTGAAGCTGTGGCCTCATTTTTCACGCTGTTTATCATTCATGTCGCGGGCGGATCGCAACTGGATTCAGCCTTGGCCATGTCGATATTCACGGCAACGGGAATCGCTGCTGCCTTCCTCGCCGGGAAGCTCTACCGGAGAGTGTCCGCGAAGGTTATGCTCAGCCTTGCCCTTGCGTTTTACGGCATACTGTCACTGGCTGGACTCTTCGTACACAACATGGCGGCCGTGTTCGTGATTGTCGGGATCGAGGGGATTTTCTGGTCCTCAAATCTGACCGTCTCCTTCCCACTCGCGTCCGACCTGCTTCATCAGATTGTCGGCGACGAGGCTGTGGAGGACAGGCTCCGAGGCGGGCTCTTCGGCCTCAATAGTCTAATGGAGTCGGCGGGACTGCTCATTGCGGCTCCCCTCACAGGACTCGTGATTGCCTGGTCTGGAGGGAACTACGCGGGTATGTTCGCAGTCAGTGCTGCATCCAGTCTGCTGGCCATTGTGTTTGTTCTCATGATCCGGTTGAAGCACAACTGACACGACAGGCATCAAACTCTCTCTGCACCCGCATGGAACTGCCTTTTCAGGTGATGATAGTCGCGACGGCGTTCCACAAGCAGCATGCGAGTGTACAGGGAGGGCATACAGTGGACAAGATTGAGGAGCCTATGGTGAACGAAATTCAGGATTTTGTATACGAAACGGTTAACGACTACAAGGAAGGTTTGGGTTGGCTGGCAAACCAGTTGCCTGATGTCGGTAAACAGTTTTTGAGTTTTTCAGCAGCCTGCTTTCAGGACGGAGAAGTCTCAGAGAGACATAAACATCTCATGGCAATGAGCATTGGCATCCATACGCAGGATGAGTATTGTATCCTCTACCACGGGAGTCGAGCGATTGAGCTTGGCGCATCGGATCAAGAACTACTCGAAACGATTGGTGTGTGTGCTGCGTTTGGAGGCGGGGCCGGGCTCGCGCAAGGGATCACGTTGGTGCGTGACATGATGCAAAACCGCGCACACCTGTCTGGCAGAAGTGCACACGGCAGCACCGAATCACGGAGCCAAGCGGACGCACACTGAACCAAAGTGTCACCGATTTCAAGGGCGACGGCCAGGGTACGCTAGACTGCGCGGGATGCCGCAATCGTACGCGTGAGGCGCCGTGAGGCGAATAACGTAAAATGCCCCGTCCCCATCGGGCTGTCTCCGATGGCGATCCGGGGCTTTTATGCACATCACTAGAAAAGGGTTGCCAGAAACGCGTACTGCTCAATAACCTCTGACCAAACTGAAACAGCAACACCGGCAGAGTGCCTGCCTTACTTGATATACCGCCGCGCACCGATATAGCGAGACGCCCAATAAGGGTCTGAGAACAAAGGGGTGACAATTAAGCCCGCATCCTCTGAATCCACCATCATGTCGTTGCCGACATAGATACCAACGTGAGATGCCCCTGGGGCATATGTACTAAAGAAAACGACGTCACCGGGTTGCAGGTTTGCCCGACTGACCGGAACACCTTCCGCAAACTGAGACCATGTATCTCGCCCCAGATAGACACCGAAGTGTGCAAAGACAAACTGTGTGAAGCCTGAGCAGTCGAACCCTGGATTCGGCGTGGTGCCGCCCCAGATGTATGGAAGACCGACATATGACTCTGCGTAAGTGATGAGCGCGCTCGCGTTCACCGACTTCAGGTCTTTTGTGGCTTGTCCCACGTACGCCTGGTTGTTCATCTTGGCTTCCGCTGCCAGCGTAGCCTGCTGAATTTGCCAAATTTGGTTCTTTGTAAGCTTAATTTGACTTTCGAGGATACCCCGTTGTTTTTCAGCGAATGTAATGTTCTGGTTCGTGATTTCGAGGGAGACTTGTTGTTTCTTCTCGAGGCTTATGTACTCTTGCTCTAGGGATTGAAGCTGTTGGCTTTTCTGCGCGATCGCGGTGTAGTTGGCCTCTTGCTGGGATTGCTCCGTCTTTAACTGGTTCTGAAGTGCCTGAACCTGATTGAGGAGGGACTTCTCTGCAGATGCTACATGTGTCAGCATCTCCATCCGGCTCAAAAAGTCGGAGAAGCTTGCAGCATGGAGCAATACTTCCAAGTATGGGACGTTCCCATCTTCGACCTGAGCTCGCAATATATCTTTTAATTGATTTGTATCTGACTGCAGCTTTGTTTGGCTGGCATTAATCTCTAGTGTGAGTTGTTGCAGTTGTTGGGACAGCTTTTCCAACTGGCTCCGATTACTGGCGATCTCGCTCGAAACCTGACCGATTTTGGCCTTGTTCTGAGTGATGGACACTTGTAAAGACTGCGCTTTGTTCTTGGCAGTCTGAATTTGCTTCTCGGTTTGTGAGGCTTTGCCTTGCAAGTTGGAAAGCTGCTGTTGCTTCTGCGACAGCGAATCCGCATGTGCGGATGGGACAAGGCAGCCCATGAGTATGGCGATGGAACCCAAAAACATCCAGGTCTTCCGAACCACGTGTTCCCCTCCCGTGAGACAACTTCCTATTCACGAGAATTCGACACTTGGCAGCAAAATCCTGCAACAAAGGGCGAAAAGGGGCAAATTCTATTGTTTGATCCCATGTTTCGTCATCAGACCGTTCCGTTTTCCACGAAGCTTGTCAAATCGTGCATCACCCGTGTCACATCTTGTTCGGGAAGGCATTCACTTGCTTCTCCTGCTCGGTGTCATGACCGAAGAAGACGAATGCACCGGTCTCCTTTGCGACATGCTGTAGTTTCGTGATGGACTGCGTAACGAGTTCCGGATCTGCACAAGCAAATGGCACTCCATCCTCGTAATTCGCTCGGTGATAGGCTGCGTCGATGGTCAGGAGAATGGGCCCCGATTTTTCGGTCTGGAGGAACACAGACTGATGGCCTAGACTATGCCCGGGCGTGAAGAGAAGTTGAACACCTGGTGCGACTTCTAAGTCCCCGTCAATCAAACGGTAACGGAGATTGGGGTCTTTGCAGACGTCTGGATAACCTTCCCCTTGCATAGCGGCATTGTACTCTGCACGCTGTACAACAATCTCCGTGTTGGGGAAATGGACGTTACCGCCAGCGTGATCGAAATGCCAATGCGTACTAATTAGAAACAGGAGGTCTTCAGGCGCATACCCTGCTCGTGCTAATCCTTCGACGATCCGGTCTTCCGACTTCATGACGGGGACAATTTGGGCTGAACCATCCGGTTCCCGAAACAGGTCTGCGTTATCCACACAAAAGTCTGGCATACCTGTGTCGACAAGAATCGGGCCGTCTGTCGTTTCAATCAGGTAGCTCCAGATTGGCAAGTCCGTGAGTTGGCCAACGGGTTGTCTCGAATCGAGCATCGAGTTGTCGACAAAGCAGCGGCCAAGTTTCAATAAACTTAATGACTTCACACTCATGCGTCTTCACCCTCCGGTGTAAGCTGTAAATTATCGAACCTGCCAAGATGGAGGTAGCTTGTAACAAGGTGGCACAGACAGAAGTAGAACGGACAAAAGGTAGAATAGACAGATGCTGGCACAGACAGATGGAAATTTGAATGTATTAAAATTTCTACAAATAATATTTTCATCACACAAAGCAGAAAATCCTTCTGTTACACTGAAACATGACTCTGTTGTGATACAACACAGTCCGTCAACATGCAGATGTTACAGAGTGCACCAGCTCACAGAACCAATACATATTGCTACTGGTAGCAGCACGGTCTTGTCAGGCCAGTAGTCAGCAGCGCTGAATCAACACCACAGCATCGGATCGGCCATCACCTATGCTTCACCTCAGCAAGCTTGGCTGGTGAGATGGGCTGATGCTGTTCAGATCATGTCGGATGTTGCAATTTCCCGGGTAATCATGTCGCAAGATGATGTCACATGTGATTTGACTGTGTCGTCTTATGGTGGAAAACGTGAATTGTGCAGCGTTGGGGTCAGGCATTCGCGTGCAAAAAGGGTCGTAAAAACGAAGCCCGCTACTAGGTGAGTCGTGACGCGAAACAGCTTGGGGCAAGTCGTTAGGAACGCATTATGTTTTACGGGGAGGCGAACACACTGCGACGCAAAAAACTGATAGCATGGGTAACCTCCTTAGTCGGCGTTGTAGTCATTGGTGGAGTAGGCGCGGGTCTGCTCGTACTGAGGGGACCGCTTGGAAATCAGCCAAACGCTGAGTCAGTCACGAAAACTGCCAGTCAGGGTACAACAACAAAGACGGCCAAGGCACCAGGTTCGACATTGAGTCAACGGATCGGCCAGAACCTGTTACATATCAATCAACCGATGAACATCCTCTTGATTGCCAACAACGCAAGGAATGCAACTAGTCCGCTTTCCTTGGGTACGGCAGCTGGTCAGGCGGATATCATCCTGATTGCGCATGTCGATCCGACAACACATACCGTCACCCTGATATCAGTCCCGCGGGACACACTGATCGCAATGCCGCAGTACAACATCTCCATCCCCAAGATCAAAAGTGCCTTTAATATTGGTCTGAACGTGGCACCGGAGAAGGGGCCCGAGCTTGAAATGAAGGCTGTGTCAAAGCTCACGGGCTTGCCGATCAAGTACTGGATCGTCACTGATTTTCAAGGATTTGTCGACGCTGTGAACGCGGTCGGGGGAATTCAGGTCAATGTCCCGGCGCGCTTGTACGATCCCGCTCACAGTGGCGTCAATCTGCAGCCTGGTCTGCAAAAGTTGAATGGCGAGCAAGCCCTCGCCTACGTGCGCGTTCGTCAAAACGCGGCTGGGAACTCCTACCGGACTAACGACTTCCAGCGTCAACAGGCGGAAATCCAGGTCCTGCAAATTATGAAGCACAAACTGATTGACTCAGCGACCAATCCAATCAAACTGTACCAACTCGTGAAGCTGTGGCATAAGGACGTGGCAACCAACCTGTCCACGGAGCAGTTGGTGGGACTTGGGATGGCGGCATCGGGATCGAGCGTGAAACAAATCATTCTCGGCAGCGATCGGGACTCGATGGACCTAGCCGGCACTGCATTACCAGGGGTCAACAAACAGGGTCATTTGACGGGTGCGTATTACGATGTGCTCGATCCGGCGAATATTTATCAGACCTTGAAACCGTTCGGCTCGACTGGCTCGAGTACAGGACTACCCCCACTGCCCTTGCCGGAGAACATTAATGTGACAGTGTATGGATCGCAGAGTTATTACAATGTGTTGAAGCAAGCGGGTTATAACGTCACGTTTGCAGGCGGACAAGCAAGTGGCCGTGTAACCATTTATTACCCACCGGGGCAAATTGAAATGGCGTGGGCTGTGGGGCGTACGCTGGGAACCGGCAACGCGTGGGTAGCGCCGAACGCCAACCTGTCTTCGGGCATCGTGGTTTACGGGTAACGAACGGATACCTGGAGCAATGAAACCCCGCGTGGACCTTCCCACGCGGGGTTGTTTTGATTTTGATTAACGGCTTGGACAGCCTTGCTTCGGCACATTAAATTGCAGGAAGATTGATTGTCTTCAATTATTTGTGCATTAGTTATTAGGTACCCTATTAGGGGTACCTTTTGAGTGGTCCCCTTTTGGGTGGTAGCCTTTTGGGTGGTAGCCTTTTAGTGGTCCCCGTGATGATCTCCCTTGCCTCCACCGTGGCCTCGTCCGTCCTGCTGTTGATGACCATGGTCGCCACCCAATAGTCCCTGAGCCTGAGGGAATCCCCGTTGAGCTTGAGATAATCCCTGTTGAGCTTGAGATTGAATTTGGTTCAACATCGCTTGAAGTTCAGCAGCCAGGGCAGCAGCGTTGTTATTGACCCTTGTGCTTTCAGATGAATGCACGGTGTTATTGGTGGTCAGCGATCCACCCCACACTTTCCCATGTTCCTTCTTATCGGACTTTGTCTTCTCCTGAACATCTTCATGTTTCTTTACCGTTGGAGTCGGCAACACGGTAATGGAGGTATGGTTTTGAGCTGCACTGCTGGCGGTATTGGTCGAGTTTGTTGAATTTGTGCTGTTCATGCTATTGGAGCTGTTTGTGGTGCTGTTTGTACTGTTTGTGCTATTGGTGCTGTTTGTGGTGCTGCTGTTGGTACCATTTCCTGAGTTATTGTTGTCCTCGCCATTTCCTTGGCCGAGTACTACTCCACTTGTATTACCGAAGATTCCGTTCCCTGCTGCACTAGCTTGGGCCAGTGCCTGCAATTGCATTTGAAGATGGGTCAAGCTCTTTTCGATGTTTCGTTCGAGTGCAGACTGTGCGTGTGGGTTCTTCACATGTTGCAATGCAGCCGAAAGCGCTAAGGCGTCTTGGCCGAGCGCCAGAAATACTTTATCGCGGTCGGGATCCTGCCCCAGTCGAATACTTCCGAGACCGGGTCCATGACCATTCCCAACCGTATTGTTGTCACCTGTGCTACTGTTTGCAGTCGTGTTTACTGTGCTGTTTGCAGTGGTGTTTACTGTAGTGTTTGCAGTGCTATTTCCAGTACTATTTCCAGTACTGTTTCCAGTGCTGTTTGGAACTGTGTTGCCGCTATTTGAATCACTAGATGTCGTGTTATTGCTGGTCGAGTTAAAGTCAAGTGTCGACGATCCGGTTTGCATTGCCAACTTGAGCGCCTTGTTCTCATCCATGACTGCCTGCTGCAGCGTTTGCTGCGCAGCGGTTGTATTTCCTTGGGCAGCCAATGCATTCGCTTCTGCGATACGTTGTTGCGCAAAAGCAGCGAGCAAGTTTGCTTTGTTGACGTCGTTAAAGGTCAGCATCAACCTGATGTTTTCAATTGTAATTTTAACGAAGTAGAAGAAATCCCCAGGGAGCAATCCCACGTTACTGCTGCTAGTAGTCGATGTATTTGTGCTGGGTGTTCCATTAGCTGTTGTGTTCGTAGATGTGTTTGTAGAAGTTGATGAGTTGGTCGAATTGTTCACCACACTGACCGAAATGTTTCCACTTGCATTGGTAGCTCCAGATGTAGCCGCAAATGCAGATGCAGCCCCTGCAGCGTTCACTCCCATTACAATCGCTGCTGCGATAAACGCTTTTGTCGTTGTACTGATTCGCATCATAACGCCCCCATGTTCTGATAGTTACTCCGGCCGGAATCTAGTAACAGTCGTTCGGAGACCTCGTGGTTTTTATGGTGGTCGCATCACATCGATCGCATATTTTTTCGAAAGTTAATGACAGGATTCAACAAATGCTCAGGGCTTCCAAAAAGCGGACGTGATCGGTTTTAACCCGCCAATGGCGGGTTAATTCCACTTTAAGTTACTGTATTGGGGCAATTCGAGAGGCTGTTCGTATCTTAATTGGAGAACGTAGAGGTAGTTCATAGTCTTAGTAGTGTTGAGTTTGGGGCAGCACGAATTAACCTACTAGCTGGCTCCACTGCCGCTCTCAATCCGTCAATCAGGTGAGCTCAGGCCTGCTAAGTCGCTCACACCGACTTAGCCCTCGCATTCGACTGTGAATCGGGCCTCCTTAGTCGGTCGTACCGACTTAACACACCCGATTTTGCCCGTTAAGTCGGTGACAGCGACTTACGTGATCCCCGCAGCCCCTCCTTAGTCGCTACCGCCGACTTAGCCCTGGCATTCGGCTGTGATTCGGGCCTCCTTAGTCGGTCGTACCGACTTAACCCGACCGATTTTGCCCGTTAAGTCGGCGACAGCGACTTAGTTGGTCCCCGGAGCGCCTCCTTAGTCGCTCACACCGACTTAGCCCTCGCATTCGGCCGTGAATCGGGCCGCCTTAGTCGGTCGTACCGACTTAACCCACCCGATTTTGCCCGTTAAGTCGGTGACAGCGACTTACGTGATCCCCGCAGCCCCTCCTTAGTCGCTACCACCGACTTAGCCCTGGCGCTCGATCGTCGGTCGGTCAAGGCCTCCTAAGCCCGGAATCTCCCATCCGGAGTCCCCATTTTCCAATTCGAACAATAACGTTACCCGAGGTCATCGACTCACAGACAGGCCTCTTTATAAAATCAATAATGTAAAGACTGGCACGGCCAAGTGTGATGACATGTGATGACATGTGATGACAGGTGAGGAGTTGAGAACGTGGATGATGGTTTTGATCGGGCTTACAAGGAATTCATAAAATTCCATACTGCCAAGCGAGCTGGCCCAGCTTTGCAGCGAATTGAACGAGGGTTAGGACATGCAGAAAGGACATTCCTAAAGGAGGTATGGTGGCCCGCTTATGGCCACTTTGAAAACCTTCATCCGGAGTATGCGGTCAAAGATTTGAAGGATGGATTCCGCTTTATCGATTTTGCTTACATTGAAGGACATTCCCGATTGGCGCTTGAAATTGAAGGCTTTGGTCCACACTGGAAGGACATTTCACCCGAAGAGTATACAGATGACTGTAGAAGGGCCAACAGTTTAGTGCTTGACGGATGGTTAGTCCTTCGATTCACATACCACGACATCACAACAAGCGCCCGTCAATGCGAACATATCATCCGCCAGGCAAGAGGTGACATCATTGCTCGTTCAACCGCATTCAAGGATACCACCCCTTACGAGAGGGATATCATTCGACTCGCGATCCGCTCAACACAGCCCATTACTGCACAAGATGTGCGCTCTTACCTGAACATATCTCGCGACTATTCTTTTAATCTGTTACACGGACTAACTGAGAGAAAGTGGCTCTTACCTTCGCGAGGTACTCGTAGAATCAATTCGTACGTTCTGCACCCATCGAAGCGAAACATCCGATTTTGACGATCCGATAACCACCGTGAACCCTAGGCGCCTCCATGTGAACCGCGGCGCTCACCGTGAACCCTAGGCGCCTCCATGTGAACCGCGGCGCTCACCGTGAACCCTAGGCGCCTCCATGTGAACCGCGGCGCCCACCGTGAATCCCGGGCTGAATACCGGGTGACGCCCCGGCGCCCACTGTGACCCCGGCCGGTACCCTATGAGACTGCTGACAATTGCCCGCGCGTCGGTCGTAAGACATCAACACCTCCTCCCCTCCCTATGTTTATTTGCCTCTCGCACCTTATCACGTGGCAAGTATGCTCCCCACTTCTGTACAATAGACAGGTATGGTCCTATCAAGCGGAAAAAGGGAGGAATCGAGAATGCGTTACCGTCAACTGGGAAACAGCGGTCTGAAAGTGTCTGTACTAGGCCTTGGTACGAATGCGTTTGGTGGTCGTGCTGATAAGGAAACTTCCATCCGAGTGCTCCACCACGCTGTCGACTCCGGCATTAACTTCATTGATACCGCCAACATATACACCGGGACGAAATCCGAGGAAATCATCGGGGAAGCCTTTGAAGGCCGCCGACAAGGGGTTATCCTGGCAACCAAAGCCGGCATGAAGATGGGGGATGGTCCCAATGAGAGCGGATCGTCCAGGCAACACCTCATGGATCAGGTCGAGGCAAGCCTCCGTCGCCTCCGGACGGACTACATTGACCTCTATCAAATTCACGCGTTTGATCCGACCACACCGCTCGAAGAGACTCTCCGTACTCTGGACGATCTCGTTCGATCCGGTAAGGTCCGCTACATCGGCGCTTCGAACTATGCAGCCTGGCAAATCATGAAGTCACTCTCTATCAGTGAAAAGTACGGACTCACCAAATATGTATCCGTGCAGCCAGGTTACTCTCTGGTCGATCGGGGCATCGAACGTGAGTTGGTGCCGTTCTGTCTGGATCAGGGGATCGGGATCATCCCATACTTCCCACTCGCAGGCGGCATCCTGACAGGTAAGTATGCCGGCGGTCAGAAGCCCAAAGGTTCGCTCTTGGATCTGAATCCAAACTTCGAACAGCGAATGGATCCCGCTCGGATGGAGATTGGAGAGATGGTCGTCCAAATGGCCTCCGATCTCGGCACAACAGCCACAGCCCTCTCCCTGTCTTGGCTGATGCACCAGCCCGCAGTCAGCACAGTCATTTCAGGGGCGACTCGCGAGGCTCAAATTGACTCCAACGTCGAAGCAGTTGACTTCGAACTGTCAAAGGAAACTTTGGATGCGCTCGACGAGGCAACCGAGCAGTTCATCTACGCACCCGGCTTTGGCAGCCGCCCGCGTCAGAAGAAGTAAACACCTGAAGAAGTAAACACATAACGACGTAAACACCTGAAGAAGTAAAGACGTAAAGAAGCAAGAGGAGTAAACACGTAAAACTGGAAAGATAAAAAGATTAAAAAGATAAACGGAAGGGCCCCGCGCGGGGCCCTTCATCTGTGTGCATCTGTGTGCATCTGTGTGCATCTGTGTGCATCTGTGTGCATCTGTGTGCATCTGTGTGCATCTGTGTGCATCTGTGTGCATCTGTGTGCATCTGTGTGCATCTGTGTGCATCCTTGTACAGCAAACTAGCAACCTAGCAAATTGGTGCCTGACATCCTAGTCACGTACTCGTTGCCGTGATGCTCCACTCACATGGATGACGCTTATCGATTCAACAGAGTCAAGAACTCGCGCATGAATCCAGGCAAGTCCGGCCACGCATGACCCGACACCAGATTGCGATCCACGTGCAATGTATTGGAAATATAGGTTGCTCCCATCGCTTCAACGGACAGCTTGCAGGCGATGTAGGCGGTCATTTCGCGACCTTTGAGTTGATCGCGGACGGCTTCCAGGACCTGCGCTGCGTGACAGATAGCACCCACCGGCTTGTTCGCCTCAAAGAAATGGCTCAGGATACGTGGGATGTTTTCATCCAAGCGAATATATTCAGGTGCACGCCCTCCAGGGATGATGAGCCCGTCATACTCTTCCGGATTGACCTCAGCAAATGACAAATGTGGTTCGAGCAGATAGCCTGGCTTCTCGGTGTAGGTTTCCCACCCGACAAAATCGTGCACCACAGTGTGTAACGTCTGCTTCTTCGGTGCTGCAATCACAGCGTCGATTTGTTCCTCAAGCAATCTGTAGTAGGGATAGTAGACTTCGAGTGCTTCGACGGCATCGCCTGTTACGATCAGAACCTTCTTTGGCATAATCGAACGTTCCTCCTCTACAAAGAATTACCTTGAAAAACCACAGAACCCTTACCACGCGACACGTACCACACAACACGTACCACACAACACTAAGTGTACAGCAAATACACGGCAATCAGCATGCAGCTATGACGTGTCCCAAGAGATGTTAGGGGGGCACCCGCCTTATACCAACTGTGCCTGCTCGTCTTCCCGATCTGCTTGGGCCTTCGCCGAGGTGCTCAGGATGTCCTTTACGACGTTGCCGTCTTTGACGACCAAGGCGATGTTGTTCGTGTTTTCGAGTGACCGGATATCTTCGATCACGTTCGTCCTCGCCACCACGACATCGGCGAGTTTGCCGACCTCCAGCGTACCGACTTTGTCTAGCCAGCCCATGCACTCTGCGGCTACCTTGGTCGTTGCAACGATCGACTCCATCGGGGTCATGCCGATGTCACACATCAGGCCAAGTTCGCGCAAGTTGGTGCCGTGCGGCATGACGCCTGCGTCGGTCCCCATCGCGATCTTCACCCCCGCCCGGTACGCCCTCGCGATACTGTCACGGTGGGCCTCAAAGGACTCGCGGGCCTTCTTGACGCCGTACTCCGGCATGCTCCCGGTTGCCTCCGCTTGCTCAATCACGGACAGCGGTGCCAAGAGCGTCGGCACCAGATAGGTTCCATGCTCGAGCATCAATTGAATGGCTTCTTCGTCGAGGTAGATTCCATGTTCAATCGAGTGAATGCCCGCCCGAACCGCATTCTTAATACCCTCGGCACCTTGCGCGTGCGCCATAACCTTCAAACCGCGGCGGAACTTAGCTTCCTCAACCATGACGCGCAGCTCATCATAGGAGAACTGGGTGAACTCCGGATGATCCGTTGGGCTCAGCACCCCACCCGTGGCGTGGACCTTGATGATATCGGCACCGGATCGCAAAATCTCACGCACCTTTTGCCGCACCTGCTCCACACCGTCGCAGACACCACTCGGCGATCCCGGGTAAGACGGTGTCGTGAGGTCAACCCCGGAAGCAGTCCAACTGTCTCCGTGGCCGCCCGTAATGGTCAGCGGTGTAATGCTGATCTGCATCCTCGGCCCCTCAATAAGCCCCCGTTCCACCGCCGTTTTAACACCGAGATCGGTACCACCTGCGTCACGCACTGTGGTAATGCCAGCATCGAGTGTTCTCCGCATATACTGCTCGGCGTAGTAGAACTGGAGTGAGAACGGATCGGCAAGCTGTGCCTCGAGCTTTCGCACCTCAAACATCATATGGACATGGGCGTCGATGAGCCCTGGCAGAATCGTACCGCCTTCCGCGTCGATCCGCTCCGCACCATCCGGAATCTGGATACTCGCCAGCGGTCCGACAGCTGCAATGCGATTGTCTTCGAGAAGGACGGCACCGTCGGTCACGGGATGGCCCCCATTGCCGTCAATCAGGGTACCGTTGTAAATCAGCGTAAACTTCGCCATTATTGTTTTCCTCCACTCTGCTCAAATTCGAGCGTCCCCATAGGACCGGGCCAGTTCTAGAGCTATGCACAGAAACCATAGACCCGATCGACCCCGATCGGACCCGATCGCGGTTCGAGCACGCCAAGGTTTACACTTTAAAGTCTATCATAATTTGTTAGGTTATTTTGATAATTCAAATCGAAAAAGAAGACACGGAAAGCTGCGACTGATGACCGCAGCTTCCCCGAATGCTCCACGTCGTGATGCTCCAAGCCGTGATGCTCCACTTAGTAATGTTATTTTGACCGCAGTCATGCCACGCCTAGGCATGAACACCTGTTGCAGCACTGTTACCTATGCTGCGACGCTGTAGCCTCTGCGGGTGTTATGCGTTGGCTTGGCTGAGAACACCGTTTGTTGCCGTCATGGCGATAATCGTGCATCCCCAGAACAGCTTGTACGCCGTAACCATGTCGTTGCATGTGAACCGGATGGTCTTTGGACCGACCTGTTCAACGAGCGGGATCGTGGTGGTCATATGCGCCTGCGCCGTGTTCTTGTACTCGCACTCTATCGTTACGGGTCCGTCGATCCGCTTCGGTTCCACCTGCCCAATCAACTTCATGGCAGCGGTCGCCTTTTCACGGATGAGCTGCTGCGCCACCTTTGGGGCAAGGAGTTCAGCCGCGTACCGATCGATACCCCGTTTCACAACGGCTGCCTCGACGTGCGGCAAGTCTTCGCGCACCTCTTCGACATACGCGTCATCACCGCTGATGAAAAGTGCCGGGACGCCAAACTGCCCTGCGACCCTCGCATTCAATTGGGTTTCACCTACGACAGTCCCGTTGACCTTCAACTCGGTGACCGCTACGCCTGCTAGTGTATGGTTAATAACCGCCCGCTCCGATCCACCTTCACGCCCATGATGCCCCACAAAAAACAGGCCGTCGAAACTGTCATCCAGGCCTTCCAACTGGCACATGACGCGATTGCTGCCGGAAATGAGGCGAGCCCGCTCGTCTAGTTCTTCAATGAGAATATTGGACATGTTCCCATGGCCATCTGCTACGACGACTTCCGTCGCACCGCCATCAAACGCACCGGCGATCGCGGCATTCACGTCCGCCGTGTACAGCTTGCGAAAGCGCTGGTACTCAGACTCCTTCGTCAACTGCATATTGGTTGCAACACCCGAGATACCTTCAATATCGCCGGAGATGAAAATTTTCAAGTCGTGACGCCCCTCTCATTCATTCGCTGAGTCCTCTGTCAATTCTACCACTTCTCTGTCCCGCGTTGCTTGACTCTTTCGACTCTTGAAAACCTCGCCAGCAATCCAAACGACAATCATGAGGATGAAGCCGAGATTAATAGCGAGATCGGACAAGTTAAACACACCATGTTGATGGGGGAATTGAAACATATCCGTTACATAACCATGGACGATCCGGTCCCACAGATTCCCCATGGTCCCCCCTGTTCCCAGGCCCCAGCCAAGCCAGAAGGTGTAAGAGCGGATCGTCACAAACCAGGGGATTGTGAAGAAGAACGCTGTAACGAGGAGGCCGATGGCGATGAGAAAGGCGCGATCGCCATAGAGCATCCCTCCTGCAGCCCCGTAGTTGTGCAACCATGTCCACCGCACAAACCCTAAGTTGGCACGGAAACCTCGGTTGGTTGCTATCTTGATGATCCGATCGGCCGTCAACGTAAGCGCTAGCACGAGTACCCCGAGCCACATGCCACGGTGCTTTGAGGTACGCCTCAGCCTGTTTGGGTCGAGTCCGTTTGGGTCGAGTCCGTTTGGGTCGAGTCCGTTTGGGTCGAGTCCGTTTGGGTCGAGTCCGTTTGGGTGGAGTCCATTTGGGGCGAGTCCATTTGGTTGGAGTGATGCACGATTCTGCTTCATGGGATTCATCGTAGCACAACTTGGTCCATGCGGGCCGCTCGGGTTGAAGGCGCAAACGGTAGGTTTCCCGGGACGCGGGTGGCGCCCCTGCGCGGGGAGATGCCGGGGGTCGCAGCGACGTGGATGGCGCCTGCGTCGGGGGATACTGGGGGTCGCAGCGACGTGGGTGGCGCTTGCGTTGGTCGGCTGCTGGGTCGCAGCGACGTGGATGGCGCCTGCGTTGGAGGGGGACGTTTGTGACCCCTGGGGTTCGAGGGACGCGGGTGAGACAGGTACAAGCAGGACTCTATGAGTACGATGGGAGCCATGGGCGGTCGGAGGGGACGTTTCGCCTCTATCTGTGCTCCTGTACCCGGCATCACAATTCTCCTGTGCATAACCTTTACCATCCGACAAAACGGAGGTGTTGTACAGTGTACGGAGCATTTGGTGGCTACACACGTTGGGCTGTTGTGTTCCTGATCATCTTCGTGCTGTTTATTCTCCTGGTGCCTTATTCAGTAACCACGTGCACAACGACCCCGGTCTATTGATGCACTGATGGTGGCTGCTTGTCTGACATAAACCTCATCTCAGTACGACAAGCAGTAATGGACCAGACCTTCGGCATGCGATGATCGTCGCATGCCGAATGGCACGTCCCCACAGGAGTCAAAACAACCACCCCCTCGCAGAACGAACGTCTTCCCCACGCACTAATTTGCTCTGAACCGCCACCGCAGCAGGTGAACGCGTCACCAGTGCACTGGCTTCCTTGGGGCTTCCTTGGGGCTTCCTTGGGGCTTCCTTGGGGCTTCCTTGGGGCTTCCTTGGGGCTTCCTTGGGGCTTCCTTGGGGCTTCCTTGGGGCAGCCACGGTGCAACAGCCACGGTGGAAAATCACGTTCCCCGGAGCACTGCCCGATTTCCACTAACCGATTTCCACTACCAGGATACTCTTTGCCGTGTGCGAACGGTGTCGGGCAAGTATGATTTCGCGGAAACCAACGTGGACAAGCGTGATCGCAAAGAGAAATCGCCGTCCTACTCACTTTGGGCCACAAGAAACCGGAGTGGTAAGATAAATATTAGACTGAATAAACTTCGATAGATGAAACCGAGTCGCTGAGACCGACTAAGCATGCGAATTTGGGCAGGTTAAGTGGCTGTGGCCGACTAAGCGGGCCCGGATCACGGCTTGATGACATCGCTTAGTCGGTGGGAACGACTAAAGAGGGGCTACGCGGATATGTTTAGTCGCTGAGACCGACTAAACATGCGAATTTGGGCAGGTTAAGTGGCTGTGGCCGACTAAGCGGGCCCGACTCAAGGCTGGATGACGTCGCTTAGTCGGTGGGAACGACTAAAGAGGGGCTACGCGGAGATGTTTAGTCGCTGAGACCGACTAAACATGCGAATTTAGGCAGGTTAAGTGGCTGTGGCCGACTAAGCGGGCCCGGATCACGGCTGGATGACGTCGCTTAGTCGGTGTGAGCGACTAAAGAGGGGCTACGCGGAGATGTTTAGTCGCTGAAACCGACTAAACATGCGCATTTGGGCGGGTTAAGTGGCTGTCACCGACTTAGCGGGCCCGAATCACGGCTCGACCACATCGCTTAGTCGGCGGGAGCGACTAAAGAGGGGCTACGCGGATATGTTTAGTCGCTGAAACCGACTAAACATGCGAATTTGGGCGGGTTAAGTGGCTGTCACCGACTAAGAGAGCCCGACTCAAGGCTTGACGACATCGCTTAGTCGGTGGGAGCGACTTAACAGGGGCTACGCGGATATGTTTAGTCGTTGAAACCGACTAAACATGCGAAATTAGGCGGGTTAAGTGGCTGTCACCGACTAAGAGAGTCCGGATCACGGCTTAATGACGTCGCTTAGTCGGTTGGAGCCACTAAAGAGGGGCTACGCGGATATGTTTAGTCGCTGAGACCGACTAAACATGCGAATTTGGGCGGGTTAAGTGGCTGTCACCGACTAAGAGAGCCCGGCTCACGGCTTGATGACGTCGCTTAGTCGGTGGGAGCGACTTAACAGGGGCTACGTGGATATGTTTAGTCGCTGAGACCGACTAAACATGCGAATTTGGGCAGGTTAAGTGGCTGTGACCGACTAAGCGGCCCGGCTGAAGGCTTGATGACATCGCTTAGTCGGCGGGAGCGACTTAACAGGGGCTCCTACGACAAGCGAAGTCGTTCCGCGGACATGTACTGTTCACTGCAGTCTGGGAAGTAGGCATGACATGACGTTCATGTAGGACCTACTTCTGCAACCATACATAAGGAGGCATTCCTATGACCACACATAAAGGAAACTCGGGCAATATCGGCGACCCGAGCACCACCGCCAACAACGCAAGCAACACCGGCGACCCGAGCACCACCGCCAACAACGCAAGCAACATCGGCGACCCGAGCAACACAGGGAACACCGCCAACAACGCAAGCGGCATCGGCGACACCCACGACCACAGCGGCCACGACCACAGCGGCCACGACCACACCGGCCACAGCCACAGCAACGCCAGCGGCACGCAGTTAGAGCTGGGGCGCTACCAACAGTACATCGGCGGCGAGTTCACGGATGGCGCAGGCAGCACCGACTTTGAAGTCATCAACCCGGCGACAGAGAAGGCCACTGCGGCGCTCACGGACGCAACGCCGGCGGACATGGCGCAGGCCATCGAAGCTGCAGTTCGGGTGCAGGATGAGTGGGCGGATAGGGTGGCAACGGATCGGGCGAGGTACCTGTCTGAAGCCGCACGCTTGATGCATGAGCGAGCAGACCATCTGGCGCGCGTCATGACCATCGAAGAAGGGAAGCCGATCGCTGAAGCGATCGGCGAAGTGAAATATGCCGCCTCGTTCCTCGAATGGTTCGCAGAGGAAGCACGGCGGGTTTACGGCGACGTCATTCCTTCGAATTCGAAGGACAAGCGGATCATGGTGATTAAACGCCCCGTTGGCGTCACCGCGGCAATCACGCCGTGGAACTTTCCGGCAGCCATGATCACGCGCAAGCTCGGCCCAGCACTTGCGGCTGGATGCACCATGATCATCAAACCGTCTGAGCTCACCCCCCTCTCAGCGCTTGAGATGGCAAAGATCTTCGACGAAGTTGGGCTGCCGAAAGGGGTGTTGTCCGTCGTCTGCGGCACCGACGCTCCAGCTTTGGCAAAAGTCATCATGGACGATAACCGGGTGCGGAAGGTGTCGTTTACCGGATCGACCGAGGTTGGCAAGATTTTAATGCGCCAAGCCGCCGACACCATGAAGCGGCTGTCGCTCGAGCTCGGCGGTCATGCACCGTTTCTCGTGTTTGAGGATGCCGATCTCGATTCCGCCGTGACCAACGCCATCGCCTCCAAAATGCGCGGGATGGGCGAAACATGCGTATCCGCCAACCGCATCTATGTGCAGCGATCCGTTGTCGAGGAGTTCACCAAGAAGCTGGTCGCCAGAATGGCTCCCATGCGCGTTGGCAACGGGCTTGAAGAAGGCGTGACGGTCGGGCCGCTCATTGAACCAGCTGCAATTGACAAGGTCGAGCGCCACGTCAAAGATGCCGTGAGCAAAGGGGCTGACCTGCTTCTCGGCGGCCAGCGTGCGGCAACTGGGCAGGGCGAGACCGGGTATTTCTACGAACCAACGGTGCTGGCGAACGTGAATCCATCTATGATTATCACGCAGGAAGAGACCTTTGGCCCCGTCGCAGCCATCATTCCTTTTGACACGGAGGAGGAAGTCATTCGCTACGCGAATGACACCCCTTATGGTCTTGCTGCGTATTACTTTACGCGCGACGTCGGTCGTGTCTTCCGCCTCGCGGAGAAACTGCAGTATGGGATCCTGGGTGCAAACGACGGGATGCCATCCACTGCCCAGGCACCTTTTGGCGGCGTCAAGCAGTCAGGTCTCGGCCGAGAAGGCAGCAAATATGGCATTGAGGAGTACCTCGATGTGAAGTACATCTCACTCGGGGGCATCCAAGGATAACTTATCGCATGAGGCAAAGGCGCTGCCGTCACTCGATGGCGGTGCCTTTTCAGTACGTTCTCAGTGCTTTGCAGTTCCCTTGCAGCAGTTCCCTTGCTGTACCTTTTCAGTTCCTTTTCAGTTCCCTTGCAGTGCCTTTGTCATGCCTTTTCAAGAAACACCACTTGTTCAAATCCCCTCATAGTCGTCCGCTGGCTGCCTGACCTTCCCAGCATATCCTTCCGTCGGACTTGCACTTCCAGCTGCCCATTTTTCCTTCCAGCCATTGGATTGACAGCCCTGCCTCCCCGGACATCCACGCGCCATCGCCGTTCTGCCCCCTCGCATAATCGTGTCATCCGCATGGGACAATAAGTCGATGTCACTGCGATTCCGATTCCGATTCCGATTCCGATTCCGATTCCGATTCCGATTCCGATTCCGACTGCGACTGCGACTGCGACTGCGCTGCAAAGCCGGGTGACAGCTTTCCAGTAAAGGTTAGAGTAACGCTCTCATTACAAGGTTTCGTTAAAGCTTTCGTTACAAGGTTTCGCTAACGATACGACGATACCTCAAAAAAATTACCGCAATCACGCTAAAGAAAAGTGCATATCTAGTATCGTGATGTTATACTTACAAATCGGAAGGAGGAAGACAAATGCAATTTCCTGTATCTTCGTTTTGGCCTATCGCCATCGGTTTCTTCGCCCTCGGTGTAAACTACTTTGTTCAGGGCGGATCGACACTGTTTGGTGGGCCGAAGTGGTCAGACGATCCCCGTGCGAATGCTAAGGTGACCGGCCTCTGGGGTATTTTCCTTGGTGGATTTGGTCAGCTCATTACGGGAACGTATCTGATGATTGGACTCAGTTGGTTCCCGGTGTACAGAAATGCAGCGCCGCTTTACATGGCAGCGGTTGCATTCAGCGCCTATGGTATCCACTGGATCGTCCTCGGTTGGAGAAAGTACATCGGCGGGGACACGGGTCCTGAAGCCTGGATGGCAATTCCATTCCTGCTCCTCAGCATTCTCGGTGCCATCTCGTTTGGCGGGAACGGCGACATCCCTGCAATGATCTTGTTCATTGGCCTGATACTCATCTACCTGTGTGAGATCTTTGAGAAGTTCCTCAACAGCACAGGATGGGGCAAGGGAACAGCATTCTTCCAACTGCTCACCGGCATTTGGCTGATGTACCTTACTTACGGTGTCACGCTGAACTTTGCAAACGGCATGCACTGGTGGGTATAAGAAGTCAGCAGGTGTAAGAAGTCGGCAGGTATAAGAAGCCAGCCAGCAGTTATTAAAGCTGGGCAAAAGGATTTTTTAGTAAGATGAAATCATCATAAGTGTTTTCCGCCAGCCTGCTGTCCGATGGATTTCGGACAGCAGGCTGTTGCATTTTTGCCGACTCGACCGATGAAGATCAAAATTCCACAGGACAAGACCTGCAGCACTACAGACTGGCGCTTGTATTTCGCGCCGGCAGCCTGTTTAGTTGCTGTGAGCCACTAAGGTGGCCCTACTGCTACAGGTTCCGGCGATACATCCATCTGATGATGACAATAAAGAGAAACTGCAGCAACCAAAACGGCACCTGCAACAGGATGGATGAAGGTACCAACGCGATCACGACAGAGAGTGCCCCAAACACGACGGCCATCACTGGTCCGAGCCACATGACGATCCGTTTGGACATCCACCCATCCACATCACCTTGAAAGTTCCAATGGGATGCCATTCTATCAGGCAGTCGATTGTAGTAGCGCCGACGCAGGTCAAGCTGAACGGCAAAGCCCGCGATGGCAACAACGATGGCCGCAATTAGGCCAACAGGCGACACACCCGATGAAAACCCGAGTTTCGGGCCTGTGCGTGGTGGAAACGGTCGATCCGATCTCGCGGCATCTATGGCTGATTTCAGGACACCGATGTTTGGCGAAGAAAGCAGCACCTCGGGCTGACTGGCCTGCGAAGTCGAATTGCCCGGCCCTGTCCCACCTGACTGCCCTGCCCCGCTTGACTGTGTCGCGGGCCCCACATACTTCAAAAGCAGCACAGGATGCGACCCGTATTCGAACATCAGGACATTGTCACCGTTCGCCAGTCGGAAATGCCCTGCGTGCAGCTGCGATCCGCTGTATCCCCCCGTTCGCAACACTGGTTGATACCCTGAATCATTGGTCACGTATGTTGCCTCAATCCCGTCAATCGGCCACGTGACGTTACCAAACCCCGAATTGACCGACAACACCCCATTCTCGAGTGACCATCCGGTTCCATGAACAGACCACGGAACCCACAGAGACAGCAAAATCATGACAAGACCGACCGCCGTCGTCGTCCCGCCGAGCATTCCCCGAAAGCTCGGTTTCGACAAGCGCCATGCGACAATCCCGCCAACAATAAACAAAATCCCCATCACACCAGGGACAAGCGCCCCTGCTGAGTCATGCAAAGCCTGTACAAATGTCACGTGAAACCCGCTGTGTACGCCCACGTTGCCCATCTCCTGCTATCGAGTACAACTATCTACCACTATCTACCACGCCTGCCACGCCTGCCACGCCTGCCACATCTGCCGCTTCCGAGCCGTCTGCCACGTCTGCAACTCCGGCCATGCCCACACTGTGTCCCACACTACGCCACGTTGCGGCCCGCTGGCTCCGAACCGCCTGCCACGCCCAGCGGCCTACCGCCCTACCGGTTCAGGAAGTCCACACCTTTGCCTGGGTTGAGGATGCCCATCGGATCGAGCGTCTGCTTGAGCTGCCTCATCAGCACCACCGCCTCCGATCCGAACTCCTGCTCCAGGTACTTCCCCTTCCCGAGACCGAGTCCGTGTTCGCCCGTGCAAGTGCCGCCCCTGTTCAGCGCATATCGGACGATCTCGCTGTTCACCGCCTCGAGGCGTTCCATGTCCTCGAGATGATCGGGATCGACCGTGAACCCCGCGTGGTAATTGCCGTCCCCGACGTGACCCAGGATAGAACCTTCAAAACCGTAGCGGGTCATCGTCTCCCTTGCATGCCTAAGGGCGCCCGGCAACTCCGTGATGGGCACGCAGACGTCCGTCGTCATCATCTTCTTACCCGGGTTCATCGCCATCAGCGCCATCGCCGCCGAATGCCTCGCCTCCCAAAGCTGCGCCCGCGCTTTGCTGTCCGACTCCATCTGGAGTGACTCACAGCCTTCATCTTCACATAATTCCCGCGCGATCTCGATATCACGCCCGACACTCAGCACACTCCCTGAGAATTCGAGGAACAGTGTCGGCTTCTCTTCGTAATGCGTGCCTTTGTAGATGTTGACTGCCGCGATGGTGAGCGGATCGACCAGTTCAATGCGCCCAATCGGAACAGCCCCCACAATCGAAACCGCCGCCCGGCCTGCTGCATCGATGTCCGGGAAGACTGCCCGCGCCGCAACGATGCTCTCCGGAATCGGATGCAACTTCAGGGTGATGGAGGTGAAGATGCCGAGCGTCCCTTCTGATCCGACGAACATCCCCGTCAGGTTATACCCCGCCGACGACTTGACAGCCATGCCGCCTGTTTTGACGATCCGGCCGTCCGCCAACACGACCTCCAGCCCCTTCACGTTCTCCCGCATCGCACCGTAACGGACCGCGTTCGTGCCGGATGCATTCGTGGCCGCCATGCCGCCGAGGGTGGCGTCTGCACCGGGATCGACCGGGAAGAACAGACCCAAAGGCTGAATCGCCTCGTTCAACTGACTGCGCGTCACCCCCGGCTCCACGCGGACCACAAAATCGTTCGGGCGGAATTCGACGATCCGGTTCATCCTCGACATATCAAGGCTGATCCCGCCTTTGATCGGAATGATGTGACCCTCCAGACTGCTGCCGACGCCGAAGGGGACGATGGGAATATCGTGATCGGCCGCGAATCGGACGATGAGCGACACTTCAGCCGTACTCTCCGGGTACACCACCGCGTGGGGAAGGTGCGGTTCATGGTACGTGAAGTCACGCCCGTGTTGCTCGAGGACCGACTGTGTGCGTACGACCTTGGGGGCTCGTGGGGCGGACGATCTCCCCGGCTCACCACCAAGCCCTGCGGAGGAACCAGTCAGATGCGGCGTATCGTTGTCGGTCACGGCCCCGGGTACCGCATCAGCGTGTGAACCTTCGGGATCCAGCGCAGTCCAGGGTGCACCATCAGGCTCGGTCTCGGGCCCCAACGCACCATCCTCCCCCGCCAGCGGCGTGTTCAGGATGGCTTCAAGCATCGCGATCCAGACTGGTCCGAAATCACGCACCGACTGGTGGAATGTTTCGTCTGCCGGCCTACTTGATGGTTCATTTGATGGTTCATTTGATGGTTCATTTGATGGTTCATTTGACGACTCATTGAAGCCCCCATGTGCGTCTTCGTTGGGATATCCGTCTGCGTGTTCATCCATAGCCATGCGTCACACTTCCTCTTCCACAATGATGGCGGTGACAGTCCCCGGTCCGTGGACACCCTGGATGTACTCCATCGCGATATCTGCGCTGCCGCTCGGACCGGCGATGAAGTTCGTGTACGCGGGAAGGGCATCTTCCTCTGCAAGCCGGTGCAACTCTGCCATCAGCCCAGTGAGCCTCGGCACAATCTGCCTCGCTTCAAAGATGGCCACGTGGTGCCGCGGCAAGAGGCTGACCAAGCGCCCGTGACCGGCGTGGTTTTGAAGCAGGATCGTACCCGTTTCCGCACAGACACCGTCTGCCCACGTGATCCCGATTTGCGATGACTCGGCGATCTTCGCCCAAGCCCCGCGGTCCGCGCGAGTATCCTCCCGCTCTGTATGCCGACCCTCTCCGTCTCCCGGCCAGCGATGCGCAGCCACACCTTGACCTGCCAAGTAATCGAGAACCCCAAATTGGTCGATCCGATCATCATCCCACACCACCGCCCTCTTCACACGGGAAGCCCTGATGATGTCGGAGAGTGCGTGCCGAACGCCGCCTGCGCCGTGGACCCGGACGGCGTGTCCCTTCTGCGACTCAAAGACCCGAATGAACCGTGTAACGAGGTCTTCCGTCTGCTCCGGCCCGGCTGGATGCGGCCCGGTCTGCTCCGGCACCGTTTGCTCCGACTCGGCCGGATGCGGCTCACTCAGCCTCGTATGTTGGCCTGCTGGTTCCCCGCGCCCGCCCTCGTACCTGCCCTCGCGGCCGTTACGGTCCTCCGCTGGATGCGGACCGAAGTCGGGGTGCACGACATCCCAAGGGCGGCGGCGCTGTCGACCGAGCTTTTCCGCCACCATGTTGAGAAAACTATCGCGATTGGGGTCTGGACTTGTTGACCGCATGGCTCGCTCAATCCCGGTCGCATCCGTTGGCCCTGCATCCGCTGGCACTGCATCCGTTAGCCCTGCGCCCGTTAGCCCTGCACCAGCCGGACCTGAACGAGCGAGGCCAGTGGTCGCAGCACCTTTCCCCAACTCAGGTTTCATAGACGTCATCGCTCCCTCTCCCCTTCCCGCTCCCCTTCCTTATGCCACCACTCGCGGAAGGTCTGCCCAGCGCTCGAAGGAAACTCGCGCTCCGACTTCCATCCACCGAGTGGCCCCACCTTCGTGGCCGTCAGACCCGTCTTCAGGATGGATTGTCCCATGCTGAAGGCGCCCGGATGGGATGCGCCCCAACCAAACAGGTGCGCCGCCATGCGCTCTCCCCAACTGTCGATCCCGGCCTCTGAGATGTCCCGACGCAGCGCCACGAGGTACTCATGCAACGGGATCTTCACCGGACACGCATCAGTACACGCCCCGCAGAGGCTCGACGCATAGGGCAGGTCCTTCCACTTCTCAATACCTTCCATGAGCGGTGTGATAATCGCGCCGATGGGGCCGTTATAAACGCCGCCGTACGCATGGCCGCCTGCATGCCGATAAACTGGGCAGACGTTGGAACAGTTCCCACAGCGAATACAGTTCAACGCCTGTTGGTATTCCGTGCCGAGCATATTGGATCGACCATTATCGACGATCACGATGTGCAGCTCCTCCGGCCCATCGAGATCGGGCGCTTGTTTCGGGCCATGGATGGCCGTGACGTAGCTGATGGTGCGTTGCCCACTGGCCACTTTCGGGAGGAGGGTGAGGAGGATATCGAGATCGGCAAAAGATGGGACAAGACGCTCCATCCCCATGACCACCACGTGCACCTTTGGCAGCGAGCTGGTCATGCGGGCGTTGCCTTCGTTGCTGACAATCACGACCGATCCCGACTCGGCCACCCCAAAGTTACACCCGGTGATGCCCATATCAGCCGCGAAGAACTTGTCGCGCAGGTACTTTCGCGCGTAGGCGGCGAGTTCGTCCGTGTCGACCGCGATGGGGTGCCCGGCGTGGCGCGAAAAGATTTCGGCGATCTCAGCCTTCGACTTATGCAGGGCAGGGCCAACGATGTGGGAGGGTTTATCGTGATCGAGCTGGAGAATAAACTCGCCAAGGTCCGTCTCAATAACCTCTGCCCCCGCATGCTCCAAGGCGTGGTTGAGGCCGATCTCCTCAGTGACCATCGACTTTGACTTGACGATGGTTCTTGCGCGTTTCTCGCGGGCGAGCCTTGTAATGTATGCGTTTGCATCCGCGGCATCGGCGGCAAAGTGGACGTGGCCACCGTGTCGGGTGACGTTATCCGTGAACTGCTCAAGGTACGCGTCGAGGTTGGCGATCGTGTGAGTGCGGATCTGCGCAGCTCGAGCCCGCCATTCCTCCGGGTTGCCAAGCTCTGTGAAAACTTCACGGCGGAGGTTGGCAAAGTGGTCCTGAACACCAGCTACCGTCCGACGGCGATACGGGTTGGACAGGCCTTCGATGGCGCGGGCGCGGAAGCTCCCTGGCTTGATTTTCACTGTGGACCGGCCGGGTGGCGTGCGGTCGCCGCGGGTCTGCGGGGTCTGCCCGGTCGGCGGCTTGGACCGGCCGGGTGGCGTCTTTATGTTCGTCATACCAGTCCCCCCTCTGCCAGGACTTGGGCGACATGCTTCATCGGCAGAGGTGCGGAAGAGGCCGAAGGTGTGAGAGATGACGAGGGTGTGACAGATGACGAAGGCGTCGCCCCCGCATGGGTCTGCCTGGCGGCGCGGCCGGTGAGGTGCATCATGCAACCGAGATCGGACGCGATGACAAAATCAGCTTTTGTCTCGGCCATGTGCTGGAGCTTTTCATCCGCCATGGCTGCGGAGACTTCGGGCAACTTGACCGAGAATGTGCCGCCAAAGCCGCAGCAGTCCTGGTTGTTACGAAGCGGCACCAGCTGCAGTCCGTTGACTCTGCTGAGTACCGCCAGCGGTTCATCCACCACTTGCAGCTGACGCGTCATGTGGCAGGATGTGTGGTAAGTCGCAGTCCCATGGTACGTCGCGTGGATCTTCTCCAAGCCAACCACCTTAACGAGAAACTCCGAGAACTCGTAGACTCGAGCGGCCGTACTCAGGGCCCGGTCGGCCCACCCCGGCTCTCCATCCAACAGTTGCGGGTATTGTTCACGAACCATGGACGCGCACGATCCGCTCGGCATCACCACATACTCCTCATGTTCAAATACCTCAATGAACCGTTTGGCTGCTGCTTTTGTATCCGCCCAGTAACCACTGTTGAACGTAACCTGCCCGCAGCACGTTTGTCCCTCAGGGAATGTGACCTCTACACCCAGTGCACGCAACACCCCTACGACACTCTTGCCAACATCCGGATAGAACGAGTCTGCAAGGCATGTCACAAACAAGGCGGCACGCAGCGGTTTTGAGGTTGCGCTGGTCGCCCTGCCTGTCGCACGACTGCTGGCCCGGCTCTCGTCGGTTTGCAGGTTGCCCATTCCTGTCCCCCCTTTTTGCTACAAGCTTTGACATGGTTTGCAGAATTGGTCTGATCTCTTTTTCGTATGAATTTGAATCCACGCTCGCCGCTGGCGAAGCAACGATGGCGCTCTTCTAAGCACCGCTCCTCTCCAGCATGAAATTCGACAGACATTGCGGATTGATCAGATCAAATTTCGCAAGATGTTGTTCTCCCTCACCTGAGGGTCGGCCGATTTTCATTTTGTGGGCTCCCTCACAAAGTGACCTCTTCTGAGCGGGAATACCGCTCACCACCATCGGATCGACACGATTTGCGGCAGTGATCAGATCTCATTTTTGGCCCACACTCCACCTTTGTGTACCCTTCGACAGGCTCCGCAAAATTGATCTGATCTAATTCGCGCTGGGACCAGTCGACTACCAGCAGACATGGTCGGCATCATCTCCCGGCCGAACCATTGAACGATTAACTGCTGGCATCGACGGACTGGAGGCCTCCACGGTCGACGGCTAGCATCAGCCGACGCCCCCGCTTACAGGGCCAACAGCAGCTCTGGATTCTCGAGATACTCTTTGAACCGAACCATGAAGCGACCAGCCGGTTCACCATCGATGATCCGATGATCGAAAGTCAACGAGAAACTCATCCGCTGCTGCGCGACGATGCTGTCGTCGTCCAACACCACGGCCCGCTTTGCGATGCTGTGGACGCCGAGAATGGCGACCTCCGGATGGTTGATGATCGGCGTCGCGAACCATCCCCCGTTGGCACCTGTACTCGTGATCGTGAAGGTGCTCCCCGTCAGTTCAGACAGCTCAAGCTTCCGCTCCCGCCCCCGCGCCGTGAGGTTCTCGAGCTCCCGTGCGATCTCGAACACCGACTTCTTGTCCGCGTCCCGGATTACAGGCACCAACAGGCCATCCGAGGTTGCCGTCGCGATCCCGATGTTCACAGCCCCCTTATACACAACCTCCATCGCCTCATCGTCGACGGATGCGTTAAAAATCGGGTACTCTCGCAGTACATGCGTGACTGCTTTGATGACGATCGGCAGGTAGGTCAGCTTGATCCCCCGTGCCTCGGCAAACGGCAACAGGCGTTGGCGGAGTTCTACCAGGCGGGTGGCATCGAGATCGTCCATGCCTGTCGTCTGCGGCGCGGTGTACATCGACTTGGTCATGTTTTGGTAGATCCGCTTGCGCAGGCCCCGAATGGGCTCTCGACGATCCGATGCCGCCACATGAGGCTCCCCCGACATTGATAGCGGCTGTGGCGACACCTGCGTTTGAGCCATGGCCGCGGACGGGCTGGCGGCTTGAGCAGGGGCCTGATCTGGGTTGGTGGCTTGGGCCGGAGTCAGGACCTGGGGCTGCACGGGGGCCGCCTCGGGCGACTGGGCAGGGTGCGATGGAGCCTGGCCGGTGGCCGGAGCCTGCTGCGATTGGGCTGGGCTGGCGGTTTGTTGGGCGGCGGGACCTGCGAGCGCCTGAGATCCTGCAACCGAACCTGCCTTCAGGACCGTTGGTGCCGCAGCGGCAGGCAGACTTGCGGACTCCGAGTGCTGCACAAGCAGTTTCGCCGCCCGTTCGACGTCAGCACGCGTCACGCGCCCGGAGGGGTCAGACGGGACGATGGCGTTGAGTTGTACACCGAGATCGTGGGCCAACTTCCGAACGGCTGGGGCTGCGAGAACCTTGCGGGCCGGTCCGGCCTGAGCTGGCGCTGGAGCTGGCGCTGGAGCTGCGGCTGCGGCTGCGGCTGGGGTTGGGGTTGGGGTTGGGGTTGGGGTTGGGGTTGGGGCTGCGTCTGGGTTCGCTACGGTCGTCTGCGGCTCCAGGGCCATAGTGGAAGTTGCGGTTTCTAATCGCATCTGATGTGCAGAGGCACCTTGATCGGTACTCGCCATCGCCTGCGAGACGGTATCGACCGCGATCAACACGTCACCAACCTTGATGGTCTCACCAACTTGGCCGCCCAAGGACACCACCCTGCCCCCAACAGGTGAGGCAATCTCAACTGCTGCTTTGTCTGTTTGAACCTCCACGACCGGTTGATCTGCCTGAATGTCCTCCCCGACCTTGACAAACCACTGGAGCACTTCTGCTTCATGCAATCCTTCGCCAATGTCTGGGAGTCGGAATTCATACGCCATAAGAAAAACCTCCAGATGTAGTCATGCATACCGGGTTTGACGCCAGTTATGCTATCGAGACAAGTCTCACGACCGAATTCTGATACGATTTGGACGGCCGGTGGTAAACGGAACGTGCCAGTCACTGGTCACTCACTGGTCACTCACTGGTCAACCAGAGTCACCCAGAGTCACCCAGCGTGACAGCGAACAAAACTTCCCTTATCAGCTGATTTCAGGTGGGCGCCCTTTCATTAAGGAACAAAAAGTCGCCTAATCCCCCATTCCAGCCTGTTGGTCCACTGAAAAGGGGTTACAAGGGAACTTTGTTCCCTTGTTTCCACATTCATCTTTAAAAAAACGGGTATAGCGGAAATTTTGTGCCTTATTCGAGGCCCGGGGCTCGAAGCCCGAGGCCCCCACCACACGCCACGCGGGCTTGGCCGACTCGGCTGGCTCCACACATGGCTCCACACATGGCTCCACACCTCGCCCCACACCCAGTCTTACGCGTAGCTCATGATCTCCTGGATGGCCCCCGCAATCCTGGTCGCGTTCGGCAGCCAGTCATCCTCGACGGCACCAACCGGGTACGGCGTGTCGTAGCCTGCTACTCGGAGCACGGGTGCTTCCAGCGAGAACAGAGCCTGTTCGCTAATCAGCGCTGAGATTTCAGCGCCAACACCGCCTCCCTTGACCGCTTCATGCACAATCAAGGCGCGGCCCGTTTTGCTGACCGACGCTAGAATCGTCTCGACGTCCAACGGTACAATCGTCCGCAGATCGATGACCTCGATAGATACCCCGTGCTCCGCGGCGAATTTCTGTGCCACGCCGACAGACAGCGGCACTGTTGGCCCCCAGGTAATGAGTGTGAGGTCAGTCCCTTCCACAACCACATTCGCTTTTCCAATTTCGACGGTGTAATCCCCCTCAGGCACCTCATCCTTGCGATACCGGTAGAGTTTCATCGGTTCGAAGTAGAGGACCGGATCGGGATCGCGAATAGCAGCAAGCAACAACCCCTTCGCATCATAGGGGTTACTCGGCATCACAACCTTGAGGCCTGGTGAGTGAAGGAAGATTCCTTCGAGACTGTCAGAGTGCAGTTCCGGCGTACGAACTCCACCGCCGTAAGGTGCGCGGACGACCATCGGCAAGGTGACCGTGCCAGCGGATCGAAAACGCATGCGGGCCGCTTGGGATGCCAGCTGGTCCATCGCTTCATAGATAAAGCCGAGGAACTGGATCTCGGCGACCGGCCGCAATCCACGCGCTGCCATGCCCACGGCGGCGCCAATGATGGCCGATTCCGCCAGCGGTGTGTCCACAACACGGCGTTCTCCGAATGCGGCCTGCAACCCGTCGGTCGCGCGGAACACACCGCCTGCCCTGCCGACATCCTCGCCAAACACGATGACTCGTTCGTCGCGGGCCATCTCCATCTTGAGTGCATCGTTGATCGCTTCAATGATGTTCATCATCGCCATGGCTGATCACTCCCCCTTGCCTTGCGGTCCCGATTGTGTAGGCGTTCCATGAGGAGCTGCCTGCGGTGCGGCCCCATTACCTGGTGCCGGCTGGCTGGTAGGTGCTGCCCCAGGTCCGCCCGTCACACCCGTTGCTCCCGTTGCTCCCGTTGCTCCCGTTGCTCCCGTTGCTCCCACGCCACCCATTGCGCCCCCTGCAGCCCCTGCAGCCATCTGGGCTTTTGCGGCCAACACCTGGGACACTTCTGCCTGTTGCTTCTCCAAGTGCGGTGGCGTCGGTGCGTAGACCAAATCGAATATCTCCACCAGAGAGCCCTTCGCCTCCGCCTCCGCGGCATCGACGGCGTCCGCAATTTTGGCAGCCGCTGACTCCCGAATGGCGGCATCTTTTGCATCGTCCAGCAAGCCCCGGTCCGTCAGGAAACGTGCGAATCGCGTAATCGGATCGCGCTCCATCCACACCTGTACATCGTCAGGGGTGCGATAGCGGGTTGGATCATCCGAGGTGGTATGCGGTCCATGGCGATACGTAACAGCTTCAATTAACACCGGGCCCGATCCGCTGCGCGCATGCTGCACCGCCTCCTGCATCACGCTGTAGACGCCAAGGATGTCGTTGCCGTCCACCTGAATGCCTGGAATGTCGTAAGCCACCGCTTTTTGTGCAAGCGTACGGCTGGCAGCCTGACGATTTCGAGGGACGCTGATGGCCCACTGGTTGTTTTGAACGAAGAAGATGGCCGGGAGTTTGAACACCGACGCGAAGTTCATCGCTTCGTGGAAGTCTCCCTGGGAGGTCGCTCCGTCGCCGAGGTAGGCAACGCTCACCGATCCATCACCGAGATACTGCGACGCCCAAGCACTGCCCATGGCGTGCAACGTCTGCGCTGCGATGATGATCTGCACAGGAAACGAGTGCACCCCTTCCGGCACCGCTCCGCCCTGAACGCTGCCCATCGTGTAGAGGAGGCTCTGCTTAAGCGGCATCCCATGAACCCACACCACGGGCAGTTCACGGTAGCTCGGAAACACCCAGTCTGTCTTCTCCAAGGCGTAAGCGCTTGCGACCTGTGCAGCCTCTTGCCCGCTGAAAGGAGCATACGTGCCAATTCTGCCTTGGCGCTGTAAGCGTATAGCCCGCTCGTCGTACGTGCGGGCAAACACCATCCACTGGTACATGTCGAGCAACTGTTCGTCGGTCAGATTTGGCATTTCACCGTGTAACTGGCCGCTCTCGTCGAGGAGTTGGAACATCTCTACTGGCGGTTGGTTCTCAGGTCTGATCCACATGACGCTGCCTCCCACTGAAGTTTCGATAGCTATCAAATATTCTAAAATTTATGCTATCACAGGTTGGTAGTGGAATGAATGCAGATTCGCCGGCAGCCGGGGTGGGTGCGTGAAATTTTGCGAGTGGGATGTGGCGGAGTCGCGTTGACCAGGGGGATTCGGGCTCCGGGGGTGCGGACTTCATGGTTGCTTGCGGTGGCTGGCGAGGGGTGTGCCTGCCGAGGGGGTGTGCCTGCCGAGGGGGTGTGCCTGCCGAGGGGGGTGCCTGGCGCGAGTGGGGTGGGCATCAGGGCTGGGAACCCACACGGCTGGACGTCTGCTTGCATAAGGGAAACCTTTTCCCCTATCCGCCACCTTTCTATCACGAAGGCGGAAACAGGGGACAAAATGTCCCCTGTTCACCAATTTGATATTCGAATGTGGGCGACCTCACAGCAAGCTTTGGATGATTAAAGGAACTCAGTTCCGCTAACACACGCAGCGCAGCGAGCCCCGGGTGGCCTAGCGGAACTCAGTTCCGCTAACGCACGCAGCACAGCGAACTCCGGGTGTCCTAGCGGAACTCAGTTCCGCTAACGCGGGCAGCGCAGCGAGCCCCAGGTATCCTAGCGGAACTCAGTTCCGCTAACGCACGCAGCGCAGCGAGCCCCGGGTATCCTAGCGGAACTCAGTTCCGCTAACGCACGCAGCACAGCGAACTCCGGGTGTCCTAACGGAACTCAGTTCCGCTAACACACGCAGCACAGCGAACTCCGGGTATCCTAGCGGAACTCAGTTCCGCTAACGCACGCAGCACAGCGAGCCCCGGGTATCCTAGCGGAACTCAGTTCCGCTAACGCACGCAGCACAGCGAGCCCCAGGTATCCTAGAGGAACTCAGTTCCGCTAACGCACGCAGCACAGCGAGCCCCGGGTATCCTAGCGGAACTCAGTTCCGCTAACGCACGCAGCACAGCGAGCCCCAGGTATCCTAGCGGAACTCAGTTCCGCTAACGCACGCAGCGCAGCGAGCCCCGGGTGTCCTAACGGAACTCAGTTCCGCTAACGCGGGCCTCACAGCGAGCCCCGGGTATCCTAGCGGAACTCAGTTCCGCTAACACACGCAGCACAGCGAGCCCCGGGTGTCCTAGCGGAACTCAGTTCCGCTAACGCACGCAGCGCAGCGAACCCTATGTGTCCTAGCGGAACTCAGTTCCGCTAACGCACGCAGCAAAGCAACCACCGCCCAATCTCCTGCCTTTCCAATCTACCAACCCGCAGCCCCCAAAAAACGTGCGATGTCTGCTTGTGCCCGTGCCCAGTCACGATGCGGATCCGGCACAATCAGCACAGGGAACGGAAGCTGTTTGCAGATGTCCATCTCGATAGACTGCCTCTGCTCGAGAAACTCAATCAGCCCATCCAATCCTGAGAGTCCGCGTGCGTGACCATATGCCTGATCCGTATGGTATGAGATGACAAACTCAAGCCACTCTTTCGGCCGCTCCGGTATAATCCGCTCCAGCGTCTCGCGCACATTGGTCGGATAGAGGTAGATGAGTACCGGCCGCAGCGGCAGGACTGTACGCGCGAGGCTCAGGACGTGATCCTGCAGTGCATCCGCCCCCGCGTTGTGCATCGCAATAAACGAGCACACCGGGTTTTGCAGGAAGCAACAGTCAAACACATAGCTCGTAGACATCGATTCTCGCTGCCAGCTGGCAAATCGATGCCAACTTGCCTGGAGTGTCTCTGCGTGTTTGGCCAGACTGATGCCGTCGTAGATGTCATACTTCGCGAGTGCATCAACCAACTCTGCTGGCATACGCTCACCCCCCATTTCCCGCTGTGCCTTGCGGTAGGGGATAAGCCACGTACACCCTTGGCGACTGTGGCTCGACACCGCTTCCGGCTCACCAGGTACCACCCGCACCTCAGGATCAGACCTCGCCGGATCATCCTGGCCCATCTTTTCACCCGACTGCGGTGCTGTCTCAGCCAAGCTCCATAGGGTTTCAGCGTACTCAGGGTACGCCCGACATATGGCCTCCAACTCATGCTCGTCCACAACAGCCACACCGTCGTAGTCCGCCGGGTGTTCGAGGTTCCCTTCCAGGTACACCTTCGTCTGCAACCCCATCCTCTGCAGCGTCTCGCCCACAAACTGAGCCGTCGTCGTCTTACCGGCCCCCATAATCCCCTCTATCAACAGCAATCCGGGTCCGTTCCTCGTTTCATTCCGCTCTTGCGATCCCGCTGTCATCCACCGACTCCCCAATCATGAGCGTTACTCCCCTGCCGCAACCGCATTCCATTTGCCAACGCCGCCTTCTACCCTTTGCCCCCCACCTTCTACCCTGGCCAGCAACTCCCCTACTGCAGGAATTCCTTCACTTCCTTATCGATCACAAAGTCAATCAGATACGGCCGCCGCTTCGCAAGCGCCTGCTCCAGAGCCGGTCTCACATCCTCCGGATTCTCCACTCGTACTGCCTCCACGCCAAACGCATTCGCGCAGGTCACGAAATCGATCTCCGGGCCCACAAGGTCCATACCAGGATACACTCCGGCCGCACGGGCTGGCCCATTCAGTCTTCGCAGCCCACCCTTGAGAATCATGTAGCTCGTATTGTTCACAATCAGGTAGACCACTGGCAGGTTGTATTTCGACGCGTTCCACAGTGCCTGGATGACATAGAGCGCCGATCCGTCCCCAATCACCGCCACGACCCGCTCATCCGGCCTCGCCAGCTGTGCACCGAGCGCTGCCGGCATCCCGTAGCCTAATCCCCCGCCTTTGAGCGCGATCACGCTGTCTACCCTGTCAATCTTCAGATACCCGTGTACATACCGGCCTGTCGTGACCGACTCATCGACCAGAAAGGTGTGGTCATCCCACAGCTCGTTCAACTCCGCCATGATGTGAGCCGGAGACAGCGGCTTCTGCGTCCTGCCCGCTTCCCGCTCCTCGCGCAGTTTATCCGCCCTCGCCTTTTGCCGATCCGCTATCTCCGCCAACCGCCGCTCGCGGCGCTGAAAAAACTCCGCCGCTCCCGCGTTTTTCACCGCTTCCGCCAACTGAGCAGCAATCTTCCGAATATCCCCAAGCAGTGCAACATCCACGTGGTTGTTCTTCCCGATCTCCCACGCATTACAGTCCACGTGAATGACGCGGGTGTGGGGTGGGATGACCGGATCGGCAAAGTATAAAAGCGGAGCTTGGCTCGTCACGCCCACGAACATCACCACATCTGCATCCGCCAAAATCCGCTGCAGATACGGGCCATTTGGCAGACCACGGCCGAAAAACTGCGGATGCGTATATGGAAACGACAACGCTGCTCCCTGATGCTCGCTGTATACCTCGCAGCCAATCACCTCTGCCAACTGCACCATCTCACCCACAGCGCCTGCCTGAGCCACGCCGTCACCCACAATCAAAACTGGATGCGCCGCCTCCACGAGCGTGCGCGCTGCCTCACCAACAGCGGCTTCACCTGGCGATCCGCTCACCTCAATCACCGTAAGCGGCATCGGCCCGCGCGAGGTTTCCGCCATCATGACATCCGAAGGCAAGGACAAAAACACCGGACCCATCGGCGGCGTCAAGGCAACCTTAAAAGCGCGCTGTACAGCCATCCCAATCTCATCCGGATGCCGAATCTCATACGCCCACTTGGTGAATGGTTTGGCAAGGGAAACGAGATCGCCAACGAGAGCCGGTTCCTGAAGCGCCAAGCGGCTGTCGTGCTGCCCTGCCGTCAGAACCAGCGGCACATGTGCACGCCAGGCATCGTACAGGTTTCCCAGTCCGTGGGCCAGCCCCGGCGTGATATGCAGGTTCACTACACCCGCCTTGCCTGACGCCTGCGCATACCCCGCCGCCATCCCAACCGCCACATCTTCATGTAAGGCAAGGATGTACTCAATGTCCGGATAGTTTACCAGGCCGTCCATGAGCGGCAGCTCTGTTGTACCCGGATTCCCAAACAGATACTCCACGCCGTAGGTCCGAAACGCCTCAAGAACGCAGTCCCTTCCAAGCATATACGAACACCTCGCCAGTCCATTTTTAGTCCGTGCGATCCCGATTGAATCCACCGTTCACCATGCATGAATTCCACCGTCACCCGTCACCCATCCGTAGTCCGTAGTCCGTAGTCCGTAGTCCGTAGTCCGTAGTCCGTAGTCCGTAAACAATCCGTGATTCTTATGCCCTTCACCATTTATTTTATCGAAAATTCGGACACACAGGGATGCAGCCGATGCAAAAAAAAGAGCCTCCACGCGGGAGACTCGCTGTATCTGTAAACCGCATCAATTCACTCTGAAAGCAGAAACATGTCCACTCAATTCTTCGGCCAGTTGAGCCAACGACTGCGAGGAAGATGCCGTTTCCTCAATACCTGCTGCTGATTGTTCTGCCGTTGCAGCGATCGTTTCAATCGAACGCAACACTTCCGAAGCCTGCGCAGATTGTTCCTCACTAGCTGCTGCAATCTCTGTGACTTTATCCGCGGAAGCAGCCACCATGGAAGCAATATTCACAAATGCGTCACCGCTCTGTCTTGTCGACTCAGCACCCTCATGAACAGCCTGAACGCTCTTTTCTGTGTTCGCCTGCATGGTCTTGATGATTGCTGTGATTTGCTTGGTGGCTTCACTACTTCGTTCCGCCAGCTTACGCACTTCGTCAGCCACGACGGCAAAGCCGCGGCCCTGATCTCCCGCGCGCGCAGCCTCAATCGCTGCATTCAGGGCTAGCAAATTCGTCTGGTCTGCAATATCTTCAATTACCTCAACAATCTGACCGACGCGATTGGAATCTTCACTTAGCCGAGCAATTTGTTGGCTGACGATATTCATTCCTGCTACAGATTTCTGCACAATATCTTCGCCCGAGCGCGCCAAGCCCACGGTTTGAGACGACAATTCAGCTGCATGTTCCGCATGTTCAGAAACGGAATGGATGGCTGTTGACAGTTCTTTGAACAGCTGATTAACGGTCTCAGCGGATTGTGCTTGAGCGGTACTCCCTGCAGCCATCTGTTCAGTGGCCGCGGAGATCTCTTGCGAAGCCGCTGAAACATTCTCCGCTGCCGCAAGAACATTAGATATCATGTCACGCAGTTTTAGAACCATATTGTTTGTAGATTCAGATAGCGTTCCCACTTCGTCACTCGATGTAATCTCTAGCAGTTCGACAGCAAGGTTCCCGTCTGCAACCCTGCCCACCTGCTCTGCCACGCGCTTAATCGCCCTTGACAAGCGGTTCGAGAATAGGATTAACAAAATAAGTCCCAAAACTAACGCAATGCCAAGGGTGATAATCAAATTAATGAGAATACTGGTTGCACCGCTGTTAAAATCACTTGCGTATGAACCAACAGCGACAATCCATCCCCAAGCCGGCGCCTCATCCGAATAGACGATTTTTTCCTGAAGCTGATTTGGATGCCCGGGTAGCGGCCAAATATAATTGGTGTACCCTCCGCCATTTTCTGCTGCTTTAATAATGTCCTGAACCATATGAGTCCCGTTCTTGTCTTTGGCATTCCATAAATTTTTTCCTTCAGGAGCGGTGGGGTTGGCCAACACGTTGCCCTTTGTATCATAGATGAAGAAGTATCCACGATTGTTGCCGATATCATATTTGGGGTTAATGGGACGGAGTCCAGTAGATTGCGTCGGTCCTAAAGCGATCTGTTTTACTTGTTCCTGTGCCTGAGCAAGAGACATGTTTCCCGCCTGAACTTGTGCATTAAAGCTGCCAATCGTCGCATTTAGCAGCTCAACATCATTTTTTAATGCAATTTTGCTGCTCTGATTCAATTGACTTTTGGCATCTACATAAGAGACAAGACCAATGACTACACTTGGAACAATTAAAAGCACAAGTGAAATGGATATTAACTTCATGCGAACTGATGAATTGAGTCCTAATCCCCTTAATCTAAGCCTGAACATTTTTGCCAACACGTTCACCTCTGCCCGTTTCTGCTTCTACACCATCGTAGATCAGTTGTGACTACCACCAATGTTCCGGCTCCAAGGGCCGCCCAGGATCCCTCCCCCTTCAATACGTTTTTCAATTGCGGAAGGAGAGCTGAACATAAAAAAGCGCCCCTTCCATGAACACGGGACGTCTCTGCTAAGAAGATAGCAACCAGGCCGTCATAGGCTTGTGCCCGTAGATCCGTGGCTTTGCGACGTAGAGTTTCCTCGTACTGTGCCCGTATTCTTCGATGCAAACAGGTATGTAATATATGACAAAATATACTATGATTCGACATTACCAGGAAATCAACAGGAAATTTATGATAAATGCGCTACTTGCCTTTACTCTGAATGACTGACATCGCAAGGTCGATCCGCTCCCGCAACACCTCCGCCGAATGCCGCAGCAGGGAGATTTCGTCGTCGTTTGGATCGAGATCGACAACACGTTCCACACCGAACCGCCCGACCACAGAAGGCACACCGAGGTATACATCCTGGATGCCATGGTAGTCTTGCAGATACGTCGATACGTTCAAGACCGCATGTTCGTCACCGAGGATGGCCGCACAGATCCTGTCCAGCGCCAGGCCAATCGCGTAATAGGTCGCGCCTTTCGCGGCGATAATCTGATACGCCGCATCTCGAGTCTCTGCAAATAGTTCGGCCCTCCGTTCTGGAGACAGCTCCACTGGCACCCCCGCAATGTTCGCCCGACTCCAAATTGGCAACTCCGTATCGCCATGCTCACCGATGACATGCGCGTGAACGCTGCGCGGGTCGACCCCGTATTCTCGGCCAATCAGGTAGCGGAACCTTGCACTGTCCAGTAATGTGCCCGATCCGATGACCCGCTCCCTCTGCCACCCGCACAGCTTCCACGTGACATAAGAAAGCACATCTACCGGGTTTGTGGCAATAAGCAGGATCCCGTCGTGATTGTACTTCGTCACGTTGGTGATGATGTCCGCAAAGACGGCGACGTTACGCACAAGCAGGTCTTGCCTGGACTCTCCCGGCCGCTGAGCAGCCCCCGCCGTCACAATGATGATATCGGCCCCCCGGCAGTCTTCATACGTACCCGCCCAGATGTTCGCACTGTGAGTGAAGGGAATCCCGTGGTTCATATCCAGCGCGTCGCCGAGCGCCTTGTCTGCTCTCGCGTCAATCAAAACCAACTCGTTCATCCTCTCCCGAAGCATCAACGTGTACGCAGTCGTTGCACCGACTGCACCGCTGCCAATCACAACGATCTTCCGGTTTCCCGCATGCCCCATCCCCGAACCATCCCTTCGGTGCTACTTTTGCAGAATATTCTACACAACAGGCGCAGCTTTATACAGGGGCGAAGCCATTCGTCCCTGTACTGCTGAAGTTACGCCGCAGCAGCTACGATGGCGTCGCCGGTTGAGGTTATACCAGCGCCAGTACGTCGGCGACTTCAATTGCAGCTATACCATCGCAGGTACTTTTGCGTCTCCCTTCACGACCAACACCGGCACCTGTGAGGTGTAAAGTACGCCGTGGCTGACGCTGCCCGTGAGAAGCGGATCGGGCTGACCCACTCCTCGTCCGCCAAGCACGATCAAATCAGCGCCGCGTTCCTTCGCTTCCATTGAGATGACAAGAGCCGGTTCTCCGTAAACATGTTTGCAGGATACCCGCCCTTCAAACTCGCGGAACCACTGGTGCTTTGCCATATCTTCAATTTCCTTAAATGTACCCTGTTCAACGCTCAAACTCTCCAGGGATTCAGGCTCATAGCCATTCAGTTGACGGGTTACATAGAGAACCATGAGTGTCGCGTTGGGCCACGACTCTAACAGATGCCGTACGACGTCTTTGGCTCGCTCGGCAGATACAGATGCGTCGGTTGCAAACAAGATGCGGTTCATATGGCATACGTCCCCTTTCGAGTACGTCTCTCTCGAGACTATCGACAATGCATGAGTTTTCGTGCGTACTCATCATGCGTTACTCATCATGCGTTACTCATCATGCGTTACTCATCGTGCGTACTCATTATGAGTCCACATCCGCTGCACGTGGAGGGCCGTACGAAGGATTATAACCACCCATCTGGACTAGTACGAAGTAGACATAAAAACGGTCTTCGGGTGCTATTTCATATCGAAGAGAAAACGGAGATAATAAACTCAAGCAAAACGAAAGAAGACGATTCCAATGGGCCAGAAACAGTAAGTCCGAGCAGGGGGTGCAATGCTCTTTGCTCGATGAACGAAACGTTACGGTCATGTTGGCAGACTTCTTGGGAAGGTAATCTATTCCGAAGTACAGTTCCTTGATTGAAGGAACGCGAACAAACTTGGTGACACAGAAAAGGCCAGAGGTGCCCGCCTCTCCGACCAGTGCTGACGACCGTGTCAGGCATGGCGATAGCTGCAACCAATAAGTAAGAATCGGTTCGCTCAACCAGATGGCTCTGCAGTGAAGTTCAATTAGGTATCAGAGTCTGGGAAAGAACGAGTGGGTCCCAGATGATGAATCGGAGATCCTGCGGCGGGATCCATCAACAACTTAATGTTGATATATACGGGGAGGCTGGCACCCGTGTCCTTTTCCCACCAACCGGGCATTCAAATGTCCGGTCCTTTTTTTGTTTTGGCACCTATGTTTTTTGACTGCGGACTGCGGACTGCGGACTGCGGACTGCGGACTGCGGACTGCGGACTGCGGACTGCGGACTGCGAACTGCGAACTGCGAACTGCGAACTGCGAACTGCGAACTGCGGACGTTCCGGGGCCAAGTCCTCTAGTGTCCCGGTTCCAGTGTCTCTATCCGCAACGTCAGGCTGCTAAAACATAGGCAGTCCCAGCAGCTCACTGCACAAATAGACCCTGCTCTTGGCCATCGCCTCGATGGAGATTGCTCGGTGGAGGCTGACCAGCAGGGTAACATCAATATCTGTCAGACACGACCGTACAGGTCTACCTCAGCACCAGAATCTCCTTCGTCCAAGACACGTTCATCCAGGGCTTGCAGGATCCGTTCACGGACATCCACCAACTCTGCGTGCAGCGACTGCAGGTCGTGAAGCTGCTTTTCGACTTCACGGATTTTACGGTTACCTCGGTTCAACACATCCTCGAGATGAATGACGTTGGTCGGATCCGTGTCATACAACTCCAGTAACTCACGAATTTCTTCCAATCCAAACCCGAGTCGACGTGAGCGAAGAATCAAGTCAATACGGGCCCGATCCGCTTCTGCATATAGCCTCTGCGTACCCCGGCGTCTTGGATGAAGGAGTCCAATCTCCTCATAGTAGCGCAGGGTCCGGGTGGTGATTTGAAACAGATCAGTCAACTCGGAAATGGTGTACAAATGACGCAAAGAATAACCTCCTCCCAGTTTTTCTCCAACAGAGATCGTGAACCCCAAACTTTTCTGCGTGCATTGAATATACAGAATTCTAACGTTGGCGTCAACACAAAGGACAAGCTTTTGGAAACGTTTTCAAAAATTCTTTAAACATGCGCCCAGCCCCGGATCATCGGGAAAAGGGGGCCTGAATAAGCACTATCGTTCACGTTTTCCATGTTGCTCTCCCTGAAGTAGTATACTGTATGGGTTGCATAGAAAAGGTACGATTGTGAGGATGTTGAACCATGACCATACAAAATGTCCGAGCAAAGGACGATACTCTACAGGTTCATTTACAATTCCCACGCGGCCGTTTTGACAAATTGCTGCCGATGGAGACCGTCCCTATCGCGTTCGACTCTTCGTTCGATCTGTTCTGCCATTTCGATAGAACGGGCCGATTTGTGCGCGCAACGGGCCGTGATCTCACCATCCGGCGCGGTCTGGATAATCGCCTGCTTCTGATTGCTATCGATATCACCCATCGTGAAGACCTAAAGTGGTTTGGACGCCGCCGTACATATCATGATTTTTCCAAAGACCAGAAAAACGCCTTCTACCGCACCGTCTATGAAGCGGCTTTAGCTGCCTTGTCTTACTCTGACAGCACGCCAGATTGTCCCGAATCCGATGCCGCGCGCTTTGCAAACTCCCGCGAGTCTCTTGCCTCCCGAGGCGATGCCCTGCGCTGGACTGAGCTCCTTCAGCAGTGGACGCCGGAGGCCCTGGCTGCAGACGAGGCAGCATTTCAGAGGACCTATAAACCCATCAGCATCCTGCCACCCGATCAGTACAAGACCCTGGTCGTTCAGGTTGCCGAAGGGTGTTCCTATAACCGTTGTCTGTTTTGCGATTTCTACCGTGACCGGCGATTTCACGTGAAAACCCCCGCCGAGCTGGAACAACATCTAGGTGCGATTCAATCCTTTTTTGGCCCTCGCCTACAGGACAGGACGGGCGTGTTTCTCGGTGACGGCAATGCACTGGTCGTTTCAGCGGATCGTCTGCTGGTGGCGATAAAGCAGATTCGCGAGTCGCTGGGTCCCTTAGCTGCATCATTTGCCACGTTCATGGACACCTTCAATCTGGACAAGAAGTCCATCGAGGCCCTGTACACCTTGCGAGAAGCTGGCATTGACACGGTCTACGTGGGACTCGAATCCGGTTACGATCCGCTGCGGGAGTTCCTCAAAAAGCCCGGCCCTGGCAGCGAAGCACTGGCTGCCATTCGGACCCTGAAACAGGCTGGTTTCACCGTCGGTCCGATTGTGATGGTCGGCGTGGGAGACAGAAGGTATGCGGACGAACACTTTTCACACACCGTTCAGTTGCTCAAAGCGGCCGAGCTGACTCGGGTCGATAAGGTCTTTCTCTCACCATTTGTGCTGCCATCTCACGGAGAGTACATCGGGGCAGCTGAGCACGACGACATTATCCCGTACACAGAGGATGAGATTGAGCGAGAGATGATGCGCTGGAAATCAGCGCTGAATCAGGCGACCGCGGCCAAAGTCACCGGCTACTACGTGCGCGAGCACATTTACTGAGAGACAATCACAGAACTGTCTTTTGCATAAAGGGGGAACACCATTGTCTCGACTCAACACCGTACCCGCCGTGACTGATTTTGTTCAGAAGCGACGCAACCTTGTTCTGATTACTGTTGCCTTGGGGATTCTCTTAAACCCTCTGAACTCTTCGATGATCTCGGTTGCTGTGGCACGCCTGCAACAGGTTTTTTCGCTCAGTTTTTCGCAAGTGTCATGGCTTATCTCTACCTATTATCTTGCGAGCGCCATCGCTCAGCCTGTGATGGGCAAGGTTGCAGACAGCGTCGGGCGAAAACGGGTGTTTATCATTGGATTGATCCTGGTCACCGTGACATCCGTAACCGCTCCGTTCGCCCCGACCTTCGCCTGGCTCATTGCACTTCGTCTCGTTCAGTCCATCGGCAGCGGCGCCCTCTTCCCCGCCGGAATGGCCATGGTGCGGCAGTGGGTGACCGAAAGGCAATCCCAAGCCATCGCTTTCCTTGGCATCTTCTCCTCCGGTGCGGCAGCGTTCGGGCCCTCCATCGGTGGGTTCGCGATGCATTTTGGGGACTGGCCGGCCCTTTTTATGATCAACCTCCCCATCATCCTGGTCGGCATCTTGATGGCCATTTTCCTTTTGCCGCCCGACAAGTTCGACAACTCCGCTGAAGCGAGATCGTCCGGGCTCAAGGCGTTGTTCGGTCAGCTTGATCTGCTTGGTATCGGCTTTTTCGCAGCAATGATCATTCTGGTTCTCGTCTTCCTCCTTTCCATCAGTCAGCATGCCATTTGGTGGACAGGCATTGTCGGGATACTTCTCCTGGCCGCCTTTGTCTGGCAGGAGCTCAGGGTAGCACGGCCGTTCATCGATCTGCGCATGTTCAAAGAAAACATGTCCTTCACCTGGGTGGAGATTCAGTTTGTGACGGTCAACATCATTTTTTATTGCATCTTCTTCGGCATCCCGGATTACCTGCAGGAAGCGCGTCACTTTGACGCCCAAGTCACGGGGCTGTTGATGCTTTGTATCGCGGGATCAAGTGTCATTGTGTCTCCGTTAACCGGGATGTGGGTGGAGAAATCGGGATCGCGCCCGCCTCTTTTGTTAGCCGGTTTGTGCCTCACCGTAGGTCCCATTCTGTTTTTGACGATCACGCTCCACTCCTCCATCTTGTGGATGTCCGTCGTCTTTTTCATCCTTGGGCTGAGCAACGGGCTCAACAATATCGGACTGCAAACAGCCTTGTTCGCCGCGTCGCCAGCAAAGATGATGGGCGTTGCCTCCGGACTGTTTATGATGGCTCGGTACATGGGTACGATTTTGTCGACTGTGTTTCTCGGCTTTGTCTTCTCAAGGGCCATTGGTACACCTGAACTGCACACCCTTGGAATCGCACTCGCTATCATGGGGTTGCTTGTGATTGCGATGAGCCTGCGACTCCCCAAAGGCCGACACGGGACAGCCTAGGTTGTGCGTTCGCCCACGGCAAATACCGCCCCACACCGAGTGCCCAGTGCATAAAATGCCAACCAAGAGCATGGAACGGATGCGTGGGGGACCTCTGCCTCAGCCGACTGAAACGACTGACAGCGTACTCCCCCACCAAATGCCGTACCGTCATGGGAGGCGAAGCAAATGGCTGACAATGAGAGGCAACAACCAGTGCGCCCGCAGACGCAGGTACCCGGTCAAGGTCCGATGCAAGCACCTATGCCAGGGCCCATCCAAGGACCCGCACCCGTACCCGGGCCAGGCATGATGCCGTGGGGTGCACCCGGTCCGGGCGGTCCAGTCGGTCCGTTGCCGCCCCAAGGTGGCCAACAGTTTCCTCAGGGAGGATCGCAACGAGGTCCGCAACCAGCAACCCCACTGCCGCCAGGCGGTTCGGAACAAGGTAGCCCACAGCAGATGCCACAACGTCCACAGCGGCGCCCAGGGTATATTGATCCAAATTGGAAACCGAATGGCTTGACCATGCACGACCGTCTGTTAGAGTTGGTCCAGCGCTACATGGACAGCACCCTGCAGGACGCAAGGGGTATTCAAGGCATGATGATGCGTGACGGCGCCAACCGGATGTACCCACGTATTGAAGCAACCATTCGCGGTATGTCAGAGGAGGAGCTGAAGAGCGAGATTGCTGCGATTCAGTCGCAAATGAGAAAGGTGCTCGGTGAAAAAGAGGCATCCGCGAAACAGCCCGCGAAAAAGCGGCGCAAGACACGCGTTCCAGCAAGAAAGCAGGTTCGAAGGTAGGACACTGAGTCAGGATGCGGAGGAATGTTTTTAGAAGGCAGGCTGAGCCTCGGCTCAGCCCCCGCACTATGGACAAGAAGTGATGGTCATACGCCAACAATCTGCCCGACGTTCTCGATGGTGTATTGTCACGGAAGGCGCCACCCCGATACAACTCATCACAATGGAGTTTCCGCGTGTATCAATGAAAGAACGTATTTGCGTTTCATTATACCCAACACCATCCATAAAACGGCAAAAATCCCCACGTTCAAAACAGCGAACAGGTTTCGAGGACTTTGCATCTAGGCCAGATTCATTTCATCTCCCAAACCATGCGCATTTATTGCAGATGGAGGGGCTTCCTCTGTGTTACGTCCCACGATGGTGATATGCAATTCTTGCGAGAGGTCTAATTCATACGGAGTTATTTTGTGCCCGTTATCGTTCAAAGCCAAGATTACAGGTCTTTGAAGGTTATGGGAGTTTGCCCGGGCTACTACCCCATATAAACCATTACTCAGTTGAACTGGCGTACCGTTCGGATAGATGTTGATGTGATTTAGAAAGAGTCGCACAAATTCAGGATCAAAGTGTGACCCAGACTGGGCAAACAAGTATTCCACGGCTTCATGGGGGAGCATGGCTGGGCGATAGACTCGGTTTGACGTGAGTGCATCGTACACATCGGGTATGGCTAGTATTCGGCCGAACTCATGAATCTCGGAGCCTCGAAGCTTTCGAGGATACCCCGTACCATCAAATTTCTCGTGATGCTGCAGGGCACAGTGCGCGGAGACAGAAGGAATATCGGGTTGTTTGATGAGCATTTCATATCCAAGTTCACAGTGCTTTTCAATCTCGGCCCGTTCTTCTTCCGTGAACTTACCGGGTTTGTTGAGAATGCCCTGGTTGACTTTAATCTTTCCGATGTCATGCAGCATTGCGCCAAGTCCAAATTTAAAGACCCGGTCGTTATTGAATCCCGCAGCCATGCCTAAAACACTAGCCATTGTGCCAACGTTCATGCAGTGTGTATACAAGTACGCATCGCTGGTATAAATTGCGCTTAAGTTTACGATGAAGCTGTGGTCGGACATCAATGATTGAAATAGTGTTTTGAAAATGTTTGTGAATTCGCGTCCGAGTTTCCCAGAATCTATCAGCTGTTGATTGCCTTTTGGATCTGCCAAACTGTCATATATGTTCTTGATCCTCGAGACGACCTCTTGTTGAACTTCAAGGCTGATGGTCTCCTCTATTTGGATATCATACGTATCGGAATCTTGAATGTAGACGTAGTTAAAGTTCATCAATTGAAGCCGACGAATATATCCTGAAGTTAAAACAACTCCAGATTGTAATAAGATACGTCCATCAGATCCAAGTATCGGTTTAGCCAACACACAGCCACTTTCCAAATTTCGAATGGACACCATCCTCAACAACTATCACCCCTACATGGATATCCAGAGTGTACCATAAGGTATCCACAAAACCACGTTACATTTAACTATGTAATTGGTGAATACATGAGATAAGTGGGTCAGTTGAAAGTAACGCGGCTGACGGTTTCAGCGCAGCTTCAACCGTATTATTCAATTAATTTATAGAATGCAGACGTAATTTATGGAATATATACGAAAATATTGGTATTGTATCTTATATTAAGTATAAATTTATGGAAGTGAAATCCATGAAATATAACGGCAGAATATTCACGCCTCTAGTGGCCATTTTCGTCATTGCCGCATGGCATATTTCATATTTCTTGATAAATTATCGTGAATCCCAGGCCTTCCTCATAGCGGATGGTTTTTTAAAGTATGATTTCATCTATGCACCGTTCATTCTTGTATTCTTGTGGTGGCTCGGAAAAAAATACGACGAAGCACGTTTTTATTCAGAACGGGATTACTTAACGGGCCTGTACAACCGTAGGTTCGTGTGGGCTAAATTCCCGGGAATGTTGGAAAGAGCCAGCAGAAACAATCAGGAATTGCGGATCTTTCTAGTAGACATCGATAGTTTTAAAATGATTAACGATACCTGCGGCCACGAGATCGGTGACGAGGTCGTACAAGGTGTGTCCGCTGCACTTTTAAGGAACACAATGCCTTCTTGTATGGTTGCACGTTGGGGCGGAGATGAGTTTTTAATCATCACATCCCAACTAAAGGATAAATCATCAGATACGCTGGTAAGGATGATAGAACGAACACTCCAGAGCTTGTCTCGTGATGTGGGTAGAGAGATTACCGTGTCGATAGGAGACGCTATTTACCCGATAGATGCGAGATCCCCAAATGAATTGATTCGAATTGCAGATCAGCGTATGTACACACATAAAGTGCGTCACTTACTTGATTCTGTGTAGACCGAACACCGAAACCCACCTAGAAGACACCGGTATTCCCACTCTTCAACCTACAAGCCGGCGCATTCTGTGACGCCTGAAAATATCGCATCTCAAAATTACCAAAAATTATACTATGCTATATAATGAAATCGAAATACTGACAAGCGTTTGTAGAAAGTCAAAAGGGTGACGTTGGAGTAGTTAACCAGTGGGTTGGTTGACTCCCGCTGGCACTCTGTCCGGATATGGACGGACGGCAAGAGACGTCCGGACAGGAGGTCTACTACACATGGACAAACGTCCAGACAGTCAACTGAACGGCATCGAGTTAAATGAGGCGGCCGCCCTCATGGAAAGTACCGCAGAGGCCTTACGCAAAAAGATTCAGCGTGGAAGTCTGCAAGGGTATAAGGTGGACGGGAGATGGTATGTTGTCCTGCCAAATGAGTACGGTCATCCGGACGACGAGCGGATACGTTGGAACGACGTAAGTGACGGCGATTGGGGTTATGTCCGCACACTTCAGAACGCGAGTCAATACACGATTCAGGCTTATGAATCCCATATCTCTTCGCTCCAAAGTGAGATTGAGTTTCTAAGAAGGCAAGTTGCTACACTAACACAAGATGGACTTGAGAAAAACAGGACCATCAATGGTCTCGCACAGCGGCTTACTGAGCTTCCAGAGGTCAGTCAGACGACCATGCATGAGCAAGAAGCGTTGAGAAATACAGTCGAACGTGAGTTGGCAGCCACGCGGCAGTTCGTAGAACGAGCAATGGAGCTAGAACGGGAATGGAACCGAGAAAAATTCCGGATATTAGAAGAAAGTGCGGTGAAAGGGCGAGACGAGGTTACTAAACCAAAGTCGTTTTGGCGTCGTTTATTAGGTGATTAACGAAGTCACGAGACCGGCAGTCCCGCCCGATGGCGGGACTTTATGTTAAAAGCCCAAGACCCGTGATTCCGGCGTGTCATTTCTCTACTCGATGACAGACCCGAGCAGAGAATTTGCGAACTGTACCAAGGACGCGGTCGATAGTGTCCCTGGCTGTGAGTTTGTTGCCTGGCGCAGGGGTGTCGAAATTTCGATTCGCTCATAAACCGGTTGCCCCGATGCCCCCTGAACCCTGAACGTGTAAGCGGCCACCGCGTAAATGTCAGGCTCCATGCCGCGCGACAGCGGGGGAACCACAACGGAATACAGGCTCCCGTGTACGTGTACAACAGATCGGAGCAGTTCACGACTTAAAATCGTGTCCCCGTGAAAGCTTAAACAGTTGTTTACACTATACTGTTGCAGGCGCCATCCAGCAGGGGTCGTCCATGCCTCCACACGATAGTACTGACCACTCTGGGTAGAATAAGCTACCGCATAACTGCGGGTCCCTTCCCCAAGCACACTTGAATCATTATACGATGCCAGCCCGGTTGCGTAATACCCACGTATCAACGGGTATTGACCGATTGAGATATCGGTTGTGGTCACAACATCTCGCCACATGTTCGTCTGATTTCCCGACCAAGCAACAAACACCATTACCGTGAATGCCATGGTGCTGACCATACTGATGAAGGTTCTGGACTTGCCTGTGACCGCAAGTATTTTGACTGGTTGTTTCGCTTCCCATCTAACCAGCCCAAAGAGGCGGCCGGTCAGTACGAGTGCGTAGCTCAACAAAGCAAAAATAACAAGTCCGAGGCCTGCATGAACCAGGTCGAATAGCTGGGAGACACCTGATTCGTGCAAAATCCATATAAGAAACGAGATACGCAAGACGTTCCCACAAAACGCGTACGCCATCCCCGTCAGTACCCAGACCAACTTCAATCCCCAAAATCCTCTGTAGAGCGGCCATAGATAGACAAGTATCAGGAGCACAGCCAGGATGCTGTCGGCACCCGTGCAAGCCGTAACCAGAGAAAATGCAATGTGTTGCGTACCATGGGTCACTTCTCCGACCGATCCGTTCCATTGAACCCATGACTGACTTTGGAGCAGCCAGCGGCTTGCATCTCCAGTGAAGGATTGAAGACCACCGATAACCCAACCCGCCAAGCTCGTGTAGAGTACCGGCACAGCCAAGATGAGGTAAGCCATTGGTTTCCATAACCAGCGAGTCACCCCCACACCAAACCACAACCATCCCATTGCGAGGCCCCACAGGGGCCACAGAAGAAGGATATCTGATCGTCCATAGAAGGTAAGCGGGAACTGACGAGGTCCCCATAGGACTATGAGTAACACCAAGACAGATAGAGACGTACCAAGGATGATGTTCAGTTCCATATCGTCCTGGTAGTCTGTTACCTCATAAACCAGTTGCCGAAATGCCCACACGTACGCAAGGACCGGAACAATGCATAGATACGCCTCCGGTGTATCCGAAAAGAGATTCAACAGCAACTTTCCGTACAACGGGATAAATGGCAGTGCACTGACGATGAGCCATGTCATCGGTCGGGCAAGTGATGAAGAAGGGGCTTTCATTTTAGTTCTGACCAACTCTCCGCTGCCTTCTCCTGCTCAGACCGAGAACTGCAAGCAATATAATAGGTAACACGATAGCGTAGCGTGTTTCCGGCAATTGGTCACCATTGTTCAAGGGGGCGACAAACGTTCCCTCATAGGTCATCCCATTCAGCGTGACGGTAATGTCATAGGTATCCCCTTGGGCAAGGTCTGTTGGCATCTTGAATTGGTATTCTCCCGGTTGTGAGGACGGTTTTACATTAACAGGTTGGGGCGTACTTCTTTGATCTTTGGCCGTTTCGTCAGTAAACCTTACCTTGAACTGGTTCCCATCTTTATTTGAGCCTTCATTCCTCGACGAAGGGGACAATGTGAAGAACATCTCCTGTCCTGCATTCGCAGGAGTCAATAGATTGATGGTGCCCCGCGTATTGCCCTCCCCGGGGTCTGCAAACACCGTTGTCTGTACGCCACTAACGAGAACTACGAGACTGAATAGGACAGATGCAAGGACCTTGTACTTCTTCATAACCGCCCTCCCCCTTTTTAGCGAACATTCTTTATAGCAAACACAAACTCCCTATCTATTCCATTGTGCAAGCTTGTACAAATCGCTAGAATGACAATATATACTATACTGTACGATATTTCAGCATGTATTAACAGTATTCGACCTTGCCCACTAGCAGATAAGGAGGTTCCCCGTTGTTTCCAATTCGTCTGCTCGGCTATGACCGCAGTGAAGTTGAAGGGGAACTGATGCGCTTACAAGAACAGATTCAGGAATTGAAGGCGGCCCTAGGCGAGGCGAAGGCTGTGGTGAACGACCTGCAGATGCAGTTGGAGGAGTCGTCCATTCTCCTTGCCGCCGCGCGCCGAGACCGGTTACTTGCCCTGCAAGAAACGACTTCTTATGAGATTCCGGTAACCCTGATTTTCGGCCCAGTGCGTACGTTTGCTTCACTGGTACCACTTGTCGACGACTTAGAGGAACTTCCCGACCTCACCGTCAAATTCCGTATCTATCGAGACGGGGTCTATCGGGTTGATGCAATGGTAGACGCAACGGAGCAACTGGAGAGCTGGCTGAAGCGAAACCCCAGTGTGCGGGATGTCTTCTTTGAAGACAGCAGCTTTCACGTCCTTCTGAAGGAATAGGGTGATGTGCGTGAGGAAGACACTGGCGTGGCTTGTGAGCAGTGCTGTCATCGCCCTCATCTTCATGAGCGGCATGTTTTGGCTCTTCTACACACTCCCCGTTATCTTCTTTTTACTGGCAACGGTGTATTACCTGGTCAAGAGTACCTGGCAGCGTGTACGTTCACCCCGCCGCTGAGATTCTCGAAATCGTCGTCCGAAGAAACGGTTGTGAGTCAATTCATGATGTTCGTATGCTTGAATCCCTACAAGACACCTGAAGGAAAATGGGTTGACCCTGTATCGAAACAGGCATCTGCACTCCTTTCTGAGGAAGAAGCGAGAACTCATCATATCCTGCCTTGGATGTTGAAGGACAGGCAACTGTGGGTAGCCTGCGCTCGAACCGTTCGCGAAGATGTCCTTCAAGAAGTCGCACTCCATTACGAGATCGTCTTTACCAGGGCACTTCCAGAGGAACTGGAGTATGCGATGGACCGCGTGTATGGGTTGCCCAAGGAACTTCAACATGAGCGTCTCGGAGGCATCCTGTTGCAGCAGGAAAAAATCGGGACCGAAGACCTTTTGTACGCACTTCAAACGCAACCTCAAACAGGTGGCAAACTCGGCGCCATTCTCAGTAGTGATAACAGGGCCAATTTTTGGGATATTGCAGAAGGCGTGGCTCGGCAACGAAATCTCCCGGTGGTTTCACTCGTCAACCAAGCCATTGAGACAGCACGAACCCCCTCCACACAGTCCGTCTGGGACGCCGTCGAGGACATCTTCTGGATCCATCATCAATGCATCCCTCTGGCTGTATACCGTGACACCTTAAAAGTGGCCATGGTGGACCCCGAAGACCAATTCGCGCGTCGTACACTTACCGAAAGGACGGGGCTTCGGCTGTCCGTGGCCATCACAGGTTGGCGCGACATCTCAGCGGTTTATGCGGTGAAGTACGGCAGCACTCACACTGCGCGCAGTACTGGAGACTTAGTGGAGGCATCGCCTGAGTGGTCTGCACACAAGCGCTTCTCCATCCCCCAGTGGGTGGGGATGATTGTTTCTTTAGTGCTGTTTGGTTTATCCCTGTCCCTTTGGTTTATCCCGACAATGGTTGTGTTGAATATCGTCGTTCAGGTATTTTACACACTGAATACGATTGTTCGTATGGCGTGGATACTGCACTCCAGTCGTCGTCCACTTGAAGTTGCCGTGACGGATTCAGACCTTGCTTTGGTCAACCGTGCAGCGTTGCCGATCTACACCATTCTCGTTCCTCTGTATAAGGAAGTTTCAGTTCTACCAACCATTCGGCGTGCGCTCAATAACCTTGACTATCCGAAAGATCGACTTGACGTAAAAATTCTCCTCGAGGCAGACGATGAAGAAACCATTGCTGCAGCGAGGGCCTCAAGGTTGCCGAATTTTGTCGATCTCGTTGTTGTACCTACATCGGAACCCAAAACAAAGCCGAAAGCCTGCAACTTCGGCTTGCAGAGAGCGAGAGGGGAATACGTCGTTATCTTCGATGCCGAGGATATTCCTGAATCCGATCAACTTTTGAAGGCCATCGCAACGTTTCAGTCGGTTCCGGAGAACGTCGCTTGTGTTCAGGCGAAATTAAGTTACTTCAATGGAATGCAGAACATGTTGACGCGCTGGTTCACCGCTGAGTATGCGATGTGGTTTGACTTGTTACTCCCGGCGCTCTATGCCGCGGACCTCCCGATTCCACTTGGAGGGACGTCCAACCACTTCCGAACGGAAGTGCTTCGGAAAATTGGCGCATGGGATCCTTACAACGTGACGGAAGACGCGGACCTAGGGATTCGACTTCACCGGGACGGTTGGCGTACAGCCATCATGAACTCAACCACGCATGAGGAGGCCAATTCAGAGTTCGTCAATTGGGTGAGGCAGCGATCACGCTGGGTGAAAGGTTACCTGCAAACGTGGTTTGTGCACATGCGGCATCCAATCTCGCTCTGGAAGGAACTCGGTTGGAAGGGGTTCTTCGGCTTTCAAATCATCGTTGGCGGCACTCCGGCCACGTTTTTACTGAACCCTTTGTTATGGGGACTCACGACGTCTTGGTTTGCACTTGGTGCTCCCCTAGCGCACGAGCTGTTTCCAGGTTGGCTTTACTATACATCATTTGCCAATCTAGTTCTTGGCAACTTTGCATTTACATATTCGAATGTCGTCGGAATGGCGAGGCGTGGTGCCTGGGATGTAGTCAAGTACGTCGTCTTCTCGCCCATTTACTGGACCTTTATGTCAATTGCCGCGTGGAAGGGTACCTGGCAGCTAATCACCCGCCCTTCCTATTGGGAAAAGACCATGCACGGTCTCGATACGTCTTACGCAGAAAATTTTTCTCAGGGACAGGGGATGTAAATCAGTAATATGTCCGTTACGCAACAACGGCAACTCACAGCCCCGTCGCGGGCGCCATTCACAGCCAACCGAGACATATTCTCGGTTAGGGTCTCTGCTCCCCCTTTGTGGGAAATCATCGTGCTGTGCTCCTTGTCTTTTACGCTGTCAATCACTGTCGGGTACATCCTTGTTTTTCATTACCAAGTCATACTTGATGATGCGATGTCACGCGTAATGAACGCGTACTATGTGTTTTTCCGTGGGTACCTGCACTTCGGCGCTATTGGATTTGTGTGGAACCCATTCCCTTCTTTGCTTGAAATGCCGATAGCAGCACTCCATAATGAATGGCCATCCTTGGTGACAAAGGGATTTGCCAGTAACATTGTCAGTTCAGCGTTCGGTATGGTTTCCGTCTATTACATGCACCGCATCCTGTATCGGTTTGGTTTCGGCAGAGCCAGTCGGTTTGTTTGGGTGCTGCTTTTTATCCTCAATCCGATGGCCTTATACTATAATGCGAACGGAATGAGTGACGGAATGCTCATGGGTTGCCTGCTCGCGACCCTCAGCGGAACCTTAGCGTACTTAGAAGAGCGAAGGCTTGAAGCCCTCGCTGTGGGTGCGATGTGGCTGGCTGCAGCCTTCATGTTTCGCTATGAAGCGATTCCCTTCTTTCTATTCACATCGTTGGCGATTGCCATAGCATTGTGGCGGATGAGACAGCCTCAACAAGAGACGCAAGCCATGCTTGTCCTCTATGCGATGCCGATGGTCTACTCGGTATTGGTATGGATGTTCGTCAACTGGCTAATTATGAAAAACCCACTGTATTTTCTCGTGTCACCGTACGGAAACGCCTCTCAGATTGCCTCTGGCTCATACAGTACAAACGCACTCACTGCCGCAAACCATCATTTATGGAATGCAATTCAACTCGTATTCCGATTCTCGCTTTTGTTCTTCCCGAGTATCATCGGTATGGCTTGGGCGTTTGTGCAACAGTTTCGGTATCGGCCAGACCCACGGTGGATTGTCCTGTTTGCGGCAACCCTGGCAGTACCGCTTTTTCAAGCAGTCATGCTCTATGTGAACGCCAGTGCTGGCTGGGCACGCTTCTTTATCTATTACATCCCATTCGGAATATGTCTGCTGGCCCTGATACCCATGTCATTCAAGGGTCATCTGAAGAAAATCACCTTGGTATTGACCACCTTGCTGTTCGTTGCGGGAGACGTAGCGACATTTCACGAATTACGAACTCCGATCGTTGGACACGGAGAAAACACAACCATAGAGAACATCTTGAACAATGTGCCGTCCGCTACATTTGGACAAGAAATCGCAGTAAGTGATTATATTAATGCCCACCCGAATCTGGTTGTGCTGGCTGATTCATTCGACACTTGGGCCGTCATCGCGCGTCTCGACAGGCCATCCCAGTGTGTCATTACCTCAGACATTGACTTTCAAAGTGTGCTCGCTAATCCGCGTGGTCGAGTAGATGCCATCTTGGTTCCACAGCCTTCCATTGGTTACTCCTTAGATGCTATTAATCGCGCTTACCCAGGCCTCTGGGCTGGAAAAGTTCCGTGGACCCACCTGATTAAAGAGTTCTCTGGTTCTGCTCACTACCGACTGTACGCTGTAACACCCCTGGCTCCCTAACGTTAGATATTATGAAAAGCTCCGCTTTGTCTACTGGTGAGAGAATGCGGGGTTTGGATTAGCGCTAAACCTTTGTCGGGTATTGTTCCCCCCATCTGCAAGCCGCCCCATGCACCGGTCTCCCATCTTCCACCTCCACAGTTTCCTCGGTGCCTTCTTCCCCCTGACATCAACCGCCCACCTTTACGCTTTATAACACTCATGATATTCGCTATAATGAACAATGGGTTCACATCAACTTTAAGGGGGCACGGGTCTTACGATTTTTATGGGGATGGTGTCATGTTACGGGGCTCCAACACGTATCCATGACAGGTTGTGTTGAAATATGACCTTAAGGGGAGAGGTTCATGAAAAGGTATCTAGCAGCTGCGGCTGCAACTGGAATGGTCACCGTGCTCGGATTCGGCAGCGTTGCATCAGCGGCCACTGTACAAACTGGGTCTATCGTATTGGACAACACCAATGTTTCGGCACCACACAAAATTGTATATAACTCGACCACATACATGCCGATTTGGTATGTCATGCGTGCCCTCAACGCGCTGGATATCCAAAGTGTCTGGGATGGTCACGAGTGGCAACTCACTGCGCCAAGTAGTGCCAAGGTAGATCTATCAAATATCCACCCAGGTATGGGTAGCACCTCCATCTACTTAAATGGCATCTTGATTCAGAAGGTCTCAGGCATTGTCGCTGTTGACCCTGCATCCGGCCAGAAAACAACGTACATGCCCATTTGGTATGTGATGCAGATCTTGAATCGGGTCGGGATTTCCTCCAATTGGAACGGATCGCAATGGAATATGGAGTCACCCGCCGTTCAGGAATTAGCGAATGCATTTACGAATTCTCAAAAGGCCCCCTATTCCCAGTTGACCGGTGACATTCACGAAGTGCTTCAGGTCCAGCCAATCATCTCCCCCCAGACCGGAAACACCAGTTCGAGTTCATCTACCACCTCTACCTCACTACCAAGTCAGACGACCATTGACATGAAGGTACAATCGCAAAGCGGCATGGTAAATAACCAAAAAGCCATGCTTGTCACCATCACGCCAACAATAACACCAACTCCAGGCTCCACGAGTTCATCCGGCCAAACCTCGGGGAACGGATCCGCCGCCCTGCCTAGCATCATTCAGGAATATATTCAAGGCTCGCAGGTTTGGATCAATCAAGGGCAAGGATGGCAGGCGTCACCCCAATCGGCAGCACTTCTCCAACAAATTGAGTCTCAGATGCCCGGTTCACAAATCAATCTCGCAGCACTAAAGGATATACAATCTACACCGACGGCATCCGGATATACCTATACGGCACAGTTGAATCCGATAGCGATGGAGGCCCTGCTCGGTCCTATGATGCAGTCCGTTGCGTCACAGACAGCTGCATCGAGCAACCTATCGCCTTCACAGATGCAAGCAATTCTCACTACCATACTGAGTCGCATGATGGGCTCCGTAACCATCCAAGTCCAAACTGTGAGTGGACTGCCGTTCATCACTGCGGAACAGTCACAAATCTCGATAGACCTGCCGATGTCTCAATTGTCGTCCATTATGGGTAATTCGACCAACAGCACCCTATCAAAAATATCGGATGTTAAAGTTAACGAAACCGTATCTGCGTCGTACACCTACAATGATGTTCCGTTAACGCCTCCGAGCGGCTTGCCACAGAACTAACCGATTCCCACGAATTTAACAGACAAATCTCAAAGTGAGGCGGGGAACTCCTTATATGCTGCAGAATTCCCCGTCTCCTGCCTCACGGGTCTTCAATCATCGTCCAAACCCTACCCCTTTTCAGATATACAAAATTCCGTAGCCCTGCAAGACGACTGCAAGGTGAGTTATAGACACACCAACTCATGGATGCTTGCCCCGCAAGGCCTCAGGACCTCGAGATAGTGTACATGTCCTAGCCTATCACCGTACTCCTTTTCCTAATTGGGCCGTAAAACAGAGCGATGATGAAGCTTACCGCTAACATTGAGAACCCTAATATGACCCATAGTGTGCCAAATGAACTCGTTTTGTCGACCACGAACCCTGAAATCGGTGTGCCAAATATGGCGCCGAGATAGGCAAAGGCTAAACTTGTTCCACTTGCACTGCCGACCAGATTAAGCGGCACAATTTCCGCGACAAGTGTCACGTACGTGCCATTCCAGGCCTGAGTTGTCACACCGAGAAAGAAGGACAAGATGAGATCAACCGTGAAATTCGTCAGACCGAGCGCAAGGACAAACAGCATGCCGCCAGAGACAGTACCGATCATGGCCAGCAGTCGAGCCCGATCCCCGTGAAACAGGCGTTCGCTGCCAGAAGCCCACAGCAATCGGCCCACAATGGCACCGACCAAAATCACAAACAGGAATGTCTCCGATAAATTGAGGGGAATCCCAAGCTGGCGGATCGATAAGACGTAAAACGTAAGGATGGACTGTTGGACCCAGATAAAGAAGAATATAACGATGCTGATGAAAATGAGCGGCGGATATTTGACCACCTGTACCAGCTTCTGCTGAAAACTCTGCGAAGCTCCGGCGGGAAATGGCCAATTCTGGACGAGTAAAAGTGATGCAGCCCCCAAACACCCGAGTAGTGCAATCAGGAGAAATGCTCCGACGAGTCCAAACGCAGTCGCGACAAGCGGAGTGCAGAGAACGGCCAGTGCCCCCCCAATCGAGACGCCTGTTTGTTTGAATCCCATGTATCGGCTGTGTCTCGGTGCATAGGCGTTCATCAGTGCACGGCTGGTTGCAGGTGTCACAATTCCGTAGCCAAAACCGATAATCAAAAAGGACACCAACACAGCAACGTAAGAGTGCAGGATGCCCCCAATCAGGCCACCCGCCACAAAGAAGCACATCGACACCCACAACAGAACTTTTGCTCCATAGCGATCGATCAAAAGTCCAGATATGAGTGAGATGATGGACATGCCTAAGAACACCATGCTGTTGATGAAACCGAGGTCTGATTGACTGATGCGATAGCTCGAATGAAAAAAGGGGCTGAGTGGAGAGTAGGATGAGTTGCAAAAGGACCCCATCGCTTGAAAAATCATCAACTGTACAAATGTAGGTACCATGCGACTCGTTCTGGGTCCCAATTCTTCGACCACCTTACGCTCCTTGACTTGGCGTACACCCCTATCAGCGTAACATGTCTATTACGTCCGTCCCCTATGAGTACCGGTCTGCAAGGTCGAGAACCTCATCGAGCCCTACCATTCGAAAGAAGTCCTCTGGTCCCCCAGCAATACTGTCTCTGTCCGTACCTTTTTCCGCGAGTGCTTGTAGAGATTGGCGAATGGCGAAACTAGCTGTTCTCGTGCATACGCCCGGCCAGACGGCCATCTTAAACCCCATCTGTTTGATTTCATCTCTGGTGAGCGAAGGGGTTCTGCCACCTGTAGCCATGTTGAGCAGCATCGGTCCTGATGCCCGTTTCGCGATTTTCTCAATTTCTTCAACGGATTGAGGCGCTTCGAGGAAGCCAATATCTGCACCCGCATCAAAGGCATCTTCAACCCGGGCCAAGGCCTCCTCGAAATTGATAACAGCCCTGGCATCCGTCCTCGCAATCAGGACAAAGTCCTTGTTCCACCGTTCAGCTGCGGCCGCAGCGATCCGCTTCTTAAACTCCGCCCTTTCAATCACAACCTTCCCTTGAAGATGGCCACATCGCTTCGGGAAGGCTTGATCCTCAATGTGGATGCCACCTACGCCAACTTGTTCGAACTCGTGAACGGTGCGAACGACGTTGATGACGCCGCCGTAACCGTGATCAGCATCAGCAATCAGCGGCACTTCAATGACGGATTGAATCATCCTCGCGTTCCCCACCATTTCGGTGGCCGTGGTCAGCCCGAGGTCTGGCTGGCCAATCCGCGATGCGGCAGTTCCTGCCCCCGTCATATATAAAATCGGAAAGCCGACACTCTGAGCGATTCTTGCGCTGATTCCATCGTACACCCCAGGTCCCCACACAAGGTCATCCCCTGCGAGCAGTTCACGCAGGACTTTCGGTGCATTCATTAACATGGCTTACACCTCCCATAACTCATCGGCAATTACGAGTAGGCCACTCCGGCTTTTCGAACGTAACTGTACATAGGATGTCCGAGCAGCTTCTGCACAAGGTCTGTTGTCGGAAAGAGATCAGCTGTCTTTACAGGAACCTCTTCGCCCATTTGTTCAAACATGTGCACCATATCTTCTGTAGACACGTTCCCGACCGACAGAGGAGCAAATGGGCAACCGCCGATTCCACCAATGGAACTGTCAAACCGCCGCACACCGGCCAGATAACCAGCATGTGCATTGGCAAGAGCGAGACCGCGGGTATTGTGGAAGTGGAGACCAAGGTCCACAGTAGGAAAGGAAGTCTTAAACTCCTTGACCGACGACATGACCTGTGCCGGATTTGCGAGTCCGGTTGTATCTGCCAGCGTCAACTTATCGGCTCCACTGTCAAGGAATTGCTTCGCCAACTGGAGGATGTCGGCAAAAAGGATGTGCCCCTCAAACGGGCACCCGAAAGCCGTCCCAATGACGGCATTGACCACAAACCCCGATTTCTTACCCTCTTTAATCAGCGGTGTCAATTCCCGAAGTGCTTCCTCACGAGTCCTCCGTGAGTTCTTGTAATTGAATGTAGATGAAGCAGCCAGAACCACATTTAATTCATCGAGCTCACAGTCGAGTGCTCGTTTCATGCCTTTTTCACTAAGGACGAGGCCGGCATACCGGACCCCATCGATTCGCGGCAGTTGACGGACGACCTCCTCCGCGCCTGCCATCTGGGGTACAATCTTTGGATTCACGAAGGAAACGGCCTCGATGGATTTCATGCCCGCCTTGACCAGGTTTGTAATGATGTCGATCCGCTCTTCGACAGACAATATTCGTTCCTCGTTTTGGAGACCGTCCCGCGGGCCGACTTCAGTGATGTCAATCACATCGTTCACCTCCCAGTTAGATGACCTTCGCCTCTTTGAGACGTTGCATCTCCTCAGTGGATATTCCTAGTAGGTCACCGTAGACCTCTGCGTTATGCTCGCCCATGGTCGTCGGTCCAACCCATTTGACTTCGCCAGGGGTTCGACTCAACTTGGGTACAATACCTGGCATCTTGAATTCGCCCATGGTCGGGTGGATCATCGATAAAATCATATCTCTCGCTCGGTAATGCTCATCCTCGATGATGTCTTTGGCATTGTAGATTTTCCCTGCCGGGACTCCGTTTTCATGAAGAATATTGAGCACCTCGCTGCTGTCGTGTTGCTTGGTCCACTCGTTCACCATGGAATCGAGTTCTTCTTGATTTTCGCCCCTTGCAATGTGCGTGCTGAATCTGGCGTCAGTGGCAAGTTCACCGCGCCCCATGGCCTGAGCGAGTCGCGCAAAGACGTTATTGGCGTTGGCCCCCATGACCACATGCGAGCCATCCTTTGTTTCGTAGATATTGGCCGGGGCCACTCCCGGAATCGTGTTGCCAGTGCGCTCCCGAATGAATCCTGTCAGTTGGTATTCAGGAACGAGTCCCTCCATCATAGTGAAAACCGCCTCGTAAATCGCCGTGTCTACCACTTGACCGAGACCGGATCGTTCCCTTTCGTGGAGCGCCATCAAACATCCGATGGTTGCGAATACGGCTGCCAGTGAGTCTCCAATGCTGATTCCGATTCTTGTCGGCGGCCTGTCCGGATATCCTGTGACGTACCGAATCCCGCCCATTGCCTCTCCAACACTGCCAAATCCAGCTTGGGAGCTGTACGGACCAGTTTGTCCAAATCCGCTCGTACGAAGTAAGATAACTCTGGGGTTTACTGTTTTGAGTGTTTCGTAGTCGAGTCCCCATTTTTCAAGTGTGCCGGGCCGAAAGTTTTCAAGCACCACGTCCGACTTTTTCACGAGATCGAGAAAGATTGCTTGCCCTTCGCGCTCGCGAAGATTCAACGTAATAGATTTCTTGTTTCGGGACATCACGGGCCAAAGGATCCCATCCTCGCCAACGCGTTGCCCCCAACGGCGCATCGTGTCTTCCTTGTCAGGCGTCTCAATCTTGATGACTTCAGCTCCGAAATCCCCCAACAGACGTCCCGTAAAAGGGCCTGCCAACAAGCTGCCAATTTCAATCACTCGAATGTCATTCAGTGGGCCCATGCTCTTCTCTCCTAACTATCTCTTTATATACAAACATTCAATGAATCAGGTGTGGACAGTGCCAGATTTGTCCGCTGCCACAACTATCCACACCCGCTGGAAGACTACGACTGGATTCCGTGTGACACCGAATGAGACACCTCGGAAATTTCCTCATATGCGATTTCCTCGAGGCTCTTCTTCTTTGTTTCGCGGCCTAAGAACAGAATGCATGCGGCCAAGACCACGTACATCACGAAAGAACTCCAGAACACGAGATTCTGCCCTCCTTTGCCATACAGGAAGACAATGAAATATGGGGATGCAATCGTGGCAGCTCTGCCAAATGCGTTCGCTAACGACGAACCGGCCATGCGAACGTTCGTAGGAAACATCTCAGGAATATAGCTTGCAATCGTCATCGCAATTAAGATGTTGCCACCCATGACGAAGAGGAACCCAAAGGTCATAATCAGACCAGGACTGCGCGAGTATCCGTACAGCAAACTGATGACTCCAAGTAAGATAGACAATACGATAAGGGTGTTCTTGCGCCCGAGTCGATCGCTCAGGATGGCTGCCAGTGCATTCCCTGGAATCGCTCCAAGCATAATGACAAACGTGAATGTAAAAGTTTTGACTTCGGATAGTCCACTTTTCACAAAGAATGTTGGGATCCAAGCGGTAAACGTGTACCACGTGACGATAGTCAGAACAGAGATGATGATGGCAAGAATGGTCGCCTTCCGGACACCTGGTCCCCACAAGGATGATTGATTGACCTGTTTCAGTGCTGCAACTGGCGCAGCTGACTTTGGCTGGTCTTCAGTTCCCTGCACAGAGGCTCCTTTGTTCGTTACGTACTTTTCAAACTGGCCAATGACTTTGTTTGCCTCATTCTGCTTCCCTTTTGACTCCAACCATCGCGGTGATTCCGGCAAGTACAGCGCTTGCAAGACCCACATGATGACGGCAGGTACACCGGCAACCCAAAACAAGGAGCGCCAACCGTAGTGTGGAACGAGGATCAGTGCCAACAGAGCGCTGATAGGTTGCGACAGGTTGATGACAAATGACATAGCCCCGGCCCAGAATCCACGGCTTCTCTTTGGTACGAATTCGACCCACAACCCATAGCTCGTCACAATCACGCCGCCGAGACCCAGCCCAGCAAAAAACCGCATCACTAGGAGGCCGCTGAAAGACGGCATGACGGCACAGAGGATTGTGGCGACTCCGTACAAAAGTAATGCATATCTTGCACTGAATCTGCGGCCCACTTTGTCAGCAATCGCTGCTACAACAAGCGTCCCAAGCAGCAACCCAAGAAAGGTTGCCGAAACAAAAGAGGCATTTTTCCCAACTGTGGAGAAATGCGTTGCGACCATGGAAGCCAGTACAGACCCGGCAATATAAATGTCAAACCCATCGAAGAAACCTCCGCCAGCGAGAAGTGAAAAGACTCCATAATGGCGTTTTGTCATTGGTAACCTATCTAACCGGCCACCCGCTGATTCCCGCGTACTCATTCCCTCACCATCCTTGCATTTTAATTAATTTCTTCAGTATTGCGAAAATAATAGATTTGCTCTCATAGCGTTTTCTAATTAAAAATGTATACAATCCTGCTAGCATCGCCTCCTCAGGGGCTTTATTTGCTTATTTTTATCTTGATTGTATGCAATTTGATTTTATACAATTCACAATAGACGGTCAACAATGACTGTAAAAGGATGCTTCGTTCAGTTTCATTCACGCACCGCTTAATATCTAGCTCGTATGTAAATTTTGTATAATAGCAGCAGTTGTTTGTATGTGAAGCAGCATTGCATACAATCTGAAAAGTTTGCTGTACAGACATGACAGTCATACGCGCGGAGGTGCCTCGTGACAGACGCCTACAATCAAATAAGAAACGATATTCTGACAGGGGTAATAAAACCTGGGGAACGGTTGCCCGAAGAACAGATTGCGGCTAGGCTGCAACTGAGTCGCACACCGGTGCGTGAAGCCATCCGCAGGCTGACCGCAGAGGGGTTAGTCATTTATTCCACAAACCGGGGCGCTGCGGCTCGGATGTACCAGTTCGAGGACGTTCGCGATGCCTACAACCTGCGTGCTCAAGTCGAGAGCTATGCTGCTTCATTAGCCGCACAGCATGCATCCTTTGAAGATTGTGAACGTTTGCGGGAGGCGAACATGGAGTGTCAGCAAATGGCAGATATGTGTCTGCAAGAACGGACGGATAATAATGTGCTGGCGATGGTGAAAGCCAACCAGGCGTTTCATACTATCATTGCTGAGTTATCTGGCAATCGGTATTTGAGGGATTTTATGAAAACCGTTGTCTCTCTCCCAGTCGCCTTCAATGGTTTCCGGTGGTTCAGTCCGAGTGCGTTTCAGGAATCTGTTCGGCACCACTTCGTGATTCTGGCAGCTATTGAACATCGAGATCCCGATCAGGCCAGAGCTGTAATGACTTCACACATCTACCACGGTCGTGATCATGTGTTAACAAACATTAATCAAGTCTTGGATGAAAACTAGCGCTTTTGTTCTGCACTACCTCGTGGGAACACAGGCAGCCAGTCCGGTATTGCTTTGGATTCGATTTCACTCCCTGAAAAAATCTGCTAGATGCCGAAGTATAAGTCTTACATGTAGACTAGAGAGTAGACATCATAAGGATCCGTGCCGAAGCAGATTTGAACCAGACTATCACTGCCTGATGGGGAGGTAATTCGATGACCTTTGACGTTCCTCAGGACATGGAGGACCTGCTGACCGCTGTAATGGCCTTGGAGTTTCCGTCGTTTATTGCGAAGACTCAAAAATCCATCGGCATGCCCATCGAGATGGCGATTGAGAGACTGCCGAAGAAGATCCGAAATCAAATGAACAAGTACACGGAAGCAGCACTTCAACAAGCCTTCCGCGTAGTCCTCATGACCGTTGACGAAGGGAAAATCCTTCAGACGGCGAGAAACAAGACACACAAAGGACTTGTGGTCGCTACCGGAGCAGTTGGAGGGTTTTTCGGCGGTACAACATTGGCGCTCGAACTCCCTCTTTCGACGGGAATTATGATGAGATCGGTGGCGGAGATTGCCCGTGAGGAAGGTGAGGACCTGTCCCAGGCAGAGCCCTGCATGGCATGTCTGTCTGTACTCGGTCTTGGGACTGCACGGTATGCCTCCGATTCTGGTGTACATACCAGCGGCTACTTCCATATGAGACACCTGTTTGCGGCTGAAGTTCGTAAGGCGGCCGAGTACCTAGCCTCAAACGCATTCACTGAAGAGACAGCACCCTTCGTGGCCAGAGTACTAAACAAAGTTGTAGAACGGTTTGGGATTCAGTTAACGGAGAAAGTTGCAGCACAATTGGTCCCATTGGTTGGCGCGGTCAGTGGCTCCACCATCAATTACATGTTTATGAGCCACTTGCAACGGATGGCACGGGGACATTTCACTGTCCGAAGGCTCGAACGAAGGTACGGTTCAGAGCGCGTTCAACGGGCGTACGAGGACATCTATCAGAGGGTCGCGAAGACCGTCCCGGAAGGTTCTCATGAAATAGAACGAGCGCTCGAGGAAGCCTCTGTCACCAGAGAGCTTTGAGAAAAACCACTATCTCCTCAAGCTCTTGAGGAGATAACCCATCTCATTCCATCCGAGGGACTTTATTATTGCCCCTCGGATCATTCTGGGAATTTTGCTCATCTTTGAATCTTAGTTTCCAGTGAGTGCCCCGGTCGCCCCCGCTGATGGAACAAGGATATCCTCTCCCGGTGTTAATCCGGAGGTAACCTGAACCTGGCCATTTTGCATCGCCCCAAGTTGAACTGTAACGAACTTCACGTCGCTGGGAAGGGCTTGTGGATTGCTTAAAGACCCACCTTTAAATGTTCCAACGTATGTGCCGGATCCGTTCGCCGAGGTCGTACCGTTCGTCGACTGAACCACGTAGACCCCAACCGCAGAGCCGACCTTTTGAACAGCTGTCGATGGAATGGTGATCGTGTGCGGATCGTTGGTTGTTTGGACGGATACCGTCGCATTCATACCGGTCTGCAGAGCTTTGCTTGGGTCTACAACCGTAGCCATGGCATTATACACAGTCATGCCAGAGGTGTTTACCGGTGTTGGATCTAGCTGTGTCACGGTCCCATTGAGCGCACTTCCAGTTAGGCCAGATGCATTGATGATGACTGGGTCACCCAATTTAATTTGTTGCACTTGCGACTGACTTACTTGGAATTGAACTTGATAGGCATTTTGTGCGGTATCGACAAGCTGGATAAATGCCCCTGTGTTTCCGGTAACACCAGAAGCAGGGGGTTGCCCAACCTGGCCATTGATTTGGGCCACAACCCCATTCGTAGGGGCGACAAGTTGCGTTTGAGCCTCTGCGTCCTGTGCCGCCGTTAGCTTATCCTTCGCCGTCTGCAGAGCAGCCTGGGCAGCAATTACACCCGCGTTCGCACTTGCCACTGTCGCCGGGTCAGCTGGTTGCTGGTCTTGTTGAAGCTGCATCTGAGCACTTTGCAGACTCAACTGAGCTTGTTGAATTTGTAGTTGTGAACTCGTCAGGGCTTGTTGCGCTGCGCCTGAGTTCGCACTGACTTGAGACCGAACTTGCTGTAAATTTTCCTCATCAAGAACGACCTGCTGCTTGGCTTTGGTCATGGCAGCCTGGGCAGCTGCAATAGCCTGCTGGTCCTTTTGAACGGTCAAGTTGTCACTGGCGACTGTTTGCTTCGCAGCTTGTAAACTTGTGTACGCACTATTGAGAGATGTATATGCCGCTTGGTCGTTTGAAAGTGCATTTGCATATGGGTTCGCTCCAACTTGCTGGCCTTGCTGCCAGGTATCGGAGAGACTCTTTTCATATTGGTACTGCTGGTATGCCTTAGCAATCTGCGCTTGCGTAATACTTCCATTTTGCGACTCTAACGTAGCCAAAGTCTGTTGATCATTTTTCAAGGTTTGTTGATCATACGCCAATTGTGACTCTGCTAAGTTAAGTGCAGAAGTGTCTGCTGCTGCAGCCTGATCGTTCTTCAGTGTGGTCTCTGCCACAGAAATTTTCTGTTGGTTGCCAATGTTATTCTTAGAGGCGGCCAACTGACTTTGATAAGCCTGCTCAGCTGCCTGTAAGGTAAGCTGCGCTTGCGCCACAGCCTGTTGGTCAGACAGCAACTTACTGGTTGTTGCACCCTGTGTGGTACTTTTCAATGTCGCCTGTGCAGATGCCAAGTTCGCCTCGGCCTGCGCTACGCCAGACTGTGCTGTCAGCAACGCAGCTTTAGTGGCTGAATCATCCTCTTGTGCAAGAAGCTGTCCCTTCTTGACACTCTGTCCAACCGCAACGTTAATTTTTATCACCTTACTTGTGGCATCTGGAAAGGCCAAGTCTACGGTTGACGCCGGCTGCACGACGCCCGCTGCAGTGACAGTCTGTGCTACGTTGGTGTACCCTACGCTGTATATCATTGCAGCGGAGGATTGGACCGGAGCTGCTCCGTTTAATTTATGGATGGCATAGGGTGTTGCGGCCCCCAACACCAACACAGTTGCTATCCCAGCGTACAGCCACCTCTTCCTTTTACCTAGAGCTACTGCTTTTTCCCTCGATGACGTTCCATACTGGAGCCGAGTTGACATCATGATTTCTCTCCCTCATCCATCAGTTTTGATGCATTATGCCATTCCAAATGACTCGTGGTCGTCTAGCGTGTATATCTGCCAGTGTGCCATGCCCAAGCCATATTGTGCTTTATAACGAACACCTTGTTTCATTATTGTATTACACGTTGACGTTGACAACAAGTGCAATGCCTCCACGATTTACGCTTTTTTCGAAATGTTTCGATTGGTGTGCTGCGCGAAGCGAAGCGCACAAAACGGGGACGGTCTACTGACCATCCCCTCACTACAAAATATCTCTTCATCGTGGCACTGTAACTGCTCATCATCACCTCTAATGGGAAGCGCGATAATTGGACGAGAACGTAAACTTCATGTCTTGAAGTCCTTGCGTGTTATTCTGTGCTTGAGGCAAATTCAGAAAATGAACCGTATACCCCAGATACGTCGTCTCACCTGGCGGGATACTGAGAGCTGGCGCGAGACTCGCAGAACTGCCGGCCATGAGATGGTACAGCGAGTCACTGTATACGTTGACAGCCCGTCCCTGCATGGTCTGTTGATGTCCAGGCAGACCTACCGTGACGGTGAAGATCTTGTTAACTGTGTCTTCCTTGATGTAATCATAGACCCTATCTTGAAGGTCAACCCATTGCCCCAGAGTCAGGTGTCCTTCGTCAATAGAACTCCCGAGTTGGGCAAGATACCTTAGATATTCGTCTTGATACCAAGCATTCACGGCCTTTAGCATGTCAGCATACGTTGTGCTGTCAAATCGGCCGTCCCCGGCTACCGGCTCTAACGCTGTGATTAAGACATTCGACTCCTTAGCGAAGTTTAGTTCATCATTGTACTCAGCGGACCCAACCGGATCGTCAGCTGTCGCACTTAGACTATCCAGTACGGCCGTGAGGTCGCCGTCGTTCTCGACAAACATACCCCGTGTATGCATATCGCCAGGCATCCAGTCCCCCGTACCCAACTGACCGCCTGCGTCTGTGGTGTAAAACATTGGCCCACTGAGAGGCAAATCATCACGGAAGTCTGTCAGCTTTAACTGCCCAGTCTGGAACGTGTTTTTTGTTGAAGTTTGTGTACTGTTAAAGTACGCAAACGTTGTGCCGCCGACCATCGCGCTAATGCCAATGACACCACTGGCGGCTGCAGCCAGCAACTTCACACGCGTCATAACATTCACCATCCTATGGAGGGCGAGCTATGGTGACAAGCTCGCCCTTGAGTCGCTTCGGGTACTGTGAAGGACGCTATGGCTACGGTTTACTGCGTGAGTTCACCATCAACCTCATATGTGGCGGTTACACCTTGATATTGGTTCTGAGCCGTAGGGGCATTCATGAAATGTCCTGAGACAGTAACCGTGTCAGTCGCACCTGAAGCTAATGATCCAAGGTCGACTTTTCCATAGTTCTCTAGATCCTGAATCGTTTTAATGCTGCTTGGCAACGTAATCGTGCGGCCATTGACGGTCACGCTATCGACGGTCAGCTGTGTGTTGATATCATCACTGACAGGGTTGAAGGTTGAACCGGAGGCACCAGTCTCACTCGTGGTCGAAAAGCTGAGATAAGTGTGACCTGCAGCGTGTGTACCACTGTTGGTCAACGTAATCGGAATACTGAAGCTATCACCAGGGATTTTGTTTGACAGGGTAAAGTTCGCGTTGCTCGCAGCGCTGCCATTAACGTCCATGCCCAAAGTAATGGTACCCGTTGCGAATGTATTGCCGGTAGACTGCTGTGTACTGCTGAAGTAAGCAAACGTTCCACCTGCGATCATTGCAGCACCTGCTGCTGAGGTTGCGACCGCCATTGCCAATTTTGTTTTCAGACCCATTTTCAATACCTCCCAGAATTTTTTTACCCTATGGAGGGCTCATATTTGAACCTCTCACCCCCCGTATGCGATGGGCCCTTACCCCCGCTGCCGATGGACGAGAAGTGTCCAAACCGTTGGTTAAAAACCCTGTCAAAATTTCGCCTTGTCCGCTGCAGCTTCGGAAGATGCTTCGGACTTCGTTGGCTTCTGGAGTTTCATAATGTCCCGGAACAAGCTGGCCATCGTACTGGCGATGAGGAGTACACCTGGAAGAATCACTAGCAATCCAATGCCAAGTCTTGTCTTGACGAAATTTAGGTAGTAACCCAGGTAGGGAATCGTGATGTTGTCGTACTGTGCAATGACGTTTGCTGCTGGAACGAGCGCTGGGTCTGGTGCATCATTCGCGTCACCTTTGGTTTGGAACAGCAGCTGACCGTTCTGGTGCTCAACCTGTTGGATTCTGTGGGTAATGACTGTCTCGTTCGCGCCATACTCCTGGTCTGGTGCCTTGAATGTGATGACGTCTCCCACTTTGAGTTGATTTGTGTCGGCGTTGGGCTTGTCCAAGATGACAGAACCCGTATGAATGCCTGGCTCCATTGACCCAGACAGAACTTCATACCACTGCAGTCCGAATACCTTGGGATTCCCCCCGTTAAGTCTGGTTGAGACCGCGGCGTACATCGTGATGAGTAGAATGATTCCGAGAATGATTGTCACAAGATTGCTCCCCCACTTCATTGCGCGTTTCACGCTGTGTCATCCCCTTCGCTTCGTTCAAATTTGTTGCATCACCGGCCCGGTCTCGTTCCTAGTTTGTCGTTCCTGTGCCCACTGAGGTACTTGTATTGTCCACACCGCTTGTCGATCCGCTTTCGTTCGCTGTTTCTAACGATGATGCTGGATTTTTCGCAATGGCTGCGGCTTCAGCAGCCTTCTTTTGAGTGATAATTCCGTTCACAACGTTCACATAGTGCGCAGGGTCCGCACATTTGCCCATCGCCTGTTGCACGGCTGCTGTGCCTGCGGCAGATGCCTCGGAAGCCCACCCAACAACTCGCTTGTACGAATCCGCAACAGCTTGAAGACTCTTCACGTGGGTTTGAGCCGCATCTAACCCTTGCTCCTCGTTGCTCAAGGACAGTGCCCCAGGCAACAAGCTGCTCACGGTACCTTGGGAGCCATCCGAAGGAACCTCGCTAGAGGATATCTGATTTACTGTGTGCTGCTCATGCAACACTGCCTGTTCTGCGTTTTGATAATCTTGCAAGTCTCGATTTACGATTGCATCGAGTTGACTCTTGTAATTCTGAGCCTGTGCCATGTCCGCCTGTACCTGTTTTACCAGGGCGCTGACATTGGCAGCCAAATCTTTTGCTTCATCTGATGTAGGCGCGTTTTGAACTGCGTCAACCACCTGCAGCAGTTCCGCATAATGTGCAGATGCGGCTTGTGATGCTGCCTCAGCGAAATGTGCCAGTTGCTGGTCAGATACCGGAAAATCCTTCGCTGTCGAAAACATGCCAGCGGCAGTCTCCTGATCGGTGAAACTGGCTCGCGTTCCCTGCATCGAGTTTGCCAACACCATTGATGTAACCGATAAGCCGATGAGTGCACCAAAAACAACGGCCAATCGCGTGTTCAACTTCTGTCGTTTTCGTTGTCGCTGTAGTCGCCGACTGTGCAGCGACAACGCAGAAGAAAGATTTGCATATCCGCGTCGGTGCTTCATCGACCTGACTCCTCTCTTACGAACCCTTGTGCGTGTGTCAGTCATGCACCGAAACCTGTCGTGCTCGGTTCAGGTTCTGAACTCTTGCCACGACCGCTTTCTGGAAATAATGTACCGCGCATCCCTATTGGCACGAATCACTCTACGGAACACTCTTTAGTTCCCCGAAGGTTCCAGCGAAATGCATTCCAATGGCTACCCATGGTGAACGCAAGAGGCATAGACTGGTACCTTGGTACCACGTGTTGCTCTACTTGGGTCTACGACGATCCGCTGTAAACGATGGTTAAAAGATACGTGATGAATCAGAGACCGGTTCGGTACGATAAAGCAGGCTGGGAATAAATTTGCCCGGGCATGTAACATGCCCGGGCTGGAAACTGATCGATATGATGAAGGTGTAAAATCCCCACTCAACTACGCTGAAAAATCCGGGTGGCTGACGCTCCCAAACGCAGGATAGGCCACCACGCCATTTGCGTTCGCCCAGAGCGCAGCCTGCGTCCGGTCCGTGAGGTTCAGTTTTGCCAAGACCTGACTGACGTGCTTTTTGACAGTGAACTCCGTGACAAAGAGCTCAAGTGCAATCTCGCGGTTGCTGAGCCCTCTGCCAAGTGCACGAAGTACCTCCATCTCCTTCGGTGTAAGATGCTCCTGAACCCCTCCATTCGCATAGGGGACGTCTTCTAGAAAGATGGGGTCATAGTAATGACGCCCTTTGTCTACAATGCGCATGGCATAAAGCAGTTCCTCTGGCAACGACTCCTTCAGCGCATATCCATCTACGCCCTCTTGCATTGCTGCGGTAAAGTCCCTGCGACTTGCCGATGATGCCAGCACAACATACCTACAGTCTGGGACCAACGGTTTGCACGCGTAGATCACAGACAGTCCTGAGGCCTCTCGCAACTTCAAGTCCACCAATCCAATATCTGGTTTCTGTTCACAAATGACACGAATGGCCTCTTCAACGGTGGCGGCTTGGCCAACGACTTCGATATCATCTTCACTCGCGCAAACAGCCGTAAGTCCGCTCAAAATCAGTGGATGGTCATCCACGATGACAACTCTCATACCATCGCTCCCCCAAACCCATCTTGATTTTTAAGGTCTTATTTGATTCGTCGTGAACAAAAACGGCAGCGAAATGGACGATTTCGTGTGGTACGATACGAAACGACTAAGAGAGGAATCTCCGCCAACAAATACGCATTCTGTGCCTGGATCTACGGGAAGAACCATCGCACTAAAGAACATTTGCGCCAGTGACAGAAACGGATACCCATGAGGCAGTGATGAAGACTTTTCCTGTTTTAGGAGTAGGACCTGCACATCTCCTATCATACCCGAGAATTCTAGGAGAAGAAAAGTAGTTTGAGTAAATTCAGGAGCGTAGATTGTACCGTATGGTATAGTTCAAAATAACTTTTATCCGCCGGAAAACAAAGGTCCTAAATATAAAGGTCCTACTTACACGTCCGTTTGGGAGTAGGGTTTATAATATAGTCATAAGTTATGAGGGAAGGTCTAACCCGATTGAAAACAAATAAGTTATATTTTTGGTTAGCCATTATATTCTTGACCGTATTACCAATTGGAATTGACCACTTCAATGCCGTGTACCATTTAAATGCTCCTTTAGTTTGGATGATTTATATTCTCCCATGCATCTTAGTTATGATTGCATACCCTTCATGGAAAGCGACCATTACCTCAGGTATTATATTTAGTTTCATTGAATACACCGATGTAATTACTGGTCATCGTTGGGTTAATATCATTGGAATCATACTCATTATCAGTGGTTCACTCTTATATTGGATCATCATCATCACCATGGCATATTTCAGATTGAGATATGAAGAGCTACTAAAAGATGTAAAGCAAACATCATATATTGACCCATTGACCGGTATTTATAATAGACGATATTTTGACTCGCATCTTCAGTCAGCCGTGACTTCAAATAAAAATCAATCTTTGATTTTGAATATATTGGATTTGGACTACTTCAAACGAATCAATGACACATATGGTCACCTATGCGGGGATCTTGCACTCCAACATATATGTTCTCTCATCAAAAGTAACATGCGTGAAACCGATATTCTGTCGAGAATTGGCGGGGAAGAATTTGCGGTCATTTTCTCAAATACAAGCATAGACGAAGCGCAACAGGTTTGCGAACGAATACGCGAAGCTGTAGAGAAAACGGAATTCCGTTACAAAAATCATCCGATTAACCTGACCATTAGCTTAGGCTTATCACAATATGGTGGAGAAGATTTTTATGAATTCATTGATAAGAGCGATAAAGCATTATTAACAGCTAAACAAAGAGGAAGAAATCAGCTGGTTATAACTTACTAGTTGCGACTCATTAACGGAAGCATTGTTAATGCAAACGGAGGCTTATGTGCAAAAAGCAAGCCTCCATTCATGAATCACCACGCGTTCCGATATCCATGGTCCGGATCGAACACGTGTCTACGACCATGGCGCCATCCCCAGCCCTGTGAGAAGTTCGATCCGGGAATAAGCGTTTGACCACCGCCTACACTGGTCACTCCGGAACTACCTGCACCGATGCCCGTACCCAGCGTTTCCGTGGAGAAGGACTCTCCATCGCTCCCCACAGCTGACGGCGCCATCAGCACATCCCCATAGTTGTCCATGAGCGCTACGGGTGTGACTTGATTGGCCGCTGCGTCAAAAGCCTGACCATCCACAGTCGCACCAGAGTAGTTTACCGTCCCCATGTTCGCCAGTGGATACAAGTTGTGATTTCCATTAGATGGGTCCTCACTAATCCACTCGGCCGAAGTACTCACTCCTTGCGCATAACTGTTACTGACTGACACAGGAATCGTCTTCGTTATCGCATTTCCTGACGGCGGCTTCACTGTGAAGGTGATATCCCACGTACTACCGCTCACTTTCGATACTTTTGCTTGAATGGTCGATCCGATGGGAACCGTCATCACGGGTTTCGCTGCAGTCGGAAGCTTCTCCCAGAAGATATCAGCAACAGGTTGCCCATTCTGGAACTGCTCCATCGTTCCCATCTGCAGAAGGTCGTGGTTCGTCACGCCGCCAAGTCCTATCCACTGCGCGGCTACACTGCTCTCGGTCCCTGAGATGTTCGGCACCGTCCAGCTGCCGGAAATGCTGGTATAGCCAGTTGACGTACTGGGCGTGTCAATGTAACCTGACCAATTTCCAGATGGCTGGGTATTTGCTGGCAACGATACCGTCTGGCCCGATTGAGTCTGTGACTGACTCTGTACCAGAGACTGTGCCGGTTGCACTTGTCCTTGCGGCTGTGTTTGTGATTGCTCTTGCTGCCACTCGCTCTCGAGTTGTTCCTGCTGCTGCAACTGACGTTGCACCTGCGACAGTAACTGGCCCGTGGAATTTGTGAAAAAGCTGACAAGTTGTTGCCCGCCGGGCTGCTGCTCGAGTTGTTGCATACCCTGTTGGATCTCCTGTTGAATCTGTTGTTCAATCTGTTGCTGAATCTGTGTCAGCCCCCACTCATTTGCTGGTGGCGACGACAGGACACCTGCGGAAAATTTAGCGGTATTGTCAGCTATGTTTGCAGAGGAGTTATGGCTCCATACGGTGTACGTTCCCATTCCGGCAATGGCCACGAACGAAGCAGTTCCGAGTAATTTCATTCTCTTCTTCATCGTCGATTCCCCTCCTATCGAAAGTTTCTTTTCTGGTCAAACATCCAAGTTCACTTCCATCGCCATGTTCCCGGATTCATGAGGTACCCTAGCCGGCGAGTCTAGCTAATCTATATCCACTGCTCCGAGCCTTACTAGACTTCTAAGACAAAGTTTAACCTGTGATTGTGGAAAAAGGATGGAATCGCTATGAAATTCGTATGAAGATGCCACGCCAAACCAAACCTACGTAATTCTCTAGCGCATGGATCGCAGATGCCACTCAGTGGCATCGGAACATCGCTTGGCACGCCGGATGTGCCAACCCCATCCACAAGCGGAACAGCTACTTGAGTCAAACCACTAAAAAGGAAGGTCCTGAGCAAGCTCTCGGACCTTCCTTCGTCTCTGCAATAAGGCTTCTTATCAAAGGAGAATATTAACTTGCACCCTTTCGCTTGAGCACAGCAGGGAGTGCGGAAGAGAATCTTCACATCAGACCAATATGTATCGATATATTGGAGGTCCAATTGCATCCAATCTTCAAAGTCGATCTCGTTGCGGCCCCCAATCTGCCACAAGCATGTAATTCCTGGATTGACACTGAGTCGGCGTGCATGTTGCAGATTATATTGGTCCACCTCGGTTGGCTGCGGTGGCCTTGGTCCAACAAGACTCATATGCCCCCGTAACACATTAAAGAGCTGAGGCAATTCGTCAAGGCTCGTTTTGCGCAGGAACCCACCTACCCGTGTGATCCTTGGGTCGTTTGCAATCTTGAACACAGGGCCGGACATCTGGTTCAGGTGAATCAATTCAGCACGCATCTTCTCTGCTCAGCCCTCATACTGCGAAATTTGTACATCCGAAAGGTCTTCCCGTGGATACCGGATCGAAGCTGTGAAAATATTATCGGGCCACCATCGTCAAGTTTAACGGCTAAGGCAATAAGAACGAGTGCAGGGCACAGTAGGATAAGTATTGCAACACTAAAAACGACATCCGTCATCCGTTTCCAAAGAATCCCTATCGGGGAATGTGGGACCTGAGAAACGACCATACGGGCTACGCCCATGCTATGTACAATTTGACTGTTTGCCGGACGATTGCCCAAGGAGTCCAGCAATAGTTCGACAGGCATACCCAACAACTCGCAACTGCGAATTACAGTTTCCGTCCGTTCGTCAGAAAGCGGAAGTGTTACAACCACTCCATCAACAGGATAATGTCGTAAAACATCCACAAAGTCGTCGATGTCTCCAAGGTATGGAACTGCTCCAGAGAAGATCTCGTCACCGACAAAACCGATTACAGGAAGTCCGGTTTCCAGATGGTCGAGCACGCCTCGAATGTACCGTGCTGATGAGGCCTGAGCACCCATGACAAGACGCGTTTCATATCTGTCCCGGTGCTACGAATGATGCCGAGTCCCATTCGGATCCCGAGGCGGACGATAATCATGAGAATCATAGTAATGAGAAATTCGGAGGCGACAAACAAGCGGCTCAATCCTTGTAGTTTTAGAACAAATGATAGCGACGTGAAAATGAACACGGCCAACGCGCTTACCTGGAGAACAATCCAGAATTTTTTCACAAAGTACGTTAATCGTCGCACTGGGTATTCGCCCGCTAACAGGAGTGCGGTCACCCAAGATATAACCGTGTACAACAAGGTGTTGTAGTACATCGCGTGAAAGGCTGGTTCGCCGATGGTCAGCCTAGTCAATTGGAACGTAAAATAAAAACTAAAAAAACAACAATAACATCTGTGAGGAGCCCGATTCTGCGTTGGTTTGTGCTAAATGTCTCCACTGTTCTCACCCAAATAACAAAGTAGGAATTCTATGATGCCCCACTTCTCTACATTCGACAAACATTTCCAAACACATACAATTCACACAAAAATAGTAAAAACTATATTGTGACGATACTGGGTAAAATAGGTCACAAAGAAGCCGTCCTTACGGATGGCCCATTGGCCGGTGACGCCAGCCACGTAACCAGGGCAAGGGCCAGCATACCCGCACCTGTCTGACGGACAGCATACCTTACCTTCGGTCCTGAATCCTTTTGCATATTTGTCCCCCTTTCTAGATATTCGTGAGATAGAAAACGGTCGACAAAGGTTGCCAAAATGCAGCAAATGTCGACCTATCATTTATACCACGCGTTCGAGAAATATTATCCAGAATGGGGACATATAAGCAGGCACTATAGTTATAACTTCACTGTCTACATTCGCAATCTATAAGCGGATTTATAACCCTGCTACAGGGTAATTCTGTTAGAACACGTCGGCTTCGCTTAGCCTCGGATGTCTTTGATCTTTGTCCGACAGAGTTGGTTTACTTGTAGGCCAGTCGATGCCTATCTCGGGGTCACTCCACAAAATACCCCTGTCGTGCTCAGGAGAGTAATACGCATCCACTTTATACTGGACTTCTGTGTTTGGGACCAAGGTGCAGAACCCGTGCGCAAATCCTTGTGGAATCAGTAACTGGCGCTGATTCTCTGCTGACAAAATGACGCCCACCCACTGGCCGAACGTTGGGGATTGCTTCCGAATATCGACGGCAACGTCGTACACGGCCCCGCGTGTCGCGCGAACGAGCTTCGTCTGCGCATGAGGAGGGAGTTGATAATGCAGTCCTCGAATCGTTCCGGACTGCACCGACAATGAGTGGTTGTCTTGCACAAAGTTCGTCTCGATGCCGAGTTCGCTGAAAGCCAGTTGATTATAACTCTCAGTAAAAAAACCGCGGTTATCCTCGAAGATCTTCGGCTCTAATATTACAACGCCGCTGAGAGCAGTCTCTATTATCTTCACGTTCATCGACTCCGTTCTTTTCCACTTCTAACCCATCTATGTACATAAACTTTAACTTTCTCCGTGGTCACTCCGTATTCAGTTCACCCAAAAAACGGTGAAGCGCGTCCCGCCAGTGAGGGAGTTCCGAAAAACCATTCGTGCGTATCGCAACGTGATCGAGCGTTGAATTACGAGGTCTCGGCGCAGGTCGTGGAAACTCTGCCGTCGTACACGGGTTAACCGTTACAGCGAGACCTGACGCTTCGAAGATGGCCTTAGCAAATTCGTACCAAGTGCACGAACCAGTGTTAGACGCATGGTAAACCCCATACCCATCGGAGACGATAAGGTCACCAATGAACGATGCTAGGTCCACGGTATATGTGGGAGAGCCTTTCTGGTCATTGACCACCTGCAGCGCGTCACGTTCTTGCCCTAGCTTTAACATGGTCTTGACGAAGTTTCCACCACCAATGCCAAAAACCCAGGAGGTCCGAACGATAAAATAACGAGAGCTTAATGTCTGTGTTAAAATCTCTCCACCCAACTTTGACTGACCGTAAATGCTTGCTGGATGGACAAGGTCATATTCCCGATACGGCCTTTCCGAGTTTCCATCGAATACGTAATCCGTACTGATGTAACAGACTTTCGCCCCAACCGATTCAGCAGCGACGGCTATGTTCCGACTCCCATCTGTGTTCACCCGAAAAGCTTCGTCAACCTCAACCTCCGCTTTATCGACAGCCGTATAGGCTGCCGCGTGCACCACAGCGTCCGGGCGAATCATCTCTATGACGACCTTAACCTGAACACCGTTGCACACATCAAGTCCATCGCGTCCCAAACCTGTGACTTCATGGCCCGCTTGACTGAGAACTCGTCGTAAATCGTAACCGAGTTGCCCATTCGCTCCTGTCACAAGGATTTTCATGTCAATGAACCCAACCTGTCCCCGTATTGTTGATCATAATACTTGCGGTATTCCCCAGACAAAACATTTTCCCACCAGTCTGGGTGGTTAACGTACCATTGGACGGTCTCTCGCAGTCCCTCCTCAAAGGTATAGCGAGGTTCCCATCCGAGTTCCTTTCGGATTTTTGAAGCATCTATCGCATATCGCCTGTCATGGCCAAGTCTGTCTTCCACGAATTGAATCAGAGATTCCGGCTTGTCGAGTTGCTTCAAGATGGACTTTACAATTTCGATATTCGCACGTTCATTATCGCCTCCGACGTTATAAACTTCGCCATCACGTCCTTCATGAAGAACCAAATCAATCGCTCTACAGTGGTCTTCAACGTGTAACCAGTCGCGGATATTCAGGCCATCTCCGTACACCGGTAATGGCTGGTCGTGAAGTGCATTGATGATCATCAGAGGAATCAGCTTCTCCGGGAACTGATATGGACCGTAGTTGTTAGAACAACGAGTAATGTTCACAGGGAGGCCGTAGGTCTCGTGATACGCACGAACCAAGCAGTCTGCGCCAGCCTTACTCGCTGAGTAGGGGCTGTTAGGTAACAGAGGACTCTCCTCGGTAAAGTAACCCGTCGTCCCGAGTGTCCCGTACACCTCATCCGTGGAAACTTGTACAAACTTTTGAATATCACACATCCGAGCCTTTTCAAGCAATATCTGGGTACCTAACACGTTTGTTCGGACAAATGCAGCAGGATCGAGGATACTACGATCCACATGCGACTCAGCTGCAAAGTTCACTACTATATCTATCCCCTGTCGAAATATTTGTTCCACGTCATGTTTTGACGTAATGTCTCCACGAATGAAGTGATAATTCGGCACGTCTTCAACGTTGGCTAGAGATTCCAGGTTACCGGCATAGGTAAGAGTGTCGAAATTCAAAATCATATCCTGAGGATGAGTTTTGCACATATACCGTATGAAGTTTCCTCCTATAAAGCCAGCACCACCGGTAACAAGTATCCGCAACTCAATCAATCCTTATCGCCTGTAGTTATACTTATCGCCATAGTTGATAGATCGAGCCAACTCATTGGCTCGAAAGTAGCTTTCTGGGGTTCCTGCATCCGTCCACCAGCCTTCAAGAATTCCATATGTAAGTTGCCCAATTGAGATATAGGCATTGTTAACGTCTGTTATCTCATATTCACCACGAGCAGAAGGCTTTAGCTCGCGTATGATACCGAAGACCTGACTGTCATACAGGTAAATCCCTGTAACCGCATATGACGATTTCGGGTTCACAGGTTTCTCCTCAATTCTGACTATCTTGTCTCCGTCCAACTCGGGTACGCCAAACCGCTGGGGATCCGCCACCTTGGAAACGAGAATGCTAGCGCCGCGATTCCGCTTTTGAAAAGCTTGCACAAACGGAGTTATGTCTGCTCCAAACACATTGTCTCCTAAAATTACTGCCATAGAATCTTCTCCAACGAAATCCTCTGCCAGACCAAGCGCTTCCGCAATCCCACCAGCTTTGTCTTGTACTTTATAGGTAAAGTCAACTCCAAAATCATGGCCACTCCCAAGCAGGTTTACAACAGACCCCATATGCTCCCGGCCCGTTACGATTAAAATATCTCTAATACTGGCCATTGTGAGCCTAAAGATGGCATGATAAATCATTGGGTAGTTTCCCACAGGGAGAAGATGTTTGTTCGTGATTTTGGTAAGGGGGTAGAGTCGAGAACCCGTTCCTCCAGCTAAAATTATACCCTTCATTGCGCTCCTCCACTTGGTCTGACTATAGGGTGAATGGCAAGCTTAATCCCTAGCGGGTGGTTACTGCCGACGACTCCTTCAGAAGTCGACTCATCAAATCACGAACTAACGGGGCCAATTCTGGTCGACGTAGTGCTGTTTCAAGGTTCGCACGAATATATCCCATCTTCTCCCCGACGTCGAACCTATATCCCTCGAAGCGGTATGCTATGCTTCCTTGTATGGCAGTAAGTTTTCTAATGGCGCCAGTAAGCTGGATTTCTTGATCCACTCCAAAAGGTTCTCCTTCAAGTAACGGGAATATTTCCGGAGTCAAAATATACCTACCTGTAATCGCAAGATTCGAAGGAGCTTCGTCTACGGATGGCTTTTCAATAAGATCGCGCAATTTGTAAGTTCTGTCTGAAATCCAATCTCCATCAACAATCCCGTAACGATGTACCTCGGCCCTTGCCACTTCCTGTATCGCAACAACGCTTTGTCCAAACTCATCGTAAACATCCATAAGTTGCTTCAGGCATGGTTTGTTCCCTTGGACAATATCGTCTCCAAGGAGCACTGCGAAGGGTTCATTTCCAATAAATCTCCTGGCAACCCATACCGCGTGTCCCAATCCTAAAGGGTGCTTTTGTCGTATGTAATGGATCCGTGCCATACTCGAGATATGTTCAATTTCTTTTAACAGACTATTCTTTCCTTTTGATATCAGTTGTTCCTCTAATTCTACTGTTCTGTCGAAGTGGTCCTCAATTGCTCGCTTGCCTTTTCCGGTAACTAGAATAATATCTTCTATACCCGATGCAATTGCCTCTTCAAGAATATACTGAATGGTTGGCTTGTCCACAATAGGTAACATTTCCTTTGGCATAGCTTTAGTGGCCGGGAGAAATCTTGTTCCAAGTCCTGCAGCAGGAATTACAGCCTTTTTAACTTTCGGATACGGCATTTAGCACCCTCACCCTTCTAATCTATCTAATTCAAGGGACGCTTGTAGCGGATAGCCCAAAATATGGTTAACTAGTCACCTAGAGAATTGCTAAAACACCATTAAAGCCGGGAATTCAAGATATGTGCCCTAGAGATTTGATTATCTTACCAGGATGGAGCTCTCACACACGAACCCTTAGCGATGGACCAGTACTTTTTAACCTACCACCTTCGACTTTTAACTTCTCTATTCGAGCCAATCGACCTCCGACAAAGTCAGCTGCCCAACCATGATATATCAAGATGTAATCTTCGCCATTCGGCGATTTGATGACACAATGATGACCAGGCCCTTTGGCGAAGTCATTAGAACAAAGCAACGCATCCGGGTTTTCATCAGTAGGTATTCGGCGATATGGGCCTAGGGGATTGTCTGCGATGGCATATTCAATGTGGTAAGATTCAGTTCGCCAATCCCCGCAACTGTACATCAAAAAATATGTAGGACCTACCTTTAATACAAACGGTCCCTCTTCCCACTTATCGGCTCGCGGTGTAGACATTGCTAGCACCGGTTCATTTGAGAAAGTCGTGGGGTCATTCATCCGTACTACATAGATGCTTCCCGCAGAGTACGCATTACACTGATCCATACAAAAAAACAAATATAAAGTCCCATCATCATCAATAAAGGGGTGTCCATCAATACTTTGCCAAGGAAGCAATGATTTCCCAGCATCTTGAAACGGAAGACTGGGGTCTCTTGACCAAGCTACCCCCAGGTGCCTTGTCCCGACGGTACCGTCAGCCGACGCGGTATAGTACAGATAATACGAAGTCCCCAATCGGATGACCTCAGGGGCCCAGAAGTCGTACCTGTTCCAACTTTGAAATGAACTGGGTATCGAAATGGCATACGTAGCGAAACGCCACGTTTTCAAGTCCTCAGACCGATATATAGGGATAGCGTGTTTGCCGTCAGGCGATACACCGGTGTGATACAAAAAGTAGCCATCCTGCGTGCTGAGAACAAACGGGTCAGGACTGTCCTGACTAAGAACGGGATTTCGGATCTCAATGCTCCGTCGTCCAAAAAGTCGCGTCCCGAATCTAATCATGGTGAACTGGTATCCCGTTATTAATTTTGAAAACGGTATCCACGGGAACTTTTGGCTCTCTGTTAAACTTTACGAGGCCATTTTTCTCACTTTCAATATCAGTGAATTGGGTAAAGCAAAATCCCTGAATCATCGTAGAAGAAAGTAATGGTGTCACTACATCAGAATAGCGGCGGATAAAGTCTTCAGCGTCGCGTGCACTCGAATACCCCCACCCTTCATCAGTTTCCTCGATGAACGATATTCCCCCACATTCTGATACAATGATTGGTTCTCCATTATAATGGTAACCACGGGCGTAAACATTTTTAAATCCAGGTAAACCTTGTAACATGGATTCAACGCTGGAGTACCTCTCAACGAGCCTATCGGGATTCCACTCATAATCGTGAACTGTGCAAATATCAGACACTGTGTGTTCCCAACCGTCATTGGAAATCACGAGGCGAGTTGAATCATACGCTTTGGTTAGATAAAAGAGAGCTAATGTGGCAGCTTGCTCTGATTCCTCTAATAGCACATGCGGAACACCCCAACTCTCATTGACTGGTACCCAAGCAACTATAGAGGGATGGTTATAGTCCCGTTTCACGACCTCTTTCCACTCTTCTACGGTGTTCGAGATGGCCTTACTAGAGAATCTGTATGTACTCGGCATCTCTCCCCACACCAACAACCCCAATCTGTCGCACCAATATAGAAATACTGGATCCTCGACCTTTTGATGCGTACGAACTCCATTAAAACCCATGTCTTTAATCAACTGGATGTCCTCTTTCATCTGTTCTTCTGCGGGTGCCGTTATCCCGCCCCCAGGATAATATCCTTGATTTAACACAAGTTTCATGTAATAGGGGTAATTATTCAGAAACACTTTGCCGCTCTCAACTGAAATCTTTCGCATACCAAAATAGCTAAACACCTCATCGACAATCTCGTCGGCAGTTGTCAACCGAATTACTACCTCGTATAAATCAGGATGCTCAGGAGACCATAAGCGGCCCGCACCATTAACATCATGACTATTCAAGTCAACACTTCGAATGATCCTCGTATCCGTCAGTTGACATAGGTCCTTTGCGACCAGATTGTCTCTAAAACTAATCTCTACTTCCACCGAGAAATTCTGAAGTGATCCCCCACGAGAGAGCACATTATCTATTTCAATTTGAATTTGACCCGAATCTACATCCGGGGTGAATCTCAGGGCATCAATATATGAATGACCGGTGGCCTCAATCCAGACAGATTGCCAAATGCCTGTTGTTCTCGTGTAAAATATGCCATCCGGGTTACTTTTCCAGTGCTGCTTACCCCTTGGCTGCTCCATACTAGCACTATCGTGGACCCGCACTACGACGACATTATCGCCTTCGAGTACAACATTCGAAATATCGACCGTGAAAGGGGTATAGCCACCCTTGTGTTCCGCCACATGTTGCCCGTTAACCCATACTGATGCCTCATAGTCCACCGCACCGAAATGAAGGTGCAGTTTGCGTTCGAGCATGCTAGAGGAAATCGAAAAGGTTCTGCGATACCAAACAATGTCGTAAGACTTATCTGTGGTAACCCCACTGAGTGGGGATTGGTACGAGAATGGAACCACAATCGACTGGTTGAACGGACCGTCCTCGTACCATCTGTCATGAACCCCTTCGTCGTTCTCATCAAAACACAGTGACCAAACACCATTTAATGATTCCCACTCAAGTCTACGTAGTTGTGGCCTGGGATACTCAGCCCGATAAAGGGAATTCATTACGGTATAGAGCCTCCTTCACGCAGTTAATATTTTTAGTGACTGACTGGACTCAAACCGGCACTTGAGGCGCAGATTAATGGACTCACTTCGCTGCTGGCGGCTGAGTGTTTTTCCAGGTTATCGCCCTAGATGGAATGTTGGTATCGTTGTTGATCAATTCGTTGGGCAAACTTGAGTTGTTTTCGATTGAAAAATGCTCCGCACCCAAGATCACATTGTCGAACACGTCATTACGAAAGTCTCCTGTATCTATCAAGATACCTGAGTAGTGTCCTCCCTCAATAAGATTTGAGAAAACAATGTTCTCATACGACGGCGTAAAATTCAGATCGGTGCCTTGGCCCGGGGCACTCCCTAGCAATATGCCAAAGAAGTGAAATTGGCTATTCACCCCGCGATTGTTATCCGATATCGTATTTTCACCGATTAAATTCAAAATTCCAGTTCTGACAATTTTCACACCGTCTCCGTAATTATTCTTAATGGTGTTTTGGAAAATTATGTTGTAGGCTGCATTGTCGATCGATATGCCGGGAAGCTTAGCATTAGATGACCCGTTTTTCTCTCTTCCAAACTGGGCTACGCCATCAAGCTTTAGGTCTTCTTCAGTTTGACGTGCGCGATTGCCATTCAGAGACACAATGTTGTCGGCGACATAGTTCCCAAAACTGCCATTGTCTAGACACATGCCTTCCTTATCATTGGCTTCAATGTGGTTCTCCAGAAAATAATTCATGTAGGAACCGTCAGAGTAGATTCCGTTGGCATTATTCCCAATTACGTAGTTACGATCGACAACTATGTCGTGTGGTGAAGCAAGCTTCTGAGTAATTGGAACAGGGCTTGGCCAATAATGATTGGATGCAAAACCCGCAAAGGGATTTGACGTGTTAGTCACAGGAACGTCCGTCAATACAATACCTGCCATCCAGTTGGAAGCTCCGAAATTATCTGAAATAACGTTGTTTTCAATCACACCATGGCTGACATTTCCTTGGATATATAAACCACCATGTTGATTATTCGTAATCACATTGCTACCTATATACAAATTTTTAGTGGTTCCAATGACAACGACAGGACGTTGGGCTATGGCTGTGATCGTGTTGTTCTTAAGAGTAATTCCATTCCCGTTAATAACGTATATTCCGTAGTCAAAGGGCGTATCAATACGAAATCCCTCAACTCCTGCGTTGTCACAATTGCGCACTTCGATCGCAGTCGAGACACCTTGGCCTTCTACCAGTTCAGTACCCTTCGCGTACAATGTTACGCCTGACGTCACATTAATCGTCTCATCAACCTTAAGCTTTGAAGCAGTAACCACGATTCTCGTTTTGGGATGGTTTTTTATGAACTGGTTCAAACCGCTCGCAGTGGTACCAGAAAAAGAAACCGTACCGTTAGAAGGCACATAAGCCGCGGTTTGATACTCAGAGTTATAGATGTTTTTCCACTGCTTGTCCGGATAGAAAAAATCGTTCGTGTTTATCCCAAGCTTCTGTATTCGCTGCATCACCTGAAGCGGTGTGATGAGTTTTGCCACTTGCGCATTCGTCATCCGCTGTAGGGGAGGTAGCTTAAATCGTTTCAAGAAACTCACGGAATCTGTCGGTAGTGCTGCGCTGTTCATCTGTTGGCCCTGCAGCACGGCGGGAGCTACAGGCGGGTTCTGAACCGGTGCCTGACTCAAGGGATGGTTTGCCAATGCAACTCCATTCCATACGGGATACCCGACACCTAAACCGACGACTACCCCAGCTACTACCAGCGTCACAACCCCACGTTTTCTCATTAGAAACGCCATGAAAATCACCTCAAAGTTTACTAGTTTAGTACGCATGTCAGACTAAGTTCCGCTTTCTCCAGCGTGATATTCGATACAGCCAGACGGCTTTAGTGTCCTTGGCGAGACTAGCGATAAAGGCGACACCCAACGGCTTAATGCGCCGCCCCGTAGATATGGTTTTGTTTTGAGCTATTAGCCCAATACCGTCCACCATTCCCGTTAAAAATGAGCGCTTCCGATGACGAACCCAGTAATAAGTCCCTCTCATAACAAGTGACACTAGAACGATAGGGCAAAGAAGTGACCTAGCCACCCATGATAGGTTTTTCCAATAGATGTAGACCTGATGTTTGGCACTCCAATACAACGTTTGCTCGTTTAAACGAGACCCTGTGGATGTGCTTCCAAGGTGATAGCCCAGCATCTGCGGATACAGTATAGTTTCATATCCCGCTCGAACGAGCCTCAGCCCTAAATCGACGTCCTCGAGGTATGCAAATATCGCCTCGTCAAAGCCGCCGAGCTGTTCAAGTGCGTCACGACGATATAAACAGGCAGCTGCACACCCAGAAGTAACATGACGGGAGTCCAATGAGAAATTCACTGCCGGAAGTCCATAACCGTACTTGACCGGATGAAAGGAAAGAGTAAGACAATCTCCAGCACCGTCAATCAAATCTGGATTGTCACCCTGAAGTAGAAGAGCTGAAATAGCCCCAGCATCCGGAAATAGCTGTATAGCCTTCATGGCGTGAGCGGCAAAATTCTTCTCAATAACCGCGTCCTGATTAAGTAGTAAGATGTATTGCCCGGAAGCCATCCGAATCCCACGGTTAACAGCTCTTCCAAATCCTTCATTTGTATCATTGAACAGGGGAATGACGTCTCTTTGACCGCACAAATACTGTTGAGTACCGTCAGAAGACGCGTTATCCACGACGATGATTTCCAAAAAAGGGGGATCTTGTTCACGTAAACTACGTAGACAATCTACCAAGTACCTCAAACCATTGAATGAAGGAATAACGACAGAGATGCCGCACAAGCTTTACGCACCTCTCTTCACAAAGGCTTGTGGATCAAGGGTCTTGCCCGTTCTGTTACGAAGCCCGTCTATCCACCCCCGCAGCAATATCCGTATACGGGACAGCTTATGATCATCAAAAAGTACAACACCTAAGATACGCCGCAGACCAATCGCGAGGAAATAGCGCCACACCGCAGAAGAATCCCCGTACTCTAGTCCAACAATCAAGGTATTACGCACGTCATAGTACATTTTCCAGAACTCCCCATACGAAAACCTGCGACTACTGTCGAGTAAGGGGTTTGGGTGTACAACGAGACTCGACGGCACCACAAAAATGTCGTAGAATTCCCCTAACCGAAGACAATATTCGACATCATCGAACCAAATAAAGAAGTCGCTGCGCGGCATAGCCACAGTTCGTATTGCCTGGGTGTTCAGGAGTAATCCCACGAAGGACGAATATCCGACTTTGAAGGGATCTTGCTTTTCATACAAATCATGTGGCGACGGACATTGCCTCAAAGAAGACAAGTTAAACCATCCCCGGTGCGTTACGTCGCGTATTCCACCAGGAGTTAAAATAGCTGACGCTAACGCGCCGCAACCTCTCAGTTCATTGGTTTCTATATACCTCACTAGTTCTTCCAAGGCATTTTGTATCGGTTCTGCATCGTCGTCCATCATCCAAACCCAACCTTGCCAGTCTGACTGCGTCAGTTCAGACAAACCAGCGGCATACCCAGCCGCCCCCCCTTGGTTGCTTTGTAATCTATGATAAGCAACTCTCCCCCCCTCAAGAGAGGAAACCAAGTCTTGCGTTCCATCAGAGCTGGCGTTGTCGATAATGAGAATTTCTTCGACAGGATAGGACTGGTTTAATAATCTCTCCAAGCACCGAGCAAGCAGCCTTTCTCGGTCTCGTGTAACTACAAGGGCCTTGACACGGCACTTTTCCATGACGCCCCCCCCGAATTTGGCATTGTTTTACGCAACGTCCTCAACCTGCGCTTCAAAAATAACCATTTGAAATATAGCCTCGCGACTGAAAACATAACACTTCTCAGATTTGTTGATAGTGGTACAAGTTTTCCGTCCAATGTCATATACACACGTCGACACATTGAATTCACCAAGGTTTCGGGAACTCCATAAGGAAATACCCCAATATCGTAAAGTTTTTTGATTCGTGCGTAGTTATGAAGAATCGACAACACCCGTTTCCTATAATTAACTGGCCAAAATTCAAGACGAGATCCGACCAGGAATGCCGACCCAAACAGGTCTCCTGGCGCAGCCCACAACGAAACGTTTTTGGTCAACGAAATCACCCGTTGCAGCAATGCTTCTTCCGGTCTTCCGCCAAAGTAGGGAGTAGACAGAAACCGCGTTCCCGAATCCACATAGTCTCTCACAACGTTGTCCCAACTCACTGCACCCATCCCCTGCAACAATGAACCTTCAGCCTTACCAGTTTTCCCTTCAAGAAAATCTCTAACCCCTCTGAGATACAGATTCGCGATGAAGACCCGTCCTTTTAGTGTTTCTTTAATGGACATCCTCATGTATTTTCGAATCATATCCCGAACCAGATTCGGGTTATAATGCTCTCGCAAGAGATACAAGTAGTTACGCACGTCATAATACAGTATCCACGTTAGTGGCTTACTGTCCGCGGACAGATGCCAAATCACTGATCGCGGGTTACAGACAATATCATGCCCCGCCCCACGTATGCGTAAGCACCACTCAACATCATCAAAGTGGATGAAGAAATCACTCCATAACCCCACCTGTTGAACCACGGAAAATCTGACCAAAAGGCTGGCAGCAGCACAGTAGTGAACCTTTAGCAAACCTTGGGATTCCGGTAACCGATTAAACTCGTCAACACGCATACGATGATTTAAAAGAATAAGGCCATTGCCTTCAGGACTGACGATACCGCCATTTTCATTGATAATATCAGGATGATCGAGTTGCCTCATTTGCGACCCGACAGCACCAACCTCCGGGTGAGTGTCTAAAGTATTCACAAGTTGTGAAAGCGTATCCTTAGCTACTTCAACGTCGTTGTCAAGTAACCATATGTAGTCATACCCCCCCAACTCAAGAACAGCTTTCAACCCCGTATTAAAGCCTCCGGTTCCTCCCAAATTCTCTTGGTTGTGGATAACCTTAACTTCTGGGTACCGCTTGTTCAATTCTTCCATCGTTCCATCCGTCGAGGCATTGTCAACTACTAGCCAATCGATGTCTAGGTGGTGCTTCTCAATGTTCTCCAATGATTCGAGTAAGTTAAGAACATATTCCTTTTTATTCCAGGTAACAATAATGACTGCAATTTTACTCATCTAACCCGCCGCCCCTATCTGGACATCAAGTTGTTAAAAAGGGTCAACGATTGGGCTACAACTTGATCCATGTTGTAATACCGATATGTGCCCAATCGCCCCGCAAAGTGAACCGCATCATATTTACCAATCTCCGCCTTGTACCGCTCATAGGCTTCCGCATTTTCCGGGGTAGGAATCGGATAATAAGGGTCTCCATTTGCAGTTGGAAATTCTTTCACAATGGTTGTCCTAGCATGTGTTTGTCCTGTTAGATATTTAAACTCTGTGACACGCGTAAAATCGTACGAGTTCGGGTAGTTAATCGTAGCAACCGGCTGGTAAGTTGATACCTCGTGCGTCTCAAAATCAAACCTCAGAGAACGATACGGCAAAGGCCCACGCACATAATCAAAGTATTCGTCTATCGGACCCGTATAAATTAGTTCATTAAATCTGACCTCTTCCTGAATTTTTTTGTAGTCTGTCTGCAATAATACCGATATATTCGGGTGATTGAGCATCCGCTCAAACATCTTTGTATAACCTTGTGCAGGCATAACTTGATATATATCGGTAAAATATCGGTCGTCTGCGTTTGTACGGATAGGAATACGTGCACACACTGATGCATCCAACTGTTCAGGGTAGAGATCCCATTGTTTCTTTGTGTACCCACGAAAGAATTTTTCGTAGAGCTCAGTTCCCACTTTTGCGAGAATGACCTCTTGAGAGTTGGTTATTCGGTCAAAAGAATTACGCCGTTGGGCCAAAAATGACTCTACTTGGTCGTGGTTTAGATTCACGCCAAAAAATTTGTTGATCGTAGTCGCATTAATCGGCATTGGCAGCAATTGCCCATCAACACTAGCTAACACACGATGCTCGTACTGACGCCACTCGGTAAAGCGACTCAGGTAATGAAATACCTTTTCACTGTTTGTATGGAAAATATGCGGGCCATATTTGTGCACGAGAATCCCGTGTTCATTGTAGAAATCGTACGCATTGCCTCCAATGTGGTTCCTTTTGTCGACAATAAGCACCTTCTTGCCAGCGTCTGCCAACCGCTCCGCTAATACACTACCTGCAAACCCAGCTCCAACTACCAGAAAATCATACAAATCTTATCACCTCATTCAGTGTTTGGAAATCATTCATAGTCATGCAAGTTGTCTAGAATGGATGCCAAGAATTTGCGAGGATATTTCTTCAGCATTCCTAGGACGATTCAGTTCAATAATATGACCAGCCTTAGTCAAATAAAATACCCTTGTGCATATTGAGCTTGCCAAGGCAAAGTCATGGGTGACCAGAAGGATGCTCTTCCCACGTTTAACGAGATCAGTGAGGGCATTCCGTGACTTTTCTTGAAAATCTTGATCACCTACAGCAAAGACCTCGTCTAGAAGAAAGATGTCTGGGTCGACTGAGAGAACCACGCTAAATGCGAGACGCATCTGCATGCCCGTAGAATATTTCCGAAGCGGGACGTCCAAAAACTGACCAATTCCAGAGAATTCTTCGATATGCCCCATCCGGCGTTTCATCACAGAACGCGGGACACCAAGTAGACTACCGTAAACAAAAGCGTTTTCGCGTCCTGTAAGTTCACCATGGAAACCGATACCCACCTCTAGAATCGAAGCAACCGTGCCACTGGTTTCGATATGGCCTTCAGTTGGAGTTAAGATACCTGCAATCACCTTGAGTAGAGTACTCTTTCCAGCCCCATTCTCCCCAACAACCCCTATCAATTCGCCCGGGTTGACCTGTAAAGAAATATTGTCTAAGACTCGTAAAATACGTTTCTCCTCGTGGTCCGGAGCGACAAACCACTCTTTTAGAGAAATACGTCTATCCTTCGACAGGTCAAACTCTTTTGAAACTCCATGTATCTCTATCACCCTGCGACCTCCTTATATCCACTCCGCAATCTTGGAAGCATACCTTCGATAGGTTAGAGCAAATATCAAAACGATGATTACGATAATCCCCATACTGATATAGGTGTTAACCATAAGCCCTTGCCCCAAAACAGCATATTGATAAAGATTGACAACAAACGAAAAAGGGTTAAAGGACATCAGCCAGACATACTTGGTCGGAATAGACTGCCAACCATACACCACAGGGGTGAGCCAGAACCACAGCATGACGAGAATGTCAACCAAGTGTCCGGTGTCGTGAAATCTAACATTCATAGCAGCCAAGATTCCACCCAGGCCTATTGAGAGTATTAATTGGACAGCTATGGCCGGAATCAGCATGAGCAACCTTAACGTATATGGGATATGGAAAACATACATACCAACCATAACCACCAATAACGTCATTGCAAACACGACTCCATTGAAAAGTATAGTGCTATATACCAAAATGACGCGCGGAAAACGAGCCTTGGTAATAAGGGTAGAGTTGTCGGTATAAGCTCTCACTGAGGACGTTAAAGTAACTGAGAAGAAATTCCACGGAATTAGACTTGCCATCAAGTACATCGTATAGTGCGGCACACTTGATTTTAACAACACCCCAAATACCCAACCGTAAGTAACCAATGTCAAGAGCGGATTCAGTAAAGACCAAAAGAAACCAAGTACGGTTCCTTTGTACTTCAGCTTTAGCTCCCTCCGTACCAGATTGAAAAGGAGGTCCGTGTACACAATTAAACAACTCCACTCTAGTCCAAAGACCAATAGTATTAGGCAACTTGTGGTATTGTACCACACCATTCGACACGATTTGACATCAACAATCGGAAGGCTCGCTTTGACTATTTCATGGGTTGTTCCCCCTGCCCAGCCTTGTCAAAGAGCATCGAACGGATCCACAGTAGACGATCGGCTATATTCTAAGAACAGCTTTACATAGGTGTTCTTTTGTTGTTTCTCAGCGAAGCTAACATTCTATGTCCGATATATACCACCGCCAATATGATACGAAGCCCAGTCCACCCCCAAAATCCGAGTTGAGTAGGATGTCTCTTTCGGTAATACATTCCCATTGTGCCGTAGAAATAAAGTAAAGACGTGGTTGTGGATTTGCCACCATTCCCGCCTTTGAGATGCAAGGTAGTAGCTGCGCCCTCATACCACACGCGATAACCAGCGTCTTTGATCCGATAACACCAGTCGATATCCTCTCCATACATAAAGAACTCTTCATCAAGCGCACCCACGATGCTGATCACGGAAGCGGGCACCATCATGAAGGCACCAGAGACACAGTCGACATCGTAACACTTCGTCTCATCCAAGTATGTCAAGTTATAACTTGCTAGCCATCGGGATCTAGGGAACAAGAGCGACAATCCTGATAGCCTGCTAAAGCTATTCCACAGCGTGGGAAATGAACGTTTACACGCTCTGTCTAACGAGCCGTCCCGCAGGATCAACCTACACCCAATAGCACCAATCTGCTTATCCCGTTCTAACACCTCTTTACACGATACTATTGCATCCGAGCCTACAACCGTGTCTGGGTTTAACAATAATACCATGTCGCCACGTGCTTGTTCTATGGCGCGATTATTGGCATAGGCATATCCTGTGTTCCGTTTCAACTCTAACAGTTGGAAACTAGCAAACAGGAAACTATGAGACTTCTGGTATTCCATCAACCATCGAAGGGTACCGTCTGATGAAGCGTTGTCAGCTACAACAACCTCCAATTCGGAAGCAATTGGATTGATCTCTAGCGACGCCAGGCAATCCGGAAGCACGGACATAGAATTATAAGTTACGAGGATAACCGAGATCATACAGCGTCTCCTCTCCCACAGCATCGGCTTCTCGCAACCGTGTCCGCTCCGCCACGTGATGCTTCCAAGACTTCCTAACTAACCCTGCAACCTTACGCGCCGATTTTGGCCTCAAAATCCACAGAACTGCGTAGCGCCACAGTTCCATCAGCACACTAATTAGAAGCATCGTAGAGACACGTGGTATGTGCCGTATCAGCATCGCCACCTGGTTGGAAAAGGAGTGTACAATCGCCATCTGGTCCATTTTGTACCATTTTGTCCATCCTCTGTCATGAAAAGCCAGTGCATCATGGATGTAAAGGAATTTCCAGTTCCTCCGCAGTGCACGCCAGCACAAGTCCACGTCTTCCTTGTACAGGAAGAACTCCTCATCGAAAACATTCCCCAGATGCATCAGATCAGTTAACATCGACACCCTATAGAAGGCTGCCGCCCCACAGATGCCCCACACTTCCTGAGTAACTTCATACTGCCCACCATCCAGTTGTCCAGCTCCGCGGTCTCGCACATGAAAAAAACTTCCCATGTAGAGTCCCGTGCTGTCAATAACAGAGGAATTTATAGCACGTCCATCACCTCGCCTCAAGAGTTTGCCTATTGCACCCCCGATACCTAATCTCTTGTCCACTTCTTTTAAGAGACACTCAATATAAGTGCCGGACAACTCTACGTCTGGATTTAGGGTCAAAACATAGTCCACTGCGTGGCTAATAGCCAACCGAAATCCAACGTTGTGCCCGCCAGCATACCCGAGATTTTCCTTGTTTCGAATGATCGTAACATCTTTGTACTTGGCCTCCATAAAATCAGCACAACCGTCATCTGAATCATTGTCAACAATTACAACATAAGCAGGAATTATCGTCTGCCCCAAAACCGACTCAATGCATTTGTCGATAACTTTGATGCTGTTGTACGTGACAATTTGCACCTGAACTCGAGTTTCTTGGTCAGTAGGCATTTTTGCGAAACCCACCGCGAATGGTTCGAATTACAATTTTAAGGTCCATCGAAAACGACCAATTTTCAATATACTGGAGGTCATAGTCAATACGGCGCTGAATAGAAGTATCTCCTCTCCATCCGTGAACCTGCGCCCACCCTGTAATACCAGGCCTCACTCGGTGCTTGACCATATATCGCGGTACTTCTTCGCGAAATCTCTCGACAAATCCAGGGCGTTCTGGCCTTGGCCCAATAATACTCATGTCTCCCAATAATACATTCCAAAATTGTGGTAACTCATCTAGACTGGTCTTACGAAGGAACCGACCAAACTTCGTGCAACGAGGATCATTAGGTACTGTCCACATGCCGTCGTCTTCTTGGTTTTCATATGGACAGTAGACCATCGTGCGGAACTTATACATCCGAAAGGTCCGCCGATTGCGTCCAGCCCTCTCTTGCCGAAACAGTACCGGACCCGGAGAGGTAAGCTTGACTCCAATGGCAATGGCTGTATACAGCGGTGAGAGAACGACTAGGACAAGAACGCTAAACACGATGTCAAAGACTCGCTTAAGGCCGGCATTTACTGCGTCATCCAATGGAACATACCTTGTATCAATGAGTGGCATTCCCGCAAAGTTCTCAAAACGAGGATTCGCTGGCAAGATGTCGAAGTAATCCGGAACAATGAGAGACTGAATTCCTGCGGACTCACACTCAGCAACGACGGCAAGCATTAAGGACGCTTCTGTCCTCGGCAAACATATCAGGACATTATCAATAAGATTGTGTTCAAGTACGTGCTTGAGGCTCGAAATGTCACCCAGGTATGGTACTTGTGGGGTAGCCTCAGTGTTTGATACGTACCCGAATACGTGGTAGCCGAACCATGGATTATATTGCAGATTGCGAATGAATCTATTAGCCGCTTCAGTCCAGCCTACGATGACAACATACCGTTTGTTGTAACCATGTGTTCGTATAATCCGAAGCGCAAGTTGCACCCCAACATATTTCAGATAGTTCAGCAATAAAACTAGAAGGCTGAACATTAGAAGTACAGACCTAGAAAATTGCGGAGCACGAGCAATGTAGAGAAAACTCATGAACAGGACGGTACCAAGCACTAGACTGCGGATAAGGACAGAAGTCATCCGCCAAAAAGAGTGAGATCTGCCAGCCCTATACAGTCCCATTACCCAATTCGATAATAAGAATAGAGGAACCGCCGCCATCATAATAGGTAGGTAATAAAAAAACGAATAGTGCCCCCCGAAGGGTAGCCATCCGGAGCGAAACTTAATATACCAAGCAATAACGAAACCCAGTATGACATTGCCTGCATCGATCAACTGCGACAGGCGATTCCATAATACTTGATATGTACGGAACACCTTGGTGCATCCCCCTACCACAAACTTTGCGAGAATCAGTATACACAATCGCCAGGCTATATAACAGCAAAAAATACAGGATCAGACAAATATCGAACCTCAACGCATGCCATCATCCGTTATGAATCGAAGCCAGAGCTTCAAATTCGTTCAACATCTGTGGCGACCTGTTTGGCAATTTGCTGACCAAATTAATTGTCGGCTGGTGATTCATGTTGGCCTTGTCCAACAGTCCGACCATCTGCGCCAGACTCATGGTATTAGGGTCACGATTGGTCGTTGGCAGCGATTGTAAATTGCTGAGAGATTGCTGGAAGTTGCCCAGTGCATACTCTGCAGTTGCCATGTACACGGTCATCGGTGCATCCGTCGTTAACTGCCACTGCTGTTGGACTTCTTTCGGCAAGTGCTGCAACCGATTTTCATTGGCTTGAACCGCGTTATAGGTGTTGACAACGGATTGAAAGACGCTCTTAGCATCGGCCGGATATTTCTGCGCCTCCCTGACCCCTGACCACAAAGCAACACCCAGAAATGTCTCACTGTACTTCGTCGTTAGCTTTCCGTCTTGATAAGACCCTTGGGTCCAGTGAACCGCCTCTGAGATATGCCCAAGGTTGTAGGCGATGACTCCTGTCGTTGCAAGTACTGACGGGTCCCAAATCCCCCGTCGGCTCGCCCACTGCGTCTCTCGCCATGCATCTTCCTGGTCACTGAGCGCGTGAGACTGGAGATAGTTGTTGTAATACATCTCCGCCAATTGCAAGTGCGGTTGCACAGTATAAGGCGCATAGTGCTGTGCTGATTGCAGTTTCGCGATCTTTGCGTCTGTGTTTGTGATTCCACCAGCTGCTTGAAGTTGAATCTCCGACACCCCGAGCGTGCCGCCAACGTAGACGAGCCCAAGAGAAGCGACACAGGGAAGCAAGAGCCACCATGCCTTCTTGGTCAAATGGTTCTCTATGCTTCTTGCTGCACTACTCGTTTCATACACAGGCAGCAGCGACGGCGTCGCTGCCGTGGCAAGCAAGACGAATACTACAAACACCACGGTGGCAAAGTTCATATCAAAGTCGAACAAACTATGGAGAAGAATCACAAGAAGGGCAAGGATTGCAGCCAGAGACAAGAGACTATCCTCATTGCGTTTGCGCACAATCTTTCCTGTGCTGCGAAATGCAAAGGCCAAAAACCCGAGCCAAAGAATCAGACCAATCAGCCCAAAGCTCACGAGTTGACTCATAACAACGCTGTGGGTCATCGTGGACCAGAAGGGAAACTGTTGATACGCCTGAAACTTGGCGTTCCAAGCACCGGCACCTGCCCCAAAGATGGGGTTATGCTCCCACATATGCATGGCGGCACCGTAGAACCAGAACCTCTGGCGCATGCTCCAGCTACTCAAGGTGATGCTTCCGATTCGTTTTGAGACAGAGGAGAATTTCGATGCCTCCTTGTGGACCAACACGACTGCCACAACGAGCACAAAAAACGTGAAGACCGAGGGAATGACGACCTGCTGCCATTTCTTCTTGATCTTGCTGACTCCAAGTAGAACCAGCGTGCCAATAATTGCACCCACAAGAGCGATGACAAGGACAACGGCAAACTGTTTCTTTGAAGCGTGGTGTATGGCTGAAAGGGCAAACGGGCTTGCAGCCAAGGCCGGCAAGACCGCAAACACCAATGCATAGAACCCGTCACGCGTCCGCTTTATAGAAATGAGTGACAAAAAGGAAAGGATAATCATGATAGCGGTCAAAATCCAAACCCACCGTGAGTAAGAAACGACAACACCCACGATTGAGAGGGCACTGTTCAGTAGATACCAGGCGCGCACATAAACATTTGAAGCTCGTACCGCGAGCAGGGCCCCAATCAGGGCTGCCGCAAGTGAGAAAGCCCCAAAGGTGTTGTGATACTGGAAAACGGAATCCATATAGCCCGCTTGGATAGCATTGGTGTAGTTGTAGTACTTCAGCGCTGCTCCCATCGCAAACAGGTAAAGCGCCGGACCGAAAAACGCAATGATGGACAGAAGCCAGGCACGCCATGTCCGAGTGAGCAAGGGAACAAACGCAGCCAACCCAACAGCTGCAGTGTCAATCAAGGCACCTTGTACTGCATATTCAGCGTTTGCCGCCCAAAGCGTCGTCAGCCACGCGTATGCGGTGTAACCAAACATAAGCCAAAGGGACCAAGGCACTCGATAATGTTTTCGAAGTGGTGGATAAAGCGTCACAATAATTCCTGTAACAAGTGCGCCTGCAACGACGATGGTGCTTGCTGTCACCTTTTCAGGCGCAAAAAACAACCCTCGATGGAGCAACGCAATCGCCATGAATACCGCAAACAACAGTATGTAGGCAAAACCAAATATCCTGTCACTGGTCAAAGCCAATCGTTTCAAGCTACGGAGCCTCCTAGTTTTCACCCTGATGCCATGTCGAGTTGCGTCATAGTTTGGCGGACGCTGTTCGTCCCTATGATTCTATCACACGCCAGAAGGTATCGAGAAGATATTACGAGCTTGGTGCTTGGAACATTATGTAAATTCTTGTCTGGTCGGTTTTGGGAGGCTGTTGAACTTTTGACCATACGGATGGGATTCGGCAACGGCGAGTCTAGTATTAAGAATTCATTGCGGGTGGTAAATGGATTGTAAGCAGTTGTAAGTGAGTTGTAAACAGGTTGTAAGTAAGTTATAAGCACGTTATAAGCAAGCTGTAAGTGAGTCGCGTTAGCGAGTTGTAGGTTGGAGGTAGTAGTCATGTTGTCGTTCGCATGTGAGACCTATAAGCCAAAACGGTCATCGCAATATACTTTGAAACTGGGGCCTCTCGCGAATCATTAAAGCGTGGCCGCACCACAACGTGGCACGGCCATCACAGATATCTATATGGGTTGTCTCTTCTTACTCATACCTTAACGCCTCAATCGGCTTCAGGTTGGCGGCCTTGCGCGCCGGATAGACGCCAAACACGATGCCAACGAGGATGGAAAATACCACGGCGAGGACCATGGCTGGTACGGAGACCACGTTCCCTATCTTGAGTACCACCTTGCCGATGATTTCTGCGGCAACGCCGGCAACAACCATTCCAATGAACGCCCCAGACAGGCTCAGGGTCAGCGACTCGAGCAGGAACTGAGTTGAGATGGTTCCCTTCTTCGCGCCAATGGCCTTGCGAATACCAATCTCTCGTGTACGCTCGGTGACCGATACGAGCATGATGTTCATGATGCCGATGCCACCAACGAGCAGTGAGATGGCGCTGATGCCGTCGAGCAACACCGTCAGAATGGTAGTAATGCTGCTGAGGGCCCCGAGGATGGTCGCCTGGTTCAAAATTGAAAAGTCATTGGCTTCGGTTGGGAGCAACTGATGCGTCACGCGCAAGGTTGCGGCCACTTCGCGCTGCGCTTCATCCATCACAGCGGAAGACTTGGCCGATACGACAATCTGCTGGACATTTGTCGTACCGGTCAGCAAGTTCTGCGCAGTCGTGTACGGAATGGCGATGGCGGTATCTGGGCTCTGGAATCCCTGAGCACCTTGTGTGGCGGCGACACCGATGACCGTAAACGGGATCGAGTTGATGTAAATGGTCTGCCCGACCGGTTGTCTCATTCCAAGCGTTGCCGGTACACTTGCTCCAAGTACGGCCACGTTTGATGCATGAGTGACCTCAGCAGGCGAAAAGTATTCGCCATCCGCCATCGTGATGTTTTTGATCTGCGGGTACTGCGCACTTGTCCCCTCAATCGCAGTCGATGTGTTGTTGCTGCCGTACACTACCTGTGCGTTGCTTGACACCAAGGGTGATGCAGCAGCCACCTGCGGGTCTTGCGCGAGAATGGCGTTTGCGTCGTTCGCTGTCAGCGTGGTGGCTGAGCCGACGCCTCGGTTAATCCCGCCCGATCCCGATGAACCCGGCATCACCGTCAAGATGTTGGAGCCGAGACTCTCGACTTGCTTCGTAATCATCAGTTTGGCGCCCGTGCCGACAGCGGAACTGCCAATCACAGCCATGACACCGATGATGATGCCGAGCATAGTGAGAAACGAACGCATTTTGCTTGCACGAATGCTGCGCCAGGCAACGCGAAAGGTTTCCGTCCAAATCATGCGCTGCCGCCTCCCTCGTCGGCCGGGACATGAAGCGCAAGTGCCTCAAGGTGAGGGCCTTGACCATTTTGGCTATCCCACTCTACGCGCCCGTCGCGAAAGCGAACAATGCGCTTTGCGTGTGCCCCGACTTCATTCTCGTGCGTGACGATGACAATCGTGTTGCCCTGTGCATGTAGCTCCTCGAACAGATGCAGGATTTCGTCCGTCGTATGGCTGTCCAAGGCGCCGGTCGGTTCGTCTGCCAAGATGAGTGCGGGGTGGTTCACCAGTGCGCGAGCAATGGACACCCGTTGCTGCTGACCACCGGACAACTCGTTCGGTCGATTGCCGAGCCGATTGCCGAGCCCGACGCGCTCAAGCGCTTCAATCGCACGAGCTCGCCGCTCCCGCGCAGGCACCCCAGCGTACATCATCGGCAGCTCGACGTTCTCCAGCGCGGTCGTCTTTGGCAACAGATTAAAATTTTGAAACACAAACCCAATCTTGTGATTGCGCAGTTCTGCGAGTTGGTCCTCAGACAGTCCGGACACGTCGTAGCCATCGATGACGTACGTTCCCGACGTGGGCAAGTCCAGGCAGCCAATCATGTTCATGGCCGTTGATTTGCCTGAACCGGATGGTCCCATAATGGCGACAAACTCGCCGTGCTGGATGGTCAAATCAATGCCGTCGAGCGCGCGAATGACTTCGTCGCCAATGACGTACTGCCGGACCAGGTTCCGTATTTCAATCAAAGCGCCCATTAGCCTTTCCCGCCTCCTCCGCCTAGGCGACGCGCTGCACCAGCTCCTGGTCCACCGAACTGACGGGCACTACTCTGGGCGGCACTCGCTGCGGCAGCTGCCGGGAGTTGCACAAGGATTTTTTGACCCGCCTGCAGGCCAGAGGTGACCTGGACTTCACTGGTTCCAAACAGGCCAACCTGAACAGGTTGAAAATGAACATCTTTCGGCAGCCCGTTGGTGAGTGAGCCCCCTGTGAACCTGCCGCTAAAGCCGCCGGTCTGGCCATTTCGGAATCCACCGCCGCCAAAACCGCCGGATACATTGCCACTAGCGCTGCCATTGCCGCGACCAGCAGAGCCCCCGCTCGTGCCGTTCCCTCGTCCAGAGCCGCCCTGACCGCTTTTTCCACCGGAAGACTTGCTGCCTGCGCCTTGACCTGATGGACCGCCGGTTTGTGCACCACTCCCACTGGTTCCGCCTGATGCATCCAACACATACACGCCTTCGATAGAGCCTTCTTGCTGGAGTGCAATGGCCGGCACGGTCACCACATGACTTGCCGTCGCAGTCTGGATGCTCACGCTGGCTGTCATGCCGTCCTTCAGTTGCCCGGTCGTATCTTGGACTGTGGCGACCGCGGTGTACTGTGTCACGTTGGATGTCGTTGTCGGAGTCGGATAAATCTGTGTGATGGTTCCTGAGTAAGTCTTACCAGGGAGTGCAGCGACGGTCATCGACACCGGATCGCCCGTCTGAACTTCACCAATCTGAGACTCGCTGATCTGCACCTGAACCTGCAGGTCGTTCGGATTCGTATCGACGACTTCGATAAAGGGGCTGCTGGTGGTACCCGTTTTGCTGCCACTGCTCGGAGTTTGCCCGACCTGCCCATTCACTTGCGACACCACCCCGTTAATCGGGGCAATCAACTTCGTTTGGCTCTCCGCGATCTGGGCAGTAACGAGTTTATCCTGTGCCGACTGCACGTTCGCCTCAGCCGAGGAGACACTGGCCTGGGCACTCGCGACCGTAGCTGCGTCAGGTGGTTGCTCATCTGTGGCGAGTTGGTCTTGTGCACTCTGCAAGGCAAGTTGATCTTGTTGAATCTGGGTCTGCGCAGTAGCGAGTGCCTGCTGTGTCGAACTGGTGTCGTTCACCTGTTGTTCCACAAGTTTGAGGTTTTGTTGATCCACCACAACCCGCTGTTTTGCCTGGGCCAGTGATGTCTGGGCACTCGTCAAACTTTGCTGATCCCTCTGTATCGCCTGTTGGTCGGTGGTGACGGCCTGCTCGGCCTTCTGCAAAGCCGAGTATTCCGTACTCAAGGTGGTGTACGTTGTCTGGTCCAGCGTGTCTGCGGCGCCGTATGGATTCTGTCCTACCTGTTGACCCTGCAACCATTTCTGCGACAGGCTATTCTCATACTGATACTGCTGCCAGGCCTGCTGGACCTGCGCTTCGGTCACTGTACCGTACTGGGCCTGCAGGTTTTTCAGCGTCTGTTGGTCGTTTGCGAGGGTCTGCTGGTCATTAGATAATTGCAATTGCGCGGCACTCACGCTCGATGTATTGCTTGCTGCCTGCTCGTCCGTTTGTAGTTGTGTCTGTGCGCTCAAAACCTTTTGCTGCTGACTCGATGTGTCCTTTGATGCTGCAAGTTGTGTCTGATACGACTGCTGTGCACTCTGCAGACTTAACTGCGCCTTTTGGATGGCCTGCTTATCCGCCAATATCTGAGAACTCGTTGCCCCTTGCATGGTCTTTGTCAGATTCGCTTGTGCGGATGCAAGCCCTGCCTGAGCCTGAGCAACACCAGCCTGGGCGGCCAACAGAGCGGCTCTGGTCGTAGAGTCGTCTTCGACGGCTAGCACTTGGCCTTTTTTCACGGTTTGACCAATCTTTACGTTGATTTGTGTGACAGTGCTTGTTGAATCCGCAAAATTCAGGTCTGCCGTTGCGGCAGGCTGTATGGTGCCAGAAGCACTGACAGATTGGACGATGTCCCCGTATCCTACCGTGTAAATCATCGGTCCGGAAATCGTCGAGCCACCTTTCAGTCTATGCATTGTGACGGGGATGCCCACCCCCAAAACAATCACGACTGCTGCGCCAGCATAGAGCCATTTGCGCTTTGATTTCTTGAACATCGGTCGCACAATGGAAGACCCAGATTCAACCTGCGGCTCCATATGAATTCCCCTTCCCTCAGCCACGTGCTTGTGTGCTGTCTGGACCATCAAAGTTGCTAGGCATTTGATGATTGCTTTGCAGTCTTACGAAGGTCTATGAGTCCAATATTTTGCACACTAAATCAATTATGAAGTTTAGTATAGCCTCTTCGAAAAACAATTGTTGGCCTTTGTGTGGAGGTTTTATGGACTTTCGTGGAGAAATGACAAACGTTGCAAGGACCTGCGGCACATGCCTGAGGTCCTTGCAATCTTCGCTCTGTAGTGGTCTTCCCGGCAACCATTATCATTGCCGGGATTGCCCTTCCAGTCGTCTCTTGAGAAGAGATAAAGCGTACGGTTCTAGTTGAGACTCAGGCGCTTGACAACCACACCTGACGAAGTCCATGATATCTGAATTTCACCCAGCGTCACTGACCCACCGAGAGACGGTAACTGCTCGTTGAACGAGAGTGTCACCCCGGAGGCCTTCGGTACGCGGAGCAGCACCTGTGTGACATTGGATGGAAGGTCTGCAGCGACAATGTTGCGGCCATCAAAGACGGGTTCACTGACCCAAGAAGCGCCGTCACCGTTGAACAGGTTGTAGTTGATGTCCCCACTTGTCCCCGCATAGGCAAAGTACGGCTTATTGACTGTGCTTGGCATCGATATGACGAGGTTGTCACTGGATGGGGTGACAGTGATGCTGTTGAAGAACTGGTAGACCTTATCTATCACCTGACTGGCATTCGACTGCGAGTAGACAGGGCTTCCGCTCACGGTCAATTGACTGAACGTCGCGTTGTACTCATCCTGCGGCGGATAGTAGATATGCCACAGGGTAGCTGTCCCATTTGACGTTTTTGCGAAGCCATGTGTCAATGCCTCAAGATTTCCAAGCACCTGTGTGACCTCCGCGCTGGTCAAAGGGCTGGTGTTACTGACACCACTTGGGTTTAGTCCGATGGACTGTGCCCAACCAGCGACAGACTGACCGGGTTGGTACGAGACATGCCCCATATTGAGCCACGTCCAGTACATGTTGTCCACCATATTCAAAGTCACGGCATCGGAAGCACCAAAATGTGTCTGACTATCCGGTGAAATGAACCCATCTTGCACCGCAGCGCTGATGTAGGCCCACGAGCTGTCTGTTGCCTTCACATCGTCATATGGGGTTCCGGTAGATGCAGGCACCGACGACCCTGACGACCCTGACGACCCTGACGACCCTGATGACCCTGATGACCCTGATGACCCTGATGTGCCCGATGTGCCCGATGTGCCCGATGTGCCCGATGTGCCCGATGTGCCTGACGTGCTTGACGTGCTTGACGTGCTTGATGTGCTTGATGTGCTTGATGTGCTTCCTGCAGGTGTACTCTGCGGGGCAGGCTGAACGACTGCACTCCAATCTGCCGGGATGCCAAGCGTGATCATAAAGTCCTGGATGAACCCAGCCTTGGTTGTCCCGGGTACAATGGAGACGCTGCGCGTCTGTGTCAGTCCCCAGGTGGCGCCGTTCCAGGTGGACTGCACGCCAACGCGCTTTAAGAGTTGCATGATGTACCAAATGGGCATAAAGGTGGTGTTCGATTTCGAACTGGGGTCCTTCGCCACCAATCCAGCTACTCGTTCAACGACGGTGCCGTTCAACGTGACATTCATCGGGCCCTTGCCTGGATTCACGTTTTCTAGGTCTGGCGCGAGACTCGCTGGCGCTGTGATGCTCCACGTCTGCCCGTTCCACGTGCTTTGCACGCCAATTTGCGACAGCAGTTGGCTCACGTACCAAATCGGCATATACGTGGTCCCACCCGACACAAACGAATCCGGATGTGAAAACGACTTTCCCTGCCATACGATGCTTGCGGTTTTCATGGTATACGTGGTTGTCTTTGTTGTTCCTGTTGATGTTGTCTTTGTTGTTGCTGTTGATGTTGTCGTTGGTTTTGTGGTTGAAGTTGTGGCTGTTTTTGTGCTTGCATAGGCAGCAGGGACCAAAGCAGTCATCAGCCCCATGGCAGCGACGCCAACCCCTACCCCGACAGTCGCATAAAACCGTTCCCGATTGTATTTCACGTTAAAGTCTCCGTTTCATGCTGTGTTATTTTACGCTGGTGTTTTGAATGAAGTTGTAGGTGTTGTCATAGACGGCCCGGAGGTAGGGCTGAGACGATTGCGCCGCTTGAACCAGCCCTTTACTGCCGGCGTAAAACGCGTGTGACACACCGCCCCCAAACTCATCTTGCGTGAGTTGGTTGATGGTGTTGTTGTAAAAGGTTGCCGCGGTTGGCGTAATCGCGCCCGTTGCCACCTCGAGTTCCATGCCTAGTCCATACGTCGCCGCCAGTTGTTCCGCGTTGGTGAGACGGGAGGTATTATTCGTTCCCAGTTCCACATAGTTTGGTTGCAGCCAAGCTGCGTCAAAACCAAATGACCGCCAACTGTCGAGTCCCGAGGCATCGTAGAACGGGATCCAAAAAATCGGCAGGTTGTGTTGGTGAACATCGCTGACCGCATCCTGGACGATTTGCACCTCTCCTGGAGCACTGTAGTCAACCTGCTCATTACCCCAGTAAATCCCGGCGAGTTGTAAATTGGTAAAGTTAGCAGAAGTCCAATTTTGAAGCAACAGGTTCAAGTACCAGGACATCGCTGCGTCGCGTGCGCCGCGCGCTACGGGGTCGCCCACAGATCCGCTAAAGTTGATTTCCTGACCGTTAATCGTGCCCCAGTTGCCGTCACCAAATTTCGGATACGGCATCGTCAAAACCACTTTCACCTTGCGGTTCGGTGTGTTCAGTGCTTGATTGGCTTGTGCAACCGCCGCGTTCAAAGCAGACAGTTGCTGATTCGGCGCGAACAAATTGGTGATGTACCCCGACCACCCTGCTTGTGTGTCTTTCAGAGAGTTATAGGGCAGGAACAAGAACGTATCAAACATCTCGCCGTTCAGCGTTCCGTCTGGCTGTTGATGCGCCACCATCGGCAGAAAGTCTGAGGTCGACCACACCGACTGCGAGGCAGTGGCACCGTCTGTGTACACCAAAAGCATATTGTGAATGCCGTGCGCAGCTGTAGACGTTGCCAGCATTGGGCTTGTACCTTCAGACGGCACCGGATTCAATGTTGTGGGAATCGATGCCGATGTTGCTGTGGCAAGGTTGCCTTGGACGTCCACGTTGCGAGCGAATACCCACACGTCAACCGGAAAATGGATGCGGACCTTTTGTGCAGTAATCCCCGATGCGTTCACGGAAAAGGTTTGGACGTTCGTGACCACGTTCGTTGTCGGTACCGCAGGATGAACGGTCCCAATCGTATACCACTTTCCATTGTTGTACGCCTCAAACTGAATTTGGTTGGGAAAGTAGATACCAAGCGACCCCTGTTGCTCCATCTGAATGGAAATCGTGTTGAGTGCATGATAGCCGTCGAGATTTACCGTGATATTACGAGCGGATTGGCGCAGGAATCCGTGCCATGAGTTAGACCCAACAAGCGGCGTGTTGTATGCAGCTTCTTGACTGTGAAACGTGGTATCGGTGGGGCCGACCGTGGATACCTGAACGCTGGCACCCGACATCAAATCAGACACGGTTGCGGATGCAGACGGCGCAGTGATCGCCGAATTCGTTGTTGCATTTGTCGTTGTCGTACCGGCTCCGGTTGCCGCAAGTGCAGCTGTGCTGCCGAGCAACAATGTCGACAGCAAGCTGGCCGTCCCGAGCCCGGCAGTAAACTGTTTTCTCTTCATCAAAATGGTGGACCTCCTGGTTCTAAGGTGAAGTAGCGTCTACTGCAATTGCACCAGATTGGCTTCTGCCGCAGAGATGTAACCCTGTTCGACTTGGCCCGTAGTTTGGTCACATACTTCTACCGGGAAGAACCCGTTTTGCGGTGTGGCCGTAGTTGCGACGACAAAGTCCCCAGAGTGAATGATTTGGATGACGGTTTGCTTGTCCTGTCCGTAGACTTGAATGGTGGTATTAATGCTCTCCGGCTGCAGAGAAATCGCGCGGTAGACGTTTTGCATGGTGAGGTACTGCGAGTCCACCCAGCCGTAACCATTCACATAGTCCCACTCGGCGACAAGACCATTGGCCATACCCATTTCAATTTTGCTGATCGTGACCGTTTGTCCCGATGGAATTGTGGCTGGCATGGGCATGAACATCTGCCACATGGTGTACGTCCACTGTCCGGTTTGCGGCAGGTTATGTGCCGCTTGGAATGCGATGACTGCCTGCTTCGTCAGCGGACCATACTGCCCGTCTTGGGTCAGCCCTGCATTCATGGTCTGGTCGAGGAAGGCCTGAACAGCAGCAACGTTCGCTCCGCTGTCCCCCTGTTGCAGCGTCCCCACATACATCTCTTGATCTCCCGTTCCGGGCGAAGAGTAATAGGGCAAGCCCGGGTAGTTGGGGACAGACTGAACCGTTGCCGTCGCGTTGGTATAATAAACCGGTTCTTGTGTCGACGTTGGTGCGGGTGGTTGGTTTCCAGGGTTGTACTGCGGATAACTGGCGACCGTGTCATTGACCGATGACGCCAGTTGTCCCATCAACGATCCGATGGAATTCGCCCACTGCTGGTCCGTCGCATAGTGGACATTCATGCCTACAAGCGTTGGCGAGACGTACTCACTACCACCAGGGGTCAAGTAGCTGTTATGTACAACCCAGCCTTCAAACAGAATCGCATACTCTTCGCTTGGGAACAGCCCTGCATCTTGACCAGGTGCTGAATCATACGCCCCATAGCCAAACAGATTATTCTTCGACTGAGCAATCTGACTTTTGCCCCAGTAACTCTCCAGAACTGCATGAGAGACAAGGTAGTTTGCGTCGATTCCATATAATTGTTGGGCATTCATGAAGGTCTGCCCCAGCCCTGTTAGCGGTGCCCCGTGCTGTTGGAGGTAGGAGTTAATGGAATTGGTATTGATGTTCGCCGGCGCAGGATAGCGCAGGTCCACATTCGTAAACCCGTTTCCAGTCGGTTGCGACGGGATGGGTGACGTCGATGAAGAAGATGACGACGAAGATGTGGATGATGTTGAAGACGAAGATGTCGAGGTCTGCGCGGGGGGCGCATCCATTAGCAAGACGGCTTGCTGAAGTGCCTTCCATGTCTCGGAATCCACGACACCGTTACTGGTCAACCCATTTGCATTTTGAAATTGTTCCAAGTTGATTTGCGTCACTGCGTCAAACTGGCCACTTTGCGTTGCGGGGTACCCCAATTGTTTGAGAAAAGACTGTACTACACTCACGTACGGGCCACTGCTCCCCACAGTAAGCTGCGGCAGCTGCGTATAAGACGTCGTTCCTAAGATAGAATCAATCAGGTCGCTCACGCTGACTGTGGACGATGTCCCAGATGACCCAGCCCCGGATGTGGAGCCAGACTGGTTGCTCGAAGTGGAACTAGATGTCGAAGTTGACCCAGATGGCGAGGTGGAACCAGACGCTGAGCTTGAACCCGTGCTTGAACCGGACCCTGCGGGGTTGCTCGATGCGGACGATCCGCTTCCTGCTGATGTCTTTCCCGATGTACCCGTGCCACTTGCAGACGATTGACCACCCGTCGAGGCCGAACCTGTACTTGAGGTTCCACCTGACTTTGAGCCTGAGCCTGAACTGCTACCGGCCGACGAACCGCTTCCCGTGTTCAATGACGTATTTGTCGTCGCCAAACGCCAATTTGTTCCGTCCCATTTAGACTGAACCTGCATCTGATTGAGCGCCTGCATCACATACCAGATTGGGAGGTATTCTGTGGGTTGATTCGACGCAGGGTCAATCGCAGCTATGCCGTCGCAAGCCTCAACGGCCTGACCATTAATCGCCATCTTCACAGTCCCCGACGTCGAAGCTCCGGCGGTAAGCTTTTGACCGGTCAGCGACGGAACTGTGAAATTCATGACCCCATTTTTCCATGTATTCGATATTCCCGCCTGAGACAAAGCGTAACCGACGTACCAAATTGGTACATACGTCGTGCCGTTTTTCACAAATCCGCTCGGTTTCGACACGAGTTTCCCGTTCAAATAAATGGCCTTCGAACTTGTCGACAAGGATTTCGAAGGGAGTGTGGAGGCCCAGACGGCGTGACTCGACAGCACGAGTGCAAACGACGACGACAGGGCGAACAAGGGTATGGTTCGTTTCAAAATTCTCTGACCCCTTTTTCACAGATATTTTCACGCGACACCGTGAGTCTACGAGGAGTAATTGAAGCTCTTAATGATGGAGTTCACCAGTGTCTGATGTTCTTGACCCACTGCAATGTCAATTTCAGCATATCCAGATTGGTTGTTGCTCACTTGCACCATCCCTTTGCCCACATAGGTGCTGCCTGACACGGGGAAATCATAAGTGGCAACCAAACCGCCTGTCCCTTGAACTTGAACGTTGGTTGGATTCTTCTCGCCAACCACGAGCCTTGGGTCCGGCTGACCGCTTGAATTCATGTAACACCCGACACAGGTTGAATACAGAACGCGTACGCTCTCTAGGTGATTTTGCGGGTTCGTAAATGTGACAGCTATGTAATCTCCACCGGTGGTGGTCGCCTTCTTCCAACCGGCAGGCACGTCCACAGCGATGCCTTGCGTAGTAAATCCAGTAAAGGGCTGTAGTGTCGTGTGCGTAGGGGCAGACGTGTTTGCAGTAACCTGATTACTCGTAGCGTTGCCACTCGAAGTGTTTCCTGTACCCCCGACTTGTCCAGTGCTTCCGCCGGTTGAACTCGGTGGCGTTCCCTGTGCGTTTGGCCCAGCACCACACCCAGCTAACAGCAGGCAGGTCGTTGCAGCGAGGCCGAGGACAATTTTTTTCATTACCATTCACTCCATCTCTGTCTACTACGTGTGTCCTGTCAACGGCTGCCCCGTAAATGTAGACACGCCGTACATCAACAATGTTCGACAACATACAATAAAATTCTGGGGCCCATGTGGTGAAATTTTAAAAAACTAATAAATTTGACGTTTATGAGCCCAGGGGAGTTGCAACGATCGACAAAAAATTGGGGTTGTTTTACTGAGTACTATCATCATACCCTAATTCGCCATCATGTGGTTGATAGATTTCTATCGAATCATGTCCGATTCCCAGATGCCCGATCCGGATTACCAGCCGTCTCTCACGCGGAACCTGCTTGTGTTACGATGGAGCCATGAAGACCAACGACAACATCATTCAAAGTTTACAACACAAACAGTATGACGGTGTGCGATACGCCTGCATCGAACGACTAAAGACCGATCCGTTAGACATACAGGCATGGACGTTTCTAGGCCAAGCGATGGTTGGTCTGAGGCGGGGCCGGATGGCTGAGTTGTGTTTTCGTCGGGCACTGCTCTTTAACCCGTACGCGCCGTGGGAGTCTGACGCCCTACGCGATGCACATGCCGTATCCGAAGGACGGGATGACACACAGGTTTTGAAGCTCCTTCAGGTGCCTCATGTACCTGTGTCCGCCTGTGTACTGACACGAGACAACGAAAATACCATCGCCGAATGCTTGGCCGCCCTACAAGGGGCGGTTGATGAGATTATCGTGGTAGATACCGGATCGAGAGATAACACCGTCTCCATCGTTCAATCGTTCGGAATCTCCGTTCACTTCTTTCCCTGGCAAGATGACTTTTCGAAAGCCAGGAACTATGCGCTTTCACTGGCGCATCATGATTGGATTTTCTCCGTCGACTCGGACGAGATACTCTATCCAGAAGACAAGGTTTCAGTGCGCACTGCGGCTGCCCTGTTCCAGGAAAGTGTGGCCCTCATTTTTGCCCTCCAGATGAATCAGAACGGCGGATCTCTCAGCCCTTACCCCGTACCTCGACTGTTTTCCAGACAGTACTTCGAGTGGAAGAGGCAGATTCACGAGGCACCACAGGTGCTCGCATCTACAGGCGTTCAAAAGCCGATGGGCTTATCAGTACGCATTCGACTCATGCACTCAGGTTATGACCCGAATCAGGTGAATCTCCCCGGCAAAATGGAACGGAACATTGCCCTACTTCAAAGAGTCATTCATGAGGATGCCTCCGATTTCACCAGTTTGTACTATCACGGTCGTGAGTTGTCCATCAACCACCGGTACACCGAAGCGATTCCTCACCTCATGAAGGCGTACCAGCTAGGCAGGGGCGCAACAGATGCACCACTACTGCCCCTCATCGGATCACAACTGGCTTATTGCTACACACTTACCAACCATGTCGACGAAGCGCTAGAGGTGTTGAGACGTGTGACAATGGATTGTCCCGAACACCCCGACGCCTGGTTTTCCTATGGTGCGTTACTCTTAGGCGCCAAGCGGAATACCGACGAAGCCGGAGCGTCCATCTTACATGCGAAGAAGCTCGCCGCCACGTACACCGGCACGCTCCCGTTTGATCATGATATTGCAAAGTGGAAGGCTGACCAGGCCCTGCGACAGTTATAAGGCAGACCGCCTATTTGTGTTGACTACCATATACCGCGCTTGTGGTCGTAGTGGAAGCAGTCGTAGTCGTGGCGGCACCAGTCTTTGTAGAAGTCGCAGACCCAGTCTTCGAAGAAGTAGTGGGTGTCGCCGTCGTCGATTGTGGCCCGTTCAGGACAAGTGGTGCGGGAACCAGATTGAGGCTTTTGCACTCTGCAAGCACCTGTTCCATTTGTTGATAGAGTCCTGGTTGCCAGTGGAGTAGGACAATCTCGCCTGCACTAAGTGGTTTGTGGTTCCAGGTCTGTAGTCCTGCTGACGGGTCTGTAGGGCTGAACTCAGCGCTCCACATCACGATGGCCTGCAGACCTGCGTTGTGCGCGGCGACCAGTACGTTATGGTCGATGGCACCGTACGGTGGACGCCCAAGCGTTGGAGTTTGCCCAAACCAGTTTGAATACGTCTGTATTGGGTCTTGCCACTGGAAAAGGTCCTGCTGATAGGGAACCCTCGTTAGCCACGGGTGGCTCACGGTGTGGTCCTCAATGACGCCACCAGCTTGAACAAACGCCTTCCAGTAGTTTGGATGTTCCCGAGCAGCATCTTTGATGAGAAAGGCTGTAATCGGTACGTGCTGCTGCATCAGGTTGAGGACACGCTGGCTTGGAAACCAGCCATCATCGACCGTGATGTAGACGTGTCGGCCGGTTGGAGGACCAAAGTAGACGACCTTGGCTGGCGTTCCCGCTTGCACTGGGAATGTGGGTGCAATCGGCGAGGTGCTTGATTGAGACTTGCCCGACTGAGATTTGCCTGGTGATGCAGACGTCCCTGACACCTGCGAGGCAGTCGAGACGGTCATGGGCGGAATACGGAACGTCAGTGTCTGTGTGTCCCCGTTTCCTGCAGTCACGAGCAGTGTGACGGTCTGGGTTGTTGATTGGCCGCGTTGAAACACGATGGATTGGCCAGTCTTGCTAAGAATAGGTTTAGGGCTGCCAGCGAGAACCCGGAAGTCATGAATAGATTCCGACAAGGTAAAAGAAACTTCCGAAGTGGTTTGATGACTTGTGACGACGCGTATGTTTGCTGCTCGCGCCTGCTCCGCTACCTGCGGTGTATTGCTGTCGATCTGGGTTTTGACACTCTGTCCCGTTAACGGTGTTGCAGACGGGTATGTAGCACAGCCAGACACCAGTCCGACTAGGGATATTGAAGAAATAATAATAAGGCCTGCCGCTTTGCGCAAAATGAACCCCCCTCGTGTCGATTGCGCGCGTATCCACACACATATAGACGAAAGAGCGCCATGAGTTGTGACGCGCGTACTCGACAAATTTCGAGGTTGGCTATTTAGTGACTTAGTGCCTATAGACAATGTGTAAGTGATTGTTCCGTGGTAGAAGGCCGGTGTTGCTCAGATCGCCTGCACTCATAGCTTCTACCGCAAGGGGATAAGCTGTTCACCCAGAGTAAACTAGCCTTTCGACAGGCATTGTTTGGGCATGCCCGTTGATTTGCCCGCGCTCGCTAGAAGATTTCCACGGGTGAGAGCGATGACTCCCCCACGCACGCGCCAAACGTAGGGCAGTCACTGCGGTATAGCGCTTCGTCCTGCCTGCAGAATCGCCCGAATACGACAGCTCCTGGGTTCTTAGTTCTTAGACCGCGACTACATCTCTAATTTATTCAGGCTGCAGTTTACGGTTGGTCTTGACGCTGTCTCGTGGCAAGCGATTCGTAGGAGCCAAACCCGCGGACTTTGACCCCCAAGTTATCCTCCATCCCGGGCGTTAAAAAAGCGGCTGGCCCGAAGGCCAGCCGCTTTTGAGTAAAACTACTCGGGTCATTAGTTGTTGGTAATTTCACCAACCTGAGATTGATTCGAAGCACCGTACGTACTTGCATCGCCACCGTAAGTGAAGTCAACAGCCGGTGTGCTGTTTGACGTGTTAGAGGTGTACGTGTAAGCAGTTACGGTTGTGCTGCTGGTCTGGTTCTCAGCCGTGTTTGTACCATTAACCGCTGCAAACACTCCACCATTCTGGATGGTCAGCGTAACGTCGCCATTCGCGTCTGTGTACGCGTTGAATGTGTTAGAACCTGTCGACCAGTTCGCCACACCCGGAACCAGCGTGTCAGTCAAGTTCGCCACAGTGTTCGCGGAACCGTCCATCGGAATCGGGGTGTACTCGGTGCCGCCCGTGCCATTCGGAGTGGTCAACTGAGTCCCGTTAACAGCTGTAATCCACAAGCCCTGAGCAGCAGTATTCGCGTCAAGGCCAATCTTGACCTGCTGATTCTTAACTGGGTTGCCACTGGAATCAACAACCTGGAACGTCACGTTCTCGGTTCCGTCCGCGCCAATGTTGGAGACAACTGGTGAGAAGTCTACCACGTAAGCAGGTGTCGAACCACTGAACACGAAGTCAGCCTGAGCGGAGACCTTACCAGAAGTAACAGTCAGTGTCGAACCGCTGCCAGTTGCATTCGAGTCGTCTACAGCATTTGCAGCAAATTCAGGCGTAGACACATCGTACGCTGTGCCCGCACTATTTGTCAGCTCGATACCATTCGCATATACGTTGTAACCCGTTCCAGCAGAATCCAACTGGAACTGCAACGTCATGCTGCTGTCGCTTGACAGGGAGCTTGGCAACGTCACCGTGCTGAACGATGGGGAAGTTGCAGATCCGGTGTTGAGCGACAAGCCAATGTACGCACCATTGGTCGCATTCAAGGTGTAATTGATAGCACCATCGTTTGCGTTGTAGACCGCACCGTTTGTGTCAACAGGTGCAAAGTACACTGAGTTCGTAACAGGTACGCCAGCAACACTGCTTGCTGACGACGTGCTTGCCCCAGATGTGCTTGATGCGAAGGCAAATGCCCCAATGTTGTTCAGTGCATACGCACCACTTGGTGAATTCGGGTTGGAGTAGTCAATGTACGTTGTAGCAGCATTGGTCCAAGTAGTTGGATTTGCACCAACAACAGCTTCAACTTCGACGTTGCTGTCTGCATTGAAGTCATTCACATAAATTGTGGCCTGGCCCATGGAGTTGCTGTAGACGGTGTAGGTGTTGCCGTTAGCTGCAATCTCTTGACCAGTAGAAGTAGACAAGAATGCACTGCCACCGTAAACCTTAAACGTCACAGCGGTATTAGCCTGTACATCTCCGCTGGAGTTAAGCGGCAGCGTAAACGTCACAGGAACCACGCCCGCAGATGCGTTGCTCAGGCTTGAGATGTTTGCCGAGTAGCCAGAGCCACTCACAGCGTTCGGTGTGAGCAGTCCATTCGAGCCCAAGAATGCTACGTAACCCTCGGTGCTCACGGAGCTGTTGCTCGCTGATGTAGCTGTAACGGTGTAGGAGCCCGTTCCAACCACGGAGACGTTCAACTGACCGCTGCTATTTGTGTCAACCGACGCCGTCCAACCATCGTTGCTGCTGTTGGCTGTTGCGGTGACATAGGAGCCATTCACCTCGACAACAGGGGTATCCCCGGTTGTTCCAGAAATGCTCAGGTTAACAGCTGTGTTTGCAGCTGGTGTAGTGCCGTTTGTCAGCGTGGTGCTGAGGCTAATCGCTCCACCGTTCGAGCTAACAGCTGGGCTAGCTTCTGTACCGTTACCTTGCTGTGCGCCACTGACCGTGAAGTTGCTGAATCCAGCGGTTGTAGAAACCGGCGTCGGTGCTGTCATGGTCAACGTTGTGCCATTCCAGTTAGAGGTCTGTGCAACGCCAACTTCTTGCAGAACCTTCAGCACGAAGTAAATCGGCATGTAGGTGGTGTTAACCTTGGATGCTGGGTCCTTGGCAACCTTAGTGGTGGTCTTCTGTACGAGGACACCATTCAGGTAGATGCCGTTCGGGCCGCTTCCCGGAGTTGCATTCGTTGGTGCTGTGATGCTGGAATTGTTGATGAAGAGGTTGGTGCCGTCCCAGTTGACCTGGAAGCCCATGTTCTTCAGAGCTTGGTTAACATACCAGATTGGCATGTAGTTGGTCGGTGCGCCTGCGTAGTTAGCCGCAAAACCTTTGAAGCCGGTTTGTTGACCACTAACGCTGATGTATTCTTGCTGCCATTGCATCGTGCTGCTTGTTGTTGCTGCGAATGCTGCAGGAGCCATGAGGCCAAGGGCCACGGAAGCTGCAGCGATACCTGTAATCGCTCGTTTCAAGTCTTATTCTCCTCCTTAATACCTGCTAAACTACTAAGATAATGCTTAATTGTTTCTACTGAATGGGGTTTTTGACGAGGTCACCCCAACTCCTTGATCTCGTCTATGTCCCTACGCCCTGTCTACCCGGTGCTACTCTTCGACATTTGGAGGCGACGCTCAAATCCCGTCCCATGCGTTCCTGACCTATGTATCGGAGTGCCTTCCGAGGCTCAGCTCGCAGGAAGACATCCCTCCCTTCAGTGAGTGGTGTGAGTCTCTAATTCCCATCAATGATTGCGTGAGTCACGCCACTAGAGACGCTATAGAGTGGATACGACATTGATGTCGAATCTCCTCTTTATTTCGGCGAAATTTGTAGAATTCCGTGAAACGCCTGCGTTTCATTTGCAGGGACGCCGGCAACGGAACCCCTTTAGCCATGGAAGAAAGCACACCTCAATGATGTATTATACTGACAATATCGACGGTAGTAAAGTTTTTCTAGGAGAATTCCTAGGTTTGTGAAGAACTTCCGTCGGTACGTGCTCATTGTGACCGATTCTCACTTTCATTTCAACTGCAATTCTCACCATTAAATCAGTAACGTTGGTTAACCTAGTAGACTCCTTCCAGCCTTCATTAGGACAGCAACTAAAAGTTTGGCGAGAAACAAAAATCCAATTCATGCAGTTGGAAAGCAAGTGCAAATGGGTTATCAACTGAGCACCACATAGTTAGACGACGCATCCCGTAATTAGGTTACAACTTTCTCAGCTATTTTTTTGGAGAACATGTGTCGGGTGTTTAGTGGTACTGACGTTGCCCCGGTTCGAGCGTCTTGGTATGGTATCGGTGAGGTGTTTGACATGTCTGAGGAGAAGGTTTTCTACACAATAGAAGAAACTGTCGAGACGGAGAGCGTGATTAAGAAGTCTCGGTTTATCAGCCGAATCGTTCCTATCCAGTCGGCAGAAGAAGCGGAAGAGGAACTGGCGAAAATCCGCGAGGTCCACAAAGGTGCCAATCACAACTGCTTTGCGTACCGGTTCGGCCTCGGTGTTCCTGTCGAGCGGTTCTCCGACGATGGTGAGCCGAGCGGCACGGCTGGGCGTCCAATTCTGGATGTGATGCGGCGGCGTCCAATTTTAAACGCACTTGTCGTGGTGACGCGGTATTTCGGAGGGATGCTGCTCGGTGCCAATGGCCTGATTCGGGCCTATGCGGACGGAGCGTCAAGTGTCATTGATGCGGCGACGGTGTTAAAGTGCACTCCAATGCAGAGAATCACGCTGAGGTGCGACTACAGTTTGTACGGGAAGTTGGAGTATGTGTTGCAGGAGGCGGGGTACGCACTCGAGGATAAGACGTACGCGGAGGATGTGTCCTTTGCCATTTGGGTAAACGAAGATGAAACCAGCGAGATGTTAACCAAAATTGCCGATGTAACCGGGGGGCAAGCGCGGTCTGATGTGTCGCATCCGACGTATGTTGGCGTTCGCCCCGACGGTAGTTTGCTCTATTCAGTCTTGCATCAGAAGTAAACTCTCCGTTCCCACAAATAGTACATGAAGTACTTTGCATCCTTCAGCTGCTGTTCAAAGCACTGTTTGGTCATGTCGACAAAGACCTCGGATCCTGTGGTTAACGTGATGCAGAGGCCATCAAACTTCTTCCCTGTGACAATGCGCGAAACATCCGCGATAAAGCGGTGACCTATGTATCCGACAGATCCATCGTTTCTCGTCTGCGGCGTCCTCATGCGGAGGGGGACAAAAACGAGATCGCGGGAAGCAATAACAATTGGAACCGACAGCGATCTCAAAGTCGCAGTGCGATAGAGATTTCTCATATCCCACAAATCCATGGCGTAGTAATGCGCGACATCCTTCTTGGTTCGTGCGCACGAATGACGATAGTGGAATGTCGTGCCATTCTCCAACTCCACTTTGCTCACATTGCCGTAGCCCAGTTCATACATCGGCTGAAATTGCACCAATAAGGGAATCCACCAATCCTTGTCTGCTGGTGACCGGTCCATCTTGGTAACCAACTTGATTTCCTTTGTCGCTTGTCCATCCTCCCCATGTTTTGACAACTGACGGTCCTTCCCTTGATCGGGCCCATAATCCATCCAATTTCCCCCTCTGCAATCCTAAATTTGCCTTTCCAGACATCAACGTACAACAGACCGGGTACGCCTTTCAATACGAGGAGATGTATATAACTCCCATTTCCCAAAAGATAGTCTCATCGGTAAAACCCCTAGTAAATCCGAGCTTTTCCGCTGAATCAAAACATCATATGGAGGAGATAGTCCTTAGTCTCCATAAGAACACATGATTCGCCTATAGAATATTCCCCGCTTATGCTCAATCCTGCGCGCAATACCCAGCTGACCGGTCTCTGCTGAAGGAGCAAGTTCAAATGTCCATGCAGGAAAAACAGTCGCACCCCCGCACAAAGATGCTGACGCAAGAGGAAATTGTCGGGCTTTTACGGGTCATCCGTTCCACAGAAGGTCTAGGTTCGGGCGGTCCTTTGGATGGCGGAACCTTTTGTAACAACGCTTCTAACGGCACACATTCCGATTGCACACAGTCGTTCATGACGGCGGCGGCGTACGACAGCAACATCCCAGGTGCTGCCTCCCCCGCTGGAGAGTACGCAGACGAAAGTCCCATCACGGACGATCTCGGTGCCAAAGCAAACCTGTGCCACGTTGCAACGGAGGTGCTGCTGCACCACTTCAGGCCGCTCATGGTCCGGATTGCGAAACAGTACGCACATGTCGGCTTTGACGAAGCTCTGCAAGAGGGATACCTGGCGCTCCTTCGCGCCATACACGAGTACGACGAGACGATGGGCGTTCCTTTTGCAGGTTATGTATTCTCCAAGGTGCGAGGGGATGTGCGGACGGCCATGCGCCGCCTCTGGCGGTATGACGCACGCCTCAGCTACGGAAGTCACACCAATGACTCCGAGTCCGATCCCGATAACACCGACGACTGGGACAAACAATCTGCGTCTGCTTTTGTGGCCTTCGGGAGCTGGGATGACTACGACAGCGCGGACATTCGGATCGTCGTGGAGTCAGCAGGACTGTCACCAAGGGAGCGTCTAGCTGTCCTCTCGATGCTGAACGGACAACCCTCATCCGATTTGGCTTTGCAGGAAAGTGTCAGTACCGAAACGGTCAAAACGTGGCGAAAAAGAGCGCTGCACAAACTGCGTGCAGCGCTCGGAGGAGAAGGCTGATTCAAGTGGGTCAGGCTGGCACCCGACACCCGTATAGGTGAATCGTTACGCGAGTGCAAACAGGATGGTTGCCTCGCAGACCTTTTCACCGTTGACCGTAGCGATACCTTGGCCGCGGCCCATGGAACCGCGCAGTCGATCAATCGTGACGTCCATGTCGAGCTTGTCGCCCGGGCGGACCTGGCCGCGAAAGCGTGCACTGTCAATGCCGGCGAACATCGGCATCTTGCCCGCCAACTCGGGCAAGGCCAACACAGCGACACCGCCAAGCTGGGCCATGGCTTCAACCACGAGCACGCCAGGCATCAAGTTGTACTCCGGGAAGTGCCCGGTAAAGTGCGGTTCATTCGCTGAGACCATCTTGTATCCGACGGCGCGTTTGCCGGGTTCTAGTTCCGTCACCCTGTCAATCAGCAAAAATGGATAGCGGTGCGGCAACAGTTTTTTAATGTCTTCTACGTACATCGGCAGCTGAATCTCGGGCATGGGACCTTCCTCCATTTCGTTATGACGGTGAGCATCAATCATCGATCCGTGGGCTTGTCCAAACACAGAACAGGTCATGCACACCGGATCAACCTGTCAAGTACTACCATCTGCAGATTCGGGATAATAAACCGGGGGAAACAACGCACAATACGTCCATCCTCCTTTGGCGTGCAATCCTGCTTCATCCAACCGCCGGAGGGGTTCACATAGGTGATGTGGATCGCCTGGCTCGTAGAACGTCTGGGCCGTTTTGTGAACACAGGCGATCCGCTCACTAGTGAGAAGCCAGCCGACGTATGCCCTGTGTTCCTTACGCGCCGGATGTCACCTGGCACGCCCGCCCGCAAGTCGGGTCACGACGGTGTGTCTTACAAAATGCGGCGGCGTACGTCGATCAGCTTCATTCCAACGAGATACAAGACGGTGGTCATGTATGAAAGGAAAACAGTGAACCACAACAGTGCGACTCCCGTCGCGTGATTTGGCCACGCAAGAATGATTACACAAACCGTGATATAGTAAGTCACCGTGGTCAGCTTACCCCAGAAGTTCGCCTTCGGAACCGCGCGTCTCCCCTGTACATGCACGATGGCCGATCCAACAATCATTGCGGCATCCCGCAACACTAAGAGCCCAGCAACTAACCATGGCACGCGGTGCGATGCCAAGAGCGAAAACAAGACGGCGAGCATCATGAGCTTGTCCGCCAGCGGATCGAGCAACTGCCCTACCTGCGTCACCAACCCGCGTCGGCGAGCGATTTGCCCGTCGAGCACATCCGTAGCCCCCGCCAATAGCAGCACAATGAGTGCGCCAACCTTATGAGGGCTCGACGTCACGAAAAATGCCCAGAGGTACACGGGCATGAGTACGAGCCGAAACACGGTTAGGATATTTGGGAGATTCACGTTAAAACCCCCTCTATATTCAAGCCAATTATATCTGTTCAATCTCAAATGGTGCAACGGGCACACGACTCGTAGGTCGAATGGCCTACGCTGGGGGAGGGACTTGGGGCGGGGTGGCGGCACCCTTCGGTTCGCCACCGGTCTTCACCACATTTGAACAGGGGGCACTTTTAGGGCCATAGACATAAGGAAAAAAGGTACATGCTCCGCATGTAATTGAATTGGTCAAAGACCCAAGAACAAAGACCCAGGACCCAAGAACAGAGCCAAGCCCAGTGCGGGACAATATGTTTGCTGGTTGGCGACCGACTCTAGTCGGTCGCACCCACTTAAATCCAGAACTTTGAGCATCTTAGTCGGCCGAACCGACTTAACCACCTAGGCCCACGCCTTCTTAGTCGCTCCGACCGACTTAGCGCGCCTCAACGGCCACTAAGTCCGGGTTCTTAGTCGGTCACACCGACTTAAGTCGCGAATTTTGGGCATCTTAGTCGGCCTAACCGACTTAACCACCAAGACCCACGCCTTCTTAGTCGCTCCGACCGACTTAGCGCGCCTCCATGGCCACTAAGTCCCGGTTCTTAGTCGGTCACACCGACTTAAGTCGCGAATTTTGAGCATCTTAGTCGGCTAAACCGACTTAACCACCTACGTTCATACCTTCTTAGTCGCTCCGACCGACTTAGCGCGCCTCCGCGGCCACTAAGTTCGCGTTCTTAGTCGGTCACGCCGACTTAACTCGCGAATTTTGGGCACCTTAGTCGGCCAAACCGACTTAACCACCTAGGCCTACGCCTTCTTAGTCGCTCCGACCGACTTAGCGCGCCTCCATGGCCACAAAGTCCCGGTTCTTAGTCGGTCACGCCGACTTAACTCGCGAATTTTAGGCGTCTTAGTCGGCCAAACCGACTTAACCACCAAGACCCACGCCTTCTTAGTCGCTCCGACCGACTTAGCGCGCCTCCATGGCCACTAAGTCCCGGTTCTTAGTCGGTCACGCCGACTTAAGTCGCGAATTTTGGGCATCTTAGTCGGCCTAACCGACTTAACCACCTAGGCCTACGCCTTCTTAGTCGCTCGCACCGACTTAGCGAGCCTCCACGGCCACTAAGTCCGCGTTCTTAGTCGGTCACGCCGACTTAAGTCGCGAATTTTAGGCATCTTAGTCGGCCTAACCGACTTAACACCCAAGGTCCATGCCTTCTTAGTCGCCCACACCGACTTAGCGAGCCTCCACGGCCACAAAGTCCCGGTTCTTAGTCGGTCACACCGACTTAAGTCGCGAATTTTGAGCATCTTAGTCGGCCAAACCGACTTAACCACCTAGGCCTACGCCTTCTTAGTCGCCCAAACCGACTTAGCACCCCGGCGCACTTTCCCCACCTTTTCCCCACCTTTTCCCCACCTTTTCCCCACCTTTTCCCCACCTTTTCCCCACCTTTTCCCCACCTTTTCCC
>NZ_LJCO01000028.1 GCF_001399675.1 Paenalicyclobacillus ferrooxydans
TTCCTGAAATGACACCCCTCACAGACTGGTGTATCCGACTGACAGACCGAAGCCAAAACGTAGAAGGTAAAGGGCGACTTGATATGGCAACCAATATCATCAACACACTCCGAATGGACAACGACAATGGCTACATCGGAGAGGTGAGAACTGCTCAAATCGCACATCTATTCCTACGCATGAGCCTGCTTGTAAAACGACAGACGGGCACGACATTTCACAGTCACATTGGACACAAAAACAACGTGGAGGGCGTGTTGACGAGATTTATCCTGGAGGCCACAGAGGGGGCGGGCGCACAGGCGTCCTACCTGAATACAGCTAGTCGAATGGCCGATAAGATTCGCCACATCGTAACGACGCGTGATACCAAGCATGGGAAGCGGGTAACCGAGATAGGAGAAATCATTGGGTTCGATTTTACGGAACGGGCGCTCTTGTGGCAACCGGTTTTGACGTATGACTTCTTCAAAGACAAGTTCTGTTTCCACGGTGTAACTGAAGGAATGGTCGATCGGGCACGAGTGGAAGGGATCGATGTGACGTTGCCGCTTAATTGCCAACCGATTCGTAAATACAAGTTTGCGTCATGAACGAGGGGGGACGAGTCAATGAATATACTTGCCGGTGCCAGAATCTTCGGTGTACTGGTTACTATGGCACTGGCCTTGTGGGCCATGGGCAGAGAGTTGCGGAATATCGAATGGAGGCACCGAATTCGAGTCGTTATGGAAGAACGGCCTGAAAAGGAAGGTTATGTAGGAAACCTGTGGCGGCTATATATGCTTCGAATCAGGACGCATCGAATCAGGACGCATCGAATGATGCTGGACAAACCTTTCAAGGCTCAAACGGTCTCCATCCATGTACTCGGGCTGTTCCTTCTGTTCTTTGTAATCACACTTCTTTTGCATTATTTCTTTGTCGTGGGACTCTTCGTCAGTGGGGGATTATCGCTATTTCTGTATGAAAAAGTTTGGGGGAGTCGTGCAAGGAAACGTCGAGAAGAGATAACAGCCGCCTGGTTGTATGAGGCAGTGCCGATTGCTGTCCACGTCATGACGGCGACAAAGCGGTTGGATCAAGCCATCCACCGCATGACCCAAATGACGCACCATCCACACCTGAAAGGGAAGCTTGCACAGCTATCAGAGCTCATCAGTGCCCCACAGTTTGCTACACCGGAAGATGCGTTTTTGTTTTGGGCAAACAACATGGGCATACGCGATATTGAGTATTTCGCTTTAGCCACAAAGGAAGCGAAAAAATACAACGTGCCGATTGAACAACTTTGGATTGATATGGCTGACTTGCTTGGCAAGGACCTTGAGTTTAAACGGACAATCCGTGCACAGACCGCTCATCACCGCTCAGGTGGTTACATCTTTTATGGGATGCTTGCCGGAACGTTTCTTATCGCGTATCCATTTACAGCAAAATTCATGACCGACACCACCAGTTTTTTGTTCTGGGCCGTCATCGGAGTCATGACCATTGGGTTATATCTCATCATGCGTGAGAGTCAGAGGATCGATGCGTAGACGGGAGGGATGTGAGGATGAACTTAAGTGCCGTTCTGTTTGGAGGACTGATTACACTATCCGTTTGGCTCGCTATCGCATCAAGGCAACAAGCGACCAAAGAGTTCGCGATACGCGTCTTTAAGCCAGTACATGGGGCAAGTCACAAGCCCAGGATAAGACTCGCTACGTATAAAGCCATACTTCAAGCGGAAGCCGAGGCGATTGATGAACCTGAAAAGGCGACCCTATGGATGTGCATCGCCATTATCACCAGTGCAATGGTGATATCGTTGAGCGTTTTACTGAGACAGCCTGCGGTTCTTTTCTTGATTCCAGTCGTTTTTGCGACGCCACTCATGGTTGCTCGGACAAAGCGTACAGCGCACTTACGGCGACTTCGTGAACAGACTCGGGTATCCGAGATAATGATTGCATTTTTGATGAAATCAGGGGCCACACTCTCCGACACGCTTTCCATTTTAGAGAAGAAAATGGAATCTCCTATGCGCGAGAAAATCGTGGAGGTGAACACGAAAAAGCGGTTTACCACTCTACCAGATGCGCTTCATGCACTGGCCGAATCCACAGGGATTACTCAGGTGAAGGACTTTGCGATGATTGTTTCCGAGTCGGAAACGTACGGGACACCTGTTGCGGATGCTCTGCTTCGGAGCCTTCAACTGGATA
>NZ_LJCO01000106.1 GCF_001399675.1 Paenalicyclobacillus ferrooxydans
CATTCTCACTCTTCCCATACATGCTTTTTACCTTCAAGTGCTGCTTAATCCATTTAAAGAACAGCTCGATTTGCCAGCGTCTCCTATACAAATCGCCAATCTCGACAGCATCCATGGTCAGGTCGTTGGTCAGGATAATAATCAAATTACCTTCACTGTCCAACGTCTCTATCCAACGCGTTGGATGAGTCATACTCCGAGAGGCGGATGAGCCGATCCTTACCACATCGTCCCGAAGAACAGGTGACCCCTGTGGTATCGTCCTTCTCTCGTACGTTTCAGCAATGCTTGTATTGTATCGGAGTCGGGTGACAAAACGCGTTCCCCCACGACAGTACTCATCAAACTTTCGGTAATCGACGTAGCCACGGTCAAATATGTAAAGTGCATCCCTGTCCAGTTCAATAAGACTGTCCATCTGCGTCCGGTCGGACGGCTTCGCTGGAGTTAGGATAGCCTTATCTGGGTGTACAAGCCCGTCTACGAAAGCCAGCCGTAAGTGTAATTTGACACCAGCATGGGTCGGAAGATACAGGGCCCAAGGGTATTGGGACAAACACAGCGTTATGGTGGAAGAGTCGACTAGGTTAATGCGACCTAATTGCTTCGTGGCCTTTTTCAGTCCAAT
>NZ_LJCO01000036.1 GCF_001399675.1 Paenalicyclobacillus ferrooxydans
TTCCTGAAATGACACCCCTCACAGACTGGTGTATCCGACTGACAGACCGAAGCCAAAACGTAGAAGGTAAAGGGCGACTTGATATGGCAACCAATATCATCAACACACTCCGAATGGACAACGACAACGGCTACATCGGAGAGGTGAGAACTGCTCAAATCGCACATCTATTCCTACGCATGAGCCTACTTGTAAAACGACAGACGGGTACGACATTTCACAGCCACATTGGCCATAGAAACAACGTGGAGGGTGTGCTAACAAGGTTTATCCTCGAGGCCACAGAGGGGGCGGGCGCACAGGCGTCCTACTTGAATACAGCCAGTCGAATGGCAGATAAGATTCGCCACATCGTAACGACGCGTGATACCAAGCATGGGAAGCGGGTGACCGAGATAGGAGAAATTATCGGGTTCGATTTTACGGAACGGGCGCTCTTGTGGCAACCGGTATTGACGTATGACTTCTTCAAAGACAAGTTCTGTTTCCACGGTGTAACTGAAGGAATGGTCGATCGGGCACGAGTGGAAGGGATCGATGTGACGTTGCCGCTTAATTGCCAACCAATTCGTAAATACAAGTTTGCGTCATGAACGAGGGGGGACAAATAAATGAATATACTCGCCGGTGCCAGAATCTTCGGTGTACTGGTTACTATGGCACTGGCCTTATGGGCCATGGGCAGAGAGTTGCGGAATGTCGAATGGAGGCACCGAATTCGAGTCGTTATGGAAGAACGGCCTGAAAAGGAAGGTTACGCAGGAAATCTGTGGCGGCTATATATGCTTCGAATCAGGACGCATCGAACGATGCTGGACAAACCTTTCAAGGCTCAAACGGTCTCCATCCATGTGCTCGGGCTGTTCCTTCTGTTCTTTGTAATCACACTTCTTTTGCATTATTTCTTTGTCGTTGGGTTGCTTGTCAGTGGGGGATTATCGCTATTTCTGTATGAAAAAGTTTGGGGGAGTCGTGCAAGGAAACGTCGAGAAGAGATAACGGCTGCCTGGTTGTATGAGGCAGTGCCTATTGCTGTCCACGTCATGACGGCGACAAAGCGGTTGGATCAAGCCATCCACCGCATGACCCAAATGACGCACCATCCACACCTGAAAGGGAAGCTTGCACAGCTATCAGATCTCATCAGTGCCCCACAGTTTGCTACACCGGAAGATGCGTTTTTGTTTTGGGCAAACAACATGGGAATACGCGATATTGAGTATTTTGCTTTAGCCACAAAGGAAGCGAAGAAATACAACGTGCCGATTGAACAACTTTGGATTGATATGGCGGACTTGCTTGGCAAGGACCTTGAGTTTAAACGGACAATCCGTGCACAGACCGCTCATCACCGATCAGGTGGTTACATCTTCTATGGGATGCTTGCCGGAACGTTTCTAATCGCGTATCCATTTACAGCAAAATTCATGACCGAAACCACTAGGCTTTTGTTCTGGGCCGTCATCGGAGTCATGACAATCGGGTTATATCTCATCATGCGTGAGAGTCAAAGAATCGACGCGTAGACGGGAGGGACGTGAGGATGAACTTAGGCGCCATTTTGTTTGGAGGACTGACTACACTATCCGTTTGGCTCGCGATCGCATCAAGACAACAGGCAACCAAAGAGTTCCTAGTACGCGTCTTTAAGCCAATAAACCGGTCTTCTCGCAAGCGTGGACTAAGCATGGCTACGTACAAAGCCATACTGCAAGCGGAAGCCGAGGCAATTGACGAACCCGAAAAGGCGACCCTATGGATTCGTCTCGCCATTATCACTAGTGCAATGGTGGTATCGTTGAGCGTTTTACTGAGACAGCCCGCTGTTCTTTTCTTGATTCCAGTCGTTTTTGCGACGCCGCTCATAGTTGCTCGGACAAAGCGTACTGCGCATTTACGGCGACTTCGGGAACAGACTCGGGTATCAGAGATACTGATTGCTTTTCTGATGAAATCAGGAGCGACACTCTCCGACACGCTTTCCATTTTAGAGAAGAAAATGGAATTTCCTATGCGCGAGAAAATCGTGGAGGTGAACACGAAAAAGCGGTTTACCACTCTACCAGAGGCGCTTCATGCACTGGCCGAATCCACAGGGATTACTCAGGTGAAGGACTTTGCGATGATTGTTTCCGAGTCGGAAACGTACGGGACACCTGTTGCGGATGCTCTGCTTCGGAGCCTTCAACTGGATA
>NZ_LJCO01000045.1 GCF_001399675.1 Paenalicyclobacillus ferrooxydans
GGTTGTTCCTTTTCGTGGATTTGGACAGTACTACCTGTTCTCCATGATAAGGAACTTTTTATTTGTTCACAGAGTTAAAACACCGAATCATATGAACATTATGAATAACATTAATGCAACGCTAGTGTCCAATGATCGACGAACAGTTTGCGATGTTTCACGTGCCCGCTTCAACTCAACGAGAGGCTATCGAAACACTGGTAAAGGAAGCTGCACGGCTCGGTCGTGTCCGTGATGAAAAGGTTGTCGTTGAGTCTGTCCTTCAACGCGAAGAAGAAGGCACGACCGGATTTGGAAAAGGAATCGCAATTCCGCACGGGAAATCCGATGGCGTGATTGAACCCACTCTGATGTACGGAAGACTCGATACAAAGATTGATTGGAAGTCCATGGACGATGCACCGGTGGATAAGCTCTTTCTAATCCTTGTCCCGGAAAGCAGCCACGCGGAGCATTTGCAGATGCTGGCTAAACTTGCGAGAAAGCTGATGCATGACGAGTTTGTCGAAGCACTCGAAGGAATTACAGAACGGAGAGCGCTGGCAGACTTTTTAAAAGCGGAACTGCAGTAGTCCGCTTTCACGACATGAGTTCACCGAACATGAATAAAGTGAACAAGCGCATAGTGCGGGAGGTTTTCATAGTGAAGGAACAAGTTGTACGCGTGGAAATTCGCGAGGGGCTTCATGCACGCCCAGCGACAGAGTTTGTGAAAACAGCGGTGAAGTTTTCTTCGGATATCAAGCTTGGTAAAGACGGGAAGTTTATCGATGCAAAAAGTATCTTAGGCCTGATGTCAATGGCGATTGCCCAGGGTCAGGAAGTCACCCTGCAGGCCACTGGCAGTGATGAAGAAAAAGCAATTGAAGCACTTGCGAAGCTGCTCACAGAGGGTGAGTAAGATGGGACAACAAAAAACAGGCGTTGCTGCTTCTCCGGGTATTGCGGTGGGCAAGGCTAAGGTGTACTCGTCCCATACAGTACACACCCCGCAATATCAAGTCGATGACACCGCGGCGGAAATTGAACGTTTCACCCGTGCCGTTTCTGCGTCAGCAGATGACCTTCTGAGCCTCGAAGCAAAGGTTTCCGCTGAACTCGGTCCGGACGAAGCGAAACTCATGGAAGCGCACCGTCTGATTCTTCAAGACCCTGAGTTCACTGGCAGCGTTACAAGCCACATTGAGACCGATGCCATTAATGCTGAGGCCGCGCTTCGAGTCGTGTCTGACTCTCTGATTGCGTTGTTTGAGTCAATGGACAACGAATATATGCGGGGTCGGGCAGCGGATATCGCAGACATCACATCTCGGGTGATGGCGCAACTCCTCGGGCTGGACTATGGATTTAACGCAGGCAACGACACGGATATGATTTTAGTTGCAAAAGACCTCCACCCCTCTGACACGGTGCAACTGGATCTGTCGAGAGTGAAGGGCTTTGTAACAGACGTCGGCGGCCGTACGTCGCATACGGCTATCATGGCTCGTACCCGCGGCATTCCGGCAATTGTCGGTTTAGGAGATGTATCAGAGACTGTATCTGATGGGACACCCCTCATCGTTGACGGGAGCAATGGTCTCCTCATTGTCAATCCTTCGAATGAGGAAGTCGCAAGATACCTTGAACAGGCCCAGATTGACGCGGCACGAGCAGAACAGCTTCATGCACTCATCCACGAATCATCGGTCACGCTCGATGGCCATCAAGTAGAGCTCGCCGCGAATATCGGTGTCCCGGGCGATGCAGTCATTGGGGTTGCTCACGGTGCTGAAGGTGTTGGCTTATTCCGATCTGAATTCCTGTTTATGAACCGCGATTCACTGCCGAGCGAAGAAGAACAGTTCCAGGCTTATCAGGAAGCGGTCCAAACTTTGGATGGAAAACCTGTGATTATCCGTACGATGGACATCGGAGGAGACAAGTCCCTCGATTACCTTCAACTGCCTGCAGAGCTCAATCCATTTCTCGGTTATCGCGCAATTCGAATCAGCCTCGACCGAGAGGACATGTTCAAAACTCAGCTGCGGGCCATTCTTCGCGCGAGTCATTATGGGCGGGTAAAGGTGATGTATCCGATGATAGCCACCCGTGATGAAGTGGTCGCTGCCAATGAAGTACTTGAGGCCGCAAAACAAGAGCTGCGCTCGGAAGGCATACCGTTTGATGAAGATATGGAAGTTGGTATTATGGTCGAGATTCCTGCCGCTGCCATTGCCGCTGACCAGTTGGCTGAGGTCGTTGACTTCTTTTCGATTGGCACAAACGACCTGATTCAATACACGATGGCTTGCGACAGAATGAACGAAAAAGTGTCCTATTTATATCAACCATACCATCCGTCGATATTGCGATTGGTGAAAATGGTCATCGATGCTGCTCATCAGCATGGCAAATGGGCCGGCATGTGCGGGGAAATGGCAGGAGACTTGAACATTGTTCCTGTCCTTGTGGGACTCGGTATTGATGAGCTGAGCATGAGTCCGCCATCGATTCTTCCTGTACGTGAACAAATCCGCCAAAGCCGTTTTGAAGACCTGCAAGAACTTGCGGCAGAAGCCTTGAGACAAAGCACCTCAGATGCCGTAAAGAACCTCGTTGTTCAGGCAACGGACTGAAACTGCCGAGTTGTCAACTTCCTGATGGATGAGTCACCATGTGTGACCTGTTCATCAGGAAGTTTTTATGGTTACGAACTTATCATTCGCGCTATATTGTCTGAATTATTGTAAGATGAAGTCGCGAGATAATTTAGCTGTTTGGGAGTGATTGTCGTGACCGCATCTTGGCAGGAGTACCTGGATCTCCACCAACAACGATTTATCGACGAGTTGCTTTCGTTTCTGAAAATCCCTAGTGTTTCTACTGATTCTGCTTATGCAGGAGAAGTCCGTAATGCAGCTCGTTGGATTGCCGCCCGCATGGAGCGGGCCGGCATCGAAGGCGTCCAAGTGATGGAGACAACCGGCCATCCAGTCGTCTACGGCGAGTGGTTACACGCGGAAGGACAGCCCACGCTCCTCATCTACGGACATTTCGACGTTCAGCCTGCAGACCCACTTGAGCTTTGGGTGCATCCGCCGTTTGAGCCAACGATAGATGGCGATCTCGTTTACGCACGCGGTGCATCCGACATGAAAGGGAACGATCTGTTGCCTGTCATTGCATGCGAAGCCTTGCTTCAGACGACGGGCGCAATCCCTGTCAACGTGAAATTTTTATTTGAAGGCGAAGAGGAGATCGGCAGTGCGTCGCTCGAACCGTTCATCAGAGCGCATGAGGAAATGCTCTCTTGCGACATGGTGGTATGCGCTGACGGCGGTGTCGGCAGTAAAGCAGCACCAGTCGTCAACGTTGGCCGACGCGGTCTCATTGGCCTCGAGGTGCAAGTAACCAGTGCAGCGACAGATCTTCACTCCGGTGGAGCAGGCGGTATTGCCCCGAACGCCATACACGCCTTAAGCCGGATTCTCGATTCCTTCCGAGACCACGAGGGACGTATCCTCGTAGACGGATTCTACCGCGATGTTCGACCGCTGACCGAAGAGGACCGCACCGAAATCGCAAAATATCCGTTTCACGCGGAAGACTACCAGGCAAAAACCGGGATCAAGGCCTTCTTCGGAGAGCCGGAGTTCACTCCCCAAGAGAGAAACACAGCTCGTCCAACCCTTGAGATTAACGGTATTTGGGGCGGCTATCAGGGAGAGGGGACAAAAACAGTGATCCCGCGTGAGGCGTTTGCCAAGATCACCTGCCGGCTCGTTCCTGACCAAGAACCTGAACACATTCAGCAAGTTGTGGCAGCACACATTCGCCGCTTTACACCCAAACAGGTGGACGTCACTGTGACCGCTTCTCCCGGGGACGCAGAAGCCTATGTGCTCGACCGAAACCATCCAGGTTTGGCTGCACTCGAAGAAGCACTCACCGCGGCGTCTGACGCTGCCCCCGTGCGCGTTCGTGGAGGCGGCACGGTGCCAATCACAGCCATGTTTAAGAATATACTCGGTGTAGATACAATTACCCTTGGCGCAACCCTTGGTCATGACGGTGCCCATGCACCAAATGAGCACTTCAGCTTATCAAACTTTGCCCGCATTCAGCGTGTCTTCTGCATGCTGTTTGAGAAGATTGGAGCCGGAGTCGTCGCCTGACAAGCCCACTGTCGTCACGCAAAAAGCTGCGGCGAAAATGCCGCAGCTTTTGTATGTCAGCTTTCCGTTACAACTATTCGAGCACAGGTTGCTTTTCTGCCAGACCCTCAACGAGCACTTCAGCAACCTCAGGCCGTGTGAATTTCGGAGATGGTTTTTCACCACTGCGAAGGATGGCTCTGACTTTCGTCCCGGACAAGATATACCGGTCCTCCATGCCATGAGGACAGGTCTTATCGGATGCCATGCCGTCACACTTATTGCAATAAAAACTGTTCTCGAAAAACAGCGGCTGAATGCCAAGCTCTTCTTTCGTGAAGTTCGAAAAGATTTTTTGTGCATCGTAAGTTCCGTAATAGCTGCCTACACCTGCATGGTCGCGGCCAACGACAAAATGCGTACAACCGTAGTTCTTGCGAACCATGGCGTGAAGAATGGCTTCGCGAGGGCCCGCGTAGCGCATGGCAGCCGGGTAAACGGCCATAAATACGCGCTCCGGGCGATAGTAATTCTTCAATAGCACTCGGTAACTCCGCATCCGCACGTCGGCAGGAATGTCGTCTGCCTTGGTTTCACCAACGAGCGGATTGAAGAAGAGCCCGTCCACAATCTCCAAAGCCGATTTTTGAATGTATTCATGCGCCCGGTGAACGGGATTTCGGGTTTGGAACCCGACAACCGTCTTCCATCCGCGACGTTCGAACTCTTCGCGAGTCTGTACCGGATCGAGATAAAACTCTGCAAACTTATCCGGTTCTTTCCGATTGAGAAGCTGAATCGGGCCGGCAAGGTAATAGGGTTCTCGGTCAAACAACCGTTTGACACCCGGGTGCTCCATGTCCGTCGTACCGTAGACCGCTTCGGCTTCACGCATCTTGTCGTATTTGTAGACTTCCTGCACCTCGAGCGTGCCGTAAATAACCCCGTCTTCCCCCTGCAGTGCGACAGTCTCTCCCACTCTCAGGGTCTTCGCTGTATCCTCTGAAACAGGCAAGACCACTGGAATGCTCCATACCTCACCACTCGTCAGATGCATGGTATCAAGAATACTGTTCCAGTCCTTTTCCCCGTGAAAGCCCACCAAAGGAGAAAAGCCGCCTGTGCCAATCAATTCAAGGTCGGAGATAGACCAATTAGAAATCGTGATATGAGTTAGCTTTTGTGCCTCACGCAAAGCTTCTTCGCGCTCTGCCCCGCGCAGTTGCCTGTCGATGAGTTTTCCGCCGTGTGGTAAGATCAGTGAAGACAATGCTTTCCCTCCTGCGTTCTACAGCCCTTTGAATGATTTCTACCCTGCTTATACTAGCATTCTACGTTCAGTGGGGCACCTTTTGGCCGTACACCTGAAGTATGGCGCCCCAAACGCTGTTCGCCTGATGGCAGAACCTCCTGGTTTCCCTCAGACCGGGTCATTCGGAGTGCCAAGGCGTCGGTCCCCTCACAGTCTAGCAAGGAATTTCATGACACGCGTGCAGATGATGTAAAGGAACTGTGGAGATAGTGTGATGACTCCGTGAATGTCTCATCCTTATGTCCTAAAACAGGATTATGTCCTAAAACAGGATTATGTCCTAAAACTGGTGGTTAGATATACGTCGTATATCGGTTACACTGTGAAGAGGGAAAAAACCGTAGTCTCGCAAGGTGGTCCTCACAAAGTTGTGATGCGAGACTCAGTGTTTTCGATTTTCAGACAAGGGAGAACAGTGAATGATTCGTGTAAAGGACCTGTCTGTCTCGTTTGGCGGACGAATATTGTTTGAGAACGTAAACCTCAGCTTTGACGAGGGTAATCGGTATGGCTTGATTGGTGCAAACGGATCGGGTAAATCTACGTTTATGAAGATTCTCGTTGGTGATTTTGAACAGTCCACAGGGACCGTGACCATTCAACCTGGCCTGCGCGTCGGAGTTCTGCGACAGGACCATTATCAGTACGATGACTGTCGTGTGCTCGACACCGTTCTGATGGGGCATCCTGAATTATGGGAAGTGATGCAAGAACGGGAGCGGCTGTACTCCCTGCCGGAGATGTCCGAAGAGGAAGGCATGCGGGTCGGTGAACTGGAAAGTGCATTCGCAGATATGGACGGCTATTCCGCAGAGTACTTTGCTGCTGAACTGTTAGAGGGACTTGGAATTCCTGTCGAAAAGCACAATGACCTGATGAGCTCGATGATTGGCGGCTTTAAGCTGCGCGTTCTCTTAGCACAGGTGTTGTTTGGACGCCCAGACGTGTTGCTGCTCGACGAGCCCACCAACCACTTGGACCTCGATACCATCCGTTGGTTGGAATCTTTTTTGTTGCAACATAAAGGAACGATGGTTATCATCTCGCACGACCGGCACTTTCTAAACACGGTGTGCACACACATGGTCGACGTGGATTACCAGCAGATCTCGATGTTTGCAGGAAACTATGACTTCTTTGTCGCAGCAAGCACCTTGGCCCGCGAGCAGCTGGTCGCTGAGAACGCGAAGAACCAGGAAAAGATTGCGGAACTGCGTGAGTTTGTGGCACGTTTTTCGGCCAATAAGAGTAAAGCGAAGCAAGCCACCAGCCGACAAAAACAGATTGATAAAATCGAGATTCAGGAGATTCGCCCGTCATCGCGGGTCTCTCCGTATATCAAGTTCACCTCGAAACAGCCGCTTGGCAAACAAGTCGTTGCGCTCGAGTCTATCCATAAGTCATTCGGGGACCTGAATGTGCTGAAAGACGTGAACCTTGAAATTCACGGCGGTGAAAAAGTCGCTGTCATCGGAGTGAACGGGATCGGCAAAACAACACTCCTCAATACGATGATGGGCCAGTTAGACCCGGATGGTGGCAGCGTCACTTGGGGCCAATCGGCTGAACCGACTTACTTCACCCAGGACCACCATGACACCATCCCAAGAGATACGACGGTCTATGAGTGGCTGCGTAGTTTTGATGATCAAGCCGATCAACAGACACTGCGCAGTATCCTGGGACGGATGCTGTTCTCAAAAGATGAGGTTCACAAGTCGACTGAAGTCCTGTCTGGCGGTGAAACCGCTCGATTGATGATCGCCAAGATGCTCCTTCAGCAGGGTAACGTTTTGGTGCTCGACGAACCGACGAACCATCTGGACCTGGAGTCCATTGACGCCCTCACGCAGGCGCTGGCTGCATTCGACGGGACCGTTATCTTTGTATCCCATGCAAGGCAACTGGTCACGGACGTCGCCAATCGGATCATTGAACTGACGCCAAACGGAGTCATTGACTTCTCTGGAACCTACGACGAATACCTCGAGAAGCGTGAATCCTTACTTGGTGCGTAACCCATCATTCAGCAGAAAGCAGCACGGGCACGCCGATGAACCAACCAACGGCATGCCCGTTCTTTTATCTGCAGTACTGTCTTTTGCAGCGATGATATCAAAATCCCTAGTGACTTAAGCCGCGGCGCATCACCGGAATGCCGATGGTCAACGCGATGACAGAGGCGATGGCGAGAACAGCGAGATCGAGCGGAAGTCCACCGGTCGACCCATACAGCAGTGTTTGACGCAGGGCGTCAAGAGAATAGGTATTCGGGATATACTCGGAGATCGCCTGCAGCCAGCCTGGAAGGTACGCAACGTCGGTGATGCCGCCGGCCAGGAAGAACAGATAGAACGACAGGGAAATTGACAATCCGCTGACACGTTCCGTTGCACGAAGGGCTGAGCCCAACAGAACCCCGATGCCAGAGCCAACAATCGCCGTCAACGTAATGGTGACAAGTGCGAATACGCCGAGCAGCACGCTCGGTATTTGAACGATGCCTGCTGCGATGGCAACAATCAGCGCAACCCCGCCTGTGATGTCGCTTGCCACGACACCCGCCGCCACTTTGCCTAGAATCATGGTAAGTGGACGAGCAGGGGACATGAGCAGTTCCTTGACGCTGCCGGTCTCCCACTCTCTCACTGCCGCGAGACCTGCGTTTACAATCCCCGCCTGAAGAACCAACATCACGACCACGGCAATCATGTTAAATCCGACAAAACTCGCGTCTTTTGCGTGCATATCGTGCTCTTGTACCTGAATGTGCAAAGGGTTTGTACCGACCGATCCGCTGTGCAAAAACGTGTACAAAATGTCCGGCAGCGCTCGGCGCAGGTCATTGGCGGTGTCGTTGTTAAAATTCCGCACCTGCCAAGTAATGGTTGGGTGTCGACCAGCCGCGATCGCTGATGAAAAACCTTTCGGAATGACCAACACTCCGGCAACAGAGAGGTTTTGAAATGCTGCTTCTGCTTGTGGTTTCGTTAGGACCTCTGCACGATAGAACCCATTGTAATTCTCTGCAATGGATTGTAACTTGGCCGCCGCCTGTCCCCCTGTATCCTGGTTGACGATGGCAACAGGACTGCCTGTAACGGATGCAGCCTGCAGAATCAAAACCAGCATCAGAATCAGTGCGGGCAGAATCGTCACAGCAATGGTGGAGGGACTGCGAATCCAAGTAGCCAGGTCTTTCTTCAGAATAGCCCAGAGGCTGTAGATCTGTTCCATGGTTTATCCCTCCTCCTTAGTGCTGCATCGTCGCCCGACGATATGAAAACCAACTCACACAAAGTGCAAGAACAGCCCAGGCGAGTAGGATCATCCACAGCCAGACTGGTGATGTGTCGATCGGCCAATACCCGTGCACAGCATGTTGGAATGCTGCATTGGCGTAGACGACCGGAAAGACCCGCGCAATATCGGCAGCCGCCGGAGTGGACCACGAAATCGGGCCGAACGCACCACTGATAAAGAAGAGCGGCAACCCGAGTGCAAATGCAAACGGCGTTACGATGAACTGCGACTTGGCTATGCTGCCGATAGCAACACCCAAGCTAATGAACACAAACAGTGTGACGAGCGTCACTCCGATAAATTGACCCCACATCAGCGGTCGCAGCCCGAGCAAGAGCAAGACAACAAGAACCAAAACAGCAGATGCAATCCCGTTTACCATTCCGGCAGCGAGTTTTCCGACGACCACGCTCCAAGGTGGGATTGGGGCGAGCATCAACTCTTTCATGGTTCCAATCTCCCAGTCCCTCGCGGCACCTCGGCCGCCGAACAGGAGTCCGCCAATCAGCAGTGCAACGGTTTGAATACTGACCGATAAGTAACCAAGAAAAGTGACATTGTGGGTGTAGGTGTCGACTTCTCTCCAGCCAAATGGAAGTGAGGATGGAAAGACACTGTGGTAGAAGTTTAAGATGGCCAGGGGCATCGCCCGGCGAACATCGTCCGCGAAATCATGGTTCAGATTATTCAAGGTCAGCGGTATCGAGGCTGTCTTAGCCTGAGCGACAGCCGCAGAAAACCCGTGTGGTATCTGAATCGTTGCAACGGATCGATGTGCTTGTATCAACCGTTGTCCAGCGCTCGGGGTTGAGACCTGGTGGATATGGAAGGTCAAGGCACTTTGCAGTGCATGTAAGAAACCCGCTGTGTACGCTTCCCCGATTCCGGATGCAATAACACTGACGGGTACTTTGGCTCCGCCTACGGCAAACAAGACGAATAGGAACAGAAAGTTAATGGGAACAACGAGCGACAGGATGGTCGCAAAGGGAGAAACAATGTTCAGACGCAGATCATTTAGCATGATGTGAAAAGCAGCACGCAACCCCACTAGTCACGCACTCCCTTTCCAGTCAAGGACAGGAATACTTCGTCGAGGGAAGGCTCGCGCAGCGCCATGTGGCGAATCACCCCACCACTGTCTGTCACTTTCCTTAAGATGACAGGAAGGAGCGTTCCGGCATCACCTTCGTTGAGACTGGCGAGAGATACGGCAACCCGGTTCTCAATGATCTCGATACTTTGCACCCCGGCGACACCGAGTAATAGCTCCCTGACGTCCTCAAGCGCAGTGCCTGTGATTTCAAGATCCAGCACGCTGCTGCCAAATTGGGCCTTCAGTGCAGCCGGGGTGCCCTCGGCAATCAGATGTCCTTTGTCGATGATTCCAATCCTGTCACATAAGGCATTTGCCTCTTCCAGGTAATTGGTCGTCAACAGAACCGATTTACCCTCCTGTTTCATTTTCAGAATGTAATCCCAGATGACATTCCGAGATTGGACGTCGACACCGAGCGTTGGTTCATCCAGGTAAACAAGCCACGGGTCATGCAACAGCGCACGGCCAATAGACAGCCTTCGCTTCATTCCACCAGAAAATGTCTTCACGCGAGACTTTGCCCTGTCCTGCAGCTGCGCGAGTTCCAACATGGCTTGGATCCGTTCACCTTTCTGTCGTCGTCGATAGCCAAACAGTTCAGCATGGAAAGCCAGATTACGCTCTGCAGTCAGTTCCTCGTAGAGCGCTGTTTCCTGAGGAACCACACCGAGTAAGCGACGGACAGAGTTTGACTGTTTGCGCGGATTAAGCCCAAAGACCTTAACCTCACCAGAGGTGGGGGCACTGAGTCCACTAATCATATTTAACGTGGTCGTCTTCCCTGACCCGTTTGGACCGAGGAGTCCAAATATCTCTCCCTTGGCAATCCGGAAGTTCAGATCCGTTACTGCTTGGAACGACCCGAACTCCTTATGGAGATGCGCCACTTCGACCGCGTACTCAGCAGTCGGTAACTGCTGTTTCGCAGATAGACTCACGTCTTCCATCCATGAATCGCCCCTTTCGCCTACACCTATTACTATACAGTCTGGCGAATGGTATCAATGGTCTATGGGCGAGTATTGATGTCATTTTCATCATTGAAACGCAAACTGTCCTCAGACTGTCCGCAAACGGTCCTCCAAAACAAAAAGACGCGTCAATTGGAAACCAAGTGAACGCGCCCATTCAACTTACGTTTCAGTTTGCGACAAACGCCCGTACCCGGTTCTGACGCTTTTCAAGCAGACGAGGAATTTCGATGATGGTGTCATCATTAATCTCAGACAGCGATTCAAGCAACTCACGGTCTATACTGACCAGTTCACTCAGAAACTGCTCGTTATCCGCCTGACTGCGAGTAACAAACTCATTCGGCGGGGTCACTGCGGATCGAACTTGAACCCGAAGGGCATCAATGTCCCGAATGTAACTTTCCAGGGCTTTCACTGCCTCCAAACCTTCCATTGGTGGATACGGGTTTTCCCTTGTCGGCTGCGGCAGGTTTTGGCGCAACATATGCAGCTCAGACTGTAACTGGGCAACGTATTGCCCGAGCGCATCATCACAGAGGTTGCGCAATTTCACACTCTGATCGCGAAACGCGTTGGCGGGATTTTTATAATCGTAACTCCAGAGGTCCAGCGTGCCCTTGAGCAGACCCGTAATCACGCCAGACGGAGCATGCGCAATTCCGTATTTACTTAGTCGACCCATTGCTGCCACCCTCCGCTGCATCCATGCTCATCAGAGGATTGCCGACGTAGTACGGCTTCCCGACTGCCATGTTTGGAGCTGAGACAATGCCCCGTTGAGCCATCAACATGGCCGTGTAGTAACGAACAGCATCTAGTTCAGACAGTCCAAAGGCACGAAGTGAAATCAGTTCTTTCATCCGTTCGTCTTTTGGGAACACCAATGCCTTAACGTCATTCAACATTAAGCCGTAGACCGCAAGAAACTCCTGCAGGTGATCCTTCACAAGTTCGATGATGTCCGGCATCTTTTCATTCACGCGTTCAAGCTGGGTCAACTGAACAATCTTGTTGATAGACTGCTCGATGACAGGACCTGCGTAAGCATTGACTTCCTGCATCGTCACATGATGTCCTGCCATTGGCATGTGCTGGACCAATTTCAATGCGTCTTCTTTCGTGTCTACGTGGACGTAGCAACTGACGTGGTAACCCATCTCAGCCATTTCTCTCGAGAAAGCAACCCCTGCCACCTCGAGAATCAGTTTGGCGCGATTGATATAGATGACCTCATATTGCCAGGGACTGTTGCCGCCAAAGAACGCCTGTTGAAATGTACCGATAATCGGACGATCCGGTGTCTTGATGGTGTACTGCCCTGTCTCAAAAACATCCATGATAGCACCGCGGGACTTTAGCACTGCGAAGTGATTGCTTTCCACCGTCAAGAGTGACCCATTCATGATAGAGTTATCCGGATAGTGATATGCAAGCACATTTGGTCCGAGCAGTTCCTGTCCATCTTGCGTCAACGTACTGATTACCTGGCGAATACCAGCCATCGTATATCCCCTCTTCCCCGTACAATTGTAGATACCAAAGAGTACCTACACCATATTTTAGCATTTTCATTTTCGCTATATGTACCAATATTCAGATCAAACAAAAACACACTGCAATTCACGTTGCTAACTTTGAGTAAGCTCAAAAGTTCGGTATCATAAAGGAGCAAGTAGTCTAATTAGGGCAGTTCACATAGACCAGAGAAGGAGAGGTACGCATGGACGATCAAGCAAAAAAGACAGCACTTCGGGGCATTTCTTACGGCCTGTACGTCATCGGAACCAAAGTTGGGGATGATGTGAATGCATTTACAGGCAACTGGGTTACACAGACCTCATTTTCACCTCCGTTGGTCGCCATTGCAGCAAAGAAGGGAACAACGTCGAGCGAAGGCATTCACGACAGCAAAGTGTTTTCGGTGAATGTGCTGGAAAGCGGCCAAAAGGACTTGGCATTTTCATTCTTCAAGCCCGTGTCCCGCGTTGGCAACAAATTCGGAGAAGTAGAGTTTTACACCGAGACGACAGGCAGCCCCATCCTCAAAGATGCACTGTCTTGGTTCGAGTGCAAGGTTGTTCATGAATATGATGAAGGTGACCATGTGATTTACGTGGGAGAGGTTGTGGATGCAGGCGTTCATCGTGAAGGAAGCCCGATGACGCTTTCGGAAACAGGACTCTTCTACGGCGGCTGACCGTCATCAAACCTTTCATCAACACCAGACAAACCAAGGGCGGGAGTTCCAACTCCCGCCCTCACATGTCCATAAGTCTGACTCAGGCTCGTCCGCAAGTTGCGACACACAACCTGTCCCCAACCCATCGCGCCCTTGCGCAATGCCTGTCCCAACACGGCACATGCGAAAAATCACTGAGTTTTCTTCAGTTTTACGGTTGGTTGCGACGCATTCGGCGAGACAATCAGCCATAGCCAGCTTCCGGACATTCCTGCAGATACAGACTCAATCAGGTAGTTTCCGGCTTTCGTTGGCGTGAACTGCATGGTCTGCACGCCGGACGATCCATTTGAAGAGGTCGAGTTTGTCATCTCCCCTCCTGGAACCGCCGGAATGATGTTCGAGCCCCTTGTCACATCGTTTGGCGTCACGACAGCCAAACGGCCATCAACGTCCGGATTATGATTCTGGAGGTTGACGGTCATCTTCCATCCCACCGGAACTTCGATAGCTGCAAAACCATGATAATATCCGTTTAGGGACAAGCCGTTTGCAGGGATCGTGATCGTGACCGTGACTGACTTTGTCGCAGGATTTGAATTCAACCATTTTTTCGTCTCAGTCGGTGCTGCTGCATATTGGCTAGGCACATAGGATAAGTATCCCTTGTTCACCGTACTGGACGATACATTCGTTGTATTGGTGCCCGGCGTTACGGAGCCACATCCGGTTAGCATTCCCAGACCAGCAAGTATGCTGCTTGTAAGAACAGCCCACTGTTTCAACTTCAACTTCAACAAGCGTTCCACCTCATTCTGATTTTCCCACTTCTCAAACATTTCATTCACAGTGATATGATAGGTTCAATTCTATACCAACCACTGCAGAAATTCCTGATTACCCTTGCTCAGTGACCCCCGGTGACGTCGCATCGCGTAAGCGGTCTTGGTCATTCGGGATCGGTAAAAGAAAACTAAGTCCACTCAATGCGGCGATGGAGCCGATCAGAACGAACAACGTCTGTAACGATACATGTATCATTAAAGACCCAAACAGCACCATGCCAAGCGGCGTCGCAAAGGTGGCCATCGCACCAAAAATACCAAACGCCCGCCCTCGTATGGCAGGTGGAATTAATTGAATCATGGTTGCGCTGAGCGCTCCGTTCAAACTTCCTGCAGCGACGCCTGCCACCACCGAAACAATCGTCTCGGGGACTGTTGTGTGAAATAGACCAAAAGCCATGGTGCATAAACCAATCCCAATCAATCCAATCAGCAGCGTTGCCCGGAGCGGCACACGCTTTGAAATCACCCCGAGAAACATCCCGCCAAGGATGACTCCGACAAAGAACCCCCCATTGATAATCCCAAGAGCAAGCGGTGAACCGTGCATGGGACCCTTTACCCACGCAGTCAGCGTGATATCCATTGGCGCCAAGGCAAAGTTGGTGACGAGTGCCGAAGCGAGAACGAGAAGCAGGAACTTCGACCTGCTGATTAAAGACAAGCCCTCTATCCAGTCTTTGAGGAACGTGCGAATCCGACTTGCAGCTGTTGACTCCGAACGGTGCCTTACACCGGCGAGACTGCTCTCGCCGGCAGGTTTCTGATTCTCCGTCGTTGTTTGCCTCGTGACAACCTCTTTGACTCGGATGAACAGAAGGCTGAACACGGAGACCAAGAAAGATATGGTGTCCATGAAGAACAAAAAAGGAGCGCCGAGTGCACCCATTAAGGCCCCACCCGACACAGTCCCGAGCAATTGAGCTGTTGCACTGGATGATTGCAGGATGCCGCTTCCGGCAGCGACATCTCCTTCATCGACCAGCAGCGGAAACAGCGCACCGGAGGCTGGATTAAAGAACTGTCCGACCGCTTGCAGTGCGAGCACCATGGCAAGCACAGTCCAAAATGGCCAATGGAACAAGACATCCAGAACGAGTACCCCACTGAACAACGCCCTGATGACATCAGACCAAATCATCGTCGCCCGCTTCGGCCACCTGTCTACGAACACCCCAGCTACAAGGCCAATCAGCGCTGGCATCGTCTGAGCGATTCCTGTCAGCGCGAGCGCAGACTTCGAGCCTGTTAAGGCGTATACGTACCAAGGCAGCGCGATCCCAAACAGGTTGTTCCCTACTGTGGATACCAGCTGTCCAGAAAGCAAGAATATAAAGTTGCGGTTCTTTGCGAGCGTCACAATCCCATCCTCCACAAGCCCATAGTCAGTACTCATCAAAAAGAAAGCAATGCTTTACAACCATGTATACTGTATCATCAAAATCAACTGATTTCGGCGATTTGCCATATGCTTAAATCGCTGACATCACTGAAATAAAGGAATTTGAGTCTGAAGGTCGAATAGTTGTTTAACGGGCAAACTTCGAGAAATCGAAGGACGCAAAGCCATGGGCCTACGGCAATCGCTACGGCTGCCAGGTTGCACACAACGCGCATGAAAAAGAAAGAACCTGGCGCTAACGCCAGGTTCTTTTTGTCTTCTGCGGTTGTTGTAAAATCCTAGTTTGCCATTTGTACCATGGGTCTGGGTGGGACAGTATAGCCACCTCCGTTGTCCGCGTACGCAGTACTTGCAAATGCGAGACCTGTGATGAGCACTGCAGACAGAAGCCCAACAATTCGGTACACCAGCCTTTTCATTTACAGGTTCCCCCTTTGAGGTGATTGTGAATGACGGACGTAGAGCGCGAATTACTGGCACTTGTCATCGGACATCGAATTCGCATGGCACGAGTAGAACAGAACCTGTCCCAAGGTGAGCTGGCTGCTGGGATTGGAAGCCAGTCCATGATCAGCCTCCTGGAAAGTGGACGCCAACTGCCCTATCCCGAAGTGTTGCGTCTCATCGCCCAGAGGCTTCAAAATGAGCCGCTCCAACAGCTTGCCGACCTGCTTGACAATGGGCAGCTTACCTGGGACACAGTTTCCGTCACAAACGAAGACTTGCTTCTAGACATCCTGCTTGCCCACCGTGGCCGCTGGTACGATATCCATTACCGTTTAGCGATACGACTCTGTGAGTATTTTTATATGCGCGAGGATACCAAAACAGTCCAAAACCTCTGTCAACTACTGGTTGAACATACGGAAGAAGGGGATGCGTTTTACTGCCTCGCCTGCTTTTACCTTGGGAGCTCGGCCTTGTTAGAAATGGATCTTTCCCAAGCCGAACAATGGCTAAGGCGCGCTGAGGAACAGGCGCATACGCTAGATGAAGGTTTGCGAGGACGACTCTGGTACAACCTTGGTTATCTTTACACAACAACGGACGTTCAAGGGGTGGCAGCCTGGCACGCAAATCAGGCGGTAGAACAGTTCCGCCGCCTGCAGGATTTTCCTCGTTATGCAAGGTCCTTGGCTTTGCTCGGCGCCATTCAGGGGCGCATCGGCCGTATTGAGGATGCAAAAAGAACCCTGCAGTTGGCCCACGAAATTGTCGTTAAATGGGGCACCGACTATCGCGACAGAGCGCGTGTCGAGGCTAGTTTGACCATCATCTACTACCTTTCAGACGATCTCGATGCAGCCACCCGCATGATAGAGCAAGCGGCAGAATCAGCACGGGAAGCCGGCGACACCATTGCCCAGACCATTGTTGGTCAAGTCACCTTTATGTTGTTCACGCGGTTACATCGACGAGGAGAGGCAGAGCAAGCACTTGAGCAGTTTCTGAGCGGTGCTTATCAGAGTGGTGACAGTCCGTTGATTGCATACAGTGAATTACTCTCGATTGGCTACCTGCCAGCACGACAGGATCAACTGGATGCAGCGTTGCGAGCATTCAGGCTGACCCTTAACTCTGTCTCTCACATTGAGCACGCACTGGCAGCGGAGTGTGCAGCAAGTATCTACGACGACCTCGGAGAGGAGAAAAAAGCGAAGCATTATTATCTTGCAGCACTGTCCAGCTATCGAGCATACGTGGACAAAAACTCCATGTTTAGTCATCTGATTCGAATGTTACCGATTGGCGGAGAACATGAATCATAAAGTTTAAACCCCCTTGTGAATTCGCCAGATTTAGCGCCTCCACAGTTCTTTTTAGTGAAGTTCCCAACCTTTTTAACTGAATATTCATCATAACCAAACCAGAAGGAACGGTCCCCTGAAACTCGAACTTTACACTCACAGAGAACAGGACCGTGCGCAGATACTCCGTTCATCCGGATAGGCGGAGTGTACGGGAGATGGCCACTCCCCTGCGAATCCGGCACGACCCGTCTCCCTGCTGTCGTATCTCGTTCCCAGAACTTGCAAACTGAACGCCAAAATCACGATGCGGAAGAGGAGGTCAATGAAATGAAGTTTACAAAGCACACTGCTGCAATGACAATGGTTGCTATGACCGTGACCATGTCGTGCAGCCTCACGGTCCATCCGATTGATGCTGTCATCCCATCAGACACTTCTGCTGTTGGAACAGGGCTTATGAAACTCGACGAGATCTTGCTCATGACGCCGCTGTGGAGGAACATTAGTTTGCAGTTCACGGTAGACTTTCACCCACAGGGGACAAGTGTAAACGTACCGTAAATGTCCGAAAAGGGTTGCTCTCTACGGAGCAACCCTTTTTCCTGCCAACGAAGCCTTGTTTATACTAACCGATTCATTTTGGTCAGACCAAATGCTTAGACAAGTGCTTTTCGACTGCGTAGTCCAGGCAGTTCCTTGTTGTCAATTAAGTGCGGATACGCAGCCATTGCGAGGATAATCATTAACAAACCAGAGTTAAAGTCGGTCGCCAGCGGATCAAACACTTGGCCAAACGCTTGCCCCGCCCACCAGAACAAAAATGACAGAACCATGGAGACCCAGACGGTTGCACGTATCCGAATCCGAAACGCTAGAAATACCGAAAGCACAAGTTCAATCGCTGCGAAAACCAAGGAAGCAACGGTACCATTCATCGCGATGACCTTCGACAGCCAAGGCCAGGCGACTGCCTGGGACAGTCCTTCACCAGTCAGATATGCCCCCTGCAGATGTAAGACAGCACCGAGGAGGAACAAGCCTGCTAACGAGAACCGTGCAAACCGGATTCCACCTGGCTTCCATTCCGATTTCTGCCGTGAATCTGGCCAGATGGCTACGCCAATCAATGCGTAAATCAAGACAGCTCCAGGTGCTCCTGTCAGTAACAGTGACTGACCCGTAAACAACTGTCCGAACCCTTCGCCGAACACCCAGACCGTCAGGCTCCATACCACTGACGCCGTAATGGTTGACCTCAATTTAAAGTTCACGATGAGTGCAAGTCCAATGAGAATTTGAACAAGTGCAAAAAGGGTATTCCACATCGCAATGTGCGGAGCCGTCAGCGATGCTCCCCAGTTGACAACCGCAGTCACCCAATGAGGCTCACCTTCACCCGTTGGCAAAATGACCTGCTTGAGAAATGCCGAAGTAAACATTTGAGGTTTCAGCTGCAATAACCCGTCAATCAGCCAAACCAAGCCAAGTAACGTCTGCACAACTCTGCGTGATATCACAGCAGTCGCCGCCTTCCAAATTTTTTCCGAATAAAGCTTTTATGGTTACAACTTTAGACCGCAAACGATTCTGCTTACAGGTCATGACGGATGAAATGACGATAGTCCGTTAGAGCCATGAAAACGCTACTTAGGGACTAGTCAGTATCTTGTTAGGTTCTATAGAAATTGTAGCTTGCGGATTGGTTTGGTGAGGCGCAGAGGACAAACGAAGGATTGAAAGTTTGTTTACGTTTTCGTGTCATTTCTGTGAATGTCAAATATGGGGATTACTTTTTCGTGGAAAGCCATGTGGTTAGGGCATCAATCTGCGACGGTGTCAGAATCGCATCACCAGGTGCCGCATATGCCGGCATTGGCCCGGATCCCACTTCGATACGATGCTTGATTTGTGCCGGAGTCAACTGGGATGCCACATGCTGCAGGTTGGGCCCGATTCCACCTTGCAAGTTGTCTCCGTGACACGTAATACATCCATTTTGATAAAGGTGAACAGCTTCAGGGTAGGTGGCAGCATCCTGCTGAAGGACGGTTTCCCTCTGTCCGCATCCTGTAGCCATCAACCCTGTACAAATCAGTCCAAGAACGAGTAACGCTGTTTGCTTCATCTTATAACCGCCATTTCATTTGATTATAACTTCCATTTCATCTGAGAGACCAAACTGTCAATGTTGGACGTGACAGTCTTCGGATTCAAGTTCGCTGTGTTGTACTCGGCGCGAATATTTCCGTATTCATCTATCAGCACCGTTTTTGACGTATGTTCAATAAACTCCTTGTTGGTGCTTGGTTTTGCCTGAATACCCCATGCATTCAGAATTTTCAACGTCTGCATTTCATTCGTCCGCAGGAAATACCACCCTGCATAGTTCGCGTGGAAGTGTGCTCCGTACTGTCTAATGACAGGTACAGTGTCACGATTCGGGTCGAGCGTCATGGCGATCAACACAACCTGCTTACCAAAAATACCCTGCTTCTCAAGCTGCTGTTGGACCTGCTCAAATCGATACATCGTGAGTGGGCACTCATCGGTGCAATGTGTGTAGTACCAGGTCATCAGGACGACCTTGCCCTGTAAGTTGTTTAGCGACACACTCTGCCCGTTAATGTTGGTGGCCGTAAAGGCGGGAGCTTGACCGGCAACTGGAAGAGTGCCGGTCGCTTGTCTCCACATGTAGATGAGTCCCCCAACAACCGCAAGGCCAATGACAGAAATCGTTCCGTAAAAAGTGAGATTCCACCATTTCCTTTTTTTCAAACTCGACCCACCTCGGATCATAGAGGTATCAGCCATGCGTCTTTTGCAGTGCAGCTTGAACTTTCGTTGATAAAGTCTGAATCGGCAGCCAGCCATCATGACTCCAGATGATATGGCCGTGACCGTCAGTCAATGTGATCCACATCAGGTCTGACACGTGATATGCATCCGTCACATCCCCGGTCTTGTCAAGCGCGATTTGATAATGCTGCGGATTTACAGCCTTGAGAAGCCTCTCATTCGGTTGGTTGTTCGGTTCCGTGGGGAGCACATCAATCGCAATCGTAGCTGGCGCTCCTTTTGACCCTGCATACGTATCTAAGGCTTGTAAGTTCTGTTTCACATTCTGGCTCCAACTTGCGAAGTAAACCAACAATTGCGGGTGCCCTGGTCCAATATGGGCGGCTCCTGCGCCATCAGCAAGTGGTAAGGCCGTTTGTACAGCGGGACTGATTGTAGGTGCGTGGTATGCGACTGTGGTCAATTGCGGCTTAACGGTAGCAGGCAGAAACTTGGCAACTTGCTCTGCCAGAACGCTTGCTTGTGCATCCACAGCCGCGTACTGTGGCGGCGTCATAAACAGATACTGTTCTTTTCCGTTCGGGCCAATGATGTAAAGCGCCGGCGTGTGGTCGATTTGTCCGTTTACAATCTGGTCGTAGATGTAATAGTTTTTCCACACCGATTTTAATTGACTGTCCGATCCGGTCAGGAAATGCCATGAATTCATCATGTTATGATTTTCAGAGTACGTCTTCACATCGGATATGGACACAGCCTGCGGATTGGCATTGATGCCAAGGAGTTGCACGTCCTTAGCCGCTCGCGGCCCGAGCATCTGCAGTGCTCTCATCATACTCTCTGTCGTCAGTGGACAGATGTTGGTACATTCACTATCCACAAAAGCAAGGACAACGACCTTCCCCTTGAACTGGCTTAGCGAGACCGTTTTACCGAATTGGTCGGTCAGCGTGAACTGCGGCGCTGGCCGTCCTTCCAGAGACGATCCCGGGTCCACGACCCCGTTCGAAGCCGAATTTGCTGCATTAGCTGAACTCACATTCCCTGGCGGCTGAGTCACGGCGTTGTTTTTGGACTGAAAGGCGAGAAAGCTCCCGCCAGCGACCACAATGATGGCGGCTATCGCTGCTACCGGATACAACCACTGTTTTATTTTACGCGGATTGTCTGACATACTTCACACCACTTTTCCTGTATTTATTGGCTCGGGCCTCTCTGAAATCTCCTTAGCTTTGATGCTCGAACTTTTATCGTAGGACTTTTATCGTAAGACTCTATCTTAGGACTTCTATCTTAGGACTTCTATCTTAGGACTTCTATCTTAGGACTTCTATCGTAAGACTTCTATCGTAAGACTTCTATCGTAAGACTTCTATCTTAGGGCTTCTATCTTAGGACTTTTATCTTAGGGCTTCTATCTTAGGACTTCTATCTTAGGACTTTTATGATGGCCAACTCACTGGTACCATATCGATTCATCCTGCTTTGCATAGGCTCGGATACCATAAGCGAGGTATGCACCTGCCATGAATACCATCATGATAATCGCCCCAAGCTGCATGTCGGCCATTGGCGTTAACCACGCTGCCAGCCGCGGGGCGCTGACATAGAAGCTGTACCAGGGATGGTTCGATACCAACAGAAGAATAACGATTGGCATCATCAAGTTATAGTTATATAACAGGTACAGTAGCTTTTGTCCGTTGGTCAGTTGACGAACCCCAGGCAGACGTATTGTCAACGGTGCCCACATGAACGATGCAATCACAAAAAATACCGTGTGTTCGAAAAGGTGGAAATTCTCATTCTCTAATGCAAGATTATACAAGTACGGGGAGTGAAAGAGCGTTAAAATCCCATTAAACACCGCTCCAGCCACCACAGGGTGCGACCAAACACGAATCAACCTGCCAAGTCCACGGGCACGCCACAGACGTTCATAAAAGCCTTCCGGCAGTCCCCGAAGGATGAGTGGCGTCATAATTACGATTTCGATCATGTGCTGAACCATATGCGCGCTAAAGATATAGTTATCTGAAAGATAGTCGAGTGGTCCCGCAAATGAAAAATACATAATCCAACATCCTGCGATAAAAGACAGCGTCTGCCGACCGGTTGCTACGTGCCGTTTCCGGTACACGCGCTCTGCAACAGAACCATGCGTTAATAACAAGTATACTATTTGCAGGACAGCGGACACTACCATAATTTCCGGTTGCCATAAATCACTAAACGGAGCATTTGCAAATACTCCCCACAAATCCTTCACCAACCTTTTTCAGATGTTGATCCCGCTTCATTCTGCTATATTGCAATTCTCACTTTGTCTGGTCCTCGGCAACTTAAGACAGCACGTCCACATCGCGACAACTCATATGTACTAGACTAACGATATTCCTGATCCGATTCCCTAGCCCACTAGGGCTATCTTGTTGATGCCGTGCGAAAGAGACCACACGAGGCGGGAGCGCGCGTTACTCATTCACACGCCGAAACGGCTGCGGAAATCCGCAGCCGTTTGACACGAATGCTTATTTTTCATCTGGCTTCGCGAGGTTCTGAGCATACAAGATCAGTTGAACGCGGCTTTGCAGGTACAACTTCGCCATGATGTTCTTCAAGTGATTCTTGACTGTGTTTTCTGCGATGAACAACATGTTTGCAATATCCTTATTGGTCGCGCCTGTACAAACCAAATCAATAATTTCTCGCTCGCGCGTAGTCAGTTGCTCAAGCGCAGCCGCATCGGTTTTTGGGCTCGGAACCGCGCGAAACTCCGCCAAAAGCTTCTCTGCCATTTCTCTCGGCACGCGTGTCTCATCGTCCAACACACCATACAGATACATAATCCAGTCTTCAGGCTCCAACCTTTTCACCAAGTATCCTTGAGCCCCGCTGCGAATGGCATCAAACAGGTCCGCCGCATCGTCAGAGACGCTCAGAATCACAATCCGGGTGTCAGGTAACTCTTGTTTAATGATCCGCGTCACTTCAAGTCCACTCATGTCCGGCATGTTGATGTCCATTAAGATCAAATCAGGATGATACTGTCTTGCTTTTACGATAGCGTCTTGCCCGTTAACTGCTTCTGCCTGTACGACAAAGTGTTCATCCGATTCAAGGATAATCCGCACCGCCTTGCGGGCCCGTTCGCTGTCATCGGCAATCATGATTTGATAGGGTGTCGTCTGCATCGCTGAACTGCACCTTCACTTCCGGCCGGTTTCCCCTAGAATAAAGAAAGACCGACCCGTTCACAACATTCTTTAAAGGGGAAGAACACATGACACTAAATCGCATTAAATGGACCTTGTTTATCGTTCCTGCGATTGTGATTGGCCTGTTCGAAACCATCCGACACACACTTCTAGAGCACATACTGCCCATGGAACTTGGCAACTGGATCACAGCCGTCATTGATGCAATGGTCATCGCGCTCGTCTCAAAAACTCTGCTTCATCAATTTAGTAAAGCTGAGAAGGAACTCAGTCAGGAGAGGCAAGCACATGCCATATTACGAGAGCGTGAACGCTTAGCGAGGATCCTGCATGACCAAATCGCTCAATCCATCTTCTACTCCGGTGTCCAAATCAAGACGGCCCGTAAAATGGCAAACAAGTGCGGTTCACCAGAGTTAAACTCCGTACTCGAAGATGTGGTGATGTCATTGAGAGAGATAGATGAAAACCTTCGCCAATCGATATTCAATCTCAAATCAGAGTCAAACTTTGCTTTGAACTTAAAGGATAGAGTTGAAGCCTATCTTGCAAAAATGTTGTCACGGACCGAGTTGACCTGGAAGGTAGACTTTCCTCAGGAATTTTCTTGGGTGACCCACTCACAACAGGTTCAATTGTTTGGTGTCCTACAGGAGGCTGTAACCAACATTGTGAAACATGCACACGCGTCACATGTCTACGTACGGTTGCATACATCAACAAGTCGTCCACTTGGATGGTCATTCAAAGTCGAGGACGATGGTGTCGGATTTGATGGAGAATCACAACGCAATGGACATGGTCTCGACATCATGGCAGGTCGTGCCAGGGATATTGGAGCAGAACTTCGGATTGAATCCGGCCCATCGGGAACGACGATATGTGTGCATAGAGGTCTGGATTAACACCATTCCTTACTGGATTAACACCATTCCTTAGCAGAGGGAATGCAGAGGACAATACTGGACGTCTACACCAGAGCAGGGCAACCCGTTCTCGGTTGCCCTGTAATTTGCACCAAATTGGTTTGACTCTTCTGTTCAGCGGAGAAACTGGCCGCTATTACACCATAATTTTGCAGATGTCATTGGTGAAATCGACCGGATCATCGATAGGAAGGCCTTCAATGAGCATCGCCTGATTGTATAGCAGGTTGGTGTACAGTCGGAGCTTATCTTTATCGCGATCGAAAGCTGCTTTCAAAGACTGAAAGACGTCATGAGTGGTGTTGATCTCGAGGACCTTCTCAGCCTGGATACCCTGATTGTTCGGCATGGCCCTCAGGACCTTTTCCATCTCAATCGTAACCTCACCATCAGCCGTCAAGCAGACTGGGTGATGCTTGAGCCGCTTCGAGACGCGTACATCTTTGACCTTGTCGCCAAGGATTTGTTTCATCTCGTCAAACAGCGATTTATTCTCAGTGGCCTCCTCTTCGGCCTGCTTCTGGCTTTCATCCGCTTCAATGCCAAGGTCACCACTCGAAACTGACCTGAATTCCTTTTCTTTGTAGGTCATCAGCATCTTGATGGCAAACTCGTCAACGTCTTCGATAAAGTAGAGGATTTCATACCCCTTGTCAGAAACGAGCTCCGTCTGTGGCAGCTTGTCGAGCCGCTCGTACGATTGACCAGTTGCGTAATAGATGTATTTCTGGTCCTCCGGCATTCTCGATACGTACTCGTCCAGCGTGACCATTTTCTTTTCCTTTGATGAGTAGAACATCAAGAGGTCCTGCAAGACGTCCTTGTTGCTGCCATAATCACTGTAAACCCCGTACTTCAGCTGGGTCCCAAAGGCCTTGTAGAAGGTTTCGTACTTTTCTCTTTCGTCTTTCAGCAGCCGCTTGAGTTCACTCGTAATCTTGTTCTTGATGTTCTTCGCAATCAGTTGCAACTGCTTGTCTTGCTGGAGAATTTCACGCGATATGTTTAAAGAAAGGTCCTCTGAATCGACCATGCCTTTGACGAAGCTGTAGTAATCTGGCAGTAAATCTGGCGACTTACTCATGATGAGCACACCGTTCGAATACAGTTCGAGTCCCTTTTCGTATTCCTTGGTGTAGTAGTCAAACGGTGTTTTCTCAGGAATGTACAGAATGGCGTTATACCGCACTGCACCATCGACGCTGATATGCAGATGTTTCAGCGGCTTGTCGAAGCCGTAATGTTTCTCCATGTAGAAATTCTCATAGTCCTCATCCGTAAGCTCATTCTTGTTCTTTCTCCAAATGGGGACCATGCTGTTAATCGTCTGCTCTTCAAGAACTTCCTCAAACTCTCCTTCGCTGCCCTCTTTCGGTCGGTGCTCTGTGACGTCCATTTTAATCGGGTAGCGAATGAAATCAGAGTATTTCTTGATAATGGATCGCAGTCGATACTCTTCGAGATAATCATCATAGGTCTCGTCTTCTGTGCTCTCTTTAATTTTCAGGACGATCTCGGTCCCCACCTCGGCCTTCTCAGCCGCCTCAATCGTGTATCCGTCGACCCCGGACGATTGCCAGCGAAAGGCCGTATCACTCCCGAGTGCCTTGGTCGTGACCGTTACCACATCTGCAACCATAAATGCAGAGTAAAACCCAACGCCAAACTGTCCAATGATGTCGTGACCATCCTTGGCTTCATTCTCATTCTTAAACATAAGCGATCCGCTTTGAGCAATGACACCAAGGTTGTTCTCAAGCTCCTCCCGGGTCATGCCAATGCCCGTATCGCTGATGGTCAGGGTGCGGTTCTCCTTGTCCGCAATTACTTTGATGTAGTAGTTATCTTTTTCAAAGTTGATGTTGGGGTCGGTCAGCGCCTTGTAGTAAATTTTGTCAATGGCGTCACTCGCATTGGATATCAATTCCCTCAGAAAAATCTCGCGATTCGAATAGATGGAGTGAATCATCATGTCCAGCAACCGCTTCGATTCTGCTTTAAACGGCGTCTTTTCCACGCAAATGCTCCCCTTTCAACTTGTCTCATGAAGGACGGCCTGTCTCATTCCGTTTGCCCATAGATTAGCACTCAAATTTGCAGAGTGCTAACAACACTCATTATTTTACATATCCTCGCTCGCTCGTCAATTTGGTTTTTGATCCACGACCGATGAAACGTGGGCGAGCAGGCCGGCCAACGTGCTAGAATAGCAGATACAATTAACAAGCAGTGACCATCTGACAGAATGAGGGGCTCTCATCGTGACCATTTATGCAGGAGTCATTGGACTCGGTATCGTTGCCAATCGGATTATCGCCCAGTTTAAGGAACATTCCGAAATACAACTCAGCGCCGTGTGCGATGTAGATGAAAACCGGGTACATAACTACGTCCAGAACAACCACCAGGTGCAGGGATTCACCGATTACAACCAACTGCTTGATGTGCCGAATCTCGATCTCGTTTACGTTGCCACCCCGCCAGCCTTTCACGCCGACATCGTTACCGCTGCCCTGAAAGCTGGGAAACACGTGTTGTGCGAAAAACCACTCGCCAACAGCCTTGAAGAAGCAGCCCAAATGCTGGATGTGGCAAAAGCGAGTGGAAAGGTGCATGCGCTTCATTTCCCGCTTCAGTACAGCGATGAAATGGCTGAGTTTGAACACCTCGTTCGTTCAGAGTATCTCGGTGAGCTGCGCCGAGTTGAAGTTGTCATGCAGTTTCCACAGTGGCCCCGTCCGTGGCAGCAAAATGCCTGGGTAGGCGGTCGCAAACAAGGTGGCTATACACTCGAGGTTGGAGTCCACTTTATCCAATCCATTCAGCGGATCTTCGGACCGATTACCGATGTCACCGGCACAATGACTTACCCTGAAGACGAAACTGCCTGTGAAACCTCGATTCTGGCAACCGGACGTTTGTCGAACTTTGCTCAAGGAAATGTTCAAGTACTGTTTGACGGATTCAGCCAGGCGGGCGGTAAGGAACGCGTGGAACTCAACGCCTATGGAACAGAGGGCACTATCTCCCTGCAAGGTTGGGGACATCTGTTTGCAGGGAAGCTTGGTGAAGAGTTAAGCAAGGTGGAGCCGGAACATCACACCGAGTCTTTGATGACAAACTTGGTGTCGGCCATCCACGGTGACGAAGCTGTCCTGTGTGACTTCCAAGTGGGGTATGATGCTCAACTCGTGCTTGAAGCTTTGCGGGGTCTTGCTTAAGAGACAAGCCATTTCAAGTCTTTTCACGCCTTTTTCGTGTTCTGCTCCACGCCGTTTTCGTGTTCTGCTCCACGTCTTTTGCGAGTTCTGCCTGGCGTCTTTTTCGTGGTCTGCCTGGCGTCTTTTGCGAGTTCTGCTTCACGTCTTTTTCTAAGTCCCGGTCGTGGTCTGCACCGCAGTGAGAGCATGTCCACGACCGTGCCGACGGCGACGGTTGCTCTTCCTTCTGCCACATCGCACGAACCCAGCCGACGTTCGGGAGCCAAATGGCACCTGTACAAGCTCTCATCGTCGGCCGCTTGCTGTCAAAATCGGAATGGTCACAAAAGTGGTTGTGCCTTTACCTTCCTGACTTTTGGCACCAACATTGCCACCGTGTGCTTCAACGATCTGTTTGACAATCGAGAGTCCAAGTCCGGTGCCACCGCTCCCTCTGGATCGCGATTTTTCTACGCGATACATGCGCTCCCAGATATGCGTTACATCTTCCTTTGGAATGCCCACTCCCGTATCCGCCACCGAAATTTGAAGTGAGTTCCCATTTTTCTCTAGGTCAATGTCAATTCTTCCACCTGAAGGCGTGTAGCGAATTGCATTGTCGAGAAGATTCACCAGAACCTGTTCCATTCGTGCAACATCCGCCTGGATCGCGGGAACAGGCGACATCATCACGACAGATACCTGTATCCCCTTGTCTTCAGCCTTCTTCTGCATCCTGTCTACCACAGATGAAATCACTTCATTCAGGTAAACGGGGCGTTTGTCCATCTGAAGCATATCTGCATCCGCTTGAGCAAGGACAAACAAGTCGTTCACCAACGACTCCAATCGTTTTGATTCTTTATGAATGATGCGGATGTACTTCTTGCTTTCCTCCTCCGACTCAAACAGTCCCTCGTCGAGAACCTGACTGTAGCCCCGGATATAGCTCATTGGCGTCCGAAGTTCATGCGCCACGTCGGCGAGAAACGCCTTACGGGATGTATCTAAATGATTCAAGGTTGCGGCTAAAGTATGAATGGCTTCGCCAAGCTGCCCGACTTCATCTTCTCCAACAACCGGTACTTCAGCGGTGTAATTGCCTCGTGTCATCTCCCCTGCGACCTTCGACATGAGTTGAAGTGGTTTTGCGATCCGCTTTGACAACAGCACGGTCAGCCCGAGTGCAACGAGGATTCCACCCAGACCAGCCATGATGAGCAGCCACTCTACGTGACGAAATGCACCTGCAACGGCCGACTCAGAACGAAACAAAAGCACTGCGCCCTGTATCTGCCCCTGGGTGCGGATGGGAACGGCTGCTACGATGCCTGTTTTTCCAAACAGCCCACTGAATCCGCCGTGCAGTCCGTTGTGTCCTCTGAGAGCAGCTTCCATCGTCGCCGTGTCTGATGCGTTTGGCTTAGAAAGGTAGAGTGCAGGAGAAGATGCAACAACATTGCCCTTGGTGTCAACCATAATAAGATCTGCACTGGCTGTAACACAAAGCATCTGCATCATCATCGTGCCGCCCATAGCCGACATGTTGGCATACTGCTGTCCCTCCGCAGTCAGTTCCGCCCCGGCCTCGTCGTAAAACGCATTTTTCAGCAGTTGTCCCAGAGCGAAGTATTGGACGACGGCGACGGCCACGATGAGTCCCATGATGGCCAGCCCAACTTTAACGGCGAGGTTTCTCCGGATCACGATTCCACCTCGAACTTATACCCCACACCCCACACAGTTCTAATGGGGTTTTGCTTGCTTCCCGCTTCCCGCAACTTCTCTCGGATGTTTTTAACGTGACTGTCCACAGCCCGGGTCTCGCCTTCGTACTCGCCGTTCCAAATCCTGTCAAGTATCTCTTCACGGGGAAAGGTCCTCCGAGGATGGCGGGCTAGCAGCACAATCAGGTCAAATTCCTTTGGGGTGAGGGCTACTGATTTAGAGGAAACTGAGACCGTTCGACTTTGAAGGTCAACAACCATCCCAATCGAATCAAAACGGTATTTCTCGTGATCATCTCCGTATGCGCGACGCAGTAATGCGCGTACCCTGGCAACGAGCTCTCTGCCGTCAAACGGTTTAATCAGATAATCGTCTGCCCCTTCAGATAGTCCATGTACTTTATCGTCAATCGATGTTCGTGCTGTAAGCATAAGGATGGGTATCTCAGGCATCTGCCCGCGAATCAGACGGCACGTCTCAAACCCGTCCATACCGGGCATCATTACGTCCAAGATAATGACATCTGGACGAGCATTGATAAGTGTATCTAGTGCATGATAGCCACTGCTCGCCTCATCGACTGAAAAACCTTCCGCCTTTAAGTAGATGCGAACTAGACTCCTCATTTCACTTTCATCATCAACGACCAATACCTTTGCCATGCCCTGACCTCCCTGAGGAAATCATGCGCGTTGTTTTGCGTACACACCGGACGATCCATCGAGTCTGCTCTGATGTTTTCACGATGATAACCACTTTTTCCACGATAACAACCGGTGCTTTCACTATAGCAATCACTGCTTTCACTATAACAACCACCGCTTTCACTATAACAACCACCAAAGCAAGAAACTGTAGGCACAGATGAACAAAGTCCGAAAGGACTAGGAAATTGATCACATTTGCCACGTCCCGTTTGCAGATTTGTCACAGAGTCTGCACGGTTTCTACACAGTTCGTGGCTATAACAGAGATGTCAGCAACATTCAGTAAGGATGTCAAAAAGATTGAGCAAGGATGTCAGCAACATTCTGTAGCAAAAGGACGATGATCTCCATGAAGAGGTACCTTTGGGTCTTCCCCGTTCTTGCAATCGGCATGGCAATCGGCGGGTTGACGCTGCCACATGTGTTGGCCGCAACTGGCGGACAGACGACGTCTCCACAAACGCAGGCCGCCAAATCCATGCAACAGGCCCTGAACACGCCGGAAGGCCAAGCCATGATCAATCAGTGCAGCGGCTTCATGAGCCAGTTCTACCAAAATCAAAAGTAAGCACTCATGAGCACTCATGTAACCACAAATTCCATCCTTCAACGGGGAGGGGACTGTGTGTCCTCAGCCCCGTTGAGGTGTCTTCAGGAGGTTATGACCGCATGGCATGAGCAGTGGCCCGACTTCATGACTCCGATTCCCGGCTCGCAGTGGAGTTCGGGTTCGGGTTCGGGTTCGGGTTCGGGTTCGGGTTCGGGTTCGGGTTCGAGTTCGAGTTCGAGTTCGAGTTCGAGTTCGAGTTCGAGTTCGAGTTCGAGTTCGAGTTCGAGTTCGAGTTCGAGTTCGAGTTCGAGTTCGAGTTCGAGTTCGAGTTCGAGCCGGATTAACGGTCACTTTTTCCCTTGTTGCCTCAATTCCGAGGATTGCCGGTCAAATAAGGTAAGAAGATTCCTTTATACAGCTAAATCGACCCGATGCAGGCTATCAAATGAGTCACAAAGGAAAAAATCTCCTCTAGGCTCACCGGACATCCTTAAAAATTAAGGGTAGGGGAAGTAATTTCCCTAATATGCGAATCTGAAATGCCGGCTTCGAGATGCGGACCTGAAGTACGGGCTTTGAAATGCGGGCTTTGAAATCCGGGGCTATGAAACTCGGGAGCTGAAATGCGGGCTCTGAAATGCCGACTCGACACGTACAGAGATGCGGCGACCGACAGCATCTACCGAAATACAGCGGTAAGAGGAGTGAACTAACGTGATGTACGGATTTGGAGGATATGGAGGACTATTTAGTGGATGGATCCCGATGTTCCTGTGGCTTATCGTCATCGTCTGTGTGGTCTATCTTGTGATTTACTTCCTCGACCGACGTGGCCACAAGTCACACAGCTCGAAGACCAGTGCTGAAGACCTATTACGGGAACGATATGTGCGGGGCGAAATTGATACGGAGACATTTCTTGAGATGAAGAAACATTTACGGGAGAAGTGACCTGGCGTGCCGTCGACTTAGTGACAGTTATATGTCCATCCACCTTTTCACGGCCCAAACAGGGATCTTGGATTTGACATTCAATACGGTACGGGGGTATCGTTCCTTGTAGAAGCAACTACGAAAGCGAGGCGCTGCCGATGTGTGCTGACCATATAGGTCACAGTTATGGGCCGAAGAAAGACGACCTGCTAAAGCGTCTTCGCCGCGTCGAAGGTCAAGTGCGCGGAATTCAAAAGATGATCGATGAAGACCGCTATTGTGTTGATATCCTGGTACAAATTGCGGCAATTAAGAGTGCAATGCAACAGGTCGGACTTACTATCCTTGAATCCCACACACGAGGATGTGTTGTCGATGCAATCAGTAACCACACAGATACGGATATTAAGATTGACGAATTGATGGAAGTTATCCGTCAGTTCACGAAGCCCTGACCTACAAAAGTACAAGTTATCCGGCAGTTCACGAAGCCCTGACCTGCAAAAGTACAAGTTATTCGCCAGTTCACGAAGTCCTGAAACACACAAGTGCAAGCTATACGCAGTTCACGAAAGCGTGACCCGCGAAAGAACTGGGGTGAATATCGCATGTCACAAGCAGAGCAATCTACAGAGCAATCTATTCATCAAACTATCGAAGTGACTTTACCTATTGACGGTATGACATGCGCGGCCTGCGCTGCTCGAATAGAAAAAAACGTTGCCAAGTTAGCCGGAGTCGAATCCGTGAACGTCAACTTGGCATCAGAACGGGCGCGTGTTGTCCTTAACGGCTCGTCAACATGGAAGGATGTTGTCGAGAAAATCGAAAAATCGGGATACTCTGTCCCCACACGAGAAGTTGATCTTAATATCACTGGAATGACGTGTGCTGCGTGCTCGGCGCGGATTGAAAAGGTTGTGGGACGGATTGAAGCCGTCCAGACCGCGAGTGTGAACCTAGCCTCGGAAAAAGCACATATCGTCTACCTGCCGGGCTTGATCCAAGAAGAGGACCTCATCCGTGCAGTTGAAAAAGCCGGATACGGGGCCACCCTGGCATCCGAGACGGCAGCGGCCGAGGAGAAAAAGCGCAAAGAGCAAGCTTACCATCGTGATGTGTTGAAATTTTGGGGCTCCGTCGTGCTTACTCTGCCCCTCGTGATTCAGATGTTTGTCATGTTGTTCGGTGGAAGTGCATTTATGCCGAATTGGGTCAGCTGGATTCTCGCGACCCCTGTACAGTTTTACGTAGGTTGGCGGTTCTACAAAGGTGCTTATCATTCGCTTCGCGGCGGAGCTGCCAATATGGATGTGTTAGTCGCACTAGGCACGTCGGTGGCTTATTTGTACAGCGCCGTTCTGACCATACTTGGTCGTCCGGATGTCTACTTCGACAGTGCAGCTACGGTCGTTACCCTGATTTTCATGGGCAAGTTGCTGGAGAGCCGCGCCAAAGCGAAATCCAGCTCAGCGATTGAGTCGTTAGCCAAACTTGGTGCCAAGGTGGCCCACGTCATTCGTGATGGCGAAGAGGTTGATGTAGAGGTTGAGCAGCTTCACGTGGGTGACATCGTGCGAGTCCGCCCTGGAGAGAAAGTACCGAGTGACGGTACCATTCTGGAAGGCTCATCTTCGATAGATGAATCGTTTTTGACCGGTGAATCCAAGCCCGTTTCCAAAGAAAAAGGAGACACTGTAGTTGGTGCCGCTGTGAACCAGTCGGGCGTGTTTACGATGCAAATCGCCAAGGTTGGTAAAGACACAGCTTTGGCACAGGTGATCCGTTTGGTCGATCAAGCACAGGGCTCCAAAGCACCCGTGCAAAGGCTGGCAGACAAGATTTCTGGTATTTTTGTCCCGATAGTTCTCGGTATCGCTGTCATTACTCTCTTACTCTGGGGTTTCTTTGTCGGTTGGACAGCTGCACTCATCGCCGCTGTGGCAGTCCTCGTCATCGCCTGTCCTTGTTCGCTCGGACTGGCGACCCCGACGGCTATTATGGTTGGCACAGGTCTTGGTGCTGAATCCGGCATCCTTATTAAAGGTGGAGAACACCTAGAAAATGCCCATAAAGTAACCACGCTGGTGCTCGACAAAACGGGCACGGTCACTGTTGGTAAGCCTTCTGTCACAGATGTATGGGTCGCTCCAGAGAGCTCAGAGGACGATATGGTGCGCATGGCTGCAGCCCTTGAAGCACAAAGCGAGCACCCGCTCGGCGCTGCTGTCATCGCCTATGCTGCGAATCTTCATTGGGCGATACCGGAGACAAAAGGCGTTCAAGCGGTTCCTGGTAAAGGCATCATCGGAACGGTGAACAACATGACCGTTCGAGTCGGAAACCGACGCTGGCTTTTGGAAACCGGGATTACGCAGTTTCCCGATGATATCCTTGCCCAATATGAAAATATGGGCAAGACTGCAGTTCTCGTCGCTTCGGAGAATCGTTTACTCGGCATCATTGCGATGGCGGACACCATCAAACCCGACGCAGAGAAAACTGTACGTGAGCTCATCAGCATGGGGATTGATGTCTGGATGATTACAGGGGATAACGAGCGAACGGCCAGTGCGGTTGCGGCGTCGGTCGGGATTACCAAGGTGATAGCCGGTGTGATGCCAGAGGATAAAGCGAGCAAGGTTCAGGAATTGAGGAAGGCAGGCCAAGTCGTTGCCATGGTCGGAGACGGGATCAACGATGCTCCGGCACTCGCCGCAGCTGACATCGGCATTGCGATGGGAACCGGTGCAGACGTCGCACTCGATGCTGCGGACATTGCCCTGATGCACGGCAACATGCATGGAGTCGTTGAAGCAATTCGCCTCTCCAAGGCCACCATGCGTAAAATCCGCCAAAACTTGTTCTGGGCGTTCTTCTACAACGTGCTAGGGATCCCGCTCGCAGCACTCGGTATACTCAGCCCAATTATCGCTGGCGCAGCGATGGCAATGAGCTCGGTGAGCGTTGTCTCTAACAGCCTGCTGCTTCGGCGTCTTAATCTTGGAAAGGAGGTGTAGCCCGGAGTCAATGAGGCTCACCTTTTCCAAACATCATCATGTCTAGCAGAATGAATGATTCAATCTAGACAAACCATACATGTACACAAGGAGATGTTAGAGGATGACCGTCGAAACCATTACCGTCAAGGGCATGACCTGCGCAGGTTGCGTAAATTCAGTAACCAAGGCTTTAAAGAATGTGTCAGGTGTACAGGAAGCAGACGTCGATCTCGCTGGTGCAAAGGCCACTGTTACGTTTGATGAGTCGAAGACCAGTGTGTCAGCTCTGAAGGAAGCCATTGAAGATGCGGGATACGATACCAACTAAGGTCTTCCAAACTCCCATCCGCTTCAAGCCTGAAATTCCCGTCTTGTTCAAAGCAAGACGGGAATTTTTATTTTTTAATTAATCATCATCATCATCGTCATCTTCGTCATCGTCATCATCGTGATCCCGATCATGATTCCCATCGTTATGATGTTGTTTTGAATCTCCGTCATCTGGCTGTTGCCCCGCGTCAGGACTCGGAGACGTATGATCGTCTGGAGCTGAATGGTCGTCCTCTGCTTGATTTGAGTCCTGAGCGCTGCTTTTGTCATTGACTTGGTCATTGTCGTTCAATAAGACTATCGAGGCCGTTTGTCCCCCGAGCTCAGTCATCGATGAGGCTTGTACTATCGGACCATGCATCGTGAGGAATGCGGAGACCGTTGAACTTGCAAGGAGAACCATGGCGGATACATAGGACTTCATTCCACATCACCTTTCTACCGGTTTGAAGCTATCATCGCCATTTTCCTTTCTCCTTATGTACGTTGACTGGTGTACGTTGACTGGCCTGCCACGAGCTTGGACTATCAACCAGAAATAGGACTTTGTACCCATACAAATGTCCGGTGAGATATCACATGCCGTACGTACTATAAGCATCATCTGGATGAAAAGGGATGATTGTGATGCCAAGCCGGCAACGACTGCGTTGGATACCGATGTTAATCCAAGCGTATCGTCAGGCAAGAGAGCGAACCGAGATTCACCACGAACTGACTACAGTTAGTTCCCAAAGTGAGCTGCCTATCTCCAGAGCCACGTCCAGAAAGCCCGCGCGTAATTCTGTGCGGACAGCTCAATCTAGTCGTAAAACCGCAAAACCACAACCGCGAGTCCGGAACACAATCAGTCCCCATGGCAGCCAACGGTTGATTCGGGAACTGAGAACGGGAAACCGTAAATCATGGGAACGGCTTGAGTCTATCGAACAAAAGATTCAACACGTTGAATCAAAAATTGAAAGTCTGAAGGAAGACCTTGAGCAATCACAAATCAGGCAGGAAACCACTCGGAGACAGCCGTCACAGATGTATGGCCAACCGACAATGCCGCCTGATCTTCCACCATGGATATAGGATGGCAGTGCTGAATATCCGTATTTGGACTGATTCATGCGAACAGCATGCGTTCCGCTTGTCGTGGACACCCGTTAATCTGACCGTCAGCAGACCAATGTAACGGATATTCTTTCTATGGTAAACTGGGACGAAACGAAAGTATCTAAGGGGATTGTTGAAGCTGAAACTTGTATCGTGGAATGTAAATGGCTTGAGAGCGTGCGTTAATAAAGGATTTATGAACTATTTCAACCGTATCAATGCTGATATATTTTGCGTTCAGGAAATCAAGCTGAAAGAAGGTCAGATCGACCTAGATCTCGGAACGGAGTACAAGACGTACTGGAATTACGCTCAAAAAGCTGGGTATTCCGGAACGGCCATTTTTACAAAGCGTGATCCGCTCTCGGTGCGATATGGGCTTGAAGAAGATTCAGAGCCAGAGGGACGTGTCATTACGCTTGAATTTGAGTCTTTTTATCTCGTGACTGTGTACACGCCGAATGCAAAGCGAGATCTCTCAAGACTTGCTTACAGGCTCGAATGGGAAGAAAGATTTCGGAGTTATGTTTTGGAACTCGACGCTCGAAAACCCGTCATTATGTGCGGCGATATGAATGTTGCTCATGAAGAAATCGACCTTAAGAATGCCAAAGGGAATCGGGGCAATTCTGGGTTTACAGAGGAAGAGCGCGGAAAAATGACCCTGTTGCTCAATTCAGGCTTCACCGACTCTTTCAGATATCTGTACCCGGAACGAACGGATGCCTATTCTTGGTGGTCGAATATGCCGAAAGTACGGGAGCGAAACATTGGGTGGCGCATCGATTATTTTCTTGTGTCATCGCGGTTGCGACCCCTTCTTGTTGATGCCGATATTGACCGAGACGTGTTTGGCAGCGATCACTGCCCCGTCGTGCTGGAGATGTCAGAATTTTAATCCTGCTCATGGTCACTGACTGATAGGCACCCGCTCACCCGGGGCGCGGATCGAGATGACTGGTGCGACTGAGAGTGCTCGGCTCACCAAGATGGCTCGTCCGACAAACCAAGGACCGCTCAACGGCCGAACACCCCGCCCCACGCCGTTCGCCCGCTCACCTGCCAGCATGTAAAGGCCTGTGTATCACAGCGTTATTCCCCGCTGTTTTTGTCATCCACGGATATCGATTCTCATCCGTTTCTCTGACCTTCAACGACAGCAACGACCCCTCCCATGAGATTGTGAAACCTTGTATTCACAAGTCCATTTTTCGCAAAGCGTTTGGTTAACTGCTGTTGAGAGTCGAATGCTATCGAGGAGTCATGCAAATACTGATACGCACTCTTCCGCTTTGCGGTCAGTTTCCCCATGGCAGGCACCAACCAATTGAAGTACAACCAGTAGGCCTGTTTAAAGACAGGAACTGACGGCTTGGCCATGTCTAACGACACGACCCATCCCCCAGGGCGAACCACGCGTCGCATCTCTCGAAGAACTTGATCAATATCCGGGACATTCCGCAATCCCCAACCTACAATTGCGGCATCGAACGAGTTATCCTCAAACGGAAGCTCCATCGCATTCCCTTGAATGAGGGTCACCCAGTCCTTGCACTCCGAATTCTTGACCTTCTGCTCCCCGACGGCCAGCATTTGCTCAGAAAAGTCGAGTCCCGTGACATGTCCCTCGGGGCCAACCGTTCGGGCCGTTTCCAACGTTAATTCAGCCGTCCCACAGCACACATCCAATACATTCATTCCAGCACCAATACGAGCCCGATGGATCGCATATTTTCGCCATGACCGATCTCGGCCCATACTCATGAGTGTATTCATCAAATCGTACTTGCGCGCAATGCCATTAAACATCTCGCGTACGTAACGCTCTTTTTGATTCTTCGAAGGCAACTCCATTGATAAATCTCCCTCCGACAACATTGCAACAAAACATTGCAACTCCGCTAACATTGTAGCTTGGATTCTGCAATTAGACCAATCTCAAGTATCGCTTCAAGTGCTGAAAATAACCAGCGGTTTTCCTGACCAGTAACTGCCAAAGCGTCGTCAGTTGTGTCAAATTTGTATCAGTCGCTGTCTAAACCACACGAGTCGAGTTTAACCTGACCTTTCGCAATGCCAGCCACATTGAAACACCGCCGACTCCAGCAACCACAAGCACAACAAGAATAAGTCCAAGATTGATGGAATCCAGGTTGTGTACTTTGATTCCCGTATTGATGCTCCAGTCAGAGACAGCGGGAAGCGCAAGTCCCACAATACCCGCTAACATAAATAATAACCCGCCGTACAACAGTGTATTGCCAGACACGAATCGTCCAATAAATGCCTTACTCGATGCGCCAAGTTTTTGGCGTTGCATCCACCAGCCGAATAATGAGCCAACCATCACCTGCATCACAACCGTTCCGAGTCCAAACAGCAATCCAGGTAAAAAACCAACCCACGCGGACGGCATCGACGGCGAGATCACAGTATAAATGATGGTGGCGAATGCCCCTGTGCCCCACCCAGCAATAATACCGTGCAGGAAAGCAAGTTTTAACGGTACAGGCTTTGTATCATCTACATTTGGTAGTAACCTTTCCAACCACGGTATCAAGTGGATGGCACGTCCTCGATACAAAATGTAGTAACCCGATAGTGCCATGACAAGTCCGACAATGATATAGACGATGTTTTCCGCACCGGTGTGCATGAGGAATCCCGCCAACGCCAGAAAGGCAAGCTCCGATGCGATGGCTCGCTGCAAAGTAAAACCAGTGGAAAAGATGAACCCAGCAAGCATTCCACCCTTCGTACTGTAACTGCCAATGGAATAGCTGAATGTGATGGGCCACGTGTGCTCGTCGGGCGTAATTCCGTGAACCATTCCGAGCAAAAGTGCAGTAGCCAAACCGACCGTCAACGACAGATGGTCTGGGTTCCATAGATTTAGCATCGTGGTCTCCTTCTTTGAAACTTGTACAGTCATGTACAAGTCCATCGTAGTATCAAAACTTTGGACAATGACGTGCCATTGGTTTAACCGCCAGGACGAAGTTGAGGTCATTGGCCAAGCTGTTGTAGAAAATCATTTTCTATAAGGAATTATAGGAACGGTCAAGGTGAATTGTCAACACATAAACCATGGATAGATAATCCTGATATTCAGTATGTCCAACATCTGCTATGGACGAAATCCACGGAAAAAAGAAAACCACAACAATTGTGAATTTCTCACCATAGAGACTGTTCAATCACAGCGGCTGCCCCTCGTAAAACCTTTCAGACGAAAACCTCTCCGACTAGAAGACCTTCCGGACTAAAAGGCCTTTCGGACTTCCGGGGTTGGTACGATGCTCCCGTGGACACCATAACCCCGCGGGGCATCCCGATGTACACATAAGGAGGAGTTCGGCCATGGAACAAAGGTTTGTTATTTTCGTCCACGCCAAAGAGGATGAAGGTGCCAAGGCTGCCCACAGTCTGTTATATGCGAAGGAACTTCATGAAGCTGGAATTGAGGTGAAGTTGGTTTTCGACGGGGCTGGCGTGAAGTCCCTGGCCAACTTTGCCACCAATACAGAGCGTCCAACACACAAGGTGTACCTGGAACTGAAGGACCAGGGAGTTATCGCCGGAGCCTGCGAATTTTGCTCCACCGCCATGGGTGTTGAGGAGGCCGTATTGGCTACCGGTATCCCTCGCCTGAACGAGATCAGCGGTCATCCCAGCATTGCAGCTTATGTGAAGGATGGATACACTCCGATTGTCATGTAGCACGAGAATAGTGGTCCAATTTCAGATGCGGGCCTGATTCAAACGGGCCCGCCCGTTAAAGACTGTTCGTAGACTCCTCAAAGCGCCACTCTCCAACCAAACCTCCAACCAAACCTCCAACCAAACCTCCAACCAAACCTCCAACCAAACCTCCAACCAAACCTCCAACCAAACCTCCAACCAAACCTCCAACCAAACCTCCAACCAAACCTCCAACCAAACCTCTCGACAAACCCCCGGCTCTGGCCCCGCCTCTAGTCCTCTCCACTCATTGTGTTTTCCGTTCGCCTCTAATAAGATCTCTACATACGAAGACGTGGAGGATACGCTGGTGGAGGATACGCTGATGGAATCATCGGTAGCAGTACAACTGCGGAATTTGACCAAGACAATTCGAAAGAAGGACATTGTGAGCGATCTGACATTTGACATCATGCGCGGCGAAGTGTTTGGATTGCTTGGTCCAAATGGGGCTGGGAAAACCACGACCATTCGCATGATGGTCGGCCTGATTTCGATGAGTCGGGGACAGGTATTGATTGACGGCATCGACGTCACCAAAAACTTTTCCGAAGCAATGGCCAAAGTCGGCTCCATCGTTGAAAACCCGGAGATGTACAAATATTTGACGGGCTATCAGAACCTGCTTCACTTTGCCCGGATGTCGAGCGGTGTGACCAAGGAACGCATTAACGAAGTCATTGCTCAAGTCGGACTGACAAACCGGATTCACGAGAAAGTCAAAACCTACTCTCTAGGTATGCGGCAGCGTTTAGGCCTGGCTCAGGCCTTATTACGGAATCCGTCTGTCATTATCTTGGACGAGCCGACAAATGGACTTGATCCAGCAGGCATTCGTGAATTGCGCGACTACCTGAGAAATCTTGCGCAGACACAAGGGATTACTGTGATTGTCTCGAGTCATTTGCTCTCGGAAATGGAATTGATGTGCGATCGCGTTGCAATCATCCAATCCGGCAAGCTAATTGATGTTCGTTCTCTTCGTGCATCCGAGTCCACATTACACGCTGTCCTAACGGCATTTGAAGTGGATGACACTGCACGGGCTGTCGAGGTCATAAAAGCAAAGCACCAGATCGAGGCAGTAGTCCAAGACGATACGGTTCAAGTTCCGCTAGAACGCTCTGCGATCCCTGCCATCGTGCACAGTTTGAGTGCTGCACAGGTTCGTATCTACGCCATCCGATCGGTAACAAAGACACTGGAAGACACATTCCTCGAAGTGACGGGCGGTGCATCCCATGTTTAACTTGATCGCAAACGAGAACCAGAAAATTTACCGTCGGATGCGGACATGGATTATGGTCGGGATTCTCCTTCTCGCGATTGTCTTGGTTGCCGTCGTTATTGCAACGCATCAACACGCCCCGAGTGCGAACTGGAAGCAGACGCTCATTGCACAGGATGCCGCAATGCAAAAACAAATTGCACAGGGCAAGCACATACCAAAGGCTGCGATTCAGAACTTGAAAGATAACATTGCCTTGAACCAGTACTATATTGCACACAACATTGCGCCAAGCCAGGTGACTGGATGGAGCTTTGCAAATACGGCCGTCAATCTCTCGACCATCCTGACCGCGTTTATTCTTGTTGTTGCCGGCGATATTGTAGCAAGTGAGTTTAGCACGGGTACGATTAAGATGCTGCTGACCCAAACGGCGACGCGAACCAAGGTTCTGACGTCCAAATTTCTGGCCATGCTCATCTACGGCGTCTTCCTCACGGCCGTCATGCTTGTCTTCTCCCTCGTCGTTGGCTGGATTTTCTTCGGTTTTCACGGTGTTGGGGCTGCACACGTGTATGCCAACGCCCACAGGCAGATCGCACAAATGAGTACAGGCTGGTATCTGCTGATGAGATACGGTTTCTTGATGATTCAGATCGTGATGATGGAAACGATCGCCTTCATGGTTTCAGCCATATTTCGCAGCAGCGCGCTCGCGATCACCATCTCGCTGCTGGCCTTCCTGGTTGGCAACACACTCGTTACAGTTCTCTCGAGTTACAACTGGGACAAATACATTCTGTTTGCCAATACAGACTTGTCTCAGTTTGTTGAAAATGGCCCGCTGGTTCACGGTTTAACCCTGAGTTTTTCAATTTGGATACTCGTAGCCTATTTCGTGGTGATGACAGTTTTATCGTGGGTCGTCTTCTCTCGCAGGGATGTTGCGTACACCTAAAGGCACGTCTCACTTCTCGGCCCAGTTGTCTGCAACCATAGTTTCAGCTACCACAGGAACGAGTTGCAAGTACTTTGCACCCGCCCCCTCCATCGTTTCCTTGAGAATGGTAGCTGTAACATCTGCATCTGATGCAGGAGTCTCTAAGATGATTTCGTCGTGGATCATCCCGATGATCTTCGCATCACTGTCGCGAAGAGCAATCACCAGGTCAGCCATGGCTTGTTTCACAATGTCTGCCGCTGTCCCTTGCACAGGCCAATTGTACAGCCCCGTTACGCTGGCATTGTCCCGCCATCGATATTTTCTGCCGCCAAGTGTTCGAGAGACTCGTTCTTTAGACAATTTCACTGACTTGTGCCAATTTGCGACGCCCGCATATGCAGCGAAGAATCGCTTCCGAAACAGTTCGGCTTCTTCTAACGTCATGGTGACACCGTATGTCGACTGAGCATACGCCTGCAGGCCTCTGGCACCCATCGCATAGACCAAACCGAAGTTCACGGCTTTGGCAGCTTAGCGCTCCAGCTTGGAAACCTCGTCGATGGGCTTACTGGCCACGAGGGATGCTGTCAACCGATGCAAGTCTTGGCCAGTCGCGTAAGCTTGAATCATCGTTGTGTCTCGTGAAATTTCCGCGACGACCCGAAGCTCTATTTGAGAGTAATCGGCAATCACAAGCTTGTTTCCAGGTCCAGCAACAAAGCAGCTTCTGAAATCCTTGCTTCGCGGAATCTGTTGCAGGTTCGGATGTCCGCACGAAAATCGCCCCGTAGACGCACCCATCTGATGATATCTCGGGTGAAGCCGCCCGGTGACCGGGTGTACGGCTTGCGGAATACTGTAAATAAACGCCTGTAGTGCCTTGGTTGCCCTGCGATACTCCAATAACTGTTGAACAACAGGGTACTTATCGGCAAGCGGTGCCAGTTGGTTGCGTGCGGTGTTTCTGAGCGGAACGCCTTGTTCCTTCAATGCCTTCAGTACCTGCTGTTGGCTGTCAAGATTCAGCGAAGTATCGGTGTCTTCGCCGAACAGGTTCAGTTGAACAGATGCCCGGCGTAAGTTTTTATACAGTTCGGCGGCAGCGACTTCCCGCTGTCGCTCGAGCTGCCCCCCAAGTCGTTGCCAGCGGTCCAAATCCAGGTGAATTCCGGTCAATTCCATCTGTACAACGGCGGGCATGCAAGCCAACTCAAGCTTGGTGATCTCCATTAAACCCTCAGACTGTAAATCCCTTATCATTGCTTCTCGCAAGGGAATCAGGACAGCAGCATCGCGTGCCGCATATTCATACTGTGCAAGAGATAAATCACCCTGCCAGTCACTTGCCTGTTGTTCCTTTGACAAGTCTACATCGAGGTAATGCTGCACCAGACTGTCGAGACCGAACCTCGTTAATCTGCTCTTTTGCCGCAATAGGTTTCCAGCAATAAAGGTATCAAAGATCCGCCCCGATACAGGCAACCCCGATTGGTGAAGAAACTTCATGTCAAATTTCGCATTTTGGAACACCTTGATGGCTGTGCCTGACATGATATCCCGCAAGAAGGCCCGAGTTGGACAGTCAATTGTCTGCATGTCAAAGAGGATGACCGGATTGCCCTTGGTCGCCACTTGAACCAGCCGAACCTTGTCCTGCAAAGGATCAAGGCCCGTGGTTTCGGTATCCACACCAAACACCTTGCTCGACTCAAGTTGAGGTATGTGCTCCTGAAGTTGTGAAAAGCCGTGAATGATATGAAACCTAAGCTCTGTATTCACCGAATTTCCCTCTGCCAAATGTCATCGATACACGTCAGTCCAGTGCTTGAAGTGCTGCTGTTCTATGCCAATTCAGGGACACTGCGTCGAGGATTCCTGAGGATAAGCGTCACGAGCAAACTTGAAATCACAGCTAATATCCCAACCGTCCACATTGCATTAGAAGTGCCTAGATGATCAGCTAGGATTCCAGAAACAAGGGCACCCGCGGCGTATCCAAAATCCCTCCAAAAACGGTAGACACCAAGCGTCGATGCTCTCGATTCTGCCTCTGAGAGGTCTGAAACCGCTGCAATGAGGACCGGATAGACAAGAGCTGTACCAAGTCCTAAGCCAATCGCACCAAGAAGCCAGTCGGTGAAGTCGTGTGTCATCGTGATCGCGATAATCGATAAGCCTTGAATCAGCATCCCAAGGACAATCAACCACTTTCGACCCATTCGATCACTGAGCGGTCCACTCAGTAATTGAAGGACTCCCCACGTCCCTGGGTATACTGCCACTATCACGGCAATTGATGTCAAAGCAAGACCTCTGTCAGCGAAGAACAAAGGAAACAGTCCCCAAGCCATCCCGTCCTTGAAGTTCGTCATAAAACCAGCCTGACTGACACTGAATAGTTGCTTGTTCTTCCACGATGTTATCATGAAGCTCTGGCCGAATGGCGTATTCGTAGTGGTCCCATTGCCTTTGAGGCCAACTTCGGTATTCTTCACCAGGAATACGGACAGAAGCAGGCCGACGGCAGCAAAGACCACCCCAAGGTAGAACGGCTGCGGGCGAACGCCGTAATTGGCAGCGATATACCCTGAAATCAAAGCTGTCATGGAGATGGCAAAGTATCCGGCAAATTCATTCAGACCCACAACCAACCCTCGGTATTTGGAACCGGCCAAGTCAATTTTCATGTTTACGGTCATCGACCAACAGAACCCCTGGTTGATCCCGAGCAAAACATTGGCAAAGATAATCCAGTACCAGTTTGGGGCAAACATGACGATGAACGGAATCGGAATTCCAATGACCCATCCGAGGATCAGCAACTGTCGTCTGCCTATCGAATCGGCAAGCTGCCCTGCAAACAGGTTTGAGACGGCCTTGACGACTCCAAAACTGATAATGAAAGATGCCGCTGCACTTTTACCCAAGAGCCCAAAGTCCACCTTAGCAACGAGTGGCAAGACGGTCCGTTCGAGCCCAACCATTCCGCCAACAAAAAGATTCAGAATCACGAGGAGTGTGATTTGGGCCCGGTTGATTCGAAGGAGACTCTGCCCTCCCATTACAAACGCTCTCCTTCTATCCTTCCCTCTTTGTCTCCTTCCATGGTTGTCTCTTTCTCGGAAGACTCGCGAAGGGTCTTCAGCCAAAGTTCAACCAAGTGAATGGTATCGTGATTACAGAAGTAGTAGTGCCACACTCCTTTTTGCTGGTGGTCAACGAGACCGGCCTGGCGCAATATGGTTAGATGTCTTGAAATCGTGGACTGCGGCACCTGTAACAAAGAACTCAAGTCCTGTACACAGATCCCATCCACTGTTTGACCATCCACTGAACAGAAGAATTCCCTTTTCCCAAGAGTCTCTAGGAGGGACCTGCGAGTTGCATCTGACAAGGCCTTAAACACATCGTCGATCACGATATTTCTTCCACTCTTCGTTTTCAAGTGTGACATCTCACATCCTCCAACCACCATTTCTATATATCCGAAAATGCGAATATATAGGATCATAATACCCACAGCGGTATTTGTAAATGGTGACTAGGCAACCCAGTGTGCAGACGCAAACAAACCAGTCAGCCAGACCAACACCACGATGCTCACGGCCACAAGCGCCTGGTAGGTTTCTACCCTCCGAATCCTAGCCCCTAGGAACAAGAATACTGGAAATAACACCGCGGCAAATCGGATCATCGACATTGGGTACTTTCCGGCCACCGAAGATAATGGAATCAGGAATGCAATCGCGCTAAAGAGCCACTGCTCGAAAGGTAGTGCTCGAATCGATAAAACCAAGAGTGCCAGAAACAGTAAACAGGTAAGGAACCCCAGCGGATCGTTATGATAGTCAAGCTTCAGTGACTTGCCAAGCCAATCAAAATGGCGATGCCAATGAGACTTCTCAGCGGTCATGAACATGAGCGGATTGCGATACACGTGCTCGAGCCAGACAAAATATGTACACAAGCCGACAACAGGAAGGACAGAGACGGTCACGGCGTTCCGAAAGGCGACAGACCATTGACGGTGCGCTCGAAACTGTACCCAGATAATCCACAGCATCGAAGGTACAGCAAAGACACCCAGGCTGCGCGTCAATGCTGCCAACGCCAGACATAGACCGGCAAGCGCAAAACGACGTTGATATGCCGATAAAAATCCTCCTGCAATGAACATCAGAAACAAAGACTCGCTGTAAACCGCAGAAAAGTAGTAGCTGCTTGGAAATAGTGCTAACAGCCAAAGCCCGCGGAGAGTTTGAGTCCGTGACCAGCGTCTTGTCCCAATCAGATACAGGAGACAGAGTGCGCACAGAAATGCTGCATTTGAAATGATGATCCCGGAAAGAAAATAAGTTCTGTCCCCTACAGGACCGGAAAAGTGTCCATGTGCGCCAAAACTGAGCAGATGTGCCAACAGACGCATCACGAGTGGGTACAGCGGAAAAAACGCGGTCGCATTCGGAGTCGACTGTGTATAACCGTGTTTGGCAACAGACAGAAACCACGTGCCGTCCCAGTGCGAGAGGCCGGCAATAAACACACCATATGTCCGGGGTAAGATATCCTTCGATAAGGTTCCGAAGTAGTGCTGCCAAACTGCCACCGTGACCAAGACGAGCAATAAATGAACAATAAAAATAGACCATACCAAACGGAGTGGTCGTATGTGAGCTCGAATCCATGCGATAGGTCGCCCGGTCAGGCTCATCCCTCCCTCCCCCTTTACAGACCAGTCAAAGAAGCCACCATATCATGATGGCTCACAGTATCTGAAAGTAAACCAAACCAAATTAAGCACCATGAGATTCAGCATCCTTCCCAACAAAATCATCCATATAATGGAGTGCTGCATTCACGACGTCTGCACTTATACTTAGTTATGTAACCATCACACCTTCATCGCACGTGGCAAATAGCCGCACCGCGCTTAGTAAACAGCTGGTAGAGTCAATTCAGGGGAGAATACCATGACGATACGCACATGGCTACGTAAGTTACGGATTTCTCGAGGGTTGACGCAGGACGTTGTGGCCAATCATTCGTACATTAATAGAGGGTTCTATTCGCAAATTGAAAATGGAACACGACGTCCAAGCCCACATGTTGCCTACAAGATTGCCAAGACACTCGGGTGCAGCCCTCAATTGTTCTGGCTGGATGATATGCAAGATGAAACCGAGAATTCTGATCAATCAGTAAACTACACGATTTTTTCCCATAATGATCTCGATCTGAGGTACACCTGGCTTTGGAGTCCTTACGGGGACGAGGATGAATATATTGGGAAGTCTGATCATGAACTTTATGATGATTGCGTTGATTTGGTCGAGATAAAACAAAATGTCATCGCACAGATGACGGCGGTTGAAAGAGTCATTCAACTCCGTTTCAATGGCCAAATGCATTCTTATTTGGCAAAGAGCGAACCACTTCTTGATTTAGACGGAAAGCTCATAGGCACGCATACTGCCATAAGCCGCATACAGACTGTCTCAACTGAACAGCATGTCATCTCACCGGCCGAGCAAGGACGAGTCAAGGGTCATGTTGTTTACTTCTATGAGTCCCTTCGCAGGTATCTAGATTATGTAGTGGCGTTCATTATTGACAGTGTTACATCGGGGCTTGACGTATGGGTTGTTGAAGACCCAAACTTACAATCCTCGATTCGTGTCGAGCTGAATCGAAGCATAGAAAATACCAAGCTTACACTTGTTCACTATGTAGATAGTGGCCTTTTTCATCAGAGTATTGATTCCGATGAAAGGGCTGCCATGAACGAGCAAATGATAAATCTGCAAGAATTCTTTACTGGACATCGATCTCCCATGCGTGTCTGGGTTCACGTTCATTTCAAGACTGATGACATGCTTTCTGACCACGCGAGACTGAGTCCCTGGGAGAACGCCGTTGATGAAGGGCTTGCGAGTCATGACTCCACCGTTGTCTGTGCCTACAATGCAATGGAGACGCCCGCTTCTGTACAAACGGCGATGCTGAGACATCACAAATATTTCATGACAGACTTGGAACTTGTCAGTTCCCCACTTTACAAGAGAGGAAACAGCGATCCAATTTTCCCGACCTTTGCCAGACAGATTCATACATCTCATGGAGGCAAAAACCATACAGAAACGTTCGATGAGTAAACCTCTATCTGCTGCCTGTTAAAGGCAGCGGATACAGTGTGTACCTGCCTTGGGTTTCCAGTAAAGCTCCATTTGCGGCGCACCCCCGTCACCGTATAATAGCTGTTGAATAGGTTTGCGGAGGCATCGACAATGGATACACAGGTACTACAACTGACGGAACAGCTTAAGATAGTCAACAAAGGGCACATACTGTACCTGTATGAATCTTTACAAGATTACGTTGAAAATGCTGTGGCCTATGGAATCAGCGGGATGGAATATGGACATCAAGTATTCTTTATTGAAGACCGTGAAATCTTTGCAATGATAAAGAGACAATTACAGCAACGCCTAAACATTGATAGTCTTCCGGGACATATACATCACGTCGACAATCAGGAGTTTTACAGTACTCATGGAGATTTCAACTACGTAACCATCGTTAGATACTTTGAGAGCATGCTACAACCGTTCCTCCTTCACAACACCGCACTTCGAACTTGGGCGCATGTCGAGTGGAGAGAACAAGATAACATCACGGAAAAACTTGAAGAGTTTGAGGCCATCGCCGATGACAGTGTCAGCGATTTAGATGTCATGTCGCTCTGCGCATACAATGCGAACACACTGCCTGCATCGTTCGTATCCAGGATGTTACGAAGCCACGGAATGTATATGACTGACGAGGAACTAGTAAAATCACCCCTCTACAGGGTTAGGGAGAGCCACACCTGACTCACACGAGACAAGCTGATTTTTGTATACAGATAGAGTAATCTTCCACCTGCCAAGCAGCTCATTGACATCACTCATTGACATCACTCATCGACACACCCTACCCCAATGCGGCAATTCGCCGCGTTTCTCGTCTGATTGCCGCACTTGATGGAGTGTATTTTGTGTTAAGTTACACAAATGTGCACGGCAGATACAGGGATACCATTTGAGAGGATGACGGTGATGAATGGGAAGAACGGGATGGCAACAGAATCGTATCTCAGAATGCGGTTTAAAGAGGCAGGAGTGAATCCGTCAGATATTGAGCGGCTGGTTCAACAGCTCTGTGGCGAAAAGGCTCCGCCAAACCTGCATCTCCTTCATAATCGGTTACCCAAAACACTCCAACGCAGTAGCTTTAATCCGGACGCTGCTCTATCTTCCTGTACCCAGTGTTGACTTATAACGATTGTTCCAGCAAGTCGCTCTCCATGACCTCTGGAAAAGCTTTCGGCGTCCGAAAGGCACTCCGGTTGGCGATAAACACGCCAGACAGAACAAGTACTCCCCCCAGGATCTGCGTGATATAAATGGGATTATGCAAGACAAAGTGACCTGCGATTAACGCAATGAACGGCGGAATGTTCATGAACATTGATGCCGTTCCTGCACCGGTAACTGCGACACCACGGTTCCACCAGAAGCCTGCCATGCCTTGTGCCACAATACCGGCGACAGCCATGAGCAGCCAAGGCCACATGTCTGAACTCACCACACTGTGACCAAGCATGCCTTCTCCCACCGCTGCAGGTACCATCAGAGCACTACCTAAGACAGTTGAGAAAATCGTTACTGAATAGGAGGACATGCTCCCTGAAAGCCTTCGAATGAACAGGAGACTAATTGACATGCCGAGCATTGCCAACAGAAGGTAGACATCACCCAGTGAAACCCCAATGGACTGACCTGCGAAGACGACGATGACGACCACTCCGGCAAGACTGAAGAGTGCACCGACCACCTTCGATGCCGTTAAAGACACCTTCAAAAATACGCGTTCCAGAACTGTAGTGACAATTGGGGACATCGCGATGATTAACGAGGCATTCGCTGCCGTAGACTCTTTCAACCCTGTAAAATAGAAGACCTGATTCATCAGTGTCCCAAAGATGCCCGCTCCGGCCAGCAATGCCCACTCTGCTTTCGTTGGCTTCCGCAGACCGCCAACTCTTAGGGCCACCAGGATCAGAAAAATCGACGTCATGCTGATTCGGGCGCAGGATAGAAAAATCGGAGAAAAATAGTTGAGTAGGTCAGCACTAACCACGTAATTACAACCCCACAATAGGGCGACCCCAAACAAGCGAATGATTGCACTTTTCTGTTCTGACATCCTTCACACTCCACCTGGCGGAGACAATCAACTTAGCACAGTATCTCAGAGCCGGAATATCCAATCAAGCATGAAATTCACCCATCACCTTCTGCAACACCGTCATTAGATGGGTGTAACTGAAACTGACACATGTACGTGCGATTTTCTATGAGCAAATCATGAAATACACAGTAAAATATGAAGTGAAAAACGATGGTACGCGACATCAGCCTGTCGGACTTCGAAGAGGAATGGAGGCGGCGTCATGGGTTTTTCACTTGTTCTAAGACGGAGTATGTATGGTGTGCTGTGTATAGCCCTGTTGGGCATGTTTGGTTTTGCTGGTTTAGCCGTGTATTTCTCGCACATCAGTCCAATCGCACAGCGCCTGCAACGCGCTGCCGAACAAAAAATCAAAACAGACCACATCCATCTTCTGACTTATCAACAGATACCGAGGACTTTCCGCCAGGCCATCATTGCTACAGAAGACCGGCACTTCTATTGGGATCCCGGAATTGATCCCGAGGGGCTGATACGGGCCGCATTCGTCGACCTGCGCCAAGGCGGGTTTGTTCAAGGGGGGTCTACAATTACGCAACAATTGGTGGACAACACCCTGCTCGGCAAGCAAAAGACGCTGCACCGAAAGATTCTTCAGGCCATCTATGCAATAGGGATTTATGACACTGTAAGCAAACCGGAGGTATTGACGCTTTACACAAACCTCATTTACTACGGGGATGGTGCTTATGGGCTGTACAACGCGGCTGAAACTTACTTCGGAAAGCCACCCTCAAAGTTAAACAGCAATCAGTTGACACTGTTAGCGGGATTGCCCAATTCCCCTCACTGGTTCAACCCTGAACGAGCATTAAAGTTGGCACGCAAAAGGCAAGATGTTGTTGTGGACAGCCTGGTGGACACTCACAAAATTTCAAACGCTAAAGCGGCCCAAATTTTAAAAGAAACCTTGGGTTTAAAGGAACACGACAAGATACAGCAAGCGTAACAATGAAATAAAACGGCGTGCAAAGTGTGCACGCCGTTTTTGTCCTCTTTGTGCAACTATTGTGGCGCGTTTACCATCTCATAGGCTTTCTGTTGCACTTCGCGAAGCAAAAGCTCACGGCTGTGGTCCAAAACATGATAGTCATTCAATGTGAGGCGAAGGCAATTCACCCATTCGTCCGCATCGTTACGTGAAATTGGCGTCCGATTTGGGTTGTGCTCGCTAGGAAGTTCAGGATCTCCTGTCTTCGTCACGATAATATTGCCACGCAGAAAATCCGAAATGAATGGCTTGTATTTCTGCTTTAATTCCCCGCAATCCTCGGGATACAAGTTTGCGATATTTTTATTTGCTTTGATATGGCGAAAAAAATCATCCATAAAATCATCCATTTTTGCGTGGCCGATCTGGTCGTAAATATCAGTCGGAATCGGTTCTGGCATGGGACAGCCTCCTTTACCAAGGTTATGTCTAGGCTGTCTTTATACAAGTTCTTTTATGCCCCGAAATCCAATAAATTTTTTCTTATCCTCATCCCACAGTCGAAAACGCAGGGAGCGCAAACTGGAAAACAGACCCACAGTGGAAACCTCTTGCAGATACGTAACTTGGTCATAGATGTGTTGAAGATTGTAATTCGGTACTCTAGGCCCAAGATGATGAATGTGGTGAAAGCCAATATTTCCAGTCATCCATTGCAACACTTTCGGCAACTTATAAAATGAACTCCCTCGAAGCGCAGCCGTAACATAGTCCCAGTTCTCTGCATTCTCGAAGTAGCTGTCTTCAAATTGGTGCTGTACGTAGAACAGCCAAATACCAGCCATGCCTGCCAGGTAAAGAATTGGGCCCTCAATCAGCAGAAATCGTTCCCATCCCAAAGTCCAACAACCGAATGTTACCACCCCTGCAAGAACCACATTCGTTACGTAGGTATTAAAACGTTCTCGCGGCCCCGCCCCTTTCCTATTAAAGCGGTATTTCACTATGACAAGAAAGATAGGGCCAAGTCCGAACATGACAATTGGATTTCTATACATTCGATAAAGCAGTCGTTTAGCGACAGACAACTTGAGGTATTCATCCACAGTCAGGGTTGCGATGTCCCCCATGCCTCTGCGGCTCAAGTTCCCATTTCCTGCATGATGAACGCTGTGTTCATACTTCCATTGGTGATATGGAAAAAAGGTGAGCAATCCCGTGAAAATTCCAACGACATCATTCGCCCTTCGACTCTTAAAGAAAGAATGGTGACCACAATCATGAAAGATAATAAATGTTCGTACCAAGAACCCAGCTGCCGGAATGGTCAGGAGAAGTGTCAACCAAACCGATATGGAAAAGCAAAAATAAGCTCCAGACCACAAGACCAGAAATGGTACTATCGTGTTAAAGAGTTGCCACCAACTTTTCTTAATGTTCGGATTTTGATAGGCCTCGAGAGCTATTTTCCAATACTTCGGATCCTCGTTAACGTTAATGGTCTTCATCTCTCCTTCCATTTTCAGCAACAAAATGTCTATTCTTGCCCTCACACATGGGACAATCAGCTTGCAAAGTGTAAATAAAAAAGGACTGCCCTTCAGGAATCAAATTGATGCCTTGAGGACAGTCCAGTTCATCAGGATCGATTACGCTACGTTAGCTGCTTGAGGACCTTTTGCACCCTGAACAATGTCAAAGGTAACGCGTTGTCCTTCTTCAAGGGTCTTATATCCATCCCCTTGGATTGCACTGAAATGTACAAATACGTCTTCGCCGCCTTCAACTTCGATGAAACCAAAACCTTTTTCTGAGTTAAACCACTTCACTGTACCTTGATTCAAAGTAAATTCCTCCTGCAGTGCCCATTGGCAAAATTTTTGTTCAATTCGTCTAAATGTAAAACCGTTCTACTCTGCACGCACCATGAGGCGCAAAATAAACGGCTCAAAATGTTTACACCATATGAACGATCACGCTTGAACAATGTAATCATACACCATTTAGACCAGCGCGTCAAATTTTAATTCGGCTAAACCTGACCAAGTCGCATCGCCTTCTCTGTACGACTGTCTCGGAACCATCGGGATGGTATGATAGACGGAGTCATATGTAACACCAGATGTGGGGAGTCGAATGAGTTGAGGCAATTAAGCCATGTCAGTCGGATAGAGATTGCAGAGCAGACTCTAAAGCAATATTTCGGCTACGATGGGTTTCGGAAGGGCCAGGAACACATTATACGGACCGTGCTTGAGGGACAGGACACAGTCGGAATCATGCCCACGGGTGGCGGGAAGTCCATCTGTTACCAGATTCCAGCAATGGTCATGGACAGGATTACGATTGTCGTTTCACCTCTCGTATCCCTTATGAAGGACCAGGTGGACAACTTGACGTCGATTGGAATTCCTGCGGCGTTCATCAACAGCACATTGGATGCGGCAGAGCTGCGACAGCGTGTTCGAAATACAGAGCAAGGCTCCTACAAACTTCTTTACGTGTCGCCGGAACGCTTGGCATCTGAATCCTTCACGCGTTGGTTAAACAAACTCCGACCATCTCTGGTCGCGGTAGATGAAGCCCACTGCTTGTCGCAGTGGGGCCATGACTTCCGGCCAAGTTATCAATCGATTGCCCCGTTCTTGGAGCAACTTGACGAGCGACCGGTTGTGGTTGCGCTCACCGCCACGGCGACTCCCGAGGTAACGAGGGATATCGTCCTCTCATTGCATTTAGTCCAACCAGAGGTTTACGTCGCTGGGTTCAGTCGGGATAATTTATCGTTCTCCGTACTGTCCGGGTGGGACAGACGTGACTATATCATGCAGTACTTAAAGCAACATCAGAGTGACTCGGGAATTATTTACGCGGCCACCCGCAAAGAGGTTGACAACCTTTACGAGTATCTCCTTGGGAAAGGGTGTTCTGTCGGGCGTTACCACGCTGGGATGGAAGATGGTGAACGGGCCAACAGCCAAGATCAGTTTCTCTACGATGATGTTCAGGTAATCGTTGCCACCAACGCGTTTGGCATGGGGATTGATAAATCAAATGTGCGATTCGTCATCCATCACAACATGCCGAAAAACATCGAGGCCTACTACCAAGAAGCGGGCCGTGCAGGACGGGATGGCGATGCGAGCGAATGCATCCTCCTCTACAGCCCAGAAGACGTCCGGGTGCAGAAGTTTTTGATCGAGCAGAGCGTAGGAAGCGAGGAGCGGCAGCGGATCGAGTTAAAAAAACTGTATGCCATGGTTGATTATTGTCAGACCACACAATGCCTGCAGTCCTTCGTTCTGCGCTATTTTGGACAGGAGCCAGAGGCCGATTGTCAGCGTTGCAGCAATTGTAACCAAACCTTTGACCTTGAGGATATCACCATCGCCGCACAACAGATTCTGTCATGCGTACTGCGAATGCGAGAACGCTATGGGATCAAGGTTGTGGTCGGGGTATTACGGGGTTCCAAGGACAAGAAAATCCTTGATGCCAAGTTGGATAAGCTGTCCACCTATGGGTTGATGCGCGGACTATCAGACAAGGTGGTGACGGGGTATGTCCGTCATCTGATTACGGATGGGTATTTGCGCATGAGCGAAGGCCAGTACCCAGTCCTCCAACTCTCTCCGAAAGCTGGACCGGTGTTAAAACAAGAGGCCCGCGTGTTGATGAAGGTGTTGCAGGTCAAATCCGCGTCGCGCACGGGTAAAGCCAGCGTGGACAACGAATTGTTTGAACGCCTTCGCGAACTGCGCCGTGAACTCGCTTTGATGAATGACGTTCCACCATACGTTGTTTTTCCGGATACTACGCTGCGTGAATTAGCCGCGGTGTGCCCTACCGACCGGGCGTCGATGCTGCGGATTAAAGGCATCGGGGAGGTCAAGGCAGAGCGCTACGGGCGCCAGTTTCTGGAGGTCATTCAGGATTACCTGGGTGCGCCAGGTTAAGGTTAGGCGAACCTCGAATCCCACGGTCAAAAAGTCCTGCCTCGTGAGATGTCTTAAGTCCTCTCTCCCCGCAGCCTCATTATGTTCCAGCTTTTGGTTCGAGCACATGAATTACGACAATACAGGAAACAATCATAGTTGATACTCGTCATGCGGGGAGCGACTTTTGTGTTCAATCCTTTTAATCGAAGGGACTACCAAAACCGATACACCGATCGGCCGAAGCCAAAGACCCCCGATTACCGGGATGCACCGAAAATCACCAGTAACCTCAGTCACACCCTGGAGTATGTTCGAGACACCGCGGGTGAAAGTGATGATTTTATCGTTCGTAGAACGGTCATAAAAGACAAGGAAGCCGTGATTGTGTATTACCAAACGGTCGCCGACCAGCGTCAGGTGGAGACCGTCATCGAGGCAATCCAGGACCATCAATTCCCGCGTATCTCCAATAAGGAACTTCCCTTCTACTTGATGCGACAGGTCATCCCGCTGGGAAACGCCATCTTTATGGACAACCTGTGGGAGATTCGAGAGGCACTCTCACGAGGGGTGCTCGTTCTCCTTGTGGACGGATTGAACGTCGCCCTCACGATGGGTGAGCGAAAACTGCCACACCGCGCAGTGGAGCCGCCCTTGGTCGAATCAAGCACCCGCGGCCCTCAAGTCGCGTTTATTGAGAATGTAGATGTAAATGTCGGCATGATGCGCTGGGCACTGACGGGTGATACGCTGACGGTGAAAGAACTCATGGTCGGTTACCGAAGCCGCACTCGCGTGGCAGTGCTGTACGAACATGATGTCGCCAATCCGAATCTCGTCGAGACCGCCATCAAACGCATTCAAGCGGTACATGTGGATAAACTGACTGGTAGTGCGACGTTGGAGCAACGCATTGTTGACAACCACTGGACCTTGTTCCCACTTACCCGTTCCACAACACGGGTTGATAATTGCGTTAAAGAGGTCGGACAAGGGAAGGTTCTCATCTTTGTTGATGGCGATCCGTCTGCGCTGCTTGTTCCCGGGACGGTGATCGACTTTTTTCAGACGATGGAGGACGACCAGCACAACTGGATTGAAGCAACTCTGGTTCGTTGGCTCCGGATGATTTCCTTTGTGTTGGCGTTTTATCTGCCTGCCCTCTACATCGCTTTTGTGGATTTTAATCCCGAGTTAATGCCGCACAACCTCACCCTTGCCATTGCTCAGTCCCGTGAAGGAGTTCCATTTAATGCAGCGACTGAGGTCATCATCATGCAGATAGTGATGGAAATCATCCGCGAGGCAACGCTTCGAATGCCAAAGGTCATGGGACAAACGATTGGTATTGTCGGAGGCTTGGTGCTTGGGCAAGCGGCGGTTGAAGCGAGTCTTGTCAGCAACATTTTGATTGTGATTATTGCCCTCACTGCAATCGCCATCTTTGTTCTGCCGAGCTACGAATTTGCTACCACACTCCGCATTTTGATGTGGGCGAATATCCTCGGTGCGTCTTTTTTCGGCTTTTACGGGGTGATGATCGTCGTGATATTGATTATGTTTCACGCAGCTTCCTTGAAGTCATTTGGGATTTCCTATTTGGAACCCATCTCCGGTGAACACTGGCGGGACTTCTTTCTCGACGGATTTATCCGGTTCCCGATTCCTCTGCTTGACAAACGTGCGTCCCATTATCACAACCAGGAAGACACGCGCAGTGCAGATTATACCGATCCTGTCGCACACCCGCTTCTTGAGGTGCCAAAGCGACGGAGCAAATCATGAACAAAATGGTGAAACGATGGCTTACCACGGGACTGTCGGCAACCTTGCTTGTCTTTTTGCCGGGGTGCTGGGATTATGAGGCGATTAATACGCGTTCCGCCGTCATTGGACTGGGGATTGACCCGGCACCAGATGACCCAAAGAAGTTCGAGGTGACCATCCAGTTTCCGGTCCTTGGCAACGCATCAGCCAGCGAAAAAGGGTCAACTCCAGGTGACACATCATCCTATCAGAACCTCTCGATAGAAGCAGAGTCCCTGTCCGATGCGTTTCGGAACCTGCAGCGCAAAATGGACCGGGAAGTTGATGTCGCAGAGCTTCGCGCCATTGTCGTCAGTGAAACCCTTTCCGGCGAGTTGATGGATTCCGCCGTTGGGCAGTTGATGCGGATTCCCCGTATCAACCGTTTGTCGTATCTGCTCGTAACGCCGGAGCGTGCCAGGGAGATCCTTGCGACAAACGTCGCGGAGAAGGCGCCGATGGACTTTGTTGACAAGAGTTTTAAGGTCAGACAACAGGGGTATGTCATTCGCCGTGAGCTCTGGCAGTACTGGAGAGATACCACACAGGTCGGCGTTCTCCCGGTCATCCCCATTGTGAAGACCGAACAAACCTCCGAAAACGCAGGAGAAGACACCCTTGCATTTGGCGGTGTGGAGGTCTATCAAAACAACAAGTCTCTTTTTTCGCTCAGTCAACAGGAAACCTTCTATCTGAACCTTTTAACGGGTAAGGTCCGCGAGATGTCATTTGACATTCCAATTGGGGACAGTACCACAGCCCTCACCGATGTCCGTGCCAAAAGCCGCCTCCGGTGCTATAAACAGGGCACTTCCATCATCCTCGTGGATCACGTGCAGGTCAACGGATCGCTAGGCAAAATCAACGATCCTTCACCAAAGCCGATGCCGCCGACCCAAGTCACCCAATTGGAATCCGAGGTCTCGAAGTACCTGACCGAAGAGCTGACGGCAACTGTGCAAAAACTGCAACAATCCAAAACCGATGTGGTTGGATTTGGTCGTTATTACCTGCAACTGCACCCGGAAGATGAACAGAAGCTGAAACAGTCGTGGGGGGACATGTTTGCACATGCGAAACTCAACATTACCGTCCATGTCCAGATCAGCAGCAAAGGGGTGCTCATTTAATGTACAAACTTTCTATGTATCAAGTCATTTGTATTACATCGACCAGCTTTTTGCCGCTCTTGTTCTGGACGTACCCCCGCTATGCCGTTTTTTACGGAGGCATCGATGGACAATGGGCAGTCCTTGGTGCCTGTTTGTTTGCACTCTTTAGTGCCTTCATCCATGGACTTCTGACACTCAACCTGAAAAAGGAAACCGGTGCCGAGATGCTCACAGTTGTGTTTGGAAAAGGCATCGGGAAAGGGATCGGACTTTTGTTTATCCCTGGATATCTGCTGTTCTTAGCGATCAGCTTATTCTCCTTTTCCATCACGATCAAAGGACTCTTGCCAAACACTCCCCGGCTCGCAACCGCGATCATCCTCGCAATGGTGGGGGTGATTGGTGCCATGTATGGTCTTGAAACGATATCCCGCGTGGCTTCGATCGCATTTCCTGTCGTAATGCTGATCCTTTTTTCATCTTTCTCTCTGGCTTTTTTCCAAGGTACCTGGACCGGTGTGATGGTTCACCCGGTCAGTATCTCACGCTCCATCTCCTCCGCTGCCGTCGTTTTTCCGATGTTTTTCGGGATCAACCTCTATTTGATGCTGAACCCCTATTTTGATCATCGAAAACGAAACCCGATTTGGCTGCCTCTGATTGCAACAGGACTGGGATGTCTCTATGTGATGTTTGTGTTTCTGGTCAGCATCCGTGTCGTCGGGTATGAAGGGCTTCGAGTGCTGGTGCATCCCGTCGATTTCATCTTACAGCTCATCCAGGTGCAGGGGTTTGTGATCCAGCGGTTTGGCGTTTCCCTGATTTTTGCCTCAACCATGTTTCAGGCTGTGTTTTATGCGAATCACTTGTGGGGGCTCTCTGAACTGACCAGGCGAACGTTTCAGCTCAAACAATCAAGCGACAAATGGCTCATCCTCTTTTATGCAGTTGCGGTCCTCATCGTTTTTACATTCATCCCAAACCAAGAAGCCTGGGATTTTGTCGTAGTCCATATTTTGGCGCCGCTCAGTTGGGTCTATCTCATCATCGAACCGACTTTGAAACTGATGGTTTTCTATCTGCGGAGAAAACATCTGCAGGCAGCCAGTGCATGAAACGATGGTTGACACCTTGTTCAGGAACGCGATGCCACGCCGCCCCCTCGTGCATCATAGGGACTACCGAATTACGAGATCATCGCTGACAGAACCTTCTTTTTCAAACTCGTACGCTGAATTTTACCAGTCGGCCCTACTGGAAGTTGTGAAACAACTTGAATCTTGGACGGCCACTTGTACCGCGATAGTGATTCTTGACAGAGCGTTAGAATTTCCACAGTCAATCCTTCCAGGGCCTGAGTCGATTCACGAACCACGACGTACGCCGCCACCTCTTCGCCGTACATCGGATCGGGCAATCCAATCACAGCGACTTGCTCGACGGCCGGGTGCTCCCGAATCACATCTTCAACCTCGTACGGGCTCACCTTTTCGCCGGCTCGGTTGATCAGTTCCTTTTTCCTTCCGGTTAAGTAAACGTAGCCGTCAGCGTCCACCCTGCCCATGTCCCCGGTATGGAACCAGCCACCTCGAAAGTCATTCTGGTTGTCCGCTTCCTCGTACCTTTCGATCACGCTTGAACCTCGAAGTAAAACCTCTCCTACGGTGCCAACTGACACATCGCAGTCGTCCTCATCGACAATCCGCAACTCGACCCCCATCGGCAAGCCGACAGAATCACTCCGGCGCTCCCCCGGGGGAAGTGGATTCACACAAATCTGGCTGGCAGCTTCCGTCATCCCGTACGATTGAATGATAGGGACACCAAAACGGCGCTCAAAACGACGGGCAACCAGTTGAGGAAGCTGGGCCGAAGCGGATCGAACAAAACGCAAGGACGCCGGCGTTTCCTCTGGACCATCCACGTTTTGCAATATGGCAATGACCGTCGGCACGGCTGACACCCAAGTCACCTGATGCTCGCAAATGGACGCCCAGAAGCGTGAAGCGCTGAACCTCGGGGCGATGACGATCCGTCCCCCAGACAAGAGCGTAGACAGTACTGCGACGACTTGCGCGTTGATGTGAAACAGTGGGAGAAAGCAATAACTCACGTCATCCGATGTGAGTTGATGAGACTCGATGATTTGCGAAGCGGTGGCCAAGAGATGGCGATGTCGAAGTACCACCGCTTTTGGACGCCCGGTCGTCCCCGAGGTATACATGAGTACCGCGGCATCCTCATCAGAAATCTGATCCGATGGAGTATGGTCATCGATTGCGAAAGTCTCGGCAGTAGAAGGGCTATCTCCACAATGGCCGTCCCCTACCGTAACCTGCGACAAAATGTCACTATGAGCCGTCCAAGCCATTTCTGGGACACCGAGTTCCAAGCGGTCGGTGATAAACGCCGACTCTAGTGTGATGCTGGTCGCTACATCGTTTGAAGATACACCACCTGTGCAAATTTCCCGAAGCATCACTTCCAGGTTCTTATGAAAAAAGCCGAAGCGAGCTTTGGTGCGGATGAGGAACATCGCCAGCTCATTCTTCTTTAAATCTGGGTTAAACGGGACCGCAATGGCCCCGGATTGCAAAATGGCAAAGTAAACGACAACAAATGCGTAGGAATTGGGGTAGCCAAGGAGCACTCTGTCACCGCGGCGAAGCCTGCTGTCGTCTAGCAGATGAACTACAGTTTCGATGTCCTTGCGAAGTGTACCCGATGAATACCACGCATCTCCATAGTGGATGCATGCTCTTGACGTTCTCGATAAAGACTCGGTCAAACGATTCAGCAGGTTCGACATGTGTCAAACACCTCTCTTTACGCTGTCCTCGTGGCGGATACTGGGTGCGGCTGACGCTTTGGGTAATTTACCTTTCTACCAACGATGTACGCGAGAATTGGGACTCTCCCAACGTAGTGAGCGACGACCATACCGGAAAAATAGACAAAGAGAATGCAAAACGGCAACAGACTGTAGTGAAGCCAAAGTGGAGCACCTAAGCTGTGTAACCATCCTATTGTTTCTTCCATATAATGAAGCGGAAAGGGCTGCAGGAGAAAGATTCCGAACGATGCGTTTGCCGCAAGTTGGACGAAGCGGCTGAAGGGAACCCACCCTTTCTGCTCCCGTCGCCTTGCCCATTGCACGCCTGCATACCACATATTCACCGTCGCAATCAGAGCATAAGGAATCATGATGGGTTGCAGGACAAGTTCGGATAGGACCTCCGATTCATGCAACACGAGTCTATCGAGAAGATAGTGGCCCCAAAGGACTGCCAGTCCGATGACGAGTGCCATTCGAAGAGCGCGAACGTGCTTATCCGCAAAGCTGAGGATCCGTTCATAATGAGCGGCCACGATGGCTCCCGCCACAAACCAGAACTGATACGTCAACACGAACGTGTCCCGGTACAGATCGAGCTGTTTGATGACAGGCGGCAGGTGAACCACGCTCACATGCATCAGGACAAACTTGTTGAAAGCCATAAGTGCCAACTGAAGCACAAAACTCCCGATAAAGATGTGTAGATGCCAGCGTTCGAACTTCCGCATTCCGCGCAACAACAATGGGAACACAAGGTACAGCTGCATGGAGACGAGGATGTAGTACAAGAAAAACTGGTCTCCCGTCACAAGTGATTGGACTAACTGGTGCCAGAGGTAATCTGGTGTCCAACTAAAGTTCCGTACATAGAAACCTTCAAATAAAATGTAGAGCATGTTGAATACGATGTACGGAATAACTATCAATAGGAACCTTTTCTTAAAAAAGCTTACGGTTCGAAATTCTTTACGGTAATACGTGACAAACAGAACTAAACCAGTCATGAACATGAACCCTTCACGCGTGTAGTGCAACGAAGTAATCAGTGCACCAAGGGTTAAGAACCCACCGGTCATGTCTGTATTCATGCTGTTAAAGAACGACGTCGTGTGGACGGATAACACGCTGAGCATAATAAACGCCCGCATCAAATCCACTTCATACAAATGCCTCTTTGCCATCACTCAGCCTCCTAAGCTCCTCTGCTCTGCTCGCAGTCCCAGCTCTTCAAGAGTCGCCCCCTTGGTTTCCAGTGAGAAGACAAGTTCTACGACCACTGCAACCAGGCCAAGGGTGCTGACAACGTAAAAGCCAACGGACATCCCGTACGCGGTTAACATCACGGGAATGGCGTAAGAACCGACAACGCCGCCAAAGAACCGCCCGATGGTCTCCACCGTGGCTGCACCAGTGGTCCGTATCGACGTCGGATACTGCTCAGCGTAGGACATCTTCAAGGCTGGAAAAGCCCCTGTACCGAACATGGACATCACGCAGGCATAAACAATCATGGAAAGTGGTGTGTTCGCCAACCCAAAGAACAATGCTGCGAGTCCTGCGATGCCCATAAACACCACGTACACCGCCTTGCGGCCAACGCGCTCCGCAAAAAACCCATTCAATAACTTGCCCGGAATCGCAGCTGCAGTGATGATCGCGGTAAACATCAGGGAATGGGCAAACGATAGACCCTTGGAACTGAAAATCATCGGCATGTACGTCATCACAATATAGAACATAAAGAACGTGGCGGTTGCAGCGACAGCGCGCGATACCGTCAGTCTCAAATAAGGCTGCGCCCATGGAGCCGCCATTGTATTACGCCGAGCAGCTATACCACTCTCGCGCACACTCGGATGCAAACCGTCTTTCTGCTTTGAAGCAAGCTCAGATTGCTTCGATGCTCCAGCAGACGAAGACGCCCATCTCGAAACCTGTGACTCGATCATCCTCATCACCGCGTCTGCTTCTTGCTGTCGGCCCTTGCCATCCAGCCAACGAGGCGACTCCGGTAACGCCATTTTGATAATGCCAGCGTATAAAATCGGTAAAGCAGAGACCGCAAAAAACACGCGCCAAGAGAGCGAAGCGGGTAAAGTTGGCAAGATCCACAGGCCGAGCAGAGGTGCAATGAAGTATCCAACCGAGAGAAATGCGTCCATCACTCCATTGAACAGCGTTCGCTGTCGACTCCGCACAAACTCACTCACAATCGCGTACGGAATCGGGAACACAGCACCCATGCCCAAGCCAGATAGAAAGCGAAATATCAGCAACACGAAATAGTTAGGTGCCATGGCACACAGCAAGGTGAACAGACTGTACTCAACAATGCCCAACACCAAGATCTGTTTACGACCAAAGCGATCGGCAAAAAATCCTGCCGGAATGAGCCCCAACACAATCCCAAACGTTGAAGCAGCCGTTAACACACCGACCTGTCCTGCTCCCAAGTGCATGAATTGCTTGAGTGGCCCAAGCGCGACACCAAGGGATCCGATGCTCAACGACTCGATAAACCACGCCAAACCAGCAAGGATCACAATCTTCCAGGTGAATCGCGTAACCGGTAACCTTTCGATGCGAGAGGGAATGCTTAACACACCGACTGAGGAAGCAGTTGACTCCATTTGTACAAGCCTCCTTGTCCCGTTCCACTGGGATGCTGATCTTGGTTAACTCTTCTTTATACAAACACCCGATGGTCGCAGCAGCCCCGGTTGGACTCATGTTTATGCACTATCAGGTTATCTCTCAGCCTTGTTCCTTTGGTTACCTTAGCTTGCTGTTTCGATGGCGCAGATGTGACGATCTTGTGGATGAGGTGCGAGGTGAATCTGCCGTAGCGATGACGCAATTGTTCATGTCTAGTACTATGTTTCTTTACTCAAAGCAAACTTCTGAAACGGTCATAGACAGAACCACTGAACGTTAAGTACACTCAAGCTTGTGACATTGAAAGAGTCATCAAGTGCACAATCCGAAAAACCAGACGTGAGAGGAATGCGAACAAACAGTGGAAGCCTCGTCAGTGATCGATAAATTGTCGGACGCAACGAACTCCGACCAACAAAACATGAAGGCAGCAAGACATCAAAGAGGCTCTAGCATCTACTTTCCCGCTCTGCTTTGGATAACACAGATTTTTCTAACCATAGCAGTCATCTTTCTGTTTTCGCACGTCGTATCTCCAGGAAAGTACATGTCACCCGATTGGCTCCATATGTTAGCGGGCTGGGATGGGAGTTGGTACACTCGTATCGCTCAGAACGGCTATACTTCGATCCAATCAACCGCTTTCTTTCCTGGCTTCCCCTTAGCCATTCACTTCGTTCACGCTTTCACCGGATTATCGTATAGAACCACGGCTGTGTGTTTAGCGAACGTGGCATATTTCTTGGCACTTATCGTGCTCTACAAACTATTCGTGGATTATTATGGGGTCAACATCGGTCGCAAAGCACTGTGGCTCATGCTTGTCTTTCCAGTTGGCTTCTTCTTTCAAGTGGCCTACACTGAGTCCTTCACTCTACTCGCATCAGCTCTATTTTTTTACTTCTTACACAAAAACCGCTGGTACAGTGCAATGGTTGTTGGCGCTTGCGCGGGAAGCATACATGACCTCGGTGTACTGTTGGTGCTTCCGGCCTTGATTCATTGGGGAAGAAAACGCAAGGGGATGCAAGCGTGGCGAGCCACAACTCGCCTGTTGTCGGTCGTTGTGATGCCATCAGGTCTCGTTGCCTATCTGGCGTTTTTATACGTGAAATTTGGCAATCCGTTAGAGTTTTTGAAGGGCGAGGCTTTTTGGCATAGACAACCCTCAATCCCGGTGTGGAACATTTTCGAGCAGTTCTATCGATTGGCAATCTCCCATGCGACGACTCAAAGTGAGTGGAACTTCACGGCCGTCATGCTGATGAATGGTCTCATTACGTTGCTTTTTTACGTTCTTGGGGTCCTCATGGTCATAGATAAGACGACGTCACTAGAGTGGAAAGTATTTTTTATTTTTACGCTCCTCACTTCTACCGTTTCAGTGGCCAATAACTCACTCGAGTCCTTTGCCCGCTTCACCATGGTCATCTTTCCTGGGTACGCGATATTCGGTAAAGTCTTAAAAAATGAGCACGCCTATCTTGTGACTCTAGTGATTTTGCTGATGCTGCGAGTATTCTTCACAGGACTCTTCGGAGATGGGTATGTTATCACCTGAAAACTAATGTGATGTGAGACCAGCCTTCTCCAAATCACGGTCCAATGTACGTTCGTCAGAACGACACAGGGCGTTACGCCGCGTTGGTGAACAGATAAAAATTAACTCGTAGGCGCATCTTCAGAGGATTTTCGAACTGAAATGTGTTAACATTAAGGTACGTAGCTAATGGCTGCCATAGTCGATGCAAAGGTGGAGTATGTTAATGACACAAGGAACAGTAAAATGGTTTAACAGCGACAAGGGTTTCGGATTCATCGAGGTTGAAGGTGGCAACGACGTATTTGTGCACTTCAGCGCAATTCAAAGCGACGGCTTCCGCACCTTGGAAGAAGGCCAACACGTAGAGTTTGAGGTCGTTGAAGGACAACGTGGTCCTCAAGCTGCAAACGTCGTCGTTGTTCGATAATCGTAAAGAATTCGGCCCATAATCATGGGCCGTTTTTTTAATTTGAGGAGGGTGCGAAAATGGCATGGAGTAAACCCGAGCCGGAATACGCTGACGAAGTTGTCTGGCAGTGTACAGAGTGTATCTGTTGGTCAAGACAAGAGTTTGTGTCTGAATTGAAGCCACACTGTTCTATTTGCGGTGCTAAGATGATTGAACAAACAAGGAACATCCGTATCAAATAGCGCGGTGCTGAGTGATTTTGTTCGCTTTTGTCCTTTACTGGGTTATTTTCCAATTTTTACAGCGAATGAACCTCTTCTCCCTTTCATCCAGAGCCGATGACGCATGATACCGTATCGGCGCCGCTACTCACAGGACATCCCTTCCAGCCCAACATCCAGAAAAGATTCCCCCGCAACTCATGCAATGTTCGTTCCGTCGGTATTCCATCGTTCTCTGTGACCTGTTTTCCTCTAGGACGCAACGCTAACACAAGTCGGCGAAGTTGCATTATCATGGGTTTGACAATGCGAGTCGTGAAAGTCATAGTTATCTAACAGTTATATTTGCCGAGGAGTCCTATAGAATGCCGAGAGCAGAGAACCGTAAACGTCCACCAAATTCACTTGGAAATGTACCAGGCAGCAGAAAACGCAATAGTTTTGAGGGCACCCACAATGGACCCGAACATCTCGCTGTAAAAGACAAAAAACAAGAATTACTCGAAAAGATGCGAAACATCCAAAGCAAGAAGACCGGTGACAACGAAGAAAAGCCATAAGTTTACATGTACAAAGCCTCCACCCGACAAGGAAGTGGGGGCTTTGTACTTGCGTCCGGTCCTGGTCTGCACTGTAGACAGACGCGATGTGCTGCTTGGACCTTCTCCATGAATTCCCCAGACTTCGAACTCTTTGATTGCCTGGACCATCATTGGCGTGGGTGAGCTTTGGACAGGTATATAATGTGATATAGGGCATATCATTCCCCCACCTGGCAAAGAGAGCCGGAGGAGGAGCGATGCTCTTCATCTCTGTGCCATGTTCAGGTTCCACGAGGCACACAACAACACATTCAAGATCAAGTGGATGTTGAGGAAGCCCAAAAACAGTGGCTTCCACGACAATCTGAGGGGACTCACAAGGGTCTCCTGCAAATTACACGCGTTTCATGCGGTTTACTAAACGTCCTAGCTTCTCGACTTCCACCACAACTTCATCCCCGTCGTGTAGCCATGGTCGTTGCCCCTTAGGATAGCCCATAGCTACGCCCTCCGGGGTACCGGTCAATATGATGTCACCGGGTTCCAATGTCATATAATGCGATGCAAAACTAATGATTTCGTCGCAGGGGAAGACGAGATCAGATGTGTTGGAATTCTGACGTAATTCCCCATTGACGTAACAGCGGATATACAAATTGTCGGGATTGGGGACTTCATCTTTCGTTACAAGGTAAGGACCGACTGGGCAAAACCCATCACAACTCTTGCCGAGCAGCCACTGACTGGTTCGGAATTGAAGATCTCGTGCGGATAGGTCATTGGCGTTGGTGTATCCGAGGACGTAATCCTTAGCGGATTCCTTGTCAATACACTTTGCCTGCTTGCCGATTACAATCGCAAGCTCTGCTTCGTAATCGCACTCAGACGAGTTTGTTGGCAACAATATCTCTTCATTATGCGCGGCAAGGCTATTCTGATATTTACTGAACAACAAGGGTACTTCGGGCAATGGGAGATTTGACTCAATTGCATGTCGGCGATAATTTAAACCAACGCAAATTATTTTGCCCGTCCTTGGCACGGACGGCCCCAATACGAGGGTAGATTCGTCCAAAAAGAGTGATTTGCCGGGAGCTTGCTTTGCCTTGTCGAGCAAATCTGTTAACACAGCCACACCATGTCCCATATCCGCACAGACGGTATCAAGTGTTGGGGTAGTTTCCGCATTGAACTCTTTTGAGGCACTCGCAACATCTAACACACCCAATTCCTCATCTACAACGCCCAGTTGCAGTCTATCAGCCGATTGGTACGTAATGAGTTTCATTCATCCTACACCTCTGCTTTCATTATGAACCATAGAACAGGATAAACAGAGTAAGAGTATCTACCCCATTTATCCTGTGCGAGTTGCTGAGATATAACAAACAATAAAATTTAATAGGAGGTTATGTTAGTTTTACACAGGGATAGTGCGTTTTAGGGCGAGGCCATACAATAGAGCGGAAACGAGTGCTAGCACAGCGGTCACGATGAGTGCCACGGTAAAACCACCCATTGAGGCGACCAAGATACCCGTAACGATAGGCGCGAACGCACCGCCTAAGAAGCCCCCAAAGTTTTGAATGCTCCCAATCGATGCCACGTAGGTCGGTGTTTCCACAACGTCGGTCGCCAGTGTCCAAATTGAGGCAGAACTCAGACTGTAAGTAAACATACCAAGTGTCAAGAGTGTAACAGCAACACCAGCGTTATGAACAAAAGCCAATATTAATAGCTCAATTCCCGTGAGGGCTGCTCCGAGAGCAATCGTGTACCGTCTAGCGTCAAGTCTGGAGAAACCACGTTTGATAAATTTATCGGAGATACCCCCGCCGATTAAAACACCGAGTGTACCTGCAATATATGGAAGCGCACCGTAAATTCCAGTTTTCGAAATTGAAAAATGTTGAGACTTTTCAAGGAATGTTGGTAACCATGAAATATAAAACCAGAACAAATATTGTAGAGCAAAATCGCCAATCACCATTGCCCATGTGGGGAAATAGCGGAATAGCTTCACCCATTGTGCGAACGTAACCTTCTGTTGCTTCCTTGCTTCCACTTGTTCAGTCACAGCAGAGCGAATATACTGAAATTCTTCTCGGCTCAACCATTTGTGCTTGGCCGGATCCTTATATAAAATCAGCCACCCAATTAGAACAATAAATCCAATGGAACCGATAATGACAAACATCGCAGGCCATCCGAAGGTTAACATGAGCGCTGTCGAGAGAGGTGCGGAAATTGCCAGTCCGACCTGCGTTCCTGCGATAAAGATACTGGTAGCAAATGCTTTTTCTCGTAAGGGGAACCACTCATTGGTTGCTTTAACCCCAGCCGGAAACATAGCCGATTCGCCAACCCCAAGGAACACACGCGCAGTAATAAATGTACCCATAGTCTTCATGAAACCAGTGGAAATGGAGACTATCGACCAAAATCCTACTGCGATGGACATCATGAGCTTCGTTCCGAATTTATCTATCGACCACCCAGCGGGTAAATTCATGATGGCATAGGGCCATGTGAATGATGATAGAATAACGCCCATTTCTGCAGGATTCATATGCAAGTCCTTCATAACAAGTGGAGCAGCGACAGACAAATTCCCTCGATCAAGATAATTAACAATAGAAAGCAGCGTCAGTACGGCAATAATAGCCCAACGTAAATTCTTTGCTTTGGGACGCGTTGCCAGTGCCATACCAGGCGCCTCAGCTTGCGTCGATAGGTTCTCCATTTTTTCCACTTCCTTTTTTGAGATAATAAGACTCGTAAATGTAATTGACGGGTGATTGGATTTTATCTACACGAGGAGTCACACCACCTCATTCCGTCGCTCGTCTGATTTCTTTGGTCTGACCATACTTCATTATGAAATCGTATTCACGGAACATGAAACCGGCGCAATGCGCCATATATTCTCGTTGTAGGCGTCTATGATGAATTATAACACCGTTGTTAACAAATTCGCACTATTTCTTTGATTATCGATGATTTTCATGAATTGACACAAAATCACAGCGGTTTATTATGGTCGTAGACCCTCGTTGGTCTGACCACGAATAGGGGAACGGAACATGAACACAGGAAAATCAGTGGTTGCAACGACAGTCAATCGCATTAAGGATCTCATTAAAAGCGGAGACATTGAGGCGGATGGAAAGCTGCCGAATGAACGCGAACTTGTACAAATGCTTCAGGTCAGTCGATCATCCGTTCGTGAAGCTCTGAGAATGCTTGCTGTCGAAGGCATCATCGAAATTCGCCCAACGAAAGGATCATATGTACTGTCACAGGAACAGTACGACGCATCGAACTTTGTTACGTGGTACCACCAGTACGAACCAGAAATTTTTCATTTGATTGAAACAAGGTTGGCCTTAGAACCAATGGCAGCCGAACTGGCTGCAGAGCGTGCCACGAAGGAACAAATTGATGCGCTTGAGGCATGCCATGAAGAGTTTATTGGTTACATCATGGAGAACAACGTACTAAAAATTGCCTTAGGGGATGAGCGATTTCATCAGTTGATTTTTGAGGCCGCCCAAAACCCACTACTCCAAAACCTATATCAAGTGATTCAGAAAATGCAAATTGATTATCGTAAAAAGGTGTTCTCTATTCCAAAGGAAGCCATGAAAGCAGTCAGCCAGCACGATGAGATTTTGCGCTTCATTCGAGAGCGTAACCCTGAGGCGGCACGACAGCACATGCTTGAACACCTGCTCATTTCAAAACGCGGTCTCCTAGACGCCGTGGAAAAAACACCCGCTCCCCAAGGCGACTAGACTGCAAGGAGACGATTCTTATGAAAAAAATTCTAAACCATCCAGATGACTTTGTGGATGAATCAATTTCTGGAATTCTACTTGCGCATTCCAATTTTCTGACGCCAGTTGAAGGAGAACCAAGAGCCATCATCCGTAAGGATGCTCCCGTTCAGGGAAAGGTGGCAATTGCGACTGGAGGCGGATATGGACATTTGCCCGTATTCCTGGGGTACGTCGGAGAGGGGATGGCGGATGGTGTTTCCGTAGGAAATGTATTTACTTCTCCAAGCGCCGACGCCATGTTCGAGGTAACAAAGGCCATCGACGGCGGCGCAGGTGTCTTGTATTTATATGGAAATTACTTCGGAGACAAAATGAATTTTGACTACGCCGCTGAACTTGCAGCAGATGAAGGCATTCGTGTGGAAACGGTTCGCGTATCCGATGACGTCGCCTCTGCCCCGTTTGAATCCAAGGATAAACGCCGTGGTGTGGCAGGACTCTTCTTTGTGTACAAAATTGCAGGGGCATGTGCCGAGGCCGGAGCATCGCTAGATGAGGTGAAACGAGTTGCTGAACAGGCGCTAGAAAGCGTTCGGACGATGGGAGTTGGTCTCGCACCCTGTATTATCCCGGCTTCGGGAAAGCCAACCTTCGAAATCGGTGCCGATGAAGTTGAGCTTGGGATTGGCATACACGGTGAACCTGGAATTCAAAAACAACAACTTGCCACAGCCAATGAGATTATCGCTCAACTGTTAGAACACCTGGTATCGGATCTAAATGTAAAAAGTGGCGATGAGGTATGCGTTCTTGTTAATGGCACGGGCAGTACACCGCTTGAGGAGCTATATATCGCATACAAAGAGGTTCATGAGTGGCTGGCGAAAAAGGGCATTCAAATCTACCGTCCTTTTGTTGGCGAATACGCAACATCGCTAGAAATGGCTGGACTCTCCCTCTCCTTGCTGAAGATGAATGATTCGCTGAAACCGTTTATGGATGCGCCAGCGAGAACACCGTTTATTAGACTATAGACGACATTGTCAAACAATATGTAAGGAGGTGATGCAATTGCTAGAGATTATCTCGGCGTTGCAGGAGATGTCTCAAACTCTCAAAGAGGAATTCAACCGACTGGACGGTACGCAGGGAGATGGAGATTTGGGAGTGACCGTCGAACTCGTCACCAAGGCGATACATGAAGCGGCTTCCGAGGCAAGCGATGTCCAGTCCTGGATGAAGCAGAGTGGCGTATTGGTTCGGAAGCAGGCTCCATCTACGATGGGGGTGCTCTTATCGTTTGCTTTATCTGCCGCGGCCAAGTCCCTCGTGGACAAAGATGTGACCTCCCTAAACACATGGATCGATGTGCAACTTGCAATGATTGAGGAGATAAAGAAACGAGGAGGCGCGAATCTAGGGGACCGAACGGTGTTAGACGCATTCATTCCTGCATCCGAGGCGTTTCGTGCGGCTGTCGGCGCCGGCAGTACGGTCCAAGCGGCTCTACAGAGAGCAACCAAGTCGGCTCTGAACGGAGCAGAAGCTACCAAGAATCTGGTGCCAAAAACGGGCCGGGCAAGCTGGGTTGGTGAACGCGCCATTGGTGAAATGGATGGCGGTGCGTGGCTTTGTTACAAAGTATACGACACCATTTATCGAATTTTCTAATACAACCTGACAGAGGAGGTATTACAATGGATCTTTCTTTTCTACGAGGAATCATCGCTACCACTGTCACACCGTTTAATGAACAAGAAGAGGTCGATGAAGTCGCTTTCGTAGACCAGGTCCGGTACATGCTCAGTGTTGGCGTGGACGGTATCAGCGTTGGAGGCTCGACCGGTGAGGGCGCAATATTGTCGGATGATGAGTTGACTCGCATGTGCGAGCTCGCTGTTCAGGAAGCACACGGAAAGGTTCCAGTGGTGGCGGGCATCATTCGCAACAGTACAAGAGATGCCGTTCGTGCTGCAAGGCGGGTTCGGGATACTGGCGTTCAAGCTCTTATGATAACACCGGTTCACTATCACGTTTTGGCTCCAGGTGAGGATGGGAATTTTGAATTTTACAAGCGCATTGCCGACGCAGTGGACCTTCCCATTATCGTATACAACGTTGTGCCCCACAACTTAGTAAATGCAAATCTCTTGAATCGCCTATCTGAAATACCGCAGGTTGCTGCAATCAAGCAGAGTGGTGGAGATATTCACCAACTGGCAGAGATGGTACAGAAATGCGGGGAGCGGATTGTCGTTATGAGTGCAGTTGACGACCTGCTGCTGTCAACGTATATCATCGGCGCCAAAGGTTCAATCGTTGCTCCATCTGCAATCATCCCGGAATTACTTGTCGCACAATGGCAGGCGTTTTTGAAGCAGGACTACGACACGTGCGCGGAACTTCACAACCGTATATTACCAGTTGTGCAAGCGATATCTGCTCCTAACTTCCCTGGGAAAATTAAGGAAGCGATTCGACAACTGGGGCGAAATCCTGGTATCACAAGAAGCCCGGGGCAGGTTCCTACCGATGGCGAGAAACAAGTGATTCGAGCCGCACTTCTTGCCGCCGGAGTATTAGATGAACAATCTCAGGCACTATAAAAATCCAGTTTCACCATGCCAGTAGGATAACACACAACTCCTAGTGCATGTATCATACAAAATTACTTTAATCTATGAGGTGGTTACGAATGAAACTCGACGTACATGGAATTATTCCGCCGATGGTTACAGCTTTTACAAAAGACACCGAAGAGTTAGACGTCAACGCGATTCGCGAAGAAACGGAGTATTTGATTCAAGCGGGTGTACACGGCATTTGTATCGGCGGCAGCACGGGGGAAGGAGCTGGATTCTCCGAGCAAGAGGTATACACTCTCTGCAAAACAGTGGTAGATCAAGTTCGCGACAGGGTGCCGGTTATCGGCGGCATCATTGCAGACACCACAGCGGAAGCTATTCGTAAGTCGAAAGCTGCCAAAGAGGGCGGCGTTACATCGCTTCAGGTCACTCCACCGCATTATTTGTGGACCCCGAATACCGCTGGACTTGTCCAGCACTTCCAGAGGATTGGTGAAGCAGCTAAACTCCCAATTCTGATATACAACGTCGTGCCCTGGGTTCCAATCGATGTTCATGCTATGAAAGAAATAATTGACAACGCTCCGTACGTTGCTGGTGTGAAGCAAAGTGGCGGCGACATGCACAAAATCGCAGATATGATGCACCAACTGCACGATAGAGTCACCATCGTGACCGGTATCGACGATCTCCTGTACCCCGCCTTTGCACTGGGTGTTGATGGTGCCATCACTTGTTTGTTGGCTGTTGTGCCAGAAATCACACTGGATCTTTGGAATAAAGTCCAAGCGGGCGACCACGAAGGTGCGAAAGCAATCCACAACCGACTCCTTCCGTTCTGGCGCGCGATTGAAGGACCTGATATGCCATATCTCGCGAAAACCGCCATTGAAATACTTGGTCGTAAGGTCGGTCCGGCACGCAGTCCGATTCTACCTCCGTCTGAGGCCAAGAAGGCCGAGATTCGTGACCGCCTGGTTGAAGCAGGTTTCGTAATGGCATAAAGCCTATATCGGTAACAACACTTTACCTACGAGACGGCGACTAGCTTCGAGAGTTGCCGTCTCGATTTCATCATTGAATCTTTAGGAATTGGAAGGAGACACCACATGAACACACAGAATCTGATTGGCGGAGAGTGGATAACACCAAACGGTGAACAGATGACGATTCAGAATCCATCAGATGTTACTCTGGATGTAGGCGTTGTCCATTTTTCCCGTGACACGGATGTTCTACAGGCCGGAGAAGCTGCAAAGCAAGCACTAGCCAATTGGGCCGCGATGACTCCGGGTGCACGGGGCAATATCTTGTATCGAATAGCAACGATGCTAGAAGAACAACTCGAAGATGTAGCTCACATTTCGAGTATGGAAATGGGCAAGCCGATTTCCGAAATGAAAGGCGAGGTTATGAGAGGCGTTCATCTTCTCAGGTATTATGCTGCTGAAGGAGTGCGTGCAACCGGTTCTGTAATTCCAGCCTCCCAAGAGCACGTCCTTCAGTACACAAAGCGTGTGCCGCTTGGGGTGGTTGGAATTATTACACCATGGAACTTTCCAATTGCCATTCCGATTTGGAAGATTGCACCTGCCCTGATTAATGGAAATACGATTGTTTGGAAGCCGGCAGAGATTGCATCCCTTTCGGCAACTCGGCTCACACGTATTTTTGTTGATGCCGGTCTCCCAGCTGGGGTACTCAACCTCGTCGTAGGACGAGGAAGCATAATTGGCAATGCACTTCTAGAGAAGGTGCACTTAGACGGTGTAAGCTTCACCGGATCGACCGCTACAGGCATGCACGTTGCCAGTCTTGCAGCGAAACGAAACATCAAGTACCAGACTGAGATGGGTGGAAAAAATGCTGCAGTTGTATTGAAGGATGCTGATTTGCAACTGACGGTACAAGCAGTACTCAGTGGGGCATTCCGTTCAGCGGGGCAAAAATGCACCGCGACTAGTCGGGTGATTGTGGAAAAGTCGATTTACAACCAGTTTATTGACGCGCTTCGTAAGGAAATGGCGCTCATGCACATATCTTCAGCTCTTGACCCGAAATCTTACTTAGGTCCCGTAGCTTCTGCGTTTCAACACGAGAAGGTAATGCATTATGTAGACATGGCCCGTACCAACACGGAAATTGTCACTGAGGGCAAGTTGCAGATTGAAGCTTCCAGTGGACACTATGTGACACCACTCGTTGTTTCCGGGGTCACCGTTGACGACCCACTTGTTCAGGAAGAGATATTTGGCCCTCTCATGGTGCTACTTCCAGCAGATAATTTTGATGAGGCACTCGAATTGTGTAATCGTACAGTGTACGGCTTGAGTGCGTCGATATTCACAAACGACATTCAAAAGGGTCTTAGATTTTTGGATGAGGCACAGGTTGGCATGGTCCGAGTCAACCAAGAAACTGCTGGAGTAGAATATCAATCCCCATTTGGTGGGATGAAAATGTCTAGCTCACATACTCGCGAACAGGGACAAGCAGCACTCGACTTTTACAGTCAGACGAAGACGTGCGCTGTTTATTACGGATGACACCATAATATTCACCTGTTAACGTCCACGAGGCCACGGGTGTCGTGGACGTTAAATGTTGGCAAGGAACTCTGCAGTCGCTCTGCTCCAAAGGAGGTACGTGATTGCTGCGGTTATTTTGGAGGCATGCCTTTCAAATAGATCCACAGCACAGTGCCGTTTGGTGGGCCGCCCGCGGTTTCTTCGGCCTCATCCCTTCCACCAGCATGCAAAAGGGCACCCTGTTCGGGTGCCCTTCTGCATGTTGGTGGAGGCGAATCGTACCCATATAGTTTGCCCGGGAACACATTTGGAAGTCATCTGTGTTCTCAATGCTAACACAATGTAACATGATTAGAGGGGAGCAGTACTCCCCTCAGTCAACTCAAACGTGGATCTCAAGATCATAAACCCAACCTTATCAACCGTTCTTTATTTGAACAGCACTGACGTAGTGATGACTGCGAGTAAATCCACTACAAACGCGAATAAAAAGTGACCAACATATGCTTTCCGATGACCGTTGTTGTTGCGCCGAAGCTCATCGCTTTTATTGCGGTCTCCATTAGTCAATTGAAAAGGACGCTGTGCTTAGAACCTATTCAAATCATACGTTTGCCGGATGTCATGCATCTACCATATGAAGTAGTACGCTATTAGCAATGAGTCGATACTTTTCTTCGCTCTCTCGCAACCTTCGCTCAGTGACCTTCCGGTTCGTAATATCCCTGGTACTTCCTACAACACTGATAACGTGGCCTTCCGCATCGTGAATCGGATAGAAAGACACTGAGACATCTAGTTGGATTCCATCTCGTCGTGAGACTAAAGCATCGTATGGCGGTATTAACTCGCCTGCAATCATACGATCGATTAAGTATAGGACAACTTGATGGCGCTCCTGTGAAACGATGGGGAGCTGTTTGCCAAGTACCTCGTTCTCCCGCCAACCATATAACGTCTCCCAGGCCGAATTAACTCGGGTAAGATTGCCATACAGGTCCATGATGCAAACTGCGTCCTGAGCATTGGCTAGCAATGAGTCAAGTTTCTGTTTTTCCTCAGTGATAAACCTTTCCGTCTTTTTCTGAAAGGTGATATCTCGAATGAAGAACTGCATAGCCTGTCTTGTGTCGTAAGAAACACGACCGCCTGCGACTTCAATCACAATCTCAGTACCGTCGAGGCGGATGCAACGTTGAACTGTGGTAGCGATCTCCTCCCGATTGAACTCTGCTTGGTTGCGATCATCTGGTCGAATAAAATCGAGCATGGAAAGTCCAATTAAAGCTTGGCGGTCAGCAGCCCCTAATATTTGGGCTGTCGCATCGTTTGTATATACAATTTTCCCATCGACCTGAACGACAATTCCGTTTGGTGTTTGTTCCGCCAACCGACGGTAGCGTTCTTCACTTTGACGAAGTCTTTCATCCTGAAGCTTACGTTCTGTAGTATCTCGCCCCATCACTAAAACGTGATCAATATCTCCGCTGGTGGTGAGAATCGGCGTTGCAATTCCCTCAACCCAGATCAATGACCCGTCGTCTTTCATGAATCTCCATTCTAAGTTCGTCGGGGTCTTTGTCGAAAACATTTTCTCCCAACATTCGTTAATCTGGGGGAGATCATCTGGATGCACTTTGGAAAATGCAATAGACCCGTGAAATTCCGTACTTGGTCTCCCAAACGTGATCTCATGGGATGGAGACGCGTACTGGATGATGCGGTTTTTGTTCATCAGCACGATTAGATCTCTGGAATTTTCTGTGATGAGACGATATCTGGCTTCTTGTTCGGCCAGGCGTTGCGCAAGTAGACGTGCTTCTTGTTCCTGGATGATACGGTCGGTGATATCAACGCACGATCCGATAACCTCTGATACCTGCCCACCGCGGCGAATAGGGCGTAACGAAGCCAGATACCAAATTCCGTTAAATTCCGCTTCGTAGGTAACCCTGTCTTCCCCATCCCACGCTCGGCGATAGAATTGGAGTTTCCGTTCGGCAAGATGATTTGGAAAGAACTCATGCAATTCTTTCCCCACGACCTGTTCAGAGGTCAATCCCATACGGTAGAGTAATTCTCCGTTGCATAAGGTATGAACGAATTTGTCTTCGTATTGCACAAACTTAAATGTCATCCCCTGCTGGAACCGCAAAGTATCCGCGAGCTCTTGTCTCGTTTTATGTACACTATCAACAATTCGATAATACTCCGTTACTTCTTGCGGAATTCCTTGGTTGGATACGACTTGCTCCAGTGTATCTAAGGCTTTCATAAATTCATGCGCAGGTAAAGGCTTGCTAAAGAGATACCCTTGTCCCTTGTCACAGAGGTTCTGTTGGAGAAAAATCAGGTGGTCTCTTAATTCAATCCCCTCGGCAATGACTTCCGTATTCAGCTCGTGCGCCATAGCTATAATGGTTTTTACGATTTTGGCATCCTTTAAATCAACAGTGCAATGTCTCACGAACGATTGGTCAATCTTGATTTTGTCGATAGGGAATTCTTTGAGGTATAACAGTGAGCTGTATCCGGTACCGAAATCATCTAAACTAATTTTTACACCGAGGCACTTTAACTTCCGCAAAATCGGCAGGATATGGTCTACATCCATCATGATGTTTTCCGTAATCTCTAATTCTAGATGAGTCGGTACAAGTCTCGTTTCATCAAGGATCCGTTTGACATTCTCTACGAAACTCGGCTGGTACAACTGCCTGATAGAAAGATTCACCGCCATGTCTAGCTCTCGTAGACCTGTCGCGTTCCAAGCTTGTAGCTGCTCACAGGCAGTACGCAATACCCAGTCTCCAATCGGCTGAATCAGGTCTGTCCGCTCCGCAAATGGGATAAATTCTACTGGAGATATGAAACCTCTTTCTGGATGAGCCCATCGAATTAACGCTTCCACACCAGTTACCTTACCAGAGGTCAAATCCACTTTTGGCTGATAGTACAGTTGGAACTCCTCACGTTCCAGCGCACCGAATAAATCGTTCTCTAACAGCTGTTCCATATTTTCACCCTTAGCCACCCCTTCTGCAACAAGATTTCATGCAGGGGCGAATCATTGTCGATTCAGTCTTTGAAGCCAGAACAAAACAGGCAGGTCCCACACCGGATGGATGGATGCACCGTCTGCTCAAGCCTCTCCTTATGGCAGCTCGGCTGGCATGGCATAAATGCTGTAGCCCCGCAGCTTTGTGTCCCGTTCTTTCGAACGGTTTACCTTTTTGTACAATGATCTTTAACCGAGGTGTAAAATCCCAGATGTCTTAAACAGTGGTTAAATTCGTCAAAATCCGACAAATTCCTGCAGTCATGTGGTTGCGAAATTGTTATGCACAATCATTCAGATCGTGATAGCCAATATGCCTCTCATGACTATCAAGAAAAGCTGCGAGAGTACGGAATGGTCGGTAGGATGAGCTGTAAGGGCCAATTGTTTTGATAATGCTTGTACCGAGTCATTTCACAGCCTGATCAAGCGAGAACTGATTTATCATGAGAAGTTCAAAACGGGAGAAGAGGCACTGCGGGGGATTTTCGCGTACATCGAGGTGTGGTACAACCGGGAGCGAGTTCGCTCATCCATCGATTATTTGTCTCCTGCTGAATCAAAAAGGAAATATTACCATGACGTAACAACAGACGAAGTAATAACAGAAATCATATCGGATTAAAACTTACATTTTTTCGTTCTGGGGTGTCCGTCTACTATCTCGACTTAGTACCCATGTCCCATATCATGGACTGAAAATTGACCGTGATGTAAACTTAAGAATTAAGACCTTGCAAAGTAACTTAGAAATGCTATGAGGAACAGTTTGATTTGAGGAATGAGCATGCGTGGACATGCCGAATTGAAGCTCGTGGATATTGTGTAAGACCTCTCACCGCAGGGGGGTCTTGGAAATACAAAGCTCCACGCCTCCCGCATCCGCAATTCCAGAGGCGCATGCAGAGTCATTCATTTAGCGAACGGAGGAAAAAATTTGTTAGAACTGAGGCACAAGGTATTTGAACTCGCAGAACGGTTTGTGCAAATCGTCGAAGTAATAGTGGCACTCGGACTCATCGTTGGTGTGGTTGGAGAAATGGCTTTTGGTGCCAAACATCTTTGGAACACCATTACAATATGGAGTGGGCAGTCCTTTCAAACATTTATAGACCAGTCAATGCTCTATATTATTGGACTCGAAATCGCTATGATGCTTATTAAACACAAGCCGAACATCGTATTGGATATCTTGATTATTGCCATTGCTCGTAAAATGATCGTCGCCACATCAGGGGGGCTTGACTTCTTTCTAGGAGCCCTCGCAATTTTTGTCCTTTATATAGTTCGACATTTCGATTTCGGAAAATTTTCTTGGCCTTGGGGAGGTCCACAAGGAACGGAAGCATCAGCAGAGGACGCCCGGGTTCTACATCATTAGGCGTTACAACATGTTTAACGAACCTCGCGCTTCATATAGCGACTCTAGGTTGTCTGCAATTTTCCGATGGATCGACATGAGTTTGGGCGGTAGCACACGACTGAGTAAGGCTTTGTGTGCCAGTGCATGATTGAACAGAAAGAACTTACGTCTGTGCGCTCAGGCGGAACTGGCGCAACCATCTGCGGTTTAGCATCGGTTGAAAAGCGAAAGTTCGGCAAGAAATGACTAGGCTTATTCCAACCTTGAACTTATCTTGGTCAGCACCTTCTCCAGTTCCAACAGTTTTCCCTCGATTCGATGCAGATGGCTTTGCATGTCATCGATTTCTTGTTCGGCTTTGTAATTGATGGCAAAGTCAATTACAGATTCATGTTTGTCCCTAGCCGTCTGGCGATTTTGACTCATCATGATAATGGGCGCTTGGAATGCTGCGATGAATGACAGACACAGGTTCAACAAAATAAACGGTGGCTCATCGAAATGAAGCGGTGCCGTGAGTCGCAACGTGTTCCACGTGATCCATAGCGCTAGTACAATTGCAAAAATCACAATAAAAGTCCAACTACCTCCAAACGCCGCTATTTTGTCAGCCAATCGATGGGACCATTTAGTCTGCTGTCTGTAATCCTCATCGATTTGTTGAATGATCCTGCTTTCATACTCGTTGACCAATCTGTCAATTCGCCTGACATCCGTCTCTGTCATTGGAATGTCGAAACCTTCAAACGTGGAACTCTCCTCATCCAATTCCTGGGGCTTCACATAGTAATTGCGCTTTACCACAAAATTCAACTCCTTTGGCTAGGGAATCTCACACAACGGATCCACTGTATATACCAAAGAGTGGTCGGACCCGAAGACAGAATCCGTTGCGAGATTTAGCGGCGTATCTCGAGATCGTATGTACGTTTATGGTATGGTCCCTAGCGTGGGAATGCAAATGCCCTTCAAGCGTGCCTGGTGCTACCGCTCGTGAAGGGCGATCCGCCTTCGCCAGAAGACGCACGGGTGATGGCGCAAGAGGCGGATGACGAACCCCACCATACTGGGCTTCCCCAGTTGCTGAAGGCCACACAGCCTGTTCAGTACCAGTTGCTCGATAAGGCGAAGGTTGCTGGCATTCTCCTTAATATGCGTGGAGTCCCGCATGAGAACTGTTCCTGAGATCATGCTGTGTTTCATACCTTGCAGCACCATCTCATCACAAATCTCTTGAAAGATGTTGAAGTCGTTAACCCGCTTGCATCGGTTCAGGCTGATCATGGAGTGGTCAGGAACTCGGTCTGTGAGTTTGAGTCCAAGAAACCAGCGACAACGCGACATTGGTTTACACTTCCTGCTCAAGCTGGCGTTCTGAGCGAATTACAAAATGGCAGAAAAATTGTATTAGGGAGATAGTATGACCATTTATTGAACAGCGCAAACACACAGCGTTTTCATGGGAAATGAATCCTTGCGTTGAAATTGAACGGCAGATAGTGTCAAACGTGGCCGTCCGTTTGGAAGGCTGAGGCGATGAATATATGGCGTTACACATGGCTTTCCCACCACCCAAGAGTTGCCAATTAGATACAAGCAATTTCATCGCTCACCAACTACAAAGGTGGGTAATGATAAATATGTCGGTTTACAGTGGCATAAGCCGCAAAATTACACCTCTAAATGAGTTAGCAGAACATGTTCTAAACAACCCGATCCAGTCAGATGAATTCCAGTTTCTGTTGCATATGGTTACCTCGAGACTCCCCCAGTCACATGTTCTCCTTACATGGTACGACAGTGAAACAAACCAAGGATCAACACTCCATCCAGATCAGCACTTCGACTCCGACGTCGTAGACGGAATTCAGAACTGGATCACGCGAAAACTGCAACAGATGGGTGCTATGAATCCTGTACACGAGTTTAAGGATGTGATTACGCAGGTGGTCGAAGACAGGCGAACTCTAAGAACAATACAATATGAGTTCAAGTCTGGCCGCCTGTTTGCATGTATCGTGATTGACTTCGGAGACAGCATACCGACAATTGAAAGACAGGTCATACGGGAGTTTGAAAATGCTCTTTCGATGTGCCTGGTACTACATCATTTTAGGTCCATAAGCAATCTCTTCACTGATCCTCTGACACTTCTGCCGAATCGTATGTCGTTTTTTACAGCGGTACAGTCTGAAATTCAAGACTTGCGTGAGCAGGAGGAGTCGTTTGCCGTTGCGGTCATTAACTTAGACAGATTTCTTCGGATCAATGACTCCCTGGGCGAACGATTCGCTGATGGAGTCTTGAAATGCATATCAAAACGTCTATCGAATTTGGTCTCACCGCACAGCATCGTTGCCCGATTGGGAGGGGACGAGTTTGGGATTCTGTTACGAGGAACTTGTGCTTCCGACGATTTGTATCAAATGGGCGAAGAATTAGCGGCGGAGATTCGTCAACCCATTTCAATCGCAGGGCATTCCGTGAAAATCACTGCAAGTATCGGAATCGCCAACTGGAACGATTGTGGTGACAACCTCCATCACTTGATGCGAAATGCATACACAGCTGTTTCAGAGGCAAAGAAACGTGGCAGGAATGTCGCATACGTTCATGATTCACACAGGGTTATTCCTAAGATTGCGGTTATCTATCTAGAGGATGAACTAGTGCTCGCCCTCGAACGAGATGAGTTTGTTCTCCATTACCAGCCGCGAATGTGTGCTCAAACAAACCAGATTGTGGGTGCAGAAGCCCTAATTCGTTGGCGGCACCCCACTAGAGGACTTCTTCCCCCTACGGAGTTCATCCCGGTAGCCGAACAGAGTTCACTAATAATAGATATTGGCGATTGGGTACTGCGGCGGGCTTTACAACAGGTGCAAGACTGGCTTGGATACTCTTCAAACATCCCCCGCGTCGCCATCAACATATCCCCCCAGCAATTGATAAGAGGCGGATTCGTCGACACGTTGCTCAAGTATCTTGATAAAACTTCAGTAAACCCAAATTTGCTTGAAATCGAAGTGACAGAAACAGCGGTCATTGAGTACGGAGAGGATATTATTGCTGCGGTAAAAAGAATTCGAAATGCGGGCGTGAGAATTTCTATTGATGACTTTGGAACCGGATACTCGTCACTCGAGATTCTAAAGAGGTTCACCGCTGATTATTTGAAGATAGACCAGTCGTTTGTACAGGATCTCGATTTTAAGAGCCGGGCCATTGTGTCCACCGTAACTCAACTGGCTCATCGTATTGATTTACAAGTCGTAGGTGAAGGGGTCGAGACGCATTCCCAGAGGGAGTTTCTTGTCGAGGTGGGCTGCGATGAACTGCAAGGGTTTTTGTTCAGTCGTCCGCTTCCAGCGGATAAGTTTACAAGGCTCCTCAAAATACATTAATACAATATAGAAAGCTAAATGCCTTACACAAAAAGGGCGGTAATTGGTAATGAATACACCGAACAGCATTAACATAAATAATTTGCAGGACACAGTCGAACAGGTACTGGAAATTTTGGGCGAATTCATTGGGGTGAACACACTCTTTGTCGCTGTCAATGACGAAAACACAAATTTTATTCTGAATGCCCTCAACCGCAACGAGATACTCATAGAGGAAGGTGAGGGTACATCCCTAGCCGAGACCTATTGCAATTTAGTAACCAAAAATGCAACTAGACCTGTTGTGATAGAAAGCACAAGAACGGACATTCGGACTAGAAACCTCGATGTGACCAGTCAATTGGGCGATACATCGTTTATTGGCGTTCCAATCCTGCTTAGCGACGACACGGTCTGCGGAACGATATGCGGGCTCGACAACCGCGGTTATGAATACTCCGCGCGGGATATACAATTGCTAAAGACCATGGCCACGCTTCTTGGATACGTCGTTGAACTAGAGCGGTTTGCGTTTCGAGATGCACTCACTCGTGCCTTTAATAGAAACTTTATATACATGTATTTAACCAAGGAATGGAAAAACAGGTTTAATACTGTTGCCTTCTTGTTTCTAGACGTGGATGATTTCAAGAGTGTGAACGATACATATGGACATGCTACGGGCGACCAACTCCTGACTGAGTTATCAAGAAGAATCCACCGATGCATTCGGAGGTCGGATATGGTCTGCCGCGTTGGCGGTGATGAGTTCGTCGTCGTGATCCCGAATTACGGCAGCATAGCGACGGTCACAAGAATAGTTCACAGTATGCTGACAGAGTTCGAAACTCCGATTTACATTCACGGGCAGTCTCTCACTCTGTCAGCAAGTATTGGTGTAAGTTTATATCCCGAAGACGGTTCAGACGTTGACGCTTTACTGGAACAGGCTGATGTAGCCATGTATCGTGCAAAGCGCGCTGGCAAAGCCAATTATCAAATTTATTCCAGCGATATGAATGAAGGATAGTTGCCAGCTTCCGTTTGACAACTACTTCAAACCACCTTCGGGTTCGTCCATTGAGGGACCAACACCAATTTACCTGCTGAGCAGGTGGTCACTTCATACAAAATGTTGATGAACGTGGAACGGACGTTCAGAGAGATTAAGAACTTCCTTGATGTCGGCCCGGTGTACCACTGGAACGAAAAGCGAGTTCGTGGCCACATCTTCATCTGTGTACTTGCGTATCTGTTCGAGCAGGCGATTCAAGTGATATACCGCCGCTGGTGGGAACAGCGTGAACACGAAGCGAAGCAGATGGACAACGCTACAGAGCGTGAGCAACGGCTCGAAGAACTGGGCGAGCACTGGTACACCGGCGAGGGAAATTGTAAAAGAGCTGGCACGTCATGAAGGCTGAGTTTCTCGGGAAAGAGTTCCTTAGCGTACCACCTCCGCCACAGAACCTGGTTCAGGTGCTCAAGGCACTGAACGTTCCGCTTCCTGCAAAGGCCATCCACCTGCGTCAGACCTCATCCGGCACCCTCGTTTAGTCCGAATTCAGACTTGAAGGCCCCAACTAGATTGGGGCTCTTTGCGTTGTAGGGCAAAATACCCCCTACAATCCCTTGCTGGGCCTAGGGGGCTGTCAAAGATGAGATTTAGGCTCGAAAAATTCTGGACGTGAATTCATGGTCATTCGAGTGAGGAATTGGTGAATGTGGTCAAATAACCTCAGAATCATCATTGTTTTTGAGTCGATAACCCAACCTGTTCGGTACGCTCCGCTCAACCGCCGTTATCTCAACATCCGCATTGCCGCACATACACCTCTTAAATCCCGTCTCTATGTCCCCTTCCTTATTTGGTACCCCGCGCATAATGAAACGTTGGCCACACGACTGGCACTTGACGAGAACTTTTACTCTTTCATGTTTTGCAGCTGTATTCTGTTCTGCTAACATGGCACCTACGCCCCTTTACATGTCTTGCAACTTAAATACATTCTATAAGTCGGTGTAGAATCCCTCCACGACAGTGTTTAACTTGACCCGCTTCACCGTCATGTCCCGATGGATCCGGTCGATCTCGTACAGTCGATATTACTTGTCCCTAGGCTGGGCGACTTGTCACCGACGCCGATTCAGCATCTATCTGCTTGTGGTGCCCGTTTCGCCTGCAGATGATCGCTGGCACCGCGTTCCGCAGCACCTTGGGATTCGTGACCGCCACTCGAAGCCTGTCTAACACCATTTGCTCTGCTGCATCTGCCTCGACACCATTGTAGCGGCGCTACGTTGCGAAGCATTAGCGTTGACTTTTTTCCAAAACTGTACTAATATATACATTTGTGTAATGGTAATTCGTATGCATGTATGAAATTATGAGCCGTCCTTGTTGAGCCTCATAGTGGGGCACTATAGGGATGGCTTTATTTACTTACACAAGCGAACGACGCCCATGAACAAGTATCGTACTCAGCGATCACTAGGAGAAAATTGTATGAAACCCTTGAAGAAGGCCAGCGCGTGAGGTTTGACATTGTTGATGGTCCAAGAGGTCCACAAGCCGCAAACGTTGCGTAAAGCTAGTTGTAGACAGCGGGCTATCTCTTCTGGCATCGTTTGATACCGGAAGAGATAGCCCGCTTTCCTTGCTGATGAAACATTCATGGAATAAAGAGGTGCACAAAGAAGGAGTTTTGACGCATGGCATTGTTTAGGGAACTAAATTTGAGTGACGAAGTACTAGATTCTTTAGAGGAAATGGGTTTCGAATCCGCCACAGCCATCCAAATGGAAGCTATACCCATTGCACTTTCTGGTCAAGATTTAATTGGTCAAGCACAAACCGGAACCGGGAAGACCGTGGCATTTTCAATTCCTGTAGTTGAGGCAGTCGATACGACTCAGCACAATGTCCAAGCCCTCATCCTCACCCCCACCCGAGAACTCTGCATTCAGGTGGCGGAAGAGATCGCGAAGGTGGGAGCCAAGAAGGGTGTACGAGTACTCGCTGTCTATGGCGGGCATGAGATTCAACGCCAAATTCGGGCGCTGAAAAATCAGCCGAGCGTAATCGTTGCTACGCCAGGACGATTAATGGACCACATGAATCGACGCACGGTTAACATGCAGCATGTCGGTATGGTTGTGTTGGATGAAGCCGATGAAATGCTCGATATGGGATTCATTGAGGATATCGAGACCATTTTGTCCGCCTGCCCACCGCAGCGACAGACATTGTTGTTCTCCGCTACCATCAAGCCGGGTGTGCAAAAACTGGCCAAAAAATTCATGCGTGACTTCACGGTCGTGTCGATAAAGGCACAGGACATTATGGTTCCAACCATCGAACAGGCTTACTATGAAGTGCACGAAAGCCACAAACTCGATGTGTTAACGAGACTATTGGACATTCAAAATCCGGAACTTGCTATCGTCTTCGGTCGGACCAGACGTCGAGTCGATGAGCTTTCAAATGCATTACAGACGCGTGGTTATTTAGCAGAGGGATTGCACGGCGACTTGAATCAAAGACAACGAGACAGTGTTATGAGCAAATTCCGCGACGGAAGTCTCGAGGTCTTAGTGGCGACCGACGTTGCGGCAAGAGGCATCGACATATCTGGAGTGACACATGTCTACAACTTTGACATCCCGCAAGATGTAGATAGTTACGTTCACCGGATCGGTAGAACAGGACGCGCAGGAAAAACTGGCATTGCATCCACCTTTGTTACGCCTCGCGAAATCGAACACCTGCGTCAAATTGAGCGCGCCACGAAGCGTCAAATTGAGCGTCGTCCAGTTCCAACCGTGATCGAGGCAAAATACAGTAAACAAAAAGTTGCCATGGAACGATTGTTGAACAATAGCAATTTGGACAATCTAGGGGGCTTCCGTGGCCTTGCTGAGGAACTGCTTGAGCAACAGGACTCGATTTCGCTGGTAGCTTCTGCGATTCAGTTGTTGACAGTGAATACGACAGAAGTGCCCATTGAACTGACTCCGGAGCAGCCAATTCGCGTCAAAAAGCCGACGTACCGAGATAACAAAGGTGACCGTCACCGGAAATCTCTTCGCCCCAACGGGGGAGGACGCGGCGCCCGACGGTAAAAGCACCACATTTGCATAAGCGTAGTGTAAGGACCATCCATCAGACTCGTTTCGAGGTGATGGAGTGAAACTTCCTTGCAACATCACGAATGGCAGTGAAACTTTGGCCTAGGCTTCATCTCTAAACACAAAGCTGTCTAGTTTGTGACGCCGTCTTTTGTACCCATGTTTGGGTATGCCATCCGTAAATGTGGATTCTCAGCGACAAAAGCTCACAATCGAACGTGAAGAGATCTGTCATTCGTTTGGTCACAGTGATATACCGGATACTCATCCATCCATGGCTACTATCGCAACCTCTACATCAACCGCAAATCCGGTATATAGCCTTCATGGTCTTTCGTTACAAGGTGTAGCAGTTTCGTCAACTACTCGCTTCTCTCGCATGAGTGGTCCATACGAAAAATGGGGCTTCGTATTCTGCAGGGGGCCATCCTGTACCCCAGAATGGTCCTCTAGGTCTGGCTGTCAGACAGAGAACAAGCCCGTCAGCAGACCAACAGGATGCCGAATGGAGCGAAGACCCGACCAGAACCAATAGTTGGCTCGCTTATTGCGGTTGGACGGTTCATAACAGGTTCCCCTTTCGTATCTCTGCCGAGTAAGTCCTAGCTGGATGACCACGAGTAAGTCAGCACGCTTTCGCGTCGGGGCATTGAGTTTCAGCACCAAGTGCTGCCCCTATCCATCCCATTACAGAATGGCGTTTGCTTATTACCCATTCCGTTACCTCCTGGGGCGTTATTGATCCGATGATCCGTGGTTTTACATAGTGGAGGCGAATCGTGTCAGGACATAACCACGACCTCCATTATTGATACAGTTCACCGGTTATACAGAGCTTTTCCGCGTTTACTGCTCGATTGCACGATGCACCTTTAATAGCTTCCCTTTAATGGTCGTGTTTTTCATGGCATTGAGAACAAGTGGCCCTTTACCGTTTAATATGTCAACATACGAAACATTGTCCTGTATCGTAATAATCCCAATATCTTCGGCTGTTACACCTTCGATTTTAGCAATGGTGCCGACAAAATCTACGGCTCTGATTTTCTTTTTCTTGCCACCATTAAAATATAGCTTCAAGATGTTGTAATTTAGTTGTTCATTCTTATTCCTTTTAATGGTTGGCCGAGCCTGCAGCTTTTCTTCAAAAGCCGCCCTCATAGATGCCACTTCTTCTTTTGAGGGAGCATCCGCCCTGAGGATTTCGAACCCAATGAAGCCTTCAATATCCGATAAGAATTTCCCTTCATAGGGCGTAACAAAGGTAATCGCCTTCCCAGTCTTGCCGGCCCGTCCCGTTCTACCGGTGCGATGCACATAGCTTTCCTTTTCCAAAGGAAGATCATAGTTAATCACATGCGTGACATTTTCAATATCAATTCCTCTCGCAGCGACATCCGTTGCAACCAGATATCGAAATTCCCCTCGTTTAAACTTGTTCATGACATTAAACCGTTGGTCCTGTTCCATACCTCCATGAATTTTGTCACAGGGATAAGCAAGGCGACTTAAATTTCTAAATGTGTTTTCCACACGTTCTTGAGTTCGACAAAAAATAATACAACTATCCGGATTCTCAACGACTGTTATATCCGTAAGAAGGTTGAATTTGTCTTCTTCTTTCACGATTAACAGAGTATGCTCAGTTTGCACTGCCATTGTTTCATTCTCTTCAATCCCGATCTCTACATCAATAGGATTTTTCATGTATCGATGACATAGGTTTTGAACATCTTCTGGAAGCGTAGCGGAAAATAACATGGTTACGCGGTCCTTGGGCAGCTCACGAATTATAGCTTCTACCTGTTTGATAAATCCCATGTTCAACATCTCATCAGCTTCATCAATCACAAGAAATGTCAGCCGTTTCAGGTCCAATGTCCTTCGTTCAATATGATCGAGTACACGGCCCGGTGTGCCCACAACAACATGGCTTTTTTGCTTTAATTCGGCCTGTTGTCTAGCAAAAGGTTCCTTCCCATAAACAGCAGTTGCTTTAATTCGCTTCAGTCTCCCGATATTCGTGATATCCTCTTTCACTTGTGCTGCGAGCTCGCGTGTGGGGGTTAATATGAGCGCTTGAGGTTTATTCTCTTCCCACTCCACCAATTCACAAATCGGAATTCCGAATGCTGCCGTTTTGCCACTTCCTGTTCCGGATTTCACAACAAGGTCCTTTTTCCCCAGGGCAATAGGTATCACTTCATTTTGGACGTCCGTGGGGTGTTTATAGCCCAAACTATCCAACGAGCGGACGATGTCCTCACTTAGCCGATAGCCTTTGAAACTTCCCTTACTCATATAAAATGCTCCTTTTCATGTAGCACAGTGGTCACCGTTCATTCTATGCAATTACACACAACGACCAGGGCAAGTGCCCACGATCTCGTTCGAGAGACCTACCATGCGCACGGTGCGTCTAAAACGGTTATTTGTGGAGTTTCACTGCATCACATCATTCGCCCTGACCGACGAGTTCATACCGCGCCTTACTCGATACGAATACCGTGCTCGGTGCATCGCTCTAACGAACCTGTCGGTTTCTCTTCGATTGTCTCTTCCAAAGGCAAAGGACCCCGCAGAGCCCTTCATTCGGTGAAGACTCGACTCTAACACATAGAAAGGGTAATGAGAACAATTACTCTTTACAAGGACTGTCAATCTATTGTTATTCTCGTCCCAGAATCGATAACGGGGGAGACCTAATCTAGAAGGCAGTCCAACACCCCATCACGTCGTTTAATATCCGTTGACTTCTCATACCCCAAAGTATGAAAAACTGCCTCTTCCCCTCTACAAGCCCCCAGAGTTTTACTTCTGGTTGCCAAACTTACGTATGACTCGTTCTACCGATTGAATAAAATCAGTTTCCTGTTTCACCTCAACGAAGGCTGGAAAACGACGCGCCAACGCCAAACGAAGAGATTCGAGTTCGACATCGTTTAGTCCATTTAGTTTGCGTAACAATACAGTAGCCTCTTTCGACAACACGCTCACTTTTTCATTTTCTTCGACAGCTGGAATGCATCCATCGCTTCGTGTCTCAAATTCACTTACAATGGTTTCCGGTACCTTCATTCCCCATTTAAAACGCAGATTCGTAATTTTCTTTTTCGTCACCCCGAATAATTTCGCAATGTCCCCGTCCGAGCAGTCTTCGTCCCACCATAGGTGGTGAAGGATCTCATATGTAAGCTGCTTGATATCGAGCTTCTCTCCATGTCGCTTTTGTTGTACTAACTTGTCATACGCATTCATTTTCCGTTCATGTCCCCATTCCCTCATGGTATTCTATTCTGTTCGATATCATGCCCTTGACGTTCGAATCCTCCATCCGATGCGGTAGTTGCTAGCCCATTTTGTCATGTCTCTTTGCGACAGAACGTTTACTCCTCTATGTTAACAAACCCCGACCATGCTGCTGGAAAGATCGTGTAGTCTTCATTAGAATCGTTGGTTATAAATAGCGGTATACTAGACATTGGGAAGGGGCGACGCATATCAGCGAACAAGCGGAACTTTTGAGGAAAGAAATTCACGATCGTTGGAACGGTAGGGTTTATCCCAATGAATGTTCGACTAAAGAATACGACATCAATCGAGGATTTAAAATATCCACTTCTTCAAGACGTGACGACTGCATATGGGCTACAGTGAACATCGATGTCTTGAAGGAAATTGATATTTTAATTTGGACAAGTGCAGAGACCAGTTACAAGCGAGCAAACGGTCATTGACACCAGCCTTCACGATGGAACCCAGTCCGCCTTCGATTCTGCCCTGACGCAACCCACGAGCCCAGGCATCCTTGACGGTAGGGATGTCCTTTTTGTTTTACACAACAAGGATTCCCGGCCATTAGGCCAGGGAAGGGAATGTTAGTCGGATCCTATCGAGCATGCCCGGGTAGAATTTCGGCGGAATCCAAAACATTGGCTTCTGTACTTTGAAGAAGGTCAATGCGTCGAGTTTTAATCGTTGAAGGACAACGCGGTCCCCAAGCGAAGAACGTAGTCGTAGTTAGCGAATCGACTGAGACATTAGCCCCTGTACAGGGGCTATTCTAATCTAAACGGAACTTCCCATGCGGTACAACAAACCTGAACGTTACTGGGTTAAACATTTTTTTGTATCTTTAAAATGCATCCCACAGTCGATGCCGAAACGAGCGAAGGCTGAACCAAAAAGCGCAATAGAGGGAATGCCCCAAAAGAAGCGTCAATACTTTCAGATATTTCTCGGAGGTTATAGTTGCGTCGCTGTCCACTGTTCCCTTGAACCCGATGAATTTCTTATTGTCTTCGTCCCACAGTCGGAAACGTAGCGAGCGCAAACTAGACAGCAAATTGACGGTCGAGACCCCCTGAAGATACGCTACTTTGTCATCTATAGGTTGGAAACCGTAATTTGGCACTCTGCGGCCAAGGTGGTGAATATGATAAACGTTCGTACCAGAAAGCCCGCTGCCGGTACTGTCAGAATCAGTGTCAAGCCAATTGACATCGAGTAGCTAAAATAGGCTCCAAACCGCAACTCCGAGCTAAAGTTGTCTTGTAAAAAGAATTGGTACGTGGACTGAAGCTTTTTATTCGATGCGGATATTTTTGGTTACTCTATTCATTGAGCCCTTACACATAGGACACACGGGATTTGCGACGTAGATGAATTCGTCTCTCGACCAGCAAACGCAGGTCGAGCACTGCCAAACAATTGAATCTGCGTACACATGTTCAGAAACAGGCTTCCTGCGGTTACCAAAGTTCCCCATCAAAATTACCCCTTCCTATTTGGTGGTAAGATGGACTGCTAATGCTAAACCAGTGATAAAAAAAGACTGCCCCACCAGGAATCAAAGTGACACCTTAGAGGGACAGTCCGGTTGTTCAGAATAGCTCATGCTACGTTTGCTGCTTGTGGACCTTTCGGACCTTGAACAATGTCAAATGTCACTCGTTGACCTTCTTCAAGACTCTTGTATCCGTCCCCTTGAATGGCGCTAAAATGGACAAAGACATCTTCTCCGTCTTCCACTTGAATAAAACCAAAACCCTTTTCCGAGTTAAACCACTTAACTGTACCTTGATTCAATTGAATTCCTCCTGCAGTGCTCACCGAGCACAATATTTGTTCAATTCACTCAAATATAAAACCGTTCTACTCTGCACCCACATGAGGCGCAAAAAGAACGGCTCAACATGTTTACACACATAGACGATCACGCTTGAACAGTCAAATCATACACCATTTTGACTGAAAAGTCAACCTTTATACAAGATTGAAACCGTCCACCAACTATCGCCCGCTTTTCAATGCTGGCCCCCAAGGTGCGTAACCAAGTTCTCCTGCAATGGCAGGCTGCTTCGTCAGGCCAATTTCCCTCGCATACTTGTTTACAATTTCAATCACATCCAGATGATGCAATTGCCCTAACGATGCATGCGCTTCGTTTCTCAACTTCGGCTTGATGGGATACAGCGTGATTGGTTGAACTGTTCCCTGCTTTACCGGTACTTCAAAAACCACATTCTCGTTGTGTCCATTAGCTACACAAATAGCGGTGACAACTCCCATGTTGTTAAATCGAGGGTCTGACGGTACGGTGAGTGAGGCAGACCAAATCCCCTTGGAGTCTGTCAAACCGGTTTTTAAGACGTGGCCATCTGAGGCTACGACAATCACACGAGCACCTGAAAGTGCCCGGAAATCTTCAGCAGATACAACTCGAAACTTCACAGTATCTGTAACATTTCTCTGCTGGGCGAATGCCTGATGAGATTGAATGGACCCCGACATCAATACTGCAAAGGACACCAATATGGAATAAACTATAAGCTTAACCTTTTGCAACCATGCACCCCCTCACGGTTCTCATATATCAACACATTAGGGATTGTTCCCTCAATGTGGCCATGTATGTCATAAATGAAACTAAAACGCAGGTTTGCTTACAAGATTTTAAGCATATGTTTGCCAACAAGACTCGTGCCATGTCAGAAACGAAGATGTAGCGCGAATGTGAGGAATTATTCACACCCTGTTAGATCCATAATAGTCCCAACTTATACAGCGACAGCCTGTTGATGAAGAGCCCCCGTTCAATCAAGATGTACTTGTGTATCGGGCATATGCACCACTATGAGCATTTCTACAATGCAAACAAAGGTACATCGAACCACCTTATGAAGAATGCAACAACGACCACGGTGAGTATCCATGTCAACCTCTTGCTCCGTTCGTGAAGTAACATAAACAAAAACATCAAGACATCAACTACGGTTGACCAGCCTAAATTCCACCCTTGTGTATATCTGATTTCTCCAAGTTGTATCATGATGTATTCCATAACGATATAGAGAGCGACGAAAAGGATAAAGTACAACATCGTGAAGCGTGAATGCCGAGGTAGGTACCTCAGGAAAAGTGCTGTCGTCGAAGGGAACAGTATGACGGCTTCCAGGAGAGCCACCGCTTGATTCGTAAAAATCCACCAAACACGAAAAGTCCACAGACCATAATTAGTACATATTAGAGTGTAAAAGACGGACATTAACGATATGTAAAGGATAGTCGAGTAGTACTGTTCAACACATCTGTACGATCTCGTTAGAAGCAATACTACAAGGAAGAGCAGGGAAAACAGGACAATAATCATTAGGACGTCTCCTTCTTAACCTTCTCACGCCCAAAATAATGCCCTTATTTTACATTTATATACAATTTTTGTATTGAGAATCTCAATACGTTCATCCTGAATGTAACTTAGCTTTCTTGGGAATCTTAAACCGTATATACGAGTATAGGAAGGTTCCCGCAATGCAACCAACACATCAACAACTACTTAAGTTATTCGACAATAATGTGAATGGAATTACTCTACTAATTCACACGAAAGTATATCTCTGGCAACATTACGTTCTCTTCTCATGGCAATGGTGGCTTGGCGTCACCTGTGCTGTTATCCCGTGGTTGCTGTGGTACCTAAGTTCAAGGAAGCGTTCAGACATGGACCGTCTGTTGTATGTAGGCTTTATTGTTATGGTGATAGCACTCTGCTTGGACATCATGGGCGACCAAATAGGGCTCTGGCATTATCGCTATAATGTTATCCCCAACGTTCCAACATTCTTCCCCTTTGATTTAACGCTGGTTCCAGTGAGTGTCCTCACCATGATCCAGATATTACCCAAATTGAACCCTGTTATCAAAGGAGTTGCTTACGCAGTTGCATCATCATACATTGGAGAACCGTTTTTTCATGCAATTGATATATACAACCTGATTCATTGGAAATACATTTACTCCGTACCAATACAAATTTGCATCTATCTTGTTGCTGATGTGATATACAAAAAACGACACAAATTCCAGCTCAACAAGCAACCCTAAACTGCTTTGTTATTAAACGCTCTTAGGATATTACCGCCCCGTTACTTACATTAAGAGTACCATGAACTGACTGTATAAATATGTATCCGTTTAAAATAAAGTCCCTAAAATGGAAAAAACCGCGGATCCGATGATCCGTGGTTTTACATGGTGGAGGCGACGGGAGCCATCCGTTTCTTTGATGGAAACCGCAAGGCAGCGTATTCGAAGATGTCCACGACTTAGAGGTTGAAACGAATTCCGTGCTCGGCCCCGCTTGGGCCTGCGCGCGGGCCGCACCCGTGGCGGTTTCTTCGGCCTCATCCCTTCCACCACATAGAAAAGGCCCACCTATTGGGTGGGCCTTTTCATGTGGTGGAGGCGAGGCGCCACGGTCCGAAATCCTCAAATACACCTTGTATGTGTGAGGGAGGATTGATGACCGTGAAGACCCTCTCGCAGCGCAGTATCTCAGACCTTGACCGGTTTATCAAGCATGAAGTGTTACGCCATCAGAATCAGCAGTCAGATACATGGTCGGAACTAAATCTCCTTCTGTGCAACGAGGAAACATTACACGCATACTGCGATTGTAGTGTTCAAGACGGATGCTTTCATGACAACATGAAAACCCGCACCTTCCCAAACCTGAAGATACGGGCGGTCTTGTTTAACAACAATTGCTACCTCCGACCAGCACTAACCCTGAGCCCGAAGCAGCAAACTTCATTCAGCCATATCGCTCAGGAATTCCTGAATTTTATCCCGAATCGCATTTCGAACGTCCCTAAACTTCGTTTGAACTTCTTCTTCGGTACCCGTCGCCCGAGCTGGATCCTCAAACCCCCAGTGTAGACGTGTGACATGCGGTGGGGTCATTGGGCAACGGTCATTTGCATCGCCACAAAGGGTAATTACATAGTCGGCTCGATTCAACAGATCTGGGTCGATCAATTTGGACGTGTGCTGCGAGATGTCCACGTTAGCTTCTTTCATGGTCGCAACGGCACGAGGATTCAATCCATGGGCCTCTACGCCAGCGCTGTAAACTTCAATTTTGTCCCCTCCGAGATGTCTTGCCCAGCCTTCGGCAATTTGACTACGGCATGAATTCCCGGTACATAGAAAGTATATAATTGGCTTCGTCATGCAAACCTTCCCTTCAGATCTCTGTATTTAACCCACGAGCAACATCCACAAGTACAATCCGGAAAGTGTCACGAACAGGGTTGGAATCGTAAGGACAATCCCCGTTTTGAAGTATCTGCCCCAGGTAATCGTGATCCCTTTTTTACCCAACACATGCAACCACAAAAGTGTGGCCAAAGAACCAATTGGGGTGATTTTCGGTCCCAAGTCGCTACCGATGACGTTTGCATAGACCAGTGCATCGTGCATCACCCCTGTGGCGGAGGTCGAATGGATAGCCAAGGCATCGATCATAACCGTCGGCATGTTGTTCATAATGCTGGAAAGAATCGCTGCAATAAATCCAGTTGCTAGTGTACCAAGGTATAAACCACCGTGTGTCGAGCCTTCAATGATACTCCCCAGCACGTTGGTCAGACCTACATTGCGCAAACCATACACGACCACGTACATGCCAATGGAGAAAACCACAATAGCCCACGGCGCCTCACGAATTATTCCCCAAGGCCGAATAACCTTGCTTCTCGAACCTGCAAGGAGAAAAACAATAGCAACTAAACCTGCCACAATGGACACCGGAATATGAAGGAGTTCCGTTAAGATATAACCGATTAACAGCACACTTAGAATAATCCACGACATCCGAAACATCCCTTGATGTGCAATGGCTTCTGATGGTTGAGACAAATCCTTCGGGTTATACGCTCTCGGAATATCCTTACGGAAAAACAAATACAGCACACCAATACTTGCTGCTAGTGAAAATAAGTCCGGCACAATCATATGGACAGCGTAGGTCAAAAAACCAACATGAAAGAAATCTGCCGACACGATGTTGACCAAGTTACTTACGATGAGTGGCAAGGATGTTGTATCTGCAATAAAACCGCTCGCCATGATAAACGGTAGCATTTTCTTCATATCAAACTTGAGCAGCTTGACCTTCTCAAGCACAATCGGAGTCAGGATTAAGGCTGCTCCGTCATTCGCAAAGAATGCGGAGACAACTGCCCCGAGAAGAGTGACGTAGAGGAAAACCTTCCGCCCGTCCCCTTTTGCAGCATGGGCCATCTTGAGAGCCGCCCATTCAAAGAAACCAATCTTGTCCAAGATGGTGGAAATGATGATGATGGCCACAAAAGCAAGTGTCGCATCCCAAACAATTTGGGTCACCGTCCACACGTCATGAAGCCTGACAACTCCAAAGATAAGCGCCAAGGCGGCGCCCCCAAGGGCTGACCACCCAATAGAGAGCCCTTTAGGCTGCCAAATCACAAAAATCAGAGTTAAAACAAAGATGCCGAAAGCAAGATACGTCATTTCTTTACTCCTCTTCGAGGACTATTCTCGCAAGAGACACGCAGTCCTTTTGCTTGTAACTGTTCAATTTCGCTGGATACATCCGGAAGCAAGGAAATACATTCATCAAAAAATGGAACACTGGATCCGTCCAACCCGTAATAGACCCACTGTGCCGTCTTCCGTTCTCGAACTAATCCTGCCTGCTTCAATTTCCGAAGGTGTTGAGAGATGGCAGGCTGAGTCATTGCAAGGACGTCGACCAGTTCACAGACGCACATCTCATCATGTTTCAGTAGCGCAAGGATATGCAATCTCGTTTTATCTGCCAGCGCTTTGTATATCTCAGCCCATTGTTCCATCGAGAACACGATGACTTACACCCCCCTAACTGTATGCTTTGCAAACATCTGTGCAGCAATCTGGCGCAGTGGCTCGCTACCTGTAACATCGTCATCAAATAACTCACATTCCGTTACAATTCGCAGGCTGTGTCGTCTTTCAAGTTCCACGAGATATTCCTGCTGTCGTTCCCGCCGTGCTCCGAACAATCGACTTCCAGCAGCCTCTTTAGGTAGAATTTGATTCACGATAATTGCCTGTGTTTCAATATCTGCTCTCTTCAGGTCCTCAATTGCCCTCTCCATTTCCGCAATGGGTGTAGATTCGGCCAGCGTCACAAACACCATCGCCGTCTCGTTCTTACTTTGAAGGACACGAATCGCTTCCCGCATCCTTAAAAGCTCAGCATTATCCAGCGCCGAGGTCTCGGCTGTGAATGACGACTTGTGACTCAGCTCCGTTTCGTAATCCCATGCAAGCTGCAGCAATCTCAACGTATGCCCAGTCGGCGCTGTATCGAATACCAGGACCTCATAGTCATCACTTAGTAAGTCATTCAGGAATTCCTGAAACACGGCGATTTCTTCTGTACAGGGTGAGTCTAGTTCTTCCCGTATGACAGCGAGACTTCCCTGCGCCCCGAAACTGTCCTTTGCAGCCATTAAGATGCGCTCTTTGTAACGTTCAAATGCCACTTTGGGGTCAATCCGTACCGCCCAGAGGTTGGCATTTAATACCTGTTTTGGACTCGATGACACTTCTTGTTCCAGTACGTTCGCAAGGTGAGCAGCCGGGTCCGTGGTCACTAACAATGTTTTGTACCCGCAATCTGCAGTATAGAGTGCCGTCGCACACGCCATGGTCGTCTTCCCAACGCCACCCTTACCGGCCAGAAAAATACGTTTGTTTTTACCCTCTGTAGGGAGGATCATCGACTCAGGTAAGGTATTAGACTGCAAGGACATGATCCAAATCCCTCCCGACTTCCTCGATTTTCCCGAGACCGATAACGTCATCTGGATAGAGAGGCATCTCGACAATGCGTCCAGTAAACATAGACTGGATTTGGGCGATGTATTTGGATTGAACGGTCCATCTTCTCGCTGCGTATGGATGGGCCCTGTCCTCTTCTGGAATCACTCCGTTGACAATGGTCATCTGCTTGTTCATGCCGAGCCGTTGTAACTCTTGTGACGAGCGCATCATTTCTTCAATAGCGATGCGGTCCGGTCGAGTGACAAACACAAACTGAGTGCATTCTCCGTCTCGCAGTGCCTGTACCGCTTGGTCATATTGCTCCTTGGAAGCTGTCAGCGCCTCAACGCCCCCAATGCAGGTCTGCCCTGTTCCCTCGGCGCTCATCTCAATGTGCGCACTCCAACTCCCAGGTAACTCAAGCAGGCGAAGCGTATGACCCGTCGGAGCGGTATCGAATATCACGTAGTCGTACTCCGGCCGATGCATGCAGTCGATAAACTGGTCGAATGTCGCAATTTCCTCTGTACAGGGACCACTCATTTTCTCCTCAATCGAACGTACAACGTCGTCCGGAAACAACTCCCGGAGCGGTGCAAGCGCCCGCTCCTTGTACAATCGAAGCGACTCAACCGAATCGATCTCTTGAATAAAGAGGTTATCTACACCCGCTACAGGAGTCGCAAGCAGTCCTACACTCTGATGAAACACGTCCCCAAGGTTAGAAGCAGGGTCTGTTGTCACAAGAAGTGTTTTCAGTCCCCGGTTTGCAAGCATTACCGCCGTTGCCGATGACAAAGAAGTTTTCCCGACTCCGCCCTTGCCGGAGAAGAACAGAAACTTTGTCATGATGTCATCTCTCTTCCACCATGAAATCATCCAACCTTGGGTAGTGCCCTTTGGCCACGACTTCTCCATCAACAACCACAATCGGCAAAGCACCGGCACCTTTGCCAATGAGTTCTTGGTACACTTGCTTGTTGGATGAAAACGCCATCGGGTTACGGCTCATCATGTAACGCACCGTTGTATGACCCTGTGCCTTCAACTGATCAATCATCTCATTGACACGGATAAGCTCTGGATCCGGTGATGGACCACAAACTCCGGTTGAGCAGCACATCTCGGGATCAAAAAACTCGATATTCATGAATGGCTTCCTCCTTTAGCAACAGCCTTCAGGTCCGCATCCGCAGGCGGAGTTAGAAATGGATAGGACTTTTAACTCGGTTTTCGGATTCCTCTTGATGCTCGCTTGTGCAAAGGTATCCATCTCGATGGAACCGGAAAGCTTCGTGGCACGTGCGATTGACAGTACCTCCTCAAGTTCCTCCTCAGTGGCACCATGCTCTTTGGCGGTTTTAACCTGTTCTTCAAAGCTTGAAATCGCACCGACTCCGAAAGCTACGCCCATTCCAATCAACGCACGCACTTTGTCTTGCATTCTTCCCACATCCATTCAGTAGAATATAACGATTTACTTATACAATGCCATGCAATGAACTGTTCGTCAAGTGAGAACCTGACTCTGACTTACGATGTCTCAGCAGCTAGTTGCTCATGTAAAGTGTTGTCCTGGAAGAGGACTATACCCGGACCGTGATGGCGCCCGGTAACCCCCACGCTGCAAGACGGACTAGTCAATCTGTGCGATTACATTTCCATAAAATTAGTTTTATCGTTATGTCGCAAAGAGGTTGAAACCCAATGAGGGAGGTGATGAGTCGTGGCAGTGGTGCGGGACTCCACCACCTGGACAATGATGGCTCCCGATGGCCTTTCCACGGTCCTCCAAAAATCCTCTCAGGCCTTTGAAATCGTCACTGACGTGCAGTCACTCACAAGTAAATCGTTGTATTACAAGGCCTTGGGCGACAACACCCGACTTCGGATTGTGGCTCTTTTGGCCATCTCCGAGCTTTGTTTGTGCCAGTTGGTCGAGCTGCTGAATGTACCTACATCAACAATGACACATCATCTACAGATGCTTGAAAATGGCGGAGTCATCGTACCCAGAAAAGAAGGGAAGTTCACCGTTTACTCGCTTCATCCAGACCGTAGAGAGTCTCTTGTTGAATGCCTGCAGTCGGACACGTAGCTCAGTTGCCTTCGAATCGTTCGCTGGTGAACAGAAGCTCCGTATGACGAGAATTCAAGTGAAGGGATGGTTGAAGATGGCCGTTCAATTGCAACACGAGACGCACGTTTCTGAAGAGGAGCTTAAAGCTGCGCAGTATTTTCACGGTCACAAATGCCCCGCCGTACCCCAAGGCTTGCGAGCAGCCCACCTGGCCATGGATATTTTAGGAGTGAACCGAGCACGAAGTGGGGGTGAGCTGAAGGCTATCGTTGAGCTTGGGGAGCACCATTTCTCTGGATGTTTTGCAGATGGCATACAGTTTGCCACGGGCTGCACATTTGGCAAGGGGAACATCGTCAAGAATCCTCTGGGCAAATTTGCTGTGACCTTAGTGGACCCCAGGACTCGACGTGCAGTTCGTGTGGCGGTCAAATATGACCGCATGATGATGTGCCTTGACATGCCATTTTTTGAGCAGCGAAAGAAAGGCATTCCGCCTTATGAAATAGACCCGAAAGATGTAGACCCACTTATCCAGGACGTGATATCCCACGACTGGCATGACATGTTTGACGTTACTACATTTGAGAACTATCCAGTGCAAAAGGCATCTGAATCGTTTGACGCTGTACAGTGCGTGGATTGCAAAGAGATGGTTGTGTCGAACTACGCCGTAGCGCTAAACGGTGAATTCCTGTGCAAGACTTGTTTTTCAACAAGGGTTCATCGCAAGGAGCTGTGATCTGCGATGCTTTGGGTAACAGCTCTGCTGATTCTACTCGTCTCAGCAGTATTTGCGATGCTAGGGTTAGGTGGGGGCATGCTGTACGTCCCCATCTTTCACTGGTTGGGGTTTGGCCTCAAAGATGTCGTCATCCCTCTAGGGCTGCTATTGAATGGATTGAACACACTGATTGCGCTCATCCCATTTGGCAGAAAGCACTTGGTGGACTGGAAGGGCGGGCTGCCAATGGCTATCAGTGCCCTCATCTTGGCACCGATTGGCGGCATGGTCGCTCCCTATGTTCCAAATCGCCTACTCCTCATTCTCTTCTCTGTCATGGTGTTGATTGCGGCAGTTCGCACACTTTGGGCGGTAAACCGTCCTGAGCCAGATGAAATGCTGCCCTTTGTCCGGCGTGCTGTCATTGGGGCCGTAGTGGCTGGACTGGCCGGCCTTATCGGTGGCATGATTGGGATTGGCGGCGGTTTTATTATCAGCCCGCTGCTGATGTGGATTGGCTACCGAACCAAACAGGCGGCAGCTACCACTGCATACATCGTGACATTCTCCAGCTTCTCGGGGTTTTTAGGACACGTATCTCACATGGCTATCAATCCATGGCTGATGGTGGCCACCGTGACTTCTGTCGTGGTCGCATCCCTACTCGGATCCGCTTTTATGGCGAATCGTGCCAAACCGAAATGGGTCAAGTGGTTCTATGGAATATTGTTGTTCCTGGTAGCGGGAAAGATGCTGTGGCCAATCATACTTTGAAATTGGCATCCACTGAATATAAGTACGTGGAAGTTATGGCAATGGATAATTTTGTATCTTCTATGAAGAACAGTTTGGTAATTGGCAAGTCGGAGATAACCAGTCTCCTATCTGCTTATGGAGTTCTTGGATGGTTTCTGGAGAGATGAGGTACACGCTCCACAGACCTCGTTTCTCCATGTTTACAATCCCTGCATCGAGGAGAATACCCAAGTGGTGCGAGATGGTGGATTGTGACATATCAAACTTGTCGGTGAGATCGGTTACGCAGCATCCTTGTTCATATGACCGCACTTCACCACAGCACGAGTGAATGCGACCCTCAAGCAAAGCCATAACAACCTCAAACCGAAACTCGTGCCCGAGGGCTTTGAACACTTTGACCATATCCATAACCATTCACCACCTTCCTATAATATACCTGAGGATCTTGGGGAGGGCCACGATGTGTGGCCCTCCTACCAAAGCTTAGCAACACGTATCAGGGTTATCGCAGCATGGGTTCGGTGATTCAGCCTTTCCCTTCTCGCTGTCAGCAGGTTTCCCTTCCAACGGAACGAGAGAACCCGTCCCACAGCATCCCCCTGCCTTTGAGAATCGACGCAACAAGGACTTCATGAGTATCACCTCCTTTCAAAAAGCATTCGGATTCACAGGACCTGAAACAGAATTCCGAAAACCAAGCTGACGAACAACGTTGACATCAGATAGAAGATGAACAGCGGGCACCGAACGAGTGTATGGAGCGTAGTCAACAGCCCAATGCTCGTTGCATGACCAGCAACGAGAAACGACATTCCAGCTCCCTTTGACATTCCGAGTCCCAGCAGGACTTTGATAATGGGTGCATCGCTGATTCCATAGGTCGTCATACCCACCAGACTGCCAAGAGGTATCCCGTACCAGTGATGGCCACCTAGCACCCTGGTAACCACAGAAGCAAGAATTAGCGTATTCAATAATGCTCCCAGGAAAATCGCCAATAGAAGAAACTTTCCACTGAACCAAAGGTCCTTCAGAAACTTCACAGACCTATCACCCAGTGTGAGTTCCTCAGTTGTGGCTGCTGTCTCACTCGCTACTCCATCATCCACACGCACTTTCACCTGGTTCAGCCATACTCCTCGACGGTTCTGGTAGAGAACCGTAAGTCCAACGAGCGTTCCCATCGCCAGTGCAGCAAACGTCTTTGTGACGGCCCATCTCAGGCCCAACATACCAGTCGTCACCGCAAAATCGGCGGGGTCCATAAGTGGAGATGCGGCCGTGAAGGCCATAGTCACTGCCAACGGGGCACCAATGCGTAGAAACGAAACCAAGAACGGAATGACACCACATGCACATAGAGGTAGAGCAGCCCCAGCTACGGTTGCAACCCCCACCGATTTGATGGTGCCGCCTTGAGACTTGGACTGCATTCTCTGTAGAGGCACAAAGCGGGTTACAAACGTAGCCAACAAGGTTCCGATAATTGCCCAATACCAAAGATCCTTAAACAAATACCAAGCTGCCGCTGCAAACCTCGAGAAAAACTCCGGCACAATCATCACCACCAAGTACATCGTTTTTTTTCGATACAATAAATGTATCGATATTTTTCGATGTAGTCAAGAGCGTACTTTCCTGCTTCTGCTGTACGAAAATTTAGTTGGGGAGTATGTGTGGGGTAAATAACAAGCAAAATGGGCCCGGAGAGTTCCTGGCCCATATCACATCTTGCTATGCAATTGCAAGTCGTTGATGGAGGCGAGGCGCCTCGGTCCGAAATCCTCAGATTTACGATGATGGTTTGAGTACGGGATGACACTGTTTCTGAATATTTGCCTCACCTCCTGTTTTCTCGGTTTGGAGGTTAGGACAGGTAGTCTTAAATATGCAAGCAAAACGCATTCATCCGGCGGATTCCACGCTGTCTTATTGCACATAAGCCCCAATTTTTCCAATAGAAAATGCCTCAAGTGAGGCGTTTTCGTGGCCATGGTCGGTGCCCACCACAGGATCCGGATATCCAATTAAAATCACTCGACCGGTGGGTCAGTATTCAACACTGGATCCGGTATATCTAAAGACCTTAACGCCAAGAACAAGAAGATGATTTGAGTGCAGTGACTCAGGTTACAATCTTCAATCAAGATAAGCCCATGACCCACGTTATTTCTAAGGTTGAAACCCAATTGGTCGACCATGAGCAAATTTATGAGCTCGTAGAAATCTGAACCAAGAGCTTGTTGAATGTCTGCACGTTCTAAAAAGGCGTTGAAGGTTTCTTCATGTTGCACTGCTCCCTTTTTTAACGAAGTCGTTGGGTAGCCTTTGAGCTGAAACGCTCTTCTGAGTGTCGATTCGAACTGCGGTGCCAATATATGCATGCATCCAACGTAATCGCCATTGAAATACTTTTCAACCCCATTTTGAACAAGTGGTGCGTTCTTACGATGAAGCAGTGGCCACGACTCAATCTTTCTTATGATATCCTCGGGGCCAAGTTTTTTTTCCGTAATGAGACGTTGAAACACAGGTACCAAAAGCGCACTCGTCCGTAATGACAAATCCAAAATATACTGTTGTACAAAGGCATGACGGCTCACATCATCCGAAGTATTCGTTTGATTAACCTTTCGTCCGTCGTCAATTGCACTGTGGTGAATAAAGGATAATAACGGAGTTGCCTCTTGATTCACCTGTGCTACTTCAGTTACGACATCAACCTTAGGATAAAAAAGTTGAGAATTTACGATGATCTTCTCCAATGCAATTTCAAGGTCATCAATGACAAACTCATCCTGTATTTCACGAAGCTGTTCACCCGGAATTTGGGTCTCCACTTTGAACGCTTTCATCTCATCACTCGTTTCCAGAGCTTCGTAGGCTTCTCGGATTTTGACTTTCATTAGGTCAATTCTTTCTGCGAATCCCTGTTGCTTGTAATGCTCCATGGCAGCCTCATAGAAATGCGCTTTACTGATAAATGAACCTTGTCGTTCAGCATGCCTTTCGTAAACCTCCCCAATTCTTCTTTGAAAATCTCGGATCTCGTCATCCGTAAAGAATTTCAAACGCCCCCATTCAATGAGTTCGGAATAAAATTGAGGAGCGATATCCGGGAAAGAATCATGTGAAAAATGTTCGGCTGCAGTCGCCAAGGCTGCAATACATTGCTCTCTGAGTTCAGTCGGATACTTAGAAGCAAACGGGCCCCTCTCAATCATTCGAAGAATCTTAGATATATAACGGAGCCACGGGTACTCCTGATTTTTCACATACTTGTTAAGCAAACCCGAAACGACAGTGAGCCCTTGTTTCAAAAGCTCTTCGTTGCGCATTAACAAACTAACTTCGATTGCACGATGTAAATCTATTAGGCCTTGGAAATCATGGTCATGTTCGGATTCGGTATGAGTCTGTGCCATAGTAACGAATGATGGCACAAGCTCCTTTGCATAAATGTATCGATTCGCTCCTGGAAGCTCCGCACCATATTCAAATAGGAAGTCGGAGTACCGGGCACGAAGAAATACACTCTTGGTCTTGCGCATTCTTGTTAGGAAGTAATTCAAAGCTTCGTCATCAAATCTATTTGGATCCGGCCAAAATTCGCCGGTGGTTAGTTGACATGAGAATGTAAATCTCTCTGACCTTTCACCCTCCGGCTGAATTAGTGGGTTTTTAATCTGTAAAGAAAACAAGCTGTATTCCAATCCGATTCTTTTAAGGGTTTCTGGATCACCTTGTTCTTTTATAACATTTATGATTTCCTCAAATTGCCCGGCGATTTCGTGTGGAAACTTAAAGTATGGCTGGTCCTCAACCTGTTGAATAAGTTCCTCGAGACTCTGCATCCATCCCCACTCCTACGAATGTATATGACTACCAATATTTTACCTTAGAATATCAAATGTAATAATACTGAACACATACATTAGCTAAATGAAACTAGAGAAGGAAGTTGAGAATGGAAAGGGAGGCGCCATGGTCTGAAATCCTCAAAATGACGTTGGACGTTTGACGTTAAAATGGGGACAATTTCTCAATCAGACAACCCCCGTTTCGACGTACAACTAGAGAACTTTATTGGTGAAATGCAAGTACAGGTCAAAAAGGTGCAGGATCAAGAATTATATATTCACGCCACCCGTGTGCCCAATGACTCTGTATCAGTGCTTTACATGATGATAATACCCCCCATACACAGAGCTCCGAAAACTCAAAACAGAATTCGATCACACCTCTTCATCCTGCTCCTCATCGTCATCCATGAACATTACACCGGGGCTGTTAAGAGCTTGCATTAGGCTAAGGCGATTTTTCATTTCCTCTTTATCTTCAAATTCTTCATATTGTGAGTCAACCGCATCCAATATATCGCATCGAACCGTCGGAGAGTGACGAGATATAATGTAGTCCTGAATGAGTTCTGCATCTAATTCCAGCGGTTCAACGCCCTTTAGAACATTCAGGAAAGCTGAGCGCTCATCTGTATTTAAGAGATAAATCAGCAGTTCGGTCCACGCCAGGTCTTCATCAATAAAATCGTATTCATGACGTGTGAAAATCTTATATGCCTTGGTGAAATAAGAAATTTCATAGGTATACATATTCAGACGAGTAGCAGTTTCATCAATTATTTCGTAAAGTTGATTGCAAACCTTGCCGATAATTCTTCCAACATAACGTTTAATCCGAGTATTGTTTCTGCTGACAAATGGAGACGCCGTGTCAACTTCTCCTTCCAAATAATTCGAGATGAACGAGACCAACATGTCCAATTCGAGGGCGTGCGAACGAATGGATTCTAAGCTGTACCTCCCATACCGGATTGAATCATAGAAAACTCTCAACATTTCAATGAACGCATGATGTTCTCTTGAGAGATGTAGCGGTTTATGGTCGGCGATTCTTTCGATAAGATGTGCGTGATTATGAGTACGTAACTCCTCCTCGAACTCTTGCTGGTCCGTGATATCGTTGTGCTCTAACAGGATTATTGTCACTTTTGCTATTCGTTCAACGCCCACGGCGATATTGTAGAAAAACTCAAAAACTTGAGCCTCATTTGAGAAGTTATTCATTTCATGAAATGTCCATAATCCGTTATAGATAAAGCTGCCCGCAACCTCTAATTCTGTTCCCAAGCTGAAGTTCTTCCAATAGGTTTCTCTGTCCACAAACATCACTCCTGACGGTCTTTGCTAGGATTTATGGCCAAATGAATGAGTATGTAACAATCACTGGGTAACTTAAACCTGCAGTTTCTGCACAATGAGAATGCACAATACGCATGAGACACATCGCCCTCAATTAGCTCTGCGTAAATGGTGGTTTCTGAACTCGAGTACGGTCTGGATCTTGAACAAGCACTTGGCACCACCTTCTAGCTCTTGTAACGGCGTTGTACAGCAATCTCCGATTCATCTCTTCGTTCGGACCAACTTCATAGGGCCACAGAACAATCACACCGTCAAATTCCTGATTTTTAGCCTGATGAATTGTCATGGCACGGATACTCGACTGTCTTGGCGAACGATACGCACGAATCCTTGTGCAGACATTGATGATCTGCCGGTTGATTTCACGGACCGTAAACTGTTCGCATCCATTCAGACGATGTTGGTACCGGATCCAACCAAGAAGCTCCCGATACCCAATGGTCCCATCATCATCACGGAAATCTTGAATGTGAACCGTGGCATTTAGATCGTCTGGAAGTCCGATGCACTTTCTCAATGTTGCCTCTATATCACGTGCCCCAGCTTCCCACTCTATTCGAAAAGGTCCTAATGGCTTTCCAACTCTTTTAGGGACAATAGGCTTTTCAGTGAGACGCATCAATACTCCCTGCACATATCGAGAACTAGATAGCCCCGTGGGTGTTAAAATCGCAACACTTGTCCATTTGTTCCAAGCCAGCGTTCTGGCAGCCACGGATGCTGCATCGTTAGGTCTGAATGTGGACGCAACTCGAAAAGTCGTTCCGTTCTTGAGTCCTAGCCGAGACCGAAGGCTTTGAGCCGCCGAAAGTAGTGCGATTTCGTGCGTACGATGAATGGTGTCTAGCTCCGTCGTCGCTCCCGCAGTCCGTAGCCATTCGACCGCCTGATTATGCTCCAGCTCGAAAAGGTCTTGAAAGTGGTCGGCCGCAGCAAAAACGAGAGATCTGCGTGCTAGTGCCTGCAAGATGACAAGTCTGCCGCCTCTGCAATCTTGCGACTCATCAACAACAATGATGGGATACGTCTGGGTTGCCCAATGTAGTACGTTGTCATGAGAAAGCAGGATAGCCGCCAGGCTACACGTCGACTCGTAATCCAGCTCACCCGGCAACGAGCCACCCTCCAAAGCCATCGTAGCCAAGCTGCGCCATCGCTTAACGATCTGCCACGCAAAACTGTCAAACGTAAGGCAATCGACTCTGGATTTCGCCTCAGGGATCCTGGTCAACCTGTCCAGCAGCCGGAGTCTAGCTCCATGCATTACTGACAGTCCCAAAATCCGTTCGTGGGCAGACAGAGGCTGTTGCTGTAATGCACGTCTCAGTTCTTCCACCATCGAATAAGTCTTGCCACTGCCAGCGGGACCTTCAAAGAACCGTACACTCATAGTTGCCAAACCTTCACAACGCAGTCATCGGTTGATCTTCCGTCAGATATAAATTGTCCAGTATCGTCTTGGGGATTGCGAATCACCCGTATCAGGTTCGAGAACAAGTAATTGGTCCTGTCGATACATTCGACATACGATAAGACTAAACTAGCGAGACTCTCGCACCGCTCATAGTCTCCTTTGATCCCTGGCCTCTTGGTCTTCAGCCGCTGCAGTATTGAGTCTAGCTCTGCGTCGCAATCGAGAAAGTTTGCAGCCGACGTTGTAGCCTCAGAACTTGTTGCAATGATGTCACCGATAACGTCCTCAATTGTCCATTTATACGCCCATTGTAAGACCAATTTAGGTGGGTTCTGTAGTCCAACCAATTCATCTACATATGTATCTCCAGCCTCATCTCCATCGACAAGAACCACCACGTCCGAGCGAACATTCGAGATAACTTGATATGTGTCAGACACAGCAGCATCATGCGTAGGAACTACGCCGACAAGGCAACCGAAATCCCCGTCTTGTTCAGAACCCATGGCCCACCCCTCCTGAATCTCTGCGAAGAACGCCAGGAGTTTGAACCATTCAAAATCAGTTCGACCTTCGGGAATGAGCACGAATTCATTCATGAGTGCTGCAACGAAGTCTTCACGATTATCACGAAGTAACTTACGAATACTGTTTTTGGCTGTCTGGTCAAGGGGTTTCTCGAGCAAGGGCCGAGCGTGTAATTGTCCATCTACGTTCTCTACAAATCGAATTTTGGTTGGCTGGTACGACGCCGCTACATGAGGCGAATGACTTGTGATTATACTTTGCTGTGTGACGGCCTGTGCTCTATAGACTAGGCGCCGTTGAACACCAGGGGAGAGATGAAGCTCCGGCTGTTCAATAGCGAGTGTGAAATTCTGACCTGAATTAGCACGCATTCTTCCGAATTCAAGTAACAACATAAAAATCTGTAGAGACAAAAGTCCGGTCCCTTGACGTGCAGCGGGTAGAACGGCCCCGGAATGTGTCTCATAGTGCGGTACTATGGCACTCAGCAACGATTCGCTATCAGTTCCGGTCAACCTCAATTTCAAATCTGGCGACCTTGGCAAAAGCCTTGCAAATTCGGCACGTATGTGCGAAAAAACTTCTGAAAAGGTCCCTTCCGCATCAAGGGGAGTGGACGGATTGCGAAGAATATCACGTTCGGCCATTATAGCGTTAGCCGGAATTCCACCTGATGAAGCGACGAGTCTTCGAAACAATTCTGATCCGAAGGAAATGACCCTATCCCACGTTCTCGAAACTGGAACAATGAACAAACCAAAATCCGAGAGCAAGCGAGCCGAAACTCGAGTAACCGCATCTTCGTCAAACGGGTCTGTCATTTCGTCATCATCATGGAAATATCGGATAAATTCTACCGACAAGCTGTCATGATCAAATCGTGCTGCAAAGCCAAGTTGGGCACATAATAACAGGTTGTCATCTGCCTCAGCCAATACTTCACCTGTATCGGAATTAAACCATTTTGGTACAGCCCGTCCCATACGAAACCATTCAGAGTGGTAGTTGGGGTCATTCCTGTCAAACCCTGTAACGGTAGCAATAATGCGTATTCGATCCGCCGGGGCGGGACTACTACCGAAAAAGTCATGTTCCGTCAATTGACGAACCATTCTATCCCGGCCGAGCACCATCGATAAGGCATCCAAGATCGTTGATTTTCCACTGTTGTTGGTTCCAATGATCACGTTGTGGTCATCAAACAATACAGTCCCGTTCAGAATGCCTCGGAAATTTTGGATTTGCAGCTTGGAAACTTGCAAAATATCTGCCCCATTTCCTATAGGACCAATCAATGGATGCAGTGGATATACTCGGGGATAGTATGTTGGTCCAGTTTTTTGTGTTGCATGCGCCGAGCAGCTAAAAGCCAACTTTGAAGATTACCAAATATGCCCACATATGCCCGCTTGAGGCTTCTGAACAAACGCTTCTGAAAGGTCGTGTGAACCGATATCAAACTCGTTTGGAGTAAGTTCAGACCCGATACCTGAGCCTGCAGTCTTGGGTGTTACGACTTTGTTGAAGGTTATGTGACCCTATCCAGAACTCTGAATAGTGCCGATGCAAGTCCCAGCCACTCCTTTGCTTCTTGTCTGTTCATTTCGTCAAGCCTATGAGCCATTGGATTTCTGACAGCCATCACCGAGCCACTATATAGAAACATGAATCCAGTCTGTTCACTCGGATCGTCTGAAACTCTGATCGTTGGATTTTGAGCTGAGAAAACAGTTTGCATCAGTTTACTGCCATCGAGAGCTTTCACTCTGGAATCTGTTTTAACTCGTTGAATCAGTTCGATAAATGTGTCTAAGACAGCTTGACGAAAGTGCCCATGACTAAACAGATCCCCAGCCCTATGTTGAACAGTAGGGTGCAGTTCGTCCAATTCTCCTTCTGATACGCCAGCAACCAACTCCGTATGATTGAGCACATTTCCCTCACTTGAGGCAGTGTCTTTATCTCGTTCAACAAACACCACGCCATCTGTGAGGTTGAACGGTGATGATTGATTAGAAATAAAACGTTCGTCAACAATCTCTGTATCCTGCATTAAAATGACACTCAAGTCACGTGGCAGTTCCTTGTACTCTATTCCGGCGCTTTTGGCCACTAAAGCAGGCACGCTTTCAACCCAATCAGGGCTTGTCCCATTAAGTTTGATATCACACGTATCGAGGGCATTGCCATCTAGCTCTACCGCAATCCGCTTATCATCTACGTCTACGTTAATTCCAACAAACCGTCCACGTGTGTCTTCTATGACTACTTCGATACTGGAATCAATCCGTTGCGTGGAGTCCGGGGCATTGTACCCTCGGAGATAATATATCTGCGCCTGTATTTTCGTTCGAAAATACGACAAGTTTTTTGCTCCAAGTGGCATGTGAAGCTCATTGCCATCTTGGTTCTTCATTGGAACTTGGTACAAATGATAGGGGAATGGCAACTTCCGATATGAGTACACCTGTCCACTGTTTATGTGGTTATAATCAATCTGCCTGCACTGTACCTTCGTTTGTTGAGTGTCTATTGGCTGGAGCTCTGGAAACTCGACCAAGGAAATGTCGGCTCCACGATTGATCAGGCTGAGCAGTGTTTGAAGTCTCTCAGCGTCCACCGCCACATGAATGAACAACACGCTGCCATAGTCGTACGTCTTCGGTTTGCCTAATTTGTCTTCCGTTATTGATCTAGCAAAGAAATGCACCAACTCGAAAACACCTGAGTCTGGCGTGCGGTTTACCTCCAGACAAAGTTTATACTGGGGGTACGTTCGGATTCGATCTATTAGGGTCGGAAAAGCTTCCTCGAAGGTCTTATACACTGCGGATCACTCTCTTCTTGGACGTGCTACCCAGACGTGCAAACCATGTAAACCTTGGTTTCGAGAGCGTAGTATGAATATACATCTCACGCATCCAGCGGCCAGTTCTTGTACTGCTCCTTGGCTTGTTCGACGATTGCTTTCGTCAAGAAGCTAAGTTGCTCTGCGCTGACCCTGGCGTCCAACAGCACTTTTTTCACAGACAAAGTAACCGAAGACATCACGTTCTGCCGATGTGGCGATGTCCAATCCGGCTGGAATTTCGTCTTCATGGCCCTTACGACCTTGTGTATCAGATCGGCGATGAACTCATTCGAGAAGGCATCAGACCTCATTTGTGAAATCACATTGTAAAATGCCACTTCCTCCTCCGACAGTCCTAAGTTCTCTCGTAGCTTTGTTTCCTCTTCCAACCGTTTCTTCAGCTCTATCATCGCCTGCAGCACGTCTGCAGCTTGGATGACACGAGTGTGGTAGTCTCGAATCGTTTTCTCCAGCAGCTCCTTGAGAGTCTGGGACATCGCATGGTTTTGCCGGAACACGACTGCTATCTTGTCTTCCAGTAGTTTTTGTAGGAGTTTGAGCCGCAGATCGACATGTTTCTTCTTCTCCAGTCCCGCAAGAAAGGCGTCATCCAAGATGCTCAAGTCTGGTCGTTCTAGGCCTGCCACTTTGAATAGATCAATGGCTTCCCGAGCAGCCAGGCTTTCATCAACAAGGCTCTTCAGTTGTTCCTCCAGAGGCTTCTTGCCTGTTCCAGGCCTCGGGCCTTCATTGCCGCCGGATAACTTTCGAATCTGGACTTTTAGAATCTCGTACAGTAGAACCTCATTAGCGAAGGGAATTACCTGGTCCAAATGTCGAACCAACTGATGGGCCTTTTCCAAACGTAGTTGTGCCTTGAGGAAGTCTTCCTGCTTCTCGCCAAACAGTTCATTCACCCGGTTGGCAATCCAGTCATCCCGCTCTACCTTCGGAAGCCCTCGCCAATCTGTAACATCCATACCCGTGGGGAAGAATGCTCTCACTTCTGTCAGAGCTGTCGTGAACAATTCCACCGCCCGATCAATTTCAAAAGCCGGCTTCCCTCGTCCGCCGCCTCCAGTGTATCGCTTGGTTGCTTCTTTCAACGCATCTGCAATTCCAATGAAGTCGACTACGATGCCACCCGCCTTGTTTGGAAACACACGGTTGACCCGAGCAATGGCTTGCATCAAGTTATGACCCTTCATCGGTTTATCCACATACAAAATTGATACCGGAGGGGCATCAAATCCCGTCAGCCACATATCCCGGACAATAACAAACTTGAGTGGGTGATCGGGATCCTTGAGATTTGCTTTGACCTCTTCCTTTTCCTCGTTGGTTTTGATGTGTGCGTATTGGCTCCCGGATTGGACCTCTCTCCACGCTTTCGGATCCTTCGACACATCACCTATCATGATGACCTCAACTTGTGGGCATCCCGATACTTTGCGCAGCTCATCGTACAGTGCAACGCAAATCTCTCGACTCATACAGACAATCATGGCCTTGTCCTGCGGTGACGCCTTCTCGGAAAAGTGCTCTATGATATCTTTGGCCAGTGTTTCGAGACGCCGCTGCGTCCCGACAACCCTCTCAAGGGCGGCCCACTTCGCACGATTGCGGTCGATCTCGCTCCCGGATTCCGCACTCTGTATGATTGCTTGATAGTCTTCGTCAATGTTGGTATTTTGGAGGTCAAGGGGAATGAGCCTGGGTTCATAGTAAATCGGGACCGTTGCGTGATCCTCAACGGATTGGAGCATGTCGTACGTGTGAATGATGTTTCCGAAGACCCCCTCGGTGTCCCGGTCCGCAAAGGAAATCGGAGTACCTGTGAAACCGATAAACGACGCATTCGGCAAGGCTGTTTTCAAATGTCCGGCAAAACCATCATCTTGGTACTGCGTGCGGTGCGCTTCGTCTGCGATCACGATGACGTTTCTTCGTTCAGACAGGACTGGATGCCTGGACTCCGATTCCTTCAATCGGAACTTCTCGATGGTGGAAAACACAATTTGTCCCGATTCATTCTTTAGAAACTGTCGCAGTTCTTCCGCTGAACTAGCCTGGTGAACATGGCCGACAAGCGATTTCCCAGCAACAAACGTCTTATAAAGCTGCTCGTCCAAATCAGCTCGATCTACTTGCACCACGATGGTGGGATTCCCCAGTTCGGGGTGGCGAGAAAGTATCCCGGAAAAGAACAACATGGATATGGATTTTCCGCTGCCCTGCGTATGCCAGATGACTCCGATTTTCCGGTCGCCATCAGGACGTGTTGCTCGAATTGCCTCTTGGACAGCAAATCGGACGCCGAAGAATTGATGGTACTTGGCACCGATTTTGATAGTTTTCCGGCCATCGTCCATGAACACGATAAAATCGTGGATGTAGGCCAGAAGCCGATCTTTTGGAAACAGGCCCTCAATCATCGTTCGCATCGAATTGGCGATGTTGTTGTCTACCGTGCGACCATCAATTGATTTCCAAGCTGCGAAGTATTCCAAAGATGCGCCAGGCATCCCATGATAAGTTTGGCCCCCGTCCGAAACCACACAGAAGGCTGTGTAATTGAACAACTGTGAGATGTCCGTCATGTAGTTCGTGATTTGAGTGTAGGCATCCTCAACCGTGGCCGCTTCCTTGTACGGGCTCTTCAGTTCGAAAATCACGAGTGGTATTCCGTTCACATACACAATCATATCTGGGCGGCGGGCCATTCGTCCTTGAATAGGAAGCTGATTCACAATCACAAAATCATTCGACTCAGGATGTTCCCAATCTACCGGCGTCACGTGGGTATATTCAGTGCTTCCATTCACTTCATGGGCGAAATCGATTCCTTTGACAAGCACCTCGTGAAAACGCTGATTCCGCTGGTAAAGCGTCAGTCCGTCCACAGTAGTCAGCTGAGAGGCTACATCGGATGTGGGGAGACCGGGATATCTCTGTGACAGGAACTTATGTAATCGATCCAAAAGAACAACCTCAGACAGGTCCGTTCGAGTGTATATTTCATGGGCAGGCAAGTGCTCATAGCCAAGGATCTTGAGACGTTCAATTGTCGTTTCCTCAAAATCAGACTCATACAGCTTAGCCATGAGCTACCATCCCCTTAAATTATTGCCTCATCGGTATTCAGATAAATTTCACCAGATAACAGACGAGGTAAGAGATTGCCTCGAATGTCATATAGATAACGATTCTCAATTGTATTACTGCGAATCTGCTGAAACCACTCCTTGGTAATCTCCGCAAACCGTATCATTGCCTCGTGGTCAGGTGCCGGGATTTCAAATTGCAGAAGGGCGCCGACTTGGGCTCGTTGTCTGCCTGAGGTGCCAACCATGCTTTTTATCGCATAGTCCTTGAAGTTCGGGAACCTTGCCGTGCAGTAAACGAATGCTGGGCAAGCGCTAGATTTGGCACGCAACACCAAAAACTCCGTCGAGCCAAAGGCAATCCCATCTTCCTCCAAAAAATCCACGTAGGCTGTCTTACCGTTTTCAAGACAGGGCGTAATCCTCGCAAACAGAGTATCACCATTTTGGAATTTTGAGCCTGATGTAAACTGTTTCATCACCACATCAGCGTCCTGCACACTGAGTGAATTTGTCGACACGGCCTTCATATCGACAAAGGGAATCTCGTATCCCTTTTTCATCGAGATCTTTGGGTTGATTTCAATTAACTCAGCCAGAGGGACTCGTTCGGGCGATTCTGTATCGATAAACCAGTGTTTGTACGCCGTCATTGCCATGTGTTCGAGCGTTTCATTCATACGGCGGTTGAGATCGATTTTGTCGTCAATAACTGCCAAAACAGACGATATCTGTTCTTGTATTTGTATTGGGGGAAGCACGACGGGAAGCTTTTGTTGGTCAGTGATACTTAAATAAGCCCGAGTCGAACCACTTCCAGCCCAAGCACTCAATACTGCCTGGAATTTTGATGACTGGAAGTAATACATGAGGTAACTCGGATTCAGTTGGTTCGTATCCTTCACTCTGTAGTACGTCACCTGCGGGGTTAGCACGGCATATGGAGTATCCAACCCCTGAAGTAAAGCAGTTCGTCCAAGCGTTCCTTTATGAGTGAGCAATACGTCTCCGTTTTTTGCAAAACCTTTTCTTAAAGCCATAGCCTGTTGTTCACTTATACGTGCGCAACTGTCTAAGTCCACCCTGTCGTGCTTGATGTCAGACGCCATTAAAAATGGTACTCCGAACTCAACAAAGTCACTGCTTTTTGGATGTATTTCTCCGTGATTTCCATCTAATGGTCGTTCAATTATGCCGCTCTCTACTAACTCTTCTACAGTCGCTACGTTCCATTTAGCCATCAGCGTAGGTTCTCCAAATTTCGAAGGAGTTGCTCTTGCAATTTGTTTGCCTGAGCATACTGTTCCTTCAGTCTCTGAGTTAATTCCGCCATTTTCACTTCGAATGGCTCGTCGTCCGCTTCCTTTAACTCTGTACCTACATAGATGCCCGGTGTCAGCTTGAAGTCGTTGGCTTTGACATCTTCAAAGATGGCTACCTTACAGAAGCCCAGTACATCCTCATATTTGTCACCCGAACTACGGTAGGCATGATAGACCCGAGCTATTTCATCAATTTCTTCCTGGGTCAGCACCTTCTGTTTCCGACTGACCATGGTTCCCTTTTGACGAGCATCGATGAATAAGAACTCATTCTTTCTCGGACGAAAACCCTTCTCCCCATTCCGATTCTTACTAAAGAAAATCAGCGCACAAGGAATTCCAGTTGTAAAGAAGAGTCGGTCTGGCATTTGGACGATGCAATCAACGTACCCATCCTCGACTAAACGCTGCCGCACTTCCTTTTCTCCAGTGGTGTTAGTCGTCATCGCACCATTCGCCATCACAAAGCCAGCGGTTCCTCCATCCTTCAGGTGAGACAGAAAGTGCTGCATCCACATATAATTGGCATTACTATCCGTTACTGGTCCAATCAAGCGTGGATCGTTGCGCTGGATTTTGTCCGCACCCCAGAGCTTCTGATTGAACGGCGGATTGGAGAGCACGTAGTCAGCTTGGAAGCCTTCAAACTGGTCGTTAAGCAGGGAATCTCCCATCCGAATCTCAGCATTGATTCCATGTAGCAGGACGTTCATCTTGCCGAGCCGGATTGTCGTCTCTATGTTCTCTTGGCCGTAGAATGACAGAGCCTGTTTTTGTGGGGTGTACTGCTCGCTCTGAATAAACATTCCGCCCGAACCGCATGCGGGATCGAATACCACCCCTGACATTGGCTCCAACATGGCCACGAGTAGTTTGACAATACTGGATGGTGTAAAGAACTCCCCACCTCGATTTCCCTCGGAACTTGCAAAGTTGCCAATGAAGTATTCGTAAACCCGTCCCAGTACGTCAACGCTGGAGGAGTATTCTAGGTTGAACACATCACGAGAAAAGATATGTATGAGTTCTCCAAGATTTTCTGCTGGGAGATTTGATGCCTGATAGATGCGTGGGAGCACGCCCTCCAAGTCCTTGTTTTCTTCCTCGATCCGCTTCATTGCATTGTCGAGAATCTCTTTGATGTTCGGCTGCCTCGCATGCTCCACGATGTAGCTCCAACTTGCCTCATCCGGTATAACGTACACCTGCTCAGAACGATACTGGTCCTCATCTGACATGATGATCTCCTGCATTGCTGAATCTTGCGTGTACCAGTCGCTCTTTGGATCACGAACCATCGACTCCAACTCTTTGCGCCGCTTCTCATATCGAAGCGAGAGGTAACGCAAAAAGATCAAAGGCAGAACGATATGTTTGTATTCTGCGGGTGCGATACTTCCTCGCATCCGATTGGCGGCTTCAAATAAGTCTTTGGTGTACTCAATGTCTGCTTGTACGTTTGCCATGATGATCCTCCACTCTTGCGCTTAACTCTTCATTCAGATGGAATATTCTCCAAGTTGGTGCAAAGATCCTGCACTTTGCTTCACGAGTGCTTGTTTGCGCCACAATTCACAGTACCGCAGATTTGATAACTTGTCTGCTAGGCTTGTATATCAGTTGTCTCTTGTGAGAGTCTCCCGACAGAGAGCTTCTTCGAAGTATCAGTGTGACATGGAGTTCTCATCAGGCATCTCCTCTGCACATCAGGGATTCGTAGCATACGGATATCTTCTTTCTTATCTCCCCTACTCCTTGCCATTCATCTCTTACAAAGCATACCGGAACGTGCAGTTTCAATGATCTATCGAACCTTGACCACAGCCCGGCAACTTGCAACCTATGAGACTTTTACGTTCTGTTCTTTATTACCCCTATTCCTTCACAGAGCTGTTCAAACTTTTTCGTGAAGCACTTGTATCTTGCCACAAAGACCCTGTACGCTCGCCCCCAATCAAAAAGGGGGTGTTGACATGTACAAAGAATCGATGACAGTTGAACAAGCGCAAGACAAGATGATTACTCTATTGAAGGGACACCCAGTCCAGTGTGCTCTCTGTGATCGTGAGTTCAATCGGATTACTCCAGGTCATATCAAAACGCATGGTGAATATCTGCGCTCAAAGAAGAAATTGAAGTGGTATCGACCAAAGAATAAGCCTACGGGAACAACGACGGGAACAACGAAGCCACTCACGGATGATGTTACTGACACGTGGCTAAGTCGGGACGAAACATTGATGGAAACTTATGAGCGCCTATACGGAGGAAAGGACCTGCTCAGTGCCTGTGTGACAAAATTGCTCGAATTGTATCAACCGCATAAAGGAAAGTGGCTAGTAATGGACAAACCACTCTTCCCCCGATATGCCTCATGGCACCAAGTCTCGTCGGATAATCCAGCCTTCGTACCGAACCGTCTTTGCGCAAGCGTCTTACGGGATCATCTGTTGCTGAAATGCACCGTAGGAGTCTTCGCTAGAAACCAGTACAAGACACATTTCGTCACATGGGATATTGACGCCAAGCCACTGGCGGACGATACAACCTGGGATCACGAAGAAGGAGCTCGGACAGCGACGGTCTCTGTCACCACACTTCTTCGACGATGGAACCTTCATCCGCACGTCATCCTAAGTGGACGGAAGGGCTACCACGTAACTGTCTTCTTTCAAACTAGGATCTCCATCAAAGCAGCGATGAATTTGTATCAAGCCATCTTGCAACATCCACTGGGTCCCCAAATGCGCCGAGGACTCAAAATTGAGTGCCTGCCGCTGCAGAGAGGAAATAAGCTACCCCTAAGCATCAACTGGCGCACAGAACGGTTCTGCGGCTTTCTCGATCCTTTCACCCTGGAAGCCCTTGAAAATCCGTATCAATATCTACTGGAAATCATCCCAGATGCGCCAGAGCTACTCTGGGAAATCGAAGACCAGGACTTGATGGACAGGAAACGAGAGAATACGATCCTGTCGAAATTGATATGGGGCAAAGATGCAACTGAGCAGGCATACAAAGTTGGCATCGTAGAACCAGGAACCAGACATGACACACTCGTTCGTGTGGCAGCGTATTTGCGCAATACTCCTGGATTGTGTCCAGACTCTCTGGACGAGCTAGTAGAGGCTTTGACGGAATGGTCCCGAGGGCAGTATGAAGAGCATCGGGAGAACATCGGCACATCTTGGATCGAACACCTTGCAGATGTAAAACGAGTGGCAAAATACGTTTGGACCCATCCCCTGACGGCTGGTACACCCCGAGTGATCAAGATTACGGCTGCAACCGTTCACTGGATAAGAGCCCAATCCCCAGTTCTAGCGGAACAGCAAGTTCTTGTGTATGCGTGGTTTCGTATGGCGTGTGTGGGAGAGCAATTCTTTCTAGGGTACGAGGAGACAAGGAAGAGAACAAAACTTGCCAAAAGCACTCTGGACAAGGCAATGAAAGCACTCAAGCAAAAAGGAGTTATTGTCGTCGTAAAAAACTACTATCATTCGGCCAGCGGGATTGTTCCATCCCGAACGACAATGTACCGGTTCGCAGATTCTCCTAAACCAAACAGTCTCCAGACTGCACTCGTCACTTTGAAAAAGGACGACGAATGGGATTCCTCATTATGGTTCAGATTGCTCTGCACAGTCTTCACAGTCGAGGAACTGAAGCGCTTTTACCCGCACAGCTACCACCGTATTCTGAGAGCTGAACCATTGCCTATTGGGCGGTCGGCGGCCTGAACAAACGGTGGATGTAGAAGAAACGCATTTTGCGTTTCTTCGGTACATTGCATTCCCTCTAAAACGTTCCTCGCCGTATTCGGTTTTTTACCCATCACTTGGTTTGTACCTTCGGCAAAGCACCCGTCTAGGGATCCCTCGACGTGTCAAAAACCGAATGAAATTCGGAAAAACGGCGCACTACTGCGGGATTTTATGGCTTTGCTGTGAAGACCATCTCAAGCTCCCTGTGGCTCTTTCGGTTTTTCACCCACTGTATCAGCGCTAAATTCGGTTAAGCGCCCAATACTCTCCTGAAGGGTCACAAACGGTGACAAACGGAAGCAAATTGACACTTTCGTCACAGCCGTGAATTCCACTTCAACACGTTGAATGATGAAGAAGCCAAAAGTTCGTCGCTCAGTGGAGCCTAACAGACTTACCCAGTCCGGCTCCAGCAACCTCTGAATCCAAGCGTCAAACGTGACAGGTTGCTCAAGTACCGCCACCTTCTCCAGAAGGGATATTGCGCTCTGGAGTTTCTCCGTTGCGACAGTCTCCCGTAGAGAGATAATCTTTTGCCATTGCTCAGCATGCGGGGCTGAGGGTGATAACGTAGCCCGCTGATATCGTGCTTCCTCTAGCTCAGCTTTCGCTTGCCGTTGAACGTCAACAAGCTCCTTCTTCCAGCGGAGGAGGGTGTTTCGTGCCTCGTTTTTGAATGCGTTGAAGTGTCCAGGCCATTCTCGGCCAATCTGGTCCAAAACCACCTCATCGAGCTTGGTAGTTTCGACTTTTTGTCCACATGATGGACAGACGTAGTGAACGTAGCGTTTTGGAGAGCGGGCGGGCGTACTGTCTTTGACTTGCAACCCATCTCCACACTTCTTGCAACACGCCAGTCCTTGAAGTAAATTTGGCGTGTTAAATTTCATCCCCGTTTCCTTCTTGACAGTACGAAGTTCGTGAACAATATCCCATAGCGGTCGAGGAACAATAGCATCAACCTGTCCCTGAAACAAATCGTATTGTCCTACCGACTTGCGAGAACTGTTCGAGTATCCTTTTCGCCGGTTCCATGCGATGTCACCGCAATACACAGGGTTGTTCAGCATGACATCAATTGTACTTGCCCCCCAGTCTCCCGATTTTGGGGAAGGGACGCCAGCTTGAGTCAGCATGCTGGCAATCTGAGCATCTGAATACCCCCACGAGGCGATGTGGAAAATGAATAGCGCCAAGCTAGCAGTTTCGCTAGGTACCAGAGCACCATCTGCCCATCGATACCCGTATGGCGCAGGTGCCCCCGGTCTTCGGGGACCTCGTGGATCACACAGCAACATCGTTTGTGCGTCAAGCGCACGTGTGGATTTCATGGCAGAGTCATTTTGTGCCATCAGGAGTTGTGCCTGAACAACCGGTTCCTTTGGATCCCACAGGGTTCCTGTTGTTGCGTTAAAGAATTCACATTGGGGCTTACGCTCCTTAATGGGATTGAATACCTCCAAAACAAAGTCAGACATTTGCCTGCTGATGCGACTTTCGTCGTAAAAGAAGACTCCGCATACCTCATCCTGATCCAACACGGTGGACAGAAGTGCCCGCATTGCATCCCGTTTCAGGGCTGGTTTACGATATGCACTCACAGCGTCATCGATAAACCAGTCGGTAATCTCGAATGCATTCCTATCAGCGCACCTTAGGATTTGAGAGCGCTGAATGTCCAGCGAATGATTCTGTAGCTGTCGATTACTCGACCGACGCAAATAACCAACACCCTTACGCCGTAGCTCCATGGTCTTCACCTCCGTTCAAAAATAGACTGTAGTATGCCAACAGTTCAATTCGATCTGGAAAGACGAGAACTTGACGAAATAACATTGAGGCGAGGGATCGAACTGCCCCCTTGTCCTGCATGCGAGTCGACAAAGCGTGTTGCACCAGGTCCATAAGGCCTGTGATGTCCAGAGAATAACCTGCTTGAAGCTGTTGGATTTTTTCGGACAGAGAGGCACTTTGCACTTCAAGGGACTCAATCTCTCGCAGTGCATGTTCAACCAACTTATTATCGAACCCTGGTGAGAATCTTCTTGCAAATGCCAAGGACTTTTCATGGCATTCCTCTATCACCCTGAATCTTTCGGATTCAAGCTTGCGAATATGCCTCCGAATAAACCCGCTGCAGGTCTGCCTCAGTGCGTCGACATTAAGTTCCGCAACTCGTGTTGATATTTGCTCCAGGACAACCTCATCGAGCCATGCAAGATCAATAATGTTCGCTCGGTGACCTCCCCTTCGGCATTCGTAGCGTGGCTCATGGCCCACGGATGATTTCTGCGCCATTGCTGATCCACACAAACCGCAAATTGGATGAATAATTCCTTCGACAACCTGGTCTAGCGCTCGACCTGTCCATTCTGCGAGGTCAGTCATCTTTTCCTGAACGGCGGTGAATGTCTCCAAGGATATGATGGGTTCAACGTGTGGAAGCGAGTGGTATGTCCCATAGCGTCGAACATGTCCGGCGTAAAATGGGTTCTGAAGCATCTTTAGCGCCTGTGCCTCAGTACGGCGGAGAATCCTGCGCAGACTTTCAAATCTCGCCATAAATTCTTCGAAGCTCCGTACAGATGAAATATCGCCAAACATCTCAGTTATCGCATCAGCATGCCTGGGGTCCCTAAAGTAACGAACATATCCGTCGTCCCCCCGGATTCGCTTATATCCAAAGAGCTGTGCTGGATATTCCTTTACTGCGTCCGATACTCGCCTTTGAATCGCCTGTGCCTCGGCTCCAGCGGCGATGGCAGAAATGCCTTCAACCAACAGATTTCCTTCAAACGCTCTAGCCGAGGCGGCTGTGAAGACTACTTCCACCTTTCGAGATATGAGCAGCTTCGCAATCTCCACATATTCATAGGGATCTCGGGCAAGTCGATCACGCTCATAACAGATCAATGTTCCGATCTGTCCGCTGCGAATGAGAGTAAGCATGCGCTGTAGCTCTGGCCGTTTGGACATCGGGACCTTCGCTGCGGAAACTCCGTGGTCGACAAAAACAAGCAGTCGGTCACGTGGTACTTGTCGCAAAATAGGCTCTGCGGCAGCATGTTGCATCCTTTCATCTTGCGCATCTGTACTCACCCTTACATAAAATGCGTAATACGTGCCACCGTCCAAATTCATGATTCACACCTCCTCACTCGATATTGGAGCGCCATCTTGAAGCCTGGTGCTCATGAGGAAGTGTGCAACATCTTTTGGGGCAAGCTCAAGTTTTACAGATAAGAGATGTTCTACGAGCCGCCGTATCCATTCATCGGCTGGAGCAAGATCATTTTCATACTCAATGCGTACTACACGAATTTCATTCACGATGTATCCCTCCAGGAAGTCTAGTATCTCTACTAGAATTCCCGGAACTTTACTTTACTAGACCTGTTTCTGGTCTTTTTCAAACACTTGGTCCTCTTCACACATGTCCAGATGAAGCGATAACTGCATGCATCCGTCATGTCGGGGCACGACGATTACATCAATGTCACTGCCTGGCATCTTGAGCTTCTCGAGAATCTGCATCATGTTTTATCACCTCCTCACCGTATGGATTAATCAATTGGAATTGGTTCAACACGAACTCAGACACTCCCAACCTCCGAGCAGCCTCATATAAATTCTCCCAATCGATTTCTGTTTGTTTGATGCTCATGCCCCCACCTCCCATTCACATTTGAGGTTATTTCAGCGGACCTTTCCTCGTAATTGCAAGTCCGATACCTTCATTTCAAATTCCCTCGCTGTAAATTTGGACTTATCTCGTAGCAACCTTGTACGGTATCCCCGTAAGCAACGCACTTGACGTCTGAGGTTCCCGTCGTTCACCGGCCAACTCCGAAACCCGAAATCGTAAATTTGGACAATAGGACATCAGGCCAGGTAAGGTGCTTCACAGAAGCAACAACATCCAAACCACGGAAGGGGGCAATGCCAAATGTCACAAGACACCGTTCAAAACCGCTACGACTTCGGCCAACAATTTGTCGAAACGGTCCTACAAAAAGCCTATGAGGGCCTTCAAGAGCTTGAACGAGCGAAGCGTTCCGCACGAGCAAAAGAAGCATGGATGCGCAGGAAGGAACGGCTTACCGCAATCGAGGCTATGGGACCGAAATCGTAAATCTGGACTTATCTTCACCAACTTGGATACAGTGCAGTTCAGGAGCAAGGACTCCACATCTGAAAGGGGAAATGCCAAATGTCAAACAGTACACAAACCAATCCAACTCTCAACAAAAATCTCCAGCCTCAAAACGAAGCATTCATCTATGTCCGCTCTGCACATGCGAACCAGCTTCAGCTCCAATCCCAAGTGAGATCGTTGCAAGAACAAGCCACAACGCTCGACTTCATCTGTGAACAAGCATTTGAAGACCGTTGTTCTGGAATGACAGAACCAACGATGCGGCCTGGATTCCTCAACCTCATCAAAGCCATTCAAGACACGCCCACAGTCTCAGCAATTCTGGTCTCAGACCATGCCCGCATTTCCCGGTCTCTAGCAGACCTCTCTGTAATTGAGAATCTTCTCAAAGATTTTGGTGTGGACATCATTTACGCCGAGGAATAAGCGGACTGACTTGTTCATGGCTCATCAGGAAATGCAGTCCGAAACTCATTTTAATTGAACAGGGGGAGTCACAATGATGAAGACAAATTCCAAATCAAAGGCGCTGCTATCCACGAAAAAGAGGCCGGCAAGACTTCGGGCTGCTATCTATCTCGGAAAGTATACAAAAACTTTCCTAGAGAGTGCAGCTAAATCTCCCGTCCTTTCCTATTGGCTCATCCAAGATGCCCATGTCCACTGGGTGATGACTGGACATGCAGAGGTTCCATTGGACTTCTCACTCCGGTTAATAGATTGGCGATTCGGATTCACTATTGCTGCGTAAGAAAGTGAAGCTTCTATCGGGTGAGCCGGGGCTTGGTAACCCCTCGACTCACCCGCCAACATATCCCGGTAACACATTACATTGCGAATTCAACTAAAAGACTTGCAGAGTCTTGGCAACATTGTTCAAGTTGAATCTCGCAAAAAATCAAGGAGGTTTGAGAGGAGGAGTTCCTGTGCAGACTACTCGTAAAGACGAAGTAATTAGCTACGAGTTCAAGACTACTGAGTGTAGTCCACCACGTTTGGTAGACAAACAAGTGAATGTGACTGCCACTCTGATTGAACGGTGGATGGTTGCGAATCGTGAGGTGAAGATAAGTGACACAAAACGAATTGCGTAGATTCAAGTACACTGCCAGGCGCCCAGCTTTTGCCTACAAGCGAAGAAGTAAAGAAGATGAGACGGGCAACTCGATGGCCGCCCAAGAGAAGGCCATTCGTGAACGTTTTGAACCTGAAGGGTTTGAAATTGTCCGATGGTTCTCTGACGAACACAGCGCTTTTCGGTACTCTAACGGTCGTGACGGTATTTCGCAGTTAATGCGTGAACTGGATAATCACCCTGAGGTAAAGGATGTATTGGTCGAACAATTTGACCGGTTAGGGCGGGACCCGGACCACGTAGGTTGGCTTCGACAAGAACTCAAAAACCGCAATGTGCGCATCCATTACGCAGTACAGAAATACGACGCTTCTAAGCCGGACGGAATGATCATGCAACAGGTGAATACGGGTCTGTCCGCAGCAGAATCCATGCGGATTGCTGAAAAGACGCACAGTCGCATGCTCGCCAACTTCCGTCAACGGGATGCCGAGACTGGATGGCAGTTAAAAAATGGTGGTCGCCCACAGTATGGGTACAAGATTGTTCATTTGAAATATTACCATGGCCCTAAGATAAAGTTCCGCAGCATCTGGGAAATAGACGAGAGTTCCGCAGCAATCCTTCGCCGAATTGTCGTCGACATGCGTATCGGGCGGAACATGAGCTATGAAGAGATTCGAGATGAATTGAACGCAGACGGCATCCCTAGTCCAGAGGGCGGACTGTGGACAAAATCAACCATGCACGAGCTTTTCCGCCGGGACCGACTTCTTGGTGCAGCCGGGGTCGCTATTTGGAACAGGGAGAACAAGAAGGATGACACCATTCGGGAAGAGAAGGGGAAATTTAAGCCCGAAGAAGAATGGGTCAAAGTTGAGAATGCTCACCCTCCCATCCTAACTATGGAGGAAGTAGAGCTGGCTACTGCTTTGGGAGCACAAAGGGGGCCTCGAACCTTCACGCCACGGACAGATGCAAGTCCTTACCTGTTCTCGGGGGTGAACGCCGAGGGAGAAATTATGTTTCGTTGTGCTCGCTGTGGTGGACACATGGTCAGCTACCAAAAGTCCAAAGGCAAGAGCTACTACGCCTGCAGTCATGCGACCAACCAAGGTAAAAATGGCATTTGCGGTCCGGTCGTCAAAGTCTCAAAAGAGACTCTTGAGAGTGACATCATCCAGCAAGTGATGGCAAGGTACTCGAGCCACGAATTTGTATCGCTGGTGCTAGAACGAGTCAACGACATTATCCAAGACCTGAACATGCACGGAGGAAACGAGCTAAAATCACTTGATAAGGCCATTGACCAAGTTCGGCGAAAGATGAACAACCTTCTCGGAACGCTTCAGATGACAGGGCCATCTGTCACACTGGCTGAAGCATTCAAAGCTGCTGAGACAGAGAAAGAACGACTTGAGCAAAAACGGAAGGCGCTACTCGTTGAGGTTCAGCCTATTGCCCCGATTACCGAAACAGAGTTGCAGGGGTTACTCGACAACTTCTCTGAGGTGATGCAAGCAGGTACCAACAAGCAGCGCCGTGAGATGATACGTGCTTTCGTTTCACACATGATTTTTGATCCGGATTCCCGCCAGATTGAAGTATTCTTCTGGCCGTCCCCTCCTCTGGGGCCGGATCCTTACATGCAAAAGGCGAAGCACATTTTTCTGTGCTTCGCCCGGATTTCGGATGGTGGAGGCGAAGCTTCACCCTTAAAAAACCTGTCAATCACGACTGAAATCAGGTACCGAAAATAAGGCTTTTCAAATCAAGCGATTTGACTCAGGGTACTCACAGTGAGCATATACTACCTCCCTGTGAGTACCTAACACCTCACGCGTGCTGTTGAAACCTCCTTGTTTCTACAGTATCCGCCCCATGTCTTCAAACGCTAGCCTACCGGCTGTGAAGACGGTATTCCTCATTGGCAACTGCCTCCCAGTTTGAACTGAGATCAGTTATTTCCTGTTCATCCTGTCGAGATACCAAATGCATCAGCTACACGACTCCCTCAGCACGTGACCTGTGGTATCAAGGAATTAGACAATTTGTATAGCCATAGTTGTAAAATGTTGGTGCCCACGTTGTTCAACAGACTTGATATCTCCCAAATCACGTAGGTCTCCTTGAATAATGTAAAACAATGGTCCGCCATTCAATAAATGGGTGATCTCCGACACCACAAAACATCCTGTCACAGCTCCCACGTAAGGATCCCCTACGGCCACTCTAGCTATGTCGACCAACCTACAATCGTCGAGTCCCGCATCACCGAGCGTTTGATAAGCAGACGGCAGCGAGTTTACATCAACACTCTTCTGTTGATTGTCTCCTCCAAGAGATGTCGGGTCGATGAGTCCCGGAAATGTATGAATACCTAACTGCATGCAGGTTTCATGGCTGTCGCCTAATCCGGCTTCGATGCTATACCTGAAGTGGTTGGACCCAAGCGCACGCCTCGCTGCCATGTTATCTGGCAAACACAAGCACATCTCAGGCTCATCGCCGTAAGGTGACGTTTCCTCCGAAAACAACCGTTCACAGATGGTGGTCTGAAAGCCTATGCGTCGGCTTGCACACCCCAAAGGTCACAGCCTGCCTGCATTATCATTGAGTTCTTGGGCAACCTACGGTTAAACGCTGGAGTGACAAAGGATGTAGGGATTTTGACTATATATCACAAGACGACCCACATGCTGTTACACCGTATTCATCCGTCGTTTGATGTCGTAGTGAGACCAGTACCGAATGCCAAATTGGACGTGGTGTTTATTTCAACGATTGTCGATTTGACCCGAGTTGAAGACCGATTATTAAAGCCACTTACTCATACCTCCATCAAGCGAATACGAAACTTATCGGTTTGGTTAAATGACACATTGAATTTGGCGAGCATCAAAAGAGCCTCAACTGTCGCTGAAGCCATACAGGCGCTTTTCGATAATAACGCAGTTTTGTGCTCTTCAAACGAGTATTTTGTTATCGGGGTTCAGGGATTAACTCGAAGAACGCCTGAAGAACCAGCAACTGAAGTTGCAATCCGAGGTCCCCGTGACGGTTTTACGGAGTCTATCGATACAAACATATCTCTACTTCGTACGAGGATGAAAAACCCTGATTTGACTTTCGACAAATTTGTTATCGGCGAGCGTTCAAAGACAACCGTATTGTTGACGTATATTCGTGACTTGGCAAATGCCGATCTTGTACAAGAATCCACAAATCGGCTCAGACAAGTCAAGATTGATGGTTTACTGGATGCTGGGATATTGGAACAATGGATAGAAGACAATCACTGGAGTCCGTATCCGCAAATCCAGGCGACTGAACGCCCTGACAAAGTAGCGGCGGCATTGTTAGAAGGAAGACTCGCCTTTTTTGTGGATGGAACTCCATTTGTATTGTTAGCACCTGCGGTATTCATATCGTTTTTCCAAACCTCAGATGACTATACCCAAAGATGGTGGTCTGGAACAGCACTTCGAACAATTAGACTCATTGCCCTCTTTGTGTCTATATTCATTCCTTCATTTTACATTGCACTCACAATGTTTAATCCTGAGTTAATGCCCCTAAACATGACTTTACAATTAGCTGCGACACGAGAAGGAATCCCTCTTCCTATTGTCATGGAAGCCATCACGATGGAAGTTATGGTGGAACTCGTTCGTGAAGCTGGAAACCGAATGCCTCAACAAATGGGACAATCATACACCATTGTAGGTGGACTGGTCATCGGGGATATCGCAGTTAAAGCCGGCATTGTCAGTCCTATCATGGTTGTTGCGGTGGGTTTGACAGCTCTCGGGGCATTTGCCATTCCCAATTACGAAGCGGCTTTGGTGACCCGTATGATCCGGTTCCCTATGCTGATTGCGACATCCCTATTCGGCATCATCGGGACTCTTGGCTTTGCACTTATCTTTGTGGCCCACTTGTCAACCTTAAAATCATTCGGCGTACCCTATCTGACGCCGTTCGGACAACTGTCGCTTCCAGACCTGAAGGATACTTTTGCTCGACCTCCTGTTCAGGTGACTACCTTACGACCAGCCACTTACTTGAGTCCTCGTAGTTGGCTGGGCAGAGCAAGATATCGTGTCAGGAAGGACTGATTAAATGATCAGGAATGCGAATGCAAATGTACTGACAGGTTTATTGTTTGAGTCATTACTGGGAACAGGGACAATGGAATGGATACCCCAGTGGACTGCTAAGTTCCATACAGCAGTCTGGCTAGTGCTCTCTCTGTATACAATTCTGTTATTCTCCACAGGGTTGATTATCCTGTACATTTCGAAGCATATTTCGAACAACGAATGTATTGGATGTACGTTGTTTGATGCGTTTTTCGGTCGTATATTGGGATGGGTTCTTAATTTCATTTTGGTTGGGTTTCTCATCCTGGGGGCGAGCAAAGCGTTCTTGACTGGTCTGGATTTGATTCATTATACCACGCTCCCTTACACACCGAAGATTGCATTGGTGTTATTCGCATTATCAGTGCCCCTTCAGCTTCTTTATGCAGGCTACGAATCACTATTCCGGTTTCAAACTGTGTTACTTGTTCCGGCTCTCTTTTTAGCTGTGGTGTTACTATTCATCAGCCTACGAAGTGCGGATTTTAGGAACTTACTGCCGATAACCGCCCCTCCGTCATTATGGACTGTCGATCCTCTGAAGGCAGTCATGGACTTGTTACAAGGGCTGATTCTTTTTATGGTCTATATCCCCTTGTTCATTCAACTCAGAGTGTCTTATCAGGGGACAATGCGGGCTGTTCTCTTTGCTGGTATCGGTATCGTGTTATTGAATGCATTGAATCTACTTGTCGTATTAACTGCATTTGGGTCGTTCGAGGCTTCTACACTGCATTACCCAGTATTAGAGGCGGTACGAATTCAAAAAATGACGGGGCCGCTGTTGGAACGTCTCGACTTAGTTTTTCTGATGCCCGTATCAGTTGCGGTTATGTCGGCAGTGAACCTCTATGCATATGGAGCTTATCATGTGTTGTCACGGTACATACCGTCAAGAAAACGGATTGCCCTAATCTTCGTGGTTGTGTCGATGCTGACATTTGTATTCATACCAAGCAACTTTGAATTTGTAAGTGACGTTTACGAATCTATGATGAGAACTTTGGAGGTAATCCTCGTTGGTTCCTTGCCCGTTATGCTCGTCAAACAACGATTGCAGATTGTAGAAAGGCATGTCAAAAAGTGAGCCGTCATCGCTTTATCAAATTGGTTCTTGCGGTTGCCCTGATCTTTTTGTTACCAGGTTGTTGGGATGGGGTTGAACTACAGAAGCGGGCCATTGTGCTCATGATTGGAGTCGACCCAAGTCAACAAGGCGATCATAACGTGACGGTGAGTTTACAAATAGCCCGTCCGCAAAAATTCGGTTCCTCGCCTGAAGCTTCAACGGGGTCAGGAGACGAAAATACTGTAGTCGTAAGCAGGAATGGTGTTGATGTCATTGATGCAATCCGCAAAATTCAACTCAGCATTGACCGCACACTCTTCTTTGGGCACGTACGTGGGCTTGTCGTCAATCAATGCGTGGCACAAGATGGCGTAATGGCTTACGTTACTCCACTGTTGCAAGCCCGTATGGCATCCAGAGAAACGTGGCTTTTTATATCGAAAAATCCGGCCGAAAATGTCTTGCACTATACGCCGTCCTTGGATTCTGTTCCATCCACATATCTCTCAAACTTCTTTGAAAATAGGCTGCTCCTAACTCGACCATATCAAGCGACCTTGGGGGGATTCCATCAAAGATTGGTGACTCCAGGAGTTGAACCCTTTGCGATATGGATCGGAGAAGGGGATAAGGCACTGTCTGCACCTGCAATTGAAGGCTTCGCCGTCTTCTCCGAAGACAAGTTTGTTGGGGGACTGAATCAGAAACAAGCGGTAGGGTGGCAATTTATCGAAAATCAGTTCCCTAAATCACCCCTGACTTTTCGTTGTTCAAAGGAGCAACCAGGGCAATTCATTGTTGACGTGAAGTCTGTGAAAAGTCGGATCCGTGCGTCCAAGGGGAAAGATGGCCAACCACGAGCTACAATCGTCATCCGGTTGAACGGTTGGATTGAAGGCGGTACTTGCGTGAAGACAACCAATCAAAAGGAGCTAAAAGCATTGATCCAGCAAGTCCAATCCGAAGTTGAGACGATGGTTCAATCCAGCATCAAACAGTGCCAGCAATTGAACTCAGACTCTTTGGGAGTGGGGCAACAGTTGTATCGTTTTTCGCCCAAAGTGTGGAAAGGTGATACATGGTGGAGCGAAACTTTCCCGCACATTCAGACCACGGTCCAGGTTCAAGTTCAACTTGATTTTTTGCAGACATACAAAGATATCCACTTTAACCCAAAGACATCCACACTATAATTGCATTTTCTACACCGGAACGTATCAAGACGCCGAAGCCAGAAAAACCGTCCACAGATCATCGCAACAGGGTGTGTATAGAGCTCCTGGGACGATTACCATTCGAATACAGCAGCGCAACGAGAGGGCGACCGAATCGTATATGAAAAATCAATCAATGGCAACGGAAGACTCAAGGGGCTCCCACCGCAGTTTGCATGCCTTCGACGCAAATGGATCACGAATTCACCGGCTTTCATCGCTGGTATATCAGAACCGGATCAACAGACTATCCAGCCCATTTTCACAAGAGGCAGAAAGTTGTCAACCGATATTTGTGGATATCCTGTGTATAAGTCCAGTGTTCATTATCGGAGAAGCGGCATATTACAAGGGAGTAATACTCTGAAGAACCCAAATTCCCTTCGATCCCTGTTTAACTGGTTGATACAACTCCAATATATACGTACATGAACCATGCTTCACCCGAACCGTTGCGTGTTGTAAACCCGATCCTGGATCGTAATACCTCTGTATCAGTGTATACTTATCCGTTTCCTCTAATCCAAAGAGCTTACCAACGACTTGCGCAGTACGAACGGGATCCAACCTCCAAAGATTTCGTCCTCGATCCACCGTTTCCTGGATTAAAATATAATCCTCCCCTGGAATCTCTACACTCCCCGTAACCACCTCTGGACACTTTGCCATGACTCGCACCCCTTCTGGAATTTTCAATGCATAGGATATGTCCGTTAGGGGTGCTTGCGTACCTGGATAAGAGTCCATTATTCATCGGATACACGAGCACACCCCACCGCCATGGAGGGCTGTATTGTTTGGCGGTGGGGGTCATACCCTATAATGGATCGGTCTATGTTGTGCTAAGTCGGTTCATAAAAGCCTTTCCGAAATCTGACATGAACAGAGAAACAACATGTGTGACAGCTTTCCTCTAAGGGTCATGACGCATGATTGGCAGACAGTATTCCAGATTATAGATCATCCCACTTCAAGTTAGCTGACTTGGTGTAGTTGGTCACCTTCTGTTCAAAGAAATCTGTTTTCATCGAGTTCATTGCCGCAAACTGGTCAACCCACGGTATTGGGTGTTCCGTAATATGCGGGAACAGTGGAGCCATGTCCAGCGACTTGAGCCGAAGATTTGCCAGATATTGAATGTATCTTGCGATGACTTCGTTGGTCAGTCCGGGAATCTGCCCATCTGTTACGTACTGGCCCCAAGTAATTTCGTGCTCCACCGCCTGAGCCATCATTTCCCGCAGTTCCTCAAGAAGTTTCGGCGTCATCAAGTGCGGGTTTTCTCTTGCTATCTCATGGAAGATTTGCCGAAAGAGCGCCAGATGAGTTAATTCATCTCGTTGGATGTATTTGATCTCGGATACCGTTCCCAGCATTTTTCCCTGTCGTCCAAGCGCAAAGAAGAAGCTGAAACCTGAGTAGAAGTACACGCCCTCCAGGATGAAATTCGCCATCACAGTCTTTACGAGGTTTTCGTCACTCGGATCGTTTATAAATTCCTCATATCGATCCGTAATGAATTGATTCCGTTTCAGTAGATGTTCATCCGTGCGCCATTCGTTGTAAATCGCATCTCTCACGTCGGCACTCACAACTGAATCTAAAATGTACCCATATGATTGAGAGTGAACTGCTTCTTGAAAGGCATGAACCGTCAGGCACAGATTCACTTCAGGCGCCGTAATGTATTCGTTGACGTTCGGCAAGTTGTGGGTCTGAATACTGTCCAAGAAGATCAGAAACGAGAGAATCTTGTTGAAGCTACGGCGCTCATACTCTGAGAGTGTTGCGTACTGCCGTGCATCGTCTGCGAGCGGGATTTCCTCCGGAATCCAGAAGTTGCCCATCATCGCACGATACATGCGATAAGCCCAGTCGTATTTCACGTTATTCAGTTCGATCAGGTTGGTTGTATTGCCTCCAATGATCCGCCGGTTCCCCCAATCCCGGTCACCAGTTTCGTTAAACAGCTTTGTTCTCTGCAGCTCCACTGAAATCCATCCTTTCGTATTGGTTCACTTCACCAATTTCGCCACTCACGAAGAACAAGCTACACATTCCTCAACTTCAAGTGACTTGTTCCGTACGTAGTAAACGGTTTTCAACCCGGATTTCCATGCTTCCATATACAGGTTTAAGAAATCCCGTACTGGAATATCTGGCGTAATATATAGATTGAATGATTGTGACTGGTCAATGTGCCGCTGTCTGACAGCCGCAGCTCGGATACTCCACGATTGATTGATGGTATGCGCCTCTTTGTAGTACCAAAATGTCTCCGAGTTGAGATTCGGTGCCGTCTGCGGAACGACCCCGTTCTTTTTCTCCTCCATGAAGAATCGAGCAAATACAGGATCGATGCCCGCCGTACTTCCGGCAATCAAGCTCGTACTACTTGTCGGAGCAATGGCAAACAGGTATGCATTCCGTAAGCCGTGCCTCTGTACCTCATGTCGAAGCCAGTCCCAATCCGGCCCTTTTGGGCGACTGTGGTAACCACGAAGTTCAAAGTATGCCCCTGTGTGCCAATCGGATCCTTCAAACAGTGAATAAGCGCCCTTCTCTTTGGCCAGTTCCATGGAAGCCTTGATAGCGAAGAAGTTGATCCATTCAAACAGCTCGTCTACGTGACTTAGATGCTCGTCGGACTCCCAGACAATCTTTTGTTGGGCCAAGTATTGATGATACCCACTGATGCCGAGTCCAATCGCACGATATTGCCGGTTGGTCACCTCAGCCTGTTTTACTGGGTAGTAGTTCAAGTCAATCACGTTGTCCATGCCTCGAATTTGAGTTCCCACGATCCGTTCAATATCCTCTCGAGACTCGCACCGACCAAGGTTGAGTGAGGAGAGGTTACACACGACGAATTCACCGGGTTTGTACCGAACCACAATGTTGCCATCCTCATCAGCTTCTTCGGCCATCTGCATGGACTTCATGTTCTGCATAATTTCGGTACAAAGGTTGCTGCAATAAATCATGCCTGCATGTTTGTTGGGATTCATCCGGTTCGCCGTATCACGGAAAAACACAAATGGAGTCCCAGTCTCAAAGGTGGACTGGAGGATTCTCTTCATGATTTCAATCGCTGGTATTTCGATTCGGTCAAGTTCAGAATTATCAACGCACGCTTGATAACGTCGTTCGAACTCTTCACCCCATGCATCTTCCAAGCGGAATCCCATGGCTTTCTCTACCTCATAAGGACAGAAAAGATACCAACTGCCACGTGACTCGACACGCCGCATAAACTCATCAGGAATACACACGCCTGGGAAGATATCGTGTGCCTTGAGTCGCTCATCTCCATTGTTCGTCTTGAGTTGTAGGAAATCTTGAATGTCCTTGTGCCAAACATCGAGATATACAGCGACGGCACCGCTGCGCACACCGAGTTGGTTGCAACTCACCGCTGTGTTGTTGTAATTCCGTACCCATGGAATGACTCCGCCACTGGCTCCCTTGTGGTTTCTGATAGCTGAACCTCGTGCTCGAATCTTCCCAACGTAGATCCCCATCCCTCCGCCGAACTTCGATACACGGGCAAAGGCCTTATCCGTTTCGTAGATACTGACGAGATCGTCCTCCGGCATATCGATAAAACAGGAACTCAACTGATGGAATGGTTTGCGAGCATTGCTTAGGGTTGGCGTAGCAACCGTTGCTTCGAGTTTTGAAAGCACATCATAGAACTGCTTTGCACGCTCAACCCTATCCGTTTCATTCATTGCCAGATGCATGGCGACACCCATGAACAACTCTTGGGGCAACTCAAGAACCTCTCCGTTCTCTCCTCGAATCACGTAGCGATCCATGAGTTGCTTTAATCCTACATAATTGAAGAGAAGGTCCCGCTCCGGCTTTATGTACTGCTCAAGTTCGTCAATTTCTTCCTTGGAGTACCGCTCTAAAATATATTTTCCATAGCGGCCAATCTGCTCGAGCCCATCGATCAATTTCTGAAATCCGGTATAAACAGAGTCTTTTTGTCCTCGATGACCACTTGCCTGTTGATAGACATCCATCAGCAAAAGTCGGGCCGCAGCATATTGCCAGTTAGGTTCTTCAACCGACGTTTGTTCCACTGTGGCTTGGGTGACCGTCCTCATAAGTTCCTCTGACGACATTCCTGCCCTCACCTGGGTATTCACGATGGTCAGCAATTTATTCGGGTTACAACCATCCAACCCGTCGCAGGCAAACTCAAGCACCCGCAATACATCACCTGATTCAAATGACAGCCACCAATCCCCATGACTTGTACCTACTTGACGTGACCTCTCCAAAACAGTGCTTTCTTTGATACTCACAGTAAAACCCCTCCCTATGCGTGACAGCAAAAAACACCCTGCCCATCGAGGGACAGAGTGCTCATAGTCACGAATACAGATTCTGAGGGAACCTAAACCATATCGTTTCCAAAGCCCTACCCATCTCCTCGTGGGTACACTTGCTTTTGCAAACATGGCAGGTCTCCGGACTTGGACTCATTTGCAAAGACTCACCTTCCCCGAATGCATCGAGTGGCCGGTGTTTGAACACCTGAGTCTTGCATCGTACCTTACCGTGGCGAGGACCGCTCCAGACTTTCACTGGATTCCCTTTTCACCCACAAAAGAGTGGGCACCATGTTCACTGATGAAGTTGTGTTGTTATTCTAGCACTACATATGGTGTCTATCAACTCTTTTAATAGGTGTTAGAACACTATAACCGTCGGATCGACATGTACATACAAAGTCATCCTGCACAACATGAAAGTTTTGAAACGTCTTTGTCAAACGTGAGCGTCGCTAGTTTCAAACCTTCGGTCATTGTCAAATATGGAGCCAACGTCGATCTGATGTCCTCTATGGTTAGGTCAAATTTGACGGCTAAGACAGCCGCATAGATCACGTCCCCAGCATTTTCAGCTACCACATGCGCCCCAAGTATCTTCCGGGTCTTTGCATCTGCTACGAGTTTGAATATGCCGGTTGTCTCTCGATTGACTAAAGCTCGAGGTACTGCTTCAAGCGGTAGCACGGAAGTCAAGACCTCGTATCCACTGGATTTCGCCTGCTCCTCTGTAAGACCGACCGTGGCAATTGCGGGGTTCGTAAAGGTCACACCAGGCACAACCGTCAAATCGACCTTTGCTTCGCTTCCAGCTAGAGCGTTCTTGGCTACAATTGCACCCTCATACGCTGCTACGTATACGAATTGTGGCCCCATGGTCACATCCCCTGCAGCATAGATGCGGTGGTTGCTTGTGCGGAGATAGTCATTCACCAGAACCTCCCCACGGTCACCCGTTTTTACACCTGCTGCATTCAGATTGAGCGCCGCAGTATTCGGTTTCCGACCTGTTGCAACGAGCAAGGCTTCCGCTTCGACAACTCGCTCCTGTCCATTCACCGTGAGATAAATCCGTTTGATGTCCCCGTCCTGCTCGACTCGATGGAATGTCGCACCGGTGATGATGCTCATCCCCTGCTCTGTCAACGCCGTGGTGACCGCTTCCGACACTTCCGGATCATACGATTTCAGTACACGAGCACTCCGTTGCATGAGGGTAACTTCCGCACCGAGATTGTGAAACATCTGGCCAAGCTCCATAGCGATATATCCAGAACCAATGACTGCTAAACGCTTAGGAAGATTCTTCAGCTCAAGTGCCGTTGTGCTGACCAGATAGTCAACATCCTTCAATCCTGGGATATTGGGAACAGCCGGTGATGCTCCGGTTGAAATCAGGAAGTTCCGAGCCGTAATCTTTTGTCCATCCACTTCGACGGTCTCCTCATCGACAAAACGAGCTTCACCTTGAATGAGGTCAAAACCGTATTCTTCAATCAGGTCAACATACTTATGTTGGCGGAGTTCTCCAACCAACTCATCTTTACGGTCGATAAGTTTCGCCAATTCCACTGGTCCGGCAGATGTATTGAGCCCCTGGAACGGATTGTGTGTTGCCAGATGATTGATTTCGCCCGCTCGAAGCATGTTCTTGGAGGGAACACAGCCAATGTTGACGCATGTTCCACCGATAGTACCTCGCTCCACCATGGCTACTTTGGCACCATATGACGTTGCTTCAATGGCGGCTGAGAACGCTGAACCGCCCGATCCGATAATAAGTAAGTCGTAGTCGAAGTTCCCATCCATTTCAGGTCGAACGCTGGGCTTAGAATCACTAAGGATGATAGCGTCGCCAGGCTTATACCCTGTATCCACAATCGCCTGTTTGGCGGCATCCAGTCGATTCAGGTCTCCGAGTTCGAACGTGGCCTCATTTCTGCGAAAACTGGCCGATATATTTTCAGCTCCTACACTTTGTAGCGCACGGGAAACGTGTCTTTCACAGTCATCACAAGTCATTCCGTTTACGACGAGCTGAATTTGTTTCTTGCTGCTTGGTTCAACCATTTGGAACACCTCCGTCAAAATCCCGCATACAAGCGAATATAGGGAAACCAATAAACTACCAAATATATACCCGTCCCGAGTGTGATAAGCGCACTGAAGCGCCCCATCCATCTAGCTCCCTTGCGGACCCACTGCCCAACCAATTGCTGTGATATCGTGGACGCTAGAGAGATGATGGTCACCACAAAACCCATGCCCAGTGCATAGAGTACAAAGTCAGTCACACCGCCTGCAAATCCTTGGCTGTGAAATGACGACAGCACCAGCACAGAGAACAACGGGAGCGTACACCCGAGCGAACCGAGCGCATACGCAATCCCATACAGAAAGACAGACCCCTTACTCCCTTGTTGAAGGTTCCAGTCACCCCCAACATGGAATGCGACCCCACGCTTGCCAAACAACATCAGTATCCCCAGAAGAATAAAGGCTACTCCGATGACTTCCGCAATCCATGCCACCGCTTTGCCCAGTACCGCTGCAAAGGTTGCAGCAATGACGCCCGCCACCATGAACACGAGCAAGAACCCGGCTGTCATCAGGAGTCCTGCCCACAAGCCGTCCCAGGCACGCCGTTCACGTCCTGCAATCAGATGAACAATATAGGACGGAAGCATCGCCACTCCGCACGGATTAAAAGCAGCCATCATACCTGCACCGAGAACCACTGCAAACCCTGCATTCATGCAAGCACCTTCTTGAGTTGAGCTGCCGATGGTACAACACCTTCATAAATCACCTTGTTGTGGTAGAGCACGACCACCGTATCCAGTTCCGTCACGTGAAACTTTTGGAGAAGGGATGAATTCGTCTCCAACACATAAGGCCAATGACTACCCGCTACCTTTGAAAACTGGGCAATCGTGCTGGCGTTGTCGGCCTGGGGTTCTACATCAATCGAGACGAGCTTTACTCCTTGTGTGTTCTGAAATTTGGCCAATGTCGTTTCCGTCGGCAAGCAGTCTGAACAGGAAGAGGTCATAAAATGCAGGACTGTCTTATCATTCGGATTCACAGAAATCACTTTTCCACTGACATCGGTAAAACTGAGATCGCTCAATCCAACCGCAGTCGCACTGCTCTGTTGGCTTGTCTGTTGTACAGCCGCCGATTGTGGTCCAGTTGACGCTGACGCCGTTGATACGTGTTCAAACCGAGTAAACCCGATTACCCCGGCTCCGAGTACGATCACCAGGGCGCCGCCAAGCCACATCTTGTTCATACTTATCCCTCCAATCCCCACATGCTTTTTACATCCGAGTGCAGGAACGAATGTGTTCGGCATTATCAGCAACAATCTCTTTGGCAAGTTGCAGGATACTGCGCACTCGCTGGTCCGATATGCGATACAGGATATATTTACCCTCTTGTCTGGAAGTCACATAGCCGCACCACTTTAAGCAAGCAAGTTGATTGGATACTTGGCTTTGAGAAGCCCCAATAAAATCCACGAGTTGGCTCACGTTTAACTCTTGCTCCAAAAGCGCCTCCACGATTTTGAACCGTGTCGGATTCGACAACCCATGAAAGAATTTTGCGTAAATCTCTGTCTGAGCCCCGATTTCAGGTGTCATATTCAAATCTTGCATAGGTGTCACTCCTTAGCGATTCCCTTGGATAGCCTGTCACTCGGTGGAACCGCACAGCAGGAATCCTTCCCTGATTTCCTACCTTTACGTGATACAATGAACATCACAATTCCCATCAGGATGACAAGACCTCCTAGAATCCAGTAGCGACTTGCAGCTAACACCGCTCCTACAGCCGTGAATCCCAGTGCTCCCATGAAAATCGGCAGGCCGCAACAAAGCACCGGAATCGCTGCCAACCCCAGCATTCCCCATGCTCCAGTGCCGGAACTGCGCTTTGGTTCATTGTTTTCCATAGCATTCATCTCCTTTTTACATATCATAATATCTAAATATATATGATGTCAAAGAAGTTAATAAGGGATGAGGTGACCGCCTCGTCAAGAAAGGTGTCAGTCCTGTGTTGAGCACATTTTCTCTAGCATTTTTTCCAAGTCCAAAAGCTTTCCCTCGATTCGATGCAGGTGGCTTTGCATGTGTTTCAGCCATCGCTAGATGGCCCAAAGCTGACGTAATTGCCTGTCCAAAAGTTGCTGGGTAAAATGACCGTATCCTGGGAAAGGAAAGACGCCCCCATTTACGTGGTGCTGCAGCAACAGCAACACAGGGGACGTCCCACTAATCAGATATGGTCATTTTAGCAGATTACGAGCTCGTTGAAAGCCCCACTGTCGGTGTTTTTTGTTCGGAGTGCGGAGATTGTCCCCTGTCCTTGCTGCCAAAATAGGCTCCGTGTCATAGGAAGTAGAAAGCGGACGTGGATTCAAGGCTCCGGTAGCAAGGCAAAAATCATCATTCGCCGTCTGCGCTGTCTGGATTGTCGTAAAATCCACCACGAGCTGCCCAACTTCCTGGTTCCCTACCGTCGTCACGAGGCGCAGGTCATTGAGGATGCTGTCATGGACAAAGCGGCACCTGCAGGTGTCGAGGAATCAACCATTCGTCGCTGGCGGCAGTGGTTCGAGGTTTTTGCTCCATATGCCGCTGGTTGTCTGGAGTCCATCGCACATCGTTTTCAGTGGACTGTGGAGAGTGCGTCCGCTCTTCCACAAACCGCACTCCATCGCATCGGACGCATCGTCGGAAGTGAGCGTGGTTGGCTGGAACGTATTGTCCGGCCCATTGCAAATCTGCATTTGTGGGTACATACCCGTTCGGCGTTTTGAGCCTCTTCTGTCCACGGTACGTTCATGCTAACCCTAGCAAAATGGAGGTGGTTGGCATGAAAGATCCGAGGAACGTGGAGGAAATCGCCGTGAATCGGGTGCAGTTGCTGTCCCAGTTACTGGCGGAGGGCTTGGATGCAGGTCGCGCCCGGCAGATTAGGGCCGAGATCTGCGCTCAGACAGGCATTTCGGAGCGAACTCTTCGCCGGTATCTGGCCAAGTATCGTCAGGAGGGATTCCAGGGACTAAAGCCAAGGCCCAAGATTCAGCAGAGGCCAGAGACAATTCCGCAGTCATTGTTGAATCAGGCTATCCTGCTGCGGAGAGAGGTTCCCACGCGGAGCATCTCGCAAATCATCCAGATCCTTGAGTGGGAAGGGCATGCACAGCCTGGCCAGATCAAGCGAAGCACCTTGCAGGAGAAGCTTGCAGAACGTGGCTACAGCTCCCGTCAGATGCGCATGTACGCTGCCACCGGTACAGCCGCTCGTCGTTTCCAGCGTCGGCACCGAAATGAGTTGTGGCAGTCGGACATCAAGTTTGGCCCGTACCTGCCCATTGGCCCTGGCGGCACAAAGAAGCAGGTCTATCTGGTTGTCTTCCTGGACGACGCCACACGGTACGTGTTGCATGCTGAGTTCTACCCCACATTGGACCAAGCCATTGTGGAAGATTGCTTCCGTCAGGCAATCCAGAAGTACGGAGTTCCAGACTCCGTGTACTTCGACAACGGAAAGCAATACCGCACCCGGTGGATGGCCAGAACCTGCTCAAAGCTCGGTATCCGGCTACTGTTCACGAAACCCTACGCCGCAGAGTCCAAGGGTAAGGTAGAGAAGTTTAACCGCACCATCGATTCGTTCCTGAGCGAAGCAGTGTTGGACAAACCCCAATCACTCGAGGACCTCAATCACAAGTTCGCTGTGTGGCTGTCCGAATGCTACCAGAACAAACCGCATAGAGCTCTGTCCACAGACATACAACTCACCAGCCCTGAGACTGCGTACCGAAGCGACCGGAAGGCACTTCGGTTTGTCGAACCAGAAATCGTCGCCAACGCCTTCCTCCATGCGGAGACACGCAAGGTGGACAAGTCAGGGTGTATCAGCTTCATGGACCGCAAGTACGAGGTGGGATTACCGTTCATCGGCTGCACCGTCGACGTCATCTACGACCCGGCGGACATCAGTCAGATCACCATTGAGCACGAAGGACATGAGCCATGGCAAGCCCGTCCCCTGGTCATTGGAGAACGGGCCGGGCAGCGGCCGAAGTTGCCGGGGCACCTGGGGCCAAAGCCAGCAGAATCATCCAGACTGCTGGAGGCAGCGGAGATACAACATGCAAAGCGCCAGCAGCGCCAGGCTCGGGCGATCTCTTACACCTTGGCATGGAACGAGGTGAAGGGAGATGTTTGAGTCGTACTACGAGTTCAATCGCACTCCGTTCTCCAGAGACGTTCCGGCAAGTGAATTCTACACCTCGCCGTCACTGGAGGATACGCTCGGACGACTCTCCTACGCGGCTGCACGCCAGCTGTTCTGTGTCATCACAGGAGATTGTGGCACTGGGAAGACCACGGCAATCCGTCGCTTTAGCGAGACCCTGGACGGCGCGAAGTATCAGGTGTTGTACCTGTCAGACTCCAAGCTCACACCGCGTCACTTCTACAAGGGCATGCTCGAGCAGCTTGGGTGCGAGTCGAAGTTCTACCGGGGAGACGCAAAGAGACAACTACATCGCGAAATCGAACTCATGCGCGGTATCCATCACGTACAGCCAGTGTGCGTTGTGGACGAAGCTCATCTTCTGGACAAAGAGATGCTTGAGGAAATACGGTTCTTGTTAAATTTCAGGATGGATTCACAAAGTCCCATGTCACTCATCCTGGTTGGGCAAAGCGAACTCTGGGATCGGCTAAATCTCCAGGCGTATGCTGCAATCCGGCAGCGCATCGACATCCAGTGCAAACTCCCGTACTACGACCGTTCCGAAGTGGCCGAGTACATCCGTCGGCACCTGGCCTACGCGGGAGAGGACCATGACATTTTCACCGACAAGGCCATCGATGAGATCTATCGGTTCTCGAGTGGTGCTGCCCGTTTGGTCAACAAAGTGTGCACCCACTGCCTCATGTACGGGGCACAGACCAAACATCGAATCATCGACGACCATATCGTCAACCTGGTGATTCAGGGGGAACTGTCATGAAACTCAAGGGTGCACAGCTGGAATACGACGGGGAACTGCAACGCTGGGTAGTAGCAGGAGATGGCGAATGGTATAGCCTGCACTGTGGAGACGCATTTCACTTGTGCATCGGTGACAAAAGCCAGTTTGTCAGACTAGAAATGGCCAGATCATGGTACGTCATTGCCGACGGTGTGGCTCTTGGTCTCATCGAGGGAAGAACATACAGAGTCAACATCGATGTCTAGCCTAAAAACTACTGACGCTAGGGGAAGGGGAAACTCTTCCCCCTTTACTTTTGTCTGAGGGAACGGACACTTACGCCGTCAATTCACGGACAACTTACACCGTCAAGCTTTGGTCACTATGCTCCGTCACTAACAGCATGTCATCGATTTCTTGTTCCGCTTTATAGTTGATAGCGAAATCAATCACCGATTCATGCTTATCCCGAGCCGCCTGGCGATTTTGACTCATCATAATGATTGGAGCTTGGAATGCTGCGATGAAAGACAGGCAAAGGTTTAGCAAGATAAATGGTGGCTTATCAAAATGTAAGGGTGCCGTAAGCCGCACGGTATTCCACGTGATCCAAAGCGAAAGGACAACAGCAAAAATCACGATGAACGTCCAACTGCCGCCAAACGCAGCGATTTTGTCGGCCAATCGATGCGCCCACTTGGTCTGCTGTCGATAATCTTCATCAATTTGCTGAATGATTCGACTTTCATACTCATTCACCAATCGGTCGATCCGCTTGGCATCCGTTTCTGTAATCGGAATATCGAAGCCTTCAAACGTCAATGGTTCTTCATCCAATACGTGAGGCTTGACATAATAATTTCGCTTTACCACGACAGAACCACTCCTTTGAGCAACGAATCGAGCACAACGAATCCACGATACTGTAGGCCCTACAATTGCATCCCCGTATACAGCCATCTCACATTCAGGATCCGTATTCTATGCGTTATTCATTGCGTTTTCGCAGTCAGGTTGTACTTTTATCGTATGGTCCATAGCCCCAGATTGCAAATCGAATGCATTCACAGCACGATGTCACACGGGTCTAAAAGGATGTGTCTTAGATTGTTCCGCTCGGGGTGATGCGGTATGGTTGGTATATCACGGAACATTGTGAGCCATTTGTTTGGCGACGAAGACTTTGACGACGTAAAAGGTATTACAGAGCTAAGAAGTGTTCTGTTGGAGTCAGTAAAACAACCGAGATATTTCCATACACGCCAACCGAGAAAGCGTGGTGACGAAGCGGAAGAAACGGGGGTAATAACAACGATAATCCGAGCCGTCTTTCTCTTCCTTGTAGCAGGTCTCGCCGAGATTGGTGGTGGCTATCTGATTTGGCAATGGCTCAAAAATGGAAAGTCCCTATGGGTCGGAATCATTGGCGCCATTGTGATGATTTTGTATGGCGTCGTCGCCACCCGCCAAGAATTCTCCTTCGGCAAAACATATGCCGCCTACGGTGGGATCTTCATCGCAATGGCTGTCCTGTGGGGCTGGTTCATTGACAAGCGGTTTCCCGACTGGAGCGAATGGGTCGGTGCCGGGATTTGTCTTGTGGGCGTTGCAGTGATGTTGCTGAAAAAATAGTCCCTCGTTCGGCAGAATGGGAGTCTAATACTCAACTGATTGCGCCGCTGCACCAGTGGTAAACCACAACGACCTGGAAGATCGAACAAAAAAGCTCACTCCCCATTCAAAAGAGGTGTGAGCTTGGTATAGGTCAATGGTCTGTACATAAGGCTTCGCATCATACTTTGAAAGATTGCCTCCGGTGACACGGTTTAAGCCCCAATGGAAAGCTGAACAATCTTTACGACAAGCATAACAACGGCGATGACGAGGTAACCCCGCAAGGTTGCCATCGCCAACTTTTGTGCAGGCGACCATACTGCTTTGGGCAATCTAGCAAGCGGTGGCATTCTCCAACTGTAGCGATCTTCTTCTGAAGAAACAGGTTTTGCAGATTGGCGTTTCCGATACGATGCAAGTCCGGCCGCCACGAGTCCAAGCAACAGCACGCCCGCCAGTGCGAGACTCAACAGTGTAACGTTCACATTGGGGAAGAATGTTACAACCGCTAGAATCAGTGACAGTACAACCAATACCCCGACGATAACGGCGCCGATAATGTTCACCCATGGACGATTGACCCATGGTCCTAAGACCGCCTTGTCATTACACAACAGCAACAGAAAAACGGTCGCACTTGGGAGAAGGATACCTGCTAAAGCCTGCACACCGGTTGTAATCAGCCCAAGCGGTGCATGTGGGATAACCACGATCCCCGCAGACACCAATATGACTGCACCGTACACCAGGTAGAAGCTGAGTCCATCCTTCATTGATCGATGGAGAGAGTGTTTGGTCCCGAAAACATCACCGAACGCATACGAGGTCGACAGTGTAACTGCAGCCGCCCCAATCAACGATGCATTCAGCAGAATGATGGCAAACAAGTCCCCTGCCAAGGCACTGACGTGCTGCGACAGTCCTGTTATCACAGTGCCAGCATTCACGAATTGCCCCGCCAAGCTGGTTCCTTGAAAGGCGAAAGCCGTCGTTGCGATGAGCGCCGTCGCCCCAATGACGACAACAACGGATCCAATGACCGTATCCGCCCGTTCGTACGACATCCACCGTGGCGTCAATCGCTTATCAATCACGTTTGACTGTTGGAAGAATAACTGCCAAGGTGCTACCGTGGTGCCGACCATGCCAATAATGAGCAACAGTGCGTTCGAGGTAAGCCCGCCACGGACTCCGGGTAGCAAGAATCCTGTAACCACAGGTTTAACAGCCGGATGACTCATGAAGACAAGTGGAATGACCAAGAAATTGGCCACGACCATGACATACATGAACCGCTCCCAACGGCGAAAACTCCCAGTCACCGTCATACCAATCAACAAAATTGATGCCAGGATAACGGAAACGAGCGGGTTCACTCCGAAATGGGCCATCGCCATTCTTATCCCGATAAATTCCGTCACGATAGTTAAAACGTTCAGTATGAATAAGTCCCCAACGGAAAAGGCTCCCCAGAACTTCCCGAACCGTTCGAAAATGAGTCTGGCATGGCCGACCCCTGTGACCAGCCCAAGCCGAACCACCATCTCCTGATTCACAATGAGCACAGGAACCAGAAGAAGGAGAACCCAGAGCAGACTCGTTCCGAAATCTTGCCCAGCCTGTGCATACGTCGCAACTCCGCCCGCATCATTATCACCAACCATCACAATGAGCCCCGGTCCCATGATGGCAAGCAGAGTCAGAACACGGTTTTTCCAGCTCCTACGAGTTCCGTTATCATCAACACGCACCGTGCCCAGTGCGCCTTGGATGTCACCAACGTGCTGGCTGTCCAGAACAGCCGTTTCTTCTTGAATCGCCAAATTTGTGCGCATGAACCTCATCCTCCTTGAAGACGTGATAGGAGGGACAGAAATCCCCTGTTTGTAATCCTGACCAACAAAAATCGCAACAGTGTCGCTCATGACTAGGGCCTGCGTCCACACCTACCACCTCCTTCAAAGAGCAATCGGGTAAGAGGGGGTAAGAAGCCCCCGTCTCCCCACACCACCGTACATGCGGGTCCGCATACGGCGGTTCGCCATGCTTGCCCAACCATGACCACATGGTTGATGGGATGATGTGTGATTCGT
>NZ_LJCO01000109.1 GCF_001399675.1 Paenalicyclobacillus ferrooxydans
TTGTCGTTGTCCATTCGGAGTGTGTTGATGATATTGGTTGCCATATCAAGTCGCCCTTTACCTTCTACGTTTTGGCTTCGGTCTGTCAGTCGGATACACCAGTCTGTGAGGGGTGTCATTTCAGGAAGTTCCTCAACGAAAATTGACAAAAGCCCCTTCGGAATGTCTCCGGTCAAGGCGTTCATCAGTGTCGTCTTTCCAGAACCGACGCCACCAGCGATAATGAAGCTGTCCCCGAGTTGCATCATAAGCTTGAAGAATGCTCTCGTCTCTTCATCAAGCATTTGTAACCGAATGAGATCGTCCATGGAAAACGGGTAGATCGGTTTTCGAATGGTGACGATGGTACGCGGCTCTGTAATAATGCGCGCATCCTCGTCCCGTACGGTGTACCGTGTGCTCGGTCCCCCAATAATGTTGACACGGGAACCGTCTGGCAAAATCGCATCCGTAATCGGATAGGCGAGTGAATAGGCGTATGGCGTATTCTCTAACTTTCGGGCGATAAACTCCATTAACGCATCTTCCGACGAAAAGCGTGACTCCGTAGATTCGTAATTCGACCCATTTCGTTTCACGATGGTGGTCGTCCCTATCACGTGCACGTC
>NZ_LJCO01000104.1 GCF_001399675.1 Paenalicyclobacillus ferrooxydans
ACCGAGGACTGGTTAGCTTAGTCGAACGATATGACGGAATTCGTTCCACAACGTGAACCGCCGTATACCGAACGGTACGTACGGTGGTGTGGGAAGACGGGGGTTAGTCACCCCCTCTTACCCGATTTTGCGACATAAGTCGGTGTCGCCGACCAAGCCCGGGCGACTAGCGACCCATCGGGCATGCTAAGTCGCTGCCACCGACTAAGCTGGGGTATTGCCTATCCGTTAAGTCGCTCCAAGCGACTTAACTCCTCATTTTTTGTGGCATAAGTCGGTGTCGCCGACTAAGCTCACGTGACTCGGGACCAATTGGGCATGCTTAGTCGCTGACAGCGACTAAGCTGAGGTATTGGCGGTCCGTTAAGTCGCTCCAAGCGACTTGACGCCTCATTTTTTGCGGCATAAGTCGGTGTCGCCCACTAGCGTTGCATTAACTTTTTAGTGGATTGTCAACGGGTACCCGTTGACAAATTAAACATTTTAAACCTTATGAAGATTCATGATTCTGTAACCCCTATACATATAAAGATTCCTTAGAATAGATGTACAGGTAGCCCTGTCCAAATCTAATCTAAGGAACCCAAGCATGAATAAGGGTATCATG
>NZ_LJCO01000039.1 GCF_001399675.1 Paenalicyclobacillus ferrooxydans
TTTGTGCGCCCGGCATGGGCGTTGTCTATACGGTGGAAGTCCGGAGTGGTGAAGGTAGCAGTAGCCATTAGCTCAAGCCAAGGGTGTCCACCGCGAGGTGGAATCTGAAGGAAGGCGGCGGCAAACCTCCGACCCGAGGGTCACGAACTCCAATCGAGGCTAGCGACAGTTGGGCGAGTCTGCAAATCAAGATAAAGCCCTTGCTACCGAAGGCTGTCGAGAGTAAATGGAGCGGGTACATGGAGGGAAAGACAACGTTCTTACCCGGGGAGGTCTGTCCGGTACGCTAGCGATGCTAGTAAGCGTTCCTGAGAGGGAACGTTGAACGGACAGAAGTCAGCAGAGGTCATAGTACCTGCAAGGGGACGCCCAAGCAGGGAAGGACTAAACATGATTGTGAGGGTTGTTCATGGCAAGTTCGGGAGAGAAGCAGAGACAGCCGAATATCCCGCAAGGGAGCTATCCTCAGGAGGAAGTGGTGAATCCACGGGGGACTGAGGAAGCGCCGAGTTTCTCTCCGGCACGACCCAATGAGCTAACCCGCGAAGAAGGCTGTATCGACCTGATGGAACAGGTAGTAGAGCGGGAAAACCTGCTCTCAGCGCTACGCCGTGTGGAGAGAAACAAGGGTGCCGCCGGTATCGACGGAACGGAGATAAAATCCCTTCGTCCATTCCTGATGGAACATTGGCAGCGTATCCGAAGCGAACTCCTTCATGGAACCTACCAACCATTGCCCATACGTCGAGTCGAAATCCCGAAACCAGACGGGGGCAAACGGATGTTAGGGATACCAGCGGTGTTAGACCGCCTGATTCAGCAGGCACTTCTGCAAGTGCTCACACCTATTTTTGACCCGGAATTCTCATGGTACAGTTATGGCTTCCGTCAGGGACGCAGTGCCCATCAAGCTGTAAACCAGGCACAGATGTACATTGCTGAGGGATACCGCTTTGTAGTGGATATGGACTTGGCTCAGTTCTTTGACCGAGTGAACCACGACATGCTCATGGCACGAGTGGCTCGCAAAGTAGATGACAAGCGAGTCCTGAAACTGATTCGTGGATACCTGAACGCGGGTGTCATGGTACACGGCGTTTGCGTGTCCACGGAAGAAGGCGTGCCACAAGGTGGACCACTCAGTCCATTACTCGCCAACATTATGTTGGATGATTTGGACAGAGAACTGGTGCGACGCGGACACCGTTTCGTCAGATATGCTGACGACTGCAACGTGTACGTGAAGAGTCGCCATGCGGGAGAAAGGGTCATGGAAAGTGTGCGCAGATTTGTGGAAGAACGACTCAAGCTTAAAGTCAATGTGGACAAGAGTGCAGTAGACCGACCGTGGAAGCGCAAATTTCTTGGGTTCTCATTCACGCCTAACAAAGTGCCGCGAATCCGAGTAGCACCAAAGTCATTGAAACGATTCAAGGACAAGGTCAGGCAGCTCACTTCGCGGAGTCGAGGACAATCCATGGAACAAAGACTCGAATGGCTCAACGCGTATCTGAGAGGATGGGCTGGCTATTACCGTCATGCCCAGACCCGGAGCGTGTTCGAGGACTTAGACAAGTGGATACGTCGCCGATTGAGAATGTGCTTGTTGAAGCAGTGGAAGAAACCCAAGACCAAGCGACGAAATCTTGTTACCCTTGGGATCCCAGAAGACTGGGCAGTTCTGATAAGCGCTTCTCGAAAGGGCTACTGGAGAAATGCCAAAACACCACAAATGAACAAGGCCCTCGGTCTCGCCTATTGGCGTGACCGAGGACTGGTTAGCTTAGTCGAACGATATGACGGAATTCGTTCCACAACGTGAACCGCCGTATACCGAACGGTACGTACGGTGGTGTGGGAAGACGGGGGTTAGTCACCCCCTCTTACCCGATT
>NZ_LJCO01000009.1 GCF_001399675.1 Paenalicyclobacillus ferrooxydans
TTGGGGGATCATTGCGTTGAGAAAATGGCACAAGTTGAAACGGTGACATTTGCTGTATCGTATCCACTTTCACAAAAAGGTTAGACCGTTTCCATTTGTGTCTTAGCGTAAGAAATTCCACATTTTTTGTTCCATAAATTGTCTTAGCGTGGGTTTTACGTCATTTTGCTGGCGGGACCCCCTAAGGTATCTCGAATCGTCCGAATGGCTTGTCCCGGATTCAAAACGGTAATTTGCGGAGGCTGATAAAAATCCTTGAGATTAAAGGTTACTAGCCAGCGTGCATGGGTTGCCACAGCTGCTGCTAACACATGTACATCCTTTGGGTGAGCAAAGTTCTGAAAAGGGTTCGTATCCGTGGGGGAGAAATCAACAGTGACCGCCCGCTGAACGATTTCCTCAAACTCAGGGAGTGCATCCGGGATCTTCTTGGCTAGGTTCCGACGGGCTTCCTCCTGAACGTGGGCCGATGTCATTCCTTGAATGATTCCGAGTTCGGACAGCGTTAACAGAAGATGGGCAGCCCCTGTCGTAGAAGCGCTTCCTGCCACTAATACATCGGCATCAAAGAAAACAATCAGATTGGACATCTTTTACTCCTTACCATGCCGATTTTGATATAGATCGTCCAGTAATTCCTCTACACTGACGCCACTTTGCTCCCGTTTTTTTTCAATGGAGCGAGCGAGCTTTGAAACCACCGGAACACGCGGACTTAAAACGAATGTTCCTCCGAGGTCGACGAGTGTCAGGACATCATCCTCTCCCAGCCCATAAGCCTCCCGTAGAGCATTTGGCAAGGTCACCACGCCCCGCTGGCGAATTTGAATGGTGTACGTATCGGTTGCCATCACAAAACCTCCCTTAAATGCATTATATTCGTTAAGCAGAAAATCAGTATTGCAGCATTTACCTAAAGATACCACGGGGCGGGCAATCTGAGCAATCCCGGGAAAAGCACAGATTTACGGGGAAGCCGCCGTACCTGATCGTATTCTGGGCGGGAATCAGATGGCCTTAAAAAACTGAGCTAACGGGAGGAAATCAAGGATTGAAGCATCATCCAGAACTGGAATTTAAGCTGCGCTTTCGATGGCCTCCGGGAAACACAAAATCGCCGCTCCCGGCTGAATTTGGCCGAAAACGGCGATCCCATTTATTTGGGAAGTCCAATAACCTTGTTTATGTAAAGAGACCGCCAGATGGCGGCCAAACTTGACAAGGTATTTATTATTGATTAATGTCCCATCATTCAGCCAACTATCCATGAGGCACATTACTACGGTTTTTTGGCACCCGTCGAAGTTGCTTTGAAGTATGGTCCGTTTCCTATTTCCACAGCGATCTGGTTGTTCTGGTTAACACCAGCGATTTGGTAAACATGAATATCCATTTTAGATGTCATATTTGTGACCCATCCAGGAGGTCCATTACTTGTCCCTTGCATGACGATTACGCCGAGGGGTTTACCGATCTTCAACGCTTTCGAATCACTAACGGCGTAGTACCTCAGCTGGTGTCCTTCACTAAGATGTGCAACCCAAGGAACACCTGTTGTGGTACTTGGGTTTTCCACTTGTGTTTGACCACATCCTGTGACTAAAACAAGCACAGCAAAACAGCCAATGAACAGTTTCCTCATATTGCACCAACTTTTTAGTGAGATGTACATGGGTACCATCAGTAAAACGCTTTGTTGACGGTACCCTTTAAACAACGGATTTTTATGACATATTCTTATTCTGCGTTATGCCAGTAACATTCCTGTATACGTTAGTGAATAGGGTTTGTAGAAATAATAGAGCCTCGCTACGATGAGTGTGTGCCGGGTCATTGCCCTAAAGAACTCATGTAGGAGGCGCTAATATGAAGTCTAGACTGGT
>NZ_LJCO01000007.1 GCF_001399675.1 Paenalicyclobacillus ferrooxydans
CTTTGAGAGTTTGATCCTGGCTCAGGACGAACGCTGGCGGCGTGCCTAATACATGCAAGTCGCGCGGACTTCTTCGGAAGTCAGCGGCGGACGGGTGAGTAACACGTGGGCAATCTGCCTCTTAGACTGGAATAACGCCTGGAAACGGGTGCTAATGCCAGATAGAGCAACGGACAGGCATCTGTTTGTTGGGAAAGGTGCTACGGCATCGCTAAGAGAGGAGCCCGCGGCGCATTAGCTAGTTGGTGGGGTAACGGCCTACCAAGGCGACGATGCGTAGCCGACCTGAGAGGGTGACCGGCCACACTGGGACTGAGACACGGCCCAGACTCCTACGGGAGGCAGCAGTAGGGAATCTTCGGCAATGGGCGCAAGCCTGACCGAGCAACGCCGCGTGAGCGAAGAAGGCCTTCGGGTTGTAAAGCTCAGTCATCCGGGAAGAGAGACCAGGGGAGGGAATGCCCCTGGAGAGACGGTACCGGGAGAGGAAGCCCCGGCTAACTACGTGCCAGCAGCCGCGGTAATACGTAGGGGGCAAGCGTTGTCCGGAATCACTGGGCGTAAAGCGTGCGTAGGCGGTTTGTTAAGTCTGAAGTGAAAGGCCATGGCTCAACCATGGGAATGCTTTGGAAACTGGCAGACTTGAGTACTGGAGAGGCAAGGGGAATTCCACGTGTAGCGGTGAAATGCGTAGAGATGTGGAGGAATACCAGTGGCGAAGGCGCCTTGCTGGACAGTGACTGACGCTGAGGCACGAAAGCGTGGGGAGCAAACAGGATTAGATACCCTGGTAGTCCACGCCGTAAACGATGAGTGCTAGGTGTTGGAGGTTCAGACCTTCAGTGCCGAAGGAAACCCAATAAGCACTCCGCCTGGGGAGTACGGTCGCAAGACTGAAACTCAAAGGAATTGACGGGGGCCCGCACAAGCAGTGGAGCATGTGGTTTAATTCGAAGCAACGCGAAGAACCTTACCAGGGCTTGACATCCCTCTGACCGGTGTAGAGATACACCTTCCCTTCGGGGCAGAGGAGACAGGTGGTGCATGGTTGTCGTCAGCTCGTGTCGTGAGATGTTGGGTTAAGTCCCGCAACGAGCGCAACCCTTGACCTGTGTTACCAGCACGTAATGGTGGGGACTCACAGGTGACTGCCGGCGTAAGTCGGAGGAAGGTGGGGATGACGTCAAATCATCATGCCCCTTATGTCCTGGGCAACACACGTGCTACAATGGGCGGAACAACGGGAAGCGAGACCGCGAGGTGGAGCGAACCCCTGAAAACCGTTCGTAGTTCGGATTGCAGGCTGCAACCCGCCTGCATGAAGCCGGAATTGCTAGTAATCGCGGATCAGCATGCCGCGGTGAATCCGTTCCCGGGCCTTGTACACACCGCCCGTCACACCACGAGAGTTGGCAACACCCGAAGTCGGTGGGGTAACCTTATAGGGGCCAGCCGCCGAAGGTGGGGCTGATGATTGGGGTGAAGTCGTAACAAGGTAGCCGTATCGGAAGGTGCGGCTGGATCACCTCCTTTCTATGGAGTCTTACTGAGCCGTAGGGTTCAGATAAGCATAGCGGTCTCATGGAGACCAAACGGACACATGTGTGTACGATTCACATGTGACCTGTGACCTTCACAGGTTGGCACTTTTCTGCGATGTGTTTAGTTTTGAGGGAACCAACCCTGCTGCTGCTGGTAGCAGGTGTTTGTATCCTCAGACTGTACCTTGGAAACGAGATAGCGAATGAAAATCCTACGATAACCGACGTAGAACAGGGTTCATGCTGTTTTAGCCGGCAGCATGGATTTGAAAAGGGTAACTGCATCTTCGGTGG
>NZ_LJCO01000018.1 GCF_001399675.1 Paenalicyclobacillus ferrooxydans
GTACCTTGTCCAGATGTCCGAGAAAGAAGAGTGATAGGAGTGGCAGGTTCGTCGAATAACGCGCTCACGCCATTGAATCTCAACCAGACCATGAAAGGTTTAGGGTTTCGACCTGTTGACCCTTTTGGATTGCTCGCGGGCATCACGAAATCCTTTGGGCTCGTGATTCAAGAGGTATTTTCCTGGGTCTATTTTCTTGCAGAAGTTGGGGTGTTCGTTGGACTGCTTGTTTTTATCGGGGGGGCGATTGGTCATAACGCCCGCGTAAGGCGAACGGGTTCTCTCATTGTGCTTTATGCCATTTTAGGTTTTTTCGCTGCCGTTATTTTACCGGGTGTCATTGTAGCGATTGATAGCCACTTTCATGCGTAGCAGGGAGGCATTGAAATGAAGAAGTTGGGACCGCGCTGGCTCATTGCTAGCGGAGTTATGCTGTCTACGCTGTGTACGACCGTGCAAGCTTATGCGGATACGAGCGGGGTTACAAACCCGCTATCAGGACAGCAAGGATCAATATCAAGTATTTTGAACACCATTATTAGTTGGATACTCGGGGCAGTATCTGCAGTAGCAGGCGCTTGGCTCTTATTTCA
>NZ_LJCO01000006.1 GCF_001399675.1 Paenalicyclobacillus ferrooxydans
ACGTCATTCATCGCATTTACGTACAAATCGGTGATTGGAATGCAAAGAGAGCCATGTTGATACACCATTTCGGGTTTGCCATCCTGGCTACGAATTTGGTATTCCAAGTTGTAAGCATCCGCACGAACCTTGGGTTGTCGTTTCTCAATGTCTTCGATTACACACTGATAAACATCATTCATACCGATTGCTTCACTTACCTGCTTTTGCAGCTTCATACCTCGAAACTCTGTCATATCAAGCGTTCCCGATCCGCTGTCAATCACGAGGACGTTATCTTCCTCAATCGTCGGATCCTGTACGTAACCTTCATCGTCGTAGTAGGCATCCACTAATACGGCAATCGGTTGACTTAACAACTCGAACTGGTTGACCATCACGACGACCTGCTCACCATTTTTAGCACCAGTAATGGGTTCTTTAAACCATTTTGCGAACTCGGACAGTCTCTCTTCCCGATAATCCTCATTTGGCACACCGAATCCCAAAGCGACCTCAATGACACCAGTGTCCCCATCCATCGTAGCTGCGTCTAACAGAGCCAACCGTGTCATTGTTTGATAGGCACCAAGGTGAACCCGTTCCTCACG
>NZ_LJCO01000023.1 GCF_001399675.1 Paenalicyclobacillus ferrooxydans
AACATTCCTGTATACGTTAGTGAATAGGGTTTGTAGAAATAATAGAGCCTCGCTACGATGAGTGTGTGCCGGGTCATTGCCCTAAAGAACTCATGTAGGAGGCGCTAATATGAAGTCTAGACTGGTTAAAGCTCAGAATCAACGGGTAGAACGAATTACCACCACAACGCTCGTCATTGGAATAGACATAGCAAAGGAGAAACACGCTGCACAGGCTATCAACTTTAGAGGAATTGTACTCAACAATCGACCTGTTATGTTTTCAAATGACCGCTCCGGCTTCGAGCATTTGGGGCAGACGATTCGTAAGTTGCAGAAGGCTCACGACATGGACGACGTAATTGTTGGTATGGAGAGTACGGGGCATTACTGGTTCAATCTCGCTAACTGGCTCGTGAACCAGGGTATCGACGTCGTGCTGGTCAATCCCATGACGACCAAACGCAACAAAGAGAACAGGGATAATTCTCCCTCTAAGAACGACCCAAAGGACGCACTCATCATCGCTGACGCAGTCAGCCGCGGGTACTACATTCCCTTTTCGCCAAAAGAAGAAGCGTTCCGTAGAATTCGAGTCGTTGTCACAAACAGAGAGCACTGGGTGGTCGAACGTGGGCGTATTGAGAACCGAATCCATCGGTGGTTGGACATCCGTTTCCCTGAATACAGACAAGCCTTCGAGGATCTCTTCAGCACCCGTTCTTTAGCCACACTACGCCGGTTCCCTACTCCGTCCGACGTATTGAAACTAACACCGGAACGCATGGTGGAAATCTGGGGTGAGTACATGTCCAGACCTGGCGGCGTTCGTGGAAAGCGTAAAGCGATTGAGCTTCTTGAGTTAGCCAGACATAGTGTTGGCGATACTTTTGCCTTGGAAGAAGACAAATGGGAACTGACGCATCTGGTGGACGAGTATGAGAGGGTACAGAGGATCGTTGATGAGGCTGACGAGATGATTGAGAAGATACTGCCCGAGATTCCTGGCTCCGAGCTCGTTCGGTCTATCGGTGCATCTATTCCAGCAACCGCTGCTATCCTCGCCTTTGGCGGTGACCTCAGTAAGTTGTCACACGGAAATCAGCTACTACGAAAAGCCGGATTGAACTTAGCAGAACGATCCTCTGGTAAATACAAGGGTCAGATTAAGCTCACGAAACGGGGCAATTCTCTACTACGCAAGCATTTGTATTTTACTGTCTTTCACCTGTTGTCATATAACCAAGCATTTCAAGCCCTGCATGCTCACAACATTGAAGTGAAGCGTATGACGAAGATGCAATCCATGATGAAACTAATCGGAAAGCTGGCTCGCATGCTCGTAGCCATGGCAAGGACAGGAGAAGAATTCAACCTAGACAAGGCTCAATTCCCGTTAGCAGCTTAAATATCCAATTACGCCCGGACACGTAGGTTGGCTCATTCGCAGGATTTCACAAAGAAAGCACGGGGTACCGAGAATGTGGGACTTAAGGGCTTAGACCCATTCCAATAACGTTGATCGGACTCCACACCTTGGATAGATAGGACGAAGGAATGTAAGGGCTTAGACCCGTCGAGATTTGGGAGAGTGAATCCCGAGGACCTTGTGGAGGAAAGCGTGCAGTAGAGAAACGTTTTGGAAGATGCTGTGAAATCGCACCGCACCTTCTGTTCCCACATGCCCTCAAACGCCTAGAGTTTAGCCTAATTAACCGTTCCTTCTTAATCCTACTTGAACAGGACAATGAAATCCTGCGAATGAGCGAGCATTCGTGAGAAAAACCTTATTCCACGAGGGAG